>NZ_JAFBCZ010000085.1 GCF_016907925.1 Herpetosiphon giganteus | reverse complement strand
ATGGGTTGCTCACCTGGTTTCGGGTCTACCCTATGCGACCAAACGCCCTATTCAGACTCGCTGTCGCTCTGGCTCCGGCTGTTGCTGCCTTAACCTGCCACATGGGGTAACTCGTCGGTTCATACTCCAAAAGGCACGCGGTTAGCTTGCGCCTCCCACGGTTTGTCTGCGAGCAATTTCAGGATCTGTTTCACTCCCTTCGCCAGGGTGCTTTTCACCGTTCCCTCACGGTACTCTGCGCTATCGGTCGCCCACGATATTCTGCCTTGGAGTGTGGTCACCCCCGCTTCCGACGGGATTTCGCGTGTCCCGTCGTACTTGAGATCCCTCACGCAAGGGCATGGGTTGTCGGGTACGGGACTCTCACCCGCTCTGGTTGGCCGTTCCAGGGCCATTCCCCTAACCCATGCCTTGGTTACTTGCTGCGTGGAAGGACATCCACGCCTGGAGGTCTCGCAACCCGACTCACGCAACGCTGTCCTGCTTGACACGTGGGTCGTTTAGGCTCTTCCCGGTTCGCTCGCCGCTACTTCGGGAATCGTTTCTGTTCCTCGGGGTACGTGAGATGTTTCAGTTCCCCCGGTGCCCTTCCTGTGACTATAGATTCACCACAGGATCACCACCCATCACGGTGGTGGGGTTGCCCCATTCGGAGATGGTAGGGTCAAAGCCTGACTCCGGCTCGCCTACCCGTTTCGGCGGGAGTCCCCGTCCTTCATCGGTCGTGTGCGCCTAGGCATCCATCACTCGCATTCCTGCTGATCATCGGTCGTCGCGCCTCGGCAGCGCGGTACGCCGAATGGCTCCGGCAGGCAATTCTGTTTGTTGATGCTTGCTTTGCTTTTGATGTTGTCGTCAATATATAGGTGATTGGTAAGGTGCAATGCTCAGTAAGCGCTTGCCCACTGATGGGTGCTGCCGCCATAGCGACACTTCGTCTGCATCAAAATCTTCGTTCTTCGTCACCACGCCTCGTTGGTAGGTATCCCTAGAAAGGAGGTGATCCAGCCACACCTTCCG
>NZ_JAFBCZ010000084.1 GCF_016907925.1 Herpetosiphon giganteus | reverse complement strand
GGTGGTTTGTCAAGAAGTGTGCAAAATCAATCTAGCCAGGCATGCGAATTTTACGAAGCTGGAGCGTCCGAACGACCGCATAAAAGAGTAATAAACAACTGCCTTCATTCCGAAACGCGGTCGCCATTTTTTTGCTGCGCTTCTTGACCTCCTCGAACGTCCGTTCAATGATGTTCGATGTCCGGATATTCACCCAATGCCCCTCAGGATAGGCATAAAAGGTCAAACAGGCATCCCAATCGCGTTGCATGCAGCGGATCGCTGATGGGTACTGACGCTCATATTTGGCCATAAACGCCGCTGCCGCTTGGTCGGCCTGTGCTCGGTCGGGCTGATAGAAAATCGTCCGCAGCTCCGCATGGAGCGCATCGCGGTATTTTTCGGGAACGTGGCTTTCGATGTTGCTCATTTTGTGCACGACACAGCGCTGGCGCTGCGACGCGGGAAACTTCGCCGCAATCGCGTTCAGCATCGCCTGATGCCCATCGGTAATCCAGAGATCAACCGTTGCTACCCCGCGATCTTTGATATCCGCCAACAGGCTTTCCCACGCGCCTTGGTTTTCCCGCTCGCCCGTCGTGAAGGCAATCACCTCGCGCTGGCCATCCGGCGTGATCCCAATCAGCGCCAAAATGGGCATTTTCTGGCCTTGGCCGTTATAGATGACACTGAAATAGGTGCCATCGGCGAAGGCATAGCAGTACCGTGGCGGCAACGGACGTGCTTGCCAGGCCTGAAACTCGTCATCAAGCGTATGAAACACCCGCGAGACGGTTGAGGGACTGGGTGCGTTGCCCGTTAAGTGCTCAACCACCGTGCCAACGGCGGTTTGGCTGACCCCGCCGACAAACATATCCTGCATGAGCGTATCCACATCGTGCATGCGGCGCTGGTAGCGGTCAAACAACTGGGTTCGAAAGCCGCCACGGGTGCGCGGGACGGGCAAGTCCTCGATCACGCCAGCGGTCGTGCCAAGCGTGCGCGAGCGATGCCCCGCGCGGTGATCACGCCGCTCGTCAGTGCGTTCATAGGGCTGCGCACCGATGAAGGCGGCCACTTCGTCTTCCAAAATGTCGATGAACGTGGCGCGAATCGCCTGCCGAATCTGGTGCTGCACCATCTGCTGGAAGGTGGCGTGGGCTTCAGCTTGACCGATCACGGGCGAATGGGTATGCTTCTTGCTGGGAGTCATGGTGGTCCTTTCCTTGGTCTGTTGCATTTCCAAGTATAGTCCACCTGGCTCTCGTTAATTTTGCACCACTTTCGTTATACCACC
>NZ_JAFBCZ010000083.1 GCF_016907925.1 Herpetosiphon giganteus | reverse complement strand
ATCAGTATGTCACCATTTCGCCGTAGCGGCTGATGCGGGACAATAGCGATCCAACGCGATGGGTGGCGGAGGCCCATACCATTGCCCAATCGCGTGCTGGAGCAACCCAAGAAATCGTGGGAGCCGCAACACGGTCTGATCCACCCGCCGTGGCCCACCGCCCGCAATCCGGAGATACGTCCATTGACACCGAATCCATCCATTAATCACGACGAAGCCCAGGGCGATCAGCATCAACCGCAGGCCAGGATTTGTGGCGGTTGTGCGAATTCGCACCGCCTCAAGCTGGCGATAGATGGATTCAATCCCAAACCGTCGTCGATAGCGCCGCCGTACCCCAATCAGGCTCTCACGGATCGCGAAACATGCAAACAAGCACCAGCGGAGTTCATAGCCACCGCGTCGCCGCTGCGCATACGTCCGGACTGCCGCAATCCGCACGGTCACTGCACCCGCCGTGTCGCTCGTAAAGGTATGCGTTCCCCAGTGGCTTATTGGGCCATGGGCCAACGTCCCGACACCGGGTCGGCGCAGCGGCACCGCAATAATGGCGGGGATCTGCGCCGCAACCACGGCCTGAAAGACCGCCACCGAACAAAAGCCTTTGTCCGCATACAGACACTTAATCGTGATTCCAGCACGGGTTCCATGAGCCAACAGGCGTTCCACAATCGCACCCATCGACTCGCCTGGCTGAACGAAGGTGATCGCGACGGTCAGGTGGGTGTGCCGCGCTAAGACCGCCATGGACGCACAGCGATAGTGGGCATTGGTGCCCGCGCGGGTTTGCCCACGACAGACCCAATGGTCATCGCCGTCAGGAATCTGCCCATAGAAGGGGCAGTCGTGGGTATCAATGGCGACCTCGACGGGGGTGGTGGAAACCCACGCGGGAAGGGTTGCGCGAAGGGCAGCATTGCTGGATGTTTCGATCTGCGGAATGGTTGTTGGAGTCCACTGGCAGGCAAGATAGCGCCGGATCGTATTGGGGTGGGGAACGTTTGGGAGGATCGTACAGGTCGCTTCGATCGAGTGGGTATGCGTCATCGCATGCAGCAACACCCGCCACAGGTCAGCAGTCTGGCAACGATAGCCAGAGGCCGATACGGGAAGGTGCGCTTGGACAATCGCCATGGTATCATCAAGCACACGCTGGCTGGTTAAACTGGTCAATGCGGTCATCACTGGTTCTCCTGGGTCTGATTGGTTGGATAGCACCCCAAGCATACCCGATCAGGGAACCAGTGATGATTTTAGCGTTCAAACGAGAAATGGTGACATACTGA
>NZ_JAFBCZ010000082.1 GCF_016907925.1 Herpetosiphon giganteus | reverse complement strand
TTTAAGGGCGGACAGGTTGGGAAATGGGTATTAATGGATGTTAGGGCATGGCCGTCCCGAGCCGGCCACCCCGCGTCACGGTCGTTGCCCATCGTTCGTGGAACACGGTTCCCGCCAGCGACAGCCCCGCGCCGAGCGCGGGCATCGTCCCCGTCCACAGCCAGCGCAGTACCCCATACCGCCCCACCCGAAACAGACTGTCTCGCGCCGCCCATGGGCGGCGCGGGCTGGGGCGATCCCCGCGCTCGGCCAGCCCGTCCTGCGCCTCCGCCGTCCCGACCAGCAGCACCAGCACCGTCGCGATCGCCATGCCCAGCACCAGCGCCTCCTGCGTCGTCTGACTCCGCGACTGGCTCGCCTCCCACTGCCAGCCGCCCGTTTTCCAATCGCGAAACAGCGCTTCGATCGCGTACCGCCGCCCATAGCCATGCTGGATCATGCCAATGTCTGCCAGATTACTCACCAGCAGCAACGGTTCCTGCGCGCTGGCGGCCCACGTCGCGACCACCGTTACCGTTCGCCAGCCCGCCTTCTTGAAGGCCTGCCCACGCCGCGCCACCCGCTGACCCCGCGCCACCAGCGTGCGGATCGGCACTTCCGTATGGCCCCGCAGCAACAGCCGCGTGTGGCCTTGGACGCGCACAACCCAGCACCAGCCGTGCGCTGCCACCTGATCGGTAAACACCGGACAGCCAAAGGCCCGATCGGCAACCACGATGACCGGTGTGGTTGCGGGGATAACCTGACGCACGCGATCAAGCAGAGTGGCGGTATCCATCCAAAAGGCGGTGGCACGGCGGGTATTGCCAGGATGGAGCACCCAGGCGAGCGGAATGGCGCGTCCGTGATACCAGAGGGCGGCGGTGAGCAGCGTCCAGTGGTCGGTGTGGGTGGTTTCATCGATGATGACGGTGACCGGTTCGGCAGGGGCGAAGCGCAGGGTGGTGGTCAGGATGGCCCGATGGAGCGACCACGACAACTGGGGATCCCGATAGGTGCGGCGCAGTCGCCGTTCGTGACTGGCGGCGCGGGCAGCGGTGGACTGTCCAAGGGCACAGCCCCAGGCCACGACGCGGGTGGTGATGGCGTGCATGAGCAGGATGCTGACGAGCCAATCGGTGAGCCGCCGGGCAGTCCAAGGCGACAACGTGGGCATGGCGGTCAGCAGGATGGTGTTGATCCAGTGGGCAAGGGCTGGTATACTCGGCATACGACCTCGGCTGGTTAGCGGATAGGGTTTGCACCATCCAGTATACCACCCGAGGTCGTTCTGTATCCTCGGTTTAAGCGTCCCTGTCCGCCCTTAAAC
>NZ_JAFBCZ010000081.1 GCF_016907925.1 Herpetosiphon giganteus | reverse complement strand
TTTAAGGGCGGACAGGTTGAGGAATAGCTATCAATAGATGTTAGGCCATTTCCAAGCCCAGTCGTCTGCCCCGCATCACCGTCGTTGCCCAGCATTCGTGAAACGCGGTTCCCGCCAGCGACAGCCGTTCTCCCACGGCGAGCTTGGTTCCGGTCCACAGCCACCGCAGCACCCCATACCGCCCCAACCGGAATAGACTCTCCCGCGCCGCCCATGGGCGGCGCGGCGTTGGCGTTGGCCCGCGCTCGGCCAAGACGGCCTGTGCCTCCGCCGTCCCGATGAGCAGCACCAGCACCGTCGCGATCGCCATGCCCAGCACCAGTGCCTCCTGCGTCGTCTGGCTCCGCGTCTGGCTCGCCTCCCACTGCCAGCCCGCCGTTTTCCAATCCCGAAACAGCGCTTCGATCGCATACCGCCGCCCATAGGCGTGGCGGATCACCCCAATTCCTGCCAGATTGCTGACCAGCAACAACGGTTCTTGGGCCGCTGCCGCCCACGTCGCGACCACCGTCACCGTCCGCCAGCCCGCGTTTTTGAAGGCCTGCCCCCGCCGCGCCACGCGCTGGCCCCGTCCCACCAGCGTGCGGATCGGAACTTCGGTATGGCCCCGCAGCAGCATACGCGTGTGGCCTTGGACGCGCACGACCCAACTCCAGCCATGGGCCGTTACCTGATCGGTAAAGACCGGACAGCCAAAGGCGCGGTCGGCGACGACGATGACCGGGGTGGTGGCGGGGATGACCTGGCGGACGCGCGTGAGCAGGGTGGCGGTATCGGTCCAGAAGGCGGTGGCGCGGCGCGTGTTGCCGGGATGGAGCACCCAGGCGAGCGGGATGGCGCGTCCGTGATACCAGAGGGCGGCAGTGAGCAGGGTCCACTGGTCGGTATGGGTGGTTTCATCGATGATGACGGTGACGGGTTCCGCAGGGGCGAAGCGCAGGGTGGTGGTGAGGATGGCCCGATGGAGCGACCACGCGAGCTGGGAATCCCGATAGGTGCGGCGCAATCGTCGTTCATGACTGGCGGCATGGGCAGCGGTGGAGACACCAAGGGCACAGCCCCACGCCACCACGCGGGTGGTGATGGACTGCATGAGCAGGATGCTGACGAGCCAATCGGTGAGACGACGGGCAGTCCAGGGCGACAGGGTGGGCATGGCGGTCAGCAGGATGGTGTTGATCCAGTGGGCAAGCGCTGGTATACTTGGCATACGACCTCGGTTTTGCTCTGGGTTTGGTTTCGTCACCATCCAGTATACCAAACCGAGGTCGTGCTGTATCCCCTGGTTGAGCGTCCCTGTCCGCCCTTAAAC
>NZ_JAFBCZ010000080.1 GCF_016907925.1 Herpetosiphon giganteus | reverse complement strand
TTTCAGCCCTTTCGGGGGTAGGTTTTTAAGCATTAAGGAATGACGCATCAGCGAACCTGCGGTATGATCGGGGTGTCAAGAACCAATCAAGCACCGTGAGGTCGTGATGCGTCATCCAGGATTATCCGTATGGGAAGCGGTCGTGTCAAGTGCCTTTCCGCACTTAAGTCGGGCGTTTGCCCGGGGCTTAGCCTGGTGGAGTTTTGGCATTGCCCAGACCCGTGGCGGTGGGCGACGCACCATCGCCACCTGGTTTGCCCTCATGCTTGGCCAGCAGGTGAATACCATCGAACAACGCTTGTATGAATGGTGTATCGATGCTGCCCAGAAAGCCGGTGACCAGCGCCGCACCCTCGATGTCACGACCTGCTTTGCCCCACTTCTTGCGTGGGTCCTCCGCCTCTGGACGGGAACCCAGCTCGCGCTCACCCTCGATGCCACACCCCTGCGTGATCGCTTCACCTGTTTGACGGTCAGTGTGGTCTATCGCGGCAACGCCATTCCGGTGGCATGGGCAATCCTCCCTGCCACCCAGCAACAGGCGTGGAATCCCCACTGGCTCCGGCTGCTGACCCTGATCCAGCCCGCCATTCCTGCCGACTGGATGGTGTTGGTGCTCACCGATCGCGGCCTGTGGTCGTCCACGCTCTTTCGGGCGATTCAGGCCCACGGCTGGCATCCGTTCATGCGGGTCACGCGTCACCGCACCGTGCGTCCCCATGGGCAGGCGCGATCAGTCGCACCAACGACGCTTGTCACCCCGCAGCAACCGACATGGGGTGGTGCCGTGCAGGCATTTCAGGGGCGGTATCGGCTGGCGGCCACGCTACTGGTGTGGATGGATGGGCAGCATGCGGAGCCATGGTGTATCCTGAGCGATCTGCCGCCAACCGCCAGCGCTGCGGCGTGGTATGGACTACGGGCATGGTGCGAACAAGGCTTCAAATGCACCAAACGGGGCATGTGGCAGTGGCAGCAGACGCGGATGACCGACCCGCAACGGGCCGAACGGCTGTGGTTGGCGCTGGCCGTGGCGACGCTATGGCTGACCAGTGTGGGCAGTGCGGTCGAGGACGGCAGCGTGGCCACGGTGGTTCCGCTCCCCGACCTGCATGACCTCTGGGCGGCGGGCCGCCGCGTGATCCGCGTGCTGCGGCTGGGGTGGCTCTGGCTGCAAACCCAGTCCCTCCACGGGCGCTCTATCCCACTGCCCATGCGCCTCCATCCCGATCCATGGCCCACCATACCCACCAGCCGTCCGCCCATTCCTTAAAAACCTACCCCCGAAAGGGGTTTCATCCCCCTGCACCCCC
>NZ_JAFBCZ010000079.1 GCF_016907925.1 Herpetosiphon giganteus | reverse complement strand
GGTTTTGCTCTGGGTTTGGTTTCGTCACCATCCAGTATACCAAACCGAGGTCGTGCTGTATCCCCTGGTTGAGCGTCCCTGTCCGCCCTTAAACGTGCGCGGGCGAGGGGCTTTTTGGATGGCGGTTTTATCCATGATGGTCGGTTCTCCAATCGTGCTCCCCCTCGCCCGCGTTCAGTGGGAGAGGGGGTTGGGGGGTGAGGGAATGAATGGTTCTCATCATATACTGCGTTTCTTGCGAGCGGCCAAGCAACGCAGTATGCTAGCCAAAGAACCAAATTTTTGCGCAAGGAATGAGAATGATCAACATTCACTTTAGCCGCCTCACTGAACCAACGACCGCAATCGCCGCATCGTTTACCCGTTGGGAAAATGATCAGCAGATTAAGTATTTAGCCCGATTCAACCGCAATCAAGCAGATTTAGATGCCTCCAACGAAATAACGATCGCAAGTTTGGTACAACGAATTCAACACACAGCAATCTATTTAATCTATTTGCATCAGCAGTTAATTGGCGAAATGAGTTATCAAATTGATCCGCCGCTGCTGTTGAAGCCCGAAGCAAATAGTGCCTGGATTAGCATCACCATTGGCGAGCATCAAGCGCGTGGCCAAGGTATTGGCAACCAAGCCCTTGCTTATTTAGAGCAACAGATTGCAACCCAAGGCCTCAGGCGAATTGAGCTAGGCGTGTTTGAATTTAACCAGCCAGCGTTTGCGCTGTATGCAAAACGAGGCTACCACGAAATTGGGCGCATCACCGATTTTACCTACTGGCAAGGGCGTATGTGGGCAGATATTCGCATGGAGAAATGGCTCTAAGCAACCATCCTCAAGCTAAACATAGGCTCGATCAACTGAACCCAACATTCCTCAAACTGTATCTCAGCTCTAGGTTCATTCCTCAAACAACGCATGAATTGGCAAAATTCGGGCTAAATTGCATGCGCTCAAGCAAAAACGGACATCCAGTGTCCGTAGCATCGTGTATACTTGATTTCAAACATCATAGCAAGCACTTACATCCTCTCACGTTCTTAGTGCGTTTCAGGAGGCAGCATGGATGATGAAGCAAGTTTGAATGCAGAAGCGGAGGACACAGCCAACGACACAACGCCCCTCGACCCCAAATTCTTTGATCTTTTACTTGGGCCAGCCCCAAACGAGGAGGATTTATTCGAACGCTATCGCAAACATGTCATCAATTATGGCTTACTGCCCTACAAACAGGTCATTCAATTTAGCCTGAGCGAAGGCGGCAAGGCCGGCGAATCGCTGTACAACCACGTTTTGAATGGCATCTTGGTGCTTCAGCATTTGCGCGGCCTGTTACAACTCAGCGACGAAGAAACCAAGGTTTTGTTTACTGCCTTCACAATCCACGACATCAACAAAGTTCAAGCAAGCGAGCACTATCAAAGCTATTTAACCACTGTTGCTAGTTAAATGAACGGATTGTGATGATGCATGCCGAAAGGATGAACCCTAAACCCCTTGGCTTAACGCAGAACGTCCTCGATG
>NZ_JAFBCZ010000078.1 GCF_016907925.1 Herpetosiphon giganteus | reverse complement strand
TGTAATGGTCAAATACCCTTTGCATCCTGAACCCTATGCTGCTACGATAGAACCATGACGAAACGCATTCATTTTCCGCTGACTACGGCTCAGCAACGACGGCTCTTATTCGAGACGTGGGAAGCCACGGGTGATGTCATGCTTGCCTGCCGCACCGCTCACGTGAGTCGTCGAACCTTCTATTATTGGAAGTCGCGCTTCATCACGGGTGGCTATGCGGCACTTGTGAGCTTTGCCAGTGCGGCCCCCAAACACCCGGCGCGCACTGATGCCGCCATCGAAGCGCAGATTGTGGCCCTCCGCACGGCCCATCCGACCTGGGGCAAGCGCCGCATTACGGATGAACTGGCCAAAGGGAATGCCTGGCAGCGGGTGGTCAGTCCCAACACCGTTGCCCGGATCTTGCGCGATCATGCCGTGTGGACAGCCGCCGCAAAAAAAAACGATCCTTCCGTCCCATAACGCGCACCGCCGATCGGCCAGGGCAAACCGTCAATATTGACCTGTGCTTTGTCCCGACCACCCGCACCGCCGATCAAGCCATTCCCGCCGTGAGTGGCTCATCTGGACGATTAATTGTCCAGACCTCGCCCGCCGCTCGCAGCACCACGTTTCCGGGAGCCGTGTTTGCCACGCCCGACCAGCCCTATGCCGAGCAGATGCAGGCCTATACCGCAGCAGCCAATCACCGCTATGGGTGGCGCTCCAAACCGACGACGGTTCCCGATCCCATTCGCCAGCAGCGGACAGAACTTCGGCATCACGCCACCCTGCTTCAGGCGGCCCGTCGCACCACCCGCCGCCAGCGAGCGGAGGAGGATCGCGCGTGGATGCAGTTGCTCACAACGCGCGGGACGGTTGCCGATCGCCAGCGGCAGTACCAGCACGCCATTGACCGCGCGATGACCCCCGCACAGCGCCGCGTGGAACGGCAACGCATGTGGGAGGCCCAACGCGCAGACAAGCAGCAGAACGAGGTGCTGCGGGCGCATCGGCGGCAGGTCTTGCAGCAACGCACGCAGGAAGACCTGGTGTGGCAGACCGAACAGCGGCGGCTCCGCGATGCGATTCGGGAGACGGTGGTGACGACGACGTGGTATGCCATTCTGCTAATCACCGATAATTGCACCCGAGTCTGCTATGGACTCCCGCTGTTGTGTGATGGCCCGAATGTCACGAGCGATCAGGTGGTTGTGGCCTTACAAGACCTCCTTCCCGCCTCGGTGGCCTTTGTCGTTTCTGATCGGGGTGTCCACTTCACGGCGCATGCGTTTCGAGCGTTTACCCGCACGCAGGGCTTCCTGCATGTGCCGATTAGCCGACGACGACCCCAGACCAATGGGATTGCGGAGCGGATGGTGCGGACGCTGAAGGAATGGCTGCGAGGCCAGACATGGCGCACTGCTGCGGAATTGGACACGCTGCTCGGAGCCTTTGTCGTGGACTACAATGATCGGCCACACCAAGGGCGTGGCCTTGATGGCCTCTCGCCCACCGTCTATACGCAGCGGCTGCTCAACCCCATGGGTAGTGCAGAGGGTATTTGACCATTACAG
>NZ_JAFBCZ010000077.1 GCF_016907925.1 Herpetosiphon giganteus | reverse complement strand
TCTCGCCCAGAACGCCGCTTGCGCCACTGGTGTTCCTCCCGATATCTACGCATTTCACCACTACACCGGGAATTCCACGTTCCTCTGCGAGCCTCTAGTCGTTGTGTCTACCGCGACCTCGCCGGCATTACTCCGGCGCTTTCACGCGGCACATCATCGACCACCTACCCACGCTTTACGCCCAGTAATTCCGGACAACGCTTGGCCCCTACGTATTACCGCGGCTGCTGGCACGTAGTTAGCCGGGCCTGATTCGGAGGGTACCGTCAGTATCGTCCCCCCCAAAAGGAGTTTACAACCCAAGAGCCGTCATCCTCCACGCGGCGTTGCTCGGTCAGGCTTGCGCCCATTGCCGAAAATTCCTTGCTGCTGCCCCCCGTAGGAGTTTGGGCCGTGTCTCAGTCCCAATCTGTCTGGTCGTCCTCTCAGACCAGAGACCCATCACGGGCTTGGTGCGCCATTACCACACCAACAACCTAATGGGACGCGACCCCCGCCCAGTGCGCCTTACGGCTTTCCTTCACTTGCGTGAATCGTATGCGGGATTAGCGAGTCTTTCGACCCGTTATCCCCCACACCGGGGTAGGTTAGTCACGTGTTCCTCAGCCGTGCGCCACTCATTCCGAAGAATGCGTTCGACTTGCATGCATTAGGCACGCCGCCAGCGTTCGTCCTGAGCCAGGATCAAACTCGCCGACAAGTGACCGCAGTCACTGCGTGTGCTTCTGATTTGAGAGCGGAAGCACGGTCACTCTGTTTTGTTGGCAGATCAACCACCAACGGTTTGACGGTGACAAAAAAGAAAATATTGATGCATGGAATGTGCTGCGGACGCAGCACCCATCAGTTGGAAAGGTGCGATTTTGGCGATAAAAAATCCGCTGATGCCAGATGGCCATCGGAGCGGAGCAAATCGTCAACTTGTGTGATGTTGAGCAAACATCGTGCTGTCATTCGTTTCAGTTCGTTTCGACAACTCGCGTAGTATAGCAGTATTCTTGAACCCTGTCAAATCATACGAAGCTGATCCACGAAGCAGGGAACCGCGAAGACCGCGAAGGGCCACGAAGATGGGGCTATGGGCTATGGGCTGTTGGCTATGGGCTTTTGCCTTCTGATTTTTGATTTTTGCCTTCTGACTTTGCCTTTATAATAGCGTTGCCACAGTGAGAGAAGGCGTGGAGCCTACGAGAGAACTAAAAATCTACTTCAATACGCGATTGGGAGAATCGCCCATGTACGCAACGTATATGCACGAATTGGCACGTTTTGTTGCGCAAACAAAGGTAGTTGCGACTGTTGCAGGGGTTGATGAAGCAACGCTCAGCACGCTGGAACAACGCCGTGGCTATCGCTTGCCAGCCTGTTATCGCGCCTTTTTGCAAACCTTTGGTAAAACCAATACCCGCCGTTGGTTTGATGGTGATGCTGCTGCTATTGATAAGCTCGATGATGCATTTTCAGTAGCCACCTATATGCTCAATGATGGCCCAATCCCTTGGTTGGAAGATCCTTTCATCGTGCCATTTACCCAACATCAAGGGTATGTGCTTTATTATTTTTGGCGTAATCAAGGTGATGATCCTGCGGTTTTTTGCACAATCCTTGGCGATGAGCCTCCACCAACCGAACCCAGCCAGCTTGCCTCAGCATTCTCAATCTGGCTACGAGAAAGAGCATTTGATTCAATCAATCCTCATCGTTGGTATCAAGAATGCCGCACGTACCTCCATAATAATTCGGTGGTTTGTCAAGAAGTGTGCAAAATCAATCTAGCCAGGCATGCGAATTTTACGAAGCTGGAGCGTCCGAACGACCGCATAAAAGAGTAATAA
>NZ_JAFBCZ010000076.1 GCF_016907925.1 Herpetosiphon giganteus | reverse complement strand
CAGAGTGTTGCACAATCCATAGGGGTCTCGACAAGCGCCCGATTCCATGGCATGCTCAGCACAGCATCGCTTGTTCATGGAGCCATCACCATGACTGCATCATCAGCATCGCCCACCACTGTTGCCGATCTTCCCCCCTTGCCACCGTTGCTGCTCGTTGTGCTTGCCCGCTACTGGACACCCCTCATGCAGTGGCTCGAACACCGACTCCAGCAGCGGTTGCTTGCTCGCTGTCGGACCCATCCCCTCGTGCGCTTGGCTGCGGTTGCCGATCTTACCCCGGTCATTCACGCATGCGCCGCCTTTCATCATCGCCATGGCCCTGGCGCACCACCAACCTATTCAGTTGCCATCCTCGTTCGGGCCGAACTGCTCCGCGCGTGGTATGGGGCCGTGTCCGATCGCCAGCTTGAGCACCTGCTGACCACCGATCTCCTCGCCCGCTGGTTTGTCGGCCTCGCTCTCTGGACTCCTGCCCCCGATCATACAACCCTCAGTCGCTTTCATGCTTGGATGACCATCCACCACCCCCAGACGCTCTTCGATCAGGTCCTCGCCCTGCTTGATCGCACCGATCCCGAAGCCGCACCCATTCAGGTCATCGATACCTTTGCCCTCGCCACGCCCGCAACGCCGGTCAGTCCCCGTCGGATCATTGCGACGCTGACCGGAACCCTTGCCCAGTGGTGGATCACCACCGCTCCCACAGCCCTCCAAGCCGTCCTTCCACCGCTTGATCTGGGGCCACTCCTCCATCCGCCGCGCTGGCGATCAGCGGTGGCGGCCATGGCGGTGAAATCGCCACCATGGCCGCCACCGCTGATCGGGTCATCACCGCCGTGGCTCCCCACATTCCATCCCTTCCCGCACCGCTCCAGCCTCCGGCGCAGCACCTGCTGACGCGCCTTCAGACCGTCTTGCATGGCGAATGTTCCGTCGATCCAACCACCGCGCAGTGGGGCGAACGCCCTGCGGGAACCAAGGGGACGTTTCGCATGGCCAGCCTCCGTGATCCCGAAGCAACCTTTCGGACTCATGGCCCCCACCAATCGACCTTCGGCTATAACGCCGCTATCATTGCCACCCCAACCCGCATTCGCAGCATGGTTGCGGCGACCGGCAGTACGCCTGATGCCGACACCCTCGCCCGTGCGCTCACCCAACAAGTCGAACGCGGTGATCCGCCACCTACGTATCTCATTGCAGATCAGGCGTTTGGCTGGGGGCAACCGCGCACCCAAGCCTTAGCGGTGACGAACGGCACAACCCAGGTCGTTGCGGAGGTTCCGACGAGTGGTGGCCGTGACCACAGTCGGTTCGGGCCAGCCGACTTTCGCGTGCGTGACCAAGATACCCGCTGCATCTGTCCAGCAGGCGTGCAGACCGAGCGGCGGTATCGCGCCAAAACGGGCGATGGTGTGCTGTTTCGGTTTCTGGCCAGTCAATGTCATGGGTGTGCCGTGTGGGATGCCTGTCGTGCGCCTGGTACTAAGCCGCGTGCACACCGCACCGTCTTCATTGCCACCCACTATGCCACCTTGCGTATGGCAACCACCTTCAATACCAGTCCGGAAGGCCAGCGCCTGTTAGCCAACCGGTGGTGGATTGAGCCAACGATTGCGTGGGTGGTTCGCTATGCGGGTGGTCGGCGGAGTCGGCGCGTGGGACAGGCCGCAGCCCAGTATCAACTCTGGCAGGCCGGGGCCGTGATTAATCTTCGGCGTTGGCTTCGGCGCATGACGACGGGCCACGGACACAGCTAAAGCGATCTGGTAGGAACATGGGATCAAGCAGGTGCAGGGCGATCACCGTGAAGGCGTGGTAGGTATGTGGTGTGAAAGGGATGCGATGGATGGAGGGTGGTATTAAAAAAAAGGTTCGTAATTGGTGAAGAGCAGAGGTAGGGTGAATTCTGCAACACTCTC
>NZ_JAFBCZ010000075.1 GCF_016907925.1 Herpetosiphon giganteus | reverse complement strand
GAAACTCAGCAACGACATAGTATGCCTATGTCTGTCGTTTGGATGGCACACACCAAGCGAACATGTGTTGGTCTAGGCAGCCACGCAACGGTTTGCTATGATGCCCATGCACCGGGGAGGTTTCATGGGCAAACGGCGACCATTACCAACTCCCGAGACGTGGGAACAACTCGAAATGCGGATTCATTGGCCAGAACAGCGCAGTTACGAGGTCATCCGACCCGTGGTCTTGTTTGGTGACTCCGCTGCTGATCGTGCCCACGCAACAGGACAACCCATTCGCACGATCTATCGCCATCTCCAACGGTTTACTGCCAAGGGTTTTGCCGGACTCACCGAAGCCGCCAATCCACCCCCGCCTCGCACCGTGCCACCCGCTGTTCGCTCGATGATCATTGCCCTCAAAGCCGAACATCCCCCCTTAACCGCCAATGCGATCGCCCGCATTTGTTGGACATGTTTGCACTATCGGCCTGGCGCACGCACCATTGCTCGCGTTTTACGCGAAACACCGCCAACCCCACCCGCCAAACGCCGGTTTCCCGTCTTTCATGCCTTGTCTCCGACGCGGCGACGCTGGGCCATTATTCGCCTCCACCTCGATGGGTGGGGCGTGAATGCTATTGCCGCCTATATGCAAACGACACGGCGAACCGTGTCGCTGCTCCTCAAACGCTTTACGAGCGAGGATTTAGCGGCATTACGGCCACGATCACGCCGACCTCGCCACCGAGTTCGGAAAGTAACGGTCGCGATCATCCAGCGCATTCGCTCCTTACAACACAACCATCGGCTTGGTGCATGGCGCATGGCGGCGGCGCTCAAACAGGAAGGCATTCGCATTAGTCCTCGGACGTGTGGCCTGATTATGGCCAAAAATAAAACCCTCTACGCCGAATTACGGCCTCCTGATCCCCCTCCCGCCGACGATCCCAAGCCCATGCCATTCGCAGCGATTCGTCCCCACCAGTTTTGGAGTATCGATATTCGCTATCTGGACATGCATCAGCTCGGTGGCGGCAATATCTACTGTTTGACGATCCTCGATAATTACAGTCGGGCCGTTATTGCCAGTTGTGTCTCGCGCAGCCAAGATTTGACCATGTATTTGCTCGTCTTGTTTGCGGCGATTCGCAACCATGGGGCACCCGATGCGATCGTCACCGATGGGGGCAGTATTTTTCGGGCGAACCAAGCCCAAAACATCTATCGGGCCTTGGGCATCACGAAGCACCAGATCGCCAAGAAACAGCCGTGGCAAAACTATATTGAAACAACGTTTAATATTCAACGGCGCATGGCGGATGTCTCGTTCGAAACAGCAACGACATGGGAGGCATTACTGGATGCGCATGCGGTGTGGGTTGCCAATTACAACTACCAAGATCACTGGGCTCATCGCCAGCGGAGTGCGGCGTATCGAAGCCCGGTAGAGGTCTTGCGCTGGATTCGGGGCCGCCCCTTTGCCGATGCCGATTTACGGTTTGTGTTCTATAGCACGCGCTTCCAACGCCGCCTGAATCGGTTTGGCTATGTGCAGTTTCGCAGCTGGCGAATCTATGCGGAGGAAGGTTTAGCGAATCACGCGGTGACGCTGTGGCTGTATCGTGACCATCTGACGATCAGTTATGATGATCTCGTCGTGGCGCAGTATCAGGTGCGCTACCAACCCGACCAGCATCATTTTACCCAGATCACCGATCCGGCGTTATATCCAACCCCGCACCAATCGCCCCAAATGACCTTCTGGGAACGACAAGCAGGATGGTGGAACCTTGCCCAGCGCCTTGCCCTCCTCCCCATTCGCCGTATCCAACCGACTGTGGGTGGCGAGCAACTTCCGATTGACCCTTCCCTACTCGAAGCGCCTCAAGACACCGCTGCATAAGGCTCATTTTTGTGCCATCCAAACGACAGACATAGGCATACTATGTCATTGCTGAGTTTC
>NZ_JAFBCZ010000074.1 GCF_016907925.1 Herpetosiphon giganteus | reverse complement strand
TGCTAGGATTAAGGTTTAAGCATCCATATCATAGCGGATAGCGTTGATGGAGTCAGCTTTTTAGTTCCAAGGAGCAATCGATGTCATGCAGTAAGGGGTCAGGGGCTGGGGATCAGTTAGTTATCCTAGAGCTACGCCCTTCGCGATCTTCGCGTGCTTCGCGGTTTCGTCCTTCGTGACCTTCGTGTCCTTCGTGGATCAAATTTTTTAACGCAGAGGCGCAGAGGAATAATGGCTGTTGGCTATGGGCAATATATTGAAATACGAAAAGTGAATGCTTATCTTATATTAAAGTATTTTGATAGATCTGTTTGAATATGTTCTGGTGCTTTGAAAATCGTTGGTTTAAGCAGATCATCGCCATCCAAAGTAATTGTGCCATGTGTAAAAGTTGCATCTCCACGGGAATGACCTTGTACCCAAGTATAGCCTGGTTTTAGCTTAATCCCAGCTTTTTCGGATTGAAGGTATTTGATTTGTGCAGCCCGAAAGGTTTTGCTGATAAAGCGTTCATGGCCTACCACCGCATGAATTGCTTTTGCTTGCGCTTCATACCAATCATTTAAACTACTGGTAGTTGATGATTGTCGAACCCTTTGTATTTGACGTTGTTGAGGCGTAGTAATTTCATGATTGATATGTGGGCGATGAGTTGCTTGATTATATTTCTGACTTGGATGGGCATTATAATGAGGGATTACCAAGGCATGATAATTTGCAATAATCACATATTGCAATAAAAGATAATAGGTTTTGTTGTTGATCAGATCAACAAAACCATTAATTGATCCATCGCGATTTACTGTAATGGTTCCAGCTAAGGGTTTATCTCCATTGCTACGAAATAATGCTAATACATAAATACTTGGCGCTTCTAACCCTTCTTGAATGAATTTAAATGAGAGAATATTGGTATATTTGGTTAATATCGTTGGGGCCTCTATTTCAGCCCGACCGTCTGATGGGATCTCATACATTCTTTGTTCTGAACAAATATCATCCCAAAGATTCTTAATTACTGCATGAATATGTGGTCTAGGATGAATATTAGAATTCCAGAAACTTGTCATAAAATTAGTAAGATTATCAACACTAAGTAATTGATGGTTATGATTGATGATATGGTTTGGCAATAAATCATTTGTAATTGAGTTGAACATGAGTATTAATTGATCCACTGTGACGGTTGATGGGTTAGAAATAAAACTTAGTCGTTGTTGAAAATCAACGAATGTCATCGGTTTAATTGATTTTAAGAATTGAGGGATATTTTCGATGGTTGGTAATGCCTCTTTAGTATATGTATATATGTAACAATATTCGAGCAAATGAAATCTTGTGTCATAACTTTTAATGATACCTAGTAGCTTTTGAGCATTTACCCGTAATCCAGTTTTAAACAAAATATCGTCGATCAAATCATCTGGGTGTTTGATGGGTGATTGTATTTTTCTGAGTTCTGGAACCAGCTGAATGTACTCAAAAATATAAGTTTGTACTGTATTCCGCTTAGAAAGATATGTAATAGTATCTTTAATATGTTCATCGGTAATAGAACGGTTTTTATTAAGAAACGTATGTAATTCATATATATCTTTATTAGATATTTAGATATAGGTATGTAATAATTTAATCTCTGTTTAAATAGATTATCATTGTCTAGTTTTTTATCTCTGAATTCTTTAATAATATTATTTAATTTATCCTTGTCTATTAATGAATAAATTGCTATCTCATTCATTATTTTACCTTTATTCTTAATTAGATCATTCTTATTATCTTTTATGATAGTATATAATAAATCAATGTTAACATCTATTGATTGATCTTTAATAAATTTTTCTATTTCAATTATACTATCTATTTCTAGAGATGATGAATATAGGATAAGCATTAAAAAATTTTTATATCTAATTGGATTTTTTAAGATATTAACTTTATTAATTGAATTTCGG
>NZ_JAFBCZ010000073.1 GCF_016907925.1 Herpetosiphon giganteus | reverse complement strand
TGGGAGTCATGGTGGTCCTTTCCTTGGTCTGTTGCATTTCCAAGTATAGTCCACCTGGCTCTCGTTAATTTTGCACCACTTTCGTTATACCACCGCCTTGGTATCCCGTCCCGAAAAACGATCAGTCAACGCATGCTCATCGCAAAATTGAGTGCATCGAAACGGCGGAATCGCACGCTGCAAGCCCTGTGGGAGTATGACCACATCTTCCGCAGTTGCTATCTCTTGGAGTTTGTTGATTCCCCGCGCTTACGGCAAAACGTCCAGCAAGCGCTCAATCGTGGGGAGCAATATCATCACCTCAAGCGTGCCTTAACGGCGGGGAATATCGGCAAGTTGCGCTATGTGACCGACGAGGAACAAGCGCTGTGGAATGAGGCCTGTCGGCTGGTAGTGAATGCGATCCTACTCTATAATATGCAGATTTTACAGCAGGCCATCGATACCAAAACCACCATCGGCATGCTTGCCGATAGTGCCTTTTTACGCACGGTCTCCCCCGTCGCATGGCATTATATTAACTTTGGCGGGCGACTCACCTT
This sequence comes from Herpetosiphon giganteus, assembly GCF_016907925.1. Taxonomy (GTDB): domain Bacteria; phylum Chloroflexota; class Chloroflexia; order Chloroflexales; family Herpetosiphonaceae; genus Herpetosiphon; species Herpetosiphon giganteus. The sequence goes on along the minus strand of NZ_JAFBCZ010000073.1, from coordinate 1,515 downwards.
TTTGGCCGATCTGCTCCCAGCACCCATTCTGGCCTCAGTGGCAGCCGTCTTGGCCTATCGGCCAAGCGCCGCCGATCAGCCACCTGATCCCGAGGACGAATATGCGATGATCGCGGATTTCTTGGATGATCCGTTCGTAAAAGAAGAATAAAAAAAAGAACACCTGTTCGCTGCCATGTTTCGGGGGGCCGTGCGTTTAAGCCCAATAGGTTCTGTCGGATAATTCGATGGTAGTCGGAACGGCAGGAGGTTTGTAGGAATCGTCATGAATTGTGTGCTACCCAATTTGCAGTGACTGAACCGCTCTTACCAACCGGAACCTGCCGTAGCCGTCCATCGAATCGAATGACCATTGCCGCGTGATAAACGGCATTGTTTGGAAGCCTCATACCGGCGTTTCATTGTGCGATATTCCCGATCACTATGGGTCGTGGATGAGCATGAACAGCGTGATTGGCAGCAATAGACCATCGATGGCATGTTGATTCGTGCGCTTCGTTCTGCAGCGGGCGAGCTTTGACGCTCATGAACTCATCGCCCACGACCTCGGACGCTTCTGTGGTGGATTAGTTAACAAACTCCGCCTCCTCGTCGCTGGTTGTGGGCACTCGTTATCTGCCTATGTTATGCTAGGAAGATTCACGAAAGCATGACATTCGAAACCATGATTTGGTATATTTTGGTTTGCCAGCGGCGAGGAATGACCCCACCTCCGAGCGCAGCTCTGGCGGGTGATAGAGGCTACGACGCACAGCTTATCCACCAGTCGCTCCAGCGACGTAGTATAGTGATTCTGCCACTGTTATGCTAGGAAGATTCACGAAAGCATGACATTCGAAACCATGATTTGGTATATTTTGGTTTGCCAGCGGCGAGGAATGACCCCACCTCCGAGCGCAGCTCTGGCGGGTGATAGAGGCTACGACGCACAGCTTATCCACCAGTCGCTCCAGCGACGTAGTATAGTGATTCTGCCACATCGACGGCGCGGTCAGAGCAAGATCCGATGCCCGATTGGCTATAACGCATAGGTGTATCGTGCCCGCAATGTTCGCACCATGGGTTGGCTCAAAGCGTGTCGCTCATTGGCCACACACTTTGAGAAACTGGAGTTAAATTATTTGGGATTCGTCTATCTGTCCATGATTCAACGACTGGTTCGCATCCTTGCACGATGTATGCAGAAATCCTGAACTATCAGACAGAGCCTAGGTTATGCTGCAAAACAAGACTTATTCGGTACAATCTACTAGTCATCCGAAATCTATCTGGCAATTTTTACGTTGTCCAACATAATCTTCCTATAATAGAATAATCCATACACGAAATAGTGAGATAGAATGACATTTATTACGTATTTTCTCATACAAAACTATTGTTCTGTATAAGAGGCTCTTGTATGGTATGAATGATACCGTAAGAAACTCAGCAATGACATAGTATGCCTATGTCTGTCGTTTGGATGGCACAAAAATGAGCCTTATGCAGCGGTGTCTTGAGGCGCTTCGAGTAGGG
>NZ_JAFBCZ010000072.1 GCF_016907925.1 Herpetosiphon giganteus | reverse complement strand
TTACTCTTTTATGCGGTCGTTCGGACGCTCCAGCTTCGTAAAATTCGCATGCCTGGCTAGATTGATTTTGCACACTTCTTGACAAACCACCGCTCGGCTTAGGGAGCTAAATCAAACCATTCCAGAATATGCCCAAGCAAGCGACTTTCTGGATCGTACTGGCTATTGGCAAATGCAGCGGTCATGCGCTCACGGCGTATAGGATCAAGCACCCAGTCAATCACCAAGGCTGTTGCCTGCTCACGATTGGCCCATGCATGGCCGTGTAAGCGGTTTTGACCAAGAATTTTGGCCATACGCAGATCAAGAAAATCTGCATAGTGCTGTAATCCGATCATTGTATCTAACTGTGCATCCCAGTTTATGAGCAATGGTTGAAGATCAAGCTCCGTTTGGGCAATTGCGCTCAGCATTTCATCGATTGAATAATCTGGATCAGCCAACGCTGCTTGCCAGAGCGTCCAAAGATAGGTCAGAATAAGCTGTTGTTCTGATGCTGGCCAAGTCTGCCAATCAGCGAGCCGCAGTTTCCCAAAAATCATATCACGATCGATGAATACTGAGCGATCAGCGCACAATTCTAAAAAGCGTGGCAAAATTGCCCGAAATTGATCAGCATCGCCCCAAGTATTCAATGCCTTAAGGCTATAGCGCCAAAGATCGTTGCTGGTTAATTGGCGAATCGGTTTCGAACGCAGGCGCTGATAATCAGTGTCAGCAACACAACATGGGCAGCCAGTCGGATGCGCAGGAATCGTGTAGCTACTGAAACAGGAATACAGTTGCTCAATAATGATATTCATGGCAGCTGATTGCAGCATACATTCATTTCCACATCATTGACAAGCGCCATTACTTGAGCTGCTGAGCAAGCCCCAGCAGAATGCCTTCGGGGCCGCGAACAAAACACAGCCGATAAAAATCCTCATATTGGGCAATTTCACCGACAATTTCAGCGCCATGCGGACGCAAGCGCATCAGAACGTCATCAAGATCATCAACTGCAAACATAATTCGCCGAATCCCCAGCGCGTTCGAAGGGGCATTGGTTGGGGTTGTATTCACTGCCGCTGGGTTATGAAATTGGCTTAGCTCAACCCGCCCATGAGCATCGGGAGTGCGCAACAGTGCAATCTCACATTCCACATTCTCAAGCCCAACGACTTGATCAACCCACGGCCCAGCCAATGGCATCTCGCCCTCTAATTCCATGCCAAGTTCAAGAAAGAACGCCTTTGCAGCAGCCAGATCGTTCACCACGATCAGCACATTATCCATCCGTTGCAGCGCCATAGTTAATCCTTCCGCTTGAGCTTATGCATTGATCTGGGCAAGAATTGTATCGACAACCTGGGCAAGCGGGGCAGTCGCATCAATCTGGATGGCATTCGGTGCAAAACCTGCCTTGGTTGCATGTTGAAAGCGGGCAAAAGCTTCGCCTGCTTCGGCAGTGCCACCCCATTCATCGGCAGGCCGAGCGGCAAGCCGCTGATTGAGCGTCGCCAAATCGAGCTCAAGCACAAACACTGCATCGAACAAATCGACGAAACGGGCAGAATTGCGCGAGCCACCACAGAAGAAACTAACTTGATGTGTATGATCGGCGACCAAAGCGCGAACCTTGGCAACATCCCAAATCCACGCCCCAAGCTCGTCACTGCTTGCATCCACAGGCTTGCCTGTTTGCAAATCGCCGGAATAGGCCAACTCGCGATCGCCATGGATGGAGTGGTAGCCCCGGCGTTGCAGCTCGTCGCAGACCGTCGTTTTACCAGCGCAGGAAACGCCATCGATGAGGTAATTTTTGATGCCCATGCTTGGTTCCTATCACGACCTATGCTATCTGCTCATCATAGCGATGCTGTCAATCGTAGTGGGCCTAAAACCACAAACGACCCGCTAGGGGTCGCTTGTGGGAGAGAAGAGAGAGGAGAAGGTTTGACTTAACTATACCAGCAAATAGCGCAATTAAGTATGAGATCTTGATTAATTTCTTAGCGTCATCTCAAACTTCTGGCAGCAAACCCTTTTAGCTGTATTGAGCAATCCGATTCTGCAGAAACAGCTGCTCGAAGCCTAACTAGCCTCAAAAGCAAAAAAGCCTGCGATTTCTCGCAGGCTTTGCCATTTCCTCGCGCCAACGAAGCTCTCGCTCACAAGCGATAGCTCCATACACTAGTGTTGCTTGTCATATTGGCGCTGGTCTGTTAGTGATTGTGTTTGGCGCATTCATCGTATTTGTCGGAATCTGCGTGCCCGATAATTAGACATTATCTCAACATTCGTGCTACAATCCATGAGCATATCCTGCTCATTGGCCTAGCTCCAGCGTGCAGATCGATGCCGAACTAGGCCACATTCAGCGTATAACCCGCTGGCTCACGATTAATTCGTGGGCTGGCGGGTTTCGTTTTGGCTCTTTCTAATCCCCTCACGAGGATTTGGGTTATTCGAATGAGTATAACGCGCTCCACGAAATTGCTTGCTTGAATCAGTTTTAATCCTCTCACGAGGATTTGGGTTATTCGAATCAGCAAAATACCAACGCGCTAGTTGCAATTCTAGGTAAGTTTTAATCCCCTCACCAGAGTGTTGCACAATCCATAGGGGTCTCGACAAGCGCCCGATTCCATGGCATGCTCAGCACAGCATCGCTTGTTCATGGAGCCATCACCATG
>NZ_JAFBCZ010000071.1 GCF_016907925.1 Herpetosiphon giganteus | reverse complement strand
CATGACTGCTCCCCATAATGATCACCTTTCTTTGAAGCATAAGCACTCCAAAGTATGGCATGATTGTGGGGAGCAGCAAAGTGTTAGTTATTCAGCTATCAAGACACCCATTGATGCTATCTTCAGCGTGCGCCGAAGCCGGATGAGGACGGAGATACAATAATGCGACACCGATGGATTATGTTCTGTATACTCGCGATACTTGGCAGCTGTGGCCCCACCGCCACGGGTGGGATTCCTGCGCGCGATGATCGCTTTACGTTTACGCCGCTGACGGATGACATGGCGCGGTCTGGAACATCCCGCATGCCCATTGATATGCTCCAACGAACGCTCCAGATACCCTATCCTGCACGCTTTCGGGGATCGCTCTTGGCCCTGTTTGGTCCTCCGTTAACCAGTTCTACCGATGCGGAAAACGCCTTTTCCTATGTCCTTTCCGTCCAGAATGATCGCGGAGAGACCTGGATTATGACGGCCTATGAAGGACCGACCGGACCAGCATTTGGCGGGTTTATGCCCGCGACGACGGATGAACCGATACGCGGGGCAGAAGCACTTCTTGCCCTGATCGAATCCACGCCACCCGCCGATTTTGATGCGGTTCTTGATGCCGATGACTATGACAGCCGTATTTTCTATGGCTGTCGCGCAGGAGATTGTTACTGGCGCGAAGAATCCCAATAATGGATAATCGCGACCGTATACGCGTTTGATCAATTGGAATCGGCAATTCTGACCACGCTCGGTACGATACATCTGTGGTGTGGGCCGTGAACGGGTTCTTCTATGCTCTGTTTTAGAGGAGGTAACGGTGAGTCTTGAGCAGCTTTGGGACTTGTACCAGGAACATGGCTACCGTGTCGATCAGCCAATTGGCGCAAATCCGCTGGATCAATTCTATGCCGCACTGCTGGCATTCGGCCACCAAGACCTCGCCCGTGCCGCCGAGTTGGCGATTCAGGCGGCGACAGGTGACCCAGACGACCGAGTGTTTACCGAGGCGGCGGCCTACCTGAGCCGCGTGGCTGGTCAGGGCAAGCACAATGTCTATGTGAGCGGCGACGCGTTTGCGGCCTTCATCGGCGGTGGTGGCAACGTCCCGTTATACGCGGCAACGAGCGCCGCCTTGCGCGCAGCTTATAGCGAGTACGAACGGCTGGATGTGCTGGATATCGGCACCGGCAACGGCCACGCCCTGCTCCCGGCACTGACCCCAACCATCAACCGCTTGGGGGTCGTCGAGCCATCGGCAGCGCTGCTGGCCGAACTCCACGCGCGTCTGGATGGCAGCGGACGATCCCGTGAGGCCTTCGCTGGCACCGCGCAGGAGTTCGCGCATCACGATAACGGTGGGTGGACAATCATTCAGGCCACCTATAGCCTGCACTCGATCCCGCCCGACGAACGACCGGGGCTGTTGCGTCGGCTCCGTGACCTGGGCCAGCGCCTGCTGATCGTCGAGTTCGACGTGCCGGAATTCGCTGCCATGTACGACCCAGCGCGGGTGCGTGATATCGTGGGCCGCTATCAGCGCGGACTGGCCGAGTACACCGACGACGGCGGCCTGGTTGCCCAAGGCTTTCTGATGCCCGTCCTTCTCGGATACTTCGATCAGACGGCGGCCCGCACGACCTACGAGCAGCCGATCGCGGCATGGGCAGACCTCGTGCGCGCGGCTGGCTTCACAGCGGTCGAGGTTCGCCCGTTGTATGACTATTGGTGGGCGACCGCGTGTTTGGTGACCGGCAGCGGCTAGCGGAGGGCGGCAGAGAACGCGTGGTCGCCGCTTCAGCTCAACAGTGCACCCATGCGTTCTCCGCCCCGTTGAAGCGGAGGCGATGCAATAACGGGGGAATATGCGAGCACATCACCCTCCTCATCAGCGTTTCGGCGGTACATTCCCCAGCACGGATAAGTGGGTGTAGAGTACTGATTTCTGATACCTATTTTTACCATCTTTCTCGCCATCTCTATACTCATACTTACGATGTTTCCGCTACCTTTATAGTCACTTTTAACCGAGCAAGAATCTCTCGTGTGTGCTTTGTATGCGGATGATCCGCCACCAATACCCCTCCCCACACCGCCAACGCTCGTTCGAACAAGGCCTAAACCCACGTTTCTTACATCCAGCCGCAAGAGCATTAAAGAATATTAACTATTACAAACTTCTGGTTGGCTTGTTACTTTGCTACTTCTGGAACAAACGCTCGTGGGATCATTTGAACACTGCATTCTACGATGTCAAACCTGTGGAGATGACACCGCCATGGGTTGGTTACCGTTCGTTTGTTGGTGAGCGCTGTTTGGGGCGTGATGCACGAGCGATTGAACACACCGTGCGACGGCTCCACGAGGATCGGTATGCGTGGCGATCGCCGATACGCAGCATAGACATGGGCGTGTCTTAATCGCGCTCGTGCATCCTTCTTCCCACTGCATACCCCGCTGACCGATCAGGGGTTCCGTGCCGTAGGTCGCCGCCACGATCATGGGCAAGACCCATTCCGATAACGATTGCTCAGCCCCCGAGGACGATCAACGATGACTGGACGAACCCCTCGGTTGTCCAGCCCTACGCGTATCGCGGCTCGTCGTATCAACGGTGTGACGGTGTCTCTGATGGGAGGCCATAGATCGTCAGCCAATCAAGAATCTGGCGAATACTGCCAATCGCAACCGCAATACAGCTATCGGCGGCTCCATAATAGACATGCAGGGTATCGCCATCCGGCAGGACGGTTACGCCACAGGGGAAAATCACATGGTGGTTTGTCAAGAAGTGTGCAAAATCAATCTAGCCAGGCATGCGAATTTTACGAAGCTGGAGCGTCCGAACGACCGCATAAAAGAGTAATAAA
>NZ_JAFBCZ010000070.1 GCF_016907925.1 Herpetosiphon giganteus | reverse complement strand
CCCTACTCGAAGCGCCTCAAGACACCGCTGCATAAGGCTCATTTTTGTGCCATCCAAACGACAGACATAGGCATACTATGTCATTGCTGAGTTTCATACGCTGCTAGGGCTGCACGTGCTGAGCCATTCAAGGGGATTGTCCGCGCCTTATTGCCCTTGCCAGCACGAATCACGACGGTACCCCGTTTCTCTCCGAAGGCGATGTCTTGCCAATTGAGCGCTTGGCATTCGCCAATGCGCATACCGGTTTGTACCATTAACTGGAGAATGGCATAGTCTCGGAGTGGGTGGCGGCTCCGTTGCGCCTCGCGCAGTAAGGCGTTAATCGCGGTATCGGCGAGATCGTTCGGTTCGCCCACCCGCTGGTGTCGAACTCCTTTAATCCGGGCGAGCGGATTCGACGGAATGATCCCCTGATCGACTAACCAGGAACACCAGAGCCGTAGCGCACACAGATGCAGATTGACCGTCGCCGTTGCCATGGTGTGCTGCGCGGCGCGGCGGTAGGATACAAATGCAATGGGCGTGAAGTCATCAGTGGTAATTGGGCGCTGTTCCTGATGGGCATACCAATCGAGAAAGTGATCCACCACACGACCATAGCGCACCATGGTTCGGGGCGCATGATCTGTCTGAGTCAGGTCTCGTAGCCATGCCTGCGTTAACTGATGAAGAGGGCGTTCAGCAGACGCAGTGTCGCTGGTTTCTCGTTCGTTTTTTTGCATGGATTCGTGCCCCATCTTGGATGATAAAGCCATATTCCATCGACCAGAAACAGAAGAGAATACCTCTTCTCTTTCATTTTCACGTATACTCTACCACCGAGCCAGCATCGTGTCGACTGCTGATATGTGCTCATCGCCGCACTATGGAAAGATTCCTTGATGACAACAGACGAATCCCTTGTCACCGATATCACCGATGAGATTCCTGGCGGAACTCGCCGTGGCCATATTCTTGATGCCGATGCGATTGCGGCTCTTTACGCCCAACCACGATTCAACGCTGAAGAACGTGAGCAATACTTTACCCTCACGACTGCGGAAGAACAGCAGCTTGCCAAGCGCCGTGATGATCATACCAAGCTGTACTTTCTCCTCCAACTGGGCTATTTTCATGCAAAACAGCGCTTTTTCCCCTTCACCTTCACCGAGGTTCTCCTCGATGCGCAGTATCTCTGTCAGCGCTATCACTTGGTCGATGTTGACCCGGCAACCCAAGCACCCCTCCATCCCGAAACCATTCGGCGACAACGGGAGGCGATCTGTCGCCTAACTGGGTATCGTGAGACCACGGATGTCGAACGCGACCTCATTCTGATGCGGGCGGGCGACCTCGCGCGGATCAGTAGTAATCCGCTCTATGTGTTTCAGGAATTGATCCAGCATCTTAGCGACGAGCAGATCATTGGGCCTGCCTACACCGTGATGCAGGAACTCATTCGGACCGCCCTAACAGCTGAACATGAGCGGCTTACTGCACTCCTGAATGCCCATCTATCAGCTGATGATCACCAGCGCCTTGAAGACCTACTCCGGCACGATGGAAAACGACGACCCATCACCTGGCTCAAACGTGACCCCAAGGACGTTACCAAAACGGCAATGCGCGACGAGCTGGCCCGTGGTTCCCTTCTGCGACCCTTGGCGCATTGTGCAGCCCACGTGCTGCCGATGCTCGGTATTTCCCAAGCCGCGATTGCCCACTATGCATGGCTCGTGGGTTATTATTCACTCGCTCGGCTAGAAGCACTTGATGCCGATGTCCGCACCCTCTACCTGCTCTGTTTTGTCCATCGGCGGTATTTGCGCCTCAATGATCATGTGATCACCTGCCTGCTCCACGTCATCAAGGCGTATCATGATGACGCAATCACGGCCATGCAGGAACAGGCATCGGCCATCCAATCGGCGATCATCAAGGATTTACCCAAGGTGGGCAAGGTGTTGAAGCTCATCGCAACGCCGCAGCACCCACCAGAGACACCCCTGTCTACCCTCCAGCAGGCGGCCTCCGTGCATCTTTCGTCAGCGCGCCTCGCCGAACTTGCCGACTATTTTCTTGCCCGTGGCACGGTCGATGATGCGGCGTTCTACTGGGCAACGGTGGATCGCATCGCCCAGCGGGCGAAAACCCGCCTGCGACCGCTGCTCCTTGCCCTCGACCTCGCTGCAACCCGTCCTGACTCGCCGATTCTAGAGGCAGCTCGTGCCATCCAAACCCATATCGCCGCCGCGCGACCTCTCACGCGGATCGCCACAGCAGACCTCCCGGCACGGTTCATCGCCGTCAAAGAAAAGCGCTGGCTCTATACCACCGATGCCGATGGGTATTCCGACCTCATCCGCGACCGCTACGAGTTTCTGGTGTATCGCCAACTCCGCAAGGCCATGGAAGCGGGTGAGGTCTTTTGTCCGGCCAGCGTCCAATTTCGGAGCTTTGACGATGACCTGATCACGGAGGCGGAATGGGCGGATAAGGATGCCGTGCTCGCTCGGATTGCCGAACCGCGCCTGCTCGAACCGATTAAAACGCAGCTCGCAACCTTAGAACAGGCGCTAGAGGAGCGTATCCGCGTCGTCAACGCGCGGATTGCCAAGGGCGACAACCCGTATGTGACCATCAAGGAAGGGAAGAAACGCACCACATGGTCGGTGCGCTACCCGCGACCGCGTGATCCGCTGAATCACGCGATGTTTGATAGCCTCCCCCATGTCCCGATTACCAGCGTGCTCCAATTCGTGGAGGAGCGCTGCCCCTTTTTGAGCGCATTTACCCACGTTTCGGGCCGCTACCATAAACCTGCGACCGACGATCATATTATTCGCGCCTGTTTGGTTGCGTGGGGCACCAACATGGGTCTCGGGCGGATGGGGACGATCTCAGACTTGCCGACCCACGTGCTCACGCGGTGGTATAACGAAAGTGGTGCAAAATTAACGAGAGCCAGGTGGACTATACTTGGAAATGCAACAGACCAAGGAAAGGACCACCATGACTCCC
>NZ_JAFBCZ010000069.1 GCF_016907925.1 Herpetosiphon giganteus | reverse complement strand
TATTACTCTTTTATGCGGTCGTTCGGACGCTCCAGCTTCGTAAAATTCGCATGCCTGGCTAGATTGATTTTGCACACTTCTTGACAAACCACCATAACTACCCGCTGGGGTGGTATTACCAAGGAACAGCTGATCACTGATCTCGTAACAGCCCAGACATGGTTTACGAACCATGGTCTAGGCTTTGATACCCAGTTTACGGTTGCAATTCATCAAATGTCAGATCCATCGACCTTTGGGTATGTGACAACGAATGAAGCCAGAAAGACGTTACACCTTACGAATATGGATGATAAGCCTTCGGGAACAATGCGGGGCACATTTATCCATGAGTATTTTCATCATGCACAAGGACATTCTGCGACAACCATCACGGGGAAAGATTTGCTGATTAATGGTGGCGCACAAGCAAATTGGTTCATTGAAGGTACTGCTCGATGGATTGAGGACGAGTTACTCGATTCATTGGATACCTATATGTATATGGAGGGATGGGGATCACGGATTGCCGAGGTTGGCATTCACAATGGGACGGGTAACGGATTGCAACGACCGTATCAGCGCTTTAGCTTCTTTAAGCTCTTGACCCAACAATGTCCGCAATTTGATTCGCAATTCCGTACATTCTTAAACGTTGACTTGGCGAGCGATCCCTCAGGAATCGTCAATCTTAGCAACTTTTTCAATGCAGAAACGTGTAATTTTGGTGCGATGCTTGGATCTGATAAGGCACACACGCTTGCTGCTGCCCTTACCTATTATAATTACGGAACGCAATTTGAGAATAAACTCTCACTCTTTGATAGCAATGAAACAACAAATTTTGACGTGTCAACGAATACGGGGTTTCGCTTCGATCAGCCAAATGCGTCTTTTCAGGGCTGGAAAAGTACGCTACAGCAGTGGCTGGATGCACCAACCACGAAGGTTCAATTGAACGATGTTTCAACGATTGCTCCAGCTGGTGCATACTCATTTCGGATTCCTGCACTTTCTGGTGCGCTACCATCAGGAAAAGTGGCCGAGTTCATCGTTGAATCTGGACAAGAAGTCTTTGTTTCCATAACGAGCGCAAGTGATCAGTTCAAGGGGGAAAATACGATCGGGAATCACCCATATAGCTGGTTTTCAACCAAGCAGCAAACCAGCTATCCCTATGCGGCAACTGGCACAGTTCCCGAACTGTTTGTCACCATCGTCAATCCAAGTCTACAGGCGAGTACAAGTATTAAGATTTTCTTTCACGTTCGCGATGAACTTACCCTGGAGACGGCGATCACCAGTCATACCAATGGCGATTCCGTCTCGAAGCGCGTGGAAACTATCGCAGGCATCATTCCAGAGGCTGCTCGTGCAACCACGACCAAGGTAACGCTAACGATTAATGGGATTGCCACTGATACCCCCGTGAATGCCGATGGTACGTTCTCCATTGAGGGAGTCATGGCCTTGGGCGATAACCTCATTAAAGCGCAGGGCATTGATGGATCATCAAAGCCAACCACCAAGGAGCAGATTCTTACCCTTCGGGGTATCGAAAGTAGTGTGCTTGAACGCAATGCCCTGCTCTCCTCGCGTGCGGTGTTTGTATTACGCTGGGATACCAATGGCTCTGATATCGATATCTATACGACGGACACCACAAACAATACGATATGGTTTAATAACCTCATAGTAGGGCAGGGTATTCTCGACTATGATGATACCGATGGATTTGGTCCAGAGGTTATTTCCTATCGCACAAGTGGTGATGATGGATATGCCAATGGGAGTTTTGAGGTCGATGTCCATTACTATAATGGAGCGGTTCCTACTACGTTTACCCTTGATGTGGTTCTAAACGAAACCGAGGGGTCAAATCGTCGGGTGCTCAGATTCCAATCGGCCATCTCCCTACCAGGAGGGATGAGTAGCGAAAATGGTCCCGCTGGGAGTGGATCCTCGCGGGTCAATGATATCATGCGTATTGGGTGCAGTACCCAAGCGGTGTGTAGCTTGACCCAGTTTGATCCCACTATTCTGACCCAATTCACGGAGGCCGCCCGCTAAGAACTTAATGGAATGCGGCAACGAATCCTGTTTTTGAGGGCCATTTGGCTGATTCATGGCTGCTATGTGCTATGTTGTAGCAGCCATGAGCCAGCCAAACATCGGTAGTGGAAGAGCATGAAAAAGTCGGGGGTATGAAACGCGATGGCGAACAGTAGCACACGGTGGTGACGATCAGCCGACTGGTTGAGATTTCGAAGCCGAAGTACCCGTAGCGGGAGCCGTTAGCTCCTGAGACCGCTGCCCCAGGTTTTTCGTGCGTCATCTCGACCAGTCGTGCGTCCCAAAGTTATCACGAAGGGCCTAATGGGCGCTCTGCCTATGCGCAAAAACTCGCGCGATCACGGCGGACAGCGCACGAAAAATGCCGACGGAACGGGCACGGGGAAGAAAAAGCGCTCCACAAGCCAGCGGACATTATTTTTTTGCAGGGGATCCGTGGTACACCAGCGCGTGAGTGCATGGGCATCGTGTGGTTGTTTTATTTCGTCCTATATCTTGTAAGACATGGGAATAAATTATTACCTGAGCGGGATTAGGGTTTGCGTGGGCGGCCTCGACGCACCACAATGCCCGCAGCAGCACGTTCTGCCTGTTTGGCTTTTCGCTGGGCTGCTTTTTTCGCGATCAGCAGCCAAGCGTGCATCAGCATGGCATGCCTCAGAGCAAAAGCGCGGCACATTGCCAGGGTAGTGATACACGGTCGCCTGCATGTGGCAAACGGCACACACCAAGTCATCGCGTTTTAAGGGAACATCACGGGTATGGCCGCGCACGTGAACCCGCGTGATTGGGGTATGTCCAACATTCGTGCGGCCAGCGGCAAAGTAAACATAACCGATACATTTCGTATGGTTTGTCACGCATAGCGCTTGATGGACTTATCGTATGCGGGTGGATATACCCAAGGAATCGAGAGAGGTGGTATAACGAAAGTGGTGCAAAATTAACGAGAGCCAGGTGGACTATACTTGGAAATGCAACAGACCAAGGAAAGGACCACCATGACTCCCAG
>NZ_JAFBCZ010000068.1 GCF_016907925.1 Herpetosiphon giganteus | reverse complement strand
ACGCGATTGGGCAATGGTATGGGCCTCCGCCACCCATCGCGTTGGATCGCTATTGTCCCGCATCAGCCGCTACGGCGAAATGGTGACATACTGATCATCCTAAATACATATCGAACACAACTGCAATCAAACTATCAAAACCACCGTCTATGTCAACTGCGGATATATTCCCAAACTAGGTTTACTAAGCAAGAAGAACGTTGTACCATAACACCTCTGAAAAGTATCAAAACAGATATATCTTAAAATATATATCGAAGATTGTAGGTATATGTTCATCGCGAGGTCAATCATCAAAGTTGGACTCTCATATTATAAGGCATTCTTTCGGGGAAAACATAAAGGACATGCTAGGATTCTAGCATGCCCTTTTCTCAAGTATTTGCTATTCGTCGAAAAAAGAAAGCTTAAGCTGCTTTAGATATATTTGGTGCTTCTATCGATTGGAAATTGGAACTAAAAGTAAATTCCCCCAAAAACTATCACTTCCGTACATTTGAGCTGTTTTTGAATCTACAGATGTTATATTAGTTACTCAGAGAAGTAATGTAAGAAAGATCGTGTGCGTTACTTCTTATGCCTATTCTTTTGTTTGAGTGTTGAAATTTAATCAAGATTAGAATCTTGCTTGTTGGGGACAGCTAGGCCAAACCCTGAGATCGATATAGTGACTTTTGATGAAAAATAGCCCCTATACGGTGTAAGTGTCCATTTACCCACGAAGTTGTACCTATGATTGCTTGACACAGACTGTTCTTTGCATAGCAGAGAAAATATGGTTGTTCAAAGCACATTCCGTTGCCAAGTAGGCACAGGCAGAATACTTTACCCACTATTTGTTTGGGTTTAATTCTGACCTTGTGGTTTAATATAATGTAGTATAATAAATTTTATAGAAGATGCAGAAAATACTGTATAGGAGATAACTATTGGCACATCTTATTCTTGAAGCTGATATATCACGTTATAGCGCAGCACCTGCTCCAACCACAGTAGATGCAGCCGTTTCGCTTCACAATAATATTCGTGACACACTTGGTAGTGGATATGAAACTTTTTTACAGGGTTCATATAAAAATGATACTGGAATTGTCGATATCAATGACGTAGATATTGTTGCACTTCGTAAGCAAACTACTAGTACTCATTTTACTGGAACGGTAGCACGGTATCCCATTACATGGGATGAGATTTTTCAGGAAATACAAAGTAAGTTGGAAGGTTCGTATCATTACCGTGGAAAAACTGAGCGAAGCGATAAATGTATTACAGTTAATACCAATTTCAAGGCTGACGTTGTGCCTGCTATATTCATAAGCAGTGATGGATTAGATCCGATTTCTATTTATTCATTTAGAGGATTGTCCGAAAGAAAGAACTTTCCTCGTGTGCATTATTATAATAATATACAAAAGCATGCACGCACATCTAAAGTCTATAAATCTCTTGTTCGTATGTTTAAACGATGGACAAAAAACTGGTTTCCTCATAAAAAAATAGCTCCATCTTTCTATATCGAATGCCTTATTTATAATGTTCCTGATGAAAATTTTGTTTCTGATCGAGCAGTATCACTATCACTAATAGGCAATTATATTATCAATAATTATACAAGAAATTCTATCATTATGAGTGTTGCTAATGATAAGGATATCTTGACTAACCAAGAATGGAACCCCGATAATTTTGAGGTGTTTCAAACCCAACTTAAAGCGTCAGTGAGTAAGATTGATCGGGCACTTAAAGCGACATCTCTGGTAGAAGCCCGGAGATTATGGCTTGAAGCATTTAATGAATAAACCTATTGAAAAAATATGTATAGCGATTTGATATCCTGTTTAATTTCATCCAAGTACCATATTCGCGTTAGTTATATCTATGTTTCTTTTGATCATTATGCTTTTATTGTCACGCCAAATAAGAGTAATATCTCCATCTTGTGAGATGACAAAAGCAAATACATTATCTGTTGATGCGCACAGCCTAATTGCAGATCGATGTCTCATACCAAATTGTTCGATGTTAAATCGTTCTTTTTTTCCTGCAAACCAATCCTTTGAAGTGTATATCTTATTTGAATATTCATGACTGGATATAATCTCAGCACCAAATCCTATTACCTCTAGAGAAGTATTTAAAATTATTGCTCCATCTGTTCCAGCTAAATTTCCTATTAGCGTTGTAGATTCTCCCAGTAGCCTTTCAGAGTTGGCTAATGAAAGATCAATAATATGTTTTTCTGAATCAGAAATATCACTATATTCTGTTTTTTGATCGGAATAAAACTCTTCAACTGTCATTATATCGTTAATCTTATGTCTTATATTCATATAGTCAACGTATCTTTGAGATAGTATATTCTTTGAGCTAATCTTGTATTTTATTTTAAAAAGTTTTTTCAAATCACTCTCCGTATTATTATTTCCTGAAATCACCAATGTACCACCATGATTCATTTGCTGAATAACGTTAACGATACTTACTAATACATTTATATAACAAATCCATTCAAATCCATACCATTCTTTAGGATGTTCATATATGGGTGTTTCGATTGATTCTCTTAATAAATTTGTACCTTCTTTAAGAAATTTATGAACCCCAACTAACTGATTCGATATCATATCTTCTGTTTGTGCTCGAATAAGCTGACCAGAAGAAAGTGTTGCAACTTTATATTGTCCTTGATATACACTTAATCGTCCATATCCTAATATATTTACAATTAATGCTGAAGGAGGAGAATCATAACGATAAGCTCGTCCTCTCCGAGCAATGGCCCAACTTGATCCTTGATTTACCAAACCATGAATTGAAACTTGGGAATCTGGTACGTCACTATATGTTATCCAAATAGATGTTGATTCTGTAGAAGCTACCGGAGCTAAACGACGCAGTTCACTAACTACTAGTTCTCTATCTACTTCAAATTCCCATGTTTCTACTAACTCTTCAGAGTTTTGTCGTTTAACTAACTCAGATAAAGGAGTACAACATATAGAGAATGTTAATGCTCTACCTTCGTCCATTTCCAAGCTTGCAAGATAAGATACTTCTAATATCTTCTCTAGTATTTTTTTGCTAGGACAGTTTGGTGGGGAATATTCGCCAGAAATTAGATTCTCCCACCGATTATGGACGAAGTTCGCTAAGTCAGATGGAAAATAGTGTTTACTCATAATTCACCATATATCTAAATTCAATGATATAATATTAGTTATATTATTAAGCTTCGTATTTCATTCTCTCGTGATGCAAATGATTCGCGCCCCCTTTGATGTAAAATACTGAGTTTATTGAGATTATGTTCCATGAGATCCGTTGCCATTTCTGGCTTCTCAAATGTATCACTAATACGAATAGTTTTAATATCATGAAATAGAATAGATCTTAATTGCTCCATTGATTGAGTATTAATTTCAAGTGTTTTCTGTAATATTTGAATACTAAGTAGGTATTTTTTCAAAAGTCTCATCATACCTGTTGCTTTTGGTTCAGGATAGACCCCAACACCTACGCTTAGTACTCTAATATCGGTCCTTTTCTTTTTCATTGCACCTAATGCATCGGCAATTGCATATAGAGTTGGATTATTGGCACAATATCCACCATCCACTAATTCTACTGTATCGCCTGTAGCAGTAGTAATAATCTTTCGATCAAAGAATGGATATGCTGAACAAGATGCTTGCACTGCATCAGCTACGGCTACACCAAATCCTGGTTGAAATGTACCCTTGCGACCATGAGCTTGCTCGACACTTCCTTTGAATATCATGGGTCGTTCAATAATCCATTTGGTAGTAACCACACCGATGCCAGTTTTTACATCCTCAAATGTTGCTTTACCAAACACCTCGTGAGCAAGTTCAGCCAAGGCTTTTGTTTTCTCATGAGGTTTTCTTATTTTCATTACTTTTGGGACATATTTTTGATATAGCATATGGATTTGGGCAATTTCATAGCCTAGGGCAATGAGAGTACCTATAATGGAGCCAGTACTTGTTCCAAATATTAAATCAAACCTCTTGTAAAGTGGGCAATTGAGCATTCCTTCAATTTCTTTAAGAACACCAAGCGTGTAGAATCCCTTAGCACCCCCACCATCAAGACTAAGTATGCGATATAGACCATCTTTTGCATGTTCTGTAGTTAATGTTGAATTGATGTAATTATTCATTGCACATATTCACCTTTAATAACCTAACGATTCCAAGACCCTTACTTTCACCAAAAGTCACTATTTCGACTTTTCAGCAGACTGGCATTGATCTCGGGGATAAGCTTAACGGTCGAGTGTCTGACTAATTCATTAGTATGTTCGGTTCCGCCCAAAGACACCAAGATCTAATGGTGACTTACTAGTTAATTAACTATATCGTCCTCGTAAGCATTGAGAGAGAGGTGATTAACTCGCTCCTCAAGTTCATTGGCCGTTGGCAGTGTATACAAACTGGTCGTATTGAGATTGCTATGACCCATCAGTCGTGCCAAACCTATTAAGTCACTAGGATGGTTTGCCAAATAACGACGGGCAAAGGTATGACGTAACCTATGCGGAGTGGCATTCGCCGGAACCAGATTTCGTGCTGCAGTGACCCGAATCAATCCATGGATCATACCCCATAGTGCGGTTGCACTCAGTCGGTTCCCTTTTTGACTCTGCCACAATGGTACTGATCGACCGCTCGAATTGGCGGTTGTCCATGCCAACGCAACGTCTTTTAATGTACATGGAACACCGAGCAATGGCGAGGCATACGCTGGAAACTCAGCAACGACATAGTATGCCTATGTCTGTCGTTTGGATGGCACACACCAAGCGAACATGTGTTGGTCTAGGCAGCCACGCAACGGTT
>NZ_JAFBCZ010000067.1 GCF_016907925.1 Herpetosiphon giganteus | reverse complement strand
ATGCTGGGCAACGACGGTGATGCGGGGCAGACGACTGGGCTTGGAAATGGCCTAACATCTATTGATAGCTATTCCTCAACCTGTCCGCCCTTAAAGGCACGAATGGGGCTATTTTGCGGCTGGCTATAAAATTTGCTTGCTCTCAGCAACGCCGCGCAATGCAGTCTATCGCTATCTGAATCAACTATTTGGGGCTGATGGCTGGCAACGCGTCGGACCCGATAACGAGCCAGCAACCAGCGCCGATTTGCCAACAACGCCAACCTTAACGCCCTTGACGTTGCATATCCACAATGCCAAGCTTGAAGAATGGCTGCAAACGCAAAGCCAGCTTATTGACGATTGGCAGGCGAATGCGCTCGATAGCGTGATTATCAGCAGCAGTCTTGGCAAAATCAACCGCATGTATGCCAGCTTACGCCAGCTCAAACCAGTTCGGATTACTGGGCCAGAGCCGCCCGAACATCGACGCTTGGTGCGGCCCGTTATTTTGGCCACGCCCACCGTTGATATTGGCTACAACTTTGGGCGGCCAGGCAAAACCCGCCAAAGCATCGATCGCTTAATCTGCGATGCGAAATTTGGCGACGAGTTGACCCAGCGAATTGGACGCGCAGGCCGCGTGTTAGGTCGCGAAGAAACCGCCATTCCTAGCGAGGCCCACGTGTTTGTCAGCGAAGAAGCCTTTGCAGCGCTCAAAACCTGGGATCAACAAATCTTCAATCGCGCCGAATGGGCTGGTATCATTCAGCAACTTGAGCAACTGCCAGCCAAGCATCAACTCGAAGGCTATATCAACCAATATGCCTTGCTCGAAAGCTTTTATCCATTGCTCAAGTTACAGCAACTCACGCCCAAAGACGATCCCGATCAAGAGACCTTGTTTGAGGCTATGCGGGCGATTTTTGCTCCCACCAGCAAACGCACGTTCAAGAGTTTTCGCCATGTGTATCAGCTGTATGAGGAGCGCGAACAATGGCTCAAGCTCGCTGCTAGCGCCAAATGGGCCGATCGCAATGCAGTTGCCAAACATTATGCCAAATACCTTACTTGGCTTGCCTGCACAAAATCGATCCAACAAGAAATTTCGCCCCAGCAAGTGCGCCCCATTCTCGATTCGCGCTTGATTGGCCATGAAAAGCAGCAAACCGAGCTGATCGATTTTATCGAATCGCAAGTGGCAATGACCAAAGCGCTGTTTAATTTTCGCGAGGCTTGGCAAGGCCCCAAAGCAGCGATTTACGATCCCAAACAGTTGCTTTCCAGCCAGACCCTCAACTATTTTGATCTGTTTCACGTTTTTTGTAATTATGAGGTGACGATCTATCGATCAAAAGCCCAGTTCGAGCAGGATGCAGGCCCGAGTGAAGCGGCAGCAGTCTATCTGCAAATTATGCAGCATCGAGCTACGCAGCTTGGTTTAGCCTTCGACTATCCAAACAGCGATCAGCTTGAGCAAAAAACCTTTGAAGAACGCTATTGCAACGCGATTGTTGGCCTCAAAGGCCTGTTGCTTAGCGCCTACGAATATGGTTCACGCACAACCGTGCCTGTACCAGCGGCAATTCGCAGCGCCGTCGAAACCAACGCAATTCCCTGTTTGATTGTTGATCAAGCCAGCATCAGTGCCTTGATTCGCGTGTTACAAGGCGGCCCGATCTATCGCCAACGCCTCAATGTTGATTTTAATAGCATGTTCGAAGAATACAGCATGGTAACTGGAACCGCGGCCTTTCACGTTATCCCTGAACTCAAACGCCACTTTTTGATGCGCCAAAAACGGGTCAACGATCAGCCAATTTTGTTGTAAGAGGAGCCATAATGCTTGCCCAACCAGAATTAATTGCCTGTGTGCTTGAATTAACTGCTGCGCATGGCACGCAGCTTGAGCGAACCCAAGGCCATCGGGCGCATGCGCTGTTTTTAGAATTGATCAAAGCAAGCGATCCTGCCTTATCGGAACAATTGCATGCCGCCAGCCAAACCAAGCCCTGGACGGTCACGCCGCTGCCCCAGCAGGCTCGCCGCTTACACAATGGCGAAAGCTACCCGCTGCGGGTTGCGTTTCTGCAAGCAAGTTTATATTGGCCCTTTGCACAGAGCTTTCTACAACGGCCACAGCAACAATTACGCTTGGGCAGCAGCCATTTCAATCTGCACGCAATTCATACCACCAGCCAGTATAGCGCTTGGGCCGGCACTAGCTCATGGCAAAGCTTAGTTGATCAAGCCCAAGCCAGCGATGAAGTTACGCTGTGGTTTGCCACTCCAACCTGTTTCAAGTTGGGCCGTGATAGCGCAGGCAAACAGCGGGTTGGCTTGCTGCCCGATGGCCAAAGCGTCTTTCAATCGTTGCTGCGGCGTTGGAACGCCTTTGCCCCAACGCCATTGGCAAGCTGCGAGCAATTAGAACAATTTGATATTCAAATTAAACGCTATCAATTACACACCGATATGCTGCATGCCCAAAATAAACAACTCGGCTTCCTCGGCAAGGTGTGCTACAAACTGGCAGGCGATCTGCACGAGCGGCGAATTTTGACCACGCTCGCCGATGCAGCCATGTATCTTGGCGTTGGCGCGAAAACAACCCAAGGCATGGGCTTGGTGCAACGCCTCAAAACCAAACAGCAGGAGGAATAATGAATGCCTTTGAGCCAGATTATGTTCCAATTGCGATGCTCAATGCTTTAGCCTATTGCCCACGCCGCTTTGGCTACGAATATTTGCAAGCAGAAATGCTGATTAATGAATTTGTCGCCGACGGCCAAATTTTACATAGCAGCGTTGATGCTGGTGGCCACACCTGGATTGCTGGCGAGGTGCAGGAACGCTCGGTGTATGTGTTCAGTCAACGCTGGCGCATCACGGGCATTGTCGATTTATTGGCGAATGATCAAGGCGAATTATGTCCAGTTGAATACAAACGTGGCAAACTTGGCCGTTGGCGCAACGATCATGTGCAACTTTGTGCCCAAGCCCTCTGTTTAGAAGAGATGTTTGCCTGCACGATCAACCAAGGCTTTATTTTTTCGTGGGCCAATCGACGACGCGAATTGGTAGAATTTGATGCTGAACTGCGCCAGCAAACAATCGACGTTATTGCCCAAGCGCATACATTATGTCAAAACAATCAACTGCCAGCACCAACGACCCAAAAAGCCAAATGTCGTGATTGCAGCCTGCAACCATTATGCTTACCTGATGAAGTTCGCCATTTGACGACCAATCCAAACCCACTGAGCGAGGCTAACGATTAAAGGAGTGGCCCATGCAAACACTCTATCTTTCGGAGCAATATAGTATTGTCAAGCGCGAAGGCGAAGCGTTGCGGGTTGAAATTCCCGAAGATCAAGCCCTTGGGCGGCAGCGCCAGGTGGTGCGGATTCCATTAAATATCATTGATCGAGTTGTGGTGCAAGGCGAAATAACCCTGACTGCTTCTGCGCTTACCAGCCTTCTTGAACGGCGGATTTGCACCCATTTTTTGAGCTATACAGGGCGATCGCAAGGTGCGCTCACACCTGATCCGACCCGCAATGCCACCTTGCGTTTAGCCCAGTATGCAGCCCATACCGACATGAGCCAACGCTTTAGTTTGGCGCGGGCCTTTATTGATGGCAAATTGCGCAATCTTCGCACCCAAATCTTGCGGTTTAATCGCTCCCAACGCCAGCCACGCCTCAGCCAAGCAATTGAAAATCTCCGAGCAGCCCATCGTGATCTGCATGGCCTAGCCATACCAGCAACCTACGATCCACTTGACCGCATGCATGGGCTTGGGCCAATTTTCGGCTGTGAAGGCCAAGGCAGTGCAGCCTATTGGGATTGTTGGAGCGAGTTGCTTAACCAGCCATGGGAGTGGAATGGTCGCCGCCGTCGCCCACCGCCCGATCCAGTCAATGCCCTATTATCGTATGGCTATGTTATTCTGACCAGCCAAGTTTTGAGCCAATTAGCGATTGTGGGCTTTGACCCCTACATTGGCTTTCTGCATCAATCGAGTTTTGGCAAGCCAGCCTTGGCGCTCGATCTCATGGAAGAATTTCGCCCAGTAATTGTCGATTCAGTTGTGCTGAGCGTGCTTAACACTAAAATTCTCAACAAACAACATTTTCAGCACGAACCTGGCAGCGTTCAATTAAGCAAAGAAGGGCGTAAGCTCTTCTTAACCAAGCTCGAAGAACGCTTCAGCAGCGAAATTCAACACCCAATTTTTGGCTATCGCGTCAGCTATCGACGCTGTATCGAATTGCAAGCCCGCCTGCTAGCCAAAGCGCTGATGGGCGAAATTCAACACTATATTCCATTTCTGGTGAGGTAAGCAATGGCTGATAGTACGCTCTACATCATTGCCTACGACATCCCCAACGATCAACGACGCAGCAAAATTCACAAATTGCTGTGCGGCTATGGCTACTGGACCCAATATTCATTGTTTGAATGTTGGCTAACTAAACGTCATTTGGTAGAATTGAGGGCAAAACTTAATCAAATCGTCGAGCCTGCGCTCGATACCGTTCGGCTTTATCGAGTTTGCGGAGCATGTGTTGAGCAAGCGATTACGTTTGGCAGCCCACAGCCACGTGAAGCGATTACGATTATTCTTTAGCCAAAAATCGATCGAGCGGCGTAGCCCATGCAAGCAGCAGCCTGCGCTGCTCGATCAAACACCAAATGATTCTATTGGTCTTCAGAAAGGCCCAAACGATGTTCACGTGTCAAGCATTTATTCGAATAACGAACCTGCAACCAGATGATCGAGCGACAAACGTGCCTACTGCTCGATCAAGCGCCATTTTGGTGTGGTATAATGCGGCCAGAATCGAGGGGCGGTTCAATAAATACCGAATCCCTCCAAGGGATTAAAACGCAACGCATGGCTGTGGGGCGGCTATCACGTTCGTTCAATAAATACCGAATCCCTCCAAGGGATTAAAACGAGATCGATGGCCGTATTACGCTGAAATAGGGTTCAATAAATACCGAATCCCTCCAAGAGAGTGTTGCAGAATTCACCCTACCTCTGCTCTTCACCAATTACGAACCTTTTTTTTAATACCACCCTCCATCCATCGCATCCCTTTCACACCA
>NZ_JAFBCZ010000066.1 GCF_016907925.1 Herpetosiphon giganteus | reverse complement strand
GCTTTGTCGCCGCATGTTTTAATTGTTTGTTACAGATAACAAATGGAACACTATCGTTCCTCGATTTCGTGATTTGAACTAGCAACAGTGGTTATTTAGAGCTAACCAAGCCCAATAATGTTGTGCGCGAGATGAGCAGGGTTAAGCTTGATGTGTTTTTCGAGGGCTACGAAGCCTATCTCAACGATATTATTAGCCTGATGCAACGCCATTCAGGCCATAATTGGACTGGCGTGCAAGCCCTCAATCTGAACAATCAGCCGAAATTCAAATTGCCCATGGATCGGCTTGATAAACTTGTGCTGCTGATGCGAGCAGCAGATGGCATCGATCTATCGCAGACGCTCGACGAACAACGCCACAAAGATCAGTTTCTACATTCAATCAACACATTTAGCGACCAACAATATACATTTTGGCGGCATCGCGTGGCTGAACAGCGCGGCAGTTTTAGCAACATTATCCATAATGCAGTGGTCGAGGAAGTAAGCGAACGCTTCGGGCTGCTGCCGCTGCTCTATTATCCCGATGGCGTGGCTTATCTGCAACCAAAAGGCCACAAACCAACTCTTGATTCGGCGGTTCGTTCAGCAATTGCCGCTCGCGTGGCCGACACAATTAATCACATGACCAGCGCAGGCTTTCAAAAATTTATTCGGATGATCAATACTGGAATCACTGTTGATAAAAAATGCTTAGAACTCAACCTGCCGTTTGCCAAAATTCTGGCCGCGATTGATGCCATCATTCAACGCCGTAAGATCAAGATCGATCGATTACAACAACTCAATCAAGATTCGATCAAACGTACCCATAAAACGCTTGCTAAAAATAAAGCAGATGCAGCCAATTCAAGCGATCAGCAAGCAACTAAGCAGGCAATCGAGGCCATTTTAGAACGTGGCCCCGTGCCGCAAACCAATAGCCAGTTGCAACTTGGCGAGCTGATTCGCAGCTACTACATCTTCCTGATTGAGCATTGCGAGCAGGCAATTCCCGATGCTTGGCCGCATCTCTATCAATTGCTCGATCTGCCAGCAGAGCGTTGGGCAGTCTACGATGGTTTTGATGCTCGTATGGATCGGGCCTATGCAATTGCTACCGAACTGCAACTCACCAGCGAACAGGTTTACCAAAGGATTGAAGTTGATGGTAGCAGGCTGATCGATAGCCAAACCACGAGTGACCCTCGCTTAGCAACGATTGATGCCTATTTACAGCATGTGTTGGTGTTTGATGGTCAGGAGCGCAGCGCCGCTGATTTTGCTGGCAGCCTGCCCAATTATGTGCGCCAAAACTCCAAACAATGTGTCCAATGTAGCCTGCCAATGAAAACCGACAAATGGGGTTCGGCCAATGTCCGTTCCGACATCAAAATCCAAATGTTCTCGAATCGGCTGGTTGGCGGCCCAGGCGAGCCAGTTAAAAACATTTGCGAGCTGTGCTTAATTCAATATTTGGTCGAAAAACTCAACTATCGCGAGATTAGTGGCGAGCGTACCATCTATTTACACATGTTTCCCTATTCGTTTTTGCCAGCGCCATTGCTCGAAAGCCTACGCTCAACCTTTCAGCATTTGACCCGTGAAGATACCCTGACCGGAGCTGTGCGCTTGGCCGATGTGAGCACAGCAATCTTGGCTATTGCCCAAAAGCGTGCGCCAACCCTCAATTTCACCATGCGCACCAAGGCCGATAAAGCCCAGCCCTATGGTTTGTATAGCCCGCGCTATAGCAAAACACTTGGCGGTTTAATCACCTTGCCGCTCAATCCTGCTGGCGAAACTGATACAGAGCGCTTTTTGTTTGCCTTGCAGCACGCCTTGTTATTGCAGCACCATTTTGGTTGCAAGGTTTTGCTCAGTGCTGCCGCCGTGCCCCCACTTAGCAAAGAAGCCTTTGGCGATGTGTATGTTGATTTGACTCCGCTACATGCCCGTGGCTTCGTGCGCCAAAACGATTACGAATATTTCGCCCAAAAATCCAAAGATCCAGGCAGTTTAAGCAAACTCTGGCGGCAACTTGAATGGCTGTATCAAATTCGTGAGGTTGTGGCGCTGGCCAATGCCGATCCAGTTGTCGATTTTATTGGAGCCATGGCCGATCATCCGCTGCGCATTTTTTACTTGGCCGAAAAATATGCCGAAGCCAAAGCTGGCCATCAGGCCTCAGTTTGGCTGATCCGCACGCTGTTTCAACCAGTCCGCGATTTAGCCCTTAGTATGGGAGATCAATCAATGGAAAAACTCGATTTCCATCTCAATCGGCTCGCCGAAATTGCTCGCCAAGGCAATTTACGTGGCTCCTCGTGGAAGAAAAGTTCAATGCTCACGGCCTTGGATGAAGTGTTGCGCAAAATTAATCTGCAAAGCGAAGAGTTGAATCCTGCGGTGCTGCAAGCCGCCGCCATCGAAGATATGTACCAGCACATTCAACGAACCCGCACCTTGAGCGGCTTTAAGAGTGGCAAGAAACTGCTCGCCGCCTGCGAGGCTTTTGTCCAAGTATTTTTCAGCGATATTTACTATGGCGTGTATGCAGGCAAACCAGCGCGCTTGCTCAACCACGAAAAAGTCTTGCGTTCAGCCTATCACTTTTATCTGCAACAACATTTCCGCGCCAAACCACTCAGCGCCGAAGAAGCCCAAGCAGAAGGTCTCAACGCCGACAGTAGCGAAAGCGAATAATTTTTTATTGGATTGATAAAGGAGCACCAAGAATGAGCATTTTGAACAACTACCAAAACCACTTGATCGACCAGTACAATCCCTATCCGCATGGCCGTTTTGTTAGCATCTTTATTTTGCGCCACGTCGAATCGGAGGCCATGTTTCGCACCGAAGGCAGCGGCGAACCACTCAACCGTGAATTTGTTTTTGCTGGCCAGAAAGAAGGAGATACCCAATTAATTCAACGAGTTGTCATTAGCAAGCGTAAACAAGTTGCCGTCGAGCGCCGCATGGGCCGCGAATTGCTGCGCGAACATCAGCTTTTGCACACCACGCCCAAGGCCAATGCGATCTGCTCACTCAATACCAACAACCCTTGCGAACGCTGTATCGATTGTATGGTTTATGGCTATGCTGCTGGCGGCGGCGGCGCGCAACGCTCACGGGTCATCACCGATGATGCCTTCAGCTTGCACCCTGCGGCAACGATTGTTGGCACGCGCCAATTCAATGCCTTGTTCGATAACAGCACCATGCGCAACCCCGACACTGGCGATGCCTCGACTAGCATTGGCACCGATGAATATGTCAAGCCCGAAAGCGTTTTTCTCGATATTGAAACCCTCAAGGATGTTAGTGCCGATGAATTGCGCTATATCGTTGGCAATATTCTGCGCTCAAGCCGCTACGGCGCAATTTCCTCGCGCATTGGCAAAACCCGCAATCAGCTGATTGGAATGGCTTGGAGCAATTGCGAATTATTCTCCAACCTTGAGTGGGTGCAACATACTTACGATTTGCTGCGCGGCGACGAGCATGAACCATCGTTCCCACTCCACACCAACACAATTCGAAACGCCGCCCAACAAGCTATGCAAGCACTACGCCAACGAGTTATTGGCCAAGTTACCTGGCTGAGCGAAGCAGAACGTGAAAGTTTGGTTGCCGAATTGGGCCAAATCTATGCCGATCCTGAACAGCTCAAAACCATGCTCTCACGGCTGGCAGCCAGTTATCCAGCAACTCAGAAAAAAGGAAAATAACCATGGTACAGATTTATCGCTGTCGGCTGGTGTTGCAAGAGCCAACCTTTTTTAGCACCCGTGAAATTAGCAATTTGTATCAAACTGAGGCCTTTATTGGGCATATTGCTTTGGCCTATGCCTTGGGCTTAGCACCCAGCCGCTACTACAACGATGGCAAAACCATCTACTATCAACAAGATTTGGCAGCGTTAAATCAGGCAGGTGTCTATTTGACACCTGCCACGATTACCGACGCAGCCAAATTTAGCCTTGGCCAATTCAATGCCCAAGCCGAAAGCTATTGGTTTGCCATGGGCAATAACGCCATCATTACCGCGCCCGAAGGCACATGGGCTGAACGCAATAGCAGCACATGGTATATCCACGATGGCGTGAGCACGCCCAAAAAAGTGCGGGTCGAAAATCGCCCGCAATTTGGCCGCATTCGGGCGCTGGCGATTGGCACAACTGCCGAGTTTTATGCGATCAGCCAACGTGAGTTGCAGCTGCCCAGCTATTTGCGGCTTGGCAAATGGATGAGCAAGGCCTACCTGCAAAGCCAGCCAGTCACGATTCGCGCAGAAAGCGCTGGCGGCTCAATCCCATTTTTACTGGCCGGAGCCGATCTCAGCCCAGCCTGTCGCTTATTGGCCTTTGATGTATTGCATGTGCCGCCAACGCCATTAATTCGCAATAGCCATGTGCAAGGCCCGTGCTATGAGCTTGATGATGGCAAGCTGCTGCCCCAAGGCATGGCCTTTAATTTGGAGGCCTTCAAATGATCACGCTTCAATTAACCGGCCATGCAGAAAAATTAGCTCCAGCAGCGGCCATTCCAGCCTATCGCGGGGCTACGCCATTGCTCTATCATCAAGTGCGCACCTACCAAGCGCTTGAGCAAGCGCCCTTGGTGATGAATACCTATGCGACTGGCACAGGCAAAACTAATGCTGCGCTGTTGCGCTTGCTGCACCCAGCCCAACAAGGCCACAATACGTTAATTATTGCGCCAACCAATGCCCTAATTGAGCAGCATTGCGCCGATGCTCAAGCCTTTATCGATGCCAACAACATTCCAATGCGCACAGTGCCGATTAATGCTGCAACAATGCGTGCAATCAGCAGCGAAACCAGACGCGGCGAGATTTTGCAGCGACTGATCGCCAATCCCTTGACGTTCAACCAAGAACTTGGGCTACCAGATGATGCAGAAAAACTGCCATTCGTGGCAGTCACCAACCCCGATATTTTCTACTTGGCGCTCTATTTTCGCTATGGCCGCTTGGATCAGCGCAATGTTTGGGAGAAATTTATTCGCCAATTTCGCTACATTGTGATCGATGAGTTTCACTATTACGATACTAAGCAATTTAGCAACTTCTTGTTTTTCTTCAAGCTCTGGCACGAATGTTTAAGGGCGGACAGGGACGCTCAACCAGGGGATACAGCACGACCTCGGTTTGGTATACTGGATGGTGACGAAACCAAACCCAGAGCAAAACCG
>NZ_JAFBCZ010000065.1 GCF_016907925.1 Herpetosiphon giganteus | reverse complement strand
TCGCCCAAACTATGGCCAAGCACGCAATGAGGGGTTACGCCCCAGGAGCGCCAGAGGGCGGCGAGGGCAACGCCAAGGGCAAAGAGCGCAGGTTGGGCGACGGCAGTGGCCGCGAGGGCGGCAGGGTCAGCAGCAGGATCGAGCAGGAAGGGCTGCAAGGACGTAGGCAGGAGTGGGGCAAAGGCCGCGATGACGGTATCCAAGGCATCGCGAAAAACCGGAAAGTGGGCATAGAGTGCCCGTGCCATGCCGGGATACTGCGACCCTTGGCCGGTAAACACAAACGCAACTTTGGGTGCTTGGTTGCGATTTGGGCTAACTCCGCGCCAAACGTTGACTACGCTGTTAGACATATTGGCAGCCACTAAGCGATCGTGCAGCGCTGTTGGAGTGTCGGCTATTACTGCTAGCCGATGGGTAAAATGGGTTCGTCCACGATTCGCCATCCAAGCAAGATCAGCCAGATTATAGGCTGGCTCATGGCGCAAGAATTCGATATAGCGCTTTACCAAAGCATCAAGGGCTTTGGCACTTTTAGCCGATAAACAAAGCAGTTGCTGAGCAGGCTCTTGGCTGGGTACTAACTGACTACTTGGAGCTTGCTCAAGCACAATATGGGCAATTGTGCCGGTAAACCCAAAAGAGCTAACTCCAGCGATGCGTGTGGCTGCTTGCTCAGGCCAAGCAACGGCTTGCTGGGGAATGGCTGCTGGAATACGATCAAAATGAATGCGATTATTGATCTGATTGAGATGAAGATGGGCTGGGATAGAGCCATGGTGCAGGCTCAAAACCGTTTTGATCAACCCTGCAATCCCTGCTGCCGATTCCAAATGGCCAATATTGGTTTTAACCGAGCCAATCCACAATGGCTTATCAACACTGTGGGTTTGATTAAAAACCTGATAAATTGCCCCAGCTTCGATAGGGTCACCAAGTGCTGTGCCAGTGCCATGAGCCTCAAGATAGCCGACTTGTTCGGGATGTACCCCAGCTACGTGTAAAGCTTGGCGAATTAAGCGCTCTTGAGCCTTGCCATTTGGTACGGTTAGCCCACTACTTGCCCCGTCTTGTTGGACTGCTGAGCCACGAATAACCGCAAGAATCGGATCACCAGCAGCTTGAGCATCGGATAAACGTTTGAGCAGGATAATACCGCATCCTTCGCTCCGAATATAGCCATCGGCCTGCTGATCAAAGGTTTTACAACGACCATCGGGCGCAAGCATATGCGCTTTGCTTGCGCCAATATTGCCATCTGGAAGTAAAAGGGTGTTAACTCCACCAGCTAAGGCCAAGGTACATTCGCCATTGCGCAAGCTTTGACAGGCGGTATGAACCGCAACTAGCGAGCTAGAACAGGCGGTATCAATTGCCATACATGGGCCTTGTAAGCCAAAATGATAGGCGAGCCTGCCGGCAGTGGCTGAGAGCGCAGTGCCGGTGCCAATATAAGCATCGAAATTTTCGCCCAATGCCGCCTTAATTACTTGGGCATATTCATTGATACTAACCCCAATAAACACGCCAGTTGCACTGCCCTGAAGGCTTTCTGGCCGCACCCCAGCATGCTCAAATGATTCCCACGCAACCTCTAAGAGCATCCGCTGTTGCGGATCGAGATGGGCTGCCTCGCGTGGTGAGATGCCAAAGAACTGAGCATCAAATTGATCAAGATCAGCAACAAAACCACCAAAACGGGTTGCCATTTTGCCTGGTAGATCAGGGTTTGGGTCGTAGTAGCGCTCAATATCCCAACGATCCGCAGGAACTTCATGAATGGCATCAACCTGGTTACACAGCAAATTCCAAAATTGCTGCGGGTTGTTGACCCCACCAGGCAAGCGACAACCCATGCCAACAATGGCGATTGGCTCATGGATGCGCCGCTCAAGCGACTGAATTCGATTGCGAGCCTCTTGAAGCGCGAGGGCTGCGCGTTGTAAAGGACTAAGATCCTCATGAATGTGCTGTTTACTCACCTTACCAAGTCCCTTCTATTAGCAATAGGGTGACGCTGTATATTTGATGCTAAATTTTATTGATCTCAAATAAGGGGAAATAACTACTAATACTACCATTGGCATAATCCTGTGCCAATTGCGGCACGTTTTCCCATGCATAGACAGGGCAATCAGCAGGGGGCAACCAACCAGTTGCCTCGGCAAACTGAACACAGGTTACTGCTTGCTTATATTGAAGCCCATGAGTATAGACATGAATATGATGATTGATACATTCTAAAGCGCGATTGACGGTTAAATTCATGCCTTTTTTCCAACCAGACGTTGCAATAACCCCTTGACGGGCTAGCGCTCGGAGGGTTCCGCGCAAAACTGGCTGCCCAATATTATCAATAAAGATCGAAACCCCAAACCCATTGGTTAGCGACTGAACAATCTCGATAAATTGTTTCTCGGCTTTGGCATAGGCTGTTCGATATTCAGGGTCACGCTGATAGCGCTGCTCATCATATTCCATGTCGCTAAATTGCCGACGATCAACCGGTGTAATGCCAGTTTGGAGTAGCAAGGCCGTGCGTTCGCTATTTGAGGTGATCATAGCGGTATGCGCTCCACCCATTTTGGCCAGTTGCAACTGAGCAAAGGCGACCCCACCACCCCAGCCCCAGGCATAGGGTAAGGGGAAATCGTCTTCTGGCATTTGTAAGCGCCAGCAATCGTAGGCTAATTTCCAATTGGCCCAAGCAGTCAGATAGCGTAATGAGAAGCCTGCCCATTGCTGAAGCGAATGGCGGCTATGGCTTGGTAGAGCAATCACTTGATGTTGATGTAGTTTGATTTGTTTGGCTAAAACCCCCATCGTATGCGGTGCATCATAGCCAACCACTTTGATCATATAGCCGAACTGGTCGCTTGTGCCAATTGCAACAAAGAGTGCAAAATCGCCCTCTTTAACCGTGGTTACTGCGGCACCTATTTTGGTAATTCGTACTACTCCCGCGTTGCCAAGCACAACCTTCGATTCGCCTCGTTGGCGGCAGATGTCAACAGGTTTGCGCTCAATCGCATGGCCCATATTGCCTTCCCAACATCCATAAATTGGCTCGGCCAATACTTCGTCGGGCTTAATATCAGGGAAACTAAATTCCTCACGTTGGAGTTCGGCGGTAACTGTTGGTGCTCCTGCTAGACCTTCATGAAGAACCCACGCCTCTGTCTTAATCAAACTCATGGTGATCGTTCCTTTCTAAATCTGTTTGTTGGAGTAATGCGATCTCTGTATCTAATAAGGCAATTAAGTCGGCTTCCGATAATTCTTGGATGGCGACTTTGCGCTCTGATTCTGGTGATGCTTCAGGCGTTTCAGGGGTAGCTGAACTACCAAATAAGCGTTCGAACAAGTAGTTGGTCAGTATTTTTGGTGTACCGTAATCAAAGGTTAAGGTCGGCGGTAATGCTAGCCCCAACTCAACACTTAATCGATTGGTCAACTCAAGCGATGTTAATGAATCAAATCCTAGCGTAAATAACCCTTGATGAGGGTCAATTGGTTGCTGATCATCAAGCCGCAGGCTCTTACGGAGTTGCGCATCAATAAAGAGTTCAAATTGTTCCGTGCGTTGATACGCGGCTAAACCTAATAAGTAGCGGCGCGAGGCTGACTGGTTGCTTGTCGCCTCAGCCGAACCAGTTTGTAGCAACGCTTTTAGCAGCGGTGCCTTGGAGCGAGAAGAACTGGCCTTGGCAAATTCCGCCCAGTTAATTTGAAATACCCCAATTTGGGCATGCTTGGTTTGCAAAATCGTTGCAAGGGCTGCGATCCCTTGGGCTGGGGTTAGGGCTTGCATGCCACTTGCTGCGAGTCGCTGGGTTGTGGTAGTGCCTAAACGAGCAGCCATGCCAATCTCGGCCCATGCCCCCCAATTAATGCTGACCGCAGGTAAGCCTTGGCTTTGGCGATAGTAGGCCATGGCATCAAGAAAGGCGTTGGCTGCTGCATAATTCGCTTGACCAGCGGCTCCGGTTAAGCTAATTCCCGATGAGAACAATACAAACCAATCAAGCTTTAAGTGCTTGGTCGCATGATGGAGATTCCATGTGCCAAGCACTTTGGGGGCGAAAACTCGCTCATAATTTTCCCATGTTTGGTTGATAATTAAACCATCATCAACCACCCCTGCTGTATGAATCACTCCGCCTAACGGGAATGTACTGGCTTGAATTTGTTGCACAACCTGCTCAACCGACTCTTTGACGCTAACATCAGCTTGAAGAAATTGAACGTTTATGCCTTTGGTTTGGAGTTGTTCAAGCTGTTGTTGGGTCTGTTGATTGGGTTGTTTGCGACCGATGAGTGCAATTGAGCGTGCCCCAATTTCAGCCAACCAATTTGCACATGCCAAGCCTAAACCACCTAAACCACCTGTAATCAGGTAGGTAGCATGTGGTTGGATACTGCTTGGGTTTGGTTGTTGCAGTTGGATGCTTTCTTGAATCAGTGTTGGTCTATATTGTTGCTGCGCCCGCCAAGCAACTTCGAGCGGTTGTTGTTGGGTTGTAATAATGGTCGCAATCTGCTTAAAGGCGCTTGGCTGCTGATCAAGGTCGATAATCCCGCCCCAGTGTTGAGGATGCTCCTGTCCAATCGAGCGACTCAAACCCCATAACGTTGCATGCTGTGGATTCAAGACAGCGCCATCAGCAGGCTGAGCCAAGGTTGTTATCAACCAAAGTTTAGGCTTATTGGCGGACTCTGATCGTGCGAGTGCACTAATTAAGCATAGTACATCGCCACAGATTTGGGCTTGTTGGCGATCACACGATTCATCGGTAGTTGATAGGCATGGGTAATAAATTATCCCATGCCACGTGCGCTGCTTGAGTAGTGCTTCGATTGCAGCATCGTCACCAGCCAGACTTGCGTGTAAAACAACCTCACAATCCTCAGCCTGAATCGACTCGGCTAGTTCAGTTGCGAGCATGGCTTGATCGCTAATCATTAACCATGGCCCACTACTTTGAGCATGAAGATCATGGCTGTCTGAGCTTACTTGCTCCCAACGCACAACATAAAAATCTTGTGCT
Source organism: Herpetosiphon giganteus (assembly GCF_016907925.1). Taxonomy (GTDB): domain Bacteria; phylum Chloroflexota; class Chloroflexia; order Chloroflexales; family Herpetosiphonaceae; genus Herpetosiphon; species Herpetosiphon giganteus. The sequence goes on along the minus strand of NZ_JAFBCZ010000065.1, from coordinate 230 downwards.
GATTGAGTTGGTTGTTTAGCCCGTTGCATTGAGCTATGTGTTGGCAACCAATGGCGCTTGCGTTGCCAAGGGTAGGCAGGCAAGGGATAGGGGGTGGTGGTCGGGGGAATCAATGCCGACCAGTCAATCGCCACCCCATGCGCCCAGAGCTGCCCTGCCGCCCGCGCCAGACTGGCGATCAGGCGGTGATCCCGCGCCAAACTTGGCACCACCACGGTCGCGGGGTTGGC
>NZ_JAFBCZ010000064.1 GCF_016907925.1 Herpetosiphon giganteus | reverse complement strand
GGGAGTCATGGTGGTCCTTTCCTTGGTCTGTTGCATTTCCAAGTATAGTCCACCTGGCTCTCGTTAATTTTGCACCACTTTCGTTATACCACCCCATGGCCTGCGGATGCTGGCAACGCGCCAGATCGATGTTATTCTCGTGCGACTGCCACTGACGGATACGGCCCGCATGATTATCCAAGCGCTGTCTGATCATGCAGCACCCTATCCGCTCATTTTCTCCGCCCCAAACGCCGATAATCACACCCTGATCCCGGTGTTGCACGGCGGGGTGCATGCCACACTATTCGATGATGACCTGACACCAGCCTTTTTTCAGCGGACACTTGACTATGCGTTTGCGCGCGTCGCTCACAGAGCGGCAGAAGAGCATGTCCAAACGCTCACGAGCACGCTGGCAGTGGCGCTTGATACAACCCATCAGATTCACCATCATCTGACGATTGCGATCCATGAACTGCAAACGCCCATCAGTATTTTGCTGGGCTATATCGACTTATTGGAGCGACGCGTTGCCACATGGGGTGGCATTCCCCTGCGTGAACGGCACATGATTAATACGATGCGGATGCAAGCCATTCACGTAGGACGACTCGTACCCACGTTGTTGGATAGTACGCTGATGACCCACGATCTGGGGCCGATTCAGCGGCGTTCGCTTGACCTCCGTGCGGTGCTGCGCACGGTCGTTGATGCCATGCACGGCATGCGCGCCGCGCATCTGTTGGTGTTGCGGGTTCCTGATGAAGCTATATGGATCGCGGGCGATTATGGGCGCTTAGTCCAAATTTTTCAGAATCTCGTGCTCAATGCCCTGCACTATAGCGGGATGCAGAGTGCCATTACCATCACCCTCGCTGCTGATGGGCAGATCACCATTCAGGATTCTGGGGTTGGTATTGCTGCCGATGACCTCGAGCAGATTTTTCGTCCATTTTTTGACACTGCTGATCCCCATGGGGCGGCACGGATTGGTCAAGGACTTGGCTTGGCCATTGTGCAAGAACTCATCCAACAACACGAAGGCAGCATCACGATTGCCAGTGCGGTTGACCATGGAACAACCATCACTATCCAGTTTCCCGGGAGTGTTCGGCCACCCCGCCTACCGGAACATCTTTCAGCACTGCTGGTGAACGCTCCCAGCAGTGCTGGTCTTCACGGGAGCACATGATGAAAAAACGTTCTGTTCTGCTCTGGCTGAGCCTGATTGGTGGCCTGATGCTGCTCGGCAATGCGAGCCCACAACCACAGGTGACGATGCGTGGTCTGACCCTTCCCGTGTGGCAGATGCTCATGGCGATCGTGCTCATCATGCTCAGTGGAGTCGCGCTGCGGTTTATTGCTTGGCAATATCATGAGTATCGCACGCTCTACAATCACCCACCCACCCATTGGAATCAATGGCCAGACGATCCCCTACCATCGAAACCGACCATGCGCTAACCCAATGGCTGTTTTAGAAGGGAGTTTGTTATGGTGGCCGTTTCGCCCACCACGCTCATCGAAACCGTCCTGATGGCCATGCCATGTCCTGATACGCTGGGCGCATGTACGATGCAAACGGTGTTTGACCGTGAGCAACAGCAGTATATGGTGGTGGTCGCGGGGTGGCACGGGCAGCATCGGATTCATCAGTGTCTGGTGCATATCGCCTATCACGATGAGCGGGTTTGGATTCATTGTGATCACACGATCCATGGAATTCCTGAACGCCTCATTGCTGCGGGGATTCCTGCCTCCCGCATTTTGCAGGTTTTCCCGCTGGCGAGTCTACGCATACCCTAGCCGCCCATGGCGCTCCTGATCATTTAAGAAAGGGGCTATCGATGGATAGTCATTGGTTTACACCCGATCATCAGCACTATTTTCAGGTAGGGATTGCGGCCTATCCGCATCCCGTTCCGGTGACGAATGCCCTGCGCTGTCTGTTGTTTGGGTTTAGTCAGCAGGAGCATCCGCTGGTGATCCATCCCCTGACCTTTGCTGAGCCGAATCATTTTGGGACCTTCACGCAGCGCTGGATGAGTCCGCAGATGCAGGGGAATGCCATCGCAGGCTGGACAGGCTTTATGGCCTTACGCTATCTGTTGGGCTACTATAGCCAGTGGGTGCTGCTCCCACCGGCTATTCGCTATCAGGCGTGGCATCCGACCGCCCGTACAGTTACGCCACCGGTTCAGGTGATTGCCGCCATTCGGGCCTGGGATGTGGGCTGGGAACAGCAGCTTGATACCCTTTTGCCCCGGATTGAAACATTGCGCCACCCACCATATGCCGCTATGACAGGGTGATTGCTTTCCGTTAGTACAGGAGGTGTGGCATGCCGACACCACAGTATCCATCGATTCGCTCAATTTTACTCATTGGCAATTATGCTCCGCGCCAGTGTGGGATTGCAACCTATACCACCGATTTGCGCATGGCCTTGCTTGAAGCGTATCCACAGAGCAGGATCGACGTGATGGCCATGAATGATACGCCTCTAGGCTATGCCTATCCCGATTCAGTGGTCTTTACGATTGATCAGGATAATCCAGATAGTTATTCCCAAGCTGCCGATTTTATCCGTTTGAGTTCGTATGACCTTGTGTGTATTCAGCATGAATATGGGATTTTTGGTGGGGCATCAGGGCGGAATCTGCTCGTGCTCATTCGTGCTATCACGATTCCGATCGTAACCACCTTACACACAGTATTACGCGAACCAACCGCCGATCAACAGACGATTTTGTGGGAGCTTGCGCAACGATCACAACGGATTATTGTGATGAGTTCGCATGCGGTCGATTTGATGCAGACAATCTATGGGATTCCATTGGCGCAGATTGATTGTATTCCCCATGGCATTCCGGATCTGCCATTTCGTGATGGCTATGAGGATAAACAACACGCCAATCTGACAGGCAAGCAGGTTCTGCTGACCTTCGGCTTGCTCTCGCCAAATAAAGGGATTGAAGATGTTTTATATGCATTGCCATCCCTGATCCAACAGCATCCGCAGGTGCTGTATGTGATTGTTGGAGCAACCCATCCAACCGTTCGTCAAACCGTTGGCGAGGCCTATCGCGAGATGCTGCAGGCGCTAGTCGAACAGCTTGGGATTCAAGCCCATGTGCGGTTTCACGATCACTTTGTGAGTCCGAGCGCTTTAGCAATCTATATGGGTGCGGCTGATATTTATATTACGCCCTATCATACCCAAGAACAAAGCGTCTCGGGTACTTTAGCCTATGCAATTGGAGCTGGAAAGGCGATTGTCTCGACACCCTACTGGTATGCAACCGAACTCTTGGCCCATGGTGGTGGCATGCTGGTTCCGTTTCATGATCCAGCGCTGCTCGCTGAGCAGGTTAACACGCTTTTAGCCGAACCCCAGCTACGTCAAACCATTCGCGAACGCGCCTATCAACGTGGGCGCACGATGCTCTGGTCGATTGTTGCTACGCACTATATGCGCAGCTTTCTCCAGGCACAGACGCACCCCCGCCATCCCGTGCTGGTGCTGGCGAATCAACCCATCATGCCCGATGCGCCGATCATCCCGCCGTTATGTCTTGATCATCTGATCGCTATGACCGACGATATGGGCTTAATCCAACATGCGATCTTAACGATTCCCAATCATCACGAAGGCTATGCGACCGATGATAATGCGCGGGCCTTGATTGCCATGATGCTGCTCGACCCCATCCAAGAACCACAGGCTCAGCGCCTGGCAATGCGCTATTTAGCGTTTCTCTGGTATGCCTTTAATCCAGCGACGCAACGCTTTCGCAACTTTATGGGGGCAAATCGGCAGTGGTTAGAAGCGACCGGCTCAGAAGATGCGCATGCGCGCAGTATCTGGGCACTTGGCACGGTGCTCGCCCAGAGCCATGATCCGGGCTTGTGCGGCGTTGCACAACGGCTGCTCCGTTTCGCACTTCCAGCGGTGGCTCAGCTGACCCACCCACGGCCATGGGCTTTCGCCTTGCTGGGATTCGCGGCCTATCGTCAACGCTTTCCTGGTGATCGCACGGTTATGGCGTGCCAAGCGCACCTCGCTGAACAATTATTAGCCCGTTTTCAAGCGGCGCATCAGCCTGATTGGGAATGGTTTGATGATCATCTGACCTATGATAATGCGGTGCTGCCGCATGCATTAATCGTCAGTGGTCAAACCCTTCAGCGCCCCGATATGGTTGCGGCTGGATTAACGGCCTTGACCTGGCTCTGTGCGATTCAGCGGCCGGAGGCTGACCATTTCAAGCCCATTGGCTCGAATGGGTTTTTCCAGCGTGGACAAGCGCCAGCGCACTATGATCAACAGCCAATTGAAGCGCAGGCAACCGTGTTGGCAGCATGTGCCGCCTTTGAAAGCACCGGCGATGCAGGCTGGTACGATGAAGCCCAGCATGCCTTGTCTTGGTTTCTCGGCCACAATGATGCAGGCGTAGCCCTCTATGACCCACGCACTGGTGGGTGTGCTGATGGCCTAGAAATTGATCGGATTAATCAAAATCAGGGTGCTGAATCAACCCTCGCCTTTTTAATCAGTCGCTTGACGATGCAAACGCTCATACCACCAATCCGTCTTGGAACGACGACGAGCAAGGCAGCCAGCGTCGTTCCCCCAACGCAGATTGGGGTGAATGTGATTCCACCACGCGATCTTCGTTTATCAAGACCATTGTAGTGTCTCATGGCGAGACAGTTTGGAATCCATGATGATCCAGCAGAATCGACTCGATCTGTTCACACGGCATTCAGCTAATCCGATTTTACAAGCCAGCGATTGGCCATACCCGATTAATAGCGTGTTTAACCCAGGCGCAACCATCCTTGCCGATGGCACAACCTTGTTATTATGCAGGGTTGAAGATCGGCGTGGGCATTCGCATTTCTGTGCAGCGCGCTCGGCCAATGGGATTGATACCTGGCAAATTGATGCCCACCCAACCTTTGCGCCTGATCCGCAGCAGTATCCTGAAGAACAGTGGGGCATTGAAGATCCGCGCATTACCTATCTTGAGGAATTAGCGGCCTATGCGGTGGTCTATACCTCGTATGCGACTGGTGGTCCGGGCGTTTCTTTGGCAACAACGACCGATTTCAAGACCTTTACCCGCTATGGAGTGGTGATGCAGCCCGAAAATAAAGATGCGGCACTCTTTCCCGTGCGGATTAACGGCTTATGGGCGATGATTCATCGCCCGATTGGCGCACAAGGATCGCATATTTGGATGTCGTTCTCACCCGATTTACGCCATTGGGGTCAACACCAGTGTATGCTTGAGGCGCGCAAAGGCGCATGGTGGGATGCCAACAAAATTGGGTTGTCGCCACCGCCCATCGCCACCGAAGAAGGCTGGTTGCTGATCTATCATGGCGTTCGGATAACTCCTGGTGGCTGTCTCTATCGGCTTGGCGTAGCCCTATTCGAGACCGACCATCCTGAGCGTTGTCTGCGGCGTGGCGAACCATGGGTCTTGAGTCCGCACACGGAGTATGAACGCCATGGTGATGTTCCCAATGTGATTGGTGGTATAACGAAAGTGGTGCAAAATTAACGAGAGCCAGGTGGACTATACTTGGAAATGCAACAGACCAAGGAAAGGACCACCATGACTCC
>NZ_JAFBCZ010000063.1 GCF_016907925.1 Herpetosiphon giganteus | reverse complement strand
GTATTGCTCGCCGCCAGCACGAGGGCGGGATAGGCGGCGAGCAGGGGCTGAATGCTGGTGGCTGGGGCAGGAATGGCGAGCATGCCCCCGCCAGCAGGCAGAGCTTGCATGAGGGTGGCACGGGCAGCGACGAGGTGGACGGCATGGGGCAGGGTCAGAATGCCCGCATGGAGTGCCGCAAGAATTTCGCCCAAACTATGGCCAAGCACGCAATGAGGGGTTACGCCCCAGGAGCGCCAGAGGGCGGCGAGGGCAACGCCAAGGGCAAAGAGCGCAGGTTGAGCGACGGCGGTGGCCGCGAGCGTGGCAGGGTCAGCAGTCGGATCGAGCAGCAAGGGCAGCAAGGGGGTGGGCAGGAGGGGAGCAAAGGCCGCGATGACGGTATCCAAGGCATCGCGAAAGACTGGGAAGTGGGCATAGAGTGCCCGTGCCATGCCGGGATACTGCGACCCTTGGCCGGTAAACACAAACGCAACTTTGGGCGCTTGAGTTGGCTTTGCGCTAAGTTCCTGTCGCGCATGTTCTAACTGAGCGATTAATTCTGCTTGATCGTTGCCGACAACTGCTAGGCGATAGGCAAATTGGGTTCTGCGATAAATCGATGATTGACATAACGGTTCAAGTTCATTGCTTGATATGGTAGCGAGACGCTTGCTATACTGTTGGGCTAGGGTATTTAATGCCGTCGCAGATTTTGCGCTCAAGGCAAGAATTTGCGGGGTGGCTCTATGCGTTTCATCGATTAGAGTTGATTCGGGTGCTTCTTCTAAAACAAGATGGGCGTTGGTGCCGCCAATGCCAAATGAACTAACTCCAGCCCGACGCGGTAAGGTTGTTTCCCACTCGCGTAAGTAGGTGTTTACAAAGAAAGGAGTTGTTTCAAAGTCAATCTGTGGATTGGGCTGGCTAAAATGTAAATGTGGCACTAAGCGGCGATGCTTAAGCTGAAGTGCGGTTTTGATTAATCCAAGTACGCCCGAAGCTACATCTAAATGACCAATGTTTGGCTTAATGGAGCCAATTGCACAAAAATTGCATTCGTTGCTGGTTTCGCGAAAGGCATTGGTTAAGCCATCGATCTCAATTGGATCTCCAAGCGCGGTGCCAGTACCATGGGTTTCGACATAGCCGATTGTATTTGAATCCCAACCTGCCAAGGCGATGGCCTCAGCTACAACTTGGGCTTGGCCTTCGGGGCTGGGCGCGGCATACCCCATTTTTTCGGCCCCATCATTGTTCACTGCTGAGGCTTTGATAATTGCAATAATGTTATCGCCATCATCGAAGGCTTGTTGGGCCGATTTTAAAACAACCATCCCAAGGCCATTGCCAAAGATCGTCCCTTGTGCCCGCTGATCAAAGGCATAGCAATGCCCATCAGGCGAGGCTGTGCCACCTTGTTGATAGAAATAACCAGGCAGTTCGCTAAAACGGATTGAAACCCCACCCGCGAGCGCCAACGTACATTCGCCATTCAGCAGACTTTGACATGCTTGATGAACTGCAACTAACGAACTAGAGCATGCAGTCTGAATCAGCATGCTTGGGCCACGCAGATTAAGTTTGTAGGCAATACGGGTCGGAAGAAAATCTTGTCCATTACCAAGAAACAGTGGGTAAAACTGTTCGGCCAAGTTGGCAAAGCGCGGGCCATGGTTAATATAGGTGCTCAAGGCCGAACTAACAAAAACTCCCACTGACGATTCAGTTCCCGCAGGATAGCCAGCATGCTCCAATGCTTCCCAAGCAGCCTCAAGCATCAGCCGCTGTTGCGGGTCCATCATTGCCGCTTCGCGGGCTGTATAGCCAAAAAATTCGTTATCGAAGCAATCTACCGCAGCGGGCATAGCTTCGGCCTTAACATACTCTGGATTATTAATCAAGGTTTCTGGAACATGCTGAGCACGTAGTTCCACATCGCTCCAGAAGCGGATCGACTCAACGCCAGCTTGCAGTTGATCCCAAAGTTGCTCAGGATTTACTGCCCCAGGTACTCGACAAGCCATACCTATAATTGCAATTCCATCAATCGGTGCATGCGTTGGCATCGACGTAATTCCTCATCTACTATGCTCGATTAGCGTTTGCGGATTTGTTGACGTTTCTCGCTAGCAGCACGCCGAGCAGCAGCCCGATGCTGTACTGGTGCTTGAGACTGATCCCCAGCGAGATACTCTGCAAGCCGAACGATGGTTGGATATTGGAATAATTGGCTTAAGCGAATTGGGCGGAGCGCTAAGGTTTGAAGTTGACTATGCACCCGTGCTGCGGCAATCGAGGTTCCGCCAAGATCAAAAAAGTTGTCGTGAATGCCGATTTGCTCGATGCCTAGCACTTGTTGCCAAATATTAGCCACAAGCTGTTGCAAATCATTTTGGGGCTCAACATAGTTCATGTCGTGCATCAAAACGACCCGACTATTAGTAATTGGGGGTAACTGCTTACGATCAATTTTGCCATTGTAGGTTAGCGGTATCTGATCAACAACAATATAACCGCGAGGAATCATATATTCAGGTAATTGGGCTTTAAGCTGTTCATGCAAGCTGCGAATCGGCAAGCCTGTTTTGGCTATTTGCAGGGTTGTTGGGGTTGCCACGTTTGGCGTATCCTCAACCCGTCGAGCATAGACCGTAAACAAAACGGTATTAACAAATACACTGTTTTGAACAACGACTACCTGAAAGCCTTGTTGGCTTAGCAGTGTTTCAACTTGAGCCAAGGCATCGCCGCTATTGTGAACTTCAACCACTAATTGGCGGATTTTGGGCCAATCGGTTAGCTCAATCCCCCGCAATACATTTAATTCACTTTTTTCAACGTTAATTTTGACCAAATCGATCTGTTCAAGCTGTTGTTCACGGATAACCTGCGACATGGTACGCAATTGACAGGTTACTAACTCGCCTTCGAAGCGGCCTTCAACCAGTTCTTCAGAGTATTGAGCAAAAAAGGCATCGTTCTTTAAAAATGCTTTCGAAAGCGTTTCTTCATCGGCTCGATTGCCAAATGCCCCTGATAAGGCTGACCATTTGGGATAATAGGTAAACTCAATCGCTTGTTCACGATCGGCTAATCCATACATGAACATTTGGACATCTAAATCATATAATTCGATATTTTGGCATGCAGTCTGATAGATTGCCGGAACTGGCTCGAAACTATAGACCTTGGGATTACGACATTTGCTATTGACATAAAGTGCAAAAAGCCCAATATTTGCCCCTACATCAAAGACACAAGCTCCATCGTGGAGTTTAATCCCATGCAGCAGATATTCATCCTCGCCAAAAATGACTTCATACAGATGGGTCGTTTCATTGATGTTTTGAGGAACAATCGCTAACCCATTTGGTAATTGCTGAATCTGTGTATCAGTTACCCCAAGATAGCGCTGGCGATCAGGGGCGATATAGGCAATCAGGTGTCCCCCATGATCATCGTGTTCGTGAACCACAACGCTTGCATTAACCCCAGCAAACCTATTGATCGTATGCTCAATCTCGCCCAATTCAATGCGATAGCCGCGAATTTTATGTTGGTTATCATTGCGGCCATAGTATTCAATCAGCCCATCGTCACGAAATGCTGCAATATCACCAGTGTTATATAAGCGATCACCTTGAATGAAGGGATTCGCAATAAAGCGCTCGACAGTTAGTTCAGGCCGATTGAGATAGCCTTGTGCCACCCCAATCCCACCAATATATAACGTTCCTTTTACACCTAGTGGTAATAATTGAAGTTGACTATCTAAAATATAACAATGCTCATTTGGGAGCACCCGCCCAATTGGTGGTGAACCCTGAAGATTTCGCGGCAACTCACAGCAAATCGAATAGACTGTTGTTTCAGTTGGGCCATAACAATTTACAATCCGTTGAAGTTGGGATTTTTGCCAAAGATCGTTAATTAATCCTGGGCTGGCAGCCTCGCCCGCTAGATTACTGCAACTAACAGAAGGTGGTAAATCGCCTATCCGTAATAGCTCAGTAATTGCCGATGGTACGCTGTTGATCAACGTCACCCCGGCGCTATCCCATGCAGCCCGATCGAGAATATGGTCAACTAAAAGCAGTGTTGTACCAAGGCAGAGTGACCCGAAGATTTCAAAAAACGCAATATCAAACCCAATTGAAGTTGAGGCCAATACCAGCGCCATTTCATCACGCGTATAGGCTGTTGTAACCCAATCGATCAAGGCACTGACTGCTCGATGGGTAATACTAATTCCTTTGGGTATACCGGTTGAACCTGAGGTATAGATAACATAGATCAGATCATCTAGGTTCGTGATTGGCTGTTGACTGTCAATAGGATAGGTTATAATCTCAATTTGGTTAAAAATAATTACTGAGGTACTTGTACTAATTTGATTGACCAACCCAGCTTCAGTTACAATTGCTGTTGGTTTTGCATCGCTCAAAATCTGATTTAGCCGAAATTGTGGAAATTTAGAATCAAGTGGTAAATAGGTAGCGCCTAATTTAATAATTGCCAACAATGTTATTAATAGGTCAGGAGTACGATCCATATAGACAGCCACTACGTTACCTGGTCGCAAATTCTGTTCGTATAGCCAATGCGCTACCTGATTCGATCGACTATTCAGTTCAGCGTAGCTGATGCTCTGATCGTGCCATATAATTGCTGTCGCGTGAGGTGTATACTCAGCATGATCAGCGATAATTTGATCAATTCGACGTTGTTGCCAATCACGTTGAGTTGAGTTCCATTCAATCAGTTGTTGTTGAATTTCCTCTACCGAAAGCATGCTCGTCTTCAGCACTAATTGCCGAGGGTTTTGTAATAATTCATTGAATAAATGTTCAATATGATCAAGTAAACGTTTAATCTGTACTTCAGCATAATTAGCTAAATAGCTACAACCAAGTATCCATTCAGCATCAACAATATCGAGTGTAAAAATCAGGTCAAATGTACCAGCTTCGATTAATGATTGAGCTACATTAATATCGTGCCAACCAAGTGTTGGATCAACTGAGGTACTTGGGGCAAAAGCCGTTCGAATCGCGCCTTTGGGGCCAACAACGAAACTGCTTGGGTCATAAGCAATTAAGCTTGGGGCAATTAACGCATTGCGGATTGATTGATCAATCGCGTTAATTGCCATGGTCCAAGTCGTTTCTGGTGTAAACGAGGCAACAATTGGCAAGCAAGCAGCACCAGCTTTCGACTGAAGTAAAAATCCCGCGCCATACTGGGTTTGATCGTGATAGCGAGCCATAGCTGTAAGCAGCGCTGTGCTTAGAGGAACCCAATTGAAAATAGGTTTTGCTTGATTAGGAAAATGCGGAGGAAGATAGATTTGTTTAATCAAAATATTGCTTGAACGTTGATTATTTTCACTAGGTAACGCATGTGGCAGCGCAACCATACCCAAATCGTGTAAGGAACTAGCAGCTTCTGTTTCAAGCCCATCATAATTCAACCAATCCATGTGTCTGCCTTTCATTGTAAGTATGATATGAATATCATGGCATTCAGCTATTTATCGGTATAAATTTAAATTATAGTAGGTCTAGCCTGCTAAATTCCACCATAAAACAAACTTAGATATTACATCCAAGATTTATAGTTAAATCTACGCACGAGCAGTCTAGATTAATGCTAAACCATAAGCATTAATCGTGTTTATGATTGATTATGGGGATTGAATGCCAACTCTCTTCCAAGGTTACTGATACAATTATCCTTCAACATAAGACACAGTATCTAGATATTATGTCTTATAGCCATATGTATAGCTAAATCCTATCCTACCATAAAACCTCAAATAATTGCAAGGGTGTCCGTCAGCTTTTTGCACCGGATGAGCGCTTTGGGGGATACCGCCGCCACGGGTGGATGGGTTTCGGCGCGGGTGGTGGTGGCAGTTCCGGTGCGGATGGCGGTTCCGGTGCGAGTGGCGGTTCCGGTGCGAGTGGCATGATCGGGCGGACGATCCGGCCATGCTGGCGCATATGCGCCATACTCGCCGTCCAGACCTCGCGCCAGCGATCATTGCACACGGCATTCCGCAGCGCCAGCATCGGATTGACACGCGCCCGCGCCCAATGCATGCCTGCACCGTTCAGCCGCGCCTCGACGACCAGTTTGTTGGCGCTTTCCACGATCCCGCTGCCAATCGGCCAGCCAGCCGCGCGGAAGGTCGGGTAGGCCATCTGATTGACTCGTTTGCGCAGATAGCCCAGATGCTCATCACCCACCTGCGGATCAGGATGCGTGGCGGCCACGGCGGTGACGGCAGCCAGAATCGCGGCCATCCCCTCGTGTTTGAGCCGATGCTGCATGGTGGGGTAGGGCAACGATTCGATTAGCCACTGTAATGGTCAAATACCCTTTGCATCCTGAACCCTATGCTGCTACGATAGAACCATGACGAAACGCATTCATTTTCCGCTGACTACGGCTCAGCA
>NZ_JAFBCZ010000062.1 GCF_016907925.1 Herpetosiphon giganteus | reverse complement strand
GATTAAGGTTTAAGCATCCATATCATAGCGGATAGCGTTGATGGAGTCAGCTTTTTAGTTCCAAGGAGCAATCGATGTCATGCAGTAAGCCCCCAACCCCCTCTCCCACGAAAACGCGGGCGAGGGGGAGCAAGCCCTTGTTCACCGACACATTACCCAAGAACGACAAAACAAAAGCCCCTCGCCCGCGCCACGGGAGAGGGGTTGGGGTGAGGGAACGCTGCACTATTTATTAATTCGTTGTTCTTCATCGCCAAAAACAACGCCCAACGAACGGGCAGTGCGCACCATTTGGCCATCAACTGGCACTGGCTTGATTTTGTTGGCACATTCTAGCAATGGCACCGTAATCAATTGATCGTTTTGGATTGCAACTAACTGACCAAAGCGACCTTGCGAGATGGCCCAAACCGCGCCAACGCCATAGCGCGAGGCCAAAATGCGGTCGATTGGCGTTGGCGAGCCGCCACGTTGAATATGCCCCAACACCACTGCCCGCGTATCTTTGTCGGTTAATGCTGCTAATTGGTTGGCAACGTAATAGCCAATCCCGCCAAGCAAGCCTTCGCGCTGGTAAATCGCCTCGCCACCTGCTGGCATTGCGCCTTCAGCCACAATAATAATGCTAAACGACGAACCAACCGAATCGCGTTCGTTAATTTTGTGGGCCAAGGCGCGCAAATCAAACGGAATTTCAGGAATTAAAATTGCATCTACCCCGCCAGCCAAGCCAGCGTGCAAGGCGATCCAGCCCGCGTGGCGACCCATCACTTCAAGCACCATCACGCGGTCATGGCTTTCGGCGGTAGTATGCAGCCGATCCAAGGCATCGGTCGCAACCCCAATGGCGGTATCAAAGCCGAAGGTTTGGTCGGTGCCAACCAAATCGTTATCGATGGTTTTGGGCACGCCAACCACGGGCAAACCAAAATTGCCCAAATCGTGGGCGATTGATTGACTGCCTTCGCCACCCAACACGACAACTGCATCGATACCTTCGGCCTTGGCATTGGCCACAAATTCTTGATATGCTGCATCGTTGCGCACTAATTCGCCTTGGGCATTTTTACGCCAGCCAAAATTGCCCTTATTAGTGCTGCCCAAAATTGTGCCACCGCGTCCAAGCAGGCCCCGCACTTCTTTCAAACCCAAAGGCCGCAGGCGGGGCTTACCAACCAAGCCCTCAAAACCATCTTCAATGCCAACTACTTCCCAGCCATGTTCAATAACTGCCGATTTTACAAAAGCTCGAATAACCCCGTTTAAGCCGGGGGCATCGCCACCACTGGTCAAAATTGCAACTTTGCGAATCGCCATGGCTCAACTCCTTAACTATCTATATCTACATTCAAATCAAACACGATTAATTATGGCTATCCTAGCACTATCAGGTTCGCTCTGGCAAGGAATATTCATACGACCCATGGTTATGGTTTAGTTACCGATTAAATCAATCTTGCGGCTGTCAGCACAAGCGTTTGGATGCGCTACTATGGTGATGTGCGTGTGGTGAGTAGCCTTACTAGAGCGGAACATTCAACTATGACATCCACAATTATCAACGTTGGCTACGATGAAACCAATTATTACCTGATTGGAGCGACTGACGGTTTTTTGATGCTCGATGTTGGTTGGCCTGGAACGTTGGCCAAATTACTTGCCCAACTCAAACGCCAAGCGATCGCATTAACGACAATTCGCTATCTGCTGGTCACCCATTATCATCCCGATCACGCTGGTTTAGTGCAGGAACTCAAGGCCCACGGCGTGCAATTGGTGGTGATCGAACAGCAACGCTCGGCGATTCCGATTCTCAAAACTTATATCAAGCCGCACTACCAGTACCAAGAAATTACCTTTGATCAAACGCTTGTGCTGCGGGTTGAGGCAACTCGTCAATGGCTAGCTTCAATTGGCATCGCTGGCGAGATTATTCTCACGCCTGGCCATTCCGATGATAGTGTCAGCTTGATTTTGGATAATGGCATCGCTTTTATCGGCGATTTGCATCCGTATGCCAGCCATACAGAAGACCCAGCCCTGATTGAACAAAGCTGGCAGGAATTGCAAAAACGTGGCGTGACCTTGGTCTATCCCGGCCATGGCGGCTGTCGTCCGTTGTTTTAAACCAATTTGCACCAAATGAACGACCGCAAATAAGCCCGATGGCCGAGTTAATCAGCTAATCCTTGAGTTAATCTAGATCCAACTATTGTATGGAGGCAAGCAATGCCGTTTGGAATTCTCAATGTTGGCTACGATTCAACCAATTATTATTTGGTTGGCTCGACCTTTGGCTTTTTGCTGATCGATGCTGGCTGGCCGGGCACATGGGGCAAATTGATGGCGGTGCTCAAACGCAATGATGTTGATCTCGATCAAATTCATTCAATGGTGATCACCCACTATCATCCTGATCACGCGGGCTTGGTGCAAGAACTCAAGGCCAAAGGAATTGAGTTGATTGTTGTTGAAGAACAGCAACCAGCGATTCCCTTGCTCAAAAGCTTGATCAAGCCCGAACACAACTATCAGCCAATTACCCCCGATAATACCCGCGTGATTACCACCGCCGAAAGCCGCGAATGGTTGGCTTCGCTGGCGATGGCTGGCGAGATTATCCACACACCTGGCCATTCTGCTGATAGCATTAGTGTGGTGCTCGATCAGGGCATTGCCTTCACAGGCGATTTGCAACCCTACGCCGCCGATGATGAGAACCAAGCCTTAGTCGAGCAGAGTTTTCAGGCCTTGCGCGAGCGTGGCGTTGAATGGATGTACCCAGGCCATGGCCCGATGCGCCCACTGATTTACGTCAGCCAACAGGTCAAACTTTGCCCCGACGACCCATCATAGCCCAATCTCCGTGAGATCGTAGCTGAAAAATAAGCCAATCTCACGCGGATCAAGTGTTGCAGGATCATACAATTGCACATCGATGCCGCACCAACGGAACCCGACTGTTCGATAAAACTCAATTGCTGCTGGATTGGTCGTTTGAGTTTCGAGCCAGACACAACGAGCCGATAATTGTCGCGCTGCTTGAATCGCTGCTGTGAGCAATTGTCGGCCTAAGCCCTGCCCGCGATAACCGCGAGCCACATAACAATGCTCAAGCACCGCCCGCCGATTCCATTGCTGATAGTCCAGCGCCGCCAAACCAACCACGTGGCCTTGATCCTCGGCCACCACTACCCAAGCGTGTTGCGCCCAACGCTCACAATCCTCGCGCAGATCATAGCGTTTTTCAAATGGCTGGGTTAATTCGCGCAAAACCAACGCGATGCTTAATTCAGTTTGCTGCACATGATAGATTGTCGTGGTGCTAAACCCTGTATCCAGCGCGCAAATCGCTGCCTGATCGTGGGGCCAATTCAGTGGCCGCAAGCGTAATTCGGGCATAAAGCCTCCGATTCTGCGTATTTGACTGAAACTTGCTGGTACAATAGACACATCGATCTTAACTATTTATCAACGAGGCTGTGCCTCATCGAGTTTATACAACACATGAAGTTTCATATCATTACTTTAGGTTGTCCGAAAAATACCGTCGATAGCGAAGGCATGCATGGCATTCTAACGCGCGAAGGCCATACCGCCGTTGATAGCAGCGCTGGCGCAGATGTGGTGATTGTCAACACCTGTTCGTTTATCAACGCTGCCCGCGAAGAAACCGTTGGCGTGTTGCAAGAGTTGGCCAACAACAAAGCACCAGGTCAAAAATTAATTGCTGCTGGCTGTATGGCCGAAAGCCATGGCGATGTACTGCGTTCGCGCGTGCCCATGCTCGATGCCACCCTCAGCACCAAAGAATGGATGCGGATTGGCTCGGTTGTGGCTAGTGGCGCTGCGCCAAGCAAAACCACCGGCTTTGGTATTCCCTTGATGGGCGGCGCACCAACTGCGATCCCCACAACTGGACTTAATCTGAGCCTCACGCCTTCATCGACTGGCGATAGCCTTGGCGCGTATGGCGATTGGCGCACGACTGCAATCAAACGCAACAAACGCGGCCCCTCGGCCTATCTCAAAATTTCCGATGGATGTAATTTGCGTTGTGCTTTCTGTACGATTCCTTCGTTCAAAGGCGATATGCGCTCGAAAGCAGTTGGCTCGATTTTAGGCGAAGCCCGCGAGTTGGTCGAGGCTGGAGTCCAAGAAATTATCTTGGTTGCCCAACACCTGACCGATTATGGCCGCGATTTGGGCATGAAACACAATGGCCTTGGCGTTTTGCTCGAAGAATTGGCCAGCGTTGTACCTGCCGATCGCTGGATTCGGCTGATGTATGCCTATCCCCAATCGGTTACGCCTGATTTGGTGGAAACCATGGCGCGGCTGCCCCAATTGTGCCACTACGTTGATATGCCGTTGCAGCACGCCCACCCAGATACCTTGCGCCGCATGCGCCGCCCACCAGATACCGACAAAACTAAGGCGATTGTGCATTCGTTGCGTCAAGCCATGCCCGATTTATCGTTGCGCACCACGTTTATTGTGGGCTATCCAGGCGAAACCCGCGACGAATTCAAAGCCTTGCTCGAATTTCTCGAAGAAATGCAATTCGACCGCGTGGGTATGTTCCGCTACTCGTTGGAGCCAGGCACGGTTGCAGGTGAATTGCCCGACCAAGTTGCCGAGCGGGTTAAAGAACGGCGTTGGAACGAAGCCATGGCTGTCCAACAAGTGATCTCACGGGCACGCACGGCTCGCTTTGTTGGCCAAACCATGAAAGTTTTGGTCGAAGGCACTGGCACCGATGACGATGGACGCGAGATTGTGGTTGGGCGTTCGTATCGCGATGCGCCCGAAGTTGATGGCTTGGTGTTTGGCTATGGCGCTGCCGAAGTGGGCCAATTTGCCAATGTCGCAATCAACAAAGCCACCGATTACGACCTTTGGGGCGAAATCGTCTAGTTTTCACAGAACAAAAAAAGCCCCTCTCCCACCTTGGGAGAGGGGTTGGGGTGAGGGATTTTAGACCCGTGCATAGCGATTTTGAGCATCGCGGCTGAGTTGCTTGAGTTGGCTTGGGTCGTTGCGAGCCAAATAATCAACGACATAGCTCAGGGTCATATCTGGATAATCATCGAGCAAGCCATCGAGCACTTGTTGCACAACCATCTGAACAAACTCATCTTGGCTCAATTCAGGGCTGTAAACGTAGGCCAAGCCATCGCGGGTGCGGTGCAAAATGCCTTTTTCGGCCAAGCGGCTCATCGTGGTCATCACCGTGGTGTAGGCAATATCGCGGCGATGTTGCAACGAACGATGAATTTGCTTAACTGTGCCTTGATTTTCTTTCCATAACAATTCCATAATTTCGGTTTCCAACGGGCCAAGCACCTTGACCAAGCCATCTTGGGTTGGGCTGAAACGAAAGCGCATTTTCAAACTCATCAGCAGGCTCCTTATTTTTATCGAGATGTGATGCAACGGGTTGTTCTTAGCTGCTTTGAGTGTACGCCCTTGCAAGAATTGGTGCTAGAGCTGAAGATTACAAAGACATTACGTAGTACGAGGTTACTATGAAACAAATTTCTGATGAATCGATTCGCCAAGCGATGCAGCAAGCCTTCCCAGCTGCCGATGCTCGGGTCAGCTTGTTTTATGAGATGCAGGAATATCATCTTGGCTGGCGCGATGCACAGCTTGCGCCGACCCACGCTGATCGTGGCAAATTATTGCGCCCACGCTTTTGTTTGCTGGCCTGCGCCGCAGTTGGTGGCAACCCAGAGCAAGCAGAGCCATTGGCTGCCGCAATTCAACTCTTGCATGATTTTTCGTTAATCCACGACGATATTGAAGATCATAGCCCAACCCGTCGTGGCCGCGAAACGGTTTGGAAATTGTGGGATGTGCCGCAGGCGATTAATGTTGGCGATGGCATGTTTACCCTCGCTCAGCTTTCGCTGTTTCGCTTATCCGACGTTGGCGTTGAAGCCTCAGTTGTGGTTGAAATTGCCCGCCGCTTCAATCAAACGATCATTCGTTTGTGCGAAGGCCAATATCTTGATATGTCGTTTGAGCAGCGCCTCGACATTAGCGAAGCCGATTATCTGGCGATGATTAGCCGCAAAACTGCTGCATTGATTGCGGCGGCGGCTGGCTTGGGGGCAATTTTAGGCAATGCCAACCGCGAACAAGCCTCGGCCTTGTATAATTGGGGCGAAGCGCTTGGTTTGGCCTTCCAAATCGAAGACGATATGCTGGGCATTTGGGGCGCAGAAGCAGTTACCGGCAAGCCCGATGCCCACGATATTTGGGGCCGCAAAAAGAGCTTGCCAATTATCCATGCTTTGGCTCACGCCGACGCAGACGATGGCAAAACACTGGCCGCAATCTATCAAAAAGCCGAGCTTGAAGCCAGCGATATTCCCACCGTGTTGGCGATTTTAGAGCGTACTGGCTCGCAAGGCTACACTGCTGGCGTGGCCAAATTCTATCACGAGCAAGCCTTGGCGGCCTTGGCCGATTTACAAGGCGAGGCCGAACCAATTGCCGAGTTGCATGGCCTGACCAAGCAATTATTGGGACGAGTGAAATAGTTGGGCTAACGGCAAGGCTGGTTTAGCCCAGCAATCTGCTAACCAAGGAGTAAGGGTTGGGCTACGGCCTTGCTGCTAGCCACCGATCATTATGATGCGAATTTTGTTGCTCACAGCCGAATATTTGCCCCAACCTGGGGGCGTAGGCGATTACACTGCCAAATTGGCCGAAGCCTTGACCGCAAGCGGCTGCCAAGTTTGCGTATTAACTGCTGGCGAAGGCCCAGAACAAAGCGAACCTTGGCTGGTTTGGCGGCGGGTGCGCGGTTGGGGTCGCAAGCTCCATCAAGATGTGCGCAATGCAGCCAAGCAGTTCGAGGCTGATATTGTGCATATTCAATATCAAACTGGCGCATATGCCATGAAACCAGCGGTTAATTTGCTGCCCGCTGCCCTCTCGCAGCCAACCGTCGTTACCTTGCACGATTTGCGTATGCCCTATTTAGCGCCCAAAGTTGCTCCATTGCGCCGCTACGTCACCCGTCTCTTGATTGAAAATGCCAATGCGGTGGTCGTTACCAATGCAGAGGATGAATCGCGGCTGGCTGGTGATGCACCCAGCAGCAATCCCGATATTTATACCTTGACCCAGCCATTGGAGCCGCCTGCCCACTTGATTCCGATTGGCGCAAATATCGAAGTTGCGCCGTTGGCCGACCGCGAGCAGCTGCGCCAACAATTGGGTGCAAACCCCGAAAGCGTGCTTTTAGGCTATTTTGGCTTGCTCAACAGCACCAAGGGCGTGCATACGATCGTTGAATCCTTGCAATATTTGCCCGCCACAACTCGCTTGGTGATTATCGGCGGTGGCACAGGCTCGCCCGAAGATGAAGCTTACGCCGAGCAATTGCGCGCCACCATCAGCCGCCTTGAACTCGACCAACGCATCCATTGGACGGGCTATCTGAGTGCGAGCGAGGTTTCGCGCACCTTGCAGGCCTTAGATTGCGCTGCATTGCCGTTTAGCGATGGCGCATCGTATCGGCGCGGCAGTTTGTTGGCGATGTTGGCTCATGGTGTGCCGACAATCACCACACCGCCGCATGTGCCTATCGATCCTTCGTTGCGCCACGAACGCGATGTGCTCTTGGTCGAGCCTGAGGATTCGATTAACCTGGCTTTGGCAGTCGAGCAACTTGCTGCCAACCCTGAATTGCGCCAACAACTGAGCCAAGCAGGCAAACGCATCGCTAGCTCATTTCGCTGGGAAACGATTGCCCAATTGCATCAAGCGCTCTATCAACAGTTGCTTGCAAACCAACCAATCAACCAGGAGTAGGAGTCAGGGGCTAGGGGTCGGGGGTCAGGGGCTGGGGTTTGGGCTATGGGCTGGCAGGAATATCATCAAATAAATCTGTGGCCAACGGAAAGGATGAAGGATGAGGGATGAAAATTGACCATTCGTGCAATTCGTGCAACTCGTAGCGAAGACAGCCTGATCCCCTCACCCCAACCCCTCTCCCAGCCGCTGGGCGAGGGGCTTTAACTTCGTGGTTCTTGCGCAATTGGTCGGTAAAAACGGCTGCTCCCCTCGCCCGCGTTTCAGTTGGAGCGGGGCTTTTCATTCCGTGGTTCTTGCGCAATTGTTGGGAAACAAGGGTCGGCTCCCCCTCGCCCGCGTTCAGTGGGAGAGGGGGCTCTTTCAAGGGTAGGTAGTTAACAC
Organism: Herpetosiphon giganteus; assembly: GCF_016907925.1. GTDB lineage: Bacteria > Chloroflexota > Chloroflexia > Chloroflexales > Herpetosiphonaceae > Herpetosiphon > Herpetosiphon giganteus. The sequence continues at coordinate 71 of NZ_JAFBCZ010000062.1, read as the reverse complement.
GGGTGACCATGGTTCCGGATAAAACCGTCCCACGAGAAGTGGCTGGTGGGTCAGGAGGTGGGTGATGATCA
>NZ_JAFBCZ010000061.1 GCF_016907925.1 Herpetosiphon giganteus | reverse complement strand
ACCAGCCACTTCTCGTGGGACGGTTTTATCCGGAACCATGGTCACCCGTGTTAACTACCTACCCTTGAAAGGAGGGGGCTGGGGGGTGAGGGCATCCAGCATTATTGCTGCAAGCCCAAAGCTTCAACCGTCAGCGCATCAATTTCGCGCTGGCCATTCTGCTCGTTAACCACGCTGAATCCGCCAGCATAATCCCACATTGTCCAGCCAATATTAAATTCTTCGAGCACGCTGCGCAGATCGTGCAGCCACGCGGCGCGATCTTCAGGCTTGCTCTTGAAGCGATAAACCCCAAATTCATTGCAGGTCAACCGCACTTGATGCTTTTCAGCCCACGCCACCGCTTGGCCAATCCACTCGCGCAGTGCCGCGCGGTTCCAGCGTTCTTCGCCATAGCTCAAGGCTGCATCACGCGCAACCTCATCGTCAATGGTGGCAACAATCGGCGCTAAGGCTTCGGGGCTTGATGGATAGGGCAAATATTCCAGATGCGGCCAGTAGGGCGAACCCCAAGTTGCCGCCTGATGGCTAAAGGTGTGGGGATCGTAGCAGTGAAAATTGTAAACAATGTTAGGATCAGCCAAAGGTTCAAGTTCAATCAATTCGGCGATGCTCGACCACTTATGGCCGGTCGCAATCAGGGTGTGGTTGGACGCGCCAGCGCGCATGGCGGCCAATAATTCAGCTTGCACAAAGGCCCATTGCTGGGCATCGGTCACAACTGGCTCGTTCAAAACCTCTAAAAAGAGCATTTCTGGATCGCGCTGGGCCAAATGCGCCGCCAAAGCTTGCCAAAAACGCGCAAAGGTTTTGACCAAGCTTGGCGAGTTAAACAAGCGCTGCTTGAAATCGTCCTCGGGATGCAAATCGATAATGACTGCCAAATTATGCGCCAACATCAGATCGATTGCCCGATCAACTTCGGCCAAGTAGACTGGATTCAACTCACTTGGGTTGCTTTCATCCAACAGCAAAATTGGGTTGAGCGTAAAGCGCAGGTGGCTACAACCGATTTTGGCCAGCAAGGCAATATCAGCCTCGGTGTTGTAATTACGCAAATGCTCCAAACTATAGTGGTTGCTATAATCTTGGGCAAACCAATGGCTCAAATTAATGCCGCGTGCCAATTTGGCAAACCGAGCATCGCTAATCGCAGTTTGTGGGTTCGACAACGTTATCATGATCATTCCTCACACAAAAAAACACGAAGCAACCAAGGCTTCGTGTTTGAACGACAAACTATTTGGCTTCCGCAGCGTCTTTGTTGAGGCGCGGGCGTTTGAAGCGCATCGTATCCGAGCGCGGAATTTTCGGCACACTATCAATCAAATTACGGGTGTATTCTTGTTTGGGTGCGCGAAAAATTTCCTCAGCCGTATTATATTCAACGACTTTGCCATGATACATCACGGCAATTTGGTCGCTCATATGCTCAACAACAGCCAAGTTATGCGAGATAAACAGATAGGCCAAGCCCAATTGTTTTTGCAAATCTTGCAGCAAGCGCAAAATTTGGGCCTGAATCGAAACGTCGAGCGCGCTCACAGCTTCATCACAAATCAACAATTTGGGATTCAAGGCCAAAGCGCGGGCGATGCCAATCCGTTGTTGCTGGCCGCCAGAAAATTCAAATGGGAAGGCATTGGCTGCGCCAATATCAAGCCCAACCAGTTCCAACAACTCGTGGACGCGCTTGGTGCGTTCGCGCGCAGAACCAACATTATGAATTAACATCGGATCTTCAATTGCGCTATGCACGGTCATCATTGGGTTGAGGCTGGCCAATGGATCTTGAAAAATCATCTGAATATTGCGGCGTTTGGTGCGCAACGCTTTGGTTGAGAGCGCGGTAAAATCAACCCCATCGAAGAAAATACGGCCTTTTTCGGGGTCGTACAAGCGAATGATACAGCGCGAAAGCGTCGATTTGCCCGAACCCGATTCGCCAACGATGCCTAAGGTTTCGCCAGCATTCAGGGTTACGGAAACATCTTCAACGGCGGCAAAGCGGCTTTTGTCGCGCATAAAATATTTGGAAACACCCTCAACTTTGAGTAAGGGCTGGCCTGTTTCAGGCGTGGATTGGTTGAGCGACATTGAGCATCACCTCCGCTGCTGCTGCATCACCTTGTTGCGCCGCCTTCACCACCTCATCGGCGTGGAAACAAGCAACCAGGTGATTCGGTTCGATTGTGGCTAATTCGGGCTTGCGCTCTTGGCAAACGCTGGTTTTAAAACTACAGCGCGGCGCAAATGGGCAAGCAGTATGCTTTTTCAAGGCGCTTGGTGGGTTGCCAGGAATTGGCTGGATGGCAGTTTTGCCATGGCCAATTTCCATCGTGCTGTTGAGCAAACCCAAGGCATATGGATGCGATGTGTGCTCAACCAAGCGATCAACCGTCGCCATTTCGACAATTTCGCCAGCATACATCACGGCTAATTTATCGCAATAGTTGGTGGCCACGCCCAAATCGTGGGTAATAATAATCATGGCCATGCCAGTTTCGTCCTGCAACGATTCAAGCAAATCCAGCACTTGGGCTTGCACAGTTACGTCAAGAGCAGTGGTTGGCTCATCAGCAATCAGCAATTTGGGCTTGAGCGCCAGCGCTAGCGCAATCATCACCCGTTGGCGCATGCCACCAGAGAATTGATACGGGTAATCGTTGAGCCGCTTGGCAGGCTGGGGAATCCCAACCCGATCCAAGAGTTCAATTGCCCGTTCTTTGGCTTCTGCTTGCGAATAAATTTTACGCATGCGCATACTTTCGGTAATCTGCGCGCCAATCTTCATAATTGGGTTAAGGCTGGTCATTGGGTCTTGAAAAATCACCGCAATATCACGGCCACGCACATCTTGCAACTCACGCGGGGCCATTTTGACCAAATCAACGCCATTGAAGACCGCCGAGCCACCGACAACCCGTCCGGTGCGGCCAATTAGACCAAGCAACGAAAGCATCGTTACCGATTTTCCTGAGCCAGATTCACCGACGATGCCAAGGCTTTGGCCTGCTTCGAGCGTAAAATTGACCCCGTTGACTGCATGCACCACGCCACCAGGCCGCTTGAACTCAACTTTGAGATCCTTAACTTCTAACAATGGCGCACTCATTAGCGTTCCCCTTTCGTGTTGAAGATTTCTTGCAAGCCATCGCCAAACCATGTGAAGGCTAAGAGCGTGAGACTAAACAAAAGGGTTGGCCAAACTGCCAAGTGCGGAAAACCACGCATTTTGTTGATCCCCAAGTTGATCAAGTTGCCCCACGATGGCTCTGGTGGCCGAATCCCAACCCCAATCACCGAAAGCCCAGCTTCGGCAACCATGGCGTAGGGAATCCCAAAGCTCAGTGCCACTGCGATCGGGCCAAGAATGTTGGGGAGCACATATTTGGTAATAATGTGCCATTCGCTTGCCCCCAAGGTGCGGGCAGCCTGCACATATTCCTGATTTTTGAGCGACAGCACTTGGCCGCGAATCAACCGCGCATAGCCTGCCCAGTTGGTAATCGCCAAGGCAATCACAATTGTGGTTACTTTTTGGCCAAGGGTGGTTGCCAAAATAATCGCCAACAAGGTTGAAGGAAACGAATTGAAAATCTCAACCAAGCGCATCAAAAAGGTGTCAACTAAGCCACCGCGCATGCCCGAGACTGAGCCAATCGCCGCTCCGATAATCAGCGAGAGAATCGAGGTACCTATGCCAACAATCGCTGCCGTACGTACCGCATAAATGATCCGACTTAATTGATCACGGCCAACATCATCAGTTCCAAACCAATGCTCGCTGGAAGGCAGTTGCCATGTTGCCGCCAAATTCTGATCATTATAGTGATAGGGTGCGATTAATGGGGCGAAAATGGCGATGATGACAAAGAGGATGACCAAAACTAAGCCAACCAAGGCCATGGTATTACGGCGATAGCGCCGCCAAAACACCTTGAGCAGCGATTCCGCAACCGGAAGCTCCTCTTGGGTTTGTGGTTGTGAAAGCTGATTAACTGCCATGATACAAGCTCTCCTTTGAGACTAGGGCGCAACAAATTAGGCTTCGAGCTTAATCCGCGGATCAAGGATGCTATACAGGATGTCGGCTAAAAGGTTGGCCAACATCACCCCAAGGGCCAAAATAACCGTGCTGGTGATCACCAATGGGTAATCGCGAGCGCCCAGCGCGGTGGCAAACAATTGGCCAATCCCTGGAATCCGAAAGATGTTTTCAATCCAAACTGAGCCAACCAACGCATAAGCAATTTGGGGCGCAGTTGTTGTTACCACAGGAATCAAGGAGTTGCGCAGCGCGTGGCGCATAATCACGAGGCGTTCGGAAATACCTTTCGAGCGCGCGGTGCGAATAAATTCTTGGCTCATGGTTTCGGCAACTTGGTTACGCGTAAAGCGCGCAATCCCAGCAATTGGCCCTAATGCTAAGGTAAGCACTGGCAAAATCAATTGCTTAATTGTGGGCAGCGGCGTATCCCAGCCACCATTCGGCAAGATCTTCCAAACCTGGCCAGAGAACACTAAGATCAGCACAATCGCCAAGACATAGACAGGCACAACTTGGCCGACCATCGAAAAGCCAGTCACAATATAATCAACCCACGTATTGCGGCGGAAACCAGCAATCACCCCGAGCGGAATCCCGACGATCAGCGCGAGGCCAATCCCGAGGAAAACGATCAGCAAGGTTCGCGGCAAGCGTTCGCGCACCATATCTTGAATTAAGATACTTGGGCTTTGAAACGAGGGGCCAAAATCGAAGGTCACCGCATTTTTGGTATAGGTCCAAATTTGCATATACAGTGGTTTATCGAGGCCATAGCGTTCGTCGAAGAGGGCTTTTTGAATTTTGAAGGTTTCACTATTACTGTTTGAGAGTGTGGTCATCGCGGCCACTGCTCGCTGCACATCCATAAAATTGCCAGGCGCTTTGGCAAGCAGGGTATAGGAGATTGCAATAATCACCACCAGCGAGACTGCCATCATCGCCAAGCGCTTGAGTAAGAAGAAGATAAAATTGACTCGCATAACGACCCTACCATTGCTAAATGACAAGTAATCAACAGTGCATTCCATCATGGCAGAGCCGGCGATCAAATCTTACTGCCGTGTGTCAGGAAGAATGCGTACAGTGGTGGTTGCTGGCGGGTGTGCTAGCACACCCGCCAGTTGTGCGGAGCTTATTCAGTCCACTGTAAGTATTGATATTGGAAGATCCCGCCCCAAGCCAGTTTGTTAATCACAATGCCTGAGAGGCGTGCATCGGTTGCGTAGTACAACTTGTCGTAGTAGATGGGTATCATCCAAGCTGAGTCGATTGCCAATTGTTGAATTGCGGGCAAGGTTTCCCAAGCTTCGTCGAGGGTTTGGCCAGCCAACTTCAACATCAAGCGTTGGGCTTGTTTGTTTTCGTCGGTACGATAATCATACCACGTTGCGTCTTGTTCTTCCTTCAAGAGCAACAACAAGCCATCTTTGTAGGCGGTCAGCTTTTCAGCATCGTCTTTGGCAGCGGTAAAGCGTTCGTTGATTGCATCCCATTGCTCTTTGAAGCTTGGGGCAGCGGCAGCTTTGGCCGAGATTTTAGCCATTTCTGGATCTTCGATTTTGTTGATTTCTTGGCGCTTGGTCCAAGCAGCTTCGGCGCGAGTGGTCAAAGCAGCCCAGTCGCCAACCGCTTCGGTGCTGCTCACAGCATCGATTTGGGTTTGATATTCAGCGAACTTGGCCATGCCACCTTCTTTGTAATCCATGAAGTACCAAATGTGGTTGGTAGCCAAGGTCAAGTCGAGTGGTTGGAACCAGTTCATTGGGCCGCCAAGGGTAGCGAAGCCTGGTTGAATATCTTTGTTGTAGTTTGCCCATTGGATGTTTGAATAAACTGGGCCTTCGTTGTTTTGAATCACAACCTTCACGCCCAAGTTATCTTGCCACATCTTGACGACGGCTTCGATCCAAGGCATCTGTGGGTCGTTTGATGGTGGCGCATAGAAGGTCAATTCTGGGAAGCCAGCGCCATCTGGATAGCCAGCTTCGGCCAGCAATTGCTTGGCCTTGGCTACATCGTAGCTCAAGCTCTTCACTTTATCCTTGACCCGAACATCGCTATTGAAGGTGTCGGTTGGCACAGCCAAGCCCTTCAAAATTTGGTCGGTGATGGCTTTTTTGTCGATTGACAAGGCGAATGCTTGACGCACTTTTACATCTTGCAATGGACCAGCATCTAATGAGCGGTTGTATTCAATACCCTTCCAAACGATTGGGTTTTCTTCGCTCTTGATGTTGTCTTTGATGTCGGGGTTGCCTTGAGCGTAAGCCAATTGGCTTGCATCTTCAAGGAAGGTGAATTGGATTTCTTGGTTTTCGAAGGCTTGCAAGCGGGCGTTTGCATCGGCGTATGGGCGCAACACAATCGTGCCTACGTTGCCAATGCCGTCGCCAACATAATTGGGATTGCGCTTGAGCACAATATCGCCGCCGCTGACCCACGATTCAACAATATATGGGCCGTTGTAGACAGCGTTCTTGGGGTCGAACCAATCGCTTGGATGAGCTTCCAAGTTTTTGGCATTGATTGGCATGGCGTTCATAACTGGCAAGAAGTTGATGAAGGCAGCGTTTGGCTGGCTCAAGGTAACTTCGATGGTGTAATCGTCGATCAATTTGAAGCCGACCTCATCAACACCAACTGCGCCAGCTTTGAAAGCATAGCCATTTTTGACATAGCCCATCATGCCTGCCCACATTGGAGCATCTTTCAATTCTGGGCCAGCTGCCCGAACCCAAGCAGCGTAGAAATCTTTAGCGGTAACGGGGTCGCCGTTCGACCATTTTTTATCTTTGCGGAGCTTAATCGTCCAAACCGTGTTGTCTGCTGAAGGGGTAGCGCTTTCGGCAATTTTTGGCACGATGTTCAATTGTTGATCGTAGCCATACAAGCCTTCGAAAACAACGCCTTGTGAGACAAACAATTGAGCTGACCAGTAGGCGTGGTCAAGGCTGGTAATCCCACCTTGTTGGAAAGGCAAGGTGACGGTTACATCTTTGACATCGCTACTAGCAGGAGAAGCTTGGACATCAGTGCCAGCGGTTGGTGCGGTAGTAGCTGAAGCATCGCTAGCAGGAGTGGCTTGGGTTGAACCGGTCGTGGTTGCAGTTGAGGCGGCACCGCCACAGGCTGCGAGGATTGGCAAAACGAGAATCAGGAGCGCAATCAGGCCCCACAAGTTTTTTGGCTTCTTTACCATGGGAATTTCCTCTTCTTTGAGCAAATTGAATCCAAAACGACGTACTACAATGTTAAGCGTTTGGGTTGCTAATTCGATCGTCGATGAGCCTCCTTAGCTAGAGACAATCAAACTTGATCATTCTCACAAGCCTGTTCCAACCGAGAAGCTAGCTAGATAGGTGCTTCTGATGCCGTTGTCGAAGCAAGCAGGTGCATGCTGGGTCTTAGCTGCCGAACATTTAGGTAGGAGATTAACTACTTTTTTAGTAAAGAAAATAAGTTCTCTGGAGGCTATTGCAGTTTTATTATGAGCGATAGACCGGTCTCTCAGCCCGATAACCGCCGATTTAGCACTGCCATAGTCGCTAAATGTCCCGCAAACGTGAAATTCACTGAAGAGTTATTGAAATTTGTGCTTATTATAGAAGAATTGCTCTAAATGTCAAGTTGTTTTTTTACTAAAAATTTTAGAAAAAGATTTGAGACATATTCTTTAGATTTGATTAAACAACCCATCAGCGCATGCCACCAGATCAAGCTTCAACTCGTAGTTTAAAAAGGTCCACATAGCTATCCATAAGCACGGGCACACATTCGAGGTATTGCTCAATGAAGCCATTACGTGAACACACAATTCCAGAAATTATTGGCGGCGGCGGGGTCTGTCTTGGGATCATCATGCTGTTTATATGTAGCCTCTTTGGGGTTGATGTTAATTCGTGGAAGATTCAGTGGCAGCCCTATCCGCTTTATCCACAGCGAATCGGCCAAGTAAGCTATAGCGAAACATCGAAACAACATCAAGCCAGCTTTACCAGCGCCAGCAGCCTCGACGAAACTTTCGCATGGTACGATCAACGCTTGGCAGAAGAACTCTTTCGCCAGCAAATAAACGTCGATACAGCCACCAGCCGCGAAAAAACCTACTATTTATGTACGGGAATGGTGATAACGGTTTTAGGGGAAGCCCAGCCAAGCAGGTTTACAATCACCATGCGCAAAGGTTTTCCTATGCGCTCACCACCATCGTGTAGCCAGTTTATCTTTAAGAATCAAGCAATTCCACTCTATCCCCACCATCAATTGCCAGTAGCAACCAAAGGTGCAGCAACGCTTGTTTTTACCAGTAGCAGTAGCATCAGCGAAACCCTCGACTGGTATACGCAAACCCTTACCAGTCAGGCATTTCAGATTAATCTAGATACGAAAAAACCAGCCATTACGCAAATGACTTATCATCTGTGTAATGGCATCAACATTATAATTATTGCAGAGCCTAAAACAGGCGTGTTTCAGGTATCGAAGCAATTGGCTTGGGCTAGCCGATTTCGCCCAGAATGTAAGCCCGAGCAATAATTTGCACGTAGACAGCAAAGAATCTGTCCAGGTTCACAGGTTGCAAGTAGCGCAAACACATGCTAGAACGCTGGACAGATTTCTTCTTTTAGGCAGTTTGGGCTAAAATCGCCTCAGCTTCAGCCACACTCAACACGCGACCATGGCCAGCCAACGGCCCCGTTCCAGTCGAGAACAAGCGCCCGCCCTCGCGCAAGTTGCCCAAATCCATTGCAGTTGCCCCCAAGGATTCGATTAATGCAATCACAACCTGTTTCGCCGCCTGATCATCGCCTGCCACAAACAAGGCTTTGGGCGTTGGCGTTGCCTGCAAATGAGCCAAATCGGCAAATGGCTGATGATTAAAGGCCTTGACTAAACGTGCTTGCGGCAAGAGTTCAGCCACAATTTCACTTGAGCCACGTCCAGCCAAATCGTAAAAATCAGCAGGTTTTGGCCCAAAACGGTTATTTATTACGTCAACCACAATGCCTTGATAATCAGCCAATGGCTCCAAGGCTGCTGGAATATGCTGCCAGCGCACAACCAAGATAATCATTTCAGCTCGTTGTAATTCGCTTGGCGTAACTGCCGTAACCTGCGGCCCAAGTTGCTCGATTAACGGTTGCAACGAGGCTGGACCACGCGAATTTGCCAACAAAACCGTATGCCCCTGCTCAACCAACAATTCACAAAATAATTGGCCAACTTTGCCAGCACCTAAAACCCCAATTAACATCGTTGCCTCCACACCAAGAGCTAATGCTCCGCTCACTATAATGTGGCGCGGAGCATGCTTGCTCAATATTCAGGTGGAGCAAGGCACTGTCCATTAGCACAGGGACAAGGGCTTACTGCATGACATCCAGCCCAAGAACGGGCAATGGGACGACAACCCGTTCATAGTCAAGCGTCCGAAAGGCAGGGAGTTTCCACGTGATGGT
>NZ_JAFBCZ010000060.1 GCF_016907925.1 Herpetosiphon giganteus | reverse complement strand
TAGGATTAAGGTTTAAGCATCCATATCATAGCGGATAGCGTTGATGGAGTCAGCTTTTTAGTTCCAAGGAGCAATCGATGTCATGCAGTAAGAGGAGAGACAGATGAGCATGGATGGTAGGTATGACGTTGAGGCTGAAATTATCTTCGAGCACGAAGATCCTGAGCGCGCTTTGCTCATGGCATTAGGCTTCACTCATGGCGAGTTACATTTTAGTCCCGATTCTTATCAAGGCTGGGATATTCGCTTCAGTGAAGAGCACAATCGCACGCTATTGCCAAGTGGGGCAATCCTAGCCGATTTTGCGTTTCTCAACCCCCACTATCAACTGGGAGAAATGGCGGTTGGCAGAAAGTTTTGGATTCGCCGAGGATCTAAACATGAGGGGACAGGCCATATAACCCAAATTTTGAATTTAGAGCGATCTGCTCGCAAACGAGTACATTATGATCTGCCGGTTGAGGTAACGTTTTTACAAGCGCCGATTAATAATCCGTCGCGATATTACTCGTTATTGTATGGCAAACACTTAAATGCTTATGATTTGCATCAAGGCATAATCCATATTTCACGATTTGATCAATTTATTCAGATAAAAAAGCGCCAAAAGAAACATCTATCGATACAAGCAAGCCTTCGTTCAGATATGCTGCATCAACCGCCAAATAACATATATCCGCGGCTAAGTCAGCATCATGAGTGGATTATTCATGAGATTTATGCGAATGATGGGCAAGCAACTTCACAACTAGACAATGCAATTCTTGCCACGGGCCAAGACATTCAGCCCCTTAAAACTAGTTACGGATCGATAATAGTAAACTTAATCGTTGAGGTCAGACGAATTGTCAATGCCAAAGAAAGCCTGAAAGGATATTTAGGTTTTACCTATGGCACACTCTTTGAGGGTGAGAATTATAAGCTGAATGGCAAAGAACGCCTGTTAATGCTTGAAGAAGGGCAAACGGTCACGGTTGGCCAGCCAGTGCGCGGCCATCTCGATCTATATGGCATTTCTAAGCATATCGAAGCCTTGCCCAGCGGCACTGAATTTGTGTTGCGCGCTGAGGACCAGACCATTGCCAAGGGTCGGGTGATTTAGGATTGGAAATTGAATATGAGGTTGTAAGAACATAGAACATAGAGCATAGAACATAATCCTAACAATCTGTGAAAATCTGTGGCGAAAATCGTTCTTAGTGGCCCTTCGTGTCCTTCGTGGATCAATCCGTTAACGCAGAGGCGCAGAGAAATGAGGCTCTGGGCTATCGGAACAAGGATCGTTTTTTCAAACAACACTCCGATAGCCAAAAGTCTATAGCCTTCGCGCACTTCGCGTTCTTCGCGGTTTCTAGCCTTCGTGGCCTTCGTGGATCAACTTCTCTGTACTACCTGCAAACGCTGGGCTGGCTTGCGATTTGGCATTTGGCTGAAGATAATGCTCGCCAGTACGACCAACGCACCCAGCATTTGCAACAAACTCAAGCGCTGATCGAGCACCAACCAGCCGAGAATCGTCGCCGAAACGGGGCTGAGCAAAATCAAAAACGACATCGTGGTGGTTGGCAGGCGTTCGATGCCGCGAAACCAGAAAAGATAAGCGATACCAGTATTGACAATCCCAATCAGGCCAAAACCAAGCCAGTTGGTTGGTGTAAAAGCTGGTGGCATGCCTTCGATCAACAACGCAATCGGCACAATCATCAAGCCGCCAACTACCAATTGCCAGGCCGTGTAGGTCATCAATGGCACTGGTCGACCCCAATGTTTGTTCAGCGTAATGCCCACGCCGTAGAGCATCGCGCCGCCAAACGCTGCGAGCATGCCCCAAGCATCAAGCTGGGCCTGTGGGCTGATCAGCATCATCGCCACGCCCAAAACGCCTAAACCCGCCATCAACAGCAAGCGCGAAGTAACCCGTTCTTTGAGCACAATCCAGCCCCAAAAGGCCACAATAAACGGCTGCAATGCGCCCAAGGTAGCGGCGATGCCACCAGGCAAGCGGTAGGCAGCAATAAATAATAATGGGAAGAAGAAGCCAATATTCAACGCGCCCAACACCAACGAGCGCCACCACCAAATGCCTTTGGGCAATTGGCGGCCCCACGCCAAAAAGATCAGGCCAATCGGCAAGGCCCGCATCACACCCACCAACAAGGGTCGGTTGGCTGGCAGCCACTCGGTCGTAATAATATAGGTCGTGCCCCATAACATTGGCGCAATCGCCGTTAAAAGCATATTCCAAAGCCGTTGCATCGCCGCCACCTTCGCTAAATCCCATCAGTGCCTTGGCTGTGCTATTCTGATGGTATTGATAATTTGTCTTGACATCAAGATATACGTCATTTATCTTCATGTCAAGTATCTTTAGATCGAGATATATTATGCAAGACCAAGTGGATTGTTTTATTGCCGAGTGGCAGCGCGAACGACCGGAGCTTGATTCTACGCCGATGGGCTTGATTGGGCGAATTGCGCGTTTGGAGCAGCATTTGAGCCTTGAATTGGCGCGGGTATTCAGCCAATTTGGCTTACAACGCGGGGAATTTGATGTGCTGGCAAGTTTGCGGCGGTCGGGAGCGCCCTATCAGCGCAGCCCAACCGCCTTGTTCAATACGCTGATGCTTTCATCAGGAGCAATGACCAACCGCCTCGATCGCTTGGCAGCCCGCGGTTTGATCGAACGCATCGCCGATCCGCACGATCGGCGGAGCTTGTTGGTGCAGCTCACAGCGCAGGGTTTGGATTTAATTAATCAGGCGGTCGAGGCCCATCTTGCTAACGAACGGCGACTAATCGCCAGCTTGAGCACTGATCAACACAGCCAATTAGCCGCATTGCTGCGCACATGGCTGCTGGATTTGGAGCAAGCTCAGGCTTGAGTAACCAGCAGCAATAGCTCGGCTTGGCTTAGCGCTTCGCCAGTGGCTTCGGCTGCTTGGCGCGCTGCTTGGCCCAAACGCTGGTCAAGTTGCTCGCGCAAATTAGCCACGTCGCGCAAACTAACGCTCGAATAGCCAACATCGCAGGCTTGGCGCAAGCTTGCTGCTCCACCAACCAAATAGGCTGCATGCTGCGGGTTTACGGGGGCAAGCCATTCTGCAAAGCCCTCGAAGGCAATGGCCAACGAGCGTTGCACATTCAAGCGCGCTGCCATTGTCACTGCTTCGTGCAACACATCGCCTGCTTCGCTGCGTTTGCTGCTCGCTTGGCGCAGCAAGGCCAAGCCCAAGCCATACAAAGCCATAATTAATGGCGATGATTCTTCGCTTTGGCGATGAATCGCGATGCTTTCACGAAATAATTGCTCAGCCTCAGCATATTCATCCAGATTCAGCTGAGTTGTAGCAATATTTTGAAACGAGACAGCTTGGCTCATCAGGTCGCCGAGTTGTTGATAAATTGCCAAACTGGCTTGAAAATAATCGCGGCCAGCCTGGTGATCGCCTTGGAATTGCGCGATCGAGCCAAGATTGTTCAAGATGATTGCTTCGCCCCAAACATTAGCTTGTTGCTGGCGAATTGCCAACGCCGCTTCATAAACCTCGCGGGCAGCCGCATAATTGGTTTGCTCACCGTAAATCATGCCCTGATTGTTCAACAAACGCGCTTGATAATCCAAATCATTGAGCGTTTTTGCGTGGGGTAGCGCTTGGCCATAAGCCTGCAAGGCCGAGGGATAATCGCTAATCGCATACGACAACAGGCCATTGGCATAGCCAAAATGCAGCTGAATTTGCGGCTCGAAACTAGCAGCATGCGCTCCAACACGGGCAATCCAGCTTAATCCTTCGCGGATATAGCCTTGTTGATACAACGGCAGCACCATGCTCGCAATAAAGCGCGCAATATCGCTGTAGCGTTGTTGTTGATAGAGCCATTGCAAGGCGCTGCGAATATTGGGCATGGCTTGATTCAGGTGTTTGCGCCAAACCATGCCTTGGCCTTGGCGAATGCCCGCATCAATATCCAGGGCCAATTGTTGAAAGGCCTTGGCATGCGCAGCGTGACAAGCAGCATCAAGTTTGGGATCGCGTTTGAGCTGACGCGCAGCATATTGACGAATCGTATCGAGCATGGTATAGGTTGGTTCTTCCGAGGCGGCGTTGTTCAGCAATAGCCCTTTGGCGACCATTGCATCCAAGGTTTTGGCAATATCGATCGCATTGGGAGCTTCGTTGGCCAATAATTGCACTTGGCTTAGCGTCCATTCGCCCTGAAATACGCCCAAACGCGGCAACAACCAGCGAATCGCCGGCACACTATAGGAAATGCACCAATCCAAGACTGGGTGCAGCACTTGCTCGGGGGCTGGCGCGGCTCCCACGTTTTGCTCAGCAGGCAAATAATTGCGCAACAACAGCAGCAAATCGGCGGGCCGCAAGGTATCGCTATGGGCTGCAACCAACTCAATCGCCAAGGGCAAACCGCGCAAGCGCCGACAAATCTCGACAATATGCAAGGCATTGGCTTGATCGAGCATAAATTCTGGCCGCACACGCCGAATCCGATCCAAAAACAAGGCCACCGCTGGACTCATGCTAATAGTTTCAATTTGCACCGCGCCGCCGCCAAGCGGAATCGCCAATGGTGGAATTGGAATAACTTCCTCGTTGGGATCGTTGGCGGCCTGCTGGCTGGTAACAAGCACGCGCACCTGCTCGGTTTGGCTGAGCAAGCCAATCACATGCGGCGCGGCAGCAATCACCTGCTCCATATTATCGAGCACGATTAGGCATTGCTTATCGCGCAAAAATTGCACTAACGCTTCTTCGTAGAGCAAACTGCCGCGCTCAGCCAAGCCAAACGTGCGGGCAATCGTCGGAATCACCAAATCGGGGTCAGCGAGAGTTGCCAGTGAGATAAAGGCCACGCCATCGCGAAACTCATGGTGCAAGCGATCGGCAATCTGAATGCTAAGGCGAGTTTTGCCAGTGCCACTTGGGCCTAGCAACGTGGTAAAACGAGTTGGCGATTGCCGCAAACGTGTCACAAGCGCTGCAACATCTGCATCGCGGCCAATCAATGGTGTGGTGAAGGTTGGAAACCCAATGCGTTGCATAACCTGATCTCCCGTAGCTTGATTGTGTAGTATGCCGCAAAAGCGCTGTAAAAACAAAGGTCATGGCCGGTTTAAATCTGCCAATCGTACTGATCCCCTCACCCCAACCCCTCTCCCACGCGGCGGGCGAGGGGCTTTTCTATGGTAGTTCTTGCGTCATTCATCGGTGAACATTGGTGCTCACCCTCGCCCGCGTTTTCGTGGGCGAGGGAACGCTCCACCGCCGACCAATCGCTCAAAACCTACCCTTGTAAGGAGCGGGCTGGAGTTGAGGAAACATGCTGCCACCCAACTGACGAACTATTACGTAGCGTAATTTCCTCAAGCCTCTTTTAGCCCCAAAGTACCCCGCAAATTCAAGCAATAGCTCGCTACAATGAAAGGACTGATACCAAACCATGTACCAAGGAGCAATGATGCACTTGCGTTTTTTATTGCTACTCCTGTTGATTTTTGGCAGTTTAAGCCTACGCCCCACAAGCACTGCGGCGCAAACCAAGCTCTGCTTTGCCGATGTACCAGGCATTAGCAATTGTATTAGCGGGCGCTTTTTGGAATATTGGCAACAAAACGGCGGCTTGGCGGTTTTTGGCTATCCGCTCTCGCCTGCTCAAAGCGAAACAACCGCCAATGGAAACTTTACGACCCAATATTTTGAGCGCCAACGCTTTGAGTTGCACCCCGAATTGGCAGCACCATACGATATTTTGCTTGGGCGATTGGGAGCCGAAATCTACGAGCAACGCCATGGCAACTGGCGCAACGCCCCAAAAACCAATCAATCAACCCAAGGCTGTTTAGTCTTTAACGAAACTGGGCGCTCGGTTTGTGAACCATATCTGAGTTATTGGGTTAATCATGGCTTGCTTGACGACGCGTTGAATGCCTACGAGCAATCGTTGAGTTTGTTGGGCTTGCCGCTCACCGAGCCACGCCTTGAGCAAAATCCCGACGGCGATTGGGTCATGACCCAATGGTTTGAACGCGCTCGGCTCGAAAATCACGAAGCCAAGGGCATTTTGCTTGGGCGGTTGGGCGCAGAACTCAAGCCCGCGACAAACCCCAGCTATCCCAGCGAAGTCACGGCCTTGGTCGAGGCGATTAATCGCCAGCGCAGCCAAAACGGCCTCAGTGCGCTGACGATCAACCCAACCCTCAACCAAGCAGCCCAAATTCATAGCGATGATATGGCGCGCAATAACTTCTTCGAGCATACAGGCAGCGATGGCTCCAACGCTGGCGAACGCATGCAGCGGGTTGGCTACACTTGGCGGGCTTGGGCCGAAAATTTGGCGGCTGGCTACACCGATGCTCAAGCCTTGGTTGATGCGTGGATGCAAAGCCCTGGCCATCGCACAAATATGCTCTCCGCCGATGTGACGGAAATTGGCATTGGCATCGCCCGCAATCCAAATACAACCTATAAAATCTATTGGACAGCCAACTTCGGCGCGCGCTAGGCTTGCTCGATCTGCACCACGCGATCACGGGCTGCTAAATCGCGCAGCAGCTGAATTGTGGCATGAGGAAAACTGGCTTGAGCAAGCGCAACCACATCTGGCCCTTGCCAAGCCCCAATCTCAAACAAGGCGGCGGTTGGCTGGCCTTGGCGCAAAACTGTGGCGGTTGCTGGCAGCAATTGACGATAGCAATCTAAGCCATCGGGGCCGCCATCGAGCGCCAGCGTTGGCTCGTGCAAGCGCACGCCAGGCTCAATTTCATCGAGCAAGGTATAGGGCGGGTTGCTCAAGAGCAAATCGATTGGCTCAGGCAGTTGGCTCACACCATCGCCATGAATCAGCTGAATTTGCTGGTGCAGGCCATGGCGCTCAACATTGCTTTGAGCCACCGCCAAGGCAGCAGGCGAAAGATCGACCGCATACAGTTTGATATTGGGGGCATGTTTGGCCACCGCCACCGCAATACAACCGCTGCCAGTGCCAATATCGGCTACCACCAAAGGCCGGTTTTGCTGCTTAATCCACGTCAGTGCTTGCTCGACCAAAATCTCGGTATCAGGCCGCGGCACCAAAACCCGTTGATCGACGTTAAATGTTAAGCCATAGAATTCGCGCGCGCCGATGAGGTAGGCGATTGGCTCTAGGGCATTGCGGCGTTCGATCAAGGCTTGAAAAGCGGCGGCATGCTCGGCCTCAAGGTGCTCGTTGAAGCGGGCCAAAATTTGGCTTGAATCAAGGCCGAGCACATGGGCCAACAACACCCGCGCATCAAGCTGCGGGGTCAGCGAAGCGCTGCTCAATTGGTTGGCGGCCTCAATTAATGCCTCACGCAAAGTTATGGTTGCCATTCAGGAATTCCTCGGCATATTGCGATACCTACGTAATGCACTCGTAATCTGCACATCTAGAGACTCCTTGGCGAATCAGGCATCATTGCGCTAGCAGCAAACAAACCCACAGGCGCGGCAGTTTCACACTCGAAGGAGGTTGGATTGTGGATCGTGGTGTGATTTTTTTTATTTTGTTGGTGGTTATTATACTCTTGATTCTCTTGGTGATCGTGGCGCTTGGTGACAATGATCAAGCCACTGCAACGAGCAGCGTTCAGCTCTTAATCGCCCAATTTGCCTGAGCATCGCCAAAGGTGCTACCATTCGCTCCAGATGAGATGCCAAGCTTGGCATTAGTGGTAACGGAAGGATACAACCATGCAACCATCTGGGCAATCGATTGCATTAATTGGCCCGAGCGGCGCAGGCAAAAGCACCGTTGGCGTAGGCTTGGCGCAAGCCCTCGGCTGGCGTTTTATCGATTTAGATCAACTGATTATTGAGCGCGCAGAAAAAAGCATTAGCGAGATTTTTGGCGACGAAGGCGAGGCTGGCTTCCGCGAACGCGAAACCGCGGCCTTGGTGCAAGCCTTACAAACCGAACAGGCCGTCATCGCATGCGGTGGCGGCATCGTTTTGCGTGAAGTTAATCGCCAATTGCTGCGCGAACAAGCTTGGTGCGTTTATCTCACCAGCGCCATCAGCACCTTGGTTCAACGCCTCAGCAATGATCCAAACAATCCGCGACCATTGCTGGCCGACGATGTGAGCCAAAAGTTGGTTATTCAGCTGGCCGAGCGCTTACCACTCTACAGCACGCTCGCCAACTGGACAATCCAAACCGATGGTTTAGCGCCGCAGATTGTGGTCGAGCAACTGATTCGGGCTTGGGGCTTGGTCGGCAAACCACAGGCCAGCGAAGTATTTAGCTCGTTCAACAGCCGCTATTATGTCAAAAGCGGCGCACTGGCAGCATTGCCCAACGAACTTGCTAATCTTGGTTTGACTGGCACATGCTGGCTGATCAGCGATACTCATGTTGGGCCGCTGTATGCGCCAACCGTAATCCAAGCCTTGGAGAATGCAGGCTTTAGCTGCCAACGCTACGATATTCCGGCCCAAGAAGCCAGCAAATCATGGCAACAAGCTGGCGAACTCTACACCTGGCTGCTGGAAAATGGCGTACAACGTGGCGATACAGTCTTGGCGCTCGGCGGCGGCGTGGTTGGCGATTTGGCGGGCTTTATCGCGGCCTCGATTTTGCGCGGCATCGCGGTTGTGCAGTTGCCAACCACCATTTTGGCGATGATCGATAGCAGCATCGGGGGCAAAACGGGCATTAATCACCCTCGCGGCAAAAATTTGATTGGCGCGTTTCATCCGCCACGTTTGGTCTTAATTGATGATGCAGTGCTGAGCAGCTTGCCTCGCCGTGAACGAGCCGCAGGTTGGGCCGAAGCCGTCAAACATGGGGTTATTGCTGATGCAGTGTTGTTTGCTGATTTGGAGCGTGCAGGAGCCAGCCTCAATGATGTGCCCGCCAATATCACCAGCGAGTTGTTGGTGCGTTCGGCGGCGGTTAAAATTGGCGTGGTCAATCGCGATGAGCGCGAAACTGGCGAGCGTATGCTGCTCAATTATGGCCATACGCTGGGTCAAGCTGTTGAAGCAGCAACCCACTACAAACGCTATGTGCATGGCGAAGCAGTGGCAATTGGCATGACCTTTGCCGCCAACCTTGCAGTGCAGCTTGGCATGTGGACGAACGCCGATGCTGAGCGCCAACGCGCCTTATTGCAAGCCTTAGATTTGCCCACCGCCTTGCCGCGCGATTTAGACATCGAGGCCGCGCTGGCAGCCCTTAACTTGGATAAAAAACGCGCCAAAGGTAGCGTGCGCTGGGTGCTGCCCACCAAAATTGGCCATGCCCAAGTCGAATCACACGTCGATCCAGAACTCGTGCGCAAACTCGTCCACAAGTTGGTCGACCAAGCCTAAAATAGTACTTCCCTCACCCGTGTTCAGTGGACGAGAAGCTTTTTAGGTGGACGAGAAGCTTTTTAGTAAGAGCGATTACCTTGAAAAATTAGGTTTAGAATTGGGGTATCAGTACAAATAAAAACAATCCACAAAATGAATATTAGGGGGTGCAGGGGGATGAAACCCCTTTCGGGGGTAGGTTTTTAAGGAATGGGCGGACGGCTGGTGGGTATGGTGGGCCATGGATCGGGATGGAGG
>NZ_JAFBCZ010000059.1 GCF_016907925.1 Herpetosiphon giganteus | reverse complement strand
GAATGAAGGATGAAGAATGAAGGATGAAGAATGAAGGATGAAGAATGAAGGATGAAGAATGAAGGATGAAGAATGAAGGATGAAGAATGAAGGATTTGTGGCTATGGGCTGGAGGCTATTGGTTATTGGAATCAAGGATGAAGGATGAAGCTAAGAACAGAGAACAGAGATGTACTGGTTCATGAGGTTAACCATGGCTTGATTCCCTCACCCCAACCCCTCGCCCGTCGAACGGGCGAGGGGGAATCACGAAACCAGTACTCCCCTCGCCCGCGTTCAGTGGGAGAGGGGCTGGGGGTGAGGGCATGCCACGCGTTGCCCATAGCCAAAAGCCTCCAGCCAATAGCCAATAGCCAATAGCCAATAGCCAAATTCGGCTTTTGATTTTTGCCTTCTGAATTTTGCCTTTGCTTCTGCCTTTTGACCTTTCAGCTTGCTTTCATTGCGGCTGATCCATTTAGCTTTATAATGGAACTACGTTTTGGTTACAGGAGAGCGGTCGCATGCAGCGTTTCTTGAAATCAGTAGCTGGGTTAATCGCGGTTGGCTTGATCATCTATGGCATGGTGCCGTGGTCGCTCGAAGAGCATTGGCTACCATGTTTGTGGGCTGCCACAATTCTTGGTGGTTTTGCGATTTGGCCGATTCGCACCCAACGTGCCACCGGAATTTATACTGCAACCCAAAACTTAGCCTTGTTTATGATCATTGGCTTTACGATGTTGACGCTGCAATTGCTGCGCACTCAGGTTATTCGTGCCGATGAAATTTATAATCGGGTGGTGGCTGAGGACGATGGCAATGTTACCAGCAATATTCGGCTTGTGCGTAGCACCAACCGAATTAAGCGCGGCGCAATTTTCGATTCACAAGGCGTAACCATGGCCGAAAATGTGATCGTTTCGGATAATCGCTCGTATCGCACCTATCCAATCGCCAATCAATACGATATGCGCGCGTTTGGCCATACCTTGGGCTACGTTAGCAGCATCTATGGCTTGTATGGCTTGGAAAGTAGCTATAACGAATATTTGGCTGGTGGCAAGGGCAATAGCTGGCAAAATTTGCAAAATCAGCTGTTTAGCCGCCCCCGCGAAGGTAATAATGTGCAGCTCACCATCAACGCCCAACTGCAAGATCGCGCCTTCAAGGCGCTCGATGGTCGGGTTGGCTCGGTCGTGGTAATGGATGTTAAAACTGGCGCAATTCGGGCTATGGTTAGCACGCCTAGCTTTGATCCATCGCAATTGACCTTGCGGCTTGATGCAGAAGATTATGCTGCTGAAAGCGATCGGGTGGTTAATTATTGGAACTCATTGATTAGCGATGAATCGCGGCCCTTGGTGTTTCGCTCGACCCAAGGCCAATATCCACCAGGCTCGATCTTCAAAACGGTCACAGCAATTGGGGTTTTGAATAATCCTGATGTTGGCAAGCCTGAGGAAATTACCTGTCCCAACGAATTATTCCCACAAGAGGGCGTGAGCGTGCCAGTGGTCAACGCAGTTGATGACGAAGCTGGCTATATTGCCCAGAAATTTGGCCAAAAGTTTGGGCTTGATGGCGTGTATGCCTTCTCGTGCAATACCGCATTTGCCCAATATGGCATTCGCTTACAAAGCGAGGGCCGTAATTTGCTTGAAGATCAAGCGCGGCGTTTTCATATTTACCCGTCCGATGAATTGCCCGATACTGGCGATTTGACCGACTTGCCATCAGCGCCAAGCCAACTGTATGGCGGCGAAGACGGCGACGATTGGTGGAGCCAACCAGTGGCGGTTGCTGATACTGCCTATGGCCAAGGTCGCTTGTTGGTTACGCCGCTTGAAATGGCGATGATGACCCAATCGATTGGTAACAACGGCGATATGATGAAGCCCTACTTGGTTGAGCGTGTGACCACGCCCCAAGGCGGCGAGTTGTATCAAGCCCGCCCGCGCAAAATCGGCGATCCAATGAGTGTCGAAGTGTCGCAGCGGATTCGGGTTTCGATGAAAGCTGTTGTTGAACAAGGCTGGTCGGGCGCAACCGTGGCAGGTGTGCCAGGCTATAGCGTTGGCGGCAAATCGGGCACTGCCGAAAATCCGCTGGGCGCACCGCACGCTTGGTTTATCTCGTTGGCTCCGCTCGACGACCCCAAATATGCGGTGGCGGTGATGGTTGAGAATGGTGGCGAAGGTACCAGTGTTGGTGGCTCGTTGGCGGGCATTGTCATGACCGCAGCATTGGAAATCAATCCGTAAGCGTTTTTTGAAGGATTTTTCATGGCTATCAATCAAGATCGGTTGCTCGATACGTTTTTTACTTTGGTTCGAATCGATAATCCATCTGGTGGCGAAGCCGCCATGGCCGCGCATTTGATCGAGCGCTGCCAAGCACTGGGCTTAAGTTGCGAGCAAGATGCAATTGGCAATGTGATTGCCCGTTTGGCCGGGGCTGGCGCTCCGTTGTTGCTGAACGCCCACATGGATAGCGTCGCGCCATGTCATGGCAAAGAGCCAGTTTTGCGCGATGGCAATATTTATAGCGCTGGCGATACGGTGCTTGGAGCCGATGATTTGGCTGGCGTAACCGCCTTTTTAGAAGGTGTTCAAGCAGTGATTGAATCGGGCAAGCAGCATCGTGCTATCGAATTAGTCTTTACGGTGCAAGAAGAAACTGGCTTAAATGGTGCTCGTGCCCTTGATTATAGCAAGCTGCAAGCGAAACAAGGCTTGGCCTTTGATTTAAATGGCGATGTTGGCGCGATCTGTATTGGTTCGCCAGCCCACGATTCATTTACCGCCACGATCACTGGGGTTTCGGCCCACGCTGGGGTTGCCCCCGAAAAAGGCATTAGCGCGATTGAAGTGGCATCGCATGCGATTGCCGCCATGCCGTTGGGCCGACTCGATGACGAAACGACCGCCAATATTGGTTCGATTCAGGGCGGCAAAGCCAACAACATCGTGCCTGATGTGGTGGTAGTCAAAGGCGAAGCCCGTTCGCGCAACCAAGCCAAGCTCGATGCTCAATGGCAAACGATGCGCAACGCCTTGGAGCAAGCAGCAGCTAAATTTGGCGCAACTGTTGAGATTGAACATAAGCAACATTATGGCCCAAGCGTGCTAGCCCCCGATGCTGCCATTGTGCAATTGCTCAATCAAGCAATTCGGGCGATTGGGCTTGAGCCATCGTTGGTGGTCACAGGCGGTGGCAGCGATGTCAGCATTATCAGCAACAACGGCATCGAAACTGCCAACTTGGCGATTGGCTACGAAAATATTCACTCAGTCGATGAGTTTATTCCGGTTGTGCAATTGCAACGGGCGGCTCAAATCGTTGAACAAATGCTCTTGATGATCTAAATCGATCGTTTTTCAGTAAGCCGCTGTGCTGCTTGCGGGCAGTTTACGGCGGCTTACGCTTCATTTAGGGGTGGTTATGCGTTATCGTTGGTTGCTTTTGCTAATCGTCTTGCTCGCTGGTTGTACGCCCCAATTGCCTTGGGCGGCCACCCCGACTGTGCCACCAACATTAACCGCAACCACGGCTCCTGTAGCGTTGGCAACCGCAACCCTTGCTCCCAGCCCAACCACATTGCCAACGCTTGATCCAACCTCAACGCCTGACGTTACGCCAATAACGCCAACTCCCGCGCCAACGATGACCGCCGATCAGCGGCTGACCTTGTTCAACGATGTTTGGCAAACCGTAAACGAGCATTATCTGTATCCCGATTTTAACGGCGTGGATTGGGCCGCTGTGCGCAGCGAAATTGAGCCGCAAGTACAAGCAGCGCCCGATGATGAAACGCTGTATACGATTCTTGAAGGTATGGTTGGCAAGCTCAACGATCAACATTCGCGCTTTGCCCGCCCAGTCGAGGCAGTGCAGGAAGATGCGGTTGCCAATGGCACCGATAGCTATGTTGGCATTGGCGTGCTGACCATTCACGAAGAAAGCGCGGCCTTTATCACGTTGGTTTTCCCCGATAGCCCAGCCCAAGCAGCTGGCTTGATGCGCGGTGATCGGATTACCGCTGTCGAAGGCCAGCCCTTTACCAGTTCCGACCAAATTCGCGGCCCCGATGGCAGTCAAGTACGCTTGACGGTGCAAACGCCGCAATCCGACCCGCGTGAGTTGGTGGTTACGCGCAAGCCTGTGATCGGCAAAATTACGCCAGCAGGCCGCCGTTTGCCCAACGCCCCAACCGTCGGCTATTTGCTGATTCCAAGCTTATGGGCCGACGATATGCATACCCAAGTGGAGAGCGAACTACGCAAATTGCTGGCTAACGATCAGCCCCTCGAAGGCCTGATTTTGGATCTACGATCCAATGGTGGCGGCTGGCGGAGCGTGCTTGAAGGCATTTTGGGCCAATTTGTTAGCGGCGAGGTTGGCAATTTCTACAGTCAAGATAATTTGTATCCATTAACGATTAAGCCTGGCGCGTTGTACGAGCAGTTGCGCGACGTGCCGCTGGCCGTGTTGATCGATAAAGATAGCGCTTCGTATGCTGAAGTTCTGGCTGGAACACTGCAATTTAATGGCGCATTGGTGCTTGGCCAAGCCAGCCAAGGCAATACCGAAACAATTTTTCAATATAATTTTGATGATGGCTCGCGCTTGTGGGTGGCGCAAGAGGGCTTTAAATTGCCAGATGGGCGCAATTTTGAAACCAGCGGCGTGCAACCCAACATTGTGATTGACGAAGATTGGACTAAATACACAATTCCCAATGATCCGGCTATTTTGCAAGCGATTGTGTCATTTAGCGAGCGCTAGCTTTAAACAGCAGTGGCGCTAACAACGCCAAAATTGCAATTGCTACGATTGGCTCGAAGGGCGGCCATGTTACTTTGGGGTAAATTTTATACACCATGGCAATGCCTGAACGGCGAGCGAGCCAAAAGCCAACTGGCGCTAGCGCTGCCAAAAGCGTGATGATTGTTGCTTGGCGGGTCCACTGTTCGCGGCGATAACTGCTGCGTACAATCAGCCGATTGGCTTGCCACCAATAACTCAGCATGGCAAGCAAACCGAGCGCCAAGCCCAGCCAACCAAGCATTGCTGCCGCGCTGCCAGTGCGATAGAAAAATAAAGCCCAAACTCCAGCACAGACGAGCAGTACCCCCGCCAAACCCAGCCATGTCCAGCGCGCCGCGATTTTGCCGCGCTGGGTGCGACCAAAACCACGGGCTTCCATCGCCTCGGCCAAGGTCAGCGATTGCTCCAAACCGCCGCTGAGCAAGGGCACGAACAAGGGCAGGGCATCGCGCCACGAACGAAAGCGATGGCCGCGCAACCGTTGGGCATCACGAATAGCCCGCAACCGCAGCAACGTTTGAGGAATAAAAGCCAAGCCAATCGTCAGCACCAAGCCCAGTTGAAAAAAGCCTTGCGGCGTGCGGCGCAACAGCCGATAGTGATTGACGCAGGCGTTGAAGGTGCCAACCACCAGCAACAATGTCCACAAACGCAGCCCGCGCACAGCTCCGCTGGCTAATTGTTCGGCGGTAATTAGCCCGCCCAGTTGAATGCCGCCAAGCAATTGCGGCAAGCGCCAACTTGGCAATTCAAACAACACAGTTTGGCCACGCAGTATGCTCGCGGTAATGACGCTAAACAGCAGATTAAAGCCAAACAGCACGCCGCCAAGTTGCAACATCACCCGCACAACTGCTTGAAATGGGCTATCCAAGGCACAATGTTGCCAAATAACCAAGGTTACTGCGCCAATCAACCCCAAATACAATGGCTGATCGGTTTGGCTGATGCAGGCTAATGCTGCAATTAGCCAAACAACCCATGCCAAGCTATGGCCGCCTTCCCATGGTCGGGCAATGCGGCGCTGGCGTTGGCTGGCTTGGCTCGACCATTCCTTGCTGGCGGTTGTTGGCTCGACTTGGTTGAGTGCTTCACGAGCACGGCCAGTTGCTGGTTGATAAACGTCGCTGCTCATCGTTTGCTTTGGCGCTTCCAGATGCCAGCACTCGCCAAGGCCAACAAAATCACCCCAAAAATAAGATAGTTGGTGGTGTTTGAGCCGCTGCTGCTTGGCTCAGGGCTGGGCGTGCTAACCACGCTGTTGGTCGCAGTTGGTGCGCTGGTTGCGCTTACAGTTGCGGTTGCTTGCTCGGTTGGGGCAATGGTTGGGCTAGCAACGCTGGTTGGATTGGCAACATTGGTTGCGCTTGGCTCTGCTTGGGTTGCTAATGGTGCAGTTGCGGCGCTAGTTGGGCTGAGTGTGATCGTTGGACTGTCCGCAACTAGCGTTGGAGCGACTGTATTGGCGGCTGGAATTGCCGTTGGCTCGTTGGTAGCTGTTGCTGGAATTTCCGTTGCTGGAACTACGGTTGCGACTGGTGCTGCTTGGGCAGCGCAAACCTCGCCCCAACTAATAATTGGTGGTGTCGAGCCACGTTCGACGCTGCCGCCACCCCAAGCCCAGCCTTCGACTGCGCCATCGCGCACTTTGGACGAGCCAGCACCGAGCTTGGAATATTGCCACACGCCGTCGATCAAATGGCTATAGGCCCAGTAGGTGCAATCGCCGCCTTGGCATTTGCAGGCACACGATTCATTGGGGTAATCGCAGCCCACGCTATCAATCGAGCAAACCATTGCGCCCATTGACGAGCCTTCGGCTACCACATTAAAACCTGCTGCCAGCAAGGCATCGTAGCCGCTGATCGATTCTTGATCGAAGCCAACGCAACGAGCATCGACCGCACCAGAGGCATATTGCACCACCACCGCAGCATGATATTGATGCCCATCACCTTGGGCGGCAATCGATTGAGCCAAATTGCCAAGCAACAGCATGGCCATGGCAACTATTACTACCAGCAAACGACGCATGAGATTTGCTTCCTATTTCGTAATTGTTTGCGAACCCCTCACCCCAACCCCTCTCCCGTGGCGCGGGGGAGGGGCTTAACATGGTGGATTTCGCATGATTCGTCGGAAATCCACGGGTGCTCCCCCTCGCCCGCGCTTTCGTGGGAGAGGGGGTTGGGGGTGAGGGAACGCTCCACCGCCGACCAATTGCTCAAAACCTACCCTTGTAAGGAGGAGGCTGGGGGTGAGGGAATAAATCTTAGCCGATTCGGCGCAAGCCCAAACCAGCCACAATACACACTAACCCCAAGCCAACCACAACTGGCCACAATGGCAAGGCTGGTGCGCTAGTATCAGGCAAGGTGATTGGGGTGTTTGGCTTCGGCGTAGCGGTTGCAACTGGCGTGCTTGGCATTGGTGTGTTTGGCACGGCGGTTGGTTGCGGTGCAGTTGCCAACACACTCAATGGATAGGTCACAAAGAACAAGGCTGGCGTAGCTTGGTAGGTCGCAAAAGCATTGTCGTCTGGGGTTGCTGCATCGTAGCGGAACGCGCCACTTGCATTTTGCAAGCTCAACAAAGCGCTCAATGGGTTGCCAGTGGCGGTGGCCCAAGGGGCAGCGGTTGGGTTGCCGCCACTGGCAATAATTGCTTGAATTACCAAGGCGGTTGAGTTGGCATCGGTGGCGCTGCCATAGCTTGAATTTTTGGCGTATGGAAAGCCGCCATCGCTATTTTGCTGGGTTTGCAAGTAGGCCACTGCTTTGCTAACGCTTTCGCTCTTGCCTTGACCAACTGCGACCAAGGCTTGGATGACCAAGGCCGTAGTGTTGGTATCGCCAGCACCGGCACTGGTATCGCCGCTGAACGACCACGAACCGTCGGCGATTTGCACTGCTGCTACGGTGTTGAGCGCTTTGTTTTCAACTGGCGCACCAGCTGCGTTCAAAGCCAACAAAGCCAAGGCGTGGGTGGTTACATCGCCACCATACATGCCGCTATCAGCTTTGTAGCTGCCAGTGACGGCGGCTACCAAATCGACTCCGCCAACTGAGCGGGGATTGTAGCCCAGCAACAATTCGGCCAACACAAACTTGGCGGCAACCCCAGGCTTGGCGGCGATGGCGCTGGCGTTCTTTTCGACAAAGCTTTGAACGTTGGTATCAACTTTCAAGCCGCTGGCCTTCAAGGCATAGACTGCATCGGCGGTTTCGCCCAAGCCAAAGCCAGGAAAACTACCATCGGCCTGCGCTTGTGAAACGATCCAAGCTGCTGCTTTTGCGCCTTCGGTTGGGGCTTGAGCCGCAGCGGGAAGCGCCACAAACACGGCCATTAATACCAATAACCAGCGATGGATAGCTGCTCGTCGGAGCATAGCGATCTCCTTAATCAAAAAAACCTTAGCCAAGTTGGCTAAGGAACAGATAACAACGCGTTGGTTGTGCTTGTGCCAACGCAAGCCAACCCAGAAATCAACTACTCAATGGGTATTCGGGCTTCGCCAAAGGCTTACCGTAGCGTGGACTGCACCGGATTTGCACCGGATTTCCCCCAACTGTTTGCACAACATTTGAATAGCAATTTATGATTGATTGTGCTGATCGTACCATAGGCCAGTACGCCCCGTCAAAATTGGCGATCATGGGCGATTGTCCCCCTTTGTCCCCCCGCAATGTTGATCGATTGTCATGAGGATGCATGGTACAATAGCGGCTGTCTGATTGACATGACAGCTAAAATTATCAATCCACCAGAGGAATTGCAATGGAAACTTCAACCTTTACTACCAAAGTCGGCTTGGCCCAAATGCTCAAGGGCGGCGTGATTATGGATGTGGTTACGCCTGACCAAGCTAAAATTGCTGAAGAAGCTGGCGCAGTTGCCGTGATGGCGCTCGAACGGGTTCCAGCCGATATTCGTAAAGATGGCGGCGTTTCGCGCATGAGCGATCCCGAAATGATCCAAGGGATTATTGAAGCAGTAACCATTCCGGTGATGGCAAAATCGCGGATTGGCCACTTTGTTGAAGCGCAAATCCTCGAAGCAATTGGGGTTGATTACATCGACGAGAGCGAAGTGCTTACGCCTGCTGATGAAGAAAATCATACCAACAAGCATAATTTTAAAGTGCCATTCGTCTGTGGCGCACGCAATTTGGGCGAAGCGCTGCGCCGCATCACCGAAGGCGCAGCCATGATTCGCACCAAGGGCGAAGCTGGCACGGGCAACGTGGTTGAAGCTGTGCGTCACGCGCGCACAATGTTTGCCGAAATTCGCCGCTTGCAAACCCTCGATCCCGATGAGTTGTTTGTAGCAGCCAAAAACTTGCAAGCTCCCTACGAATTGGTCAAGCAAATTGCTGAATTAGGCCGCTTGCCAGTCGTCAATTTTGCTGCTGGCGGCATTGCCACCCCAGCCGATGCTGCCTTGATGATGCAATTGGGCGTTGATGGCGTGTTCGTTGGCTCAGGTATTTTCAAATCGGGCAACCCAGCCAAGCGCGCCAAGGCAATCGTTGAAGCCACCACCCACTTCCGCGATGCCAAAATGTTGGCTGAAATTAGCCGCAACTTGGGCGAAGCCATGGTCGGCATCAATATCGATACGATTCCGGCCAACGAGTTGCTGGCCCAACGCGGTTGGTAATTTCCCGAAGGATGAGGGATGAATTATGAAGGATGAACATTCACCTTCATAATTGCAAGGATGAATTACGAACTATGAAAGTTGGATAATTCCTATTTCATACTTCATAATTCATCCTTTTTTTATCCTTCATCCCTCATAATTCAGACTTAAAAAGAGGTTTTTATGCCTGTTGGAGTTTTGGCGCTGCAAGGCGCGTTTATTGAGCATGAGCAGATCTTGCAAGGGTTGGGGGTTGAAACGGTGCAAGTACGCTTGCCTGAACAACTGGCCCAAGTCGAGCGCTTGATTATTCCTGGTGGCGAGAGCACAACGATTGGCAAATTGTTGGTACGCTTCGATTTGCTAGAGCCAATTCAGCAACGAGCCAGCGAAGGTATGCCAATTTGGGGCACATGCGCAGGCATGATTTTGCTGGCCAAGGAAATTGCCGAAGGTCGGGCTGAAGGCCAGCCAGCGCTTGGCTTGATGGATATTACGGCGCGTCGCAATGCTTTTGGCCGCCAAGTTAATAGTTTTGAAACCAACTTGAACGTGCCAGCCCTCGGCGAAGAACCGTTTCACGCAGTTTTTATTCGCGCCCCGCAGATCGATAATGTTGGCGCTGAGGTCGAAACCCTCGCCAGCCTAGAGGATGGCCGCATCGTGGCGGCACGCCAAGCCAAACTCTTAGCCACCGCCTTTCACCCTGAATTAACTGGCGATGCCCGTTTTCATGAATTGTTTTTGGGCTTGTAATTCGATCCCTCACCCCCCAGCCCCCTCTCCCACTGAACGCGGGCGAGGGGGAGCAGCGGTTTTACCAACGAATTGCGCAAGAACCACGGCATGAAAGCCCCTCGCCCGCGCCACGGGAGAGGGGGCTGGGGTGAGCTTTCAAGGGTAGGTAGTTAACACGGGTGACCATGGTTCCGGATAAAACCGTCCCACGAGAAGTGGCTGGTGGGTCAGGAGGTGGGTGATGATC
>NZ_JAFBCZ010000058.1 GCF_016907925.1 Herpetosiphon giganteus | reverse complement strand
GCCAACCCCGCGACCGTGGTGGTGCCAAGTTTGGCGCGGGATCACCGCCTGATCGCCAGTCTGGCGCGGGCGGCAGGGCAGCTCTGGGCGCATGGCGTGGCCCTTGAGTGGTCATCATTAATTCCTCCCACGACCACTCCCTATCCCTTGCCAGCCTACCCTTGGCAACATGAAGATTATTGGATTGAACCAAGCCGTGAAATAAGCAGCCAGCGTGCTAGCCAAACTACAAGCCAACCAACATTGTTGGGCAAGAAACTTCAGTTGCCATTAAAGGAACAAATCTATGAGCAAATTCTTGACCCTGAACAAATGGCGTTTGCCAATGCTATTCGATTGTATGAAACGCCAATTGTAGCCTATGGTTTGCTAACCGAATTATTATGTCAAATAAATACAACACTTAATCTGCTGAGCCTAAGCCAGATTTCGTTTAAGCCGCAACCGCTAACCAGCTATCAGTCAAGAACAGTTCATGGCATTATCTGCGGTAGCGATCAGGCTCAGATTGAGCTTAGTGCAATCGGATTGCTTAAAGCCGAGGATTGGCAACCGCTGGTTAGTGCTCAAGCAACAACTGCACGCATCTCAGCCCTTGCAATCAATATTCATCAGCTATGTCCAAATCCTGAAGATCTCAGTAGCATGTTCCAACAATTAAGCACAATTGGCTGGCATGGACTTGAACAAACCCTACCTATTTTAGAGGTATGGAGTGGATCGGGTAGGCTCTTAATCCGACTAAATTCAACTGAATTAGCCAAAGATTGGCTTGGGTTTGCTAAAGCGTTGGAAACCCTTTGGCAATTTGGGGCGCTGGTCTCTCAGCAGCAAGCAAACACTACACCAAAGGTGCCGAATACGATCCAGCAATTAACTTGGCAGTCCAATCGAGATACGCCTGCTTGGCTATATATCACAGTTTCAGACCAAAATCCGCTGAATGTTGATGCATGGCTGCTTGATACGCACCAACAACCAATCTTGGAAGCTCGCGAGATTAGCTACAACACGTTGGCATATAGCGATTTTATTGCCCAACAGCATGGTAGCGAATGGCTGTACGCCCTCGAATGGCATGAATTAAGTGCACCGATTGCTCAAGCTACGCCAAATCCCTTAGGCTTCTGGATTATCCTACCTGATGCACAAGGGATTGCTGAACACCTTGCTACAGCGCTTAAAAAAATTGGTTGGGCGATCGTTTGGTTGAAAGCTGATGATCCTAATCAGCTTGTAACAGAACTAGCCTCAATCCAGCAGGCAGGCTCATGCCAAGGCGTGATCGATTGTCGGATTATCGATCTCCCTGCATTGACTGCGGAGATTGATCAGCATGTAACTGAGATCGCAGAGTGTTGTTTGCAAACAATTGGCCTGGTTCAGGCATTAGTAAGCGTACCAGCGTATGCTCAAAGCCGAATTTGGCTGGTAACCCGTGGAGCACAGGATGTCAACTCGCGCCATCCTGTGGCCTTAGAAGAATCAGCATTATGGGGGCTTGGGCGAGCAATTGCTTTAGAACATCCAGCTATTTGGAACGGCTTAATCGATCTTGATCCAAACCAAGATTTTGTAGCCGATCAATTAATCGCTGATCTACACTATTCTGGCAGCATTCGCGAAATAGCATTTCGGAATGGTCGGCGGTATGAATCGCGCTTGGTGCAAACACCAAATGCAGCGACAGACTTAGCCATGCCGATTCGTGAGCATGCAAGCTACTTAATTACTGGCGGTTTAGGAGGAATTGGGCTTGAAACTGCCCGACGGCTCGCCGCAGAGGGAGCACAATCGATCATTTTGGTCGGGCGACGAACACCTCAAGCATCCAGTCAACGCATTATTGACCAATTGCGTGCCACTGGAACCCAAATTACCACGATTGCTGCCGATATTACGAATCAGACCGATATTCAGCAACTATTTGACCAGATTGATCAGACATTGCCACCACTACGCGGTATTTTACATTTGGCAGCCCAAACCAGCGATGCAATGCTTAGCGAGCAGACTTTAGCGCATTTTGTGCAGGTGTTGAAGCCAAAATTAGCAGGCGGATGGTTGCTGCATCAGCAAACCCGCGATCGTGATTTAGATTTCTTGATTTTATTTTCTTCGGCGGCTGCGCTTTTTGGGGCAATTGGGCGCAGTAACTATGCGGCGGCGAATGCCTTTCTTGATGGCCTAGCCAGTTTTCGCCGCTCACAAGGACTGCCCGGTTTAAGCCTCAACTGGGGAGCTTGGGCCGAGGTTGGCATGGCCGCTGAGGCGCTGAGCACAACCCAGCAAACAGCAATGGGCGCAATTAAACCACTGCAAGGATTGAACATTCTGGCCAATTTACGTAGCAAGCATCAGCAACTAGCAATCTTCCCAATTCAATGGCAAGCGTTTTCAGCCTTATTTCCTGCTAACCGCCAACCAACGCTTTTGAGCCTTTGTATTGATCAAAATCATTCAACAATTGAGGCTGATCATGCGTTGATGCGACGCTTGGTTGCTGCCACCCAGCCTGAACGGCAGGAACTGCTGATCGATTTGATCTTGACGACAGCACGGGCAACGCTAGGCTTTACAACAGCCATACCAATTGATAAAAAAGTACCGCTGAATCAATACGGCTTAGATTCAATTTTAGCCCTCGATTTACGTAAACGAATTCAAACAAGCTTAGGTTTAGATTTACCAGCAACCTTATTGTTCGATTATCCAACACCAGAATTACTTGCAGATCATCTCAACACACTGATTAGCCTGCCAATCGCCCAGCCTGAGATAACGGCGGAGCCAGAGGTGGATCAACTTGATTTGATTGAACAACTTTCCGATGATGAGGTAGATGCTTTGTTTGCACGCATCTTAGAGCAGGAGGGGTCTAATGACTAATTTTATCGAGCGGATCTCACAACTATCGCCTAAACGAGTTGCCTTGCTCGCATATCAACTACAGACAGAACTTGATAGCCTCAAACAGGCTCGTCAAGAACCAATTGCGATTGTAGGGATTGGCTGCCGTTTTCCTGGCGGGGCAAATTCGCCTGAGCAATTCTGGCAGTTGTTGGTTGATGGTCGCGAGACGGTTGGCGACATTCCTACTAATCGCTGGGATGTTGATAATTTCTTCTCGTCCAACCCTGCGGCTGAGGGCAAAATGTATACCCGCCGAGGTGCATTCCTTAATAATATTGACCTTTTTGATCCCACGTTTTTTGGTATCTCGCCACGGGAAGCCATGAGCATGGACCCGCAACATCGGCTGTTGTTAGAGGTGACATGGGAAGCCCTAGCCAATGCTGGCCTCGTTACTGAGCAGCTAGCAGGCAGTCGAACTGGGGTTTTCGTTGGCATGTGTACGAATGATTATGCTGAGTTGCACACCATCAATGGAGCGCAAGCCAATACCGACCGCTATTTTGCAACTGGTAATGCTTTTAGCACCGCACCTGGGCGAATTTCATATTTACTTGGGCTTCAGGGGCCAAGCATTGCGCTAGATTCAGCTTGTTCTTCATCGTTGGTAGCAGTACATCTTGCGGCGCAGGCTTTACGCAATGCAGAATGCGATTTAGCATTGGTTGGTGGGGTAAATCTCATTTTAACCCCAACCGTATTTATCCACTTCTCAAAATCAAATGCCTTGGCTCCAGATGGACGTTGCAAGACCTTTGATGCCGCTGCCGACGGCTATGGGCGCGGCGAGGGCTGTGGCATGGTTGTGTTGAAACGGTTATCTGATGCTGAGCGCAATGGCGACCGAATTTTAGCGGTTATTCGCGGCAGTGCGATTAACCAAGATGGCCGCAGTAGCGGTTTAACTGCGCCCAATGGGCCAGCCCAACAAGCGTTGCTGACAACTGCCCTCAAAAGTGCTGGCTTAAACCCAAGCGATATTGATTATGTTGAAGCCCATGGCACAGGCACACCACTTGGCGACCCAATTGAAATTCAAGCACTCGGTTCGGTACTTGGAGCCAATCGTCCAAGTAATCAACCACTGCTGGTTGGCTCAGTCAAAACCAATATTGGGCATCAAGAAGCCGCCGCCGGGATCGCAGGGTTAATTAAGGCTGTTTTAGCCTTACATCACGAACTTATCCCACAGCAACTCCATTTCAGCAAGCCCAATCCGCATATCGACTGGGCTAACTATCCAATTGAAGTTGCCGCAACAAATCGCCAATGGCAACGAGGACAACGACCACGCTACGCCGGAGTTAGCTCATTTGGCATGAGCGGCACCAATGCCCATATTATTTTACAAGAAGCACCAAACCAAGTAGCAGCAAAACCATTCACCGAGCATGATCGCATGCTTTTGTTTCCACTTTCTGCCAAACAGCCTCAAGCATTACGCGCCCTTGCCGAACGCTATCGCGATTGGCTGGCAAATGAGGCCACAGCATATCATTTAGCAGATATTGGCTTTAGTGCCAGTCGTCATGCCGATCATCATGGGTATCGATTAACCGTGGTTGGCGCTAATCATAGCGCTTTGCAAGCGAGCTTAGAGGCATTTTTAGCCAATGAATCGCGACTTGGACTAAGTAGCGGTCAGGCTCCGCTTGATAGTATTGCTGGCCCAGTTTTTGTGTTTTCGGGCCATGGCAGCCAATGGATCGGCATGGGCCAGCAGTTATTTCAAACTGAGCCAATTTTTCGCGCCTTTGTTGAAGAGTGTGATCGCTTATTGCAACCGTATGCAAACTGGTCGTTGATTGAACAATTACATGCACCGGCTGATCGTTCATTGCTTGAAAGCGATCAGATTGAAATTGTCCAAACTACGTTGTTTGTTCTACAGACTGCTTTGGCTGAGCTTTGGAAACACTGGGGCGTTATTCCTTCAGCAGTCGTTGGCCATAGTATGGGTGAGGTGGCGGCAGCCTATAGTGCTGGGGTTTTCTCATTAGCTGAAGCAATTCAGATCATCTATCATCGCAGCCGTCTGTTGCAAAAAGTTGCCCAAGATCCAACGCTCCAAGGTGCGATGGTTTTAATTGAGGCATCATTTGAGACAGTCCAAAGCGCAATCCAACCATATGCCAATCGCGTCTCAATCGCCGCCCAAAATGGGCCAACAACGGTGATCATTTCGGGCGATGCTAAGCCTGTACTAGAAATTATGCAAGCTTTCGAAGCCCAAGGGGTATACACTCGTCGGGTGCAGGCACCAGGAGCAGGGCATAGCCCGCATATGGATTTGATCACGCCTGAGCTAGCCAATCAGTTGCGCACGCTTGCCCCCAAGCCAGCCCAAATTCCACTCTATTCGACAGTTCTGGCGCAGCAAATCAGTGGCAGTGAATTAACCAACGACTACTGGGTGCGCAATGTACGCGAGCCAGTGTTGTTATCAAAAACCTTGGAATGTTTAATTAACGCTGGTCAGCATAATTTTGTTGAATGCTCAACCCATCCAGTTTTATCGATCGCAATCAAACAGGCATTACGGGCAACCGACCAAACAGGGCTGGTTATTGCCAGTTTACGCCGCAATGAAGCTGAAGTTAGCCGCATGCTTGAAGGTTTAGGCAGTTTGCATTGTGCTGGGTATCCAGTCAATTGGGCAGCGCTTTATCCCAATGGCGCAATTCTTAGCCTGCCCAACTATCCTTGGCAACATGAGCGTTTTTGGTTTACCGATGGTTTAGGCACGGGTAAACGCATTGCCAAAGCCTCAAGCGGGCATTCGGTGCTTGGCGAGCAAATCACAGTTGCGCTGCAACCAGCTACCTACTGCTGGCAGGTAGTCTTCGACCCAAGTCTCCAAGCATATCTCGAAGATCATCGGATTGAAGGGCAGCCGGTCGTTCCAGCAACCGCCATCCTTGAGCTTATGGGGAGTGCTGCGGCTCAGATTTTTGGGGCAAGCACTTGGAGTTTGCAACACATAGCCTTCAAACAAGCGATCAGCATCCAAGCCGAATACGAAACTGAGATGCAGTTGGTTATGCGCCTAGATGGGCCAAATCAACTCAGCGTTCAATTGGCTAGTCGCAGCGCCAATGCAGCGATACATACGCCATGGCAGATTCATACGACTGGTATGGTTCAGCGTGATTCAGTTCGACCAAACACAACACTTGATCTAACCGAATTACAACATCGAGCAACCGAACTGATTGATGGTGCAGTAATCTATACAGCGTTACAAGCGACTAGCAGTAGCTATGGCCCGGCATTTCAAGGCTTAACCAACATCTGGAAAGCCGAAAATGAAGCGCTTGGCCAGATTGAAATGCCTATAAGCATCAGCAGCGATCACTATGAACTCCATCCAGCAATCCTCGATGCATGTTTTCAACTTGTTGGGATCGCTGCTGGACTTCACACCGATAGCAGTATTTTTGTTCCGGTAGGCTTAGAGCATTGTTCAGGCTGGCAACAGCCAGGCAAGGGGCCATTTTGGGTTCATGCATGGTTAAGCCAGCCGCATCAGCCAGATGCCGAGAGTGTAAGTGGCAATCTCTCAATCATGAATCAGCATGGTGAAGTATTGATCGTGTGTCATAATCTAACGCTTCAGCGCCTTCGCCATGATTCACAAACAGCGGCAACCACTGATCAAACCTTCTTGCAATGGTTGCGCCAAGTTCAATGGCAACCACAAAACATAGGCCAACCAACCCAACCTCAAAACTCCCAAACATGGGTATTATTTGCCGATCAAACCGGGCTGGGAGTTGAGTTTGCTCAGCAACTAACAGGCCAAGGGCAACAAGTAGCTATTGTTACAGCAGGGTCAGACTATGCCCAAATCGCTGCTAATCACTATACGATCGATCCTGCCGATCCAGCAAGCTATCAGCGGTTGCTGCAAACCCTTGGCAGTGCAAGCGAACTGCGCGGGATTGTGCATTGTTGGTCGCTTGATGTCCAGCAGCAAGAACTTGAAGTTGATACGCTGTTGAGTAGCCTCAGTGTGCTTTATTTGACCCAAAGTTTAGCCCAATTTGGTTGGCGCACCCCACCACAACTCTATTTGGTGACCAACGGCAGTCAGGCTATTGGTAAAAATGATCTCGTTAAGCCAGCACAAACCGCGCTCTGGGGTTTAGGTGGCGTAATTCGGCACGAACACCCAGAACTAGAGTGTATTTGCATCGATCTTGATCAGCATAATCCCCAGTCAGCGCTTGCATTATTATTGGCCGAGTGTCTCCCTGAACAGCGATTGACCGAGGATCAAGTTGCCTATCGTGATGGACAACGCTATGTAGCGCGGTTGGCCGAATGGAATGAACCAACTGCCGAGCGTGTTTTGAGTCCAGCATGCACTAGTCAATTCCATTTAGAAATCGCCAAGCCAGGGATTCTGGATAGTTTATATTTTGCAGAGCAACAAGCGCTCGATTTAGCTGATGATGAAATTGAGATCGAAGTCGTTGCAGCTAGCTTAAACTTTCTAGATGTTCTAAAAGCGATGGGTATCTATCCTGGCCAAGACGATGGGCCAGTCTTGCTTGGCGGCGAATGTGCAGGGCGAGTTAGTCGCTGCGGTCGATTGGTTGATGAATTTAAACTTGGCGATGAAGTCGTTGCGATTTCAAAACAGGCCCTTGGAACCCATGCCATCGCCAAGGCCATGTTTGTTGCGCCCAAACCCAAAAGCTGGAGCTACGACGAAGCGGCGGCAGCGCCTTTAGTTTTTATGACCGTCCACTATGCTTTAAATTATCTTGGCCGAATGGAAAGCGGCGAACGAATTCTGATTCATTCAGCAACTGGCGGCACAGGCTTGGCAGCAGTGCAACTAGCCCAAAAAGCGGGCTTAACCGTGTTTGCTACCGCTGGAAGCGAAGAGAAACGGCAATTTCTTACAACGCTTGGAATTGAGCATATTTTCGATTCGCGAACCCTCGATTTTGCTAGCTTGATCAGGCAAGCGACCAACAATCAGGGGGTTGATATTGTGCTTAATTCGCTGACTGGTGAGGCAATTTCAACAAGTTTAGCCCTGCTCGCTCCCTATGGGCGCTTTCTTGAGCTAGGCATACGTGATATAGCCCAAAACGCCCAACTTGGGTTACAACCATTTATCCGCAACCTAAGCTATTTTGGAATTGCCTTAGCGAAGTTGATGTGGGAGCGCCCCAAGTTGTTTCAGCGCCTATTTCGTGAGGTGCTGGCGATGGCCGACCAAGGGGCAATTTCGCCGCTGCCAGTAACCATCTTTCCAGCGGGAGCCGTTGCTAGCGCCTTTCGGTATATGGCCCAAGCGCGGCATATTGGCAAAATTGTCGTCCGTTTCGATGATCGGGCGCAAACACCGATTGCTCGACAGCAACAGACGCTCTTTAAAGCCAATGCCAGCTATTTGATTGTTGGTGGGTTTGGCGGCATTGGGCGAACATTGGCAGGCTGGATGCTTGCTCATGGCGCACGCCATTTAGTCCTTGTTGGGCGACAGGTTAACGAGGGTGTAGCCGATGAATTACGTCAAGCTGGAGCCACAATTCGGGCAGTTGCTTGCGATATTACCAAGCCTGAAGCGATTAACGCGCTGATTGCAACCCTAGAGAGCCAAATGCCACCCTTACGCGGTATTTTTCATACTGCGGGGATTACTGATGATGGAGTTTTAATCAACCAAACCCGTGAACGTTTTCTGGCGGTAATGGCTCCAAAATTACAGGGTGCATGGCTATTACATCAGGCAACCCGTCAACTAGCACTTGATTACTTTGT
Organism: Herpetosiphon giganteus; assembly: GCF_016907925.1. GTDB lineage: Bacteria > Chloroflexota > Chloroflexia > Chloroflexales > Herpetosiphonaceae > Herpetosiphon > Herpetosiphon giganteus. The sequence continues at coordinate 2,264 of NZ_JAFBCZ010000058.1, read as the reverse complement.
TTTATTCTCGGCTGGTGCGGTGGTATTAGGTGGTCCAGGCCAAGGCAATTATGTTGCAGCCAATGCCTTTATGGATGGCTTAGTCCAGCGGCGACATGCAGAAGGATTGCACGGCTTAAGCATTAACTGGGGGCCATGGTCACAGGTAGGGGCCTTGAATGAGGCCGACCATGTTATCGAGCAGATGGCGTTCCGTGGCATTTCTGCCATTCCTACTGATCAAGCCCTAGCAGCTTTAGGCTATTTATTACGCCAGAACACTGCACAAGTGGCGGTTTTACCGTTGAATGTGCGGCAGTGGCAGCAATTTTATCCTCAAGCAGCTATCAGCCATTTCCTTGATGGACTCGTTATCGATTCATCGGCTGTTCCAGCCCAATCGAGCTTGCGTTCAAGTTTAAGTAGTGCGACGGTTGAACAGCAAGTTGCAATCATGACCGATTTTATTCGTGAACAAGTTGCCCATGTTCTGCGGTTGGCAGTCGAACGCATTGACGTTCAGGCTCCGCTGCAAAATCTTGGGCTCGACTCGCTGATGGGCTTAGAATTGCGCAATCGGCTAGAATTAAATCTTGCAATGCAGTTTTCAGCGACCTTGATTTGGAGCTACCCAACCATTGCCTTGCTTGCCCAACATCTGGTTGGGCGGCTAGCGCCAAATGAAACGCCTCAACCTCATACCTCAGAGAATCTAGATTCACCACCAGCGTTAAGCCTCACGGAAGGAGAGCTTGATGATTTAGACGAAACTGAGATGGCCCGCTTGCTAGAAGCTACCTTGGAATCACTTGAAGGACAAGATTATGAGTAATTCATCTCAGACTCCTGATTATCAAGCATTATTAAAACGCGCCTATTTAGCCTTGGAAAAATCCCAAGCGAAAATTAATCGCCTAGAAGGACGCAACCAAGCGCCAATTGCGGTTGTAGGGATTGGCTGCCGTTTTCCAGGTGGGGCTAACGATCCTGAAACTTTTTGGGAATTGCTCAGCAATGGCACAGATGCAATTAGTGAAATCCCAGCTAATCGGTGGAATATCGAGGATTATTATGATCCCAACCTTGAGCATACAGGAACGATGAACACCCGTTATGGCGGGTTTCTCAAGCAACTTGATCAATTTGATGCTCAGTTTTTTGGGATTGCGCCCCGCGAGGCAGCGGCGCTTGATCCACAACAACGGATGGTCTTAGAAACAACATGGGAAGCCCTCGAATACGCTGGAATCCTTGCAAATACGCTAGCAGGCAGCGCAACTGGAGTTTTTCTTGGGGCGTGTGTTAGTGATTATGCGTTCTTACAACTTACCGATCATGATCTTATCGACGTGTATACCGGCGGCGGCACAGCCCTAAGTATTATCGCCAATCGACTTTCGTATTGGCTTGATCTACGAGGGCCAAGTATTGTTACGGATACGGCCTGTTCATCATCATTGGTTTCAGTCCATCTAGCAGTCCAAAGTCTGCGAACCGGCGAATGCGACTTGGCTTTGGCAGGCGGCGTGAGTGCCATGATTGTGCCTGAGCCAACGATTGCTACCAGCAAATCACGAATGATGGCTCCCGATGGGCGTTGTAAAACCTTTGATGCACGAGCCAATGGGTATGTGCGTGGTGAAGGCTGTGGCATCGTAGTTTTGAAGCGGCTTGAGGATGCTCAAGCTGCTGGTGATTCGATTCTCGCAGTTATTCGTGGCAGCGCGGTCAATCAAGATGGCCGTACCAATGGCCTAACCGCGCCCAATGTGCTTGCTCAGGAAGCAGTTATTCGGAAGGCGCAACGCAATGCTGGGGTAGAACCAGCAGAAATTGGCTATATCGAAGCCCATGGTACGGGTACGTCGCTTGGTGACCCAATTGAGGTTGAAGCGTTAAGCAATGTTTTTGCCTCAGTGCCACAAACGACAAATATATTGCTTGGCTCGGTCAAAACCAATATTGGGCATCTTGAGGCAGCAGCAGGGATTGCAGGGTTAATCAAGGCAATTCTGTGTGTCCACCATGGGCAGATTCCAGCCTTGCTCCATTTTCGTTCACTTAATCCGAATATCAATCTTGATGCAACATCATTGCGTTTGGCGCTGAAAAAGCTTGATTGGCCGGAAAATCACTCACAGCGAATCGCTGGAGTTAGTTCGTTTGGATTTGGCGGGACGAATGCGCATGTGATTGTGGCCGCAGCAGAACCCGTCGCCACTCCCGTCGCCACACATGCCACCAGCCCGACCGTCATCCTGCTCTCGGCCCACACCCATGCTGCG
>NZ_JAFBCZ010000057.1 GCF_016907925.1 Herpetosiphon giganteus | reverse complement strand
GGTCTGATTGGTTGGATAGCACCCCAAGCATACCCGATCAGGGAACCAGTGATGATTTTAGCGTTCAAACGAGAAATGGTGACATACTGATCATGCGTCCGTCCGTTCCTTTGATCGCTCGTAGCTGCGAGAAGTCCAAATACAGCGGCCATTCGCTTTGGGTTGGGTTCTCTAACGCGATTGTGACGAGATGGTAGGCGTTGCCGTTACTGGCAGGCTGGGTCCGGTAACTCGTCACGCGCAGGGTGTACTGATTGATTTGAATGCGCTGGTTGACATAGTAATCACTCCCTAATCGCACATATGGGGTCGCGGTTGGCAGGGGTGTGGTGTAGATGCCTTCGGCGGTTGGCTCCGTGCCTGGCACGTAGGTCGCATTGGTCGGCGGTTCCGGCGTAGGCAGTGTCCCCGACTGGATGGTGGGAATCGGGCTGGGGGTCGGGCATTGCCAATTAGCGATAATCGTCGGTGGCTGGTCGTCGTCGCCGTAGGTCGGCGCACAAGCAAGCAGGGTCGCAAGGCTGACGATCAGCACCAGCGACCCCACGGCGCGGTCGTTCATACGGATGCTCCTGTTCGTTGGGCGAGAACTAATCGTCGGTCGGTTGCTTGTTTTTTTGGGGATTGGCTGAAGCGTTTGGTACCGCAACGCACTGATATTCAAGGATATACAGCGGCTCCTCATAGCAGTGCAATGGTGCTTTATAGCGTGCAACCCCAACGGGCTGTGCTCCGTGCTTCAACCGATAGCCCATTGCGTTCAGTTGCGTTTTGGTGCGTAATGTTATGCCAACGTGTTCAAGCAGGGAAACCCGCTCGTCTCGCTGGGCTGCTGACCATGAAAATCCATTGCCATCCAACCCATCGACCACATCGTTTAACATCCGTTGGATAGCTGCAATGCGTTCTTTGGCCGTATTTGGTGATGCCATACACCCTCTTCCATCAACATGGGGTTTACCCCTAATTCTCTGGGCGGGTTAAGAGGGTTGCAGGCAGAAAACCGCCGACATAGACCTCAAGGTTTTCATCGCGCTCAATTTCCATCCACGTCACCATCGCGACACCGTGTCCGGCAAACGCCAAGCGGGGATTGCGCGCAGCGCTGCGACGGGTTGCGCCAAACACACCCAAGGCGGGTTCGCTCACGGTCGTGGTCATGACAGGAAACCATGCGCCGCCCGCTGCGGGTCGGTAACTGTAGACCAGCGTCGAGGCGCTGCCATCGAGCAGACTCCAGATCGCCATGAGGTTGTCGGTCGCGGGTTCGTACAAGAGTTCGGGATGAAAGCCGCGTTGGCCCGTTGATTCGCTCGGATTTGGGTTGTCCTCCAACGCGGGGGTTGGCGCGGCGGGATCGGGGGTTGGCTCCGTTCCCTGCGCGGCGTGGGTGGCCAGTATTTCCGGCGCATCCCACGTTTGACCACCGTCACGCGAACAGGCCACAAAGAGGCCGCTTTTGCTGTATTGGCCCCAAGCGACGCAGGTTTGTGACTGGCCTGCTGCGTCGGTAAAGGCAATGAGGTCAATCCATGCCACGACCTGCGGCTGAAGCGGCAAGCCGCCAAGATTGAGCGGTCGTTCCACCCATGCGCCATTGCGTCCGTCTTGGGTCACGATGCGCACCGCCTCCCCAACCCCAATCGCCACGACCGTGCGGATCGTGCCATTGGGCAGCTGCGCCGTGGCAATATCACCATAGAGTTGTTTGGAATCGGCAATCAGCCACTCCTGCCATGTCCATGGGCCGCTGCCGTCACTGGCCCGCTGCGCATGCACGGCGTGATAACAATCAAAACAGCTATCCGCACTGATAAAGAACAGGTGCAGCTGGCCCGCTGCGTCAATGGTCAGCTGAAACATGCGCCCGCCTTGGCTACCGCTCGGCAGCGGGATTGGGTCGGGCACTGTCCACGTGCGACCAGCATCGGCGCTCGTCGTGATCACCACTTGGTTTCCTTGCGCAAAGACCACATGGATGCGGCCTTGCGGGTCAATGGCAATCGCGGGCGCGCCAGCCCCTTTCGTGACGGCTGCCGTGTTCACGCCAAGTCCGCGCCGCCATGTTTTGGTGTGCGGGTCTTGGACTTTGACCAACACGGTTGCCTCGGTCGGAAACTCGTTGAGCCAGTTTGCCCACACGACCGCCGCCCAGCCCTCAGTGGGGTGGATTGCGATGCTTGGGTCTTGGTCATAGCCTGGCATATTTGACAGGTTGAGCGGCGGTGTGTCCTTCCCCCCAGGCGGCGCGGCGGTGGGCCGTGTCCATGGGGTTGGGCTGGGTGTTGGTGATGGCGTGAGGGTCGGCGTGTTCGGGGCGGGGGTACAGACGGGCATGGTCGGCGCGGCGGTTGGACTGGCAGTCAGGGTGGGCAGCGGGGTTCCGGTTCCGCTCGGCGGTGGTGACAACATCACGGGTTCCGTCGCGGTTGGTGGGGGCTGCTCAACGCCATACGGCCAACAACCCAACGCCGCTGCGGTTCCCGCAAGTTGACTGGGCGCAAGACGGCCACAGCCAACCAAGGCCAGTACCACCAAGCCACTCCTGATTAATCGGTGTGGCATCGGCAGCCTCGTTTCGGCCACACCAGCAACCATACCAGCGCAAAGGCAACGGCGAGGGTGCTGGATTCGAGCGGCATCGTGCGGATCATGTCCACGACCGCTGGCCCGAAGAAACCTACGCCAACCCGCACGAGCGCGAGGCGGGCCATGGCTTCGATGAACTGTTGGCCAATCCGCCACTGTGCTGCCGTGCGCGCGATTAATGCCCAGCGTGCCCCCAATGCGGATGCTGCCAGCATCGTGCCCAGCACCAACCCGTTATCCAACCAGGCGAGCAGCGGATCAGCCTGAAGCCAGAACTCCCGTATGTCCGCAAACAGCAGCCCAAACCCAATGAGCAAGACATGGGCAGCATCGGTACGGGTGAGATACTGCCGAGCCTGCGCGCCAAACTGCACGATCCCCGTGCGGACATCCGCGACCAGCGCCAGAAGGCCATCACGGATCGCGCTCATCGCTCGGCTCCGAGTGGCTCGTGGGTTACGGCCACATCATCGGCAACCAGCTCGTGGCCTTCGCGTTGTTGGCCGCTGGTTTGATCCTCCCACTGGCGCACCTGCCAACGGCCTTTGATCACCACTTTGCAGCCCTTACTCACCCGCTGGGCCACGCGGTCGGCGGTGTTCCCCCAACAACTCACGGCCATGAAATTGACCTCCTCACGGCCTTCCCGTCCCTCGTTGCCTGGTATCCAGCGGTGATTCGCGATCCGAAACGTCGTCAACGAACTATTGCCCGTCGTCACCTTCACCTCTGGCTCGTTCACCACCCGTCCTTCCAACACGACCAAATTCACATCACTAGCCATGAGAAACACCTCCATACAAAAAAAGCCAATACAAAGTCCACCCTACTCAGCGAGCAGCATGGAACAGATTCAGGATGCAAAAAGACACAATAAAAAGGCTCCTGCAGGACGCAGGCAGCATGAGGGATTCAGGAATCAACCAGGCATCGTTACTCCGAGCGCTGGCGTTCCCCAAGCCACGCCCACCAGCTGATCAAACCAATGATCAGCATGGATGCAAGGCTTAGCAGCAGATTGGTTGCGGGATCGTCGCGACCAGACAGCAGCACAAGCGCCACCATCACGGCAAGCATGGTATAGACCCCACGAATGAAGGAACGAAGGCGCATAGGCAGCCCCTCGGATAGGTATCGCCGCAGCAGCACGACCATGATCAAGCGTTCGATCTGCGCCTCGGACTCGGCCACCATGGGCTGTCGCTCGCAATCATAGGCCATCACCTGCCGTCCCTGCAAGCGTGCATGCGCCAAGCACATGCTGAAAACCATTATGCATGGAATGGGAACATCAGAAACCAATAAAACAAGACCACCAGCACCACCAGCACCAGCACGATCAACACGCTTCGGAACCACGTCTGCGTCAGTACCGCTCTCCCGTGGAGAACACGAACGATATCGAGACCAATAAACCCCACAGCGAGCACCAAAACAAGACTCATAGGAACAATCGCGATGATCGCAATGTCGCGACGGATAACTTCAAGGGTGGGGAACACGGCATGCAAATCGCGGAAGCGCTGAACACACAGCGTCGCAATCCACCCTGCGGGAACCCCACCGAGACCCACAAGCAACAGACTTCGTTTGACGACCTGTTTCCACGGCTTCTGTTCCACTGGCACCTGATAGGATGGCGACATTGACAACTCCCTTCATGCATGAACATTTCGTGAAGCTATCATCCCATCGCCTCTGGTACAGAGCGTGTATCCAAAGCACCATCAGTCGGATCATGCAACACGATGCACTGCTGGCCTTGCATCGCACATCAACGCCGCAGCAGCGCAGCCGTCACCAAGCCCGTAATCTGTGCGTCGTAATCGGGCATCTGTCGCTGTCGTCGGCTATCAGCGGCGATCACCTGCCGTCCCTGCAATCGCGAGCGCTCCAAGACATCCCGAAGTGCAGGCGACAACGTTTGCCACCGTGCAGGCGCGATCCAGTCGGGGCAATCGGTCGTCGCGTCCTCCTGCTGATCGCCACCGCGTTGCGGTGGGGTGGATGGGGGTTCATCCGCAGCTGATTGGGATGTATCTGCTCCCGCGTCATCCGCACGACCAAACCGCGCGGTGAGCTTGGCAATCGCCGCGTCATGATTAGACCAGAAGTCGTCCGTTGGTCGCGCACCACGCTTGTCCAGGGCAACCTGCCAGCCATGATCCCGCGCATCACGGGCCATCGAGACCGTCCATGCGGCCAAGTCGCGCACGGCGGGCCGTGCTTGGCCATCGGCAATACAGGCGTTGATCAGGTCTAACGGCAGATCGGCCAATTCGACACAGGTCTGGGGCCGCACGTTCAATTCCCGTAACCGCTGGGCGCTCGGTGTTTCTGGAATTGACATAATGTTTCGGCGGCGGCGCGGCTGATTGGGACGATTGGGTTTTGCATCCCCGTCGTCGTTTTTCATTAATGGCTCTCCATTTTCTCTAAAAGATAACTCTCCACCACAGAGTGTTTTCTTTTGCATTTGTTTGGTTGTGTCTGTGGGGGTAGGGGGATTCTTTTTCGCTTTATTGCCTTTAATCCCTGTGACCAACGATCCTTTTTTCACAACCGCCGTTTTGCCCCGTTGGGCTGCGCTAAAACCGCTGTCCTGCGTCATCATTGGGCTAGCCAACTGCCTAGCCAACTGCCTAGCCAATTCCCCAGGCACAAAAAAAAGTGCGGGACGCAGATCGGTACTTGCGGGACGGGGTTGGACGGGCGGTTTCACGATGCCAACGCGGCGTGCGCCCTGCTCGCTTAGCTCCATTTTGGCCAAGGTTTCTTCCGTCGTCGGTACCGCCAAGGCTTCCGACTGGAAACACAAATCAAGTTGCTCCAAGGCAGGAGTGGCACTGACCGGATGGCTGGTGTGCTGCATGAGTAAATAGGTGCCAACATCGGCCAAGGTGAGGTGGGCACGCATGCCATAGCGTTCAATCAGCGCAGGCGCTTTGGCATGGGGAATCAAGCGTCCCATGTAATCGTCGAGCAATTTGCGATCAAGCCGCACGGTGCGCACCCGCCGCCGATTCAGCTGCGGATGCGTTTTCGACCAGAGACGGCCCTTAGTACTGATGCCCCACGCAGGGCAGTATTGCGTCTTGCGTCCGGCGTGCCGCGTCACCTGAATCCAGCCGCCGTCAACCAGACGCTTGATGGCGGCGCGAATCGACCCACGGCAGAGGGCAGGATCGTAGCGCTGAATATCCTGATCGCTCATGGCGACCGTGGCGGTGTCACTGGCGAGCCAGCGCCGCACAATCAGCGTAAAGAGTCCAATGGCGGTGGGTGAATCATACAGGGTGGCGAGCAGCTGGGTCGGAACCCAGAGATAATCAGAATCCGGGGCAGCCAACCACGGCGGTGTGCGCATGGCGGTGGCCCCACCAGAAGGGTGATGGGATGGCATACGGGTATAACGCTCCCTGCCATCTTTGCCGTGCTTGACATTCCTATGCAAGCATCGTATACTCAAAGACAGCAACAAACCTCCCAATGTTGGGAGTATCGATACAAGAGGAACGCGACAGCTTGGCGGCTAGAGACGCGTTCTTTCTTTTTTAGCTAGTTTTTCATTTCCCCGCTAGCTTCAGAGAGACACAACGGTGTCACGGTGGTATCTTTAAGTCTGGGTCGGATGACCTTCCTTGATTAATAAATAAACTGGTACACACTATACCACACGAGTGTACTACAGTGAACAGCGATCATGCAAGCAGAATCCTCCTTGGAATAGCCACTACCCCCTTGTTTTACTATTCCCTATTGTTTGGATAGTCCAAACTTTAAACTGCACCCAACTCAAAGTCGTATTAACATAAGCAATAGGACCTCTCAAACAGAACGACCTTCAGCGCGACGCTGCACGCCATGATGTCAGGATATTGAAGAGTTCTGAGTGATCGGGTACAATTAAGGCATCGATTGTTAAGGAGCTTTCCTGACGGTCAAAACGCGAGGAAGTCGCCAAGTTTCCTACGCCGGGCGGCTTCCTTCCTTAATGCAAAAGCCCTAAGGCTCAATACATACGAGATTCACTGGTAAAATTACCTGCTACCGACAGATATTCTGTTACGGTTTTTTTGTCTCTCGATGTATTGGCATTATATGCATTCCTATACTAATTGTCAAAGCATTCCCGAAAGGGCTAATCCGTGTATCCTACCTTTGCAGAGCTTATTGACCACCTTTTCCAGACTCATAAACGTCCTGACGGCAAAGAATACTCACTTACTGAAGTAAGTGAGGCACTTAATGGTGCCGTAGCACCATCATATTTATCTCGATTACGAAACGGAAAAATCAACAACCCAGGGCGGGAGACAATTATCGGACTTTGCCGATTCTTTAAGGTTACTCCAACATACTTCTTTCCTGAATTAGAAGATCTTGATCTTGAAAATAAGGAATACACAAGGGATATAACTATCATTTTCCGCGGTGATACCTTAGACCAAGAATCACGATTAAAGCTAAATGAGTTAATCGTTGCACTTAATCGTAGTCAATCAACACATCAATAAAATACCTCTCCTCATAATATTTACCTCATATCAGGCGATGTTTATACCAATATAAACTATAAAAAGTGTTCTTGGTACTAACTTTCGTTAGTACCAGTACTACTTTTATCCTATTACTATAAGCCTACTAATCTAGCTATATTAGCCTGTTTTCAGTTGCAATCACAACAGCATGGGTACGATCATTTGCAGCTAATTTACTCAGGATCGAACTCATATATTGTTTGATAGTTCCCTCTGTTAAAGAGACGTGTGCCGCAACTTGTCGATTTGATAATCCTTTGGCAACAAGCCTCAGAATAGCTTGCTCACGCGGGGTCAATGGATCGAGGATTTGTTGAAGGCCAGTTTGCTCTGGGGTTAAGAGCCTTGAGAGATGAGCAACTTGCTTGTCAAGCTGATCAGCAACCTCATGAGCGCCAGGTATATAACGTAGTTTTGAAACGAGGCGGGTAAGCTGATTCAGCGGTACATTAATCTGGGATATGCGCATTTTGCACCGTATTCCTGACTACAACCACTGCAACCACTCCCAACAGGTGAGTATGGTGCATAGAATTTGGTATAATTTCTTATATAATAAGAAACAAGTGGATTATAAGTTAGTAATTTCTTAGTGTCAATTTATAGCTTTTTTGACATATTTGAATTGAGGCGCTTTATGGGGACTGTTGCGGAATTAATCGATAATCTATTTCGCACTCATCGGAAACCTAATGGCCGTGAATATACCCATAAGGAAGTTTGCGAAGCCATTGGAACATTATCACCCTCACACTTATCAAAGCTTCGAAATGGAACTATTACCAATCCTGGGCGGGATGTTTTACTTTCACTTTGCCAATTTTTTCGGGTGCCATCTTCATTCTTCTTTCCCGAACTTGAAGCAATGCCAATCGCACAGCCTGATGATCATACCGCACAAACGCTGGCGCGCGCTTCAAAGGCAAGCCTTGCTGTTCGTCGCAAACTTGAGGCTCTTCTTGAGGCTGCGCTCGATGATGCGCTTGGAACCGTGGAGGAGGAGGGAGAATAATGGGTTTCAGTCGGCAAGATTTATCGCCGACGGTTACACATTCCTTGCGACGGCTGCTCCATGAACTAGGGGGAACATTTTCCCATGAACACTTACGTGGCTATATCGAGCGGTGGCGAGGAAAACCGTTGCGGTTAGAAGAAGATACCATGCCGCCAGGAATGACTGGCTATGCAATTGCGCTCCGCGATTGTGATCTGATTGCGACCCGTCGAGGATTAACAAAAACACAAAAGAAAATAACTCAACTTCACGAAATGGCCCATTTTATCAATGGCGATCTTCCGTTGTATTCTCATGGTGAGGCCACTGCTGGATACCGCCAATTTCTCCGACAACAGCAGCGCCACAACGATGTGACCTCGCGCCAACGTTTTTTTGATACCTTTGATGATATGGTCGAGCGTAATGCGGAAACACTTGCACGAATCTTAGCCAATATTATTACTGCTCACGCACAGAATGAAAGCCTTGTTTTATCCGATTTGCTTGAAGGAGATTAAGGTGTCGCTCCCACGGATTGTTCTTATTACGGTTGCACTCACTATTTTAGTGATTTACAGTATCAAATTACGGCGCAACGCCGAACGAATTAGTGGTAATGCTATTTTCAAATTCGTGCTTGGGGGGTTGCTCCTTCCGCTCCACCCTATGCTCCGCTCAGTCGATAATCATTCGTTGGTGATTGATGGGATCGCAACACTCTCTCAATATTACTCTATGGTGTTTGTACATCTTGGAGCCTTACAATTACGCCAGAACAAAGCCTATATCAGTATCACGAAAAATCGCTTGTTTCTTTGGGTTACAGCCATATCCGTGGTTATGATTGGATTAATTGCTATTGATGGTGCCAATTTCGCCTCATTTAGTGATAATGAACCCTTTAATCCTACACTCTGGTATTACCTCTTTTATGGTATCAATTATGGACTGATCTTCACAATTAGTCTTGCCATTCTCGTCACCTTTAATAACGAGACCTACACCCATAGCGAAGCAAAAAAAGCTATCTGGTGGTATCTTGGCCCACTCTGTATTGTCTTTCTTGCCTGTGGTATGGGAGCCATGTTTATTAATGTTCTGTTCAGTGCGGCAGGCAATACAACCTATAAAACAAATCTGAATGCACTCTATGACCTCTGCAAGCTCCTTTTTGCCGTCGCATTTGGTATTTTTGCCATTCTCCCATTGATCCCAAAAGCCTTGCTTAATAGACTTTTTCGGCCTATTGAGCAATTGATTGCAAAACGGATTTCAACCCATAATCGCTTAATCGCGCAGCTGCATCAAACCATTACGCCCTTGGTTCCAGGCGTTCGCTTTGATGGAACATTTCGAAGCCGTGATGATCAATTGACAGAAATTGCTGATTGTTGGTTGATGATCTGGACGCATACAGATCATACGGGGTATCGATCTGCCGCCAAAAAAGCACAACTATTAATGGAGCTTTCACACGAAAAAAGAGTCTTTACCGACTTCGGATTATTGGAACCTCCCATTATGCCCAGCGATGAAATTCGTGATAGTGTCTCGGTGGCCAAGCACTTGACGCGGGTAGGGCTATACGCATGAACAAGCAATCACCTATCACAACCAGTGCTGCACTCATTTCACGCATCTTGCATCCCTTGACCTTCGTGAATGTCGCTGCTTGGCTGGTTAACATGTCCCTCTATCACGACCCACTTCATGCATTGATCAATCCATTAATCTTGGTGGGCTGTTTAATACCAGGCATTGCCTATATGCGGGTGTCAAAACGTGTCAATAATGGTCAGTACAATCGTACCGTAGCCTTCAGCATGATTATGATCGGCTTTCTCACCGCGATTCTGATCTATTATGGAACAGGGCAACCATGGGTCATTATCCAAAATGCAGTGGTATCATTTGTGGTGATTATCGGGGTTATGGTCATTAATCGGCTCTGGTGGGATATTAGTTTTCATGCCACGATTCCGATGTGTTGTGTGGCCTTACTGATTCCTGTCTCGACTACCGCCACGCTCGTCAGTGCAGGCTGTGCCATGCTAGTGGGACTCTCACGGATTCCCTTAAAACAGCATACCCCTACACAAGTGGTGGCTGGCTGGATTGTGGGATTCTTTGGAACACTGTTGCTGATTACGCTCACCACCGTTGCTTAACGTATTGCACCAGCAGTCGAATTGATGTTGCAATCAATTCGGCTGCTGCCAAGGTGGAGACAAAAGGATGATATGATGGAGACGGTGTTAACCGAGGGCGAGTGGATGTTGCTGGACTTGCTGCTTGAAGCCGATCAGAGCCTCTTTGCTTGTGCCATGGCCGTGCGCGAAGCGGCGACCGATCTACCCGATCACACAGCCCTACACCTTCTTCCTGATCCACTGGTTCGGGAACAAACACTGGCAGCGCTGATGAACCTCTATCAGGCAGGGTTCATTGAACTGCTCCGTGGTACGTTGGCCCTTCGGCCTAATGGAACCATTGTGACAGGGCGAAAACGCGGTGTGCCGCGCATGGAAACACTCCGACTGCTGTTGAACGAACACACCTGGCACCGCGACCATGGGGTATGCACCCGCGTTGCGCTAGTCCTTGCGCCAACCCTCACGGGGATCCGCTATGCAGGGCTTGCCAATGCATTGGAAGCGTGAACTGAGTGGGCATCTATAGCATGCTGGTTTATAGGATAGGATTAGAGAACAAACAATGGCCAATCGCGCACGCCCCACGTGGAAGCCCTCAACGCCTTCGCGCTCGCTGCGATGCTGATGGCCGACCCTACATCCCACGATACATGATACCCGTTGCCAAGGCCGATACCGGATACATTTCGCGATGAGGGATGAACGAATGCACGACCATACGCTTGATGACCTTCTCCACCAACTGGATCACGCTGATCTCTCGGTGCGGATGAATGCTGTTTTTATCCTTGGGGAACAGCGCGCACGGGAAGCGGTACCCATGTTGATCGCGCTGCTTGACAACGCGAATACCATAAAAAGCCCCATGCATGTGGAGGATTTTCAGGTCCTATCGCTGGCAAGCAGTGCGGCAATTGCGCTTGGAAAAATTGGCGATCCCCGGGCCATTCCGTCCCTCATAGCTGCCTATGAACAGGGGATGTTTTCTGCGCTCAAGGGTCTGGCGTACTTTCCCGATGATGTGGCGTTTATGGTGCTGCTCCGCGCATTTGAACAGGCGCAACATCCCCATGTGGCAACACTCTTGGGCAGACGGGGCGATCGGCGGGCTGTCCCAGCATTAATTGTGGCGATGGATAATCCTCAAATAGTAGTTCGCTTTTATACGGTACGCGCCTTAGGGCGCTTGGGCGATTTGCGGGCCATTGCGGCGCTTGAAGCGGCACGTGACGACCAACGGATTATCAAGCACAACAAAACGATTGCGCAGGCCGTGCAGACCGCCCTCGCACAGATTCAGGGGTGGTATAACGAAAGTGGTGCAAAATTAACGAGAGCCAGGTGGACTATACTTGGAAATGCAACAGACCAAGGAAAGGACCACCATGACTCCC
>NZ_JAFBCZ010000056.1 GCF_016907925.1 Herpetosiphon giganteus | reverse complement strand
GCGAGGATGAACGGATTAATTCGGTGAGCAATTAATCCGTTCATTTAGTACTTCACATAGAAGATGGCAAAAATTGATTAGCGATAGGGGCTGATTTGCTGAACAAATCAGAACTAATGACCCTGTTTGTATCCAAGTTAGCCCTTGACATACCTGATCTCATAAGCAGTACTCTGTCTCCATTCTACCCTAGCCGTTTCAACTGCGTATTCACCCACCCCTCTTCTTTCCGAATCGCTGTTCCAAGCCATGAATAGTCTTTCAGCAATGGAGCCAGAATTGCCGTCATTACCCATAAATCTTTAGATACTGTGCTCCGAAACCATGCATGCTGAATGATTGTTAAAACGTCTGTGACAGATTGAGTTTTTTGAAGAATCATGTTATAGGCCTTAGCACGTTGCTCTGGATGGACAATGGATTGGATGATGTTCAAAGCACGGTCGATATCTCCATAGTTGATAATGGCATGTGCAATGATAGAAAGATCGCTGTAATGTTGCCATGAATCATCAATATATTGGGCGATGTTGAGGGCGCGGTCGATATTGCCCTGGGCGGCAATGTGGTATGCAATGGTAGAGATGGTAACGATACGTTTCTCTGGATCGTCAATGGAATGGGCAATTACCAGGGCATGGTCAATATGGCCCTGGATAGCAATGTGGTATGCAATGATACAGAAAGCATCGTCACGCTGCCCTAGCTCGTCAATGGAATGGACGATGGTCAGGGCACGATCAATATTGCCTTGCGTGGCAAGGGCTTCGGCAATGATATAGAAAGCATTGTCACGCTGCCCTAGCTCGTCAATGGAATGGACGATGGTCAGGGCACAATCAATATTGCCTTGCGTGGCAAGGGCTTCGGCAATGATATAGAAAGCATCGTCACGCTGCCCTAGCTCGTCAATGGAATGGACGATGGTCAGGGCACGATCAATATTGCCTTGGGTGACAAGGGCTTCGGCAATGGTACAGAGAGCGTTGTTACGTAGCCCTAGCTCGTCAATGGAATGGACGATGGTCAGGGCGTGGTCAATATTGCCTTGGATGGCAAGGGCTTCGGCAATGGTACAGAGAGCGTTGTTACGTAGCCCTAGCTCGTCAATGGAATGGGCGATGGTCAGGGCATGGTCGATGTCGCCCTGAATGGCCGCGGCTTTTGCAATAGTAGCGAAAGTCTTGGCACGCTGCGCTGGATCGTCAATGGTTTGGGCGAGGGCTAGAGCACGATCAATATCGCCCTGAGTGGCCGTGGCTTCGGTGATAGTACGAAGGCCAATAATACGTTCCTCTGGATTGTCAATGGAATGGACGATGGTCAGGGCATGGTCGATGTCGCCCTGAATGGCCGTGGCTTTTGCAATAGTAGCGAAAGTCTTGGCACGCTGCTCTAGGTTGTCAATGGTTTGGGCGATGGTCAGGGCATGGTCGATGTCGCCCTGAATGGCCGTGGCTTTTGCAATAGTAGCGAAAGTCTTGGCACGCTGCTCTAGGTTGTCAATGGTTTGGGCGAGGGCTAGAGCACGATCAATATCGCCCTGAATGGCCGTGGCTTCGGTGATAGTAGCGAAAGTCTTGGCACGCTGCTCTAGGTTGTCAATGGTTTGGGCGAGGGCTAGAGCACGATCAATATCGCCCTGAATGGCCGTGGCTTCGGTGATAGTAGCGAAAGTCTTGGCACGCTGCTCTGGATTGTCAATGGTACGGACGATGATCAGGGACGTATTGAGAATCGCTAATGCGTGTTCTTGCTGGCCACCAGTGGCCGTGACCTTTGCAATGGCAGCGAAGGATTTGGCACGCTGCGCTGGATCATCAATGGCATGGGCGATGGTCAGGGATGTATTGAGAATTGCTAATGCGTGTTCTTGCTGGCCACCAGTGGCCGTGACCTTTGCAATGGCAGCGAAGGATTTGGCACGCTGCGTTGGATCGTCAATGGTTTGAGCGAGAGCTAGAGCACGGTCTATGTGACGCTGAGTGGCTGTTGCTTCGGCAATGATACACAGAGCAGCGTCACGCTGTTCTCGAAAATCACTGGAATTGATGATAGGAAGGGCTGTATCAAGAATCACTAACGCGTGTTCTTGTTGACCACCAGCGGCTGTAGCCTTTGCAATGGCAGCGAAGGATTTGGCCCGCTGCTCTGGATTGTCCATGGAATGGGCAAGGGTCAGGGCACGATCAATATTGCCTTGGGTGGCAAGGGCTTCGGCAATGGTACAGAGAGCACTGTTACGTAGCCATAGCTCGTCAATGGAATGGGCAAGGGTCAGGGCACGATCGATATGGCCTTGGGCGACAAGGGCTTCGGCAATGGTACAGAGAGCACTGCCATGTGACCATGGACTGTCAATGGAGTAAGCGATGTTTAGGGCTGTATTGAGAATCGCCAACGCGTGTTCTCGCTGACCACAGATGGCTGTGGCTTCTGCAGCAGCACAAAGTGCAAAAATTTTGTCACGGCTTGAAAGGTGTCTGCTTACCTCATTCAATCGTAGGATAACGGATTGTTGTTGTCGCGTATTGCACCATGGAAGAGTTTTGAGCCAACAAGATATCTGCTTATCGGTGCTCGAAAGAAGCTCAATCCGTTCCAATGCCTCCTGTGTATGACCAAGCATTGCCAAGACCTCAAACAGATCGTTGGGCCACTGATCAAGGCGGCTGGTTAAACTCGTTCGTAAGAGGCTATACTTCCACAAGCGTGGTAGGTTTTGAATATGTTTGTCAACTGATTGCCCAGCGTTTATCGCACTCTCGCGTCCGCGATCTAAATCCAAGGCATAGAGTCGGGTACTCGGATCAAAGCGGGTTTTCTGTTCGCCATAGTCGCCCTCATCCAAGACGTGCCAGAGCATCGGCCAGTTTTCTGCCAACGCCAGATGGGTGATGTAGTGATGTCGTGCATAGACCCGTCGTTCCTGCTCTATCGCATCACCATGATCCGTCCAAATGGCATTGAGATCACTGGCACACCAGTCGGCCCACCGTTGATGGACATCTCGAAGCTCCTCCACATCAAACTCATGGATCTGGACATATTCACGAAACAGCAGGTGATGAAAGTCAACGCGTTGATCACCTCCTTGGCTGACAAGGCTCCCCATCACCCTTACGGCATCCTGAATCACGGCCCGTGGTTGTCCTAAGAACCGCCCGATCACGTTTATGAGCAATGACTCTTGCGTAACCACCAAGAGCGCCACCATCGGTCGCCAAATCGATGGCCAACGTACCTCAGAACGATTTTTAACCTGATCGAGCGTAATCCCAAAGAGATTGCTTGGATTCTGTTTAATCTCTTGAATCAAACTGGTCGCATCGACTACGGATTGCTCGCGCATCGTATTGGCCGCCAATTGGACAAACAGGGCATTGCCATTTAGTACCCGATAGAGGTCATGCAAGAGGCCATCCGCTATGCTCGGCTGGACTTCACTCCAGATCTCGAACGCATCCCCTTCACTCAATCGTGGTAAGGGATAATCAACCCGATGCACAATCTCCAGCGGTTTCAAGGTTTCATTAGGTCGTGAGCCAAGCACGATCACGATACCTGGCGGCGGTTGCGGGGGCAGAAACGACAAGTCTCGCGAGCCGTCACTCTCCAGTTGCAATTGATCAAGCCCATCCAGATAGATCGTTTCCTCGATCCCTTGTTTCGAGAGATAGTCAAGCAGGCGAAAAAATTCTCCTTTTAATAGTTGAATATGATCTCTGAGACCGAATGCTCCTGAGAGATTATGTTTGAGAATCAGTTGGGCTACGACCGTTTGCAATAACCTTAATTGATACGCGGGGCCTGTCGTGAGGGCAATAAAGTGATGCGGTGGCTGCGCAATTCCCGCTTCCTGAACCATTTTTGCAATGATGCTGCTCTTGCCTTCGCCTGGTGCTGCCGTGATCAAGACATAGCCCCCCGTGGGTCGCATCATTGCAATGTGCTCGCGGATCGCTACCAATTCGTTGACCCGACCGACGAAGCCTTGAAGTCGCAGATTCAAGAGCCAATCGCTCTCGCTTTGCTGGGCCGCATGCCGAATCCGATCCCGCGTTTTTTCCTGTTCGAGTGCCGCAAGTGACGCTTTTAATGCCGCTTCAGGAATCCCAGTATGTTGATAGACATTGCCGATAATCTGATTGCCGATCAAGACATTAGAATGGGAGGCTTGCACTGATTCTATCGTGTTTTGGATCACCGTTGGTTCAGATGAATGACTGGTATGATCGGCATCCTTTGTCTGCCATAGCTGGCCATGCGGAACCCGACTATACAGGGTTGGAAACCCCCATGCCCCATGCGCATGGCCATCGGCATGAATCGCCTTGCGAGCCGCAATCAGGCTGGCATCAATTGATCCGCCCGTGCCCAAGGTGGCATAGAAGGCGTTCGTAAAGCAGTGTCCGGTACGATTCAGGATTGCGGCTTGCATGCCAATCACGGAGGGAATGCGATCCGTAATAAAAATGGGGGCAAAGCTCGTAAGCAGGCTCTCGCCAGTGCTGCTGCTATGGCAGGCATTCAGGACCACCAGCTGTACACCCGACTGATGGAGTATGGTGCTGAACTGGCGGGCCGAGAGCCGATCCCGCGACTGGTCGGCGCGTTCGATGTCGAGGTAGCCCATCCCCCGTTGGATGCTGCCATGGCCGATATGATGCACGATGTGCGGTCGCTGGTTCGTCAGCAGATCGGTCAATCGCTCGCGCGTGAGATGGGGGACTTCGATGAGATCGATTGGCCGTGAACTGTGCGTGATGGCAGCACGGATGATTTCAACTTCGGCTTCCGCCGCAATCGGGTGGTTTGCCAACTCCGTAGGTAAGGCCGAGGTCACGGCGAGGCGGATACGTTCGCCAGGAGGAATACCCAAATCAGGGATCGGATCATTCCAAGGAACGGTGCGAACCAGCGCATGCTCCAGCATGAGGGGTCGACCCGCAGCGGTGGCCATTAATTCCCAAGGTAGGACGGCAGCTGCGCTCAGGCGGGTATCGGTATCAATCGCCAAATGGATACGCAACGCCACTGTGTGTTGGTCGGCGTGGGTGCGCGCCGTGGCAAAGGCTTCGGCAATCGCTCCTTGAAACAGGGTTTGGTACAGGAGTTGGCCAACCGCGATCACAACGGATTCGTCAATCGGTGTGTGATAATCGAGCGCTGTCTGGTAGACGATCAGCGTCGGATCATCAAGCGGCAGCAGCAGATCTTCGCTGACCTCATGGCCCGCTTGAGTGCGGGCAGTCACAGGATAGCGATCCCCGTGAGGGGCGGCAATGGTGAGATGGAAGGATGCAAAGGCACTGCTCATCGTGGCAAATCCTCGGCCTGCTGGCGCTGTGTGATTGGTGGTGATGTCTTATCCTAGCAAAGCAATGGCCACGATGCAAGCACTTGCTGACGATTTATTATTATGTCAATAATTCATTGTAGAATGAAATTCTTCGGCTAGAATTTCATTCTATCTGTACCATAATGATACTGAAGAAAATGGTGATTCTATACAATTCTTGATTTATACTTCCTCTGATAATTCCATCCGATTCAATGCTGGATGCGACGGAATGATTGGCTCCCAGGCTCGTTCAATGGCATTCCCTTCTAATGCTTGTAATTCCTCGATTGTGAGAGGCTTCAACTCTCCTGTCTCCAGGCTTTTTTGGGCATGATCACGAAGAACCCGAAATACCCGTTCGCTCATTGGCCAATACATGTGCTGAAACTTAATTCGTGGTATCTTTATGCGTTCCACCGTTACTCGAAATACGCCTTGACGATGTGCAAGAAATGTTTGTAGGTCGGCTTCAGTATTGTATATATCTAAGATATATTGTCTGGGCGTTGAATCAAAGACTACTTTTGTATTGAATTTCTCAATAGTATTCTGAATACTATCAATGAGAGCATGTTGTGTAGCATGCCCTGACCTATTTAAAACAAGGCCAACAATTCGGAAAAAGAGTTTTGCAGAGATAACTGGCTCAAACTTCCCATCCACTAAGTGTTGGAGTTCTGAAGAAACGTGGATAGAATATTCATATGATCCAATTTCCAAAGGCAAGCGATCATTAATCCACTCCTCCCATAAACTATCTGGGAATGATGTGTATATCTTTCCTGTTTGATCATAGAGAAAAAGCAAGTTAAATGAATTATGAATATCATCAACGTTATTAATAATCTCAATTCTATCAATTTCAAGTAGTAGGTAGACAATAGATTGGATTGCATCAAAAATCTCAGCCTCTAGTCTATTTGCGGTTAGACCTGTTAATATGAGTAATCGCATTCCCACGCTTTGTGCTCGCTTTTTTGCTCCATCAGTAAATCCTTTAGCAGAAACATAAATTCCTTGTTGAACCGGAATTCCTATATCATTAAGTTTCCCTATAAATGCATCAATATAAGGAACATCAATAACGTTTTTATAGTTCTTACATTCAACGGCGATACGGATGGGATAGCCAGCAATATTCGCCCTGAGAAGAACATCTATCTCTCGCTTGCGGCCATCTCCATTTGCTGTTGGGACGCGAACGTTTTGCTCAACGCGGACATTGGGCAAATCATGCATTGAGGCCACAATCATTTCTACGATACGGCCCTTTACCTTCGAATCGCTAGTCCTTTGTACCGTGTTCTGTTTTTTTCTTTTGTTCATCTTTACACCTTTGAATATGAATAGCGTCATTATCATATATAACGATCTAAGAGCTTATCATATTTGAATAATTTAAGATTGTTTCCTATAACGATGTAAAAACAGTATAATAATCATCTTTAAGATGTTATCCTATAGGATCAAAAAAGCCAATTTATTATAAGAATTATAAAACCTACAACTCCTCCTATAGCAGCAATAATTTCGAGTACTTGAAAAATTGGAGTTTCTCTTAGTTCCTTAGCCTTAAACAACAATGATGAATTATTAGTTTTTAATTTTCCTTCAAAGTATTTCACTAAGATATTAGCAAATAAATCAACTTTATATAAAGTTGATAAGTGTAATTTATTATATTCTTTGTCTTTAAAGGCATCAGCTTCCTGCTGTCCTGTTAAAAAATTCTTTTTACTAATTTTATTTTTTTCAATCAATTTCTCAATTCTTGGATGTCCTATATAATCGCTACCATAGATGTTTATAAGAGTGTGGGATAAATCTATTAACTGATTCTCACTTATTATAATAGGCTTTCCTCCTAGAAATTTATATCTTCGATAGATAGCTTGAAACCCATAATTTTCATCTCTCATATTCCAATGAACATAAATGTTTTCTTTGTTATTTTTTATGAAAATAAAAAATTCATCAAGCATCTTTCTTTCTAAAGTATCATAATGCTCTTCAATCTCATCTTTTGATACTTTTTCAAATTCTGCAATCCTATGAATAGAAAATGAATGCGTTTGTCTTGAAGAGAAATTTTTTATGGCTATCGAAGAAATACGAGGTGAATATCCTGCTGGTCTATCATAAAAGCTTTCACAAGAGTAATGAATAATTAGTACCTTCGAAATATCTGATTTTATTCTATTAATTTGGCTTAATGATTGTTGCTTGATGATAGTCATAAACAGTCCTTGTAAAAGTCCAAACTAGGATGTATATCGCTAGGATTGACTCATTAATTATGATTAATGAGTCTACCTACTCTGTATTAGGTTCTGTCTGATAACTCTTGGAGCAGCTTTGGAAAGACCTATATCATTACCATTGGACATGAAAAACTACCACTAATGCTGCCAATCCGCCAATTAATTCAGATTTGCTTTTGGTGTACAGTGTGGTTTTGAATTATCAGATAGAACCTAATCTAGATGAATACTAGGTTCTGTCTGATAATTCCCGAAGTCTTCATAACGAAGTCTTAGACACCAGCCTAGACGAAAGAATCATCAAAATACTGCCTCGATCAGTCTATCAACTGAGGTTCTTGCGACGGCATACAGTATGGACTTGCAGTATTAGACAGAGCCTACCGATAGCTGATGGTGCAAGAGTATGATTAATATTTAATAAAATCTAGTAATTCTTGAGCAAATTCATACTCAAGAACGAGTTTCCACATCTGTTCTTCGGGCCATCCGTTTTCTGCTAGCCAGTGGTGTAATATTGTGGCATTAAATTCAGTATGTTCCTGATGAACAGCCACAAGAAAAGCAAACCACCGTTTTTGATCTAAAGGATGAAGACCTGATTTATTTGCCAAATTAGAAAATTGTCGTAATTTAGCCGCAGTGTCCATAGATAGCCAATCATCCAATGTTTTTTGATCAGGCGTTAAGATGGATTGCAAACCTAGCTCTGTTGCTATTGGCGATACATTAGTTTGATAAAAATTTTCCACAATTCGATTATAGTCGACCTGTAAAAGTTCATTCCCAACTATCGGAAGGACATTGTTGACATAGAGAGTATCAGCTTCATGATCCGTCATCCAGAGTTTTACTGATGGGAGCGTTTTATTGCCTTGATACAAAAATTCGTACATAGTACTATCAGTATCTTGCGATGTCTTGACGAAATCCCATCCAGCGCTTAAGTTCGATTTGAGGTGACTTATAAAGTTGTCAAGCTGTTTCTGAGTACCATAGACTTTAAGATCGCGATACACGTCCATTGAATAGTACCTCCATTACTTACTTTAGCCCATAGGCTCCCTTAAGAAAGATAAAGAGTAATAAAAAAGCCACCACGAAGTCTAATCTTCGCATGGCTCTTACTTACTAGAGTTTAGGTATAAAATTAATACATCATATCCACTATTAATAATGCTACCACTAGATTGGGTTAGTCATTAATTGTTTAGGAAAAAGATAAGATTAATATCATTCATCCCAAACACCTTGGATTATGTATTACCTACCCTGATACTTTACATACTGATATTGAATTGTCCATATATTCTACATTTTGGTTCTGCTCTTGTCAACACTAAACATAACAACATTCTACTATTTATACTCCCCCACTCTCACCAGCCCATCCTTGACCAACTCCACCGTGCCCGAATCCCATTGTACCTCGACCTGCAACCAGCCACCCTGCCCCGTGAGCGTGCCCGTGCGGCCATCCTTGGTATGCGTGACCGTTGCCCCGATCTGCGTGATCAGATCCAAGTGCCGCATAATCAGCGCTTGATCATTCAGGGTATCGAAGGGCTTGGGTATCCAGCGCGAGCCGTCACGTTTCCAGACGAGCAAGCCGCGCCGCATCAGCGT
Source organism: Herpetosiphon giganteus (assembly GCF_016907925.1). Classification (GTDB taxonomy): domain Bacteria; phylum Chloroflexota; class Chloroflexia; order Chloroflexales; family Herpetosiphonaceae; genus Herpetosiphon; species Herpetosiphon giganteus. The sequence goes on along the minus strand of NZ_JAFBCZ010000056.1, from coordinate 2,987 downwards.
GATGCCCGTGGCCACCTGTTCCTCAAGGGTCGGAGCCGCAGCCATCAGCGTTTCCAGCCGCGCAGGCTGGCCATTTTGGGCTTGCCAGAGTTTGAGGACATCAATCGGAATCGCATCGACCGTCGCCCGCAGCGCTTTCAAGTGTGCTTGAATCTCCGAATGCTCAAGCCCTACCCACTCCAGCCGATTCATGGGTGTGACCCCCTGAATGGTATCGCGCACTTGGCTTGGACTTTTCCATGCCTCAACCACGAGCGGCACGGTGCTGCCCGTTGGCTCGCCCGTAATCAACCCCAGTTGCACCCGATCCGGTGGGGCCGCCGAGCCAAGCACCAGCACAATTTGGCCAATCGGCACCACATCCCAGCGATCATCCGGCTGCGGTGTGGGTGGTGGGGCCAGATTTGGCTCACCACTCTCTAGCACCGGACGCGGCGTAAACACGGTTTGGCTGCCGAGGCGCTTGGTGCGGAAGTGGCTGCGCGCGACACTTAATACCCCCTCGACGATGGGCCGCAAGGTCGGCTGATAGGCCCTGCCATACCAGGCCGCGCCCAGTTCAATCGCTGTCCATGGGCGCGCCGGAATGCCATTCGCCGTGGCAATCGTGTACAAGTCGGCCAACGTGGGCGCAGGCTTCGGCGGCGTTGGTTCGGCCAGCGGCTCGACGACCACCGGAGTCGATACAGGCATAGTCACCCGTTGCCCCGCCTGAACACTGAGGGTTGGCGCACGGCGGGTCAGGGTCACGACATCGCCCGCAGCGGGAATGGCCACCGCCAGTTTTTTGAAGCGCGCCGCAAGGTGACTGAGCGCATCACGATCACCATGGACTAAGACCAATTGCTGCGGCTGCACGAGCCGGATCACCTGTTCCAGTTGGCCCAGATCGGCATGGCCGGACAAGCCATAGCGATAGACCGGACAGCCCAGCGTCACCCGTTGGCCATTCAGCGTGATCGTCCCGCCCTGGGTCGCTTTGAGCATCGCCGCGCCAGGTGATTCTTCGTCCTGATAGCCCGTGAAGATGATCGCATTGCGTTTGTCTTGGGCTAATTTGGTCGCATACAACGGTGCTGGCCCACCCGTGAGCATGCCGGAGGTGCTGATGATAATCGCTGGCTCATCACTCTGAATCACGCGCGGGCGCATACCCTGATGCACGGCCAGCACGCCAAAGGTCGGATCAACGAACAGTGGGCGCTGGCTATTCGTCAAGAACTTTTGCAGCGCCGGATGCAGGTCATGCGATTGCTGCTGATAGGCTTCGCACACCGCCTTGCACATCCCATCGACATAGATCGTCACCGGCGACACCACGCCGGAGGTGCGAAAGGCTTTGAGGATCAGGATCAGCTCTTGGGCGCGCCCGACGGCGAAGGCCGGAATCAGCACCCGCCCACCGTGGCCAATCACCTGCTGAATCGTGGCCACCACGTTTTGCTCTTGGTCTTTGCGCGAGGTGTGGCTGCGGTTGCCATAGGTTCCCTCGCAAATCATCATGTCGACCTGCGGCAGCGTGTTGAGGTCAACGCCCGTGATGGTGCGGTGATGGCCGACCGAAATATCCCCCGTATGCAGGACACTGCCCCATGGACTGGTGATGTGGAGCATACCCGCGCCGAGGATATGGCCTGCGGGCAAATAGGTCACGGCAATTTCTTGGTTGGCCGCGACGGGACGCAGTTCTTGGTGAAAGGCCACCGGAATAATCCGTGCCAAGGTTTCCGTCACCATCGTTTGGTCATACAAGGGCGTTTCCAGTTCGTGCGCGAGGTGCTCTTGTTCCATAATCCGCGCGCTATCCAAGAGCAAAATCCGCATCAGCGCGATCGTGCTTTCGGTCGCATAGATTGGCACCGTCGGGAACAAGCTGGCCACGAGCGGCAGACAGCCCGTGTGGTCAATATGCGCATGGGTAATCAGGATCGCATCGAGCGGGAAACCTTTGAGGGCTTCTAGGTCGGGTGTGCGGGATTGGCCAGGTCGCGCAGCGGGGCGCATGCCCGCATCGACGAGGATATGGCGCATGCCCAGCTTGAGAATGCCACACGACGCGCCGACTTCTTGTGCGCCGCCAAAGGGGTGAAAACTGATCATGGGGAAGCTCCGCTCATTTTAGTGGAATTGATTATTCGACGAATCAATTGCTACCTTCTTATGGTACGACATTGGCGCACTCTCTTGTTGTGATGACCATCCCCGCGTTCGCTTAAGAATCAAGGGAATGCTGTGCCTTAATCTGGGCGAGGGCGGTCTGCACGGCCTGCGCAATGGTTTTGTTATGCTTGACAATCCGTTGGTCGTCAGTGACCGCTTCAAGCGCCGCAATGGCCCGCGGATCGCCTAAGCGCCCTAAGGCGCGTACCGTATAAAAGCGGACTAGTATGGTAGGATTATCCATCGCCACGATTAACGCGGGAACGGCCCGCCGATCGCCCCGTCTGCCCAAGAGTGTCGCCACATGCGGATGCTGCGCCTGTTCAAATGCGCGGAGCAGCACCATAAACGCCATATCATCGGGAAAGCACGCCAGACCCTTGAGCGCAGAAAACATCCCCTGTTCATAGGCAGCTACGAGGGATGGAATGGCCCTGGGATCGCCAATTTTCCCAAGCGCAATTGCCGCACTGCTTGCCAGCGATAAGACCTGAAAATCCTCCACATACATGGGGCTTTTTATGGTATTCGCGTTGTCAAGCAGCGCGATCAACATGGGTACCGCTTCCTGTGCGCGCTGTTCCCCAAGGGTAAAAACAGCATTCATCCGCACCGAGAGATCAGCGTGATCCAGCTGGTGGAGAAGGTCATCAAGCGTTTGGTGGTGCATTCGTTCATCCCTCATCGCGAAATGTATTCGGTATCGGGATATGGCAACGATTCGATCAGCCACTGTAATGGTCAAATACCCTCTGCACTACCCATGGGGTTGAGCAGCCGCTGCGTATAGACGGTGGGCGAGAGGCCATCAAGGCCACGCCCTTGGT
>NZ_JAFBCZ010000055.1 GCF_016907925.1 Herpetosiphon giganteus | reverse complement strand
CCTGGGTCTGATTGGTTGGATAGCACCCCAAGCATACCCGATCAGGGAACCAGTGATGATTTTAGCGTTCAAACGAGAAATGGTGACATACTGATATATTAGGGGGCTATCGCTTAGCCCATTGACTACTACAACACCAGTGTCGTTATCCAGATTTGGCATCATCCAGTCTGGTAACTGGTAATAATCGTCCAACCTAAATTGATGCTTCGTATAAGCCTCACGATCTTCCGCATTGAATACTCGATACATTCCCTGTACCGACAGCATCATATAGGCGGATGCGAGGTCAATCCCTGACGTGAGATGGGATGAGCCAACCCCGACCACGCGCAGCGTATTGTGGCTTTTCGTGACCTGCTCCAAGTAGGCGACTAAGCGCTGGCGCTCGGCCTCTTCCGGTGGGCGGCCATAGATTATCGTGCCGAGATTCGTTCCGACAACAACCCCATGAATGTGCGAATTATGCAGCTGCGCGGAGCCATCAGTGTTATCAGCCATCGTCACAACCTTCTTTCTTGCGTGGGGTGAATCTGGCTTGATTGTAGCGACATGATATGCGCATGTAAACCCTCAGGATTCGGTATCAATGCCAGATCATTGGCCAATCGAAAAGCGACGCATGCTTGACGTGTGCAATCACGACTCGCCTAATCGACGCACATCTCCTATAATAAGTAGTAGATCATCCTAGCCTGCACTGCGGGTATCATGTCCATTCGGCGAAAAACGGCCCTAGCCTTAAAATCTGTCAATTTTCAGCAGAGAAATACATGTCAACCGCCGATAGTCCTCGTTATCGGCGGTAGAAAGCGTGTGAACGACTGCTAATCGGTGATTTTTGCGCCATTTTTGACCCAGAATACAACCGATAACAGGGAGGGCTGTATCAGCTATGGCCGTTGATTGCGATGGTGATGCCCAAATCGGCAGCGTATTGCCCCAGTATCGCTAAAACACAGCACACTATTTTTACTTTTATTAATCATAGGGCCGTTTTTCGCCGAATGGGCATCCTACCCGCCATGCGGTGCTGTGTGCCCTGCATGCGCAGATTCATGCGCTGCGTGCCACTGGGGCCGATATTGTGACGATTGCCAAGATGGTCGCAACCAACCGCTCGACCGTCTATCGCTATTTGGCCATGGACAGCCCCCCTGATTGGGTTCAGCCCCTACGGCGGACCACCCTTGACCCCTACAAGGAATTCCTCTTGCAGCAATGGAGTGCGGGATGCGAGAGTCCGCGCCAGTTGTGGCGTATGATTCGCGCCCAAGGCTTCACCGGAGCCGAGGTCGCGGTGCGGCGGTATCTGGCGTTGATGGGCTGTCAAAAAACCAAACCACGGACGATCATCCATCCAACCCACGCCTTGAGTAACGGACGGATTCCCTCAGCCGGACAAACCGCCCAATGGGTGCTGCTCGCGCCCGCACGCCGCACGGCCAGCCAACAGGCATTTTTGGATGCGGTTGCGGCGGCAGACCCCGACTGTGCCACGCTGATCACGCTCAGCGAGCAGTTTCTGGCCATGATTCGCGCCCATGAAGCTGCGGCGCTCACGGCATGGATCACGGCGGCGGTCACCACAACGGGGCATATCCAGCGCTTTGCGCAGCGGTTGCGCCACGATGAAGCAGCGGTTCGCGCCGGGATTGCGGGGCCATGGAGCAATGGGCCAGTCGAAGGGCAAATTCATCGCTTGAAATTACTCAAACGGCAGGCCTATGGCCGTGCCAGCCTCGCACTGCTTCGCATCCGCTTGGTTGCGCAGCCGCCAGCGACATCACCTCCATAACCAATCATCAACAGCCGTTGCACCGAGAATGTTCCAGAGCCGGGGGGGCTTGGCTAAGTGTGCGCCAGCAGAGTCAATTTTGGGTTTAACCCTTATAGGCCGCCGCCACCTCCCATTCCGCATCACTGGTTAACCTTATGCAATACCCCTGCGGCAACCATGGGGTAAGCTGCTCCGTCAGCCACTGGCAATGCGTCATCGACTCATACCACCAGGAACTTAGCCATTTAACCGTATGCGCATCTAGACAGCCCACACTTCTACTGATAGACTAAATACACCATTGGCCTGGCCTTACTGTTGATACCAACTGTCCCTGGTCGGTGTCCCCTACAGGGTTTCCACGCTGAACCCACAATCAGCACGAACCAGACCAACCACTTGCCCCGGCTTGATTGAGTCAGCTAGTTTGTGTGCACTGAGATTCTGTTGGAGGAATTGAGGTAATTATGAATATACTCGAAGCAATGATATCAGTTGCATACAATGGCATATATTTACTGATAAGGTTAGCGCTTTTCATACCATATTTGGTGGGTTTTATAATTAGAACAAAAATACTTGATCATAATATTTATTTTCCAGACGATGAGGTTTGGGAGACATTCTTTATTGGTATTATTCCACTATCTATTATATCTCTTATTATCTATTTCATCAACAAATGATTAGTTAATACCTTTGGTTTTAGATAATGACAGATGATCTTAATATAATATTTTTCATTTTGTGGGTTGATTTTTTATGCATAAATTAAGTGATGAATTAATAAGTTCATTAATTGAAGAATTTAGGAAGCATGAAATAGTGTACCCTGAAGAGTATTTTTCCAAAAATATTCTTTCTTTTCCGAAAAGTTATCTAGATAAAGTAGGTTCATTCTGTATTGCATTGAGAAACAAGATTATTGAAAATACTATCAATGTAACTAAAAAAGAATCTCAAGGATATGAATTTTTAGGAAAAGTGTGCAGGCCAGACATATTGATGAGCAATCTAAGTCCACTTAATTTTAGTATAGTTGAAATGAATATTGATATGTCTATAGGGTATGTAGTAGAGGCTACTATTATTTACGAAATAGTAAATAAATACTATGGAATAAATCTTCCTATACCAGCTATGCAATTCTCCAAGCATCTAGACTCTATTATGAATAAATATCGCCACTCCACTTTAATACTCCTAGAGAAAGAAAATATATCAAAAAAACGCATGATTTATGCTATAGCTTTTTCTAATATTTTAAGTAAATACAATATCAATAATTATATACGCAAAATGAATGAAATAGACGGCCAGTGTCAAGGTATTTTCATGCGGCTATTTTCAATAGATAGTTGTGATAATAAAGATAGATTAAAATTAATAGCAATAGAGAAAAATGCCCTATTACTTAATGGAGGTGATCATTTACTCCTTAATTCAAAAAAATCATTGTGTGATATTAATGAATCTAATCCTTGGTGTGATCTTGCTGGCTCATATTCTTATTCAAGAACGATTCTTGATGAAGCCAATTATGTTCTCAAGAAGAAGGTTTCATCAAATAGTAATGATGTCTATATTTTATCAAAAATGCCTTCAAATAAGAGAGACGAGATATTAGACCATGCTGATAGAAACTTCACTGATTGGATCATTCAAGAAGAGATAGAATCTCTATACCACCCAATATTTGTAGGCAGAGTTGAATATATAGGTAAATCTGTAATATGCCCTTTTATTTTTGATAATAACGAGATTTCTTGGATTGCTAGATCTAGTTATATAAAAAATGAATATAATTCCACAACAAATCGTGTGTATTTTGCTTTTACTATCGTTCTACCATGTTAAGTGAATCTTTCCTCCAGAATGAAAAAACCAAAGTGTACCTCTCACCGTCAGTCACGTTATTCACAGCATGGTACGATAAAGATGATAACTCAAATGCAATCGCTGTGTTATTTATTGGTCTTATAATAGTGTGGATGCTATCGGGATTTTGATTTCTAAAGAATATTAAGTGACCACCATACGTATCTATAAAATGACTATTGAGTTGTACTACAACTCTATGACTTTCTGTACCTTCATGTGGTTCATCTGTATGTATACCAATGCCTTGACCAGCTATAAGCTTATGGGCTACAATTTCTACTCTATCAGAAAACTCTATATTAAATAGCGATTCCATCATATTAAGTAACTCATTATGGTATTCGGAACTAACTAACCAAGGACAGCTAGATACCTTTGTTGTATAATTGAGGTGCCTCTCAAACTGTTCAAAGAAGCTTTCTCGATGGTATTTCCATGAGATGTCCTTCTTCAGCCATTGAAGTAAAAATTCATTTTTATCTTCAGAAAAGAAATTATTTATAATATAGAATGTAAATGGATTTTTGTATTTTATTATTGACTTGGAAATATTTTCATATTCCTTTGTCAATTCTCTTTTTTTGTTTATGGGAAAAATATTACTCTTTGGGTATAATTTCCCGACATTCCAAAGGTATAGTGTGAGATTAAATTTATTTATTATGTATAAAATATCACTTTGTTCTATATTATAGAAATCATCCGGTATTACATCTTCATTAAGCATGATTATTTCCCCTATAACTATATATCGATATTTTCTGAGTCAGAAGGAGGTAATGAATGCAAACGTATAGCCATAATGGTTTTCTTGTCTAGTATTACGGCTTTCATGAGTCTATGCACCCCATCAAGAATGCTGCCCATGGGAGAGATAATAATAGGGTATGAGAGATCTGCATTTATAACTCGTACTACATGTGGCAAGATATTTCTTGCTGTGGGCTCCTGGTAATGCCTGAACCAACGATCATTATCTAACTGCGATACTATTTCTTCTATAGAGATCAATATAGGATCTAAAGTCTTTGCGGCATCCCAGATAGTAATTACTTTCCATCTGTATTTTATCCCATTCTCTTCCAAGAATACGCTTTGATTCATGGTTTATACTTGACCTAGATGATCCATCATCACGTCTAGGATATTTTTCACCCTAGATTTGCAGCTAATTGTTTCTGTTACTTCAAAGCTGCCATACTCAAAGAATTTATCTGCTGGAGATCCGCCTCCACAGAAATCCCAATATGCACAGCTATTCTTGCAATTAATCACACCATTCTTAATGGATTTATACATACGTTTGAATTTCTCTGATTCTACTGTCTGTTCAATGGTCGTATTAGTGATATTACCAAGAATAAAATCTTCATTATCAGGATTTTTAGCTCCTAATAATTCTGGAGAGAAGGTAATAAAATTTCCATGAATATCAAAACTTAATATGTCGAATGGTGTTGCAACACCATTGACTAAGCCAGTATTATTATTGGCATGCCGTATTATCATAGAAGCGTACTTAGAAAACTCCCTTACTGTCAGATGATTACCTCTCGTGCTTACTAGCTGCATAAACCTGTGCATAAATTTATAGTGCTTTTGTAATGTTTCACTGATACCATCAATATAATAAGAGGACGTATGTTGATTAGCGCCAAATTCATCTATGTTGAAACCAACACGCTTAATATTGTTCTCCACAAAGAAATTATATATTTCATCTGGATGGTCAAGCGCGAAAGATGTCAATACCATGATTACAGAAAAATCAATAGAATTATCTTGTAATATCTTCATGCCATACATTGTTTTTTCATGAGTGTTTTGTCCCGATCTTGTAACACGATATTTATTATGTATGAAATCAGGGCCATCGATACTTAATCCTATATCCATATTGTTCTGTTGAAAAATATCCGCCCACTCTTTATCGATTAGAGTTCCATTGGTTTGTAAACCCATCCGAGCTGGCTTATTGTGCCGTATAGAAAGACGTTTCAAAATTTCAGCAGCATTCTTATAAAAATTTTTTGGAACGGTAAGAGGTTCTCCTGAATGGAACAAGAACAATATCTTATCCTTTGACATCTTACTAGATAAGACACCATCGAAAATCTTCTCTAGTATATCCATAGTCATTCGTGTTTTATCAGATCTACCAGGAACATAACAATACTTACAATATATATTGCAAAAAGAAGTAGGTTGTAATATCACTAGTGATTCACTCATAATGATTTCCTCCTCATAAATTACCTGTTTTATATAATTATGAGTGGATCCATTAATTATATCCACTCATAATTGTTATGGTATATTAAGAATACGATCTAAATGTCCAGTTCAGGAGGAAGAGGGCTGTAGTCACCTCCCTTGGAAAACGAATCACTCATGAAGCGGTCGTAGCTCACGTAATTAGTAGTGCCGTCAAGTTCTGATCGGGAGTAGCCGCTAAGAAGCATTACCTTTTCTGAAACTGCTTGGTCGCCCTCTTGCAGAGCGGTGGTAAGTTGGTGTAGCCTCTCAGCAAATCGTCCTTCCATTACTTCCATAAACGCCTCCTAACCATAGAAGAAATACTACTCGAATATAACAATATAAAAAACAAAAGTCAATAAAGCATTAAGCCATTAATTGAGTGTTAATTATGCAGTAGAATAATCTCTCCTTGCGACCAAGCATCATATTCGCGACAGAACTGTCATTGAACGAAGCGCTCCGCGCAGTAGTTTCTGCGCATCCCAAGGCGGTTTTTGTATGACCGTGGCACGGTTTCTCCTATGTGTTGGTGACAACGAACAGGAGGCTCACCATGACGACCACACTCCGCCGCCAGATGACCGAAGACATGCAGCTGCGCGGCTTATCCCGCGCCACGCAACAGTCATACCTCTACACCATTAGCCTGATCGCCCGGTATTTTGGACGTCCGCCTGATCAGCTTACGGATGACGATCTCCGCCAGTATTTCTTGTATTTACGCCAGGATCAGCACCGCTCGCGCAGTACCATCACCCGTACCTTGTGCGCCCTCACGTTCCTCTATGAACAAACCCTGCATTCCACGTTTCCGAGCTTGGACTTGATTCGTGCGCCGAAAGAACACACGCTGCCGGTTGTCCTCTGTTCCGAGGATGTGCGCCGCATCTTGGCCCAGATCACGGTTGACCAATGTCTGTTTGGCCATCATCTATGCCTGCGGCTTACGGCTCCAAGAAGGACTCCAACTCCACGTGTCCCAGATCGATAGTGCCCGCATGGTGCTCCATATTCGGGCGGGAAAAGGCAACAAAGATCGTGATGTTCCCTTGCCCGCATCCGCCCTCCAGGTGCTTCGCGTGCATTGGCGAACCCATCGGCATCGATCTGGCTGTTTTCTGCACGCTGGCCCCGCCAAGCCGATCCCTCGCCGACGGCGGATCGCCCCATGAACCGCGATGGTCTCAGCCGCGCCTTTGGGCTTGCGGTTGCCACCTGTGGAATTCAGCAACACGCCACTGTCCATACCTTACGCCATTCGTGGGCTACCCACCTCCTCGAAGCGGGTGTCAATCTGCGTATTATTCAGCTCTGGTTGGGCCATCGTTCACCTGTGACCACCGCCTTGTACACGCACGTCAGCCAGCACGCGGAAGCGATTCTGCACCAGCCAGCGCTTGTTTGCGCAGCTCGTATGATCACGCTCAATGCCATTGTCCAGCGTGCAGCACGCCCAGGCCAATCAGTATATTGATGGACTTCGCCAGCAGATTGCGGCCGCATGGCATTGGCAATTATCAACCAATCGCTATCGATCACCAAACTCGCCGTTTCCAATCCTTCGCAATATGCTGCCGTAGCTGTCGCACGATCGCAGGAAGCGCAAACGAATCCAGCGCGCCCCGTGATCGGGGCTTGACACGGTTGCTACACTGGAAAAAGTGGACACAGTGATCAATGCTGCTGGATTTATTTGACCATAATCAATTCACCACGCACACGGCGATGATCAATGGCATACACGATCGCCAGCAGGCTATCGCAGGAGGCGCGTCGTTCGCAAAAGTGGACACAGAGGAGTTCATAGCACTGCCCCGACGGCGAGGGCTTAAACCGTTGGTTTGTCCTGGCGGAATCAGGGTGGAAGGCCAAGGTTCATAGCACTGCCCCGACGCTGAGGGCTTAAACCGCTAATGTAGCTCTTGATGAACTTGAGCGACTCGGCGAGTTCATAGCACTGCCCCGACGCCGAGGGCTTAAACCGCAATGCCGACGCGATATTCCATCTGCTCGCGTGGAGTAACTGCGCTCCGACCAAGACAAATCCACAGAACCAGAAAGCCATCATTGATTCGCTAAGCAATCAATGATGGCTTTCTATAATTCCAGTATCTTGGTCGATACGAGAATCAACACAATTATGGATATAGCTCAGGATTCGCTCTCTGCCACCAAATCATTGTCCAAGGGAATGCGATCATTGGCAATCGCTTGCTGGGCGACATAGCGACCTGGCGTAGCAAAATTCGACCAGCCCCCTGCATCCCGCAGGGCCTGAATCGGCACCTGCAACTGGGCCAGGCGGGTGGCCCACGAGTGGCGAAGATCATGGGGTGAGAGATTTGGAATCCCAATCAAGACCCCCAGCTGCTGAATCCGCTTACTGATCGCCCGTTCCGAGAGGCCAAAGCACGTAAACACGCCGTTCTGATCAAAGCTGGCGATAAGCAGCTGGGCCGGATCGGCTGGCGCGGGAACGAGGGCCTGATAGCGGGCGAGCACGGTGTCAACATCGCCCAGCAAGCGATGACGCTGGACAATCTTGACTTTCGGGCGCGCGACGGTCAAGAGGCCATTGCGCAGCGAGTCCCAGCGCAGCAGGGCAACTTCCCCGCAGCGCAAGCCCAAGTCCACCAACAGGCAGACGAGCAGGGCATCACGGGCGATAACTGCCTCGGATCGAGCCGTGGGATTACGCCATGGGGATTGCTTCAGTTCAATAATTTGCGGGGTCTCAAGAATGTTGGCGGTGGCCTTTTTCGTGGCAATTCGTGTGGCTTTTGCCGTGGCCACGCGCTGTTGGTCGAGGTTGTCACCCTCGCTGCGGCGATAGCCGGTAATGGCGCGGATGCGGCTATAGGCATCGGCAGGAATTACGCCCGCAAGGTGGGCCAGCCGCGCATAGGTCCGCACCGTGGCCAGGCGAATGTTGATGGTGCCAATCGCATAGCCTTCGGTCAGCATCCACGTGCGAAAGGCACTGATTAAGCCAGCGGTGATCCCTTGCCATGCCGTTGGGTCGTGGGCGAGCACCGACACTTCCTCATCGTCCACCGGAATCACGACCCCAACCGTGGCCAAGAAATCGGCAAAGCCTTGCAAATCGACTTCGTGGCGGCGGCGGGTTTTGGGAGCGAGCCGACTGCGATACTCGGCGATCATCACCGATTGTGCAGCAGTATCGGCTTGCAGTCCACGGATGGTTAAGGCAGCGCGGTGATCGGCCACGACCGGGCTGTCAGGAAGATCGGCAGGTGGGAGCACGGTTGACTTATCCATGAAACACCTCAATTGACATAATTTTTCTTACACTATTCATCACGATGGTGTACCGGGTATACCGTTGTTTATCGATCTGGTTGACGGCGGAGCTGATTGTGCGGCAAATGGGTAGTGAATCGCAGATCATGCTGAAGGGAGTATAGCAGAGGTGGGTGTGCTTATCAAGGGCCAACTTACCAACCAAAGTCGGCCCTTGCCGTTAAGCTAAATTACCCCCTTCTTTTCCACCGTGGCAGCCATCTCGTTAATCGCTGCAATACATGCTGATTCTTTTTTTTCGCTAAAGTAGGATTTGCTTGCATCAACTGCATATCGTGGGAATCTCCATCTATGAGTAATGCCCGCCTGGTCATTGCTAATGCTCGATTATAGAGTTGTTGTCCATCAGAATCTCGACCTTGCTTAAACAATATAGCTGCAAGGTTTTCCATGGCGCTAATAGTTGTCGGATGTGTTTCTCCTAAAATCTGCTCATTTATCTTGAGGGCTTGTTCTAACAACGGAATTGCTTGCCCATATAATTCCTGCTTAAACAACACCACTCCTAGATTGTTCATTGCCAGAGCAGTAGTCGGATGGATGAGTCCAAATATCTGTTTACGAGCCATGAGAGCCTGCTCATACTTCAGTTGTGATTCTCTGTAACACCCTTGGCCCAACAACGATCCTGCTACACCATCAAGGCTTGAGATAGTATCTGGATGATCCAATCCAATAACTGTTTGGCGAATCGTGAAAGCTCGTTCATAGAGCGACTGGGCATGCAGATAGTGGCCTTGATTTTCTAAGACAAAGGCAAGATTATGCATACTCTGTGCGGTTTGAGGATGCATGTCACCCAGTAGCCCTTTCCGTAAATCCAATGTTCGTTCATGGGATCGCTGTGCATCCTGATACATTCCTCGCTCTGCCTGCCGGAGCGCAATACTATTCAATGTATTAAGCGTATCGGGATGGGTTAGCCCTAACACACGTTCTTGTCTCATAAATACTTGTTCATGTAATTGTTGTGATTCTGTATAACGCCCCAAATAGGCTAAAACCCCTGCTAAATTATGACGGCTTATATTTGTGGCTGGATCATCTTCCCCCAATACGCGCTCTTGGATCTGAATAGCCTGTTCGAAAAATGTAGCCGCCGCATTATACTGACCTTGTTTTAACACAATCAATCCAAGACTATTGAAACTACTCGCTATACTTGGATGATCGCTTCGTAGTATCTTTTGACGAATATTCAATGCCTGTTCTGCGACTAGCTGAGCATCTTTATATTTCCCCTGTTGCTCCAAGACCGAGGCTAAATTATTCATGCCCGTTGCCGTATCGGGATGCTCAGACCCAAACACCGCTTCATATATCGCCAAAGCCCGTTCATACAAGGTCTGCGCCGCCGCGTAGGTCCCCCGCAAAGATTCAAAAGAACCAAGGCTATTGGCGAGACGGGCTGCCTGTGCATCGCCGCGATCCAAGGCACGCATAGTTGCATGGCGCAGATGGGGTTCAAGCGGCTGCATTGACTTGGGCACACCCGTCTCATTCGCACGGGATGCATCAGCGCCAATCCGATCTTCCACCACGGCCAGTGTTTCCGTCGATCCCAACTGCGTCTGAACAACCTGGGCCAGCAAGCGATGCAATACCACCGCATCCGTGCCATCGAGCATGCCAAGTTGTTGCAAGCGGCGCAACGCATCAACGGCATCATCAGCATCCGTCCCATCCGGAACAAACGCTAGCACCAAATCACGCGGAATCGACACACCTGGCGCACACCACGCCGCGCCATCGAGCATGCCCAAGGCGACGGCATCACGCACATCGTTCGGATCAAGCTGCTTAAAGCTGAGCATGAAGGTAGCTTCGACATCCTGTTCATGGCGCGTGGGTGAGGGCAACGCGCCACGGCCCTTGAGCGAGCGGTGGGCAATGGTTAAATCCTTACGATATTGTTCGACGGTATGATGGGAATAGGTCGCAAGATAACTGCCTGCCAAATGCAACGCCAACGGCAAATGCCCCAGATCGTCGGCAATCGCATCAGCCTCGGTGTTACTCAATCGCCCACAGAGTCGCTGCAACAACAATCGACTTTCGGCAGGCGAGAGCAATCCTAATCGAATTTGCGTCAGCATTGGCCAATGATCCGACCGCGCCGTGACCAGCACGCGACAGCCGCCGACGGTGGGCTTCCATTGGTCAAGAATCGCCCGATCTTCACAGTTATCAAAAATCAGCAAGCGCGGCATCGGGGATTTCCATGCGTTGAGAACCCGTTGCACCTGTTTATCAAACGCCATTCCAGTCGAGTCAATGCCGAGATCAACCGTACAGGCTGCTATTTGACTGGCCACCTGATCGGGGTCGGCACAATTCAGCCAAAACACCCCACCATGAAAATAGACTCCATAGCGATAGGCAAATTCCGTCACCAGGCTGGTTTTGCCAATGCCGCCCAATCCGGTGGCCACTGCTGGCATGACGACCGCTGGCTGGGCCGTACCAATCGCCTGCGCGAGCGCGTTCAATTCCGTCTCGCGGCCAACAAAATGGGGGCTGGATTCAAAGGGCAAGCGTGAGGCTTGGGGGAGATCGGAACGGGGCGTGGGAACATCCGTCAGCGGTATCGAGGCAAGAGCCGCAAGGGCAGCGGGCAGCGGATCAATCGGCTGCGGGAGTTGCACCGTGATGGTGTGGCCTGCATGGACACTGCCAATCGTAATCGTGGCATTCCTAAAATCGTTGTGCTGGCCAAGCAGCATGGAAATGGAATTACCACCAAGCAACGTGGGATGACCCGCAAACACCGATTCGAGCGCCACGTTCACACTCGTCCGATCATACTGCGGGCATTGGGCAAGAATCGCATCGACCAGAACGGCAATGAGGGCTGGCAATTCCATGGGGGACTCCTCACACGGCGCTTACGGCTAGGGGTTCTTCTTTTAATAGATACATTGCTTGGCGATTTCTTGCATGCAGGGCTGAAAAATCACCTGCATGGGGGAGTATTCATCCATTGCGAACCCGCCATGGCCTTGGCGTGGACTGGTTTGTGGACTTTGAATCAATGATGTAACCATATTAGTTATAAACATGGGTTATATATCAATTAAAAATCGATTGAATGAAACCCTTGATGAAAATCATAACCTAGCACTAATCTCACTATAAAAACGATAACCTGCAAGCAATACAGATGAGTATTCCGAGAACAACCATCATTATGGTGAGACAGGGAGTCCACTTTATAGATGATTGAATATCTGACCCGCCCTGATTGATAATAGTCGGCTTTAGGCTATAAGGATAGGCATCTCTTTGTGCTATAGAAGAAGGTAGGTGAAGTATTTTAGGAACCGATTGCATCAAAAGAGGATTTTGCTGGTTTATTGTATTGATTACCAATGGGGACTGTGAAATTAAATGCTGTAACTGTGGCCACCGCTGGAGTGCTTCTGAATGTGGCATACCTTTGAGCATAGTCATAAGGTTTAAGTAACGCTCAATCACCAAGTATTCATTGAAATTTTCCTGAAGGCGATAATAAATAGAGGCTAACATTTGGTAGTAGTCCCACACATAAATATTTCGCGATTGTAAACAACTTTTTTCAATAATAGGTAGCAAATCAATAAGAATTTTTTCTGCACGACGAAAATCTTTCTTCTGTAAATATCCACGAAGTATAGAATGATAATAGGTATAGTGATATCCTTCATACATACCGATTTCTAGAGATTTTTGTGATAATTTTATATTAGCGTTATTTGATGATATATTAGAATGAGACCATGTTAATTTAGGCGAAAATCTATGCAAAGGATTACAAGTTATGCCATCATGACAAAATGATGCCTAATAATTTTACCTTTTTTGGCAATCAGATAACGATCACAATAAGGACAGCGTAGACCAGTACGGCCACGGGGAACCTGGCTAATATGAATACGTTTCTTGTCTTTTCTTATTCCATACTCAAGCCACATACTACAATCCTTTATCTATAAGAGGGATTTCGTCAGTCCACGGCAGATTATCTATCTAAATGATAAGAATAGGGGGATTTTGACTTAAAATAACAAAAAATAGCTTTTTATGTCGTTTCTGCATTATATTTTGCAGTTTGGTTACTATCCTTTGTTCGTATATCCTATCACAAAACGATACAACATCCCCTGTATGGCCACGTCTCAAACAACGCCCGAATAGAAAGAAATTGATTCCTCGCACAACCAATCACACGCCCGCACACAACGCCGCCAATCGTCGCTGCACGGTCGCCTGCCGGAACCGCCGCTGGCTGCCATGCGCTCGCGCTCGTCAGGCGCTTTTTCTTCGGCTCGTAAACAATTCATTCCTCTGTCTTGCACAACTTAAGATCTCTTTTCAGGCAATCGACCCGCACCCTCGCTCGATATTATTGAGCATGCCCGTTCGCTGCACCGTTTCGAGGCGAGCTGGATTGGAGCAGCCATCGTCGGCACTGCCTGGCCAATGAAATGACATGATTGATTCCTCGCCTATTCAATCACGCACTCGCGTAGAACGGATCGCCTGCGCAAAATGCCGCCAATCGTCGATTCACCGTTGCTTGACTGAATGTCCGCTGGCTCGTCGCGCGCTTTTTCTTGGGCTTGCTGGTTCCTCCGGCGTTGTTCGTGCGCTTTTTGGCAGCGGCCTTGGCCCTCCGTGATCGCGCGAGCTTTTGCGAATACGCATACGCGCCGCCTGAATCTTCTTCGGGTCCAGGTTGAGCGCCGCCTGTGCAGCGGGGATAGCGTGCGCGGGGATTCATCGGCGTACAATCCTCAATGGCGATGGCATGCAGCCAGTAATCGCCAAAGTCATACACATAGTCAAACAAATCACCATGCCGCACCCCCAGCTGCCCTAATGTCATCGCCTCGTCGCATTCCTCGCCATGCAGCCGAAATTCATGCAGATGATAATCTTCCCAGCCAAAGGCGATTTGGAGATAGGTATGCAGCTGCGTCAAGGTCGTATCGCTTGTTACCATGAGTCGTCGCCAAATACGCGGCGTGACCTCTTCAATGGTTATGACCAACTGATAGGCCATCGTGGCAGCCGTCGGGCGCTGCGAGACACGGAATTGATTAGCCGCCGAATCAATCATGGCAACGGCAGGGAATTGATTATCTA
>NZ_JAFBCZ010000054.1 GCF_016907925.1 Herpetosiphon giganteus | reverse complement strand
GGCGAGCATTGAGCCTTGCCGATATCCCGAAATGGAACCTCACGCTCCATCCGTTTCAGCCTGAGCGGGTCTCAGCAAAGTGTTAGTTAGTCAGGCCTCAATCCACTGGCAACGGTGCGTCTGCGCGATGCTGACATTCAAGCCAAGTTAGCCGCCGTGACCCGCCACGAGCGCGACATTTCAAAGGACGACAGCATCAGCCAGGAACAGGTGATTGCGATGCTGATTGAAGAAGCCCACCGCGAGATGCTGGCATTTCAGGCTGTGGCCACGCCAAAGATTGATTCTGTAGATAATCAATTCCCTGCCGTTGCCATGATTGATTCGGCGGCTAATCAATTCCGTGTCTCGCAGCGCCCGACGGCTGCCACGATGGCCTATCAGCTGGTCATCACAATTGAGGAGGTCACGCCACGCATCTGGCGGCGGCTTGTCGTCACCAGCGAGACGACCTTGGCCCATCTGCATACCTATCTCCAGATCGCCTTCGAGTGGGACGATTATCACCTGCATGAATTTCGGCTGCATGGTGCGCCATGTGATGATGCAATGCGCCTTGATCAGCTCTATCTTCAGTCGGGCTATGGCCTCGAATACGTGTACGATTTTGGCGATTACTGGGTCCATACCATTGAAATCGAGGCCAGCACACCGATCAATCCCCGCTCGCGCTATCCCCGCTGCACGGGCGGCGCACAGCCTGGACCCGAAGAAGATTCAGGCGGCGCGTATGCGTATTCGCAAAAACTGGCGCGATCACGACGGGCCAAGGCGGCGGCCAAGAAACGTGCAAAAAACGCCGGAGGAACCAGCAAGAGCAAGAAAAAGCGCGCGACGAGCGTGCGGAAATTCAGCCAAGCAATTGTGAATCGACGCTTGGCCGCGTTTTGCGCAGGCGATCCGTGGTATGCCAGCGCCTAAGTGACGGTGCAGCGGGTTACAATTATTTATTTTGTCCTATGTCTTGCAAGACATGAGAAATAATTATCACATGAGAAGGAGGATTAGGGTTTGCGGGGTCGGCCTCGGTGAACCACCACGCCCGTGGCCGCCCGTTCGGCCTGCTGGCGCTGCCGTTGCATGGCCTTGCGTTCACGATCAGCGGCCATGCGTGCATCGGCTTGGCATGCCTCGGAGCAAAATCGTGGTGGTTGGCCAGGGTAACGATACACGGTCGCTTGGGTATGACAGAATTGACACACAAGGTCATAGCGTTTGAGTGGCACATCACGGGTGTGGCCGCGCACCTGAACCCGTGTGATTGGCTGGTCAGTATCGTGGTCGCTCATAAACACTGTCTCCTAGCTTGGAGGATACTGGATTATAGGCGATATATGATGACTTTGGTCTGGATGAATTCCCTGAATCCCCGCAGCTAGATAAAGCTTTAGGAGGTATGGCAAGGATTACGATCAAACGGGCCGCATCAGTGATTGTGTGGTAATACCACCTTCTGTTGCAAGTAAAACGTGGTTTGCACAGCTATTTGGCGCTCATTAGAGGGTGATGCACGCGCGGCAAGATCAAAAATTCGATACAGAATTGGCATTCTGTATCGAATTTCGTCCAGCCTATGACCAATAGCGTTGTGATTTTTGGCAGTGGCCCGTTTATCGCGAATCCTTACCACACCCCTGATACACAAGCGCCAATAATACCGTAGGCACATCAGCCCTTTGAAAGCAGGGTTTATTTGACATAAAATATGGCATAGTATAGCCGTCAATAATGCTGGGACTGGGCACCTATGCTGCCTGATGCTATCGCCGCCCGCAACCCGTGGTCATGGACAGACCACGGGTTGCGGGCGGCGATTACTGCGCTTGGATCAGCACGGCCGTCGTTGTATCGGTTCCGCTCCCAATCAGGATCTGGACGGTGTGATCGGTCGTTGCTGCTTGGAGCATCACCCCATCGGTCGTTTCATACAGGGTGGTCATCGTATACCCCCGTTTGCCAAGTTCCGTCGTATACACCCCGATGATCTCGGGCGTGGGGCGATTCGACCCATAACTGAGCATCGTCTCCGTAATGAGGAGATTCTGGGCATCATCCATGCGCGGCATGCGTCCCATCAGCGTCTCATCGATCGGCGTGCAGCCATCCGGGATCCCCATGGGGGCAACTAGATTGATCTGATCGAGTTCATACACCGCTTCGGTAATGACAGTTGTTTGTTCGGAGCTAATCTCCATGCGCGTCTGGGCTTTGATCACGAGTCCATCCTGATTGACCCAAAAGTCGCCAGCGATGATGACCCCATTTTGATCGCCGGACACCTGATATTGGTCTGCCAGCATGCCATTAATGGTGGTCGCGTCAGCAACGAGCTGCGGTTCATACGAGGCCGCAAACGCGTGCAGCATGCCACCATTCAACGAGCGGGTCATATCAAAGGTGATCTCAAGCATCTCCGGGTTGAGCATGGTGCTCGTACAGTGGAGATCCGTGTTAGTCGTCTGGACCTGATAGACCACGCCATCCAGCAACCACGTGGCCTGTGGCGGTGCATCCGGGGTACTGAGAGTTTGGAGATAGACCGCAAGTGGCGTGTTAATCCGGGCTTCGATCGTCTCGACCACGGATTCCGATGTGGTATCAGTCCCTTGCATTGTCCTCGTCATCGTGCGTGTTCGCACCCGATAACTAGCCAACTGCTTGAGTTGTGCTGCAACCGCTTCCGGATCGGTCAGGTACCGCATGATTAAGGCGGAAGCATTGGCACCAGTCGTTGGCGATGGTGATTGGGTCGGCACCGTAGGCACGGTCGTCTGCGCCGAACCGCTGGTCGTTCGTGGTGTAGGACGCACTCCTGCATCACCACCACAGGCGCTTAAGACCAATCCGATTAGAATACTCCACCCAAGCTGATAGACGCGTTTGTGCATTGATAGGTCTCCTATGACAAGCAAGCGGCTGCATACCGCTACTTTACCAAGCACACGGCATCCAGGATATGACAAAACTTGTCAAAATGGCGAGGATTCGCGTCCCTACCCCTCATTGGGGAGTCCTACCGATTCCGTGGGCCGGTCTATCGTCGGCCAAGCACTGGTCGTGCGGATGGCGACGGCGACGTGCGAACGGAGGTTTTCGCCTAGAGCCGATTTACAAGCGAAAAATTCAACAACAAATCCACGTGATACACAGAAGTTTCAAATGTTTCGTTTCAAGGCAAATAATTTATATCGTCGGCATGAGGATTTCTACAGAAATTTTAAGCGCTATATGAGAGATCGTTTTAGTATTAGTAATGCAAATGCTATTGCCGAAATCGCTGAATTTGATGAATGTTGGAATACTACAAATTTTGAAGGTCTGAGAACTTTTTAAATGGATATGCCATTAACGGTTCCTATCAATGGATATAACTGTATCTTTCGATCATATGATGTAGCCATTCCTAATCTTCAGAATCTCTTCCAAATATCATACTGTGAACCAATTGTAGAACAAGCTAAACATGAAGAAATTTTTGCCGAACTTGCGTATACCTCAAAAGAGTGCGTCAAAGCTTGGAGTAAAAAACTTCCAGCAGATATCTTTGAAGATGATACGATTCGTTAGAAAAACGATGTCAAAGGTAAGCCTCAGATTGATTACTCAGATAATCAATCTTTTTCTTTATTTCCAGTATCTTTTAAGATAATGGATTATAATTAATTTGTCTTAATATTAGGGGCTGATATGGATACAGTATCTTAAGTCGTGCACGACTGTGGAATGATTGTTTATGCGCCGAAGAAAAAGCGGCTGACGAGTGCATGGCGGCCAGCGGCGGTTCCGGCATGCGATCATGCATCGACGATTGGCGGCATTCTGTGCGGACGATCGTCGATGCGAGCGCGTGATCCTCACCCATGGGGGTGATTTTTGCGTCATGCATGCCAGAAATTGCCAAGGAGTGTATCTATATAAAAGCAGAAGCCTTGATTATGTTCATTGTGTAGATTATATAAGAGGGAAGGGATTGTATGCAGCTTATTGGATGAAAGTAAGCGATGGATCATCTGGCCAAGAACAAGACGAATAGACCGTCTCCATGTGATGAAGTTGGTCTATAGAATCTATGATTTTGGAAAAATCGACGTGAGTATCAATACTTCTTAAATTGCACGTTCGGTAATGATAGCCTATGGCGCAATCTCTTAATTAGGCATTAACAGCAGCAAATGCTTATCTGGAGGTTGCCGCTACAAAGCATCTTTTATGCGGTTGATATACGTTCATCCCAATGGTGACAGATGGGTTAAATGGATATCTGGAATAGATGATGATTTACCAAACGCGCTAAATCAATTAGCGGGGTTGTGCAATTTGCTGTGCATCGTTACTACAAACATTATTTACTTTTACCAATCATTGTGACATATCGTTAATCGACTTTCCAATGGATGTGGATAGCTTCTTAGGCTATCGCTATAGGCATCGTTTATCTTCATAGCGCCATTTTAGACTATCGCCCTCCACCTAACAAACATCTCAACCGAGGGTAAGTGTACTATCGATGAGCAAACTTATTTAATGGTATGACGTGTTCTTCTTAAACATAACCATACTGTAGAATTATTTAAGTAGTGGAGGTGTTGGAATGAATGATCCAATAGATGATTCAACGGTGATCCCCGCAACCCGTATGTTTAAACCCATCATTACGAAAGGTCGACGATTTGCATTTGAGCGTGGTCTTGTTGGGGCTTCGCTTGCTTTTCTCATTCCCATGTTGCTGGGATCAGTGTTTGATGGTCTTGATGACATTATTGATGAGGCATATGTCATTCTAATAGCGACGATTCCATGGACATTTATTTGGATGGCCTGGCCTAGACGCTCATGGACGCTATTTATCGGTAATACAGGATTTATCAGTCTCTTTTTATTGATGTACCATAACGCGTTACCAAACGGCTTTGAACCTGCATTTATTTGGATACTACTGCTGCTTGTTTCCGTGTATGGGATTGTCGGATCGTGGATTGTCGAGAAAGTATGGAAAGATACAAGAAATAACGATGAGACATTTTACTCAAAGCCTTTTGAATTTCCTTCTAGTCTCTCTATTATACTGAAATATGGTTTATTTCCATTATTACTATGTATAATAGTAAGCATATTTTCGGATGAAATACTATCATTGAATATATTGGTCTACTTTTTTATATCTTTTTCATTGATAGGGTTATTTGTTTCGGTACTGCGATATGATGGAAGAATGTACATGCTATCTCCATTGATAGTCTTTCCTATTATTAATACATTATTAGCGATTGCATCAAAGAAAATAGAGTATGGATTTTATAATACATTAGTAATGTATTTTTCACCTGGGTTGATATTTTCAACAATGATAGCAATAATTATTGTTACTCGTTCGAACCCGGATACAGAAACACTATCGTATCGTAAACAAAGTATTATCCTATTAATGATATATACGACGTATCTTATTCATATGAGGCCAAGTATTCTTCAAGTTGAGAATATCCTATCGCTTATCAAAGAAGTCGTAATTGTTGGCTTCGGGACACTCAGTATACAATGGCTCATTTCAAAAACGAAGATTGGACAACGGGAAATTGCTGAAGGATTTTTGATCTCCTTGCCACTGTTGGGATGGATAATATTTAAGTCAATGATAATGATTAATGTTTTGAATCTGGGTAGAAGTATATTTTCCCCACACTACCCTGATGTTCTTATCGCTGGCCCAACACTTCCTATTACGGTAGGAATAAGTTTACTCTTGATTTTTATCGTTACTATCATTCCTCAGATTCAACAACGATCAGCAACGATGACCCCTGAGCAGAGGAAGGCTACAGGGCTTGGGATTCTTGCTGTCTTAGCTGGAATAGCCTATATTTCAGCTCGAATGAGCAAGCAAATGAGTAAACAAATAAGTATAGCCAATAAACGTCGACAGGCAGAGTTTGATGCTATGCACCAAGAGATGAATACAAAACTTCAGCAAGCAAGCCAACCAGTCTCACCACCCATAAGCCAACCAGTCTCACCACCCATAAGCCAACCAGTCTCACCACCCATAAGCCAACCAGTCTCACCACCCGAATGGTATTCAGAGAAACGCGAACCTGATATGAAAGCTCGTGAATTAGATAGGGCGCTTAAAGAGGAAGGTGCTGCCGAAATGCAATACTATAGAGATAAAGATTCTTCTTGGTAAATCCAAACTATAGATTTTATAATCAGCCATACGATGGACGAGAGTAGATCATTCTCTGCTTCTACTCTCGTCCATCATCGCACGAAGAAGATACACGATTGTTGATGCTAGGCGATAGAGAAAACCGATATTCTTTGGTGATATTCTAATCACATTCCGCATGAGATTTGTCAGAAGTAAGGAGACTATTTCAGCTTTGCCTCAAAAGTGTCAGGTTGGCGTATACCCTTTCCTGATGTTAGATTCTCACCAATTGAGCGTCAGAATAGGGTTCTTTTTTTGCTTTCTTGACACTTGTTTTCAAAGATCTTAGACGCTATCCTGACGGGCAATACGAATATCTTTATTTTCTATAGCATCTCGGGTGGCATGCATTACGAATATGGCCATGCATCTTTCGTCCACTCATAGATCGCGCATTGCCGAACAATGATTGTCAGTAATTCCAGCATGCTTGTCCCATACGCTTGAAAAAGGGGAAAGGGCCGCTTATTTCGATACCCAGGATTCTCAAGGAGCAGACCATACTGACGATGCAAGAAGAGTGGGCGTTGGTATGGACTCAAGGGCGTACGGCATGTGCCAAGCGGAAGCGCCCTATCTCGTGGTTGGACTAAGCGACTTGTCGACCAGACCTGCATTGCGGTCGGAAGGTCGGGAATGCTTTCGGGATGCAGGTGGACGGCAAATGCTCGCCCGTGTCGCCACCAGCGGAACCGTATGGGAGTGATGGGTTCCCGCGTGGGAACCGCTTCTGGCGGGAGATGCTGCTCGCTATAGGCACTGGTATCGAGCTGAAGCATCCCAAACGAGCGAACAAAGAGGTCTGCTTCTGGCCACAGCGTATAGCCATGCGTCTGGTACCAAGCAAGGAGTGGGCTTGGATCAATCTGCCGTTCCGGGTTCCATCCGGCGTTCGTCAAGAGCCATTGTGCAATTGCTGCGGCATCGTGTGGCATACGCTTATCCTTCATTTACTATACGAAAAAGACTGCCTCATAGGCAAGCTGATTGAGTGCCGTTTCAATATTCGACCCAAGCACCACCAATCCGGGAGCAGGGTTCATAAATTCCGGACTTCCATGAACGATTAAGCCATCACCACACACTAAAAGGGTATCCCATGGATGGTAACTGCCAATGGGGCAGATACTACCTCCATGGTGGTGAACGAGCGGGTGGGACGACCAATACACAATAAAATCTTCATCATCCATGGCGAATGCCTCGTAGGGATCAAAATCAATCCGGATGTCGGCGTACCAGAGATGGTCACGCAACGCGATTGGATCGGGTGTCGTCGTTCGGGGATCGGGGGGAATCGGTGGAAGGTGCTGAAGATTCAAGTTCAGCATGCCAAGCGCGGTAAAAATACGCTGGGCCTCCGGAAAAATCGGCCAGCCAATCGTCGTCAGAGGTTCAAGAATGGTCGTTGTCGGATCATAGGTTCGCTCAGGTGACCACCCTGCCGCCGTTAAGAGAAAGATTGTTTGATCCGTCAACAGATTAATGTTAAGTGTCATGGTTCCTCCCATGGTTCATAATAGGGAGCGCTTAAGTGGAAGCGCGATTCGGAGCGCGTATCGGCTTCCAAATTCCCAGCCTTCGATGGATCTGTGCCATCGTATGCTGTCGTCCGTCATGGTGTTTCACGACCTGATGTGGTCCTGAACGTATAGACGAGTATGGTATCATACTGATACGGGAAAGGAATCCACCAATGACACGGCAAAAACCACGCACCTTTACGGCGGAATTTCGCCAAATGGCCATTGATCTCGCGTTGCACGGTGAGCAAACCGTTGCGCAGATCGAACGCGATCTTGGGTTATCGTCAGGCCTCTTGCGCCAGTGGCTCAAAAAACACCGCATGGCCCAGGCCGCAGGTACCACCGTTGCCGCCGTGGCTGCGGAAACCCACGAGCTGGCCCGCCTGCGACGGGAAGTCAAACGGCTGGAGCAGGAGAATACCATCCTAAAAAAAGCCGTGGCTATCTTCGCGCACCCGTCACCGAGCGGTATCGGTTCATCCATGAGCACCGATCGCTGATGTCGGTGCGGGCTATGTGCCGCCTGCTGGAGGTTGCCGCGAGCGGCTTCTATGCCTGGTGCACCCGCCCACCGAGTGCCCGAACGATAGCCAATCAAACCTTAACCGAAACCATCCAGTCCATCCAAGCCACCAGCGGCTTCCGCTATGGCAGCCGTCGGATTCAAGCGAGCTTACGCCAGCAGGGCGTGCGGGTTGGCCGCCATCGGGTTCGTCGCCTCATGCGGAGCGCCAATCTCCACCCGCGCCGCACGAAATGGCGGCGGCAGACGACCGTGCGCACGTGCGGCGCGTCTGCCGCCCCGAATCAATTGCAGCGCCAGTTCACCGTCACCGCCCCGCATGCCTGCTGGGTTGGCGACATTACCGCCATTCCGCTGCGCAGCGGAACCGCCTATTTGGCGGGAGTTTTAGACCTCTATACCCGCAAAGTCGTTGGCTGGACGCTGGATGGGCGGATGGATGCAACCTTGGTTGAACGGGCCTTGCAGATGGCGGTGACCCAGACCCAGCAGCGGCCTGCCGTGCACCATACGGACCAAGGGAGTCAGTACACGAGCGCGGCCTACCAAGCGCTGGTGCGTCGGCATGGCATCACCATGAGTATGAGCGATGTGGGCAAATGCTACGATAATGCGCCCATGGAGAGCCTGTGGGCAACCCTGAAAACCGAATTGACCCATCATCGAACGTATGACAGCATCGCCAGTTTACGGCGTGATTTGTTCGAATATATCGAAATTTTTTACAATCGCCAACGACTGCATTCGGGGTTAGGCTACCAAACACCCGCGATGATTGAAGCAGCGTGGAGCGGATAAGAACGATTGTCCATTAAATCGTGACCACATCAGATAGTAGCGGCCTCTACTTCCTGGATTATAGCTATAACGCGCGAACCGTTGGGGCTGGTCCGTTGCGGTTTCTCCCGATTACTCCCTAAATACGTGTGACAGCGGTAAGCACCATTATCAGCTGCTCGTTTGTATGGAGAAATTCAGTAAAAAAGGGTTAATGATAGGGGCTGATTTGGATAATAAATCAGTACCATAGATGAGAAATCACCCCAGTCGCTCCAATTGATCATTTACCCATTCCTCTTCTTCCAGAATCTGCTCTACTAACCACACATGAGTTTCTAGTAAGGGTGTAATGAGTGGCAAAACATGCCATAGCTCATTATTAGCCTTAACACTATTCCATGTAGCCTTAATCATTGAAAGTACATGGTCATGGTTATTTTGATACTTTTCAATGATAGCGATAAGTGCCTCAGCACGTGATTGTGCTGACCGTATTGAATAAGCAAGCTCCGTTGCCATCTCGAAAATGTGAGTAGCCTTGCTTGAATTACCTCGCAGCATCTCTATAGCAGCAATGATACTTAGCATAGCAGTCTTGTGCTGAGGGTCATTAATAGTCACTGTAACAGTAGTTGCCTTTTCTAAAAACGAAGCTGCGCTATCTTCTTGATGCATTCTCATATAAGCTTGGGTAAGTATAATAAGTGCTTGGGCATAGTGTTCAGGATTATCAATTGTTTCAGCAATAGCGACAGCCCGTTCAATATTCCCCTGTGATACATAACCTTGCACGATCGCAACAAGCGCATATGCATAGCGTTCAGTGTCATCAATTGTTTCAGCAATAGCGACAGCCCGTTCAATATTCCCCATCAATGCATATATTTGAACAAGCTCGGTAGATACGGATGCCTCGTATCCTGGGTGAAGAATATTCGTCATTTCATATGTTTGTTCTAAAATAGCAATGGTTTGTTTCGTAGAACCAATGATCGTATAACTCTTCGCAATATCAATCAAGACCATAACTTTATTAAACGTTACTTCCTGATTCGATTGAGCACGTGTGTATATTGTCTCTAAGAGAGACAATGCTTGCTCCTTGCCCATAGCCATGATAGCGGTTTGAGCAATCTTGTTGACGTTATGAATACGGAGCCAGTATGCGTCAGCGTGTTGCCAACGTTGGATAACGGTGGTTGCCTGGATAAGATACTTGGTCGCCTGTTCAAAGTTGCCAGCTGCGTGGGCCGTAGCCGCAATCGCGGTGAATGTTTTTGTATGAAGCCATTCATCTTGCAGGGAGTGGGCAATAGTTATTGCCTGTTCGAAATCCCCAGCAGAAATATAGACTGATGCTATTCCAAAAAGTGCATCTGCTTGAACCCATGGATCAGGAATCGTGTGAGCAACAGAAACCGCTTGATCAAAGTCATGTATCATCGCATAGCCTGCTGCGATAGCTGCATGAGCGTTGTAGGAGAGCCAGTCATCATCAATGGCATCAACAATATTCCTGGCTCTCCCTAGGGTAGTTGCTGCTTGTTCATTCTCGCCAAACGATACCTGAGTATGGCCAATGAGTGCAAGGATATATGCCTGATCCTGTGCAATGAGGATGGTCTTAGCAAGCGAGAGGGCGAGGTCAATATTTCCGAAGGATGCATGGGCCTTCGCTATACATACAGTGATAGCCATGCGCTTGTCAAGATGATCGATAGTCTGAGGAATAGATTGGGCCTGTTCTAAGATCAATGCCGCTTGCTTATGATGGTGTAGAGAACTATATATTTGGGCAATGTTTATTAACGTCTCTACCCTCGTCGTTTCATTAGTTATTTTTTTTGTGCAAATCTCTGCTTCTTCCAAGGATGTAATAGCCTGATCATGGTTGTTGATAGCCACGTATGCTTGGGCAAGGTGTATAAGAACAGATGCATGATTCTTTGGATCGGCTATGCTCATTGATTGTTGTAGTCGATACAATATTTTTGTTTGTTGATCGGTATTACACCATTCGATAATTTGACTCCACAAGTTCGCCTGTTGCATTGGATTGGAACATTGCTCAATTCGTTCAATCGCTTCATGTGTACGCCCAAGCATTGCTAGCACAACAAACATGTCGTCGATCCACCGTTCTATGTGATCAGCCAAGCTCGTTCGCAGCAAACTATACTTCCACAACCGAGGCAAATGTTGAATCTGCTCCTCGGTTGATTGCCCAGCCTTAATAGCACTTTCCCGCCCCCGATCCAAGTCGAGGGCATAGAGTCGGGTGCTCGGATCAAAGCGGGTTTTCTGTTCGCCATAGTCGCCCGCATCCAAGACCTGCCAGAGCGTTGGCCAGTTCTCGGCCAAGAATAGATGGGCGATATAGTGATGCCGTGCATACATCCGCCGAGCCTGTTCAATGGGGTCACGATCATCGGCCCAAATGACTTCTAAATCCTTCGCACACCAGTCGGCCAACTCTTGATGCCAGCGTTTGACTTCACGCTGATTGAATACCAACGCAGCGAGATAGTCACGAAACAGCAGGTGATGCAGTGCAACTCGTTGATCAATGCCCTGGCTCACTAAGCCTCCTAAAACCCATACGGCATCCTGCATGGTGTCGTGGTCTTGTTCAAGCAGATCCCCCAGCACATCCAGTCGCACTGGTTCTTGGGCCACGAGTAACAGTGCTAGCATTGGCTTCCAAATCGCTCGCCAGTCGGCCAAGGATCGACCTTTAATCCGCTCCAAGGTAATGCCAAAGAGATTGCTTGGATTCTGTTCAATCTGGCGAATCAGGCTTGTCGCATCGATCACGGATTGACCCTTCATCGTATCAGCAGCCAAATGAACAAACAATGCATTGCCCTTGAGCGCCGTATAGAGGTCATGCAGGAGGCTATCCGCCACGCTCGACTGGACTGATCGCCACAACGCCAGTGCATCCATCTCACTGAGCGGTGGCAGTTCGTAATCAACCCGATGCAGAATCTCCAGCGGTTTTAAAGTCTCATCAGGCCGTGAGCCAAGCACGATGACGATGCCTGGCGGCGGCTGCGGGGGCAAAAACGACAAATCACGCGAGCCGTCGATCTCCGGCTGGAGTTGATCAAGTCCATCCAAATATATCGTTTCCTCGATGCCGTGTTTAGAAAGCTCGTCGAGAATCCGCGCAAATTCCCCCTTCATGGCGGGATAGCTTTCTTCGGGGAAGTATGAAACGGTGAGGCTATGCTTCAGAATCAGTTGAGCCACGACCACCCGCAACAAGCCAAGCTGATATTCGCGGCCCGTTGTCAGCGCAATGAAATGGTGCGGGGTCTGCGCAATCCCCGCCTCCTGAATCAGCTTGGCAATGCTACTGCTCTTACCTTCGCCTGCCGCTGCCTTGATGAGGATATAGCCCCCCGTTGGCCGGATGGTTGCAATGTGCTCGCGAATGGCTGCTAGTTCTGCGACCCGACCGACAAAGCCCTGAAGGCGCAGATTGAGCAGGCGATCACTCTCGATTTGTTGGGCAGCATTGATCAGGCGTTCGCGTGTTTTGTGCTGTTCATGGGTTCTGAGGGCGCTGGCCAAGAGCGCATCAAAGCGGGCATCAGGAATCGGAATCGTGACCGTGACTTGCACGAGATTGCCGCCCACCTGATTGCCAATGGCCAAGTTTGCCTGGTGCGCCTGCGTATCGCCGTCCATCGTGATCGTGACTGGAGCGCCGTTGAGGGTGGCGGGTCGCTGGGCAAGCGCCTGCTGAATCGCGGTGGCTAAGGCCGTGGGATCGTGATCTGGCAGCTTGTCTTGAAATGCGGCAATCAACGCGGCCACCGGATCGGCGGCTGGTGGCGTTGATACGGGAAGCCGCGCCAGTAAACGGTGGAGGGCATTGCGTTCAAAGGGCGTGAGGGTTCCCTGTTCAATTGCCTGCATGCCCCGCGTGATGCGCTCGTGATAGACATGGGCGGCAGGGTTCGTGCGCAGGGCTTCCAAGGCAAGATGCAGATCGAGATCATCCATCGCGGAATCCTTTGGGCTGACAGGTGTGTTCCACTATCCTAGCAAAGCAATGGTTCCGATGCAAGTGATTGCGCTCATTCGTCCCGTGGTCGCGGCGAGCAGATATTGCAGCGAACTCCAGCAGCCAGAAATTGCGCTTGCTGATCATGCAGGGCGAGGTCATCGGGTGGAAATTGAAACTCAATGGCGTGCAGCTGCGGCATGGTATGGAGCCAATCCGGAAAAGCACTTAATGGGTTTGCCGTAATATCGATCGTATGTAACTGCGGCAACTCGCCTAGTGACTCCCTGATCATGGCAAGATCGTTATATTCGAGGTTCAGGGATTCGAGGTATTCCAGTTCCCGAATCCAGTCTGGCAGTTCAACCAACGAATTAAAACTGAGATCGAGCGTTTGAAGCTGAGTGCACGATCGAAGCTGGCCTGGCACCTCATTTAAACAATTTCTCAAGGAAAGATGCTTTAGCTGCGTTAGCGACTGAAGCAATGTACTTAAATCGACCTCGCACGGCCCCCCGATAGAACACGTTTGCAGCATGGGCATACGCAGGTGTGATACGAGGTTATCCGAAGGGCTGCGAAGAACAAGGGTTTCTAACCGAGGAAACAGGCTTGTCGATGTTGGATTCGCATCGATAAAGGTCGTTTCCGAGAAATCAAGCGTCCGCAACTGCGGGGCATGGTCACCGAGCAGCGGCCACGATGGCAGAAATCCACCCGTAATGATGAGCTGTTCTAGGACAATTGATTGACTCAGTGGTGGCATGTCCGTGATGCGCATGTTTTGCAGTTTCAAGGTTTTTAACGGCAGGTCTTCAAGCAGCCATGCGGGGACACTGAGGGTATTCCCATTCTCGAACCGGAAGGTTTCGAGAGCCGAAAGGTGGCGAACCATGGGCGGGATTGCGGTTAATGCCGTGTTACACAGTTCGAGGCTGGTTAAGGATGTGGGAAAGGCCCCCGCAAAGAGGGTGGGATCATGGTGCTTTCCCCCAAGGTTGAGGTGACGAAGCGTCGTCCATGCCTCCCAATCGGGGCAGTGCTGAAGTCGCGTATCGTCGAGGTCGAGCGTGGTGAGCGGCAGCTCGCCCAGCCATGCGGGGAGATCGGTGATCGGATTCCCAGACAGATTAAGATACTGTAAGCGGGGCAGGGTGCGAATCCAGGCGGGAACCTGGGTCAAGCCCATGGCCGAAAGATCCAGATGTTCGAGGGTTGTGCAGGTGCGGAGGCTGGTTAAATCACAAAGCGAGAGTCCATGGAGGATGAGCATCTGGAGGGCGCACGCATCAAGCCATGGCGGCAGGGCGGTGAGGGGAAGCCCGGAAAGACTGAGCACCTGGAGGGACGGCAGGGAACGCAGGATATCAGGCACGGCAGGGATGGCCGTATCCGCGAGATCAAGAATGCGCAGCCGATGAAGGTCAGGCAGCCAATCGGGCAATGTTGGTATCGGACAGCCAGCGAGATAGAGTTCTTCGAGAGCGACAAACGTCCGCAGCACGGCAGGGAGGTGGGAAAAGGGATTATCACCGAGGTCGAGGCGGGTGATCGCCGCAAGCGCGGGCAGCGAGGATGGGAGCGTCGTGAGGTTGTTCATCGACAGATCCGCCGCCAGAATGGGGCGCGTGGTCTGCATGATCGCTGGCACACTGGCGAGATCAAGGCAGTGATAATTGAGGAACGGATGAGACGGCTGGTCAAGAAAGGGATACATCTTGCCAAAAAAAACAGCATCGGATGGCAGCATAGCGGACGATCCTTTCCGGAGACTATTGGTGAATGACGCAAGGGTCGGTACCCGCGCGTGTATGGGGCACGATGATAGTGGACAATCATCACCCCATGAACCATTCCGCTGCTTACCCAGCAGCAAAAAAACCGCGCACGACGATGAACAACGAGCACAGGAGCAGCAGTCCACCGATCCCATACCACACGCCGGATGGAGCGCGTTTGGAATATTCGATATACCGATACTCCTGATAGATGCAGATCCATGAGCATGGAAGAAAGGGAATCAGCGGAATCAAGGATTGTGTTCCATAATCATTCGTATCCTCCATCATTGCCTTGGACGCGATGGTCATCCAGTCGTGCGCCGGATGGCTGAACAGATCGATTAACACGAAGTAATACCCGACGATCCCAACGATGATGAACGAGAGAAAGCAGAAACTATGAAAGAGCCGGAGCCGTCTCCGCGAAAGCGGGGATTGATTGGCTGGAACGCGGTAGCTCATACATACGCCTCCATTGCGTGGCTGGTCGATCGGCACATGGGTTGTTAGGGAATCCGAATATTGAGCACATAGAGCACAACGGCGATGACCGCAAACAGCAGGGTCAGCCAATAGGGTATTGGAATCACCGTTGATGTTCCACGCCGTTTGACGAGCAGCCAGCTATCACGTCCAATGCCGATCAGGAGCCACCCAAGGGCGAAACCCAGGGGCAGCATCGACCACAGCCAAGGCCGAAGCGAAAGATACCCCTCAACGGTGCCTCCGCGTGCCATATTTCGCAGATAAAAATAGAGTTGGTAGACGATAGTGTAGATCATCGGGAAGAAGCCACCAAGCACAGCAATTATTAGTCGAATGATCATGCGCCAGCGATAGGGCGACCGATTGGCGGGAACGTGATAGTCCGGTTCCATGCATGCCTCCTTACGCCCCTACCCGCACCAGCCCATCCTTGACCAACTCCACCACACCCGCATCCCATTGTACCTCGACTTGCAACCAGCCACCCCGCCCCGTGAGCGTGCCCGTGCGGCCATCCTTGGTATGTGTAACGGCTGCCCCGACGTGGGTAATCAGATCCAAGTGCCGCGTAATCAAGGCTTGGTCATTCAAGGATTCAAATGGCTTGGGAATCCAGCGCGAGCCGTCGCGTTTCCAGACGAGCAAGCCGCGCCGCATCAACGCAATCCCTGTCGCCACCTGTTCCTCAAGGGTTGGAGCCGTCGCCATCAGCGTTTCCAAGCGTGCAGGCTGGCCATTTTGCGCCTGCCAGAGCCGCAGCACATCAATCGGAATCGCATCGATCGTGGTCCGCAGCGCTTGCAAGTGGGCTTGAATCTCGCTGTGTTCTAGACCCACCCACTCCAGTCGATTCATGGGCGTGACCCCCTGAATCGTATCGCGCACTTGGCTGGGACTTTTCCATGCCTCGACCACCAGCGGCACAGTGCTGCCCGTTGGCTCACCCGTAATTAAGCCCAGCTGCACGCGATCAGGCGGCGCAGCCGAGCCGAGCACGAGCACAATCTGGCCAATTGGCACGACATCCCAGCGGTCATCGGGCTGCGGTGTGGGCGGTGCGGTCACATTTGGCTCGCCCGAATCCAACACGGGACGCGGGGTAAACACGGTTTGGCTACCGAGGCGCTTGGTGCGGAAATGGCTGCGGGCGACACTTAACACCCCCTCGACAATCGGTCGCAAGGTTGGTTGATACTGCGATCCATACCAGGCCGCGCCAAGCTCAATCGCTGTCCACGGGCGCGCCGGAATGCCATTCGCCGTGGCAATCGCGTACAAATCCGCCAACGTCGGCGCAGGCTTCAGCGGCGTGGGATCGGCCAGCGGCCCGACGACCACGGGCGTAGGTGCAGGCGTAGCCACCCGTTGCCCTGCTTGCACACTGAGGGTCGGCGCACGGCGGGTCAGGGTGACGACATCGCCCGCAGCGGGAATCGCCACCGCCAGTTTTTTGAAGCGGGCCGCGAGGTGACTCAGCGCGTCGCGATCACCATGCACCAGCACGAGTTGCTGCGGCTGCACGAGGCGTATCACCTGTTCCAGTTGGCCTAGATCGGCATGGCCGGACAGCCCATAGCGATAGACCGGACAGCCCAGCGTGACCCGTTGGCCATTCAGGGTAATCGTCCCGCCTTGGGTGGCTTTGAGCATGGCCGCGCCTGGCGATTCTTCGTCCTGATAGCCCGTGAAGATGATCGCATTGCGTTTGTCTTGGGCCAGCTTGGTCGCATAGAGCGGGGCTGGCCCCCCCGTGAGCATGCCGGAGGTGCTGATGATAATCGCTGGCTCGTCACTGTTGATGACGCGCGGGCGCATGCCCTGATGCACGGCCAGCACGCCAAAGGTCGGATCGACGAACAAGGGCCGTTGGCTATTGGTCACGAATTTTTGCAGCGCGGGATGCAGGTCATGCGATTGCTGCTGATAGGCTTCACACACCGCCTTGCACATCCCATCGACATAGATCGTCACGGGCGACACCACCCCAGAGGTGCGAAAGGCTTTGAGAATCAAGATCAACTCTTGCGCCCGCCCGACGGCAAAGGCCGGAATCAGCACCCGCCCGCCCTGGCCAATCACCTGCTGAATCGTGGCCACCACGTTTTGCTCTTGGTCTTTGCGCGAGGTGTGGCTACGGTTGCCATAGGTTCCCTCGCAAATCATCAGATCGACCTGCGGCAGGGTGTTGAGGTCAACGCCCGTGATGGTGCGGTGATGGCCAACCGAAATATCGCCCGTGTGCAGGACACTGCCCCATGGACTGGTGATGTGGAGCATACCCGCGCCGAGGATATGGCCTGCGGGCAAATAGGTCACGGCAATTTCTTGGTTGGCCGCGACGGGACGCAGCTCTTGATGAAAGGCCACCGGAATGATCCGCGCCAGCGTTTCCACGACCATCGCTTGGTCATAAAGCGGGGTTTCCAGTTCGTGCGCGAGGTGTTCCTGTTCCATAATCCGCGCGCTATCCAAGAGCAAAATCCGCATCAGCGCGATCGTGCTTTCGGTTGCGTAGATCGGCACGGTGGGAAATAAGCTGGCGACGAGCGGCAGACAGCCCGTGTGGTCAATATGCGCATGGGTAATCAGGATCGCATCGAGCGGGAAGGTTTTGAGGGCTTCTAAGTCCGGCGTGCGCGATTGACCAGGGCGTGCCGCAGGGCGCATGCCCGCATCGACGAGGATAGAACGCATGCCCAGTTTGAGGATGCCACACGATGCGCCGACTTCTTGTGCGCCGCCAAAGGGGTGAAAACTGATCATTGGGGAGGCTCCTCTCGCAGAGACAGCGAAGATTGATTACTCAAATAATCAATCGCTGCCTTCTATTCCACTACTGTGGTTCAGAATACTGTTGTGATGACCATCCCCGCGTTCGCTTAAGAATCAGGGGCATGCTGTGCCTGAAGGTGGTTTGTCAAGAAGTGTGCAAAATCAATCTAGCCAGGCATGCGAATTTTACGAAGCTGGAGCGTCCGAACGACCGCATAAAAGAGTAATAA
>NZ_JAFBCZ010000053.1 GCF_016907925.1 Herpetosiphon giganteus | reverse complement strand
AGAATTCCTCGGATCACTGGCTGCTGACACGTCCAGTATACGCGGATTCTCTGCCGTTTGTACATCGCATCGATTAACTACCTACCCTTGTAAGGCTGGGGTGAGGGGATATTAACAACCTACCCTTGAACGCTAGCCCGCGCCACGGGAGAGGGGTTGGGGTGAGGGATCGAACTTACAACAGCTCGCGCTCAATATCCACAATACTCACATCAGGCCGATTATGCTCGATCCAACGAATGATGGCATCGATTTGGCCTTCGAGATAGCGAGTTTCGCTGCCAACACAGGCAACGCCAATCACGCCGCGTTGCCAACGATCGTGCTCATCGACTTCGGCGACTGAAGCATTGAATTCGTTGCGCAAGCGGGTAATGACCGATTTAAGCACACTGCGTTTTTCTTTGAGCGAATGCACGGCGGGGATGAAGAGTTCAAGGCGAACACTAGCAATTAACATAAGCGTTGCGTGGCACTTAATTCCACGAAGTGTTTTCAAAAGGTGGTTCACGATCCAACTGGTCAGGCGGAATGATCGGCAAGAGCTCTAGCTCAAATTGGAGCGCTTCGATTAGCTCATGAATCCGTTGATCGAGGTCTGATTCAAGCCAATGTTGTTTGATTGGCAAGCTCATTTGCATCGAATCGGCCAGCATATAGCTTAATGCAACTGGGTCGCTGGGCAGATCAATCGCCGTTGAGCGCATGCCAGTCGCCGCGGCAACTGTGCGATGATATTGCGAATGCAGTTCGGTTAATTCTGCTGCTTGATGGCGCTCGTTGACCTCATCATCAAGCATCGTAACCATTGCAACCATATATGGGTCGACGCTGAGCGGGTAGTTGATGCGGAAGCGTTGGCGGCCTTCGGTGACGATGTACATGCGGCCATCAGCCAAGCGATAGGCGCTTTGAATTTCGGCGGTTGTGCCAACGATATGCGGCACTGCCGAGCCACCAACCTCAACCCCTTCGCGAATCAGCACCACCCCAAACGGCTTACTTTCCTCAAGACAACGGCTAATCATGGTGCGATAGCGCGGCTCGAAGATATGCAGCGGCAATTGTGCCCCAGGAAACAACACCACGTTTAAAGGAAACAAAGGTAATCGTTGCATAAGCGCTCTCATCTGCCACAGCTATGGCCTTGGCGTTAATTGTACCATGGTCATAGCTGTGAAACCAATGCGCTAACGAATGTGTTCACTCAAATGGGCAATTAATCCTGCTAAACCTGCATACCATTCGCCATAAGCTGTTTGGTTGCTGCTGGTTGGCGCTAAACTGGCGCTAGGATTCGCCAAAATCAGCACCGCAGCTTGATCAAGGTCTGGGTAGTCTTCGAGCAATTGCAACATTGCCCGATTCAGCAAGCGGGTTGAGAGCTTGGCATTGGTTGTGATCAGCCAACGTGGTGCATCGCCACTGCTTGCTAAGCCCCCAATGCTGGCGCTCGTGCCATCGCTCGCTTCAACTTCGACCGCTGCTTGGGCGGTGGGATGTGGCTCTTGGGCCAAGGCCAGTGCTAAGCGTCGCCCGCCCTTGCTATCAAGCTCATCAAGCCCGCGTGGCACACCGCGCCGCAGCAAATCCATGTCGAATTGGCCAGCTGCGCCAGCAGCCAACAACACCACTTGCTCCGGTTTGATCCAGGCTTCTTCGGCCAGCAGGTTGGCCAACTCGTGACAATTGTGGACGGCACTGGCTCCGCGCCCGCCATCAACGCCAGTCAAAAGCAGCACCGCCCGCACATCCTCGGCGTTGCGCCGCAAGTTGGCGGTTGTCCAAGCGCCAGTGATGCCGCTGGTTGCGCCAAAATGGCCAGTTGCTGTACAACCAGTTTTGGTAATTAACAACCCAAGGTCACGATCACGGCTGGTGGTTTTCAGGCCACAGTGAATGCCGGTTACCCGAAAGCCAGCGGGCGTTGTGATCGAGCCTTCATTGAGCAAACGATACGCCATTGCAAATCCTCAACGGCTACCAGACCCGGCAGATTAATCCCTTGAGATAGGCCGCTTCTGGGAAGGTCAACAAGACAGGGTGATCACCGCCTTGGGTGAGGGTTTCGATAATTTGGGCATCGCGGCCAGCATCCAAGGCTGCGCCAAACACCACTTTTTGAAAAAGATCGGCGCTAATCAGCCCCGAACACGAGAAGGTTGCCAACACGCCACCTGGCCGCAACAGGTGAAAGGCTTGCATATTGATGTCTTTGTAGCCGCGCGTCGCGCGATCGATTTGGCTCTGCGAGTGGGCAAACTTCGGTGGATCAAGCACAATCAGATCGTATTGCTTGCCTTCTTCCCGCAGTTGGCGCAAAATCTTAAAGGCATCGCCTTCGACCGCAGTAACCGACGTGTGCAAGCCATTTTGGGCTAAGTTGGTGTGTAAGCCACGCAAGGCCGCCGCCGAGCTATCAACCGCCGTGATTGAGGTAGCGCCTGCGCCCGCTGCTAGTACCTCAAAACCGCCAGTGTACGAGAAAACCCCCAGTACATCAGCATTCTTGGCATATTGAGCAACCCGCATGCGATTGACCCGTTGATCAACATACCAGCCAGTTTTTTGGCCACCAGCCAAATCGAGCACAAATTCGTAGCCATTTTCGCGAATGGTCAATTGATCAGGCGGAGCTTCGCCCCACAGCAGACCTTCGGCCTCGCCCAAGCCTTCGCGCGCCCGAATCTCAACGTCGGAGCGTTCGTAAATGCCGCGCACAGGCATTAATTCGGCCAAGGCTTCGACGATGATGGCGGTGTGGGCAACCGCTCCTTGTGTGAGCAACTGCACTACCAGCCAATCAGCAAAACGATCAACAATCAAGCCAGGCAAGCCATCGCTCTCGCTGAAAATGACGCGATAGGCGTTGGTTTGCGGATCGTTGTGCAGCTGTTCGCGGCCTTTGATCGCGCGCTCGATCCGTTGGCGAATAAAACTTGGGTCTAGCTCTTCGTCACGTTGCCACGTCCATAGCCGCGCAATCATTTGCGAGTGGGTGCTGGCAGTGCCCCGCGCCAGCCACACGCCCTCGGAGCTAACAATATCGACGGTTTCGCCAGGATGCACCGGCCCAGAGCGGCGGGCGACTGCCCCGCTAAAAACCCATGGGTGGCGTTGGCGAATTGATTTATCACGATCAGGTTTGAGAATAAACCGTAACATACCTTTTGCTCGCTTTAAGGCTAGGCCAAAACCTAGCAAGTTTAGTGAAAAGGGAGAAATTTCGCGATTCTGAAATTCTCTGGAGAAGAGTATAACCCAGTTTGCTACTCTTCCAACAGTGCCGATAAAACGCGAGCAAAAACGTGGGCTTCTTCTTTGGTGATGGTCTCGAGATCGATCATCGGCAGCAGAATTCGTTGATCGACGGGCAATGGCTGGGCATGCATCGATTCGACATTGCCTGGCACATGGCCAAACAATTTCGCGCACATCAGTCTGGTTGGCGCTTCGCCAACGGTCACGATAATTCGTGGATTGACCAGCACGATTTCGCGCCAAAGGTAGGCAACGCAATTCGAGGTTTCGATCATGGTTGGTGGGCTATCGGCGTGGGTGCTACAGCGCACCATGTAGGTCAAATAGGCTCCAACCAAGCGTGGTTCTTCGTGCTCTGGGTCTGAGGCCGTGCGTAGCCGCAAGGCGCGTAACAGCACTTGCAAACGCTGGCCCGCCACGGTGCGCGTCCATGGCACGCCAGTTTGGTTGGCTCCCAAACTTTCGGGAACCTCGCCCACAAACATCACTTTGGCCTTGGCATCGCCATAGCCATGCACAATGCAATTACGTTCTTGAACTCTGCGCCAACATTTAAAACAAGCGGTCGCCAACGGAAATGGTTGATCCATAAGCCTTTTGCTGTGACGAGCCAAAACCCGCCACAGCACCCTCGCATCTAGCGCTAATTGCTGAGCAATTTCACAAATTTGCGCCGCCCAACTTGTAAAATCTGTTCGCCAACTGGTTGAACAACGCTATCGTAGCCGCTGATTTTCTCGCCCGCCAAGCGCACGCCACCGCCATCGATCAGGCGGCGAGCCTCGCCTTTGCTGGCTGCCAGTTTGGTTGCAACCAACAAATCGATGATGTTGGCGGCTTCAGTCAGCTGAACTTCAGGCATTTCGCTGGGCAAATCGCGTTGCTGAAACACGCGCACAAATTCGGCTTCGGCTTCGGCAGCGGCGGCTTCGCCATCGAGCTGGCGAATAATATCGCGCGCCAATTGCATTTTGAGGTCGCGTGGATTGACGCTGCCAGCTTTGATTGCTTCAGCCATCGCCTTGACCTCAGCAATTGGCGTATCGCTCCAGACTTCGTAATAGACTGGCAAAACATCATCGCCCATCGACATGATTTTGCCATATTTATCCTTGGGCGACATCAAAATATCAACCGAGTTGTTGAAGCTTTTGCTCATTTTGCGGCCATCAGTGCCGATGATCAAGGGCACAAGAATCACATCCTGCGGTTCCATACCCATTTGTTCCATCAATTGCCGCCCAGCCAAAATATTGAATTTTTGGTCAGTCCCGCCAAACTCAATATCAGGTTTGATTGCAATCGAATCGTAGGCTTGCAACATGGGGTACATCAACTCAAGCACGGTTAGTTGTTGGCCAGCTTCATAGCGCTTGCGAAAAGTGTCGTGCGAGAGCATTTGGTTGACGGTAAAACGCCCAATTAAGCCAAAGGCTTTTTCAAGGTCGAATTGGCCGAACCATTCGCTTTGCCAGCGCACCTCAGTTTTGGCTGGATCAATCACTTTAAACACTTGATCCATGTAATATTCGGCGTTGCTGCGAGTTTCTGCGACGGTCAAGCGTGGGCGGCTTTCGTCGCGGCCTGTTGGGTCGCCAATTTGGGCTGTCCAGTCGCCAACAATCAACACAACCGTATGGCCAAGCTCTTGAAATTGGCGCATTTTGCGCAACGCCACCGCATGGCCAATATGAATATCGCTGCGGGTGGGATCGATGCCCAATTTGAGCCGAAGCTGCTTGCCTGTATTCAATTTGCGCCGAACGTTGGCCTCAACAATCACTTCGCTAACGCCACGCGATAAAATTTCATCAATCGTCAACATGAAGTTTTAAACTCCTAACTCAGCAAGGGGAGCGCCAGGCAGCCATCGGGAGCCAAACCCCGCAACGCTGTTGGAGCAAATAAGCCTGTAATTCTAGCAGCGATAATAGCATAGAGGCCTAGCACGCGGCAAATAGCAGGCAAAGAGCATAGAACATAGAGCATAGAACATAGAGCATAGGGATCAGTGGTCAGAGGTCAGGATTCAGGGGTCGGGGATCAGCGATTAGGCTGTTGTGCTATGGGCTATGGGAAGATAATCAAACTAATCTGTGCAATCTGTGGCTAAAAATAATGCTTCGTGCAATTCGTGCAATTCGTGGCTAAAAAGATTGCTTCGTGTGCTTCGCGTTCTTCGCGGTTTCAACCCTTCGTGTCGTTCGTGGATCACGTCTTCGGGCTAAAACTGACCCCTAACCACTAACAACTGACCCCTCATCTTGCATTGCCCTTTGAACCTCGTTACAATACCCGCAGCATTGTGTAAAGAGGAATATCTCGATGACGCTTGATCCTGCTTTGTTTCGGCAAGCGATGAGTCGTTTTGCCAGTGGCGTGACCGTGATTACCACGGTCGTCGATGGCCAGCCCTATGGTTTGACGGTTAGCGCCTTTGCTTCGCTCTCGTTAGACCCAGCCTTGGCAATTATTTCGATTGATAATCGTTCGCCGATGCGCGATGTGTTGCTTCAGGCCAAGGCATTTGCAATCAATATTTTAAGCAGCGATCAAGAAGCCCTGTCGCGCCATTTTGCTGGCCCGCAGAAACACGATTGGTCAGAGATTATCGCTGGAGTAGGCCATGGCATTGCGCCGTTGCTCGATGGAGCGTTGGCCAACCTAGAATGTGGCTTGTATCAGGCAGTTGATGGCGGCGATCATACCATTTTTATTGGCCAAATTGAGCATGTGACCCTGCGCGATGGTTCGCCGTTGCTCTATTATCGTGGTGCCTATCACGATCTTGTTCAGCGTTGAAGCGAGCACGCAGTATGTGGTTGACGTTAATTTTGTTTGTGGTTGGGCTGGGTTTGGCGTTTGGCTTGGGCTTTATGGTTGGGCGGCAGCGCTCAATTCCCCAACCAACGCCGCTCGAAGCCACCCCGTTGGTCAATTTTGAGTTTAAAATTCCTGCCGATACCGCCCCAGGCGACCAGTTGTACCTAACTGGTTCGTTTAATCAGTGGCGACCCAACGATCCGACCTATGTGCTTTCGCGCAGCGCCGATATTGCTTATGGCGCTTGGCCGTTTACCCATGGTTTGCAACTTGAGTTTAAATTAACTCGTGGCTCGTGGCAGAACGTCGAGAAAGCGCTTGATGGCAGCGAAATTCCCAATCGTCGAGAGATTGCTGCCAGTGGTGCGCAGGTCAAAGGCGCTGTCGTCGCTTGGGCTGATCGCCAACGCGATCCAACTAAAATCTACGATGAGCGGGTTGAACGAGTCGATTTTTTCAGCAACGCCTTGGGCATTACCCGCACATTTTATATTTATCTGCCAATTGAAGCACGCAGCGACGAAAACTTACGGGTTCCTAGTTTGTATCTCTTCCGTGGCCACGAGCGCGAGTGGATCAACAAAAACGAGGATGGCACGCGCGGCGGTAATCGCAATGTGCTTGATGTTTATGAAGAGTTGCGCCGCCAAAATCGGATTGGCCCGATGGTTTTGGTTTTTCCAGGCATGACCAACGCCAACGATGCGGTGCATAGCTTGGGCATTAATCTCCATGCGCCAGAACTTGCTGCTGACCCAACGCTTGGCAGTGGGCGCTTTGAAGATTTTATCTATCGCGATTTGATTCCCTACGTTGAAACCCATTATCCGGTGCTGTTTGGC
The DNA here is from genome assembly GCF_016907925.1 of Herpetosiphon giganteus. Lineage (GTDB taxonomy): Bacteria > Chloroflexota > Chloroflexia > Chloroflexales > Herpetosiphonaceae > Herpetosiphon > Herpetosiphon giganteus. The sequence goes on along the minus strand of NZ_JAFBCZ010000053.1, from coordinate 13,331 downwards.
GGCGCACATCGTTCGCTCGATGGCTTTTCGTTGGGCGGTTTTATCAGCGTCAATCAAGCCTTGCGCCACCCCAACGAGTGGGCTTCGGTCGGCGCGTATGATGGCCTTTTCTTTTGGGATGACCCTGAGAATGCAGAAATTATCGCTGCCCGCGATAGTGTTTTCGAACGCAGTTTATTCGATGCCAACTTTGGCGTGCCCCGCGATCACACTTTTGCAGCGCAACATAATCCATTGACGTTGCTGCGAATTGATGGCGCGCAGGCTTCAAAATTGCAATGGTTAATTGAATATGGCCCTGAATCAGCTGAACCAAATGTCAATTATTACCGTGGCGCGCGGCTCGATGAACTACTTCGCGAAGTTGGGGCGCACAATCGGCTCAGCGGGGTCGTGCCAAATGCCAATCACTCATGGCAAATGGCCGACGAACATATGCGGCGCAGTTTGCCCTATCACTACCAACAAACCCAATAATCGAGGCTAAAACCATGGCTCCTCTGGCACTCAATCTCCAAATTGATGCGTTGCGTAGCCTGCCCAATTTGACCGAATTACCCATCAACGAAGCCACCATTTTGGCGCGGATTGGGACTTTTCGGGCCTTTGCAGCAGGCGACACAATTCCGATTGCCCGTTTACGCAGCAGCCAATGCTATGTGATTTTGAGTGGCTTGGCCGATACGGTGATTCTTGATCGCGATGGCGAGCCGATTTCAATTGGCAAGTTGGCCGAAGGCGATTTTTTTGGCAATAGCATCTTTTTTAGCTCGCACTCGCTACTGTATGCAGTGCAAGCCCAAAGCCAAATTTTCGCCTTGCAATGGTCAATTGAGCGCTTGCACGAAAAAAAGCAACATTTGCCAGTCTTTATGCGCTTGATCGAAGCCAGTTATACGCAGCGCCGCGCGATTAGCGCGCTCAGCAGAGTGCCGTTATTTAGCCATGTCAGCATCGAGGAACGCATTTTATTGGCGGCTCAACTCACGCGCCAAGAGTTTGGCCGCAACACAGTTATTTTCGAGCAAGGCTCGCCTGGCAAAGCACTCTATTTGATCGAACAAGGCCAAATTGCGGTTGAACAGCATGGCATGATCGTGGCAACGCTCAGCGATGGCGATTTTTTTGGCGAGATGGCGCTGCTTTCGGCAACGCCGCATAATGCAACTTTGCGCTGTTTAACGCCAACTCGCTGCTTGCAACTGCCAGGCGCTGTTTTTGCCGAGCAAGTAGCCCAACATCCATCACTTGAGGCAGCGGTGCGCCGCGTTATCGACGAGCGGATGCACCACTCAGAGCGCGTGCGCGGCGACCAAACCCGCCAACATTTGATCAAAGTTGCGGTGCGCTATGGCATGTTTCGCGGCTCGCATGTCTTGGTGCGTCAGCCAGCCCAATGTCCGCCCGATTGCCGCATTTGCGAGCAGGCTTGTGCCGAGCGTTTCGGCCAAACCCGCATGCATCTGAATGCTGCTACTCTTGAAGAATGGGATATTACTCAGAGTTGTCGTCAATGTCGGGTTGGCGCGGAGTGTGTCGAGGCCTGCCCCGAAAATGCGATTCAGTGGGATGATAATGGCGCGCTGCGGATTACCGATGCCTGTACTGGCTGTAACGAGTGTGTTGTGGCCTGTCCCTACGATGCGGTCGAATCGCAGACGATCTACTTGCAAAATCAACATGGCCCGCTCTGGCAGCTCTGGCAGCGCATGCAAAAGCAATCGGTGCAACGCCAACCAAAAACCGTCGCCAGCAAATGCGATTTATGCGCGGGCTACGATGATCGGGCCTGTTTGAGCCAATGTCCAACCGGCTCGTTGCAATTAATCTCAGTTGAAGAACTATTTCCGTTTTAAGCTTGGTGCTAAAACCTCTTGAATCAATTGCTCTAGCTGACCAGTTTTGCCAAAAATCCCTAAATCGATGTCAGTAAAGACCAATTGCTGTACAATCTCGCTGGTCATGCCGGTAACGCGTACCTCGCAGCCCAAGAGCTTAATCGCCGCCAGCAAATCGCCAAAGGCAGGCAAGACGCTGGCATCAGGCAACAACGCCCCTGTCATATCGAGAATTAAGTGTTGCGCCCGCAATTGATAAATCTGTTGCAAAATTGCATCGTGAATATGGCTAATTCGTTGTTGATCGAGCATGCCGGTAATTGGCAGCAAAATCGCGTTATGGCTTAGGCGAATAATTGGCGCTTCGAGCAACTGAATCTGATTAAGCAAGTTTTCTTGGCGTTGCGCCAGCGCTTGGAGTTGGCTATTGCCAGCTTGCAACGATTGGTTGGCTTGGGCTAATTCTGTTTGTTGGGTGGTAATGACGGCTGTGTGTTCGGCAAGCACTTTTTGGCTACGCTGGTCAGCAAGGCCAATTACAATCATCATCGAGGTCAAAATCAAAAACACAACCACTAAGATAATGAGTTTGAGCAGCAAGGTTGCTTGAGGCAAAATCAGCGGAATCGCAATCACGCCATAGATTTCAAGCAGTGGAAACGTAATCAGCGCTGTCAGCGTTACCACACTGACAATCATCACCGCTTTTAAATTGCGTAAAACCAGCATAGTTAAGGTTGGCCAAATCAGATACAGCGTCCACGTCAGGCCTGATAACTCAGCACCTCGCGCATCGGTTAGCACAATTACCCCAACCATGAGCAGAAAATTGAGCACCACCAGTTGGCTGATATAACGCGACTTGCGCAGGAAATAGAGTGCTGCGGTAATACTTGCGACTAAGCTCAAGCCCAAAAAGACTGAAGCCCGTTCCTGCGGAATTTCGACTAAAAACCAAGCAGCAATGCCAATCAGGCTAATCATGATCGCTTGCGAAATGATTAAAATTCGAATCCGCTCAGTCAGCGATTGTTGGGGGGTGAGCGTTGCTACAGCCATAGGGCCTCATTGCGCTAGAGTAGACTGTTGAATACAGAAAAGCATGAATTATCATCGACAATTCATGCTTTTCGTTAGCCTATTTTAGCACCAAACTGCTTAGGGTAATGGGTGGAAATTGAGGGGATTTTGGTTTACCCCATTATGCCAAATTTGATAATCAAGGTGCGGCCCGCTCGATGATCCCGTTGAGCCAATTGTGCCGATGATTGTGCCGCGTTCGACATAATCGCCATCCTTGACTTTGAACTCGGAAAGGTGAGCATAGCCAGTTTTATATTCGTTGCCAATCACCCAAACGTGATTGCCTGCTGGCCATGAATCGGCGGTGACATCGATATAGCCGCTCATGGTTGCACGCACAGGTGCGCCGACTGAGCCAGCTGGATCAGCAGCGCCATCGCCATCGCCATCAACAGCTAAATCGATTGCGCCCCAAACTTCAGCAGGAGCGTGCGAGCCAACCCCGTAGCCTTGAGTCATCACGACCCGATTGCCAGCTACCGGATTGCCCCATGGCTGATCGCTGGAGATATTGGGCGGGGCAACCAAGGTATCGCCTTGGCCAACCTGAATCGCCGCCCCAGACAAGCCAGCGACATTGGTGGTTTCGCCGCGCCATGCGCTAATTGTGGGAGTTGCAGGACGATTGACTAACAAAAAGAGCACCACAATCAAGCCAAGCGCAACCGCACCACGTTTATAATTACTACTGTTATCGCTCAAATCATACCAATTCATGAACCTGCTGCTCTCCATGAGTTGACCAATGTGCGCACAATTTCGACATAGTTATTGGTGTCGTTTTCAACTGGGGGCGCATACACTGGAATAATTGCTTGAATTGTCGTCAGTTTCCATTCGTCGATATATAAATTGCGAATCAGTTTGTACCAATCTTCGATGCCTGCTTCCCAACTGGGATACTTGCGGTAGCCTTGATAATCTTCGTAGCCAGGCGTTGTGCGAATATTGCCAATCGACATAGTGACGGTGGCAACTCCACGGGTTCCGGCGGTCGATTCGTGAATGAAGAAGGCTAAACAATAGGCTGGGTCGATGCCATATTTGATACCCATATCATATATCACTTGACCCTTGCCAGTTGCTGGAGAATCGTAAGAAGCGAGCACTTGATCGATTTTGGCAGCAGAGATTGTTGGCACGCCGATAATACTATCGCCATCGAGTGCCCCGAACGAGCCAGAAAGATTGCCGCTGGCTGATTGGGCTGGTTGACCTGGGGCGCTCATCGAGCTATAAAAGGCATTGCTGCGACCCCGAAACTGCACGATCATCCAAACCAAGGCAGCCGCCAGCGCAATCAAAAAGAGGGTGCGTCGTCGCGAAGAAAAATCATCAAAACCATATAACATGGATGGGTTCTCCTGGCACGGAGACCACTCATTGTTGCTGGTTTAACAAATGTGCTTGTTCAGCAGCAGTGATCATCCGAAAGCCATCGGCTTGATTGATATAAATAAGTTGTTCGTTTTTGATATTGACCAATAGCTCTGGCCGGGCATCGTTGTTGAGATCGTGGGTCGAAAGCGTGATGGGGGTCAGATCTTCGCCTGCGCCAAAGAGATATGGGCCAATCAGCGTGCGCGCTTTGCTTGCATCGCCTCCAGGGAATTCTAACACAACCACCCGCCGATTCAAATTGATGGCCATAAATTCGCTGGGCAAGCCCTGCGCTTCTTCATGGCCAACCGTTGCCGCTAAGTGCGAAACCCGTGGCCGACCATAGCGCAAATCATCATACCAGACCCCAAAAATGCCGCTGAGCGTGCCCAAAAGTAGGGCTAAAAGTACCACCAACCCTGCCCACATAAACCGATTGAACCAAATTTCCGGCAGCGTCGCGGTTGGTTGTTGAAGTTGTTGTTGTGCGCGACGGAGCGCTTGTTGGGGGGATGTTACTCGGACAAGTCGCCGCCCCGCCCATTGCCGCGGATGATTTGTTCGCAAATTACGACTTGTGACCGCCATAAGGCCTCCTCAGGCTAAACGTATATGCTCGTTTATCACTGAAGAAAATTATAGTAGAACTTTTGTTCTATGTCAATGATTGTCACAAGCCTATGCATGGGCAGCTAGTAGGCTGCCAACTGGCTGCTGGCCTGGCTTTGGCGCAATTTGGTAATCTGGTTGAGATGCATTTGTGTATGGTAATGCATGAAGAACAGCATCTCACGCACCGTCAATTTCCCCAACGCTGGGTGCGGTATTTGATACTGATCAAGCACCGCATCATCCCAATAAAACAGACATTCGAGCATACGCTGATTGATTTTTTGCCACTGTTCGACTAAGGCTTGTTGGCGTTGCTGGTTGAACGGGCCTTGCGGTTTGGTGGGAATCGAATAGGCCGGAGCCTCGAAGCCGCCAGCAATTGCCGCTTGATAGCTGCTGGCAATCGTCGCATAATCGCGGGTTTGATGCTTGGGCTTGCCAAACAACATGCCTAAAGTAAAACGTGGCACTGAGAAGGCAAGGATAAAAACCCTGCTCAATTGTTGCAGATGCAGCACATTTTCAGCAGCCGACCAGACTCTTGGCGGATGGGCGAAACATTCCTCAGGAGTCAAGCTCAAAATCGTATCGCTCACACTGGCAACATCACGTTCTAAAACAACGCTTAGTTCGCTATGGCTATAGGGTGCTTCAAGCATTCTAGCTCCTTGGCGATAGTTATACCTAGATAGAACGCTGCTGCGCCATTGCTGGTTGCAGGTTGCCAAGCTGGTTTTGCAATTGCTGTACGCGGCTATATAAAAAGCCTTGTTCTGAAGTAACCGCTTGCTTGGCGCGTTGCAGCGCTGCATTTGCCGCCAAATAATCGTGGCGTTCTTGCCAAATTTCAGCCAGCCAGATGTTGATTTGGGTTTGTAAAAATGGCGCGGTTAGCAACTCAACTTCGCTAAGCGCCGTGCGCATCAGCACTAACGCCTGATCGAGATCGCCGCGACCACGAGCAACTAAGCCAAAATTGGCCCGATAATTGGCAACCTGCGCCGCATTGCCATTGGCTTGAGCCACGCTGATGCCACGCTCAAACCATGCTTCTGCTTCGTCCCAATGCTTTTCGGCCAAGGCAATTTCGCCGCGGGTGCTATACAAATATTGCAATGGCACGCGCAGCGCCAACTGTTCGGCTAAGTGCAAGCCTGCTTCAATATGGCTGTGCGCGGTCAGCAAATCGCCAATCAGCGTAGCATTATAGGCTGCATTGTTATAGCCCAAGATAATTTGATATTGCTCGTTGGTGGCGGCGGTGCTGGAAATTGCTAACGCAAAGGTATCGACCGCTGCTTTGATTTCGCCACGCTGAGCCAAAATATTGCCAAGCTCAAACTGACAACGCCCAATTAACGAGTGATTTTGCTGTGCAGTCGCGACTTCTAAGGCTGCTTGAATATTCTCGTAGGCAACATTTAGAGGATAGCCCGCCAAACGCTGGCTAATTGCCAAGAGCAACAACAATTCGGCTTCGATCAATTGATTTTCGAGTGCATGCTTGTGATAGATGGCCAAACCGCGTTCGGCCCATTCGATCACAACTTCTGGCCGCCCGACCACCAGATAGGTACGGCCAAGTTTGGTGCAAACTGCCACGACCCGTAGCCAATTGGCTTGCGCCTCATATTGCGCCAGCGCCGTATGATAAACCTCGCGGGCAGCAGGCACTTCACTATTCCACTCCAGCGCATCGCCCAAACGACAATAGCGCTCAGGCGTTGGATCAAGCTCGATTGCCTGTTGACCAAAGGCCACTGCTTCGTTTGGCGCAGAGAGCGAAAGCGCATGTTCGAGCGCTTGATCGGCATAGTTTGCGGCCAATTTAGCCTCGCCAGCCTCGCGATAGTGTAAGAGCAAGCGTCCAGCAATCGCGCGATGATCGCTATATTCGTGTTGTAGCGCTTGGGCAGCGCGGCGATGCAAAAAGGTGCGGCGCGCGCGGCTAAGGCTATTGCGCACAACCGTGGCAATCAACGGATGGCTGAATGTATAACTATCGCCTTGTTCCTTCAAAATTGCGGCGTTGAGCAAGCCATCGAGGCCATCAAGCGTATCTTCATCGGAGCGTCCGCCAGTTTCGCGCAACACGTTATAACTGAATAACGGGTCGAGCACCGCCGCTGCCTGCACAATTTGGGCGGCGCGTTCAGGCAAGCGCGCCAAGCGCGTGCCCAACACATCAACCAACATCGGCGGCACATCAGTTTGATCGACCGTGCGACAAAGCTCCAATAAAAACAAAGGATTGCCAGCGCTGCGTTCGAGCAAAGTCTGATCATCAGGATTGGCATAGCCCAATTCGCTCAAGAGCTGGCGAGTTTCTGCCTGATCAAGCCGCGGCACATCGATGCGGGTGACCAAACTGCCACGTTGCCAGCCAACAACCAAGCGTTGCAAACGGGCATTGGCTTCCTCGGAACGATAGGTTACGACGATCACAATTGGCAAATCGCGCAAGCGATCGACCACATAATCAAGCCATTCGGCGGTTGCTTGGTCGGCCCAGTGCAAATCGTCGATGCCAATTACCAAATGGTTGGTCATCACGGCGCGCAGACATTGGGCAAAGGCCTCGAACATGCGCCGTCGCTCTTCATCGGCGGGCAAGACTGGTGGCTCGGGCAAATTGGGCACATGGCCCCGCAGTTGCGGCAGCAAGCGTGCAACCTCGGCCAACCACATCGGATCAACCGCTGAATCGCCAGCAAACAAGCGCGATAAGCACAAGCGCTGGCCAAATAGCTCAGTGACTGGGGCAAAAGGCAGGCTTCTGGTTGATTCAAGGCAATGCATCGACAGCATTGTGCTATCGGCGGGCAGCTTTTGCGCCCATTCCTGCCAGAGCCGCGATTTGCCAACCCCAATTTCGCCAGTAATCAGCACAACTTGCAAGCCGCGTTCGTTGCTGCGCATCAGCGCTTGATTGAGCAATAACTGCTCATATTGCCGCCCAACAAACGGCGTTTCGCGGGGTGCTGGCCGTTTGATCGGCTTGAGCACTGGCTTTGGCTCAGGCGTTGGCGTTGCAAGCATAGGCTTGGCTGGCTCGTGGCTATTGGTTGGGCTGGGCAACGGATTGGTTTGCAAAATGCGTTGGCGCAGCATTTGGGTTTCGGGCAATGGCTCGATGCCCAATTCGCGCTGAAGGGTTGTGCTCAACATCTCATATTGGCGCAAAGCCTCGGCGCGTTCGCCCTGCCGCCAATGAGCTTCGATAATCGACTGGTACAACGATTCGGAGAGCGGATCGAAGCGCAAGGCGGCGCGGGCCAAGGTTAATACATGGCTCCATTGCTGCTGCTTTTGATAATTGCTAATGGCGGTTTGGAACAAACGCATGACGGTTAAGTGCACTTGCTCGCGCTCAGTCACCAGCCACAAATCAAAATCAGGGGCATCTGGCAACATTAGCCCATCGAGCAAGGGGCCTTGGGCCAGTTGTAACAAACTCTCAACACTTGGTTGAACCAAACCTTCTGCCAAACTGCGTAGCTGCCAAAGATCAACGACACAATCCGGGTGCAAGCGCAGGCGATCATCATCGGCCAAGATGATCTCGCCGCCTAAACTGCGCCGGATTGTCCAAAGCGTATTGCGTAAATTTTTGCGGGCAGCTTCATCGCTACTTTCAGCCCACAGCAATGCCAAAAGATGCTCGCGGCGTTGAGGCTGGATTGTGGCGGCAAGATAGCCCAAAAGGGCCACCGCTTTGCTGGGAAGCGACTGTGGTTGCTGATTGTAGAGTATTGAAGGTACGCCGAGGAAACGCAGGGCAACGGTCATAGCCCCCCCGTGAGAACAACGTGAGGCACGGGTTACGTGCCTCAACGATGCATGTTAATTGTAACCGCTGGTTATTTCGATTCGTTTTTGCTCGCGTCGGATGCTGCTGGGGCATCATCATCGCGCACACCACGGCGAAACTCACGAATGCCACGGCCAAGCGAGCTGCCAAGATCGCCAATCCGCGAGGCTCCAAACAACACAATCACAATTGCGAGAATAATTAAGAGTTCTGGTACGCCTAAGCCCATTGCAAGCCTCCTTGAGGAATGGTATCGCCAATGCAATACCGGTCTATTGCCATTATACGCCGCTGTTAGGCATAGTCAATTGAAATGAATTTGCGTAACAGGTTGAGTTGTCAGTGTAGATTGCTACGATGAATAAGCAACGAACAAATGATTAAGTTTTGATCATACTACCATATCTAACGCCCTCCTACGGTCAATTAGTCCTACATCCTAGCTGGGTTTTTGCCGTTGAAGTGGATAATGTTCGCAACCTATGCTCCTGAGACTCTAGACATGCCCACTACAATAGACGTATGCAAGATTGCGCGCTCTACCTATTTGGCTCTCCACGCCTGCAATACAACACCCAACAGATAGCGCTTGGCAATGGCCCATTGGCAGCGTTATTGGTCTTTTTAGCGCTCAATCAACCCCAGCCAATCAGTCGTTTGCGGCTTGCAGCTACAATTTGGCCCGATTTGCCCGAACCGCAGGCACGGCGTGCGCTCTCAGCGGCGCTTTATCGGCTGCGCCAACAATGCCCAAGTTGTGATCAATGGCTATTAGCGAATCCCCAAACCCTGCAACTTGGCCCAATTTGGTGTGATCTGCACCTGTTTCAGCAAGCAGCCTACGCCGATCAAGCAAGTGATTGGCAATTGGCATGTCAGTTGTATCGTGATGAATTATTGCCTGATCTCGATGCAGAATGGCTCGATGGCCCGCGGGCTGACTTACAAGCCCTCTTTGCGGCCACAATTGCCAAATTGGCTCAGCATGCGTTTGCCCAAGGCGATTATGGCTTGGCGTTGAGCAGCGCTGAGCGTTGGCAGGCTTTCGATCCGTTTGATGAACAGGCGGCGATGCTCATTATGCGTTGTCAGATTAGCCTTGGCCGAGCACATTTGGCTTTGGTGGTCTACCACAACATGTGCGAACGTTTGGCCAGCGATTTGGGCGTTGAACCAATGGCTGAACTCACGGCGCTTGCCGAGCAAATCTTGGCTGAGCAAGCCTTGCGCCAAACCACGTTTGGCGGGAGTTGGCAGAAAATTCCGTTTGTTGGCCGCACGCATGAACGTTCGCTCTTGCTCGATGCCTTGGATGCTGCCTTGAGCCATAGTGGTGGCATTGTTTTGCTTGATGGAGCGGCTGGCATTGGCAAAACGCGATTATTGCACGAATTGAGCCAAGCAGCCCAAGCGCGGGGCTTTCAGCTGGCTTGGGGTGCGGCTCAAATTAATGGCGGCAGTTCGCCGTATGCACCGCTTGATCAAGCATTAACCCAAATTCTCGATCAGCGCTTGCTTGAGCAATTCGATCCAATTACGCGGCTTGGTTTGGCGGCGCTTGTGCCCGATTTGCCTCAACTCAACCAGCATGATCATGCCAATCGGCCAAGTTTGGCGACGGCCTTATTGCAAGTGTTGTTGGCGGTAACCCAACAAGCCCCATTATTGCTGGTGCTTGATGATTTGCATTGGGCGCAGCGGGTTGTATTTAGTGTGTTGCAATGGTCGCCAAGCCAAATTCAAGCCTTGTTGCGCTCGCGATTGCTCATCGTTTTGGCTTATCGGGGCAATGAATCAAGCCATATGTTGCAAGCTTTGCGGCGCATGCGCCAAGAGTTGCCAATTCAAGCAGTTAAGCTGAATGGCTTAGCATTGCACGATTTTCAGCATTTAGTTGGGCGCTTGTGGCCGAATCAGGTGCCAATTCCGAGTATGGCCGAGATTGCTGCCTTACATGCTTTGACTGCTGGTAACCCCTTATTTCTCCAAGAGCATTTGCTGCATCGTGGTGATGCTCACGAGCATTCGTTTCAGGCTTTGGTGGCGCAACGGGTGCAGGCGTTGCCACATTTGGCTCATCAGGCCTTGGCGGCGGCAAATGCTTTGGGCCGCACCTGGACATTAGCGGCATGGCGATTTGTGGCTGGAGCTGAGGTTGATCAGGCGATTCCTGATCTTTTAGCCACACGGCTGGTAGCCCAGACCCATGCAGGCTTTCAGTTTTACCATGATTTGATTGCGGTGGCGGTTGAGCAAAGCTTAGCGCTTGAATTACGCCAAGCAGCGGTGCAGCAGGCGGCTGATTATTTTGCCCAACAGCCACTTTGCCGCCCAGAAACGATTGCTTGGGCCTATGAGCGGGCGCAGCGCTGGCCAGCGGCAATTGCTGCCTATCAACAAGCTGGCGAACAAGCGTTGCAGGCCTATGCCTACACGACGGCGCTCGATTATGCCAATCGTGCCTTGGAGCTGTACCAGCGTTTGCCCAGTGATCAGCGTTTGGAGCTGAGCTTGCTTGGTTTGCGCCAACGAATTTTGGTGTTTTTGGGCCAACTCGATGTATGGCGTGCCGATGTTGAACGCTTGGAAAGCCTCGCCTTGAATTTGGGCGATCAACGGGCCTTGCTCGAAGTCTATGAGAGTCGAATTGTGCTTTCTTCGGTCGATTCGAATGCGCCTGAGATGGCGAGTATTGCCGAACAAGCCTTGACCTTGGCCCGAAGCCTCGAATTGCCAGCGGTTGAAGCGCGAATTTTACATACCTATGGCTTTCATTTGATCAGCAGTGCTGCGGTGCAGCCGCGCAACAGTTTGCCCTTGCTCGAACAGGCGGTTGCGCTTGCGCGAAGCAGCCACGATGATGCAGTTTTAGTGGCCTCGTTGTGTTCGCTGGCTTTTGCCTATCGCATGCTTGGCCATACCAGCGTGGCCCAGCGGATTGCTGCTGAAGCCTTGACCCTGACCGAGTTGCACCCCTATTTGTATCCGGCGCGGGGCAATGTGTTGCGAGTTTTGGGCGAAGTTAATATTAGCTACGCCGATTGGGAAACTGCGCTGAGCACCATGAACAAGTCAATTGAATTGCTCGAAGCGCTTGATGATAGTTGGTTGCTGGGTGTGGGCTTGTTCATGTCGACTTTTATTACGACCGCAATTGGCCTGACCGAGATGGCCCAAGCCACCACCCAACGTTTGCGCCAGATGATTCGTGATTCCAAGATGCCGCCAAACTCCAACTGGGCCTTTTTTGCCCAGAGTGTCACGATTTTAGTGGCCTTAGAAGCTGGCGATTTTGAGCAAGCAGAAACGGTCGTCCAAGAAGTTCAGCCGTGGCTTGATCAAGCGCAGCAACAAGGCGCAGGCTTGTATTTGCTGGCGGCGATTGGCGCGCTGGAGATTTTTCGCAATCGGCCAGATCAAGCTTTACCGTTGTTACGGCGTGGCACGGCGATGTGGCAACAAGCGCGATCGGCATTTTTGCAGCCAATTTTGATGCATGCCTTAGCTGCCCAATTATGTGGTTTTGCTGCTGAAGCCCAAGCGATGTTGGCTGAAGCCGAAGCGATGTACGATCAGAAAGAATTGTTATATGCAGATGTTTTGTTGCAATTCACGCGTTTTTGGGTCTATGGCGATCGGCTGCATTTGCAAAATGCCTATACGTCAATTCAGCAGCAAGCCAATCGCTTCCGCGACCCAACCTTGCGCGATTCATTCATCAATAATGTGAAATTACATGGCATGGTGCTGCAATTGCAGCGGGTTGCCCCGTTGGCTGGGGCAATTCGCTCGATGGCTGGGCTATGGATGCGGCTTACGCGGGTGTATGGGCGCAGCCAGCTGCTTTCTGAAGGTGGCTATATTCAACGCAAAGTTCTATTGGTGCGGGCCGATGTGCCGCTGGGCAAATCGCTGAGCCATACCGATCGGGTTGAGGTTGTCTGGACGTTGCATGCACCAGATGATAATCGTTTCCATGATCGTAGCGAATTGCGCATGCATCGTTTGCAGCGATTGCTTGATGAAGCCGACGATGCAGGAGCAGCGCCAACCGATGATGATTTGGCTGATGCCTTGGCCGTAAGTCGGCGCACCATTCTGCGGGATATGGCGGTGTTGCAATCGCAAGGTTCAGCGGTGAGTACCCGCCGTCGGCGTGCTGTTGGCGAGTAATGAGCAAAAGGATGAAGGATGAGGGATGAAGGATGAGGGATGAAGGATGAGGGATGAAGGATGAGGGATGAAGGATGAGGGATGAAGGATGAGGGATGAAGGATGAGGGATGAATCCAAAGTCAGAAGTCAGAAGTCAAAAGGCAAAAATCAGAAGGCAACAGCCAACAGCCAACAGCCAACAGCCCATAGCCCATAGCCTCATCTTCGTGGCCCTTCGCGCGCTTCGCGGTTCCGTGCTTGGTCGCATTTGACAACGCCGCTGATCTGCGGTAGAATCCACGGGCTGTCAACGCAACGTCTGGTTCGCCAGACAGGACACCAACAACCGAGACCTTCGCCCACGGACACGCGATTTGACAAGAACGCATGGCTGTGGTAGAATCCTCAGGCTGTTGACCGACAGCACGATGTTTGCTCAACATCACACATTTG
>NZ_JAFBCZ010000052.1 GCF_016907925.1 Herpetosiphon giganteus | reverse complement strand
GCTGGGCAACGACGGTGATGCGGGGCAGACGACTGGGCTTGGAAATGGCCTAACATCTATTGATAGCTATTCCTCAACCTGTCCGCCCTTAAACCTCCAGGCGGGAGACGCAGGGAGTTTTTGTACGAGGGGTCGGGGGTCAGGGGCTGGGGATCAGGATCCCGTGCTGTGCCACCCTATGTTGCCAACCCCGATGATTTTCTGATAGCCAAGAGCCAATAGCCAATAGCCTTCTCCCCTTCGCCTCCTTCGTGCGCTTCGCGGTTCCCGTGATACTAAATCCTAGAACATTCAATCAAAAAAACCCTCTCCTGCGGCGCAAGAGAGGGCTTGGGGTGGGTGAGAAAATTAAAGGGCGGTTTGGTTTTCGCGCACGGTGGCCAATTTACCAAGGTGGCAGGCTTCGCTCAAACTCACCAAATAGGGCAAATCTTCGCCATATTCGATCACGCTAATCGAAGCATTGGTAATCCACAGGCGGTTGATCCGATCCATATTGATGCCTAAGGCATCGGCAACCAAAATCTTCACAACCACATCGTGGGTTGAAAAAACAACGGTTTGATTGGCGCGTTCGCTCAAAACCCGTTCTTTAAAATCGATCACGCGCTTAAGAATGTTGGAGAAGCTTTCGCCATTGGGCATTTGCGAGCGGGTGGGAAAATATTGCCACTCACGTAATTCGGCACCATATTGGGCTTTTACATCGGGGCTATAGAGCCCTTGCCAATCGCCGTGATGAATTTCAAGCAAGGCTGGTTCGTCGATAAATGGCACATCTGGGTGGAATTCGGCAATCGCGCGGGCTGTGTTGTTGGCGCGTTGCAAGGGGCTGGCGTAAATCACATCAAGCTTTTCGCGCTTGAGGCGTTGGGCTAAGGCTTGGGCTTGTTGTTGGCCGAGTTCGCTCAATGGCGCATCTTCTTGGCCTTGATAGCGACCGATTTTATTCCACTCACTCTCACCGTGGCGCACCAAAATTAACCGCATAAAGCCTCCAAATGTAAGGATGAAGGGTGAAGGATGAAGGATGAACGGCCCTCACCGAGGCAATTCATCAGTCAACTTAATCCTTCAGGGTTGCAGGGTTGTGCGTCGTTGCAGTGAGTGAGCTGCATTGCTCTACGGCGTTGTATCATACCAGATCTTGCAAGATTGGTGGCTAGTTCTTTAAAGGATGAGCTGTTCTTAACCAAAATATTACAAATATGTTATAGTACGATAAATCAGCCCCCATAGAATCAATCCAGCCCATTTTTGTGGTTACACTCGTCAAAAAACCAACCGATTTTCATGCATCATGGTCTAGCTTGCTAGGAGATTTACCCCATGGCTCAATCGAAGCTTGGCGCTTTTCGGCTCCGCGCTGCTAAATTAGCAGCCTTATGTATGATCGTTTCCTTGATGATTACGGCCTGTGGCTCAGCTGTCAGCGAAAATACTGCTGTTCCAACTACCGGCACAGGTGGTACATCATCAGCAATGGATACGTTGATTGCAGCCGCCAAAGCTGAAGGCGAATTAACCGTCATCGCCTTGCCCCACAACTGGCTCAACTATGGCGAAATGATTGAAAATTTCTCGAAAAAATATGGCATCAAAATCAACGAACTCAATCCTGATGCTGGTTCGGGCGATGAAATCGAAGCCATCAAGGCCAATAAAGATAACAAAGGCCCGCAAGCTCCCGACGTAATTGATGTTGGCTTTGCGTTTGGCCCATCTGCTAAGCAAGAAAACTTGCTCCAACCCTACAAAGTTTCAACTTGGGACACAATTCCCAATGAGTTGAAAGACCCCGAAGGCTATTGGTTCGGCGATTACTATGGCGTGTTGGCGTTTGCTGTCAACAAAGATGGGGTCAAAAATGTGCCTCAAGATTGGGCCGACCTCTTGAAGCCCGAATACAAAGGCCAAGTTGCTTTGGCAGGCGATCCACGGGTCTCAAACTTGGCGATTCAGTCGGTTTATGCCGCAGCCCTCGCCAATGGCGGCAGCTTGGATAACGTCCAACCAGGCTTGGATTTCTTCAGCAAATTGAACCAAGCAGGCAACTTTGTGCCAGTTATTGCCAAGCAAGGCACCTTGGCTCAAGGCGAAACCCCAATTATGATCACTTGGGACTACTTGGCGATTAGCGCTCGCGATGAGTTGGGCGGCAACCCCGAAATTGAAGTGGTTGTGCCAAAATCTGGCGTGCTTGGTGGCGTGTATGTGCAAGCAATCAGCGCCTATGCTCCGCATCCAAACGCTGCCAAATTGTGGATGGAATACCTCTACTCGGATGAAGGCCAATTGACGTGGCTCAAAGGTGGCGGTCACCCAGTGCGCTACAACGATTTGGTTGGTCGGAATGTGATTCCAGCTGAAATTGCCGATAAATTGCCAGCAGCCGAACTCTATGCCAACGCCGTCTTCCCAACCTTGGCCCAACTCGAAGCAGCCAAGAAAGTAATTGTCGATGGCTGGGATACAACCGTCAACGTCGATGTCAAGGAATAATTAAGGAAGGATCGCCTCTCTGTGGCAGAACAAGCTTCAGAACGTGGTCGGGGTGCGCAATCGCCGCGCCTCGACCTTCGTCGCATTAATTGGAGTTGGCTGGGCACAGTGCCGTTTTTCCTCTTTGCCTGTGCCTTTTTGCTGCTGCCGTCGGCCTCACTGGTTATCGGCAGTTTTCAGGATAACCAAGGCAACTTCACGCTGCAAAATATCGCCGATCTGAGCCAGCCAAGCATTGTCAACGCCTATCTGCTCAGTATGCAGGTCAGCGGAGTTACGGCCTTGCTTGGAACTTTGGTTGGCGGTTTGTTGGCGTGGGCCATGGTGCTGGGGCGCTTGCCGCGCTTTGTGCGTGCCTTTTTGATTCCCTTTTCTGGCGTGGCCTCGAACTTTGCTGGCGTGCCTTTGGCCTTTGCCTTTATCGCAACCTTGGGGCGGGTTGGCTTTGTCACGGTCTTGCTCAAAGATTTGGGCTTTAATCTCTATGACAAGGGCTTTAATCTGTATAGCTTTTGGGGCTTGAGCGCGACCTATTTGTATTTTCAAATCCCCTTGGTAGTGCTCATTCTCACGCCAGCTTTTGAGGCCTTGCGCCCGCAATGGCGCGAAGCTGCTGAAAGCTTAGGGGCTTCTGGTAGCTATTATTGGCGTAGCGTGGCCTTGCCAATTTTAACTCCGGCGCTGCTGAGCACGGTTGTTTTACTCTTTGGCAATGCCTTTGGCGCGTATGCCACCGCCTATGCACTCACTGGCGGCTCGTTGAATATTGTACCAATTATGATTGGCGCGCAAATTCAGGGCGATATTTTGCATAATCCCAATTTGGGCTATGCACTAGCATTTGGCATGATGCTGATTATGACCCTCGTTTTGGTGCTCTATAGCTGGCTTCAACGCCGATCGGCACGGTGGTTGCAATGAAAAAACGTCCTTCACTGATCGCTTGGCTGTTTATTGTGCTTGGCACAAGCTATTTCTTGTTGCCACTGATCGCGACCTTTCTCTTTTCGTTGCGCGCCAAAAAAGACACGTTGGGATTTACTGCCTATCAACGGGTTTTTGAAGATAGCAGCTTTTACGCAACCTTCAGATTTTCAGCATTAATGGCCTTGCTGACAATTATCGCGAGCATGCTTTTGCTAGTGCCAACGGTCTATTGGGCCTATTTGCGCCATCCACGCTTGCACCGTTTGATCGAGTTAGTTTCATTGATGCCGTTTGTGATTCCGCCGATTGTTTTGGTGTTTGGCTTGATCAAATCCTACAGTCGCCCGCCAGTGATTTTGGTGCAAAGTCGTGGCTTGTTGATCGCAGGCTATATGGTGCTGGCGCTGCCGTATATGTATCGGGCAATTGATGCTGGCCTGCGTGCCACCAACGTCAAAACCCTGACCGAAGCCGCCCAAAGCCTTGGTGCTGGCTGGCCTCGCATTATTTGGCAGGTGATTGTGCCGAATATTCGCGGCGCATTGGTTAATGGCGCATTTTTGACCTTTGCCACGGTGCTCGGCGAATTAACTTTGGCCCAATATCTGGCTTGGCCAGCGTTCGGCCCCTATTTAGCGCGAATTAGCCAAAACAAAGCCTACGAGCCAGCAGCTTTAACCATCATCAGTTTTGCCCTCACTTGGGTCATTTTTGGGATTGTGCTCTTGTTCAATAGCAAAGATCAGCAACAAACTCAATTTGGTGGAACCCACTAAGGAAACGTTATGGCTTTTATCGAATTACACAATTTAACCAAGCAATTTGGCCCAACAACCGTGGTTTCGCCCTTGAATTTGGCGGTTGAGCGCGGCGAATTTTTGTCGGTGCTCGGCCCCAGCGGCTGTGGCAAAACCACAACTTTGCGCATGATCGCTGGCTTTGAAGCTCCCAGCGGCGGCTCAATTAAAATCGACGGCGCTGATATAACCAGAACTCCGCCAAGCAAACGCAAAATTGGGATTGTATTTCAATCGTATGCGCTGTTTCCCAATATGAGCGTGGCCCAAAATATTGGTTATGGCTTGCAGATTGCCAAATTGAGCAAGCAGGCAATCCAGCAGCGGGTTGATGAAATGCTGGCAATTATTCATATGCAAGAATTTGCCAACCGCTATCCACATCAACTTTCTGGTGGTCAACAACAACGGGTTGCGCTAGCCCGCGCCTTGGCAATTCGGCCCCAAGTTTTGTTGCTCGACGAGCCACTTTCGGCGCTTGATGCCAAGATTCGGGTTTCGTTGCGCCAAGATATTCGCGCCATTCAGCGTGAGCTTGGCATCACCGCAATTTATGTTACCCACGATCAAGAAGAGGCGCTTTCGCTTTCAGATCGGGTGTTGATTATGCAAAAAGGCGAAGTTGAGCAACTTGGCACGCCAGCCGAAATCTACAACAACCCCAAAACCAGCTTTGTAGCCCAGTTTGTTGGCACGCTCAACACGCTTGAAGCAACGTTACACGATGCAAAGCGCGGCATTTTACAATTTGGCAGCCAGCAATTTGAGGTCAGCGATAGTTTCGATGCAGCCTTGCAAGGCACAACAGTCCAAGTAGCCTTGCGGCCTGAACGGCTCAGCCTCAATGGGGCAGTCAGCCAAAATCAACTCCATGGCGTGGTTAAAGAGCAGATGTTGCTTGGGCCGATTGTGCGCTTTCATGTTGAAGTTGAGCAACACTTGCTGTTTGTCGATGTATTCAACGACACCAACGTGAGCAGATTGCCCAATCGCGGCGAGGCTGTGGTCGTCAACTTTGCGCCCCACGATTGCTTAGTCTTAGCACGCTAAAACTACAAACGGCCCAGTTGGGCCGCTTGTAGGAGAGAAGAGTGTGTGTGAGGAGGAAGGATTTGACCATAGTATGCCAGCGCCAGCTTACGGCCTACCTAACAATTAATGCAGCGCATATTCCTATTAGCATCTAGCCACATGGCCTATACGTTCCTCATCCCCTGTACTACAGGGCTTTTTTATTGCCTCAATCAAGCATTCATAGCAGTAAGCAAAAAATACCTACATATCTACAATAGCTCCTTAATTTCAGCCAACTGCAAAAACGCAAGTTTAATTGCATCAATTTAAACCATGGGCGTTAAATCGAACGGATATTCGTTTATTTTGCGCACATATATGCACCTACCTATCAGCTAGAGTAAGTGCATCGTGAGTGTTCAACAAGGAGGTTGTATGAGTGATCCCCTAGTCATACGGGCATTGAAGAGTATGACAAACTCGGTCAAGGCTTGGTCAAATACGCCACTAGAATCAATCTTCAACCAAATTAGCTCAGCGACCGAGCCAGCTTCAGCGCCCTACTTTCTGCAAGCGCAACGCTTTAGCCTGAGCGAAACAGCGCTTTTTCCAGTCCGCGAACAGATCCAGGTTCCGGCTTCGTTGCTAGCCGAATTCACACGCGCAATTGACCAGTGTAGTGACAAGCAAAGCACTCGGTTAGCCCAAATGCTCAGCATCTTTCAGGATTATGCGTGGGCGGTCAGCTACCAAACGAGCCAGAACGAGCCTGTCGATCCGGTGGTGTCGCTCTATGATTATGCACGCACCAAGGCTGCCTTGGCAGCAGCTGGCGATCAGGCGTTATTGGTCGGCGGCGATATTTCCGGCGTGCAAGATTTTATCTACACCATCGCGGCCAATCGGGCGGCCAAAAGCCTACGTGGGCGCTCGTTCTATTTGCAAATGCTCACCGAAGCACTTGCTGGCTGGGTTTTGGCCCAAGCAGGCATGCCAAGCAGCAATTTGCTCTACAGCGGCGGCGGGCGTTTTTATGCCATCGTGCCAGCTGAATGCGCCGCACACATCGCTCAATGGCGACGTGAGCTTGGTCAATTTTTGCTCAGCGCACACGATGGCGAATTGTATGTTGCCTTGGGTGCGGCCAAAATCGTCGATGCAGATCACGATTTTGGAGCCTTATTTCGTGCAGTCAACGATCATGTGACAGCTGATAAACGCCGGCGGTTTGCAACCCTTGATCCGCAAACAATCCAATCAAACCTGTTCACACCGCGCGGCCATCGCGGCAACGAGGAAGATCGCTGTGCAACCTGTGGCTATATGGGGCCAAGCCAGCTCTTTAAGCCCGATGAAGAAGAAGGCAAGCTTTGTTTGCTCTGCGAAAGCACAATTAAGCTTGGCTTTAGCTTGCACGATGCCCAATTTCTCTGCATCAGTCGCCCAGATTCCAAGCTTAGTACGGTCACTGGCCGCGCCTCATCAAAGGATATTTTGGCGGCGCTGGGCACACAAGTCGAGATTTGTGCCAGCTACAATGAATTACTCAAGTATCTCGAAAAAAATAGCAATAGCTCGCTCCACGTGCAAATCATTCGCCCATTTGCCGACGATCTGAACCTGTTAACTGAGCTACGTAGCCAATACCGCCAGCATGTTTTCAGCGTTCGCCCAATCGTCAATGTTACACCAAAACAGCCTAATGGCGCGGTCAAATCGTTTGATCAGCTTGCCGATGCCAGTCGCGGGATTAAGCGCTTTGGGGTGCTGCGCATGGATGTTGACGATCTTGGCGATATTTTCGGCTATAGCCTTGCCAAATCGTCATTAGCCCGCATTTCGAGCCTCAGCGCCGCCTTCTCACGCTTTTTCGAAGGCTGGGTCGGCGAAATCTGCCGCGATCAACAACTCATTACGTCAATCTACCAAGCCGATCAAACCCAGAACGAGCAGATCTACAGTGTCTATTCTGGTGGCGATGATCTGTTTGTGGTTGGTGGCTGGGATGTGCTGCCACACATTGCAAATCGCATTCAGCACGATTTGCAACGCTATACCGGCCATAACCCATTAATCCATGTTTCAGCGGGATTGAGCCTGCACACTAAGAAGTTTCCTTTATATCAAGCGGCCAAACTGGCTCACCAAGCGCTTGACGAAGCCAAGGATGCTGCGCCACGCAAAGCAATGAACAAAAATGCCTTGACTTTCCTCGATCAAACAATTGCTTGGGAAGCCTATCCGGCGCTTGTGGCTTGGCATCAGGAATTATGGCAACTCTACCAAGCAGAACATGGCATGGTGCGCTCGCTTCTCCAAGTGCTGATGGAGTTGTATAGCCAATATCACGAGCACGGCCAAAAACGCCGCGAGTCGGGCAAAAAACAGACCGCCTATGGCCCCTGGATTTGGCATGGCAAATATCAATTGGCCCGCATTCGCGAGCGCCACAAAAACAATCAGCAGCTCAAGGACTTATTGCTCAAAATCGATGCGACCCTGTTTACTGGCTTTGATGATCCTGATCGGATCAGCCTGCGCACCATCGAGCAACTTGGCCTCGCCGCCCGTTGGACTCAATTATTAATTCGTGAGCAAGGAGATTAATATGCCTGAGATTAGCGAACAAGAACGCGAAGCAATTATTGCTGGCGATGATATTGAAAAATTAGTCGAAGCTGCGCAAAAAATTGGCTCCCGCCTAGCCTATGCTCGTCTAACGACCAGCCAAATTCGCGGTATTTTCGGCACAGTGCGCCGCATCGAGATGGATTGGGTGATGCCCAGTTTGCAGCAGCAACGGCCTGATGCTGTGCGCCGTGCCCAACGTGAATTTGCCTTGCTCCAACCACGACTCGCCTATCAAGCCAAACGCGAACGCGGCGGCGCAGTCCAAGCCCTCAGCGATGAATTAACTCCAGCAATTAAATTGGTAATGGGAGCAAAAAATTCTAGCCCAGATAATTATTATCAACGCTTCCGCAACTTTGTCGATTTCTTTGAAGCAATTTTGGCCTATCATCGCGCATTTGGCGGTCAATAAATATTTGTTGCAACTATTAATTTATCCAGCGTGAGGAAGATTCATTATGTCAGATCAAACACCAAAAATCAAAATTGTTGGCCGCATTTTCGTCAATTTTGAAATTCATGCCTTAACTGGCTTGCACATTGGCGGCGCAGCAGGCACCTTGGCCATTGGCAACGTCGATAATCCGGTTATTCGCAATCCATTTAGCAACGAACCCTACGTTCCTGGCTCGTCGTTACGCGGCAAAATGCGCTCGCAATTGGAAAAATTGTATGGCTTGGCCCAAAATGTTTCAATTGGCCGCGATGTATCAATTCATTCGGCCAAAACCCAAGCCGAATACGATAATAGCCCTGTTTTACACATTTTTGGTATTCCTGCTGCTGATTTTCTGACCGAGCCAACCCGCCTGATTGTGCGCGATGCAGCTTTGAGCCAACACACTCGCGACGCATTTCGCGATGCGCGCACCGATTTGCCCTACACCGAAGTTAAATGGGAAGCGGCAATCGATCGCGTAACCTCAGCGGCCACTCCACGCCAGCAAGAGCGGGTTCCGGCTGGGGCAATTTTCGACGGCGCGTTGACTTTCACGCTCTACAACGATCAAGATACCGAGCTATTCAACACCGTCATTCGTGGGTTGGAGTTGGTTGAAGAAGATTATTTGGGCGGCCAAGGTGCGCGTGGCAGCGGCCAAGTTGCCTTCAAAAACCTTGTGCTCAGCTTCAATCACCACGAAAAACCAGTATTCGACAAACACAAACTCGAATCGTTGGCTGAGCTGCGGGCATTGTGGGCGGCTCAAGGCTACGCTGCCAAATAAGAGGAGAGCAGCATGGAATTTAATCTAATTCGGCTCCAGCCTCAAGGCGCGTTTCACTTTGGCATGCAAGGCATCGACATGGAAATTGTCAGCGAAACCTGCCCATCGGATACGCTGTATGCGGCGTTGTTTTGGCAGGCCTTGCAACAAAGCCATCGTTGGGTTGCTGCGCCTGGCAATCCACCATTCACGATCTCGTCGTGCTTTCCGTATGTCGATGGCATTCAACTCTTGCCAGTGCCAATGCTACCGCCGTTGCCTAGCGATGAGCAAAAGCCAGGTGAGCGCAAAAAATTCAAAAAAGTTCGCTTTATCTCCAGCGAGATTTTTATTAATCTGCTGGCCGGAACCCGCTCGTTGAGTCATTATTTTCAGCCAGCTAATGGCGTGAGCTTACAACATGGCAGCGTGTTGGTTAGCACAACTGAATTCAAGGCCAGCCAACGTGATGCAGAAAAGCCACTTTGGAAAATCGATTCGATTCCGCATGTGGCGGTCGATCGTTGGAGCAACGCCTCGGCCTATTATGAAACCGGCCAAGTGCGTTTTGCGCCAGGCTGTGGCTTAGCCATTTTGGCACTTGGCGATATGCAGCACCTCATGCAGCTCTTGGTGCAGGTTGGGATCGATGGGCTGGGCGGGCGGCGCAGCAAAGGCGTTGGCCAATTTGAGCCAGTCTTGCAAACCGAAACCCTCAATTTGCCAGCCGCCACCAGCGATTCGGTGATTGTGCTTTCGCGCTATTTGCCAAGTGCTGCCGAGCTTGCCGCAGGCGTTTTGGCCGAGCCAGCAGCCTACAGCCTAGAGGATGTGACTGGCTGGATGTATTCGCCAGCAGCCAAAGCCCAGCGCCGCAAAGCAATTTGGATGATTGGGGTTGGCTCGCGCTTGAATCGTGCAGGGCTAGCGCATTCGATTGTTGGAGCAAGCGTCGATGTGGCCCCAACCTACGACAACCACATTGCTGGCGTAAGCCACCCAGTCTGGCGGCATGGGCTGGCGCTCACGGTTGGCTGTAGCCTAGGAGGCGAGCAATGAGCGTCCATTCACTAACCATTGAAACCCTCTCGCCAGTACATATCGGCGCTGGCGGGCCAGATTTACGGCGCAATATCGATTTTGCAATCTTCGGCAAAACGCTGTATATGCTCAACATCGATGCCGTGCTCGAAGCAATGTTACCCGAAAATCCCAACGATCGTTACTATCAACAAATCTTAAACGCTCCCGATTTAGGCAGCTTGGTAACAGCCGAGCAGCTGAGCAAGCACCCAGAACTGTATTATTACAAACTTGAGGGTGTTTCAAAGCTAGAAACCATGCGGCCTGCAATCAAACAATGGACAAACGCGCCTTATATTCCAGGTAGCAGCCTCAAAGGAGCTTTGCGCAGCGCGTGGGTACGCCAACAATATCAACAACGCAACCTCAGCTTGGATTTGGATCGGCTCAATGATCGGCGTGAGTGGGCGTTTCAAGGCCAAGAAGCCCGCTTACTTAGCCCAAAAGCGCCACGCCCAGCCCAAGTACCCAATTACGATCTCTTTCGGGCAATTCAGGTGAGCGATAGCCAAGCAGCGCCCGACGATTCGTTGCGGCTCTACAACGCTGTGGTTTTTCCCGCTGCCAATCAAGGGATTCCGCTCGATTTAGAGGCGATTAAGCCACGCATGACCTTACAAGCGCGGATCAAATTCGACGACTATATCTTAGAAACGCAGGCCAAGCATTTTGGCGTGCACGAGCAAGGATTTAGTTTTGAAGCATTAAAACAAGCTTGGCGCGAGCAAGGAATCGCCCGCATTCAACAAGAATTGACCTTCTGGATGAATCGCCGCGAAGGCGAGCATGTGCAGCAATTCTTTAGCAACCTTGAACAACAGGCCAATACTGCTCCTGAGAATTGCTTTTTCATCGATATTGGCTGGGGCACAGGCTGGAAGAGCAAAACGCTTGGCGACGTGATCAAAACACCGCAACTCGCCAAGCTCATGCAACGCTATCGGCTTACTCGCAAAGAATATCGCGAAGGCGATCGCTTTCCCAAAACACGCCGCGCCGCCCGCGATACGAACGGGAATCTGCGCGTGCCATTTGGTTGGATCAAAGTGACGCTGAATTAGAGTTCGCTCATCCCATACCAACAATCCACAACGTGAATATTAGGGGGTGCAGGGGGATGAAAACCCCCTGCGTCTCCCGCCTTGAGGCGGGACGGAAGGGTGGAGATCGAAAGACCAACTGGTAAGAATTAAGAATCAGGAGCAGCACATGCGACAAATTGCTTTATGTAATGTTGGTAATAGCGATGTGGCGGTAAACGGCGTAATTATTCGCCCACCACGGCCAGCAGGCGAGCATCATTGGCAAACCTACAGCGAGCATAACTTCAGCGCCCCAATTATTGATGCCTATGCACGCTATTTTGAGCAACATCAAATTGTGCTTGATTGTTTGATTTTATTTGACACCGATCAGGCAGAAAATGCCACCACCAGCGTCACCGATCGCTATGGCGTTAGTTTGCGCGATAAAGATACTTGGTGGTTTGGTAAAATCTTAGAACGCTATCTTCCAGAACGCTGGGGCCATGTGATTCGTTCAGTTGAACGGCGTACCATTCATAATGTTAATCCAAGCTTATACGATGATGCAATGAAAGCCTTTGGTGAGCAGCTAAGCACAATTAATCATCAAAATAATACTCAATATTATGTATTAGCAGCTGGTGGCACGCAAGCCTTCAACAATGCCTTACAATTCAAAGCAATTGCGCGTTTTCGTGAAAATTGTTTTGTTTTGTATAAGTCTGAGCATAGTTCAGCTCCATATTCATTGAATATCCGCAAACAGCTACTTGATTCATTTAATATTGCCACGGCAATTCAGTTGATTCAGCAACATAATTTCTTTGGCGCAATTACCTTGCTTCAAGGCGTAGTTGAGCAAAATATTATTCAATTGCTGTGGTATGCTAAGTATCGTGAAGATTTCGATTTCAAATCAGCAAAGAACGTTTTAGAACAAGTTCATTTTAATGTCGATGGTTCATTACGCGATCTAGTGCATTCTATCCAAAATAGCGCTTATAATATTAATCATGCTGATCGAGAATTTTTACTGGTTGAGCTGTATTATAATGCACAAATCGCTTATACTAACGGACGTTATGTCGACTTTCTTGGAAGAGTATTTCGCTTTCAAGAAACAGTCTTACGCCATGTGATTGAAAACAGCTTCAATATTTCAACTGATTATAGTAAAGCACATAAAGCTGAGAATCTGGCAAAATTCAATCAAATCTTAGCCGATGATCCAATACTCCATGAATATCTTGAAAACAAGCAATTCGCAGGCAATAAGCTTGATTATCGCCATTTTTCAGTTCCGGTGCTGCTGGCACTACTCGATTTTCTGACGAAAAATCCACAACAAAAATATCTGGCAAAAAAACAGGTAGGAATCTACACTGGCTTGCGTGAACTTATTATTAAACTTTCAAATCTCTCCGATATGCGCAACCAGAGCGTGATTGCTCATGGTTTTGAGGGCGTTTCCGAAGATCAAATTATTAAGCATCTCAAACTTAAATCAGAACAAACCCCAATCGATCTATTACACGATATTTTAGCAAAAATCGCGATTGATGTCCGTGAATCGCCATTTCAGCAGATTCAAACCGTGTTAATTGAAAAACTCTATAGCTTAATCTAGGAGCAACGATGAGTCGATTATTAATTTGCAATATTGGTAATCGTGATGTTACGGTGCCAGCAGGAAGCTTACCCAATGATGCAGAAGCTAATCATCGGTCAAAAATTAGCTATTTGCGTGAACATAAGGCTACAATTAAAGATTCAATTCAAATAACGATGATTCAAAAGATTATCGATTATCTTGAGCGTGATTCGCTTGATTATATTTTATTATTTGGCACTCAACAAACAAATTCAGCTTATCAACACACTGATACGCTGGCTGATGCAGAGCTGATCAGCGAGTTATTGGTTGAACGCTGGAAATTTCGGCCTGAACAAATTTTAGTCCATGCGCTTTCAGCCAACCCAATCCACCAAAATGAGCTGATTCGCTTTTATGAACCAGTGCTTGCAGCCTACGACCAGCAACTTCAGCCAAGCCAAGTTATTTTGGAGGTAACTGGTGGCACGCCAGCGATGTCAACTGCTTTACAATTAACTGGGACTGAAATTTTTCAAGAGCGAGCATTGCCAGTCTATATCGCCCCCGATAGTGCGCTGCCGCAACCAATCTCGATTGGGCGGCGCATTTTGGGCGGCCCTTTGCGTAAAGTGATTCAGGCCAATTTAGCAACCTTTCAATATCATGCTGCGCTCGATAGTTGGCGCTTGTATCGGCCTTATTTTACCGATCTGCAGAGCGAAAGTAGCGCCAAAGTTATTGAGGGCATGCTGGCCCATGCCGCCGCGCGGGTCAATCTCGATGTGCCGCAAGCGCTTTTGGCAATTCGTGGCTTGGTTGGCCTGGCCGATGGAGTGCACGATGCAAAAATTCATAGCCTGTATAATGCGCTCACGCCGTTATCACATGAAAATGCTTTGGCGGAAGTGCTAGCATTAGCAGAAATTCGCCTGAAAACCAATAGTTATGCCGATTTTCTGACCCAATTGGTACGTTATGTTGAAAATAGCTTGCGTTTGGTTTGTTTGCGCTTAAATATTCCATTTATTAACTGGCAAGGACAAGCTGATCCGCATGGAGCCAAAGTTGATGCAGGTTGGCTGCGACAACAGCGAATCGAAAAGATTAGCGTTGGTCAGGCAGGATTACAAAAATTGTTGAGTAGTTATGCACCACAGGATGCAAACGTGCAGCTTGTGCTCAAATTAGCCAAAGCATGCCAACCATTGATCGAATTGCGTAACGAAATTACTCATAGCTTGGGCGGAGTTTCGCAAGCCCAAATCGAACAAGCTTATGGCGCAACTGTAAACACGATTTTGAACAATATTCAGCAAAGCTATCAACAATTAACTCAATGTTCGCTAAATCAAAATCCCTATGATGCAATTAATCAATGGATTGTTCAATTACTCGATTAATTTTGAGAATAAGGAATATTACGATGCCAACGGCGTTAATCATGCAAATTCGGCCCGTCGCCAATGCCAGTGTTCAGCCAAATTTGGCTCGCGCAACCCATGCCGCCATTTTGAAGCTGATTCAGGCTGCCAAGCCCGATTTAGCTCAGCAAATTCACGATGAAATTGGAGTTAAACCGCTGACCGTCTCGAATGTGTTGGGCCTCAAGCCCCAAGCCAACCTCGCAATGGTCAACACTAGTGACGATTATGGCTTGCGAGTCACGCTTTTAACGCCGGTTTTGGAAGATCTGGCCCAGGCTTGGCAGCCAGAGCAATTGGAATTATTCGATCTTGACGGCAGTGCTTGGCGGGTTGAGGCAATTTTACGCCAAGACCATGAACATCCATGGGTTGGCCAGCGCAGCTATAGCGATTTGTTGGCTCCCAGCATGGCCCAAGATTCAATTGCGCGACGCTGGACGCTGCAATTCCATTCACCAGTGACGTTTCGCCAGCGCGGGCTGAATCAGCCAATGCCAACGCCTGATTTGGTGTTTGGCAGCCTGCTTGATAAATGGAATGCGGTTGCGCCGCTGACCTTTCCTGAAGAGGTCAAGCGCTTTGCCAGCGAATGTATGGCCACCAGCTATTTTGAATTACGCTCACAGCGCGAGCCAACCAAAAACCAAGCCTTGCAAATTGGCGCGGTTGGCACCTGCACCTACACCGCTACCTCGCGCGATCGCTACTGGTGTTCGTGTATTGATACCCTTGCCCGCTTTGCCTTCTGGAGCGGCGTGGGGGCGGGAACAACCCGCGGTTTAGGCCGCGCCCGCGTCGTTGAACGCTAAGGAGAAACATCAATGGCCACGCTGTATGTGCTCGAACAAGGGGCGGAAATTCGCTGTGACGGTGAACGGCTGGCAATTTGGCAAACCGATCAAGAGCTGGGCAATGTGCCCATGGCCAAACTTGAAGATATTGTGGTGATGGGCAATGTTGGGTTTAGCACGCCTGCAATCAAACGCCTGCTTGATCAGCACATTGAAGTAACGTTTTTGACCACTCAAGGGCGCTATCATGGGCGACTGATTGGTGAAGTAACCGCCCATGTTGCGTTGCGGCGCGCGCAATATCGGCGGGCTGATGACCAAGCATGGGCTTTGGCGATGGCTCAAGCCTGTGTGAGTGGCAAATTACGCAATTGCCGCGCAGTGTTGCAACGCTTTGCGCGCAATCGCCAAAGCGTCGATGCCAACGTTCAGGAATCGATCGCAGCGCTTGAACATTTTATTGAACGGGTTGATCGCACAACTAAGATCAGCTCCTTGGTCGGAGTTGAAGGCAGCGGCTCGGCAGCCTATTTTGGCGGCTTACGCAGCCTCTTTGATCAAGAATGGATGTTTAATAATCGCAATCGTCGCCCGCCAACCGACCCAGTGAATGTTTTATTATCGTTGGGCTACACGCTGTTGGTGCACAAAACCCTAGGAGCCGTGCAGGCAGTTGGCTTTGATCCCTATCAAGGATTTTTACATCAACTAGATTACAATCGACCATCGTTGGTGCTTGATTTGATTGAAGAATTTCGGCCAATTTTAGTTGATGCCTTGGTGATTCGCTGCTGTAGCGATGGTCGGCTAAGCGCGAGTGATTTTAGCCCCAGCGACGACCCAAAGCATCCAATTTTGCTGAGCAGCGAAGGCAAGAAACGCTTTGTTACTGCGTTTGAAGAACGCATGCGTACCGAAGTAACCCATCCTGATGGCGCAGATGGCCGCCCAGGCAAGGTGAGTTATTGGCGCTGTATCGAACTGCAAGCGCGCCAACTAGCGCGGGCAATTCAGACTGGCAATGGCTATCAAGCTTGGACAACACGCTAGGAGGATCGATGCTCTATTTGATTTCCTACGATATTGCAGTTGACAAGCGGCGCACCAGAATTGCCAAAATTCTTGAAGGTTTTGGTCAACGGGTGCAATATAGCGTCTTTGAATGCGACCTAACCGCCAAGCAATATAGCAAACTGCGGGGTAAACTGCACAAAGTGTTGCGGCCTGCTGATGGCGATAATTTACGCACCTATCGGTTGTGTGGAGTTTGCGCGCCGCACACCGAAATTGTTGGCAATGGGCCAACGCTTGAAACCAGCGTCACGATTTATATTTTTTGAAATATGGCTCTAGCGTGGGCCAAACTGAAGTTATCCACAATTTAATGTCCATAAAATGCCGCGCGATCCGATTCTGAAGGGCAAAAAGCGAGTTATCCACATGCAAATTTACTTAAAAACCCGCCAAAAAATGCCCAAAAAAATCGGACCGCGCAAAGCGTTCGTTTTAGGGCCTTGCAAAGCCATGAAAATTGGGGTATATTCGAATAACCAAAATCCTCGTCAGGGGATTAAAACCGTGATTGAAAAGATTGAATCCTGTAGTTATGGAGATAAATATTCGAATAACCAAAATCCTCGTCAGGGGATTAAAACGTATTGCCGCGATTATTCGCGAGCGCTGCGGCTCGCTGATATTCGAATAACCAAAATCCTCGTCAGGAGGGCTGGACGAATTCCTGAGGGGTTTTGGCAGGTTTTTTCGCTGATCCGCGCCGCCGCTGGCCGATCACCACGCACCGGCGTGGTTTTTTTGTGGGCCGATCCGACCCATCGCCCGTTATGCTGCCCGCATCCCGCGCAGCGGCAGCCCATCCGCGTGCTTCGTCGCCGCGTTGGCTGATTCGCGGACAGCCGATCATGCCGACCGATCATCCCTGATCCGCCGCTGTGGCCGTTCCCTGATCGCTGCGGCTGCGTCCGTCCATCCATCCAAGCCATCCCCATGGCGCTTCACGGACGAGACGCATGCCACGTTAGTCGTGGATCGGGTCGTGTGTTCCCTGCTGGCGATGCACGACGCGCAGGTTAATCACCACATAGATTAAGGATGTCCACGCCGCGACCGCACTTTGCCGACGCAGTTTTGGCCATTCGATCCCCAAGGCATACGCTTGGCTGTTGATCTGTTCAACCAACGCGCGTTCGCGATACAAGGCTTTATAGGCCGCTGACCCACGATCGATCGTCCAGCGCAGCGTTGCCCCAACTTGCGTCCCGATCGTCGTGACACACCCGCCCGTCGCAAAATGTTTGTCGTTCGTTGGGCATGGCTCGCCGGTGGCCGTCGGGTACAGCAACGGACAGCGATGGCGTGCCCGCTCTTGTGGCGGGCCATTGGTGTTCATGGCATACGTAAACTGTTGCGGCATGGCCAAGCCAGCGGCACACAGCGGCAACCCGTCGGGCGAAAACTGCCGTGGCTGGTTGGTCTTGCGCACCGGAACCGCCGCCATCCCGCCAGCCGTGTGGAAGTAGGTATAGACCCGTTGGCTGTCGAAGGCGGCATCCCACACGCCATTGCGCGGTCGGCGACCGAGCGTCTGCTCCACCTGCGCCATGAGCGGGTCAAAATAGGTCATATCGCCCGCATTGATCGGTTGGGTGTGTTCGGCAAGCACGATGGAGCCGAACGGGGTGCGGGTGACGACAATGCCACTGGCGTACCCCCAGTAGGCTTCGGCCTTACTCTGGGTTGGCGATTGACCATCGGTGGTGGGGGTCGGCTGCTGGTTACTTCGGCGCTTGACGCCGAGCCGACAGTCCGGATCACCGGGGGGTTGCACCTGCTTCTTGGCGCGATCAGGGGCAAAGCGGTTGGGATTGTTCTCTTTCACCCACGCCAAAATGTGCTTGGTATCACCCGCAATGGTGTCGGCGAAGGTGGCATGGTGCTCCGGTGGGAGGGCATCACGAATGCGCCGCACGAGCGCCATGCGGAGGAAATTGAGCATGGGCGTGGGTAAGGTGCGCAGGACACGGGCAAACTGACGACGCGACGGGACACTGGCGGCGACATCGAAGCCGAGCGGGGCGGCAGGGTCAGGCCGGAGGGGAAAGCCGAGCGTCCAGACGAGGGCGGGATGGCGCAGGAGATAGCGGCGCAGATGCCCCATGGAGGGCAATTGGAGATCGAGTTTGAGGAGGAACGCGGCGAGAAAGGGGGCACGCGGCGCGGGACGCGGCCCAGGCCGAGGGCGATCACTGAGCGGCGGCAGGGCATGCCACGGAATGGGGGCGAGCCACTGATGGGCCGCAGCAGCAGTGGGATCAGCGGCAATGATGGGGGGGAGATCCGGCATGGAGAGCGGGCAGGGACGACGGGGATGGGTGGGCAGCAGGGCACGATCGAACACGGGCACGGTGGGCACAGGGCGCTTGAAGCGACGAAGGATGTTTGGTATGATGCGATCCAGCATCAGCGACTCCTATTCTGGGGATGGTTGGATCTGATACCCGTATCGTACCCGATAGCGAGTCGCCTGGTGTCGAAAACGACCCCGATTGGGGCATGGGTGTCGCGCTACGGCGGATCGGTGTCGCCCCCCGACCCTGATGGATCGGGCAAGGGAACCAATTCTATGTTAAGCCCAGCCCTCCTCGTCAGGGGATTAAAACGTTGGCGTTGCCTGCCAGCCTAGCTCAATGATGATATTCGAATAACCAAAATCCTCGTCAGGGGATTAAAACTGTTATTTTGGCGCGGATTTCTATGCACGGGTCTGTACCATTCGAATAACCAAAATCCTCGTCAGGGGATTAAAACCAAGATTTGATAGGGATCAAGCAAGTCATACTTGCCAACCATTCGAATAACCAAAATCCTCGTCAGGGGATTAAAACAAACAATAGGTGTCCGCAGCGGCCTCGGCCTGTGCTTCAAACATTCGAATAACCAAAATCCTCGTCAGGGGATTAAAACGTAAAATGGCTTGACTTCGGCATGGCGCACTTCAAGATTCGAATAACCAAAATCCTCGTCAGGGGATTAAAACCGAGCAAAGCGAATAGGCACACCAATTGATCAATTGATTCGAATAACCAAAATCCTCGTCAGGGGATTAAAACCGCTTGGTACTGATTAGGTCGGGGTTGCGTTCTTTGGTCATTCGAATAACCAAAATCCTCGTCAGGGGATTAAAACCCACCGTGGCGGCTATCGAATCGTGATTGTTGCGATCAGGATTCGAATAACCAAAATCCTCGTCAGGGGATTAAAACTGAGGCCAAGCGACGAGCGGATGCTGAGTTTGATTATCAATTCGAATAACCAAAATCCTCGTCAGGGGATTAAAACAAACCGTTGCGCCTAACAACCCATCGAGGGTTGAGAAGATTCGAATAACCAAAATCCTCGTCAGGGGATTAAAACGCGGCCAAAATCGCGAAGGGCGCAAGCCCTCACCGCGTGGCAACGGCGATTCGAATAACCAAAATCCTCGTCAGGGGATTAAAACCCACCGCTACGCCGTCTTGCAGGCGAATTGTGGTTCTCAATTGGCATTCGAATAACCAAAATCCTCGTCAGGGGATTAAAACTTTGTGGCGATTCCTGCCTTGGCATGGCCACCACTGAATATTCGAATAACCAAAATCCTCGTCAGGGGATTAAAACCTTATTTGAGTAAGCCCATTGTGAAAATGGAGCGGTTTTCTATTCGAATAACCAAAATCCTCGTCAGGGGATTAAAACGTGCTGTAAAGCGACACAGCACAAGATCATCAACCTTGATTCGAATAACCAAAATCCTCGTCAGGGGATTAAAACCCATTCGATAAATGGTATGGATGCGGCGCGGACAATTCCATTCGAATAACCAAAATCCTCGTCAGGGGATTAAAACCCAAAAGAAACGCTTTGCCCTGCGGATTAGCCAGCATCATAAGGATTCGAATAACCAAAATCCTCGTCAGGGGATTAAAACTGATATTGCCGTGCGGATTACCGACGGTGAATCAACATTCGAATAACCAAAATCCTCGTCAGGGGATTAAAACCAACGATCTAGATAGTAATATTGTTAATGTATTTAAGGATTCGAATAACCAAAATCCTCGTCAGGGGATTAAAACAGCTAATTACTTACTCAAGTATTACAATGAACAAAATTCGAATAACCAAAATCCTCGTCAGGGGATTAAAACGCATCATTATGTTGTTCATGGTTCCTTGCATAAATAATACATTCGAATAACCAAAATCCTCGTCAGGGGATTAAAACGTATTGTAAATATTCCAACGTAGCCACTGCTACCTATTCGAATAACCAAAATCCTCGTCAGGGGATTAAAACCGCTTGAGCTTCTTAGACCCGTACCCGCTAACAATTATTCGAATAACCAAAATCCTCGTCAGGGGATTAAAACCCGTCACCCTCGTTGGTGCGACGTGCTTGGAAGGTGAAGCATTCGAATAACCAAAATCCTCGTCAGGGGATTAAAACTTCTCTCGTATGAGCGCATCAAGGCGCGCTCGTCGCGGTCTTTTATTCGAATAACCAAAATCCTCGTCAGGGGATTAAAACCGATGGTAAGGCGCAAAAGCCCGTGTAGCAGCACTCACAATTCGAATAACCAAAATCCTCGTCAGGGGATTAAAACGGAGCCGATTATGATACTCACTAATCAACAGGTATGGTTTGATTCGAATAACCAAAATCCTCGTCAGGGGATTAAAACGCCAGAGACCCACACAATAGGCCAAGCTGGCCGTCGCGATTCGAATAACCAAAATCCTCGTCAGGAGAGTGTTGCAGAATTCACCCTACCTCTGCTCTTCACCAATTACGAACCTTTTTTTTAATACCACCCTCCATCCATCGCATCCCTTTCACAC
>NZ_JAFBCZ010000051.1 GCF_016907925.1 Herpetosiphon giganteus | reverse complement strand
CCGTGCTGCCATCGCTCCACCCACGAGACCCATCGCCAGCCACCACCTTGGCCGCGTTGGCTCAACTCTACACCGCTGGCGTTGACCTGCAATGGGATGAAATTATTAGTTCGCCCAAGAATTATCTACCAGGGCCACGCTATCCATTTGAACGACGAACGCATTGGCTCGAAGCATTTGAGCGTAATCAACTAAGTCAATTACCATGGAAACCAGAGCAAACACCGATTGCAACGCCTGGCATTCATCCATTCTTGCAACAAAAATTACTTACCGCAGGCGATTTCATTGTTTACAGCGGGAGCCTTAACAGCCTTAAGCAACCAGTTCTAGCAGATCATGGATTGTATGATCAACTCGTTATGGCTGGAGCAGGCTTCGTATCAATGTTCATCAGCGCGATTTCTGAGCATCACCGTATGCCTGCGATGCTCGAAAACCTGATCTTCAGCCAGATGCTAGTGCTGGATCAAACCCAATCAACGACGATTCAACTGGTATTAACCCCCAATAGCCATGGGCAACTCAATAATGCACGTATTGCAAGTTTGCAGCCAGATCAAACCTGGCTTACCCATACCACCGCGACCATAAATACGCCACTGCCTACCCAACCAAGCAGGATCGATCTTCAAGCTTTGCAAAATCAGTTTAGAAATCCTGACGCAAATTACCAAGATTTCTACAACCAAGTCGCCGGATTCGTTAATCTTGGCCCATCCTTTCGATGGATCAAAACGGTTTGGCGTGACGATCATTCAGCACTTGGGCAAGTAAGCGTGCCCTTGCTCGATAACGCAGATCATGATTTTGCCGTGCATCCTGGCTTGCTTGATTCGTGTGTCGGCTTACTTCACAGCATCTATTCAGCCAAATCAGCGCCTTTTGAGCTATTTGTGCCTATGGGAATTGATCAATGTATGATTAATCAATTTCCTACTGCTGGCGCATATATTCATGCAGTGTTAGAGCCGCCGAAACAATGGCCTGCTGAAACATTTACCGGCAATGTGCAAATTATCAATCCCGATGGGACAATAGCAATTGCTTTGATTGGGTTATCAATGCGCCGAATGCTCACCGCAGATAATGCGCCCAATCTCAAACATTCAGGGCTACAACATTGTTATCGGGTTGGCTGGGAAGCTAGCTCAAAACGTGATGCCCCATCAACGAAGCCCGGCCATTGGCTCATAATTGCCGCCAGCAGCCAAAACATCGAACCATTATTAAATTCGCTCCATGCGCAAGCAAATACATGGACATTAGTAACGCTTGATGGTTCGTTGGCATGTGGGCGTTGGCCAGCGCGTACGATCAATTTGGCAGAACCTAATCTCATTCGTGATTTGCTAGCTACTGAACCTCAGTCTAGCCCCCAAAACGTGATCTATCTCAATCTTGCCGAGCCAGTGGAGTACGATCTTGAGCAACTGACGACCAGCCAAACTACCGGAGTTGGCCAGTTATTAATGCTACTTCAGGGCTTGCCTGATGGCTTTGAGTTGCCACTATGGGTCGTCACCCAACAAACTCAGCCAATCAATTTAGCTGAGCCGATTGTTCCCACCAATACGGCACTTTGGGGTTTAGGCCGCATGGCAAGGTTTGAAATGGATTGGCTTGATTTGCGCATGGTTGATCTTGATCACCATGGCTTGCAGCATGGTAACGCTGAAAAATTACTTGAATTAATTAATAGCCAACCTACTGCAACCCAATTAGCTTTACGCAATGGCCTAACCTATCATCCTCGCTTGATGAGGATTGATCTCGCCAGCACAAAGCTTTCTATTCGTGCTGAGGCAAGCTATTTAATTACTGGCGGATTAGGGGGAATTGGGCTGACATTAGCTCAGCATTTAGTTGATCATGGTGCGCAATCACTCGTCTTGGTAGCGCGTTCGGCACCGACATCAACCGCCCGTGAACAGATTACAGCGCTAGAAGCAAGTGGCACGCGAATAACGTTGGTGCAAAAAGATCTGAGCAATCCTCATGATGTTGAACACATTTTTGCCCTCATTAAAGCCGAATTACCAGCTTTACGGGGAATTTTCCATGCTGCCGGGGTGCTTGATGATGGCATCATTACCCACCAAACTTGGGAGCGTTTCGAAAAAGTGATGGCTCCCAAACTACGTGGCGGCTGGCTATTACACAGCCATAGCACAGGGCTTGATCTCGACTATTTTGTCTTATTTTCTTCAATCAGTGGGCTTTTAACGGGGGCTGGTCAGAGCAACTATGCAGCAGCGAATGCCTTCCTTGATGGGTTGGCAGCGTTTCGCCATGCCCAAGGGCTGCCTGCGCTCTCAATCAATTGGGGCGCTTGGGACGAGGTTGGCATGGCGAAACGAACGCAGCAGAACAATCCAACCGTACTCAAAAACACTCAAGGATTTGGCTGGCTCAAGCCAGAGGAAGCCTTAGCAGCACTTGATGGACTACTTGGAAGCAACCTAAGTAATGCAATCGTCGTACCGCTTAATCAAAATAGCGATCAGCAAGCCCTATTTGAGCGCCCTATTCCTAACCAAAAGCCAGCAGCATCGTCACAACTGAGCATAAGCACGGCTCTGAATGTGGTTGAATTGCGCCGAATTGTCCAACAAGCAATCAGTCATGTGATTGGATTAAGCGGAGATCATCAGTTTGAGCCACACCGACCACTCAAGGAATTAGGCTTTGATTCACTTTCAGGCATTGAGTTAAGAAATTATCTCGGCAAAAAGCTTGGGCTTAAACTGCCAGCAACCCTGATTTTTGATTATCCAACACTCCATGAGTTGATCGAATATCTCCATGGATTGCGCAACCCTGCTGAGTTACCAGCTACAGCAACTGTTTCCGCAGGCCATTCAAGTAATCTTGGCTCAAGCAAACTGCCAACCCAAGCAACCGACAGCATGTCGGAGCAAGCGTTGATTGACCTGCTCGACCAAGAATTGAATGCCCTTGATGCTTGGATTGAAGAGTAAATTGAAGAGTAAGAGGAAATAACAATGAGCTCACATCCTACAGATAATCAGGCTCGGCTGAAGCGAGCCGTAGATGCTTTGCAAAAAATGCGCAATCATGTGGAAGCGATTGAGCAAGCTCGCCATGAGGCCATCGCCGTCATTGGCATGGGCTGCCGCTTTCCTGGTGATGCTGATTCGCCTGATGCCTACTGGAGATTGCTAAGTCGCGGAATTGATGCAATTAGCGAGGTACCAGCAGATCGTTGGGATATTAATGCCTTTTATGATCCTGACCCTACCCTACCAAGTACGGTGCAAACCCGCTCAGGCGGCTATTTAAAAGCAATTGATCAGTTTGATAGTGAGTTCTTTCGCATTATTCCGCGTGAAGCACGCCACCTTGACCCACAGCAACGCTTATTGTTAGAGGTCACGTGGGAAGCTTTAGAACGTGCCAATCTCGCGCCCGATCGGCTCTATGGCTCATCAACCGGAGTGTTTATTGGAATCAGCCATAGTGATTACATGCATATGGAATTGGCAGATTACGCAGGGATTGATACCTACTCGGTAACAGGCAGCGCTTGGAGCATTGCTGCTGGACGGATTGCCTATAGCCTAGGCTTACATGGGCCTTGTATGGCTGTTGATACCGCCTGTTCATCATCATTGGCGGCGGTTCATTTGGCCTGCCAAAGTTTACGTCAAGGCGAATGTACAACGGCGCTCGCAGGTGGAGTCAATTTAATGATTTCACCGATGATTTCAATTAATTTCAGCAAGGCTCAGTTACTTTCGCCAGATGGCCGCTGCAAAACCTTTGATGCAAGCGCTAATGGTTATGGCCGAGGCGAAGGCTGTGGCGTTATTGTGCTTAAACGGCTTTCTGATGCACTTGCCGCTGGTGACCCAATCCTTGGCTTAATTAAAGGATCAGCAATTAATCAGGATGGCAGAAGTAGTGGCATCACAGCCCCAAATGGCGTTGCCCAAGCAGCATTGCTGCGTCAAGCGCTCCAGAATGCACGGGTTGAGCCACACCAAGTAGGCTATGTTGAAGCCCATGGCACTGGCACACCACTTGGCGATCCAATTGAAGTTGGCTCGATTAGCACAGTCCTTGGTAGTGCCCGAACCCATGATCAGCCAGTGTTAATTGGGTCAGTCAAAACCAACATCGGTCACTTAGAAGCTGCTGCCGGGATTGCCGGTTTATGCAAAGTTCTATTAAGCTTGAGCCATCAACAAATTCCTGCCAGCCTGCACTTCAACAATCCCAATCCTCATATCGATTGGGATACAATCAACGTGGCGGTTGTCCATCAGCAACAGACTTGGCAACCAATTGATCAACGCCGAATTGCCATGATCAATTCATTTGGCTTTAGCGGAACCAATGTATCGTTGGTAGTTGAAGAAGCACCGCCAGCAGTTCAAGCACCGCTCCAGCCTGAGGCATTGCGCTTAATTCCAATATCGGGGCATACTCCAACCAGTTTACAGGCACAGTTTCACAACTATTTAGGCTTTTTGAACAATCATTCTGATATAGCGGTTGGCGATTTGGCCTATCAACTCGGCACTGGAAGATCACATTTAGCCTATCGGAGCACGATTTTGGCGACGACTGTTGCCGAAATTCAGCAACAACTTCAAGCGCTAAGCACGACCCAGCAGCTACCAGAACGCATTGTTGAAGCACCGATGATTGCCTTTCTCTGTGCTGGGCAAGGGCCACAATACCCCCAAATGGGCCATACACTATATCAAGAACAGCCAATTTTTCGCGCGGCAATTGATCACTGTGCGGCAATTGTTGCTCAGTGGCTACCACACTCACTCCAATCGGTGCTCTTTCCCAGCCCTGAAACAGCAGCACTGATTGACCAAAC
Organism: Herpetosiphon giganteus; assembly: GCF_016907925.1. Classification (GTDB taxonomy): domain Bacteria; phylum Chloroflexota; class Chloroflexia; order Chloroflexales; family Herpetosiphonaceae; genus Herpetosiphon; species Herpetosiphon giganteus. The sequence goes on along the minus strand of NZ_JAFBCZ010000051.1, from coordinate 16,341 downwards.
CCTCTATACCCCACCAGCAATGTTTGCGCTTGAATATGCCTTGGCTCAACTCTGGATGGATTGGAAAATTCAGCCGCATGTGCTGATTGGGCATAGCTTTGGCGAGTACGTTGCTGCCTGTCTGGCTGGAGTTTTCAGCCTAGAAGATGGATTACGGCTGGTCGTCGAACGTGCTCGATTAATTGATCAGCACGCACTGCCCGGCGCGATGGCCGCAGTTTCGGGCAATATCCCAATGCTTGAGCAACTTATTCTTGAGCAAGCTCCAGCCATTACGATTGCTGTTTACAACGGGCCACAGGATATTGTTATCGCTGGCGATCAAGCAAACCTAGAGCGAATAAGTATAAAGTTAGTTGAGGCTGGGGCGAATGTTCGCCAACTTGCAATTACCCATGCTTCGCATTCTCCCTTGATCGAACCAATGCTGGAAGACTATCACCACATTGCCAGCCAAATTACCTATTATCCACCGCAGCGCCCAATTATTGCCAACTTAACAGGCACATGGGCCGATCAATCAATGGCAAATGCTGATTATTGGTGTCAACACTTGCGCCAACCAGTGCATTTTGGCGCATCATTAAACTTGGCACGTGAGTATGGTTGCCAGCATTTTATTGAAATTGGGCCACGCTCAACCTTAATTGGGCTGGCTGGTAAAGCTATTGGCGATGCCAAAGCCTTGTTAGCCTCATTAACCCCCAATGCCGATGATCAAGCAACCATTTTGACAAGTCTAGGCCAGCTATATTGCCAGGGAGCCGATATTAATTGGAGCCGAGTTTGTCCAATTGATGGGAATGCTCGATTAAATTTACCAACCTACCCATTCCAACGCCAACGCCACTGGTTGCATAACCAACCAACGTTGCATCGGATGCCAACCAGCATTACGCCTGAATTGAAACAACACCCATTACTGGGACGCTTATTTCCGTCGCCCTTAGCCCAGTCGATTTACACCAACAGTATTAGCCTCCAAACCCACGAGTGGATCGCTGATCATCAGGTTTTTATGCTAGCAACAATGCCTGGTGCTGGATTAATTGAATTGTTGCTGGCTGCTGCTCAAGCATCGCGCGGTGAAGCAGTTTGTTGTTTAAGCGATATTGTGCTGCAAGCACCACTAGTGTTTGAAGCATCTGCGCGCTATTCGCTTCAAACAACGATTACACCGCATGGTGATAGTTCCCAGCTTGCCATTTATAGTCAAAATATCGACCTAGATTCCGCTTGGACGCTGCATGCAACCGGACGACGTATAGCACCCCAACCACGATCGAACTATCCAGATTTAGCGGAGCTTTTGGCTCAACGCTCGACCCAAGAGCGCAATTCAAGTGCTTGGTATCAACAATTTCAGGAATGCGGATTAAGCTATGGGCCAAAATTTCAGTTAATTCGTGAGCGTTGGCAGCTTGAGCATGGCTGGTTATCCAGGGTAGCCTACACACCTGAACCTCACTATCAGCTTGACCCAATGGCGCTTGATGCAAGTTTTCAATCGCTGGTGCTTGGCCTGCTTGATCAAAGCCCCGAACCCTATTTACCATTTAGCATTGAACGCTTGACATGGTTTGATCGTAACCAAATAGTAGCTTGGGCTTATGGAACATGGCGCGAAACAAACGCTACAACCGATATTGTATGTGGTGATCTATGGCTTTATGCCGAAAATGGCGATTTGATTGCTGAGATTACAGGATTAATTGGCAAGCAAGCCAATCGAATCAGCTTTGATCAAGCACGAATGCCTGATGATGATTTGTATCAGTTAACGTGGCAACCGCAACCATTAGCTGTTACCCCGCAAGCTTCACAAGGAGCATGGCTCGTATGTTCAGGTGCGACCGAATTAGCGGTTGAATTTGCCCAACAAGCGCTCAAACAGCAAGAACCAGTTGTGTTAGCGCTTGAAAAACCAAGCACTGACCTCTGTGAACAACTAATTATTGGCGATGATCTCAGCCCAATCAGCGTATGGCTGCGCACCAATGATTGTCGCGGAATCATCTATCTAGCATCACCTGCGCTTGCTGAGCATTTTGAGGATACTCAGCGCGTGGTTGGCTTAATTCAGTTGTTGATTGAGCAACCGACGCAGTTACGAATTGTTACGTTTGGAGCCCAAGCAGTATTGGGCGACCTCACTCATCCTCATCAAGCGGCTTTATGGGGGCTTGGGCGCACGCTTGCCAATGAGCATCCTGAATTATGGGGGGGCTTGCTTGATCTTGATCCAGCCCAAGGATTAGCTTCGGCGGCATTTAATGAGCGTTATGCAACCCCTGATTTTGTGGCCTATCGCAATGAGCTACGGTATAGTCAACGGTTGCAGCCTACCAAGCAGGTTACGTTAGCAAATGATCAACCACCACGGCAATTACGCGGCGATGCGAGTAGCACCCTCGATAGCCTCTATTTTGTGCCCAAAACGCGCCAGCAACCACAAGCCAACCAGATTGAGATCAGGGTTTGTGCGACTGGGATGAACTTTCGTGATATTGCCAACACCTTGCTGCTGACAGATCAAGCAGAAGTTTATTTTGGTGGTGAGTGTGCAGGGATTGTCGTGCAGGTTGGAACGGAAGTTCAGCAGTTTAAACCAGGCGATGTTGTTTGTGCGGTTGCCTTTGGCAGCTATAGTACCTATGTCACAATTCCTGCGGTTCAAGCGGTATTGCTGCCCAAAGGGCTAAGTTTGCTGGAAGCAGCAACCTTGCCAATCGCATTTTTGACAGCACTCTATGCCTTAGAGCATATTGCTAAGCTCAAGCAAGGTCAGAGTATTCTCATCCATGCGGCGACTGGCGGAGTTGGGCAAGCTGCGATTCAACTTGCTCACAGAGTTGGAGCCAAAGTTTTTGCCACTGCTGGGAGCGATCGTAAGCGTGAATGGTTGCGCAGTCAGGGGGTTGAACATATCTTCAATTCCCGCTCATTGGATTTTGCCGAGCAAATTCGAGGCTTGGTCGATGGGGTTGATGTTGTCCTGAACTCGTTTACTGGCGAGTATATCGCAGCGGGTTTAGGCTTGCTGAAGCCTGGCGGCCATTTTATTGAATTGGGCAAAGTTGAGATTCTGGATGCTGCTGCCGTAGCAGCACTAAACCCAACTGCCTGCTATACAGCCTTCGATATAGGTGAAATAGTTGTGCAACACCCTGAATTTGCTGCCACAATGCTGGCCAAGATTGCTAATTGGTGTGAACAAGGGGCAATTCAGCCATTGCCAGTTACCGAATTTCCACTTGATCAGGTTCAGCGGGCATTGCGCTATATGGCCCAAGCGCAGCATATTGGCAAAATTGTCATCAGTCAACCTGAGGCATTCCCAACAATCAATCAGCAGCGCCGCATTCAAGCAAATGCTACCTATTTGATTACAGGTGGCTTAGGCGCACTTGGCTTGCTTAGCGCAGGCTGGCTGATTGAGCAAGGAGCACGCTCGTTGGTGTTGCTTGGGCGACATACGGCCAATTCGATTGCTCAAAAGCAAATCGACGCTTGGCAGCAACAAGGCATTCAGATCAAAACCCAAGCCAGCGATGTTAGCGATGTTGCCCAAGTCCAAGCAGTGATTGAGCGGATTCAGGCCGAGATGCTACCGTTACGCGGTATTTTTCATGCCGCTGGGGTGCTGCATGATGGCGTAATTCGCCAGCAACGATGGGAGCATTTCAGCGAGGTATTAGCACCAAAAGCCAATGGGGCGTGGAATCTGCATCAGGCAACGAAACACCTTGAGCTTGATTATTTTGTCCTTTTTTCATCGTTCAGTGGGGTTGTTGGCATGGTTGGTCAAAGCAACTATGCGGCAGCCAATAGCTTCTTGGATAGTCTCGCAGCGTATCGTCAAGCTCATGGGTTGGCAGCACTGAGTATTAGTTGGGGAGCTTGGGCCGATCTTGGGATGGCTGTTACTGCTAATATCCAAGATGTGCGGCGGCGACAGCAACTAGGCATCCACCCACTAAGCCCGCAACGCGGATTAACCTTATTGGCGCGTTGTTTAACCTTCGCAGCGGCGCATATGATTGCAGCCCCGATAGATTGGCGTAAATTATCGGCTGGAATGCCGACAATCAGCAGTCTGTGGCAACATGGTACTGCTCAAACATCGGCGGCACAATCCAAACTGCTGGTAACTCAATTTGCTGATGCACCGCGCCATCAGCAACCGACCATTATTCAAAACATCGTTTATGAGCATTTATTGCGTACATTAGGGTTTAGTGAGCCAAGCCAACTGGCTCCAAAGCAACGTCTATTTGAGATCGGGCTTGACTCGCTGATGGCAGTCGAATTACGTAATGCGTTTCAACTTGCCTTTCAACAAACGTTACCTGCAACATTGCTGTTTGAGTACCCAACCCCAGAAGCGCTGGTTGCCTATTTGGTCGAACGCCTGATCGAGCCCGATCAGCCGAAGCCATTAGTCGAGTCTGAAATTGTACTAGCTTCGACGCTGGGGCCATCGGCAGAAGAAATTATCGCCATGGATGATGATCTGCTTGATAGCTTCGTTAATGATCTGATTAATCGGCATTTGGGGAGTGAGGGTGAGCATGACAACGTTGAATACTAATCAATCAGCCGATTCGTTATCACAAAAGCAACGCATTGCCCTTGTACTTAAGGAAATGCAATCAAAGATCGATGCCTTAGAAGGCGCACACCATGAGCCGATTGCGATTATCGGCATGGGCTGTCGCTTTCCTGGTGATGTAGATACGCCTGAAGCGTTTTGGCAACTGCTCAACAACGAAGTTGATGCTATCAGCAACGTATCAGGTGATCGTTGGCCGGATACTGATTGGTATAATCCTAGTCAAACAGCCAAAGGCACATCCTATACTCGTCAAGCAGGTTTGCTTAATCAAGCAATCGATATGTTTGATGCGAAGTTTTTTGGCATTGCGCCCCGCGAGGCTCAACAAATTGATCCGCAACATCGGCTGCTGCTTGAGGTTGCATGGGAGTCGCTCGAACGGGCGGGGATCATTCCTGCAAATCTTGCCGATTCATTAACAGGGGTCTTTATTGGCATTATTCAGTCCGATTATGCAGCGCTACAACTGCAATCGAGCACAAATCCATTTGGTGACCCTTATTTTATGACCGGAACCGATATTAGCTTTGCAGCCGGACGATTATCATACCTGCTTGGCTTACAAGGCCCATGTATTCCGGTGAATACCGCATGTTCATCATCCTTGATAGCAATTCACTTAGCTTGCCAAAATTTACGCTCACGCGGCTGCGATTTGGCCTTGGCTGGTGGGGTCAATCTGATCCTATCTCCAAATGGGTTTATTGGAAACTCAGGGTTACAAGCCCTCTCGCCAGATGGTCGCTGTAAAACCTTTGATGCAAGTGCTAATGGGTTTGCCCGTGGCGAGGGCTGTGGCGTGCTCGTGCTCAAACGCCTCTCCGATGCTGAGCGTGATGGTAATCCAATTTTAGCGGTGATCCGTGGGTCTGCAATTAACCATGATGGAGCCAGCGGTGGGCTAACCGTACCAAATGGCGTTGCCCAAGAACGCTTATTGCGTCAAGCGCTCAGTAATGCCCAAGTTGGCCCCAACGAGATTAGCTATGTTGAAGCTCATGGCACTGGAACAGTGCTAGGCGACCCGATCGAGGTTCGAGCACTCAATGCTGTTTATGGCAAACAACGTTCACCTGATCAGCCACTATTAATTGGCTCGGTTAAAACCAATATTGGGCATTTGGAAGCTGCGGCTGGGATTGCCGGAGTGATTAAATTAGTTTTGGCACTACAATATCGCACCCTTCCGGCCAGTTTACATTTTCAAACTCCCAATCCCTACATCGATTGGGATAGTATGCCAGTCCAGGTTGCAGCCACGACAACGCCATGGCCCGAACACCAGCCGTTGATTGCTGGAGTTAGCTCGTTTGGGCTTAGCGGTATGAATGCCCATATTATCCTCGCGGCAGCACCTACGCCCCAACCAACACCAGAAGCAGCAAACCGACCGTTATCGATTATCAAAGTAAGTGCAAAAAGCCAAGCGGCCTTGCACGCCCAAGCCAAGCTCGTTGCCGCAAAACTTTTGCAATTGGCTGATCCACGTGACGTTACAACGACTGCCAATCTTGGTCGCAGTGATTTTGAGCATCGACTTGTGGCAATTGGCGATTCGCCTACGGCACTCGCTGAACAATTACTCAATTCAACAACCAACTCCAATTCGGCAATTCAAGGCCACCTAGCAACAGGTGATCAGCCTGAGATCGTTTTTGCCTTTACTGGCCAAGGTGCTCAGTATATTGGAATGGGCAAGGAACTGTATGCGAACGAGCCAGTTTTTCAGCGAGCAATCGAACAGTGTGCTGCAATCATTAATCCCTTATTAGATCGGCCAATCCAAACGATCTTATTCGATCCTGATTCGGCCAATTTAATCAATCAGACTGGATATACCCAACCAGCGTTGTTTGTTTTGGAATATGCTTTAACCGAGTTATGGCGTTCTTGGGGTATAACGCCTGATGTTGTATTTGGCCATAGTGTTGGGGAATATGTTGCGGCAACAGTCGCCGGAATGCTTGATCTCAAGGATGGATTGCATTTAGTTGCTGCCCGCGGTCGGCTGATGCAAGCCCTGCCAAAGAATGGAACAATGGCCGCAGTTTTTGGCGACCCCAGCAAAGTTATTGCGGCAGTTTCGCCCTATCATAGCAGCGTGGCAATTGCCGCATTCAACGAACCAAATCAAACGGTGATTTCCGGTGAGCAAAGCACAATCGAATTGCTGGCCACCCAATTAACTCAAGCAGGTTTGCGCGTTCAGATGCTCAGTGTCTCGCATGCATTTCATTCGCCGCTGCTCTTACCAATGATTGAGGAATATCGACAGCTTGTTGCGCAAGTTAACTTCCGTCAGCCCAAACTTCCCCTGATTTGCAACCTTACTGGACAATGGGCCGATCTGGAGATGACTAGCGCCGATTATTGGTGTCGTCATGTCTTAGAGCCTGTACGCTTCGCAGATAGCGTCCGATTTCTGCAAACGCAAGCCCTGCGGCGGCAACTGATTGTTGAGATTGGTTCGCACCCAACGTTGCTTGGGTTGATTGAAAAAAACTGGCGTGGCAAGCCCCCGACGCTGGTTGCTTCACTATATCGTAATCGGTCTGATTTGCAGACTATATTGCAAAGTGTAGGCCAGATCTATATCCAATGTGGGCAAATTAATTGGGCCAAGGTTAATCGCGCTGATCAAGCAAAAGCGCCGATTGACCCGACGTGGCCAACCTATGCGTTTCAACGTGAACGAGCCTGGATCGATCTTCCGTTGCAACGCCAACGACCAAACCTGAATGGATGGCTTCACACCATCGTTTGGCAAGCAGCGGATGTAGCAGTTAACGCAGCGCCGTTGAATCAACATTGGTTGTTACTTGTCGCTGATCAAGCAACCGCAGAAAAATTCGCCGCAGCACTTAGCCCAAGTGCGATTAGGCTCAGCGTTGTTTCAAGCCAGCAGGTTAAACAGACAACAATCCAGCAGCTTGTTGATCCAAACCAGCCTTTTGATAAGGTGATCGATGCTCGCAGGATTGAACGCCATGAGTTGCCATTAACAGGTGATTCGTTGGAAGCAAATGCTGTAATTGAAGTGCTTGCGCTAATCCAGCAATTAATCCAATTCCCAAATCAGCCGAAGCTTTGGCTCTTAACCCAATCGGCAAATCAGGTTGTTGCAACCGATCAATTAAATCCATTTCAAGCAGCGTTATGGGGCTTGGGGCGAAGCTTCGCCTTAGAACACCCACACTATTGGGGCGGTCTGCTCGATCTCGATCGTGCGGCCAGCCCGACCAGCATTGTGGCAACGTTATTGGCCAATGATGGCGAGGATCAGGTTGCAATTCGCGGCACACAGCGCTTTGTCTGCCGCATGCAAGCAGCCCAAACTAGCGTAGGCCAGACATTCAATCTTGATGGTGCTGCACGCTATGCAATTACTGGGGGCTTGGGGTTTATTGGGCTCCAGCTTGCCGAATGGTTAGTAGAGCACGGCGCACGTGATATAACCTTAATTAGTCGTCGTGCCTTCCCTGCCGCAGCATCATGGGATAGTACCGAGCATCCTTTAGCAATCCAGCAAACAATTCATAGCCTGAAAACTTTAGTATCACGCGGGGTTCAGATCCAAACTGTGGCCCTAGACTTAGCTGACCAAACTGCGATAGAGCAATGGTTAGCATCAAATACAAAGCCACTCCGTGGGATCATTCATGCAGCCGGGATTATGCAGCCAAAAGAGTTGCAGACCCTGACAGCCGATGATCTTTGGAGTGTAATGCACGGTAAAGTGTTCGGTGCGTGGAATTTACTGCAACGGGCAACGAACTTGGATTTTTGGATTAGTTGCTCATCGGTAGCGGGAATTTGGGGCTTAGCAGGCAATGCCGCCTACGCTGCGGCAAATGCAGCACTCGATGCCCTCACACTTGCCTATCGCACGCCACAATTAAACGCTATCAGCATTGCTTGGGGGCCATGGGATGGCGGGATGATTAATCACAGCAGCAAGGATATGAGCCAAATCGGTTTACATTTAATCAAGCCCAACCTTGCAAAAGCTGCGCTTACCCATATATTCAATAGCGATCAAGCGCATAGCTTGGTAGCAAATGCCGACTGGCAAACGCTGGTTGGAGCCTATGCCGCCCGTGCACGTCGCCCAATCTTCGATTCACTTAGTCTGCCATTGGGCGAACTTGGAACTAGCAAGAACGAGCCTAGCGTTAATCCCCGCTATAGCCAATTAGCAAACTTGCCAAGCGCAGAGCAGACCCAGCAGCTTGAACAGTTAATTCAGCAGTGGGTAGCTGAAATTCTTGGCTTTACGAGCTTACCATCACGAATTACAGGCTTCTTTGATTTGGGCATGGATTCCTTGATGGCAGTCGAACTACGACGGCGGATTGAAGGCGAATTTGCCATAGCCTTGCCAAGCACCTTGGCATTCGATTACCCGACGGTCATCAGCCTCGCCAAGTATCTGCAAGAAACGCTCTTTTTCGCAGCGAACACCCCTGCGATCAATCCTACGGTTGCCATGGCTAGCAACGAGCCAATTGCAGTTATTGGCATGGCATGCCGATTACCAGGTGGGGCTAACACTCCCGAAGCACTTTGGGAATTACTCCAAACAGGCGCTGATGCAATTCGCCATGTGCCTGCCGAGCGTTGGAATATGGCCGACTATTACGATCCTAATCCTGATACGCCAGGGAAAACCTATGTTCAAGCAGCGGGATTTATCGATAATATTGATCAATTTGATCCGCAATTTTTCAATATTACGCCGCGCGAGGCTAAAAATATTGATCCGCAACATCGCTTGCTACTTGAATTAGGCTGGGAAGCACTCGAACGGGCGGGGATTGCTCCAACAAGCTTAAAAGATTCGCCAACGGGAGTATATATTGGCATTACCACCAACGATTATGCTACTCAGTATGGCAACCCAGCCAGTGTTGACGCTTACTATAGCATTGGCAACTCGCTGAATGCTGCTGCGGGGCGGCTCTCCTATGTGCTTGGGTTCCATGGCCCTAGTATGGCAATTGATACCGCATGTTCTTCATCGCTAGTTGCCTTACATCTTGCTTGCCGTAGCCTACGCGATGGCGAATGTCAACAAGCGCTGGTCGGTGGAGTCAATGCAATCTTATCGCCAATTCCAATGATCGCCCTGGCCAAATTTCGAGCGTTGGCACCTGATGGCCGCTGTAAAACCTTCGATGATGCAGCCGATGGGTATGGACGCGGAGAAGGCGCTGGCATGGTAGTGCTCAAACGGCTATCCGATGCTCAAGCCGCTGGTGATCCCATTCTGGCATTAATTCGTGGTTCAGCGGTTAGCCAAGATGGAGCAAGTGCTGGCTTGACGGTGCCAAATGGCCCAGCCCAAGAGGCGCTGATTCGTCAAGCATTAGCAGTCGCCAAGGTTGAACCCCACGAGATTCAATACGTTGAAGCCCATGGCACTGGAACCCCGTTGGGCGATCCTATCGAGGTTCAGGCTTTAGGTGCAGTGTTGGCACAGGGGCGGCAGGCTGATCAGCGGGTTGTGCTTGGCTCACTCAAAAGTAGCATTGGCCACTTGGAATCAGCAGCAGGGATTGCTGGGCTGATTAAAGTTATTTTGACGTTTCAGCACAAGCTGATTCCGGCCCAAACTAACCTCAAAATGCCAAATCGACGGATCGATTGGAAAAATCTACCCTTTGATTTAGCCAGCAGCGCTCGCCCGTGGCCCCAAGCGGATCGAACAAAACTTGCGGGAATTAGCTCATTCGGTTTCAGTGGAACCCTGGCTCATGCAATCGTTGAGCAACCGCCAATCCCTCTTGAAACAAGCATTACCAACCAACGATCGTGGCATGTATTAACCTTCAGCGCAAAAACCAACGCTGCATTGATTGAACTGGCACGCCGCTATCAAACAATGCTGTTGCAGCATCCGGCAAATTTTGCTGATATTGCCTACACGCTTAACACTGGCCGTGCCAACTTCGATTATAAAGTAGCAGTAATTGCCGCCAATCCAAGTAGTGCACTCGAAGCCTTGGGCGCTCTGATCGCTGGCAAGAACCATGCACAACTCAAGGTTGGTTTTGTCGATCAACAAGCGATGAAGCCGAAACTAAAATTGATTTTTGGCGATCTACGAACGGCCCAACTTAAGCAGGTATATGAACTCTATACCAGTGACGCACTTGGGCATGATTTACTAGAGCGTTGCTTGCCGCGAGCCGAAAAGACGCTTAACTACTCCTTGCGAGCATGGTTCGAGCAACCTGAAATGGTGCTTGGGTTAAGTGCCGCCGTTCAGCAAAGTCTGCTCTATCTGCTGCAAACAACCCTCGTCGATCGATTGATTACTTGGGGAATTAAAGCCGACACGATTTATGCTGAAGGCAGTGGCATCTATGCTGCCGCCTATGCCGCTGGAATTATCTCATTGGAAGCAGGGCTAGACCTGGCATTAGCCTATGCGACAATTCTCGACACAATTGGGGATCGACCAGGCGAACTGCTAGGGTGGCCAACCACATTACCAGCAGGGGCAATCAGCCGAATTGAGGCTAGTTTAGCTGCCTATCGCACAATCTGTCAGCAAACCCAGTTTATGCAGCCACAAATTCAGTTGGATAACCAAGCACCAGGCGAAAACTGGCAAGCAATTAAGTCATGGGTTCAGGTTATTCGTCAACCACTTAATGCTCAAGGTGGGTTAAATACCCCAACTGAAAGTAGTCTGGCCTTAAGTCCGACAAGCACAACCCCAACAATGACCCTCAATCAAGGTACATGGAATGCGCTATGTGCGATGGTGGCGGAGATCTATGTTCATGGCTATCCAATCGATTGGAATGGGTTTGATGATGGGCATCCACGGAACAGAATTGGCAATTTGCCAACCTATCCATTTATGCGTGAACGGTTCTGGATTGCTAGTCATGCAACGCCGATTATTCCACGCAATGGGCATTGGTTCCTTGGTCAACGCTTACAACTAGCTGGCTCACGTGATCTTTGTTTTGAGCAAGAGTATAGTATTAGTCACCCACCAATTGTTAATGAGCATCGCATCTTCGGCATTCAAACGGTAGCCGGAGCATCGCATATTAGTCTGATGTTATCTGCGATAGTTGAAGGGTTAAAACTGCCACAGTGTACGATTCATTCGATTGTGTTTTTACGGCCACTCGTTCTTGCAGATAGCGCTAAACGACTGGTACAAATTGCCATTCGCAATGGTGATCAACAACCAAAGCTCGAAGTTTATAGCCGAGCGGTTGATAGCGTCGATCAAGATTGGACGCTCCATTCAACTGGGCTAGTTCAGCAAGGGTCTGCGCAAAACCCAGCCCCTAACCTCGCCATGCTTCAAGCGCGGATTCATAACCATACCAGTGGCAGTGCTTTTTATGCAGATTTTTGGTCGCGAGGTTATCAGCTTGGGCCAAGTTTCTGCTGGTTAACAGACTTGTGGCGCAATGGGCATGAGGCTCTTGGACGACTGGTAATGCCATCAATGAACGATCGGATTGAGGCTTATAGTGTCTATCCCGGTCTGATCGATTCATGTTTGCAAGTGATGGATTATTGTTTAGGTGGCATCGCTGAGCTTCAATTCAATGATGCACTTTATGTGCCATTTACCCTCAACAATGTGCATTTTTATGCAACTCCCCATGGCCAACTATGGAGTTATATTCAAATTGAGCCAAGTAACGACCTTGAGCGATTTGTTGGCTCAATTTGCCTATTCAATAGTGATGGCGAAGTATTCGCTGAATTTATCGGCTTTGAGGCTCGCCGCTTAAGCCGCCAACAATTGCATAGCATGTTGGATTTACAAGAAACCAAGCCGCAAACGTATACCCTCGATTGGGAACCCTTAGCAACAAATCCAACCACGGTTGAGGCTGCTTCATGGATTTTATGCTCCAATCAGGCCAAGGCAATGACAGCACTCGCAACTGAGTTGCAAGCTGCTGGGGCAATTGTCGAAACGCTCGTTGGCACAGGCTCAGTGCTCTATGATCAACTCTCTGCCAGCTTAAGCCATGCATCGACCCAGCATTCAACCCAAATAGTCTATCTTTGGCAGCCAGCATTTGCGGATGCAACAATAGCTCCAAGCGAGCGCAATAGTGGCTTGATTGAATTACTTGAACTAACCCAATTATTATTACGTCAAGTTAGTAGGGTGCAACCACGGCTGTGGGTAATCACTCAAGATGCAACTCAAACTCCAAGCATACGCAGTTTAGATCAAACGCTCCTATCGGGGTTATGTCGGGCAATTGCGCAGGAGCATCCAGAAATTTGGGGTGGACAGATCGATCTTGCCTCAAGCACAACGCTCAAACTGAATGATCTCGCGGTGGCAATGGCAAGCACCGATTCATTGCTCCATGTGGCTACTGATCAGGTCTATGTTCCGCGAATTTCGCCCTATCAAGCAGGCATTCCAACAGCCAGCATTCGTGCGGACTGCAGCTATCTTATTACTGGCGGATTGGGTGGAATTGGACTGGTCTTGGCTCAATGGTTAATTGATCAAGGGGCGCAGTGGTTAGTTTTAGCTAGCCGTCGCGACCCACAAGGCTTAAGCCTGCAACAGATTGAGCAATGGCGTAAGCAGGGTATTCAGGTTCGAACGCTGGCTTGCGATGTTGCTGAAGCAAACCAAGTAGCCGCAATGTTTGAGGTCATCAGCCAAACGATGCCCACACTAGCTGGCGTTATCCATGCTGCTGCGGTATTTGATGATGGTATGCTAATTAATCAAACTGCTGAGCGATTTAGCAGCGTATTGCGCTCAAAAGCTGATGCAGGCTGGTGGCTCCATCAACAAACAATTGAGCTTGATCTCGACTTTTTTGTGCTCTGTTCATCATTGGCTAGTGTGATTGGATCTCCAGGCCAAGCCAATTATATGGCGGCAAATGCCTATCTTGATGGCTTAGCTCGCCTGCGTCAAAGCCAAAATCTCGTTGCCCAAAGTATTGCTTGGGGGCCATGGGCCGACATTGGCGCAGCGGCAGCCAGAGGTTCAATCCAAGCAAGGCAATGGAAACAACGTGGTATTAGCATGATGGAGCCTGCTGCTGCGCTCAATGCATTGGCAACAGTGCTCGGCACTGCCCACAGCAATCTGATCATTGCGCAGATCGATTGGCCAACCTTGCAGGCAAGTTTAGATGCATATGAAACTGGGCTATTAAATCGCCTAGTCGATACCGTACCAAAGCTGCGATCAAGCAAATCTGATCGTTCAATTGAAGCACATGGGACACAACTTCCCACAACCCGAAGCCAATTGCATGAGCTTGTGCGGGCAACAATCCTTAGCACGCTTGGAATTAGTCAGCCAGATCAACTCACTGACGATCAGCGGCTATTTGATATGGGAATTGATTCGCTAATGGCAATTGAAATTCGCGAGGCAGTTCGCTTGCGCTTGGGCATAGCATTGCCAGCAACATTAATTTTCGACTACCCTTCAATTAATGCGATTGTGAATTTTATTTGGGAACTCTTGGGTCAACCCGAAGAAACTGTACTAGTTGAAGCACCACAGGTCGATCCGAGCTTGATTCGCAACCTAAGTGATGCTGAAATTGAGGCATTGTTGCTAAGCAAACTTGATAATTTGGATAAAGAGGGAAAATAACGCCATGATTGACAATCAACCTAGCGACGATCTCAGTCCATTATCGCCAATCAAACGTGCGTTTCTCGCTATTGAAGAATTACAGGCAAAGCTTCGCGCAACCGAACGCGCCCAGCATGCACCAATTGCAATTATTGGCATGGCCTGCCGTTTTCCTGGGGGAGCCAATAGCCCAGCAGTTTTTTGGCAGCAACTGCTAGCTGGTTTTGATGCAATGCAGCCAGTTCCAGCAGATCGCTGGAATAATGCTGAAGTCTATGCACCAACCGCCGAGCCAGGCAAGGTCTATACCAATCAAGCGGCTTTTATTGACAATATCCGTGGCTTTGATGCTCAGTTCTTTGGCATCTCCCCACGCGAGGCTGCCGCAATTGATCCGCAGCAACGGATTTTATTGGAGCTTGCATGGGAAGCGCTCGAAGATGCTGGGGTTATTCCAGCAAATTTAGTTGGTAGCTCAACTGGGGTTTTTATTGGGTCGATGACCTACGACTATTTACAACTTCAACTGAGTACACATGATTTAGCCTATCTCAACCCACAGATTGTGACAGGCAGTGGGCTAAGTTTTGCAGCCGGTCGCATATCGTATTTGTTGGGATTGCAAGGCCCAAGCCTAGTCGTTGACACAGCGTGTTCATCATCATTGCTCTCAACCCATTTGGCAGTCCAAAGTTTACGTTCTGGTGAGTGTAATCTGGCTTTAGCTGGAGGGGTTAATGCGATTCTCACGCCGCAAATGAGTGTCATGATGTCGCAATTAGGCGCTTTATCAGCGGATAGTCATTGTAAAACCTTTGATGCCGATGCTGATGGCTACGCTCGCGGCGAAGGTTGTGGCATACTTATTCTTAAACGGTTAGATCAAGCGCTTGCTGATAATGACCATATTTATGCTGTTATTCAGGGAACTGCAACCAACCATGATGGCGCTAGCGCAGGCTTGACTGTTCCAAATGGCCCTGCGCAACAAACATTAATGCGTAAGGCTTTAGCCGATGCAGCCTTAGCACCCGAAGCAATCCAATATATTGAAGCCCATGGTACAGGTACATCACTTGGCGATCCGATTGAGTTGGGGGCAATCGCTGCTGTCTATGCAAAACACCGTACAGCCGATACACCGCTCCTAGTCGGTTCGGTCAAAACCAATATTGGGCATCTTGAGGGTGCTGCCGGGATTTCGGGTCTGATTAAACTAATTTTAGCGCTCTACCATGGAAAGATTCCGTCGCATCGGCATTTTACCAACCCTAACCCCTATATCGACTGGGATCAGATAGCGGTTCGAGTCCAAACCAGCACTACAGAGTGGTCGTCTGAGCCAGCGCAGCCACGTGTAGGGGCTGTTAGTTCGTTTGGCTTAAGTGGCACGAATGTGCATATGATTGTGGCCGCAGCAGAACCCGTCGCCACTCCCGTCGCCACACATGCCACCAGCCCGACCGTCATCCTGCTCTCGGCCCACACCCATGCTGCGCTCCATGCCCGCTGGACGACGTGGCAGCACTGGCTCCCCACGCAGGCTCCTGCCGCCTTGCCCGCCATCGCCGCCACCGCCGCCTTCCAGCGTACGCACTTTTCCGTGCGCACCGCCTTGGTCATTGACCAGCCCGATCAGGTGGCTGCCGCCTTAGCGGCACCACCCGTGCTTGCCACCGTCCATCCTGCGCCACGGGTTGCCTTCGTCTTTGCGGGCCAAGCCCCGCTTGACCCTGAGCGTTTTGCCGCCCTCGCCGCCCATCCCGTCACCGCCCCCATTCTCGCCCAGGGCTTTGCGCTGCTCCAGCAGGCCGGCCTTGACCTCCCTGCCCTGCTTGCCCTGCCTGATGCCGCCCAGCACCTCCGCCACACCCAGATCGCCCAGCCGGCCTTGCTGCTCATGCAGGTTGCCCTCACCGCTCTCTGGCGGACCCTCGGCATCCAGCCTGCCGCCGTCCTCGGTCATAGCGTTGGCGAATTGGCCGCTGCCGTCGCCGCTGGTGTGCTCGCTTTCCCCGCCGCCCTCGCCCTGGCCATCGCTCGTGGCACCCTGCTCGCGCCACTCCACGACCAAGGAGCTATGCTCGTCGTTGGAGCCGCTGCCGCCACTGTTGCCGCCGAC
>NZ_JAFBCZ010000050.1 GCF_016907925.1 Herpetosiphon giganteus | reverse complement strand
TTATTACTCTTTTATGCGGTCGTTCGGACGCTCCAGCTTCGTAAAATTCGCATGCCTGGCTAGATTGATTTTGCACACTTCTTGACAAACCACCGTTAACATTCCCCCCATCCCATAATGGAGTTTGGGCATGCTCACGTTATACGCGGTAATCGCGATCACCACAAAAGAGCCCTTGTTCGCCATGGAAGTTTTGTCGGGAAGGCGAATTTCGAGCAGATCCCCGATACAAATATCCGTGAGTGCTCGTCCAGCGACGTGCCAATATTGTGAAGAACGAGGCTCAATATGGATTACGTCAAAGGCTAGATCGTTCATGGTATCTCCCTAGTCCCTGTTAGATATGGTTACGATTTACTGGACAAGCGTTCATGAGGCAAACATCGTCTGCAACAGGTCGATCAACTGGCCTTGATGCTGGTGCATCCATGCTTTGCTCGCTTGCATCCGTCGAATTGCCTGCTCCAAACTCGTGTGGCTCGGCGGTTCGGGCTTGCTGATGGCCCAAATCAGCGGGATGGCGGTGCGCAAGCCAATTAACTGGGGCATGGCGGCAATTTCCTGCGGAGTGAGCTTAATCCATGCTGCATAGCCACGGCAAAAATGCTCAGCCACCGCCCATGGATTGGCCGGATTGCTATCGAGTTGCATAATCATCCGCAAGGCCATGGCTACATCGAGCGCACGCGCCGCGGGGCAGGCAAATTCAAAATCGAGAATCGCGGCTACTCGCTCGTCGCGCATGAGGATGTTGGGCGGGGCAAAGTCGTTATGGCAAACCTGTTGCGGTAAGCTGGGATATTCATTCGCCACAAATGCCATAAGGCTGGCTGCTTCGCTACGCCACCACGCCCAGAGTTCATCGTCGCTGGCCGAGCCGCCAAACTGAGCAGCCGAGAGTTGCAGCGGATCGTAGCGCGGCTGGGCATAGTTCAGCAATGCTTGAAACAGCGCAGAGGGGCGACGGTGCTGTACGGGACGGTCTTGCAGCAGCGTCTGCAATTCGCCAAGTGCCAAGCCCATGGCGTAGGCCCATTGGTTTATTGCTGGGTGATGCTGACCGTTGGGCAGTAGCCGAAATTCTGGTGCTTCGCCAGTGATGAATGGGGTCAGGGTATAGAAGTGGTTTCCAGCCTTGTGTGTATACATGATCGTCCGTCCACGTAGTGGCAGCGGTACCGCAAATGATGTGGGTCGCCATGATAGCCAGCGCACCAAATGCTGTTCATAGAATAGCTCGCGTTCATCCTGATTCACGGCGTAATATTTCAAGACAAAATCGCCATTTGCCGCCTGAAGCTGAACATTCTGATGATTAACACTGGAAAGGTGCGCAACCACCTGAACCGGGGCGATAAGATCAAGTGACTGGATAAGGCTCGCAACAATTGTATCTACAGCGTTCATGAATGATTTCTCCCTAAATTCCCCACTAGACAGCGACTCATTATCCGTATAAGGCTGGGGTTGCTATTCACAATTGGAGCGAAGTACGACATATCGGCTCAAGATCGGGCCAACGGCCAATAATCTTTTCAAAGATTGCATGGCGCTCGGCATCCGACTCTAATAAGGCCATTCCTCTAATTGACAGGGCAACTTGGACTTTCTTCATATCATCAGCAATGAGCCAGCCACGTGCGATCCGCTGCAATTCCATTTCAGGATCATCAATTAGCCAGAGTAAATCGTCGAGGATTTCGGCAAAAAATTCTGGTGGGGTCTGTTTGGATAGTTGTCCAACAAGATAATCAAGGGCGGTATCCATAGTCATACGCATCGAATCTCCTTTTGAGTACATTTACTAAGTTGTGTGCTCCTAGACATTATTTTTTCCATAATTAGGGAATTGCGCTAGGATAACTGCTAGCGTTTATGCTGTTCCTAAGCCCACTATTTATTGCACAACGGTGCTAGGTCGGGCCAACGCTCAATAATTCGGGTAACAGTCGCAAGATCAGCAGCATCCGATTGAATGAAGAATGCCTCGGCTGTCGAGAGGGCAATTTTCACCTTTTCCTTATCATTGGAATTGAGCCAGTCGCGCATGATCTGATGCATACTTACGCGCTGCTCATCAACAAGCCAACTCAACTGATCGATGATTTCGGCAAAAAAGATTGGCGGCGTATGCGGCGATAGGCGGCTCAATAGGTATTCTAATACCTCATCAAGGGTGGTCGCCATGGGTTCTTTGGCGGGCTGATAGCGCTCATAGACCCATTTTCGCGAACTGGGTTCATCATATAAGTTGGCTAGATAGGTACAGAAGTTCTGTTCCTTATCATCAATATAATCGTAGACGGGATCGATTGCAGCAATAATCGCTGAACGTGATTTCCAATAGCGCGTTTGCAGTATGCTGGTTGCGCCCTTTTTGATGCTCAGCTTGCCAATAAACATTCCCGATACGTGGCTGATTTGCAAGTCGGGTGTAAAAGGCATCACTGTTTGATCAACGAGGAGATAAAGCTGATCAAACGCGAGCAGGCCGATTAGCACCTGCCCACCCTTAATTTTGCGTAAGACTGCGCCTCTACCAACGACCGAGCGCTGATCGCTTGGATCGCGAGGCAGTTCGAGTGCTGGAAGTTCGATGGTTGGCTCTAAGGTGGGGTAATGCTCAAGGTGCATCTAGCTTCTCCTCTGGTTTTCCACAGACTCAGAATTTGCATATTTTCAGGCTCATCGTGGTCCACTTAATAAGGTTTTTAGCTGCTACTTTTGATTATTGCTATCAAGTAACAAGGTAAAGCGATGCTTGACGAGAATTCTTTCTGGATGAATTGTCATATCGCTAATAAATCGCTCGACAACTAAAGGAAATAATTCATATTCTAAAGGCATAAATACATAGAGCCAATAAGGGCCTTCTCCTGTATTGATTGAGCCAAGCATTGATGATGCAATACTTACCATAAGCTCTTGAATAGATGGTTCGTTTAAATCGAAATTTATCAATATAATGATGGTCAGATAGTTTGGATAATCAATAAGCGCATAATCTGAAAAACAATCGTTAAAGGAATCCCAAGAATTTCGACAATAATCTGGGAAGTTAAATTTTTCTCTGGCTAAATCAAAAAAATCATTTTCACTTCGGATCGAAGCACCATCAATAGTTAAAATATTAACGAAAGCTTTAAGGCTATCTTGTGCAACAAGAATATCATCAATATTTGGTACAAAATACCAGTCTGGCTCCAATTTATTGAGTTGATCAATTGTTCCTGACAACATACTCCGTTCCTTATAACGAATAGCTAATTTATGCTCCAGCTAACGACGGCTTTCTAGTGATCAGGCAATGCAAAGTATCTTCCGATTGCTATACTCGAACCAGTGAGGATTGGTTCAGTCGAATGATGGCTATGGGCTATAGGCTTTTGGCTTTGGGACAGGAATAATCTGTGGCAAAAAATCAGCCTTCGCGCTCTTGGCGATCTTCGCGGTTTCCGTACTTCGTGCTCTTCGTGTTCTTCGTGGATCAAATGTTTAACGCAGAGGCGCAGAGGAATGTGGCTATGGGCTATGGGCTTTTGGCTTTTGGCTATGGGAAGAGAATCAAAAACAATCTGTTTCAATCTGTGGCTAAAAATGAGCCTTCGTGCAATTCGTGTAATTCGTGGCTAAAAAATTGAACCTTTGTGCTTCGCAGTTTCTGCGTGCTGGCTACTCTTTTAGGCTAGGGCAAGTTCGACCACGGGGCAAATTCTGGTTTGTTGGGTTTTGAGATCGTAGAGGGTCATGCTAGCGCTGATCGTGTCGTAGATGGCGCAAGTGTGGCTATCGCGGATGGTTACGCCATAAACCGAGCCAGGATTGAGCACCTTCAGATGGCCGCAACGCACATGCATCGGGCGATGGGTATGGCCAAGCACAATCAGCTGATCATGCGGATGTTCGTTGAGCAGGCGTTGCCATTTGCTGCTACGCGCTTCGGGCAACATATCAACAACATCGCTCCATGGCGCACCATGAGCCAGCACCAAGTGCTGATTTTCAACTGGCAAACGCAGGCTGGTTGGCAGCGCGGCAACATACTCTAGGGTGGCTTGGGTAACGATGCGGCCTCTGCTGGCTAGGCGTTCGCGCTGGCTACTTTGGCTCCAACGGCTATGCTCGCGCAACAAGGTAAATTCGTGGTTGCCCTTGATGCAGGGAATTGAGCGCTTGATCAATTCTTGGACAATGGCATCGGCATCAGGCCCGCGATCAACCACATCGCCAGCGCACAGAATGTGATCAGTTGCTTGGCTAGCAAACCAATCCAAGGCCCGTTGAAAGCCGATACCATCGCCATGAATATCGGCTAGCAACCCTAAACGCATTAGGCAACTCCAATAAAGTTAAAGGCTCGTTGCAGGTATTCCAAGCTGTTGCTGGGGTAAGCGTGACGGAGGCCGGGGATAATTTCCAGCTCGCAGGGAATGCCGTTATCATTCAATAATTTGACCATGCGTTTGATTTGATCGTGGGGAATTGTGCGATCGTGTTCGCCGACCAAGATATAGCCGCGCAGATTGCGACCTTTGGCCTCGCGAATTTCGGGCAACCATTCCTCAGGATCGTCGATGGTGGGGCCGCCTGGGCCAAGCAAGACAAACCCACGCGCTTCAATTGGCCCGATCAAGGCCAATCGCAAGGCCGTTTCGCCGCCCATCGAAAAGCCCGCCAAAATAATGCGTTCGGGGTCAACTTGGTATTCATTCGAAACATCGGCAAATTGCTGCACCAGCTGGCGCAAGGCCGCTGCTTGATTGTTCCAAACATAGCCATCAGATGATTCTGCTTGGGCCGATTGGGGTGCGGCCAAAATCCAATCAATATCGATCAGACTGTTCCAGCCATACAGCGTGTGCATGCTATTATCGCCGTTGCCGTGCAAGGCAAAAAACAGCGGATACGGCCCTAGCTCATCTGGCCCCAAAATATACATCTTGGGATCTTTGACTGCTTCCATTTGGCGTTGAAAACAGACTGCCGCCAAACGCTCGAACTCAGGGTCGCCTTGGAGGCTAATCCAGGATGGCGTTTGGCGAATTGTTTCTGCGCCATACCAAAAACCACGGGCAACCGCCTCGCTGAGAATCTGAATTGCATGTTCGGGCAAGCCGATGCGGGCCGCCATACACGAGCGCAGGTAGGAAATCATCGATGCATGTTCGGGAAATTTCGCTCCCTCTGCATCAAGTAAATCGAGCGTTTCGCGATATTTCTGAGCCGTGTATAGCTCCGATACCGCTTCAAAGAGGTCGTCGTATGTTTCGAAGCTCATTAGCGTGGAACTCCTTTTGGCAAAAGTCGGGTGCAGGGAGCGATGCGCGTATTGTAGCGTTAATCGGGCCGCACGAAAACATGGATTTTTGTCCTATGCTGCGGGTATGACCTTCGTTGATTAACGCCGGTTGGCAAAAGCACGGTACAATACTTGGTACGATTGTGCTGGAGGTTGATAATGTTTTCACAGCGACTCAATAGCCCACCACCGGCGCTGATCGGGGTGATTATCGCACTGGTGCTGATTTTTTTGGTTTCAACTCGTTCTTGTAACCCTGATAGCGAGCAAACGCTGCGGAGCCGCTTTGCAGAAGCCAACGCAACCCAAGTGGCAAGCCAAGATCTTGGTACGCCAATTTTGCCTTTGCCTGCGCCAGTCCAGGAATGGAGTTCGACGGCGATTGCTCGTTTGCAAGGTGGCGAGGCGGTGGTGCCGATTACGCCTGTCGTAACCAACGATAAGCTCAAAGTCGATATTCAAACGCTCCAACAGGTGGGCGATGGCTTACAAATTAAAGGTGTCGTTACCAATATTAGCAAGCAAGAATTGCGTGTGCCGTTGTCGGCATTTCGCTTTACCGACCAATCGGGCACTGTTTTTGCTGCCCAAGGCGATGCGGCGGCCAATTTGCCACCCAACGCCAATACGACGCTTGATCTGACCTTGCCGATCAAGAATCCGACTGCATTAACCATGGTTGTCGAAATTCCCGCCGAGGATATTCGGCTGGAAGTTAATTTACTCGCTCAACAACAATAAGTTTAAGGAGTTTTCATGGCCCGTCAAAAGGGACGTGGTGCGCGCGAACAGAATCGGGCTGATCGGCGCAACGAATATGCAACCTTGGTTGCTCCCCATTTCAAAGGTTTGGTTGTGCCCGAATCGCCAGCCGACCGCATTATTTTATTTGGTGATGAACTGGTTGATTTGGCATTACAACTAGCACCGCAAATTCCCGATGGGCAATTGGTGCTGATCACCAGCGAATATGATCGTTGGAATGCTGCCAGCGAAGCCTTAGCGAAATTTGCCAATGCCACAGTCTTGCAAGAGCTAGCCGAATTGCGCGACCCAGACGGCTTTCCAACCGAGCCATGGTCGTTGGCCGTGATGTTGGTGCCGTTTCAGCTTGGCGCAAAAACGGTGCTCGATTTGATGCGCGACTTGTTTAGCTGGCTACGGGCTGGTTCGCCAATTTACCTTGGTGGCAGCCGCATGCACGAATGGCAAGTTACCAGCGAGCGCTTTAGTGCAATGGCTGGCCCATTGACTGTGCTCTATAACGGCGATCCGGTCAAGATTGCCAAGGGCATGGCCCGTGGTGGCAGCCTGATCAATCCTGAAATAATTCTGTAGCTTGTGTTCCCTCACCCCCCAGCCCCCTTGCCCACTGAACGCGGGCGAGGGGGAGCTTTTTACTGCTGAAGTGCGCAAGAACCACAGTGTGAAGCCCTTCGCCCGCGCACGGGAGCGGGGCTGAGGGCACTCATTAATTACTGCTGCACAGCGGGCATAAATAGCTGATGCGTTGGCAAAAATGGATTTGGCTCCACAAAGCTTGGGCGCGGTTGTTTGCTGCTTACAACTTCTACAGTGCGCCCAGTTTGTGGGTTGGGCATAGCCGTAAACAAATAGCGACTGGTATCGGTGCTGCTCACTTGAACAAGATACTCGCCAGCTATGGGCGTTGCGGGATAGCTGATCTGATCAATCCCGTTGCTGGTTGATTGTTGGGTTGGCGCAGTCCAGATGTATGGTTCCCACGCGTGGAGGTTGCTGTTGCCAACTTGGCTTTGCAGTTTAAATGTTTGGGCTTGCTGGCGTTTGAGCATAAAGCGAAAAACGTGTTTTTGGCTTGGATTGATCGTCGCTGGCAAGGGTGCATAATTCGTCCGCACAATTGCCGGAATTAGGCTTGAACCATTGGCCGATGTTCCCCAAATATACAAGAGCACTGCACCTGGCTCCAAGCCCGCAAGGCTCAGCTGTACATTGGGCAAACTCAGCTGATTAATCGTGGTTGTTGTGCGCAAAACTGGCATTTGCAAACGTGGGTTGCCAGCGCTGGCTTGATATTGATAGGCTTGGATGAGCAAGCTTGAAATTGGTTTGCCGCTGTTGGTTTGTTGTTGCACATTCAAGGTGAGGGTTGGGCTGTTCGATAATTGTAGGTTATTGTGAGTGTTGGCATTGATGATTGGGCGACGCAGCGTGCTGGCACTAATGCTGATCGAGCGACTGAGCAGATTATTGCTCTCGTTACTTTCTTGCACATGCTGGCCACTATCACCAACCACCCGCACGCTATACACCCCAGCTGTGGTTGGTTGCCAAATTTTTTGGGCATAGATGCGTTGGCTACCAGCTTCAAGCTTGGTTAATTGCAGGCTATCGCTAAATACCAGCGTGCCATTGCGAGCTACCTCAAAGCGCAAATCGCTGCGTTGCACAGCGCGGCTGAGATTCAAGCCCACATTCAAACGAATTGCTTCATTGAGCGCCAAACTGCTTTCGCTTGGGCCAAGTTGGCTAAGGCTGATGTCGGCTCGTGGCGTGGCTTGATCACGGGATGCTGGCAAACTTGGCGTACACAGCGCAGTTTGCAAATCAATATCGCGCCAATATTCCTGAAACACTTCATCCCAGCCATTGCGCTGGCTGAGATCGGCTAAAAATGCCAGCGGGTTGGGATTATCGGGCTGGGTCGCATCATCGTGATACCAATGGGCATGCCAGCTTAATTCGGTCGCGCCAGTTGCGGGCAGGCCTTGCAAATCGGCGTACAAACTCAAACCAGCAGCGTCATCATCGATGCTCAGCGTGCTTGGGCCATCGAACATCCATTGGCTTGGGGTTGGGTCGAACCACGGATAATCGTTATCGACGACACGATAGACCACAACCATTGGATCGCCATAGCTATTGCGAATTCGGTTGCGGGCTTGGGCGGCTAAGCTGGCAATCTGCGGATTGAGATTGCTAAATGTTTGGCTCAGCGCATGAGCAAAGGTGCGCAGATCAACCAAGCCATCAGGGGCATCGAGTTGCCAATCGCTTGGCTCGCAGTAGGTTAAGTCGTATTTTTTGCTTTGAACGTAGGCATTGAATAAGGCTGTGCGGGTTGCTGGGCGCTGGCTTGGATTGAGCAAACTCAGATAGATCGCATTCGAGAGCGTATCCCAACTTGTTTTGAAGCCAGCCAATTGATCGGCTGCAATCACGCTCAAAATGCGCGGGTGATCAGTGCTTGGCAATTGATTGTGGTAGGTATTGACGATATGCTCGGCCATTTGCAACGAGCTTGGGTTGCTGTTTAAGCCAATCAAGGCATTGCCGGGCATGGTTGGGTCGAAAAAAGCATAATTGGGCGAGGCGGTGAGATAGTCGGCATATGGGGCCAGCGGATACAAGGCCTCAACCGAGCCAGCAAAACACATCAGCACATCGATCACCGCAAAACGTGGGCCAACTGGGGCGGCAATTGCCAAGGCCAAGGCCAAATCGTTGGGCGAGAGTGCGCTATAGGTAGTGCTGCTGATGGGTAAGGTGTGGTCGGTTACATCGGCGTTGGCTCCGATGCGGGTGGGCAAGGGTGGCAAATTAATGCTGGCTGGGCGTTCTTCTGGCTCGCTGATCGCCGCAATCTCAATATCGGGCATGACGGGCACGCCATGGCCAATATAACTGAGGGTATAGCTTTGGGCCAGATAGTTACTTTTGGCCCAGAGTAAAAAGCCACCCAAGGTTTTGCCATCGGTCAGATCATATTCTTTAAGGTTGCTATCGACGCTGCCATCGCGATCGGGCAGACCAATTAATGTATTGACATTGCCATTGTGGACAACCCGCACATGCGTGTCGCCCATTCCTGCAAGATCAGTTAACACAATTGCCGTCAAATCGGGCTGGCCAATGGTTGCATTGGTGATGCTAGTGAGGGTTTGGGCATAGTAGGGCGTTAAATTCATTGGGCTATCGAGCCGATTATCGTAGGCCAAAATGTAGATGGCCACCAATGGCGCTGCTTGGGGTGCTGCATGGCTCACGATTGGCGGGAGCATGGCACTCAGAAGTAAACCGATTAGCAAGCAACACCGAAGCAGACGCGTTTTCATCGAATAATCCTCCGCAAACGCCAACGCCTGCCCAAGCCACAATTGGCCGAGCAAGCGTTGGTAACTTCATTGTTTAAATTGGCGAGCAGTGCCAGTTATTTTTTGCGGGTCGTTAGTTCTGGGTCTGGGTCTGGCTCTGTTCCACCATTGGCAACGAGGGTCACATCAATCTGACTGACTCCAGGCTCGGCGACTGAAATTGGCTGGGCTTGAGCAGCCGTGGCTGCATTTTTGTACCAGATTGATTGGTAGCCAGCCTGCTCGACAAAGACCAAATATTCTCCGTTGGCTTCGCCACTCACTTCGTAATTGCCTTGTTCGTCGGTTTGGGTGCTGGCAACAAACTCAGGGCTTGGATTGCCAGCAGTGCCACGGCGATACAAGTAGACATTGGCATCGGCGATTGGCAAGCCAGCTACGTCGCGGACATGGCCACCAACCACATGGGTCAGCAAGACCTTGAGCTGATAATCCTCGGTTTCGCCATATTCCCAGCCAGCGGTTGGGCCACGGCCATCGGCGGCAGTTGCAGGCGTGTTGCTAATGCTAATGCGCAGCCAAAGTGGCTTGTAGGGCAGGCTTGGTTGGTACGAATAGAAGACCGGCGTAACCAAGCTATAGGCGTTCGGTCCACTCAAGTTAACCACTTGGTTTTGCACTGCCCACTCGCGAGCGCTACGGGTCACGCCCAAGGAATCGACACAGCTATAGTTGGTGCCCCATTGACCGTTAGCTCCCCAATCGATCCACACATTAACATAGGCAGTCATCGAGCCAGTTTGCGGCGGATTGTGGGGCAAGGTCACGTTGTAGGCCAGTTTGTTGGCTTTGCAATGGCCAAGGCTATTGGCGGTTGGCACGCCGCCGCCGAAGGCATCGTCGGCGCGATCGTAATTGCCGCGGTTGAGCGCGGTTTGAATATTGGTTGTTGCGTCGTCATCAAGCCCAACATCGGCCTCGGTTTCGGCGGTCAGGCTCTTGCCAAGCATATAAGGCAAGCCTAAGTTTTGGTGTAATGGGCCTTTGGGCAAGGTTGCTGGCACGCGATTGAAAATGGTTGGGAAGAAACCTTGGGTTGCTGGCGAATAGGCCAGAATATTGGCGGCTGCACTGTTATTGCTATCAGGTGCATCGCCCAAATCGGGCATAAAGATATAATCCTCGGTTTCGCCAAACTCCCAGCCACCAGTGGGGCCACGGCCATCAGCGGCGCTAGCTGGCGTTGGGCTGACGGTCATGCGGAACCAAATACCTGCCCGTTGTGGTGGATGGTAGGGGAAGAATGTTGGCGTGGTAAAGGTATTGACCCCAGGAGCCAGCACAATCGCTTGATTTTGCACCGCCCATTCGTTGGACAAGCCATTGGGACATTGGAACGTGCCGCCCCAATTGCCACTGCGGTTCCAATCCCACCATGAGTTGAAATAGACCGTGATGTTTGATGCCGTATTATTGGTGACGGTATAGGTAAACCGCGTAGCAGTACAGTTTTGATACGCCTGCAAGATGCGTGGGCTAACTAATCCATCATCGGCACGATCTTGGTCGTTCATGTTAAGGGTTGGCGAGATGTTATGGGTATAATCGATGTCGAATCCAACATCGGCTTCTTTTTCAAAAGTTACTTTGCGCCCAAGGTGATAGCGGCGGGCATCGCGGTGGTAGGGGCCAATTGGTGCAGCACCGCTAAACACCGTTGGGAAACGTGCAATCACACCGCTGACGTAGGTCGTCATGTTGGCCCCGAAGTTATTGGTTGAATCGGGGGCATCGCCCAAATCGCTGATTGCAGGCGGCGGGGTTGGCGTAAAGCTCGGCGTAATGCTCGGCGTAATAGTTGGGGTTGGCGTATTGGTTGGAGTATTCGTTGGCGTATTGGTTGGTGTGTTAGTTGGGGTTGGCGTAACATCGGTCGTATAGCGCAACAGATAATCTTCGGTTTCGCCATATTTCCAGCCGCTGCTTGGGCCACGGCCATCGTCGTTGGTTGCAGGGCTTTCGCTAATTGTAATCCGCATCCAGATGTTGCCCAAATTGCTTGCTTGCAAGCCACTCAGGAAACTGGTTGAAACATAGTTGCCGCTTGTAACCGGAATCATTTGGTTTTGCACGGCCCATTCATTGGCCAATGCGCCATTACACTGCACCGAACCGCCCCAGAAACCGCTGCGGTTCCAGTCGATCCAGACGTTGACATACAAGCGGTTAACTCCTGCTGGCACGCTGTTGACCGTTACCTGATAATCGAGGGTTTCGCTTTGGCAAGCAGGCAAGAAACTATTGACGGTTGGCACGCCTAAGTAGAAGGTATCGTCGGCGCGATCGAGGTTGGGCTGATTGGTGCTTGGCTGAATATTATTCGGGCCATCAGCATCGAAGCCAGTGTCGGCCTCACGCTCGAAGGTCGATGAAGCGCCAAGCACAATTTGTTTGGCATCGTAGTGGAACGGGCCTTCGGGCAAGCCCGTGCTGGGGTCGAAGACGGTTGGGTAGCGTGCGCCAGTTGAGGGCGCATAGGCCAACATGCTGGTCGAGAAGTGGTTGGTCGAATCGGGCGCATCGCCAAGATCGGAGATAATATCATTGGCAGGCGTTGGGGTTGGGGTAAAGGTCCGCGTTGGTGGTGGCGTTGGGGTGTTGGTTGCCGTCGCGGTTGCGGTTGGCGTTGGGGTAAAGGTGCGAGTTGGCACTGGCGTTGGGGTAAAGGTGCGGGTTGGCACTGGCGTTGGCTGATCGGTGCCAGTCAATAAATAATCTTCGGTTTCGCCATATTTCCAGCGGTTGGCTGGGCCACGGCCATCGTCGTTGGTTGCTGGGCTTTCGCTGAGCGAAATTCGCATCCACAATGGTTTGTTGCTGTTGGTATTGACTGGCAAGAAGGCCGAGGTGCTAAAAATATAGGTTCCAGGCCCCGTAATCACGTTAATATCGTTTTGAACTGACCATTCGGTGGTGGGAGTATTATTACAGAAGAAGCTTGCACTCCCCCAATAGCCGCTGCGATCCCAATCGAACCACAGGTTGGTATACAGCTTAATTGTGCCTCCAGTCCAGCTTGGGTCGACCGTTACTTGATAACGGATTTGGGTTGGCTGGCAGTTGGGCAAGCTATTGATGTCCAACGGGCTAAGGAAGGCGTTGTCGTAGCGATCTTGGTTGGCGATATTGCTGCTTGGGTTGATATTATTTGGGCCATCAGCATCAAAGCCGGTGTCGGCTTCAGCTTCTTGGCTTACGCCCGGGCCAAGGTGAATCAGCTTGGCAAAGATGTGCGAAGGGCCATTGGGCACAGTCGAGTAGACGGTTGGATACTTGGCGGGCACACCGCTATAGGCATCCATCATCAAGCCAAAATTGTTGTTCGACGATGGCGCATCGCCAAGATCGAGGCTTTCAGCATCGGCCTGAGCCTGCGGCGCGGCTTTGGCAGAACTGCCAATCGCTAATGCTAAAATGAACATGACCATAAACGCGATCATGCCAAAACGACGTAGAACCAACGACATACAATCCTCCTTACACGGGGGTGGAACGAAACCATGGCGGGGACGTAGTGGAAGCTGGTTTTAGTATCGCAGGCGCAAGCATCCAACTCAATCAAATTAGCTCTAACGTTTTTAGCTATTTTTAAGCGATTGAATTCGTATCATGACCTGATTAGGAATTAAAGGATTCGCTCGATGCAGATGTTGATTTGGCTCAGTTTTATTGGTGGGTTGCTGGGCTTAGCGTGGTACAACCTGGCCTATTTTGTTGCTTGGCAGCGCACCAAAAGCAGCGTCTGGTTGTGGTATGCGATTATGGGCTGGCTACCAGTTGGATTTTTGGTGGTGATTGGCTTGAAGTCGTTGCCACGTTTTCCGCTGCACTTGCAATTTGTATTCGCCTGCTCACCACTATTTTTGGCCTTGATCCAAGTGTTTCATAGCTTGCGTGGCCAAGTTACCAGTGGCTTTCGCGATAGCATGGATCTGATGTTGCTGCGCCAACCAAGCACCTATCCACGCCAAAATGCAGCTTCAAACGATGTGTTTGTGCCAGCAATCCAAGAGCATGTGACGTGGGCCAATTTGAGCATGGCGCGACGAGGAGCAGCAATAGTTGTCTTGGTTATTGCCATAAGCCTAGCCCTATTTAACGCCTATCAACTCATCCAAACCATTCGCTAGCCAGCGTTGCGGGGAGAGTGAGGAGCATGCGCTATTTGGACAAGGATGTACCATGAATCAGCCTGACTTGTTGAGCTACGATCTCCCAACTATCGAAAAAATGCTGGCGGAAGCGCTACGCCACGCCCGTGAGGGTGATGTGTTGTTTTTGGCGGGATCGCCATTAGCCAGCTGCCAGATTATCGAACGCTGGTATATTGGCGATCGGCCTCACGGTTCGGCTGAGCTTGGGCGAGCGGTGCAAGCACTTTTGTGGTGGCTGATTGAGCGGATTCGGCCTCACGGCGAGCGCCATTGGCTGGCCTTGCCCTGGCGACAATACAATGTTTTGGCTGGCTTTTATGTCGAGGGTTTGCGCATAGCCGACCTTGCAGAAGCCATGGGTGTGGTCGAGCAAACGATCTATCCAATTCGCAACCAAGCCATCCAAAGCTTGGCCAAATTGTTGATTGAAGAATTGCAGCATCCCAGCCCCAGTATTCCAAATCATGCGATTATTGCGCTCTATCCACAATTAACTGCTGCTGAACAAACCCTCGCTCGCATGTTGGCCTTTACCCAGCAACCGCTAGCTCAACGCTGGCTGGAGCGCTGGCTCGAATTAAATGCCATTGCCGAGCCGACATTGCAACAATTGGCCGAGCATGGCTTGCTCAAGCCAAACGGTTTGGCCTTGGTCGAGAAATTACGCCCTTTTTTGCACAACCAAATTAGTGCTGCTGAGCGCCGCCGCTGGCATCAGCAATTGGCCGAATTACTGCAGCACAATGAGCCGCTGCCTGCAATTCAACATTGGCTCCACGCCCAAGCCTACGATCAAGCAGCCAGCCTGATTATCGCTGAGCATCAAACGATTGTTGATAATTTGCAGGGCCGCGCTTTGGGCGAATTGCTGGCGCAAATTCAAGCCCACGATATTCAGCAAGCCCAGCTTTGGTTTCGGCTCAAATTGGTCAGCGGCGATGTGGCCATGACTATGAACGATGTTCAAACCGCGTTGGGCGAGTATCAAGCTGCCTTGGCCGCCAACGAACCCTTGCTCAAAGCAGAAGCCTATTACAAACGGGGCAAGGCTTTTCGCTCACAAAGCACGATGGAAGCCCAAGCCCATTTCAACTATAGCCTTGCAATTGTGGAGCGTGCAGCGCCCAACGATCCCTTGCGCTATCGGGTTTGCTTGGAGCAAGCATGGATGTGGTTTCAGGATCAGCGCGATTTTGAGCAGGCCCAATCCAGCCTTGAGCAAGCCGCAGCCTTGATCGACCCGCTTGATCGTGGCGCGTGGGCCGAATTGGCCAATGCCCGCGGCATGTTCTATGCCCATCGCGGCGAGCATGCTGAGGCGATTAATCAGCATCAGGCGGCGTGGTTGGCGGCCAACGAAGTTAACCACAGCCTGTTGATGACCCATATCGCCCATAATTTGGGCTACGATTACCTCGATCTTGGCCATTATGCCCAAGCGCTCGATTATTTTGAGCAAAGCCTGAATTTGGCCAACCGCACGGGCAATCGGCGCATGCAAGGCCTGTGTCAAAAAAGCATTGGCGCATGTTGCTTTTGGATGCAAGAATTGGCGCTGGCAGTTGAGCATTATCTGGCTGCTTACCAAATTTTCGCGGCCATGCACAACCACAATTGGCAAGCCAACACCTGCTACGATTTGGCCGAAGCCTACGCCGAATTGGGCCAAACCCAGCTGATGCGCCACTATTATGCCGAGGCAATTCAATTGGCCCAAGCCAGCGGGCTTGATCGGTTGTTAAATGAATTGCACAGTTTGGCCGAAAACTACCCTGGCTTATACCCGCCAAGCATCGAATTGAACGAGCGCCAGCAACAGATTTTCGATTATCTCAAACAGCATCCGTCGATTACCAACCGCGATTACCGTGAGCTAACCCAAATTTCGCCCAAGCAAGCAGCCCGCGATCTGAACGATTTGGTCGAGCGTAATGTGCTGGTGCGTTCTGGCGATGGCCGTTCGACCAGCTATCAACTGCCGCAAGCTAAGCAAAATCTGCTTTGATCGTGATAATTTGACCAGCGATTAACCTCAACATAACCCAAGCATGGTCTGATCAAGCAGAACGACGTTGAACTGCGCAATTGCGCATCACGGAGGCTTGATCGCTTATGGTTCACCTAGACGATGCGAACAAACGCTTGGAACTCGTGCGCTACCACATGCAACAGGGCTGGCAAATCGATGCGCCAGTGCTTGGCCGCCATGCCTATCTTGATCAACGGGGCAGCATTCGGGCAGTTGAAGTGGTGCTTTCGCGCTTGGATATTCGCCAAGTTGTGGCCTTGCCCGATACGCCTTCGGTACGCGAATTTCTGCATTCGTATGGTTTAAATGTGATTGATGTTTAACCCACGCGATTAACCCGCCGCACTCAGCATTGCACCAAGATTTAATCGGAACTTAACACAGCGATCAAAGCAGTTTAAGTAAAGCGATTTAGACTGCTCTCATGTGATGCACATAATTCAATTTGCATAGTACAGAAATTTCTTTTTCGGAGGAATCCAGATCATGCGGAAACTGCTGAGTTTAATGCTTGCCTCAATTATGTTGCTGACAATGCTCGCAGCATGTGGCGGCGACAGCACTCCAACCACTGCACCAACAACCGCAGCGACAGCAACCACTGCTGAAACTGCTGCAACTACTGCCCCAACCACTGAAGCTGCTGCAACTCCATCAGTTGAAGCAACCGCTGAAGTTCCCGCTGGTGGTTTGGCCGAAGTCGACCCAGCAACGGTGCAAGGCGATATTGTGACCGCTGGTTCATCAACGGTCTATCCGTTGAGCGAAGCCGTGGCCGAAATCTTCGGCGAAGATGGCTACAAAGGCAACATTACGATCGATAGCATCGGCACCGGTGCTGGCTTCGAACGCTTCTGTACCGCCGCCGAAACCGACATCGCCAATGCCAGCCGCGCGATCAAAGACGAAGAAGCCAAAGCCTGCGCCGATAAAGGCCGCGACGTGATTGAATTCCGCGTTGGCACCGATGCCTTGGCCGTCGTGGTCAGCAGCAAAAATACCTTCGTTAGCAACTTGACCGAAGCCCAAGTCGCCAACATCTTCTCAGGCACCTACAAAACCTGGAATCAAGTGGATGCCAGCTATCCAAACGAAGCCATCAAGCTCTATAGCCCAGGCACCGATAGCGGCACCTTCGACTACTTCGTCGAACACTTCTACGATAAAGAACAAAAATACATTTTGGGTGCAAATCCCCAATTGAGCGAAGACGATAACGTGTTGGTGACGGGGATCGAAGGCGATGCCAACGCGATTGGCTACTTCGGCTACGCGTACTACAACGAAAACAAAACCAAGCTGAAAGCCTTGACGATTGACAGCGTGGAACCAACCGAAGCGACCACGGAAGATGGCAGCTACTCGTTGGCGCGACCGTTGTACATCTACTCAGCCAAGAACATCTTGGCCGAAAAGCCCCAAGTAGCAGCCTTCATCAACTACTACTTGACCAATGTCAACGACGTTATCGTGGAAGTTGGCTACTTCCCAGCCAGTGCCGAAGCCTTGAACGAAGCCAAACAACATTTGGTCGATGCTTTGATCGGTGGCAGCAGCAGCACCGGTGGCAACACCAACGCTGGCAGCGCCGTAACCCTCGAAGAAGTTGATCCAGCAGCAATCCAAGGCGATATTGTGACCGCTGGTTCATCAACGGTCTATCCGTTGAGCGAAGCCGTGGCCGAAATCTTCGGCGAAGATGGCTACAAAGGCAACATTACGATCGATAGCATCGGCACCGGTGCTGGCTTCGAACGCTTCTGTACCGCCGCCGAAACCGATATCGCCAACGCCAGCCGCGCGATCAAAGACGAAGAAGCTAAAGCCTGCGCCGACAAAGGCCGCGACGTGATTGAATTCCGCGTCGGGACTGATGCCTTGGCCGTCGTGGTCAGCAGCAAAAACACCTTCGTCAGCAACTTGACCGAAGCCCAAGTTGCCGACATCTTCTCCGGCACCTACAAAACCTGGGACCAAGTTGATGCCAGCTACCCCGCCGAAGCGATCAAACTCTACAGCCCAGGCACCGATAGCGGCACCTTCGACTACTTCGTCGAACACTTCTACGATAAAGAACAAAAATACATTTTGGGTGCAAATCCCCAATTGAGCGAAGACGATAACGTGTTGGTGACGGGGATCGAAGGCGATGCCAACGCGATTGGCTACTTCGGTTACGCCTACTACAACGAAAACAAAACCAAGCTGAAAGCCTTGACGATTGACAGCGTGGAACCAACCGAAGCGACCACGGAAGATGGCAGCTACTCGTTGGCCCGTCCGTTGTACATCTACTCAGCCAAGAACATTTTGGCCGAAAAGCCTCAAGTAGCAGCCTTCATCAACTACTACTTGACCAATGTCAACGACGTTATCGTGGAAGTTGGCTACTTCCCAGCCAGTGCCGAAGCCTTGAACGAAGCCAAACAACACCTGCTCGACGCAACCAAGTAAGCACCAAGGGTTTATGGTACCATGGCACAGGCTGCGGAGTTTAGCTCCGCAGCCTGTTGACCTACACAAACCCCGATTCAAACCCGGGAGGTTTCAATGGACGATAAGGTGAGTATTGGTATGGATAGCCGTCGTATTACGACCTCGCAACGTGAGACAACTCGCCCGTTTAGCCTGAAAAAGCAGCCACGCCTTGGTGAAAGCATCATCCAAGGATTTTTGCTCTTTTGTGGCGTGCTTTCAATGTTCACAACCATCGGGATCGTGATTGTGCTTGGCTCAGAATCAATTGCATTCTTTCGCCAAGTCAGCATTGTCGAATTTGTGACCAACACGGTTTGGTCGCCCCAAATTGATGAGTTTGGGATTTTGCCTTTGCTGCTCTCAACGTTGCTCACTTCAACCATCGCAATGTTTATTGCATTGCCAACCGGCCTCGCAGCGGCAATTTATCTCAGCGAATACGCTTCGCGCCGCGCTCGCAGCATTCTCAAACCAGTCCTGGAAGTCCTCGCAGGCGTGCCAACCGTCGTTTATGGCTACTTCGCGCTCAAATTTATGACTCCCTTGCTCAAGTCGGTCTTTGGTGAAGCCAATGTCAATATCTATAACATGGCTTCGGCTGGCTTGGTCATGGGGATTATGATTATCCCGCTCGTCTCGTCGATGAGCGAAGATGCGCTCAGCGCTGTGCCGCGGACGTTGCGTGAAGGTGCGTATGGCTTGGGCGCAACCCGCCTTGAAACTGCAATCAAAGTGGTGTTGCCAGCAGGCATTTCGGGCATTATTGCGGCCTTCGTGGTAGCGATTTCGCGGGCAGTTGGCGAAACGATGATTGTGGCCGTGGCGGCTGGTGCTAAACCAACCTTCACCTTCAATCCCTTCGAAGCCGCCGAAACCATGACTGGTCACATCGCGCGGATTAGCGGTGGCGACTTGAGTTATGCCAGCATCGACTATAACAGTATTTTCGCGATTGGCTTGACCCTGTTCTTGATGACCCTCGGCCTCAATATGATCAGCCGTCGCTTGGTACGCCGCTTCCGTGAGGTATACGAATAATGACAACACTGAATGAAGACGTTAAATCAGGGTTGCCTCAAGGTGAAGCGTCGCGCCGCAATGTAGCTAGCCGTCGCCGCAAGGGCGCAATCTGGCGCACAATCTTTCTTTCGGCAACCATCTTTGGCTTGATTGCCCTCAGTTTGTTGATTTACAACGTCGCCAATGAAGTTTTTGGCTATGTTGCGATCGAATATGCGGTTGACCCTGCAACTGTTAGCGATAAACCGCTTGATGAACTCAGCAAGGATGAGTTGGTCACGGTGTTGCAAGGCAATATGCGCAAGAACGCTTTTCGCACCTTGGAAAACGAAAAGCCTATGGCTAACCGCAGCGATAGCGAAGTTTATGATTTGGTGATTGAGCGGGTGTTAAAGCCTCAAACCCTCGAAACTTGGACGCTGCGCGATTCGTGGTTCAACAAAGCGGCAATCGATGCCCAAGTTGCCAGCGATTTTCCCGAAGCGAAGCTTGAATTTCGTTCGTGGATTTCGACCAGCTTTTTGACCACGCCTATGTCGAGTGACCCGCTCCGCGCTGGCGTGCGCACCGCCTTGCTTGGCTCATTGTGGATGATCGCAATCACGATTTTGTTTGCCTTCCCAATTGGGGTTGGCGCGGCAATTTACCTCGAAGAGTATGCCACCGACAATCGCTTTAACCGCATCATCCAAACCAATATTAATAATTTGGCTGGCGTGCCATCGATTATTTATGGGATGCTTGGTTTGGTGATTTTCGTGCGCACGCTTGAGCCAATTACCAGCGGGCGCATTTTCGGCGCTGATAGTGGCAATGGTCGCACGATTGTGGCTGCCTCGCTCACAATGATGTTGCTGATTTTGCCAATTATGATTATCAACGGCCAAGAAGCAATTCGGGCTGTGCCGTTGTCGCTGCGCCAAGCAAGCTATGGCCTTGGGGCAACCAAATGGCAAACAATTTGGCATCATGTGTTGCCAAACGCCTTGCCTGGCATCTTCACTGGCACCATTTTGGCAATTTCGCGGGCAATTGGCGAAACTGCTCCCTTGATTGTGGTTGGCGCTTCGACCTTTATCGTGACCGATCCCGATGGCCCATTTGCCAAATTTACCGCCCTGCCGATTCAAATTTACAACTGGACATCGCGACCACAACCAGAATTTGCCCATATTGCGGCCTCGGCAATTGTGGTGTTGTTGGTGATGTTGCTATCGCTCAATGCCATTGCCGTCGTGTTACGCAATCGCTTCAGCAAACGAGGTTAAGCCATGACCGAGAAACAAACTGATACTGCTCAACACACCTTGGTTGTGCGCAATATGAATGTCTACTATGGGGCATTCCGCGCCATCAATAATGTTTCGCTGAATATCGAACGCAACAAAATTACCGCGCTGATCGGCCCTTCTGGCTGTGGCAAAAGCACGGTGCTGCGCTCGCTCAACCGCATGAACGATTTGGTCAATGGCGCGCGCGTTGAAGGCGAAGTGCTGTTCCACGAGCAAAACTTGTATGCCAACGATGTTGACGCGGTAGAAGTCCGTCGCCGCATCGGCATGGTCTTCCAAAAGCCTAATCCATTTCCCAAAAGCATCTACGATAACATTGCTTTTGGCCCACGGATCAACGGCTGGAAGGGCACCAAAAGCGAGATGGACGATTTGGTCGAGCGCTGTTTGCGCCAAGCCGCCTTGTGGGATGACGTTAAAGATAAGTTGAAGGAAAGTGGTTTGGCGCTCTCTGGTGGCCAGCAACAGCGCTTGTGCATTGCCCGCGCCTTGGCCGTTGAGCCAGAAGTTATTTTGATGGACGAGCCATGTTCGGCGCTCGACCCCATCAGCACCTTGAAAATCGAGGAGTTGATGATGGAGTTGCGCCAACGCTATACGATTGCAATTGTGACCCACAATATGCAACAAGCAGCTCGCGCCTCCGACTACACCGCCTTCTTTTTGATGAACGATCAACGGGCAGGCGAGTTGGTCGAATACGGCCCAACCGGCGATTTATTCACCAATCCCAAAGACAAACGCACCGAAGATTACATCACCGGACGCTTTGGTTAATTCGCCAATAAGGTGCAACATCGAGCAATGAGCAACGGACAATGTTCGTTGCTCTTGTATATCTGCCACCACGTGGCCGCGAGGTTCGAATGCGCGAACGTTTTCTGCATGCCTTGGCCGAGCTAGAAGGCCAGATTCGGGATATGGGCAATCGGGTTGCTTTGGCCGTGCGCGATGCGTTGTGGTCACTTGAACGCAACGAGCCGATTTTTGCCCGCCAAGTTATTGCCAACGATAATGTGATCGATGACTTGCGCTATCAGATTGAAACCAACGCCCTCAGCGTGATTACCCACCAACAGCCCATGGCCCGCGACCTGCGGGTGGTCAGTATGTTTTTGGAGCTAGCCTCGGAGCTTGAACGCATTGGCGATTATGCCGAGGGCATCGCCGAGTTGGTGATTCGCTGTATCGAATTGCCGCAATTGGCCCAGCCCCCCCAAATCAAAACTATGGCCTTGAAGGCCCAAGCCATGTTGCGCGATGCCCTCGATGCCTTGCACAATCGCGATCCCCAAGCAGCCGAGCGCCTCGAACTCTCCGACGATGAGATTGATGGGCTATATCGTGAAACCTTGGCCTGGACGTTTGCCACCATGCGCAGCCAACCCGACCATGTTGAGCGCGCGATGTATTATTTGTGGATTGCCCACAACCTAGAGCGCATCGCCGACCGCACGATTAACATCGGCGAACGCACCAGCTTTATCGCCACTGGCATCATCGACAAACATCGGCTGCGCAAAGAAGAAGCCGACAAAGCCTAATATTGAACTATTGCCAATCATCAGAAACCGCGAAGCACGCGAAGAGCACGAAGTTGTCAAGGTGGGGGAATAGATACGCTAACATAATCTACAAAATGAATATTAGGGGGTGCAGGGGGATGAAAACCCCCTGCGTCTCCCGCCGGCGGCGGGACGGAAGGGTGGCGAACGAGGAGCCAGCCGTCAGGCGTGAGGGTTCAGGAACCGCGACGCGCACGAAGAACGCGAAGAGTGGCAAACGAGAGGTCAGGGATTAGTCGCTAGCAGTGAAAACAATAATAATCCAGCAAACAAATATTAGGGGGTGCAGGGGCTTACTGCATGACATCGATTGCTCCTTGGAACTAAAAAGCTGACTCCATCAACGCTATCCGCTATGATATGGATGCTTAAACCTTAATCCT
>NZ_JAFBCZ010000049.1 GCF_016907925.1 Herpetosiphon giganteus | reverse complement strand
GACGGTGACAAAAAAGAAAATATTGATGCATGGAATGTGCTGCGGACGCAGCACCCATCAGTTGGAAAGGTGCAGTTTGGCGATAAAAAATCCGCAGGTTTATTTTACGAACCAAACGGAAGTTTGTTGCCAGTTGTTTGATGTTTATCTCACATCGTTGCTATCAGTTGATAGCCCGTGAAGTCTACCACACTCAATCGTTCTTGTCAAACCCTTGTTTGTGGTTGATTCCATTCGGTTTATCGTGTCGTGACTCGTTTTAAGTCATTCGTTGACAGCCCGTGAAGTCTACCACACTCAATCGTTCTTGTCAAACCCTTGTTTATGGTTGATTTCGTTCGGTTTATCGCGTCGTAACTCGTTTCAAGTCATTCGTTGACAGCTCGCGAAGTCTACCGCAAAGTGGCTTGCTTGTCAAATTGGTTGCAAAGGTAGGGTGATCGCCTATAATTGCTCAGGCAAAATCTGACATTACGTATCTTTTTAGCAATAGAGTAACGATATATGCAATTGGCTGGTTCAAGGTTTTTTCAAAATCGCTCATCACTATTTGATTATCCATGGCGCACTTGGCTGACTGCTATCGGCGGGCTGGTGCTTTGGGCTTTATTGATATTAACAATTAGCTATCAGTGGCAGGCGCGCACCACAATTACGCTTGGCGATTATTATGATCCGCCGTTTCTCCAAGGCAATTTCTCGCCAGGCGAAGTTAGTCAAGGCAATAATCGCTCGTTTCGCTGGACAACCGGCGAGGCAACAATTGGCGTGCCATTAGCTGGCCGAGGCAGTTGGACAACCAAAATCGATGTGTTAACTCAACATCCTGATGCAAGCCCAGTTAATGCAGTGCTTGATTTTGGCTCAAATGCTGCCATCACCTTACCAGATGCTAATGAGACGCGAATTATTCATGCCTTGATTCCAGCAAGCGCAACGAGCAGCGGGAATGTGGCGCTTGGCTTGCGCTCAAATTTATATCAGGAACAAACTGCAAGCGCTCGTACACTCGGGATTGCAGTATTTAATGTTGAGCTTGCTTCAACGCAAAGTCGACCATTCTTGCCACCATTGGTAGCAGTGGTTTTGCTGAGCTTTATTTTGCTTGGCATCGCCGCGAGCATTCTGCTTACAGGTATCAATTGGCCTTGGGCGGTTGGCCTAAGTGCAGCAATTGGGGTTGGCTTGGCCCTGCCAGTAATGCTAGCGCGTGTGCCACATACCTTTTGGCTACCAAATTTGGCAGTTTTGGCTGGTTTGAGCGTTGGCTTAATTGCAATTCTCCACAAAATTGTGCCTTGGCTTATGCGCAAAGGTGGCATCGAATTAGAGCCACACACATTAACGATCTTGCTTGGCTTATTTTTATTTGGCTTTTGGATCAAGGCAGCTGGCCAAGTGTATCCTTATATGATCGCCATCGATATTCACTGGCATATGGAGCGGGTACGCTGGATTTTGGATGGACGCTTGGCCGAAATGTACAAGCCTGGTGCATTCAATGAGTCGGTAATGCCTGAAAAGGAATTTGGCAAAGAGCGGCCAATTATTCCTTATTCGCCGTTTTTCCATATTTTTGCTACCTCGTTTGCCTTGCTGCCCTTCCAGATGGAAACAACCGCCAAGATATTTAGCTCAATTATCGATTCGAGCTATATCTTTTTGATCTATTTCTTTGCGCGTTCGTTTGATTTTCCACGGCGAGTCGGGTTGTTGGCAGCGGCATTCTATAATGTTGTGCCATTAACTTATTTGCTGCACTCGTGGGGCAATGTGCCAACCACCTTTGGCATGTGGTGGACATTTATGAGCATTGCCTTTGTGATTGGCGCTTGGGGCAAGCTTGATCAGCGCAAGGTTTGGTGGAGTTTCGCCGCACTCTTGACCGTCGCATTTTTGATGTACACGGTCATGGCGGTATTCTTGGGCTTGTTGCTCTGTATTTGGATGAGCTACATCGCCATCACCAAACGCAGCGAACGTCGCCAAGCGCGCTCGGTTATTACGGCCATGCTGGTCGGGGTGCTTGGCTCAACGATCGTTTATTATGGCTTGTATATTCCAGGTATCATCGAAAAGACGATTCCCTATTTCACCACAACCTTTACTGAAGGCCAAGAGGCGGTCGGCGCGATTCAATATCAGCCAACTGCCTACGATAACTTCCTCGCCTATCGCACCCGTTTATGGAATCATGGCTTGATGATTCCATTCTTGTTGCTGCCATTTGCCTTGTGGGTCATTGCCCGCTTGCGCACGCGTCAGCCAGAAACGCGCTTGTGGATGGGTTCGATTTGGATGTGCGCGATGGTCACGGTTTCATTGCTATTTACGGTGATCGACCGCAACGTGCCGATGGTTGATAAACACATTATTTTCTTGATTCCTGTTTGGGCGATTTTGATGGCAATGTTGATGGATTTGGCGCTCAAACGTTGGCGTTGGAGCAGCATTATCTTTGGCTTAGCCTATCTTGGTTTGTTTGCTATGTCGATTGAATTATGGACACGGCGGATTGCATCGGTGAAACAAATATGGTAGTCGATACGAATGAAGCTCGTTTGATCGAGCAAATTGATCATTGGGTCGAGCCAATGAACTGGCGGCCAGATTATGCCTCGTGGCGCGAAAAGCGCATCTGGCAGGAGCACTATCAAGCTGAACGCTTGGCATTGATCGAGCGTTTTGGTGGAGAGCTGGCCAACACCCGTATTTTGGAAATTAGCTGTGGCATGGGCGGCACGTTGGTGGCGTTGGCCCAAGCTGGTGCGCACCCCGTCGCAACTGAATTCAATCGTGATTATTGCCAGATTAGCAAACTCCGTGCTGCGCGTTACGATCTCAATTTGCCAATTTTGAATGCGGTTGGCGAGGCTGTGCCGTTTG
The DNA here is from genome assembly GCF_016907925.1 of Herpetosiphon giganteus. Lineage (GTDB taxonomy): Bacteria > Chloroflexota > Chloroflexia > Chloroflexales > Herpetosiphonaceae > Herpetosiphon > Herpetosiphon giganteus. The sequence goes on along the minus strand of NZ_JAFBCZ010000049.1, from coordinate 23,888 downwards.
CCGACAATAGCTTTGATTTGGCGATTTGCTGGGATATTGTTGAGCATGTGCAAGATCCAGCAGCCATGTTGGCTGAGTTGCGGCGGGTGATTCGGCCTGGTGGTCGGGTTCTGCTCACCATCATCAATCGCTGGGCATGGCGCGATCCCCACTATCATATTCGTGGGATCAATTGGCTACCACGAACCTTGGCCGATCGTTTGGTAGCAAATCGACTCAAAACCAAACAAGCGATGGGCTTGCAAGATCGCCAACGCCTAAGCGAAATGCACTACTACACGATGAACCAATTTCGCGATTTGGCTCAACAACACGGCTTCAAGGTAGCCGATATGGAAGCGCTGGATATTCAGCATGGCAGCAAACGCCGCGCCAAAGGGTTCAAAGGCAAGCTGCGCGATCTGGCCTATCGGCTTAAATTAGGCCTACCTGCCTATTATCTGTATCGTGATTGGGTCAAGGGAACCTACGAATTGGTGCTGTGGTAATGCATATTATTCACTACAATCTGACCACGACCAGCAAAGTTGGCGGGGTTGAAAGCTTTGTCTGGGAATTGGCGCAGCAGCAAATTCGGCTTGGCCATCGGGTGACGATTGTTGGTGGCAATGGCTCAATTCAACGCCCAACCGCTGGTTTGCGGGTGCTAAAATTTCCGTTTATTGCCCGCGAACGCTTGGCGTGGGGGCCGTTACGGCGGGCCTATGCGTGGCGCAAATTGGCCGAACGCTTGTCGCTGTTGCCACGGGCTTGGCCAATTTTAAAAACCGCCAATTTGGTGCATATTCACAAGCCCTATGATTTGGTCGTTGCGCCGTTGCTCAAGCGTCATGGCATTCCAACCGTTTATCATGGTCACGGCGAAGATTTTTTTCGCGGCGATGTGCAGCTGATGAATTCAGCCGCCGCGTTGCTTTCGTGCTCAAGCTACAATGCAGAAACCTTGCAGCAACATTATGGCCGCGCAGCAACAGTGGTTTACAATGGGGTCGATCTCGAGCATTTTCGGCCATTAGCACCAGATCCAAACTTACGCCACACAATTGCTGGCGCTGCCAAATGGTTGCTAGTCCACCCTGGGCGCATGATGCCGTGGAAGGGCCAGCGCGCTGCAATTACAGCCTTGAGTTTGCTCGACGAAAACTATCATTTGGCGTTTTTGGGCGATGGCGAAACCCGCCAAGCACTAGCTGCTTATGCCCAAGAATTAGGTCTTGCTGAGCGCGTCCATTTGCTTGGCACAATTGCCCACAGCGAATTGCCACGCTACTTGGCTTGCGCCGATCTGGTGCTTGGCACAAGCTACACCTCGGAGACATTTGGCATGGCCTTGGCCGAAGCCCAAGCCTGTGGTAAGGCGGTGGTGGCTTCGTCGTGGCGTGGCTATGATGATGTGGTGCAAGCTGGCAACACCGGCGAGCGGTTTAAGGCCCAAGATCCTGCTGATTTGGCGCGGGTCATTGCCCAACTTTGTGCCGATGCTGGTTATCGCGAGCAACTAGCGCAGGCTGGTCGCCAACGAGTGCAGCAGTTGTTTCCGTGGTCGGCAGTGGCCGAGCGGGTTGAAGCGGTGTATCAGAGCATTATATAGGATGAATTATGAGGGATGAGGGATGAAGAACATATGGCTACAGGCTTTTGGCTATCGGAATGTTTTGTGGTAGGTGAAAAAGATTCTCGCTAGCCCAAAGCCTAGAGCTAATTTCCCTTCGCGCTCTTCGCGGTTTCAATCCTTCGTAACGCAGAGGCGCAGAGAACAAAAATATGAAGGATGAGGGAAGAAGGATGAAGCTTAATCCTTTGGGCAATTCGTGGCGACAAAAGTCAAACGCCAAAAGCCCATCGCCAAAAGCCTATACCTTATTCCCCTTCGTGGATCAAAAACTTAACCTTGATTGATGGATCAAACTTGGTACGACTGTAGCCAATAGCCATCAGCCTATAGCCTCACCATGGAATAACAATGCAACGATTTTTTGCAACGATTGATAAATATGCCAAAGCGCTGCTCGCGACAATGATTGTGGGCTATGTAGCGGTTTTCGCGACCTTATCGTGCCTAAAACTGGCATGGTTTCGCCAAGGCTTCGATATGGCTGGCAACGAGCAAACGATTTGGAATACCTTGCATGGCCGACCATTCCAAATCTCAGTATTTGCCATGATGCGCTACGATTTTGATGATGGCCCAGTGTTATTGCAATTGCCTTTAGCATTATTGTATGGCATTTATCAATCGCCATATACTTTATTGGTTTTACAATCGATTGCTTTGGGCATTGCTGCTTGGCCATTGTATTTAATTATTCGTGATCTATTACCTAAACCATGGCATGCTTTAGTAGTTGCAGCGATCTATTTATTGCACCCAACCACGCAGCATATCAATATGTATGAGTTTCAATTGCGCTCATTCATGATTCCGTTTGCGCTGGCAGCATTGCTCTATTTGCGCCGCGAACGTTTAGGTTTATATTGTTTATTTCTCTTTTTGATGATGTGTACTAAAACTGAGGCTGGTTTTACATTAATCGCCTTTGGCTTATATGCAGCATGGCAGCGCAAGCCTTGGAAATTTATTGCTTTTCCGTTGGTGCTTGGGCCAGCCTGGGTTGCGGTTGCCTTGGGCGTGATCGTGCCAGCCTTCAGCGAGGGCGATTTTATTGCTGATATTTATAGTTATGGCAGGCTTGGCAAAACTGTTGGCGATGTGATCACGACGATGCTAACCAACCCAGCCCTTGCTTTCAGCGTCATGACCGAGCCGCCAAAGCTCAAATATTTGTGGCAATTGTTTGGGCTTGGTGGATTTTTGGCCTTGCTTAGCCCTACGTTGCTCTTAGCCTTGCCAGTCTTGGCGCTCAACTTAATCTCGCCAAATGCTGTGCAATTTAGCCTCAATTATCAATATGGCTCGCTGGTGTATCCATTTTTGATTGTCGCTTCAGTTGAGGGCTTGCTCAATCTCACGCGCTGGACGATTCGCAACCAACAATGGCGCGAGCGAGCAATCCATGGCGCGGTGCTGGGATTGTTATTGATTGGGCTTATTGGCAATTTGACGCTTAACAATGTGGTAAAAACAGCTTTTGGCAATCGCGAGAATCCTACTCGGGTTGCTGATGCGCGGGCAATTTTGGCCCAAGTGCCTGATGATGCTGCCGTAGCTGCCAGCACATTCCTGGCACCACACCTTGCCCAACGCCAAGAAATCTACTTCTTCCCAGGCAATAAATCGTATCCCGCTGAATATATCGAGCGCGCTGAGTATTTGGTATTTGATCGGCGGCCACCAGGGAATAGCGCCGAAACTCGTGCGGCAATCGAACGCTATTTGAATGATCCTGCGTGGGTCATTGTGGCCGAGGCTGGCGATTTTGCGCTATTGCGGCAGCAATAAGAACATAGAGCATAGAGCATAGAACATATGGCTATGGGCTATAGGTTTTGGCTATCGGAATTGGGTCATTATGGCCGAGGCTGGCGATTTTGCGCTCCTGAAACAGCAGTAACCGAAACCACGAAGAACACGAAGGGCACGAAGAGGGAAAGGTTTTTAACGCAGAGGCGCAGAGAACGAGGGCTTCTAGTGGCTAGTGGCTTTTGGCTATCGGAACAATTGTGGGTATTTCGACGATCTGCCAATCCAATAGCCAATAGCCTATAGCCATATATCCTCTGGGCCTCTGCGTTAAAAATTAAGGATTAGAATGTCCCAATAGCCTATAATTGTACTGGTTCATTGGATTGGCAACCATGTGCATGCCCTCACCCCCAGCCCCTCTCCCACTGAACGCGGGCGAGGGGAGCGCTGGTTTTACCGACGTATTGCGCAAGAACCACGGGATGAAAGCCCCTCGCCCGCCACGTGGGAGAGGGGTTGGGGGTGAGGGGATCAGGCAGTGGTTAACCTGATAAACCACTACATATAGCCATTAGCCATATATCCTCTGCGCCTCTGCGTTAAAAATTAAGGATAGATAGATGAACATTTTGATTGTTGGCTTGGGTGGAGTAACCGCAACCTTTCGCAACTGGCCAGAGCGAATTGTGGCCTTGGGTTTGGCCCAACGTGGACATAATGTCCGCGCAATTGGCACCCATGATCCCAAACGGCCTGCTTTGGCTGCGCGCCACGAAATTATTGAAGGCGTGACCGTTCAGAGGGTGCGTTCGGGCTATGCACCAAACCGCGAGTTGCAACAGGCCTTGGAGCAAGGCCCCAAGCCAGATCTGATTCATTTTATGCATCCGCGCAATGTGCTAGCCGCCCAAACCAGTGCTTGGGCCAAACGCCACAAGATTCCAACAGTCTATACATGGCTCGGGCCGTATCACGATGCCTATTTGGTCGATAATCGGGAGCGGCCATTTGAAACGACGATCCACTATCAACGGCCAATTTGGACGAAGCAGCAATTTTGGCAACGCATCAAAGCAGCCCGCTCGTGGCGAACCATGCGCGATCATCTGCGCAATTGGCGGTTGCACCGCCCATTGTGGGAAGCCGATCACCTGATTCCTTGCTCGCAATTTGAGGCCGATGAGCTGAAACGCATGGGCTTACAGCAAGATTCAAGCGTTATTCCGCTTTGGATTGATGATTCGGCAATTCAGACAACGCCCGATAGCATGCCCGATTTGCGTGCAAGCCGGCCTTGGATTTTATTTGTTGGCCAATTGACTCCGCGCAAAGGCTACGATTTGGCGCTGCGGGCAATGCCTGCAATTTTGCAGCAATATCCAAATGCCAATTTGCTGATGGTTTCGGGCATTAACCATGCTGAGCGGGCAGAAGTTGAGCGCATCGGTCAAGAACTAAATATTGAGCAACAGATTCACTTTTTGGGCAGGGTTGATGATACAACCTTGGTCAATCTATTTCGCCATTGCGATGTCTATCTCACGCCGACGCGCTACGAAGGCTTTGGTTTGACCTTGCTCGAAGCCATGGCGGCGGGCGCGCCCTTGGTTGCTAGCGATATTCCGGTGGTTAATGAGATTGTTCGCCATGGCCAAAACGGCTTATTGGCGGGCTACAACAACCCTGAAGCCTTAGCAGCAGCAGCAAATTTGATTCTTGGTCAGCCGCGTTTGGCCGCCGCGCTACGCCAAAATGGCCAGCAAACATGCGAGGTATGGTATAATCCGGCCCGATGGACGACCGCTTTAGAGCAGGTCTATACGCGAGTAATCAATGAGCACTAAGATCGACGAAACTAGCTATTTTGCGCCGCAGGTCAGCAAATCCGACCGCAAAATTGCCGTGCAATATCGCCGCATGTTTGCCTTTGGCGGCTTGGCCAAGCGTTTACCAGCTGGGCCAGTGCTTGATGTTGGCTGTGGCGCTGGCCCAGGTTTGCGCTATATTCGCAGCCGTGGGGCAACCGCAATTGGAGCCGACCCCAGCATTTATGCCTTGCGCGAAGCAGCAAAACTGATTCAAGTCGATCTGGTGCAGATGGATGCTGCGCCGCGATTTCCGTTCGCCGACCAAACCTTTGGCATGGTGCTCGCCAACGAAGTGATTGAGCATGTGCCCGATGGAGTCGAATTTCTGATCGAATGCGCGCGAGTGCTCAAACCTGGCGGCATGGTCTTTTTGACTACGCCCAATCTTTGGGACATTCGGCGGGTTTTAGCACCCTTGGTGGGCAAAGTGTGGTCGGGCGATACCGACCCAACCCATATTAATTTGTATACCCCTTGGCGCTTGCGGCAAGATCTCAAAACCGCAGGCTTCCACCAACCACGGATCAAAACTGGCTTTAAACCAATTCGCTGGTTGCCACCACATCGCAACCCGCTTGCTATTCCCTACCCGCCATTGATCGGAAATGGGATGGTAGCCACTGGAGTACGTTAAGTGCAATCGAACAAACCGCAGCGGAGCCTCACCAGTGAGGTTTGGAGCGCAACGCTTTGGAATACGCTGCTGTTTCCAGCCCGCTTTTTAGTTGGCATCATCACGAGCGTCATTTACTACGGGCGGCTTGCACCTGAGCAGGTCGCTTTGATTTTTCTCTTGACAAGTTTGGCTGCCTCAATTGGCACATACGCCGACCTTGGCATCGAACGCAGTTTGCCACGCTTCATCCCCGAAGTGGAAAAACGCCAAGGTCGTCAAGGCGTTTTGCGCTTTCTGTGGCGCATGATTGGGCTTAAGCTGGCAATTATGGCGGTGCTGGTGCTCGGGCTGAATCTGCTGGCCCAACCCATGGGCAATTATCTCATCGAGCAGCAACGGCAAGAGATTGTTGAAATTGAAACCCAAATTAGCACGCTGCAACAGCAACCAGCCACGCCCGACCAAACCAGCAAACTCAGCAAACTGCAACATCAACGCACTGGCACGCTTAGCGTAATCGATCAAATTGAGAGCCAGAGCCACTGGTATATGCTGGTGGTCAGCGCCTTGTTGATTTTGGGCGCACTGTTTGATGTCTTTATGCAGTTTTTGACTGCCTACTTCAAACAACGGGCTTGGAATCTCATTACCCTCGTAACAACCTTGCTCCAGCCAATTTTGGTAACAATCTTCATTTTGCTGGGTTGGGGCATTACTGGGGTGTTGATTGGCTTAGTGCTTACGCCCTTAGTGAGCGTGTTGATGGCAGCGTGGCAAGCAATCCGTGCCAGCCGCGAGCTTTCGAATACTGGCGATGGCGAGGCTCCTGATCTAGCTTTGCCTAAGCGTTTTGCTAAATTTGCTGCCGTCTCCTATTTAATGCAAATCACCACGTGGGTTTATGATATTCAGTTTGTAACCTTGTTTACGGTGACGCAGCTTAGCCCGCGCGATGTGGCAATTTTGGCGTTTGCCTACAAATTTGCCAAAGATTACCTTGGCTATATTTGGATGCCGCTCAACGGCGTGATGACTCCGCTGCTGTCGCGGATCAAATTGCGCCGCGATCCGCAATCGTTGCAAGATGCGCATGGTGGCTTAGCCCGCATGATTTGGCTATTGATTGTGCCAGCAGGCGTGGGCTTAGCGCTCTTAACACCGCGCATGGTGGCGGTACTGTATCCGCTCTATACCGATGCTAGCAGCCTGATTATTGTGTTTATTGCCTTTACGTTTGGCGAATCGTTGCTAAGCGTGCCGCACAATGTGCTGATGGTGTATGAACAATATCGGGCGGTGATTATTTCGCGCCTATTTGCCTTTATCAGCGTGCCGTTGGTATTTTTGCTCTTGCCGCGCTATGGCATGTTGGGCGTGGCGATTGCGGTGGGGGCGGTGCGAGTTGCCACCCGCGTGATCACGCTCTATTATGGGTGGCGCAATTTGGGGCTGCAATTGCCATGGCGTTTTTGGCTGCGGGTTTGTGCTGCCAGCGCTAGTTTTGCAGTCGCATTGTTTGGCTTGATGCAACTTTGGCCTATGCCCGCAGCAGCTGCTGGTTGGCAAGCCAAAATCACCAATCTCTTGCCGCTCATGCTGTTTGCAGTGTTTGGCGCAGGCTTATATTTGCTAACCTTGCGGCTGCTTGGCGGGCTTGATCCAGCTGAGCGCGAGCGGTTATTGGCCATGAAACTTCCATTCAAGGGCGTGCTTCGGCGCGTATTATAGCTATGCAGCGATTTAAACGATATTTACCACTGGTGCTGATCGCCGTTAGCGCCATTATTTTTTTGCTTCCAGCAGCGCGGCCAAGCATCAATGTGGCGATGGGCAGCGAAGGCGAGTTTTTGGTTGAAGGCCAAACCCAAAGCTTTCGCAATTTCTATGGCTTCAAAGAAGTTGAGCGCACCGAGCAAGGCACCTTTCGCTGGACAGGTGGCCGCGGCAGCATTGCCTTTCCATATTGGGAAAACGTCGCGGCTCCGCTGCAAATTCGCATGTTAATTTGTGGCTGCCGCACCGATGGCCAAACCATGCCCTTGACCGTGACGGTCAATCAGCAACGGTTGCTTAACCTTACGCTGAGCAATCAATGGCAATGGTATCAGGTGCAATTACCCGCCAACCTAACCCACCCCGACCACGATATTCTGCTGGATTTGACTTCGGAAGAATGGCAAAGCCCTGATCAACGCACATTGGGTATCGTCGTGCAAAGCCTGCAAATCGAGGCCTTGGCGGCAAAACCAACCCAATCGTTGTGGGCATGGCTTGGCTTGGCGCTTGGGCTAGGGCTGATGGTGCTGTGGGAAATTCCCTTTGGCTTTGCCTGTGTGGTGTTTGGCCAATGGCTGCTGGGCTTTTATGGCTATCAGCCGCAATTCTTGCCCAAGGGCTTTTTATTGACGAGCTTGGTTTTTGCCAATGTGCTTGGTTGGCAGAGCTTGCGCAAGTTGCCTCAGCTGTGGCGATGGGTGGCCTTGCCAATCAGCAGCTTTTGGCTGATTAGCAGCCCGCAAATCCTTGGCTCGTGGATTTTGGACGATGCGTTTATTTCATTTCGGTATGCAGCCAATTTGGCCAATGGCCATGGCTTGGTCTTTAATTTTGATGAGCGGGTCGAGGGCTTTACCAACTTTCTCTGGACCTTGCTCAGTAGCCTAACGATTAAACTTGGAGCCGACCCAATTTTGGTGACTCATGCAACCAATTTGCTTTTGGGTATGGTCATTGTATTGTTGAGCCTACACCTAGCGCATCGCTTGCATCAAAGTGCTTGGATGGCCTTGGCTGCGCCCTTGATGTTGCTGAATTTGCCCTTGCTCTTGTATACCAGCTTGGGCAGTGGCATGGAAACCGCGCTGTTTTGCGCTGGCATTCTGGCTACGGTTTTGTTGGCGATCAATCAGGCTTGGGTGTATGCAGCAATCACCACGACATTGACGATTATGACCCGCCCTGATGGAATTCTTTTGGCGGGCATTATTGGCTTACTGGCAATTTGGCAAAGCTGGCGGGCAAAGCAATGGCAGCCGTTATTGCGCTATGCTGGCATGTTGAGCCTCACCTTTATTCCCTATTGGCTGGCGCGCTGGTGGTATTATGGCTATCCATTGCCCAATACCTTTTATGCCAAAGTTGGCGGCACAGCCAAACAAGCAGAACGCGGGATCAACTATTTTATCGATTTCAATAGCAGCTACTACTTGGGCTGGCTTGGTTTAGGGCTTGGCTTGGTGGCAAGTGGGCTGCGTTGGTATCGAACCAAACAATTGCCGCTTTTGGCCATTCTGACTTGGGCGCTGGTTGGGTTGTATACCAGCTATACCATTAGCGTTGGCGGCGATTGGATGCCTGGCTATCGTTTTATGGTTGCAACTGTGCCGTGGTTTGCGCTGTTGGCGAGTTGGGGCATCAGCGAACTTTGGCAGTATCGGCGCTGGCTTGGGGCTGGGGCAATTGTGGCAACCACTGGCTTGCTGCTGTTGTTGCTGCAACCGTTGCGCCAAGATCGCCCCTTGACGATTGGTTCGGCGGCATGGTACGAAACCGATGTGGTCAATCGCTATCGTGAAGTAGGCTTGTGGATTAAAGATAGTACGCCAGCAGACACAACGCTGACCGTCACCGCAGCTGGCGCAATTCCCTATTATGCAGAGCGCACAACGATCGATGCCCATGGCTTGACCGACCTGCATATTGCGCATATTCCGATTGATCCGAGTAAGGCTGGCAAGCCCGGTCACGAAAAGCAAGACCCCGAGTATGTGCTGCGTGAGCGCAAGCCAAGCCTGATTCCATGGGTTGCCGCGCCGATGTTCACCAGCCATCCATTGTTTGAGCCAAACTATCGGCTGATCGAAGCAAGTGGCTCCGAAGGTCGGGGCATTCGTATGTTTGTTCGCCGCGATAGTGGCCTATTTGAGCAATAACTATGAATATTTCTGTTAAAGCAATCCGTGGTTTGATCATTACAGTTAGCGTTTTTGGCCTGCTCTTGCGGCTCATTTTCGCCTTGTTGCCCTTGCAAACCCATTTGCTGGTGCTCGAAGATGATGCGTGGATGGTCACGGCCATTGCCCGCAACTGGGCTATGGGCCAAGGTATTACCGCCGATGGCATCACCCCAACCAATGGCTTTCATCCGCTCTATCCCTTGACCTTGGGCGCGCTCCCGTATGTCGTAGCACCAAATAATTTGGCCTTTGGCTTTACGGCCAATTTGGTGATTTGCGCCTTGCTGGCAAGCGCCGTGATGTGGCCATTGTGGCATTTGCTCAAACACTGGATGAACTGGCAAGCTGGGTTGTTTGGCTTGGTGTTGTATGCCTTGAACCCAACCCTCGTGCGACTTACCGTCAACGGCATGGAAACCTCAATGGCCTTGTTGATGTGGGTCACGACCTTGTTGGTTGCAGTTAAAATCAAGCCCGAGAAACTGAGCCATAATTTAGGCTTGGCTGCATTGACCGCCGCCATGATTCTGACTCGCTTGGATGGGGCGTTGTTGTTTGCTTCGATTGCCGCAGCTCGCCTGATTTGGGCTTTGCGCGCCAAGCGTTTACGCAGCGAATTGCCAATGCTCACCACCTATGTTGCGGTGACATTCGGCTTGCTCGTGCCCTATTTTTGGCGCAATTTGACGGTCTTTGGCTCGTTTTCGCCAAGCAGCGGCAAAGCCTTGACCTACTTGCACAGCTACGTCAACTCCTATGCGATCTCAAATGGCATCGATGGCTGGTATGTGAATAGCGCTATTTCGATGGAAATTTTGGGGCGTTCGGTTGTGGGCGCAGCAATGTGGCTGGCGATTTTTGGCATTTTTGTGGGCTTGTGGGTTGGCCGCCAGCTTTGGCTTGGCCTGCCACTCTTGCTCTACCTGCCAATTCCCTTGGTGTACTATGGCTATATGATGCAGCAAGACAATCCGCGCCACTTTGTGCCTTGGTCGCTGGCGGTGATTATTTTGCTGGCCTGGGCCTTGGCGGCGATGCTGCAACGCCTGCCATCAATTAGCTATTTGGCGGTGCCAGCAATTATCGCTGGAGTGCTAATTGTTCAAACACTGGATAGCTCGCAGTTTTGGCGTGAGAAAGAAACTGCGCCCAGCCAATCGCAGCCAACCATGTATCAAGCAGCCTTGTGGATGCGCGACAATTTGCCCAGCGATGCCTTGATTGGAGCCAAAAACTCGGGCATTTATCAATATTATTCTGGCCATCATGTGCTCAATATCGATGGCAAGTTGAATAATGATATTCTCGCAGTCTACGATCAACGGCGCATGCTCGATTATTTGCGCGAAAAAGGCGTGACCCACTTGATCGATCAAGAATCGACAATGGCTGACCATATTCAGTTTTATAGTTATCAATTTGGCGAACGGCCTGAGCACCGCGTGCCAACAACCCTGACCCAATTTAAAATTTATGGACAATTGCTGCTCAGCAGTTTGGGCGTGGCCGATAAACCAGTGCTCGATCGGCGCGATGGCTTTGTGCCAAATCAGCCATTTAGCAGCATTACGACCGTGATTCAGCGCTTCCAACGCCCAAACGATAGCAATAATCCAATTGCCATCTTTGAACTTAATTAAAAAGGATTTGCACGTATGGCACGTTATTTGGTAACTGGTGGAGCAGGCTTTATTGGCTCGCATTTGGTCGATGCCCTGTTGCAACGCGGCGATAGCGTGCGGGTTTTCGATAATTTTTCAACTGGCTACGAGCATAATCTAGCTCATTGCATCAACGAAATTGAGTTGGTGCGGGGCGATTTGCGCGATGCAGCGGCAGTTAGTCAAGCGGTGGCTGGCTGCGACGTAATTTTTCATGAAGGCGCGTTGCCCTCAGTGCCACGTTCGGTCAGCGACCCGCTCACGACCGATGCGGTGAATACTGGCGGCTCGTTGCATATTTTGCAGGCAGCACGCGAGCATGGGGCGCGACGTGTCGTTTTTGCAGCTTCATCATCGGTCTATGGCGATACGCCAACTCTGCCCAAAGTCGAAAGCATGACCATGAGTCCCAAATCGCCCTATGCAGTGAGCAAAATGGCCGCCGAAAGCTATTTGAAAGTCTTTCATCATGTCTATGGCTTAGAAACGGTTGGTTTGCGCTATTTCAATGTGTTTGGGCCGCGCCAAGACCCAACGTCGCAATATTCGGGCGTGCTTGCCCGCTTTATGACGCTGGCCTTGCAAGGCGAACCCTACACGATGAACGGCACGGGCAACCAATCGCGCGACTTTACCTATGTTGACAATGTGGTGCAGGCCAATTTGCTTGCAGCGAGCGTGCCTGCTGCTGCTGGCAACGTGTTTAACATTGCCTGTGGCGTGCGCGTCAGCCTCAACGAGATTGTGGCGCTGCTCAATAAATTGGTTGGCAAAGACTTGCCAGTCATCTATGGCCCAGCCCGCACTGGCGATGTTGAGCATTCGTTGGCCGATATTAGCGCTGCCCGTGAAGTATTAGGCTTTGAGCCAAGCATCGATATTGAAACCGGTATTGCGCGCACGCTTGATTGGTATCGCACTCAGGGAGCCTAAATTCAATGCGCATGCTCTACTTCACCACTGCCTACAACGCAGCCTTGCTCGATCGGGTGCATGAAGAATTTTTGTTACGCTGGCAAGAACTTGGGCACGAAGCCTGTATTTTGGTGCCCGACCCCAACCGCGAGCGCCAAAGCCGTTGGTTGGTTGAAGAAGGGGCGATTAAGGTCTATCGACCAGCGGTGAGCATGCTGCGCAGCGATCGGGTGCTGAATAATCTTGGGCGGCGCTTAACTGAATATAGCTACTTTTTCAGCTTGCTGCGCGATTATCTGCATTTTTTGCGTCAACACCCAGAAATCGAACTGATCCACGTTGAATCGGTCTATCCATTGGGAGCGATTGCGGCAATAGCTTCATTCGTTGATCAGCGGCCATTTGTGCCAACAATTCGTGGTGGCGACTTAATTGCTGATGATTCGATTAGCTATGGCTTTGCGCGCTACAGACGAGTGCAAGCCTTGTTGAAATTGACCTTTGCGCGCGCGGCAGCAATTCGTTCAGTTTCGCCGAGCGCCAGCGCCATGGCCAAACAATTTGGCTGCCCTGAGCAAAAAATTATCACGATTGGGCGCAACATTCGTGACGAATATTTCGAGCGCGATCAAGCAGCGTTTCGGGCAGAAAGCCGAGCGTGGTTACGCCAAACCTACCCAGCGATCGCAGGCCGCAAAGTGGTTGTGGCAGCAGGCCGCTTGTTGCCAGTCAAAGGCTTTGACGATTTGATTCGGGCTATGGTTGGCCTACCACAGGCTGTAGCATTGATTTGCGGGCCAAATCGGGTTGATGAAAAACTTGGCGATTATGGCGAATATTTAACGCAATTGGCCCAAGATTATGGCGTTGCTGATCGTATAATTTTAACTGGTGGCATTCCGCGTGAGCAAATGCCCCAGTATTTTGCTGGAGCCGATGTGCTGGCCGTGCCATCAATTATTGAGGGTGGCAACCGCACAGTTTTAGAGGCCGCCACACTGGGAGTGCCATTTGTGGCAACGCGCAGTGCTGGCACCCCAGAGTTTTTTAGTGCCGCAGCGGGGATAAATATTGATCCGCATCGGCCCGACCAACTTTGGGCTGGCTTAACGACAATTTTAGCTGAACGCAGCGAACAAGCTCAAGCACGGAGCCAACGCTGTCAACAAGAGGCCCAACAATTCTATTCGCCCCACGTAGCCCAACGTTTAGCAACCTTGTATGCAGCAATTTTAGCGAAATTGCCAATATCAGGGAACTTTTAGCTAATCTTCATCTTTTAACCTACTAAGAGCGTTGAATCTACGTTGACAGAATCAACAGCATCGTGCTACGCTCATGAACTGCAATACACCAATCAATGTTGTATTCATTCCAAACTCTCACCAGAACTTAGGAGGAGTTCAATGCGACGAAATATTATGGGTTCCTTGTGTGGGCTAGTGTTGCTCACAACCACGTTGAGTGCTTGTGGCGCATATACCAGTGCTCAACAAGGGTCATTAGGCGAGCTACCAACCGCTCCGCCAGCGCCAACCTATGCGCCATTGCCAGCAGAGGTCGTTCCAGCAGCGCCCGCCATTGAAAATCCAAATAAGGCTCCTGAACTGTTTAGCAGCAGCTTTGACACTGATCTCAGCCAGTGGCAAGTGGTCGACGTTTGGATGAACGCAAGCGAAAAATCCAAATGGGAAGTTAAAGAAGGCCGCGTTGAGCAAGTAACCGGGCCAGAAGGCTGGCCAGCAGTTGCGCCAACCGCCTTGGTTACTGGCGATAAAACTTGGAGCGACTATAGCATTACCGCCCAAGGCTACTCATGGGGCAACAGCGTCATGGGCTTGGTTGGTCGGGTGAATGAAAATGGCTTTTATGTTGTTGCAGTGCGCCCAGTTGGGGCCGAAGGTGGCAAAACCATCACCTTGCAGCGCTACGACAGCAAAACCGAAATCTTTACCCAACTTGCGGAAACCAATGACAAAGGTTGGAACTTGAAGCAATGGACAACCCTTGGATTGAGCTTTAAGGGCAACACCATTACAGCTACCCTTGACGGAGTTCCTGTACTCGAAGCCCAAGATGATCAGTTCAGCAGTGGGCAAACCGGGGTTTATGGTTTTGCCGAAGGAATGCTTACGTTTGATAATGTCATTGTTCAACAATAAGGATTCACAATGAAACCAATGACCTCGAAAAAATCCATAGGGTTACTCGGCATCTTAGTCGTAAGCCTCTTTGCTTCGATGTTAACTGCCAAAACCCCGCCAGTTCAGGCTGCGCCAAACGCAGTTGGTTGGGGCACGGCCCAAGTTGTCGCCGCAGGTGCGCTCAAAAACTTGCACAGCGATGTTGTGATCGATAGCAATGGCAAAACCCACATTACTTGGATTCGGCTGGCAGCGAGCACCTCTGATGCTTCGGAAGTGATGTATACCAATAATGTGAATGGCACTTGGCTAACGCCCTATGTTGTAAGCAACAGTGCTGGCCACGGCGCTGATCCCTTTGTCTCAATGGCAGTTGAAGGCAATCGCGCGCACATCATCTTTATTTCATTTAGTGGGATTGCGGTTCACCGCTATCTCACTTTCTCAGGCAGCAGTGTTGTGCCAAGCGTGGCAACCAACTTAAGCTCAACCAAAAGCTCAACGCCTGAGATTATTTCCGACAAAACTGGTCGGATTCACGCCTTCTGGGGCGACCGCCGCGCAGGTGCCACGGCGCAAATTGTGCACCGTATTTGGGCCAATGGCTCATGGGAATCGAACACCGGTCGGGTTGTGCGCAACGATGGTTCAAACCAAAAGTATCCTCGCGCCACCGCAACTGCCGATGGTCAGATTCACATGACCTTCCTTGGCGAAAACAAGTTCCCATACCAAATTTTCAACGGTACAACTTGGATTTCGGCAGGCAACCTTGATACTGGCAAAACCAAAATTGCAGCCTTAACTTCAAAAGGCAATACGGTTATTGCAGTCTATACCTTGGCTCCATCAACCCACATTGTGTACTACAAACAAGGGAATAATGGCAACTGGAGCAATCGGGTGCAATTAAGTAGTGGCGCAAGCTACGATGAATTCCCAGCGGTTACCTACAACGAGCAAACTGACCGCGTGTATACAACGTGGTTAAGCGGGCCTGGCGACACCGCCCAAGCCTTGGTTGCCCAAGAAATCAACCCAGGTATTAGCTTTGCGCCAGTGCAAAAAATTGATTCAGCGCTGGTTGGTCGGGCATGGCCCCAAATTGAAACTCGTGGCTCACGAGTTACCATTGTTTGGCACCATCGCACTGTCTCAAGCCAACCATTCAATGTCTATCGTATCGACGGCAACACTGGTGGGTCAGATTTAGAGACTCCAACCCCAACAATTACACCAACGCCAACGCAGCCACCAGTTGGCTTTACTTTGGCGCGCAGCAGTGCTAGCCCAAGCACCAATCCGAACGTCACTTTGGCAATTTCAAACATGATTGGCAACCCCGACCAAATGCGGGTCAGCACCGCGGCCTTTACTGCTCAATCGGCAGGCCCAAATTGGGAAGGGCTTAATACCAGCAAAGTTGTCAACACTGGCGCTGGAGTCAATTCTTGTTTGACCGCTGTTTATGTGCAGTTGCGCAATAGCAGCAATGGCCAAGTTTCGAATGTTCAATCGGTCAGCGCGGTAATCGACACTGGGATTCAAAGCATTCCGCAAATCTACACCATGGAAACGGCCCCCAGTGCCCGCCCAGCCAATTTGACTGAAGCCCAAGTGCAACCCTTTGCGCCTGATCGGGTTTCGGAAAAATATACCCGCAATATGACCTTTGCCTATACAATTGCCCAAGAAACAGGCGGTTGTTCAGGTATTGCGCGGCATAAAGCAGGCCCATACGCAGTCAACAATTCAAGCTATCCATATAGCGGCTTCTCGGCCTTCGATAGCTTTGTGACTGGCAATGATAGCAATGGCACTGGCTTCGAAGAACAAACGGTTAATGCAACTGTAATTCTGACCGATACGCTTGGCATTCAAAGTGTCGTCAGCAAGCAATTTACCTATGATGATGATGCTCCAGTCTTGAGTGCTGGCGGTAGCATCAGCTTGCCAAACGGCGCAACTACCAACGTCTCAGTTATTCCGTTGAATTTCACTGCATCAGTAACCGACGATGGCTACATGAATAGCGCGCCAGCAGATAAGCGCTATTGGGGCGTATGGGCCGTCGCAACCACCAGCACCACCTTGCCAAGCCCGCAAGACTTCTTGCAATATGGCGATGTGATTGGGTTGGAAGATGGCGCAACCAGCGTCGACTATGTGCGCTTGGTCAATGCCTTAACTGGCACGCAAGCAGGCACGCGCTATGTTCACCTCCGCTTCCTCGATGGAGCAGGCAACTACACCAGCAGCGGTTTGACTTCTGAGGCAATTACCTTGCAAGCAAACTACACTGGCTTGCCAAACTATCTCCCATGGGTTACCAAAACCCAGTAAATCACACAAACAGGGACAGCCAATGGCTGTCCCTGTTCGTTTAACCCAAAATCACCACCCAACCACCTCAGGGCTTATCCAGATCGCCAAACCTCAACTTGCTTGTGCAAAGTGCGCCACATTTGATCAATAGTGGTACTATTAGCCTGCTTAACGCAAGCTTGATTGCTGGTGGAGCACGTTGATCATGACATTTTTTTGCTATTGAGCTATCACATGCATAGCTGTGTAAATTAACATATGCGAATTGCTTATATTGCTTATCCAACCAGTTTGATGCTGGCCTCAGCCAATGCGATTCAAACCTGGACAACCTTACGCGAATTGCGCCGCCAAGCGCCTAACACGTTGATTATTATCCCGCGCTGGTTGCGTGAGCCAAGCCGCTTCAAAGAGGTCGGGGCAACCCACTTGCAACGCCCAGCAATCGGCAAGCTTTCACGCTTTAAAAAATCGACCTTGTGGTATTACGCTGAGCGCAGTGTGTTTGCCGCCATGACTGCCGCCGTGGTTGCAGCCCAACGCTGGCGCGGCGAGCCAATCGATGTGGTCTATGTGCGCGAGGTGATTGCCGCTGGCTGGTGGGCCACAATCTGGGGGCCGTTGCTCAAGATTCCAGTCATCTACGAGGCCCATGATCTCGAAAGCTGGAATCCTTCGCGCGCCAAAGAAACTTGGGTTCAGCCGGTGCTCAATTTGCTCGATCGCTTGACGCTTGGGCGCAGCGCCGCTGTGGCTTCATTAACCGATGATTTTCGCCAATTGTTGGCGCGTTTGGACTGGCGCAAACCAAGCGATGTGGCCGTCATTCCCGATGCCTTCGACGATTCGCTGTATCAGCCAGAAAATCGCCAACAAGCTCGGGCGCAACTTGGCCTAGATGCAACAGCACCATTAATTGTCTATGCAGGCATGACCTTCTCCTACCGTGGGCTTGATCGTTTGATTACAGCTTTTGCGCAGGTGCAGCAGACCATGCCAGATGCTCAATTGTTGTTCATTGGTGGGCGGCCAGCAGAAATTGCCCAGTTCAGTCAGCAGGCTAACGAATTGGGGCTTGGCTCAAGCGTGCGTTTCCTTGGCGCGCTGCCGCAAAATGCAACGCCAGCCTATTTACACGCCGCCGATGTCTTGGTTATTCCCGATACGGTGACTGATGTAACGGCCTCGCCGCTTAAATTATTTGAATATTTGGCGGTCGAGCGGGCGGTCGTGCTGCCCAACATCCCAGCGTTGCGCGAAATTTTGCCTGAAGATATCGGGTATTATTTTGAGCGCGGCAATACCCAAGCCCTAGAGCAAGCCTTGACCGCCGCCTTGACCGACGAGCAGCGCCCCGAGCGTGAGCAAGCAGGCCGCCAATGTGTGCAAGACCATACCTACACGGCACGGGCTGGCCGAATCAAAGCGTTATGTCAGCAGATTAGCCAAACTATTAACTAGCATTATTGCTACTCACGAATGATAAGGATTGTATGCATCCCTTAGATCAACTTGTTGAAGAGTATGGGCAGACGATGCCCGCCGAAGCCAAGCCAGCCTATTTTCGCTTGCATCGCTATCGTTTTCGGGCCTTGCTGCGCGCCTTGCCAGCTGCCCCAGCCCGCATCCTCGAAATTGGCACAACACCTGGTACATTTACCGGAATTTTGCGTCAAGCAGGCTACCACGTTGCAGGCATCGATCTTTTTCCCCAAGATCGGGCGGAGCTTTGGCAAAAACTGAATGTTGAAGTCAAATTTTGCAACCTCGACGAGCAGCCAATTCCCTATGCCGATGGCGAATTCGATGCGGTTGTGTTTTCCGAGGTGATCGAGCACTTGGCTGGCTCGCCGCTCAAGCCATTGGCCGAAATGCTGCGGGTGCTCAAGCCTGGTGGCCGCGTCATCATCTCTACGCCGAATCAGTTTTATTTCAAAAGCCGCATGAAAACCGTTGGCGATGTGGTTTTGGCCCGTCCATTTGAATCGTTCAAAGAATTTACGCGCTCGATGCAACTCGACGGGCCGCAACGCTACTACAATCATAGCCGCCTCTACACCATGGCCGAATTGCGTTGGATGCTTGAAAAGGCTGGTTTCAACGTGCTCAAGGAATTTTTTGGCGATGCATGGGAACGGGTCGGCATCGAAAAAGGCCGAATCTTGCGTCACCCATTGCGGGTTGCGACCAAAGCTGGTTTGTGGCTGCTAACAAGCCTGCGGCCCGAATGGCGTTCGATGCTGCTGATCGTTGGCACAAAGCCCACCAATTGAGGACCAAGGCCCACCTATGAAGCGTCTTTTATCCCAAGCTGGGCCAGTGGTGATTGTGGCACTCTGGCTGGCCTTGCTGCCAATTAGTTTATTTCGGCTGTATGCCACCGACGAAGTGCAATACTTTGCCTATTTGCGCTCGGTCTATTTCGATGGCGATTTGGATTTTGCCAACGAATACGGCTATTTTGCCGAGCTGGGCATGCAAAAAGGCGATCCTGCGGTCTATAACGCGCTGCTCAAAGATCGCTCAAGCGATCCGCCGCTCAACCCCAAAACTGGCTTATATCGCAATGTTGCGCCTGTTGGCTCGGCCATATTGTGGTCGCCGTGGTATGTTGTAAGCGATGGATTGGTTGGCCTCGGCGTATTCGGCGATGTGCCGCGCGATGGTTTTAGCCAGCCCTATATTATTGCGGTCTGTTTGGCCTCTGCCTGCTATACGCTCTTTGGCTTATTGCTTTCCTATCGTTTGGCGCGGCGCTGGGTTGGCATGTGGTCGGCCACAATTGCCACATTGAGCATGTGGCTGGCCTCACCGCTGATCTGGTATACCTATATTCAGGTGCCGTGGTCGCATGGCGCTGGCTTTGCGATGGTGGCCTTGTTTATCAGCATCTGGCTCGGCCCCGCCGATCAGCCCTTGCACAGCCAACAATCGCAGCGTTCATGGCTACGCTGGCTGAGTTTGGCGATTGTTGGTGGCTTGATGACGCTCACTCGCGAGCAGCTTGGCTTATTTTTGCTCTTGCCTGCGGTCGAGGGTCTGATTGCCTATGCCAGCCTGATTCGCCAAGGCCAATGGCCACAAGTACGCCAACTGTTGGCCAAGCACGTCTTTTTTGTGGTGATATTTGCCCTGACATTAATGCCACAGTTGATCAGCTACAACATTTTGTATGGCCAGCCCAAGCCATCGGGCACGGTTTCAGGCAAATTAAACATCATCAGCTATAAATTTTTCCATACCTTATTCGACCCACGACGCGGGGCGTTTATCTGGCATCCGCTGTTGCTGGTCGGCTTAGCGGGCTTGATTTGGCTTTGGCGCAAGGATCGGCTGCTCGCTGGCTTGCTTGGGTTAGGTTTGTTTGCCCAAATCTATTTAAATGGTGCGTTTGGCTCGACCTGGCACTTGCAAGGCTCATTTGGCTTTCGCCGCTTGATCGAATGCACGCCAATCTTCATTCTTGGCTTGGCCTTGTTGATTGAACGCATTCGCTGGCCCAAAGCTGCAATCGCCACGCTCGCGCTGATATTTATTGTTTGGAATGGTGGCTTAATCTTCCAAGCAGCAACCGATCGCGAGATTCGCGGGCCGGGCTTGCGGTGGAGCACAATGCTGGCCGATCAGCTCAAAGTGCCGCAATTGGTTTGGCAAAAAGCCGATCAACTGCTGTTCAATCGCTGCGAAGTCGTTAAAAACTGCTAACATCAGGTCGTGATGGGATGCAGTCACGCCACACTTGGCATATGATACTATCCCAATACCAGATATTTATTCGCAAGTGGGAGCCATACCGATGGAACAATATCGTGTTCCGACCGACCAAGTGCAATTTTCTTGGCGGCGTTTAGATCGCTTTCAAAAATGGGCGATGATTACAACCATTGCTACCTATTTCTTGATCTTTGTGGGTGGGATTGTGCGGGCCTCAGGTGCAGGCTTGGGCTGCCCCGATTGGCCAAAATGCTTTGGCTATTGGATTCCGCCAGCCAGTGCCGACATGATTGCCCAGCATGGCTTCGATGCGAGCCAATTCAACCCAACCTTGATGTGGATTGAGTATGTCAACCGTTTGATTGGGATGTTGATTGGCTTCTTCTTGTTGATCACAACCTACCTGATGTTGCGCCACTACCGCAAATCCAAGCGGGTATTTTGGTCGATTCTTGGCGCATTGGCTTTGACCTTGTTCCAAGGCTGGCTTGGCGGCAAAGTCGTGCACCTCGAACTCGAAGGCTGGATCGTGACTTTGCACATGGTTTTGGCATTGGTGATTGTCGGTTTGTTGCTGTATGCAACAGTTTGTGCCTTCTTCCCCAATGGGCGGCCAATCGCCAATGTTCCCGCCGATCGACGTACCGTCGCACGCTGGGGCCAAGTCTTGGTTGGCTTTGGCTTGGTGCAATTGACCTTGGGCGCATTGGTACGCGGCCACATCGACGATGTTAGCTCAAAAATGAACATTCCGCGCAGTGATTGGGTTTCGCAGGTTGGCATCACCGACCCATTGCATCGCACTGGAGCACTGATTTTTACCATTGCAATTTTGGCGGCCACCTATGCAATTGTGCATAATCGCAACTTGCACCCGTGGATTCACCGCACCGCGTGGATTGCCAGCGGTTTGGTGTTGACCCAAGTTGCAGCGGGCATCGGCTTGGCTTATGGGGCTTTGCCACCACCGTTGCAAGCAATTCACCTGATTGTTGGCTCGCTGCTGATTGGCTGTTTGATGACCTTGGTCTTGCTGGCCTATCGCTTGCCCGTAAACGCAAAAACAAGCAACGAAGCCTTTGTGCAAGTGGCCGAAGCCAGCCATTAAACTAAAATATCGCTGATTCAAAGGCACGCTTCGGCGTGTCTTTTTTTGAATCCCGCTTTATCATCAGAACCACATAATGGACTATTGAGCCTGCTGGCATATCGCTTGCCTGTAAGCTCACATATAATTAAGCATTTGCCCACGTTAATTACAGCACTAGGACGCTTCGGCGGGTTTATTGGGCATGATGGAGGATGTTTATGCAGGATTTACGCGCCAAAGCCGAGCTGGTCTATCGCGAGTTAGTGGCGTTACATGGCTTTCAGCAACTTGTGCCGCGCCGCGAACCAATGCATGAACTGATTTCGACCATGCTTTCGCACCAAACCACCGAGGCCAACGAAGAGCGCGGCTACCAAAATCTGCGCGCAACCTTTCCAACGTGGGAAGCAGTGATTGCAGCACCGGTTGAAGCAGTAGCCGAAGCGATTAAGCCCGCTAATTATGCTCCCGCCAAAGCCAAAAATATCCAAGCAGCCTTGGCCACAATTCTGGCCGAGCGCGGCGAAATTTCCATCGATTTTCTGGCTGAGCTTTCGACCGAGGAAGCCATGGCTTGGCTCACCTCGTTGCGTGGCGTTGGCCCCAAAACCGCCTCATTGGTCTTATTATTTTGTTTCAGCAAGCCGATTTTACCAGTCGATACCCATGTGCATCGGGTGAGCCAGCGTCTAGGCTTGGTCAATGCCAAAACGCCAACCGAAGCTCACGAAATTCTCTGGGAAATGCTGCCCCACGATGCAGAATGGCTGTTCAATTATCACGTGGCCTTGCTGCGCCATGGTCAACGCATCTGTTTATTCAAAAACCCGCGTTGCAACCAATGCCCGCTCACCGAGCAGTGTTTGTGGTATCAAGCTCATCGGGCCGAGTGACGTTGCGCCAACGGGCACTTGGCCCACGCCCAAGCGGCTCGACGCGCCCAGCTGCTTTTTCTTCTTGCAAAACTTTACGAATCAAATCGCGGCTAACATGAGGACAAGCATCCTTAATATCTTTTATCGCAAAATCACCATGAAATGCAGCAATTGTTTGTAATACTAAACTAGTTTTAGCGCCATGGGCATTTAACTGATTATCTGTACGATGTTCAAACTCATGGTAGGCAGCGGTTAAAATCCCTAGAAAATATTCAGTCCATGGCAAGAGATCATGCTGAGCCTCGTGCCAACCCTGTGAAGAACGATATAACGTATCATAATATGATTCTTTGGTATCTTCGATGAGCTTTTCGAGACTGATATAGCGGCCAACTTCATAGCCAGCCTGATACAAGAGCAATAATGTTAGCAAGCGAGCCATGCGTCCATTGCCATCTTGAAATGGATGGATACAGAGGAAATCTAAAATAAATGCTGGAATTAATAGCAATGGCTCAATTTCTTCACGCTGGCATTCTTGATTGAATAAACTAACTAACCGCTGCATTGCATGGTCGGTCGCATAGGCAGCTACAGGCTGAAAGCGTGTAAATTGCTCACCATTAGGGAGTGTTCCAGAAATTGTATTATTAACGCGCTTCCAAGAACCACCACCACTGGGTAGATAACGAAACATGTCACGGTGTAGTTGCAGAATAACATTAGCCGTTAAATATATTCCTGCATGATTAAGATGGATTATACTTAACACTTTGCTATAGCCCATTATCTCATCTTCAGAACGATTATTAGGCAATACTTTTTCTTCAATTAGTGCATTTATTCTTTCCAAAGGAGCTATAATACCCTCAATACGGTTTGAAGATTCGGTGCTTTGAATCAGGGCATTCTGTTTCAAGGTTTGGAGTATCTGAGGCTGTTGTTGACGATATAACTCTTCCATCCCCTTAAATTCACGAATACGGCCAATGCTACGAAGCAATGAATGTGGAATATTTAAACCATCCAGAAATTGATCCTCAAACGATTTCATCATTACTCCAAATTATTGTACAACTCATTCTAGATCAATTATATACGAAAACTCTAATCTATATAGGTAAAAGTAGCAATCTATTACCTATATATAAGCTACTTTACCTATATAGTTCCTGCTTTTTTGGATATTTTTGGCATAATTATCGAATCTATATAGGTAAAAGTAACAATCTATTACCTATATATAAGCTACTTTACCTATATAACCACTGTTGCTAGTTCAAATCACGAAATCGAGGAACGATAGTGTTCCATTTGTTATCTGTAACAAACAATTAAAACATGCGGCGACAAAGCC
>NZ_JAFBCZ010000048.1 GCF_016907925.1 Herpetosiphon giganteus | reverse complement strand
TTATTACTCTTTTATGCGGTCGTTCGGACGCTCCAGCTTCGTAAAATTCGCATGCCTGGCTAGATTGATTTTGCACACTTCTTGACAAACCACCGGGCATAGCCGCTACTAAAGGCAACGATCGTCGCCAGCATCCACGCACGCCGGAGCGATACGGTGCTGAGCATACGTGCTTGCAGCAATCCAACCATGATCCCGACAATACCCCCATACAACCACTTAATGACAATGTACACCATACGCTCGTATGGTGCTTCGAACACCATGATGTGTCTTAAAAACGCTGCTAACCCATGATCAAATAAGGGGTCGGCAATGAGATTCCCAAGAACAACGCCAGCAAGACTCCCACTGACCCAGAGGAGGGCTCCAACGCGTCGATTCGTAACTAGAAGTTGGCACGAAAAGATGACCACATAGAAAAGCAACGAATCAAGGATTACCTCCCGTGGCCCATAGATCGCTGCAATAAGCATAAAAAACAGGGGTATTCCAACCATGGTTCCTGCTATGCCTCGATGATACTGCATTCCATATCCCTTTCTTAGGTACTCATGGCAGCACCCGACGAACGACCACCCACGAGCGATGAGGGGGATCGCTCTGCATGCGCGCGGGTTGGCCGACACGGGGACGACTCATTCGTTAAACGCTCATGATGCAGTATCGTAGCGGGATGTTACACACGTGTTACAGAGGAATCGTGCTGAGCCAATGCCGGTGTGTCGTGGCGGCCAGTCTCACGCTCTTTGACGCGATGCTCAGTATCGTTGGCATCATTCTCACGGGCGTTGACACCGACACCAAGACCGTGGTTAACGAACATCCTTGATCCGCGTGCAGTCCAACGGTATCCCGTGTTCGGCAGCGCGGCTGCGTCAAGACTTCTTCCGCCGCCACTGCCGAATTTCCGCATCACTGGTGGCATCGGCTTGCTCCGCGTAACGCAAGGTCGTCTGGATGTTCGCGTGGCCGAGGCGCTTGCGCACGGTGGCGAGGCTTACCCCATCGGTGACGAGTTCGCTGGCATGGGTATGGCGCAGCTGATGGAGCGTGCAGTGTACGCCAGCGGTTGCGCAGTAGGCAGCCCAGCGTTCTTGAATCGACTGATACCGGAGCGGTCCGCCGTCGCCATTTTTGACGGCGCGAAAGAGCAACCCATGACGAAAGCCCGTCTGCTGAAGGTAGGTCTTCATGCGCTTGACCAGTTTGGGATCATCGAGCAGGAGTGTTCGGCGTTTCCCTCCTTTCCCCAGCACGGTGAGCCGCTCGTTATCCCGCTCCAGGCTGAGATCCTCGACCGCGAGCGTCAAGACTTCACGCACGCGCAAGCCCAGTTCCAGCAGCAACCGAAAGAGCAGCTGATCCCGCCGGTTGCTCGCCGGAATCACCGCCAAGACCGCTTCGACCTCGGCCCGTGGCCGTGGGCGAGGCAACGGTGTCTCGACGCGCACCGACGCGATCCGCGTCATCGGGTTCGTTGGAATCAAGTCATGCTGCTCAGTCCAGCGGAAGAAACGGGTCAGGGCGGCGTGCATGCGGGCGCGGCTGGCGGGCTTGAGGTGACGATGCTGCGCGAAGAAGATCCGGAGGATGGTCGGCGTGATCGTGGTAATCGAGCCAGCATGGAACGCTGTTAGCCGACGGAGTTCGGTGGCATAGGCTCGCTGGGTGTGGACTGAGCGATCGGCGTTGGCCAAGTCGGTCAGAAAGGCGGCGATCAAATCGGTCATGGGGTGAGACGCTGGGATTCGTGAGGGTGACATCGGCAGCTCCGCGTATTCCTGTGATAATGATGGGTTTTGGCTACGTCGGTAGGATCGATACGACGCTCATATGAAGGGGAAGTATAGCATAAATCCTGTGATAATGATGCTTATCACAGGATTCGTCAGGCACTATCGCATGGGTGAAAGCGAACATCTGTTCGCTGCCCTGTTTCGGGGGGCCGTGCGTTTAAGCCCAATAGGATATATTCTAGATTTTTTAGATCACCAAGATTGGACACATATTCAAATGGAAGGAGATCAAGATATAGAGGATATTATTATCTACGGCAACGATAAGATTGTTCGAAGAATACAGATTAAGCAAAAACGATATCCTTATCAATGGAAGCCAAGCGAACTATATGCTATTCTAGATAGCTTTTCTGAATGTGATGATAATGAAAGTGTTTATTATCATTTTGTTTATAGTGGAGCCGAGGGGAAGCAGTATTTTGGGGCATAAAAGGGCTTCACAAAACCGATTAATAGAAGTATACTCCCAATTGGACGACTGATAATTAATCTTATCTGCTGAATAGTCGTTCTACTCCTATACGAATTTAATTAATCATAGAAGTATCCTATGTTAATGCATCAATTACCAGATTAGAGAGGTTTTTATGCGCTATTGGGCTATTTTATTGTTTATCCTATCTGCATGTGGTACATCGTCTACACCTAAATATATTGGGGAAAAGCCTACAGTAAAGGGTTTTATTCAAATAAATAATGCTCTTACTAGTTATACTACCTTAACTTTACCTCAATCTGATGGTACATATAAACAAAGAAAGGTGGATTTAATAGCAAGCCTTCATGTACAAGATTCAACTGATCCAATAAACCAGAATATGATAATTCAAGTTTCAAATGAAACAAAAATTTTTATTCAAAATGACACTGATCACTTTGACGTAGCTACGGCGAAAGACTTGCTGGTTGGTACGAAAATTACTGTCCAGTGTATTGGACAAATTTTAGAATCTTATCCACCCTTGGGCATCGCTGATCAAATTATTATTCTTCGATAATGGAGCAATACAATGAAAAAAATAGTCCTGCTCGCCTTCATGATCTTATGTATCAGCGCAAATACAGCTTACCAACCGGTTAAGGCACAACAGCAAAAACAAGGTCTCATTAGCGTAACACTAATAGATAAAGGAAGTGATCAACCAATAACACTTATGCAACGAGATCCCGCACCTACCCAATCTTTTTCTGCCATTGGTGGATGGTTACCAGATAAACCTACAATATCATCAGGTTCTAATCCCTCTCCAACCCTATTCCCAATTCCAAAAGAGGATAGTTTGTTATCGCCTAATCGTATTATTGGACCCGATGATCGTTTTCGAATTACAACTACGGGTAATTGGCCATGGTCTACTGTGGTAAGTGTGCTTGTTCTGCGAGACGGACAATATGGCCTTTGTAGTGGTTGGATGGTTGGCGCAAGTGCTATTGTTACCGCTGGTCATTGTATTTTCAATGCGTCAGCGATAACTGATAAATGGGCGAAAGAAGTTATTGTCACACCTGGCCTTGATGGTTCACAAGCCCCTTTTGGACAATGTAAAGGATTCAGAGCCATCCATTGCTCCTGTTGAATGGGTTAATAGTGGAAATACTGACTATGATTGGGGTATTATAACCCTTAAATGTCAGATTGGTTATCAAACAGGTGTTGTTGGATTCAGTGTGACTGGAAATATCATCGGTCAGTTGACATTTCTAACAGGATATCCTCTAGGTACGCCCGACGGAGTAGATGAAGGTACTTCTATGTGGTCAGGAAACGGAAGGATACAAAAAAATAATGTATTAACGTTTGACTATGATAACGATACTACAAGTGGGCAAAGTGGCGCCGTTTATTGGCAACCAAATAATATTCCTATAGGTTGTTCAACACCGTGTATTATCGGTACTCATGCAAACTCTTTTGATCCTATAATCTCTCCTCCAGCTTGGAATCAAGGTCCTAGAATCACACAAGAAGTTTTTGATGAGCTTTATTTTTGGAGACAATATAAAACACATCAAGTATTTATTTCATTTGTTTCTCAATAGTAGTATAATAAATCCAAAGCGTATCGTTTATAAACGATACGCTTTGGATTTAATGAATTAAGATATTTTATTCTAGCATTAATATCTCTTTATAGTATAAGAAAATTAATAACGGATATATAACCAATAATCCTCATTATTATTGATAGAAATCACATGAACTGTATAATACGAAATATTCGTCCTACTTTTATAAAAAGAAAATTGGTAATACTATGATTTCATTGGTATGCCGATTCTTGCGATAGTAATGCCCAAATTGGTAGCGTATAGCCTTCTGTATTCTGAAAATACAGGAGCCTATCATTTAAGTTTATTAATCCTAGGGCCATTTTTCGCCGAATGGTCACTCTACCCCCATGAGTGTGCTACGAGCAAAGTTAAGACAAACCAACTATTGCTACAATTAAGTCATTATGTTTACTCTGCGGCTAGCCGCACGAATGTTGGTCATAGGCCATCCACGTGGTGTGCTCGTGATGATGAACGATGGGATTGTTGGCATAGAGCCATGGTTTGTAGCACTGCCCTAGACCCACTATGGTATGCTGTCGGTGCCGCTCTATTAAGGAGAGCGGCACCGAAAAGGAGGACAGGATGCGTTGGAAGCACCGTGTTGGCCTCACCAGTCTGATTCTCATCCTTGTGGCGTGTGGGTCAACCATGACGGCGAGCGAACGGGATGCGATTGCGCCGCGTGTGTTGGATATCCCGATGGATGATTGTAGTCTCTCCCCAAGCCGTACCTATGTGCTGATTGTGCAGAATGATAAGCCGAGCAACGAACAATATTCTATTTATTCGCTTGCGACAAAGCAGCCAATCTCCTTACCCACATCAGAGCAGAATGTTTATGGGAGTCCCGTTGATTGGATGATCGGCGCGACGCATGATATTTTGGTTGTGCAACCGCATTGGCTCGTTGATCTCTCGACGCAGATCGTTACGGATACCCGCACGTTTGATCCCCTGAGAACGAGCCCATGGTGGGGTACGGGACCACGATTTATTGATCGTACGGTTTCGCCTGATGGCCGCTATCAGAGTGCCTATGGACAAGTATCTGTTGTTCCAACGCACGGTAATCCTTTACCGCCTTTGATCGTTTCCGTCCAAAACTCTGCTGCAGAATTATGTGGCAATGCGTGGGAAGCAGACAGTAGTGGCCTGTATTTCATCGATCATGGCTATCAAGCACGAGCAACCTATCCTGGCCCACTCCGTTTTCTCCCAATTACTCCGTAACTCCTTGTGATAGCGGCAAATGAGCAGCGGTAAACACCCATTATCAGCTGCTCGTTTGTATGTAGAAATTCAGTAAAAATACGTTAATGATAGGGGCTGATTTTGGATAAAATATCAGTACCCTACACTCGTAAAAAGCTTAATTCAGTGGCAGATCTAAAAGTTTCTGTGCAGATTGTCGAGTGCCATTCTAAATTTTTCTCAAATTGTTACTCTCCTTTTTTTGCGTTCTCAACAAAAGGACGGACTGGTCCAGATCGCAGAAATGTAATGGTAACAGCAGCGGCAGCAGCGGCAGCAAATGGATGCCATTGGTCATTTTTAGTATTGTCTCCATAATCACTGATTCCACGTATTGAAAGGAATCGTGGTCGATGCTCTCCATAAGTAGTCGCAGCAGCAACACCATAGGATTCCATCTCAAAAGCAGTAATTTTACGATCAAGCTGCTCGAGTAAGCGTAAAAATTTCTCATCAGCAATAACTTTTTCGCCGACGGCAATAGGTGCTAGATGTATCACTGGTGATCGCAGTTTATTGTCTTTCGAGCGTATCGGATCTGCTTCATCAGGACGTGATAGTTGAATCAATTGTAACCATGAAGCATCAAGATGGCTAGCCCGACCAAAGAGTTCACGATCAGATGGGTAGCTACGAATTTCATGACGCTCTTTGCCATGGAGTCGTTTGCTTTTCTCATAAAAGAAGATATGCGTGCTTATAACGACATCACCGAGTAATACTTTGCTCCGTACTCCACCAGCAATGCCAACCATCAGAACGTGTCTTGGGCGGAGAGCCGTAATTAATGTATTACTTATCAACGCTGCATCAATGTTTCCGGCATCATTAAGGCGTGTTAACGCAATTTCGTAGACCCCAGCGTTCGAATCAAGTGTAGTACGAAAGTAGGTAGGAAGTCCACCAGTGTTGATCATCTGATTATTAGGTAATACCGCCTTTACTGCATCAAGTTCGATCTGGAGCGCGGTAATAATTAGAAAATCGATAGCTGACAACTCGGATTTTGCAGATGTATTTACATTTGTTTTTCTGCTATCTTCAGGAGAAGATACTCCATTTTGAGTAAGAGGCCCATGAATTGTATTACCAACCGCAATGTTTCCTCCAGAAATGGAGCCGACATGAATAGATGGTGATGTATTCGTGTGTTTGGGGTCGCTATGATCGGTTGGTTTATTTTCCTCGTCCATGAAAGTACTTGTCCTTTCTTGGTTATTAAGAACCGGATTTATGTCGATCCCTTGTGAATCCAACGTTTCCTGAATTAGGATAGCTAAAGGATGATTAGGGCATCCAGCCTCTACAAAAGCAATTTGTGCTAGACGAAGATATTTGTGTTGTTCTAAATTGGCTGATTGAAGACCATATAGATCGGCAATTGCCGAATATATTTGTGCCAGCATAAAAATATTTCGACATCGCTGTTGAGATGCGACAACAACTCCTTTCTGGTAATAGGACATTGCTTGTATTGGATCGCCCTTCTGATATTCCAAATCACCAAGTGCCAAGTATATTCCCGCAGTATAAGGGTGTTCAGGCTGATTTATTGCCGTATAGCGTCCGAGAGCCTCAATGAACATTTTATGGGCTTGGACTAAATTGCCACTATTAAGAAAAGTCACACCAAGGAAGTAATAGCTTTCAATAAACTCAAACGAGCTTTCCAAAAGAATACTACGCCGTATTTGGAATGCTTCTTCCACATGTAAAATAGCCAGATTATGTTTACCACTCATAGAATAAGCTATTCCTAACCAGCATAATGCCAAAGCGGTCTCACGATGATTAGAGGGTAGTAGTCGTTTATACATAGCAAGGCTTTGTTCTAGAACTGACTGAGCTTCAACATACTTACCTTCAGCAATTGCTAATCGTCCTTGAGTCCAATAGCTCTCAGCTATTCCTACATCTTCCACATTTTGAAAAACTCTTTTTCGTAATTCAAACGCTTGATCGATGAACTTTCGTGCTGTAGAGATTTTTCCAGTTTCTAGAAGCAATGTTCCAATATTACATAATGATTGAATAACACCTGGATGCTCATCTCTGAAGAGACTTTTTCTGATGCGAATTGCTAAATAGAGATACCAAAACGATTTTCTATAGAAACCTTTTTTGAGATTTAGATATCCAATATTGTTTAGGTTTCGAGAAAGAACACTATAATTAATTGATTTTGTTTTCTTACTTATGTGTAATGCCTTAAACATTAAATGTTCGGATTTTGTAAACTTTCCCCATAGGAATAGTAAGTAAGCATAGTCAGACATGACAGACAGTGTTTTTGGATTTCTGTTTCCAAAGAAGATATATCTTATAATCATTGATTTCTTGTAAAATTTCTCGGCCATAGAAAAATTGCATTGCATTTGATTAATGAGTGCTAATATATAACAAACTGATGCCGATTTAGGATGCCATGGAGTATATAATATATTTCTAATTAATTTTGCCTGTCTAAGATATATCTTTGCCGAATTATATTCTGATATATTATATAATGCGTAACTATAATCACATATTATTTCAGACATTATGAAATTAATTTTATTTTTTGATGTATTTATCAAATATTCAATACTCTTAGAAATTTTCATAAAAGAAACATCATTATTTTTATTGGATTTGTGAAGTGTGTCAAGAAGGCATAAAAGAACAGATTTTTTTGAAAATCTACTATAACATTTTTTATGCATAAAATTATGAATAATTCTATGCATATATGGATTTTCTGAATTACGACTTATAAGTCCGTAATTATATAATTCTCTTAATGATTGATTCATAGTATGAATATCGAGAAAATTTCTTTTATTTAAGAAAAAAATATTTCTTCTAGAGATTGATTTGTTAATACATTCAAGTAATATTTCTCTAGCAACAGGATCTCCGGGAGAGAAACATACAAGATGACTAAGTATATTTAGAATCATAGGATAAATATGATTTTTTTTAATTTTATTAAAGCTAAGTTGAAACGTACTATTAATATTTGCGTCATGTTGAGTATGTAAATATTTTTTATAGTTTTTATCTTTATTTAAAGAATCGTGATTAATGAATTTCAATAAACTTAGTTCATTAATATAGATTTCAACATCTATTTCTGTTTGTTCTATATAGAGTCCAGCTAATTCAACCGCTAACGGTAAATTATCAAGCTCTTTTGCTAATTTTTCTGCATCAATAGGTAAAACTTCAGGGCATATGTTACAAATTAGTTTTACACTTTCATTTATTGTGAATACATCGAGATGAATCGAAGCTATTTGAGGCCAATTAGTATGTTGAGAAGTAAGGATGACGTAACATCCCCCAATATTGGGTATATATTCCATCAAGTCATTATAATCATCAATCTCACAGTTGTCGAATATAAGCAATCGAGGTATTGATTCTTTCCATGCCTTCTTAACAAGATTAATTTGATCCTGTAGATTTACAGTGTACTGTGCATCGAAAAGACCCATGTTCTCCAAATTGCCACATTCTGCGATATTACGCTTTAACTCATCCTTATTTGTTGCTAAGATCCAATATACTCCTCCTTCGAATAAGCCTCCATAGCGATGAGCAAACTCACAAGCTACGCTTGTTTTACCTACCCCAGCAATTCCAGTGATAACTGCTTTTGGTACTAACCCGCGCTGGTCAAGAGCAGTAAAGAGTTGTGCGATCTGGAGTAATTCTCGTTCTCTGCTTACAAAATGCTGATTTGGTGTTAGTGGAAGTAGAGAGGTAGAAGAAATATTCTTTGATATATCAGGTAATGTTTTTGTCGGCAATACAAAGAGTTTTGCTTGTGTAAGAGATTGGCTTTCAATCTTAATTGTCTGAATAATATCTCCATTGGTTCTATTATTTATTGCCAAATTTGAGTTATTCAAAACAATAGTAAATTGTCCTATATCAATATTATTCCCTGATAATAACTCATATAAACCATTGGCTGTGCGAAGAATATTGATAAGCTCCTCTTTTCGTGAAAAGAGGAGCTTATCAATATTCTTCTTGATTTGATCAATGATCAAAAGATCTTGTGATTGAAGGCTCATAATTTATTCCTAAATGATGATTTATATGAGTGCAATAAATAATCTAAATGCAGAAATTAAAGGCACTAGTGAAAGTATTGTGACACCTATCCCAATTCCTGCGGAGACAACAAATGATGCTAACCCAAATGTGACCAATGAGGCAGGAATACTTAAAAGGAAGGCTATAGCCGAACTGACAATGAGACCTATGCATATACCTAGCCATGATCCAAGAACCTTACTTCCATTGGGATCACCTGCGAACATTCGTCCCAAACCAAGAAACCCGACCAATCCTAATAATTCAAGCAATGCTGCAAGAAAAGGATTAACGCGACGCCGAGGCTGAGGGGATGCTAATGAGAATGCTGACAGAAAGAATCTCTTGATCATTGCTGAATCTCCAATACTACTATGAAGATCACTGCCAAATCAATTTTCGAAATAGATGGATATAACCTTATGTGTGGCATTATAGGTAAAGCATATAATAAAGTATTATAGATGTCAATCCACATACATATCCACAGCCAAAACAATCTTGCCACCGAAAGTAAAATAGATAATCGGCTTAATGGCTCAATCATTTAGAGGAATGATTGGTGAAATTTTGTGATAATTTGCTGATTGGTCAATTGGTTTGACATCCTACAATATCTTTACTATTTATCACCTGCTATTGATTCATGCCCATCTACACATCAGTATCTGTTTGTGGAAGATCAAGCAACTCCCGCAGCAAGGCTTCGTCAACCTCACTTAATAAATATTTGCGACCACCTTCTTTTCCAATCTGAATCTCTGGAATATTTTTAGATTGAGTGGTTTTGCGCAATCGACGGATTGACTCAAGGGCAACCGCTACCCCGCCAGCAATTTCGACTGCATGTTTTGTTGCCTCAAGGATGAGATTCAGGGTCTCGACGTTAAACTGCGGTGGCTCTGGATATAGTTCTCCGAACTTCGCGATTTCATCGTAGACCATTGTTTGTACGTCCGTGTGTCCGTCTGGGATTCTAATCACCAGAATGGATGGAGTTGTCATGGATTGCTCCTGAATGCTCTAATACAAGAAGACCCTACATTATTTGAGCACTGCACCATAATGGGTAAAGGCAGCCCAATACATAGGGTGGGCAAACGGCTGATCACCCCGAAATGGACGAAGCATCTGCTCTGCTGTCCTCGCTGGCGTTTCATAGGGAACGAGCATCGCAACAGCGTGGAGTGCCTCAGCACGGGAAAGAGTGCGAAGCCAGCGCGTTGCATCGCTAAGTGCCTTCGCTGATGAACGACCAGCTATCATCAATACATACATCCGATGAAGAACCAAAACTGTTGGTAATGCATATACCGCCCAGAGCGGAGCAAGCGCGGTTTTGCATCCTGCATACAAAAGGCCAATTGGAAAGTTAAGCACTTCTTCGCTGAGGCGCTTAAAATCCAAGACCCCCATTTTACAGGAAACTAAAATAACCATGTCCGTATTCGCTATGTTAAGATTCGCCATCACATCCGTCAAGGTCAGACGCGTATTCGCTAGGACAAGGTGGGAATTGAGCGGCTCATCACCATCATACACTCCATGACACCCGAATAAGATATGCCGTGGTGTTCGCTCACCTATGGCGGATAGAACATTCTGGAGGGTTGCATGGTGATGCAGGATAACCTCTCCGCCACCAGCAATCCGTTGGAATTCCTTGGCTAACCAATCGGTATAGAGTGCAGGACTCGCTCGTCCAGTTGGATTGCCTATCGCAATGAGTGGTTGGAGATGGCGACCTTGGGGCCGATTGGAGATAGCAAAAATCCGCGCCGAAGGACTATAGGAAATGGTAAAGTCATCGTGAAAATAGGTTCCATTATAGCGGGCTGCATGTAATGGGAGTGGCCTCAGGAGGAAGACGGGGATGAGCACAACTTCAGTTATGTGTTGTGTGTGCAGATACGCAGCAATTGGACTAACGAGGTTCTCTCCAAGCTCGTCCAGAATTCCGTCTAAAGGGTTCAACAACATACTTGTATCTTCGAGTTGACCACGCATAAAGCTCTCTTCGATACCCTCTTCTTCTTGGCTCACTAGAAGTTTTTTTAGCGTTGCCACAGAAAAATTTCGCAGGTCACGATAATGGAGATCCAGCGCATGGTCGGAATAAGCGACCACAATCGTATACATGAACTCAATCACTGTATCAATATAGACGAGTGCCATACCTGGTTGGAGACATGCGATTATATCAGCATAGGAAAACGAATCTAGAAACGATTCATAGCCTGGTTGTGCTCGGATAGTGTGAAGTATGGATTGAAACACTGTTTGGGCTTCCCTCGCATCATCATGGGTACTTACCTCATGAGTGCTATAGAGTCGGGATACCCATTCTTGATTGGCGACTCTGCGTAAGCGGGTTGAGGCAGCGATATAGTGCTCATAGAGGTGCGGATGGTCGTGTTCTAAGGAGGCAACTTCCTCTGATTCACGCTGAAGCTGATCGCCCAGAATCTTTGACCGTCCGCGCTCAAGAATCACGACCGCTTCAGCAATTCGCCCCAAGTTCGCTAAAGCATACGCCGCACGACGATAGATATTACCAGCGGTGGTGCTCCATAGTTCACGATTGATGGTTGTTGCCTGGGTCAGATAGAGGGTGTCTGCAACCTCAATTCCTTGTAGAAGAACGTTACAGGCGTTACTCCAGTTAGCTTTTATAATATAGAGCGCACCCATATTCCCACAGACGAGCAATCGATGGTGCAAGGGTAATCCTGGGTAGTTAAGCAATCCCCCATACCGATCAAGCATCTCATGATAGTCCGCATCGTTCGAGTTGCCAACAGTTTCAAATCTACTAAATAAGGCTGAACACAGGACATCACAACTTCGCGCCCACCCATGGGTATTGGGGAGACTTCTCGCAACATCCTCCCGACTGATCCGAATGGCTTCTTCAAGAGTTTCAGGCTGCTGCTCATGCTTAAACCAGCTGAGCAGTATATCAGCATAGTTACTCATATACTCAGACCATATCGCATTCGCGGGATTGCGCATTTTGAGTCCCGCTTGTGCGGCGGCGGTTGCTCGTTGGAGATCTGCAATATCCTTGGTGTGTTCATATTGGGTGTGATAGACAGTTGCCTCCAGATTGTAGAGATCACTTTTCCATGCCATCGTGTCTGGAATAGCAGCGAGGGTCTCAGAGATTACCTCAAGAGCTTCTTGAATATCGGTCGGATGTTTCCGTATTTCATGCCGACGGATGAGGCTGGCGGCTAAATTGTGCCTATACATAATCCACAAAGGTGCTGGAGCTGCCGTCACACTGAGTGCGCGGTGTAATGCATTGATCGCATTGTCAATATCGCTGATGTCACCCCAGGTCTCGAATTTTGTCCGATACACGACACTAATATTATTCCAAACTTCACCAACGTTTTGAGGTGACATAGGATATGCCTGTAAGGCAGTATGGTAATGCTGGATGGCAGCAGTGATATCATTAGTCTCACTTGACAGATCAAATCTTAATCGATAGAGCGACGCAAGATTATTATGACAACCTAACCAATGCGGCGATGACGGACTCATTAATTCTAGTGCCTGGAGTGTATAGATAATCCCCTCATTAACCAGTGCACTATTTTTTTCCCGTTTCGCAAGCCGAACGAGTGTACTGGCGATCATTGCACTACGATCAATCCATAGCCGTGATTGTGGCTCGCAGATAGCGAGTGCTTTTTTTTGAATGTCGAGGGCTTGCAATGCATCATGTATATCGTCAAAGATGTCAAAGCGCATAAGTAAGCTGTTAGCATAGCCTGTATGGAGAACACCCATATGTAATGGATGTAAATGGGTATTGTTAAGCGAGTATTCAAACATCGCAATCGCTTGGTTGAGGTATTCAATTTGGCCGGTTTTTTCATAGAGATTGCGATAAATGGTTCCATAGGCATTGCAAATCCTTGGCTTTTCAATATATGTATCGGGAATGGAATGAATATAGTGCGTCAGCAACCCCACCGCCCGATCAAGATCGTGATTATCACCATATTTTCGATAGCGATGCCCTACAATAAGTCCTATCTCACCATAGGCAATACCAGCCAAATCAGAATATCCCTTACGTTCACAGATTTGAAGTATTGACTCCCATTGGTGGATAGCCTGCTCAAATGCTAATTTACTGATATCCTTATTGAGTTGATCACGAGCTTGGATGGCTTCATAAAAAGCTTCACGCAGCTCGGGTGGAATATATAGTTCACCCATCTCGGTGTTACTCCATAATGAAGGTAGGAGACTAAACGATGAACATCGTGGCCATATGCCAATCTTTATGAACCCCGCCGTTCGGATTATCGAGTCAGAAAGCGCTTGTAATCTACATCCTGCTAGCACACCGCATGGAGCTGCGCTTCCAAATTACGCGCCAGGCCGGAGATACCTCCCGACCGAATCCACTTCCTATCCGATTGCCTGCTCAGGAGCTCTGGCGTGCTAGCAGGTGACATAGCATTGCAGACGCTTACCGTACGCGGCATGATAGCACTCGCAGGGTGGATGTGAGATAACTGGTGCAGCACCACAGCCCAAGATGATGCTTGGACGGCGGTGTTGTCGTGCATGATAAAACCCAGACTAAACGGAAACATTCGTTAGATATACCTGTCCTTATAAATGGCAAAGATTCCCGTGTTACATATCAACGCAACAATCTGTAGGAGTAAAAAAGTCTGTTATTTAAAGAACAGCCATACGTAAATGATGTGATCGTTTAGTTTGAGCAAACCTGTTCCCATGCTGCCTCTCGTTTTTACTATGGCGAGCCAAGCAGCAAATACACTTCGATCTCCACATTGCCGCGTTGCGACAAATCACGAGAAATAAAGTGAAAATCCCGAAATACCGTCAACCGATCGCCGCTACGTCGAAAAAGATTCGGAAGTTCCTGACTCATCAACTCGTTCAATATACCTGCTAGTAGACGGCCTTCGGCTGGCACGGCTGCGGTACCGAATGATAGAACAATCCCTGCACGGCGGTTTGTCAATCCGCCGAAACGATCCCTGATTACTTGGCGTAATCGTTGCCGCTCGGCATCTTTAGCTGCTCCATCTGGGCCAAGCAACAGGCTTGCATTAGCCTGGAAGTTCTCGATAATTGGTTGTTGTGCCAGCCCTGTGGACAGGCTGGGGATGGCCGTAGGGGTTGGCGTGGCCGTAGGGGTTGGCGTGGCCGTAGGGGTTGGCGTGGCCGTAGG
This sequence comes from Herpetosiphon giganteus, assembly GCF_016907925.1. Taxonomy (GTDB): domain Bacteria; phylum Chloroflexota; class Chloroflexia; order Chloroflexales; family Herpetosiphonaceae; genus Herpetosiphon; species Herpetosiphon giganteus. The sequence continues at coordinate 15,686 of NZ_JAFBCZ010000048.1, read as the reverse complement.
GGTTGGCGTGGCCGTCTTTGGCAGTTCAATACCAACCGTGTTAAAGCAGAAGAACAGCATGGCCAATCCGAGCATTAGGTCGGCAAACAACCATCCTGACTGGCTAAGTGTGTTTTGAAAGGCAGTGCCTTTGCGATAACGACGCCTCATCTGACGAGCACCTGTTGAAGTTGATACGCCATATAGGAGAGAAGTCCAAGCAACACCACAATTGCAGAGAGGAGCAACGTTGCTGCCCGGCTCCATCCGCTGGTAATCGGTGTGTAGGTTGACGATGCCAAGCGATGGGTTTCTGCTGCCAGATGTTCGACCGTTGCTGACAAGCGGTTGGATGCCTGTTCGGTGCTGTATAGCGATTCGGCGGTACTACGCGTCACCTCAGCGTTCTGGTTGACAAACTTTTCGAGTGCGATTGTTATCTGGCTCTGTGAATCGCTAAGACGGGCGACTTCGGCTCTTATATCGACGATTGCGCTGCTTACCTCTGTTAACACCATACTCGATTGGCCTGCAAGCGCCTGACTTGATTGTCCAAGGAGTCTGACCTCCTCCCTAATTGCGCCCATAGCACTCGACACATGGCTGCCAAAGCCGTGCATTACCGCAACACTGTCGACGAGGCTTGTGATAAGCGCTTGCATCACCATCGCTGACTGATTGCTTTGTCTAGTGGCTTCATTGGTGTGGTGAATTGATTGTTGAATGTCACTGCTTACCTCTATAAGAGTCTGTTTGAGAGTGGTCTCGCCTTCAAGCATATTAGCCGCGAGCCGCCCCATGTCGCTTATTACCTGCACGACAGATTGAACCATATCACTGTTGCGCTCGGCGGAGCGCAGCAACATGGTTACGGCATTGTCGAAATTGATTCCAGTTTCTTTTGTTGTCGTCAGCAACGCGTTGGAGTGTCCGCTGATTGAATCAAGCGAGCGCAAGAGACGTTGCTGGTGCTGTTCAACCCCCTCGACCGAGTCGCTAAGCTCTTCAACGGCCTCTTTAAGTTGTTGGTACACTGCAGCCACATCACGCCCGTGGAGCAGCAGATTGCTCGCACCCTCAGTCATTCTGGTGGTAATGACCTGGAGAGTGTTTAAGCTACCGCTGCCGATTTCTTCGAGATATCGGCGCTCCCAACGCAGCAAATCAAGCAGTTCGCTTGCGCCACGCTCAAATTTTTCAATAGCCGTGCTGACTTGCAGGACAGTCTGAGCATGATCGCTGCGTGCACGAATGACCGCGAACTGGTAGTTGAGACGCCAAAGCACTTGTTCGACCCGGCACCGAACAGATGCAGCCTGGACTTCTGCTACCGCCTCTTTGATATCACGCTGGCGGTGTACCAGAATCGTCATCATGGTGATCACCACCAGCAGAAGCGCATCAAGCAGAGCCAGATTGCTAAATAATGGGTCGATAGGGCTGCTAAAGCCAAGGAAATCGCGCTCCCAAAGCAGCAGAAACGGCTGGGAGACTAATTCAGGGCGTTCTGTCACAAGCGTATTGTAGGTATCGGAGGCACGAGAAAGCCCAAACCATGTCAACCCAATCGGCAGAAGCACGATGATATTACGAGCGGCTTCCAACCAATTGAGCCAGTGAGAGCGGTTTTGGAAATAAATGACCGCCCGGTCTTCAACAGAATCCGGGTCTAGTAAGCCGGGCAGATACAGATGCGACATAGCCACTACATCGCCGTCATTAAGCTCATCGCGCAAAGATATCAGCCGCAAGGAGGCGGCACCATCGATCAGCCGGAGCTCATCTGCTAGCGTATCAAGGTCCTCATTGAGTGTCGGTGCAACCATCCTGGATACCTCTTTGTAGGTAGGGCAAAAACTTTCCTACGCCTAACGTGTGGTCAAGGCCTGTTACTTGGCCATTCTACAGAAAACGATAGCTCCGTCGGCAGGATAGCGCCGGCCGAAATCGCGGCGGAGACGATTCGTTGAAATTCTTCAGGCGTCAATGAAGCGCCCGAGGAGAAAAGCAGAGGCCAGCTGACTCGGGCTAGCTCGGCACTAGATGACTCAGAACTGGTTGCCAACTGGTAAAACTGCGCCTTCAGCGCTGCAAGCTCTACCGCATCAAGCAGCGTGCGCCAATCCAAGGTTTCTGGCAACCGCACGTGGGCACTAATTGCATCACCATAAGTCTGGGCGATTGATTCCTGATCACCAGTGGCCAAGGCTGCGAGCAATGCTTCGGCAAGATGTCGGCGTCGAGTCGCACGTATTATGCGGCGACTCTGAACGGAGCTGTCAAAGCCAAGAGCTGTTTCGGAGATGCCTGTTCCTGTACGAATCTGCTCCCCACGGGATACCTCCAGATATTGCGCTTTGCCAACTGCCGCAATGCAGCGGGCGTGTTCGTCAGGGGTCAGCATTGTCGATTCGCTAAAATAATCAGCATTGTAATACACCGCTATCTCAGCCTCGTCATTTGCTGCGAGTGCGCGGCGCAGCGGCTCAAGTAGAATCTGCTGACGGAGCGTGCGTTCTGGATCGTTAGAGGGGCAGGTTAGTTCAGATAATGCCTCTCGAGCTTTCTTGACCTCAAGCCGCGCGTTGCTGAGTGCCAGTGCTGTTTCAGCAGACAGCACGCAGCCACCCATTAAGGCTAGCTCGCCAGCCAAAACGATGTCTTCAGGGACACCCGCCACTATTGCCTGCTCCATATTGTGTCGCAGCAACTGCTCGCGCGCAATACGTATGCGTTGCCGCTCATCAGCAGCCAAATCGCGGCAGTACAGCAATAAAGACTCGTGCTGGGTATACAATTGCGTAATTGCCATATCATCGCCGCCAGCCAGCGTCTGGCGCATATCCTCCACCACATCGAGGCGACGTCGTGCCAAATCGAGCCGGTCATGTTCTGCTGGCGTAAGGTCACCTAATTCAGCAAACAGTGCCTCATCAGCCTGATAGCAGTCAATGATTGCCGCATCGTCTCCGATGAAGAACGCGGCACGCAAAGCAGCTTCTTTAGCCGCCACTCGCCGTCGGGCGCGGCGCACAGCGTGTGTCACCTGCGGCGTGCGCCCTGGGTGATGGACAATCAAAGTGCCATAGGCGGCGATTACCTGTTCCATTACGAGCAGATCATTTTGTCGCAGGCATTCATTCAACGCGTTCATTGCCACATCGGCCAATACCTCAAGAGCGGCCATCCAGGCATGTGCAGTCCAAAAACCCGTCTCTGGAGAGGTAGCGAGCAGCTTGGTGCAGGACTGGGCAAATGTGGAAGTCGTATGGGGTGCAAATACGCTATCGAACGCTGGAACAATCTGTTGCTCCAGCGCTCCCACCAGTACGGTGATCTCACGAGGGAAACTTGGACAAAGATCACGCAGTAGCGACTCGCAACGCCCAGGATTGCCTAGCAACACTAATCCGCCATGCGCTGGGTGGATAATAAGCTCTGTCAAAACGTGCTTCGGATAATCATCCAGAGACTGCACCAAGTAAGCCCCCCGTAATACAACTGGCCACGGCGGCAGCTCCAGTGCGTTTGCCCAAGCCGCTACACCCCAGGCCGCTGGCTCATCCTCAACCGCGCGTTGTTCATTAAGTCGCCTAAGCCAGCGAGCTGCACGCAAGGCTTCTGGTAGGGTGCTATGATGCAACATTTCAGCGACGATGCCTTCACGAACGACACTTAACAACACATGTACCTCGGTCGCGGGGTGAGGACAAGCATCGCGGAGAGCTTGTTCGCAATCACGTGGATTGGTGGCGAGCCCCAACCCATGGCACCGAATCAATTCGCTGATAATCTGCACATACTGATCGTCCATTAATCTTATTTGCCTTTCTACTCCCAGCGTAACTGAACCCGATGGTTGCTCACTCAATACGCGGGCCTGCTTGCAGCCCTTGGCGTGATCCAAGCCACATTACAATCTTTCGCAGTGTATCAAACAAATTTCTCAGCTGAAGATATTGCCTTCGCTGCTCATCAAGCTCATCCGCAAACGTTTGCTGTTGCTCTATGAGAGTTTGGTCAACGCGACGCTGGTACAGATGCGTGCTCTCCGTTAGGTCAGCTAATGCGGCTTCGAGCGATGCCAACCGCGCGTCGAAAAGCGCATGGTTTTCGGCGAGTTCTAGTCGCATCTGTGAAGCAACTCTCGTTTCAAACTCAAAGATCTTAAGCTCTAATCCAGCCTGATTGATGACAAGCGACTGGATCGCGGATTCCAGATCTCCACGTAGATCTGATTGCATCGTTCGGACGCTCGCTTCAAGAGCAATAAACTGCTGACTAATCTCGGCGAACTTGTCCTGCGAATCCACACCCAGTTCGGTGGCCAGTTCTCGGATATGCGTCTTAAGAAGGCCGTGGAGGCTGAGGTCTTGGGTGATAGAATGTTCGATGGCAAGGAGACGGAGGCTATGCGCTTCGACTGTAGCCATAGCCTCCATCGGGATGGCTACTACGCTGCTAGTTGGCTCGCTACCATGGAGCTCTTCGAGGGAGCGTGTAACTGGAGAGTAGATGAGCATAGCGATTGTTACATCATCACCGCTTCCCAGTTCAGAAACCGTATTTAAGATTCGCGGCAAGTCGCTGGCGACATACTCGACTCCTCCCGCGCGCAGCATTTGGAGGTAGTCTGGCGCTACCTTGAGGAAATCTTCCTCGTCGCTATAGGAATTTGCATATCCGTCCGTCATGCCCAAAATCAGCGGCGGAGGCTGGCCATCAATCGGCATCAGGCGGACGCGGAATTCCTGCGCCGCAGAGGACATGCAGAGCGAAGTTGTCTCATTAGCAATGAAGCGCTCGTCATCGGGGAAAAGCCGTTGCGGCCTACCATTGGCATCTACGCACAGAATATCGCCATCTCCAAGCTGAAGACATATGAAAAACCGATCTGTCGCCCCGACGGCGAGCAGAGTCGAGCCATACGCAATCGCGGGATTGGCAACAATATCCAGCCAAGCTCTTGCACCCGCTTTATCAATCACGCGCTGCATTTCGCTGGTGTTCCATGGGTTGGCGTTCAGGTGATTAAAGACGCCGTGCAACCAAAACTTTATAATCGTCGCCGGCAAATAATGTCGGGCCTCGTACTCAATCTGCGGTATATTGACGTGCCCCAAACTGTCGAGGAAGCGAGCGAGTAGTAATCCGCCGATCTCAGCGGCTAGTCGAGCGCCATGATCACTACGGCAGTAGTTCGTACTTCCATGTCCATCAGCAAGTGACATTACCGCATAGGACTGCGATGCGACTCGCCACAAACTATCTTGGTTCGGCAGGCCTTGGCGAATGTGCGCGGCACCACGCACGCTGTGGCCAATTACCCCCCATTGACCTGTTGGGGAAGATTGCGATTCAGTCATGTATCCCACTCTCGGCATGCAGTCTAACACAGCGAACCTGGACGGCCTGCCTGCCTTGTCTAAGGCATGACATAGATAGTCATGCCGATGATAAGAATGATAGAGGTTAGCCAAATAGTCATAAGCATGAACAATCTGCGTTCAAGTCTGGCTTCCTTTTCCGCCAGACCTTCTTCCTGTGACGCATTCTCACGCAGATGCACATGTAGTACATGTTCGAGCGAGCCGATCCGTTCATAAAAATATTGATTGGTTTGGCTATATTCAGATTGGAACTGGCTGATCTGGCCGATAAGCTGGGCGTGGGTACTTGAGACATTCTCGTTCTGACCGGCAAGCTCCATTAGATTTGCTGCTGAGGCGGCTTGCTTATCGTCAAGGTCGGCCAAAAGCAGTTGAATATCGCTTTGCGATTCACCCACTTCCCCAAGTTTTCCGCCTAGGGTAGCTATTCGGTCGCGTTGCTCGGTGACCACTGTGTTTAATTCACGAATCTCCGCTGAGAGCTGCGCGATCGCACTCTGCTGATCTGCGATGGATTGGCTCAGAAGTTCGAGATCACCGAGTAACAAGCCCAGTTTGGCTGAATGAAGGGAAATCTGGCGCTGTGTAGTATCAAGATCCCGCTGTTCGGCACGCTTGATAAGTGCAATGCTGATATCATCGCCGCTGCCTCCTATTGACACTTGGTGTAGGAAATCTTCCAAACGCTGCTCCAGGTGGTCGATTCCTTCAGCGCGTATCCGTTCGAGGTAATCGCGCCCGATACGCTCATAATCTTTGTCATCACTATAAGAGTTGCTATAGCCATCTGTCGAAACTAGCACTAGAGCTGGGGCTTCGTTTATGATCGGCTGGATTTGGATACGAAACTCGCGTGCGGCGTGCGCCTGGCAAAGTGAGTGCGTCTCGTTGCCTAGCAACTGGTCATCCTCTTTGATCGGCCGGGTAACTATCCCTAGCTCGGAGACTGCGAGAATATCGCCGTCACCAAGCTGGATGTAGAGTAAAAACCATCGAGTCACGGCCACACCTAACACTGTTGAGCCATAGGCCAAGATCGGTTCGTACGCCACGGCTTGCTGATCCTTGTCTGCTAAACGCGCTAGCTCGCCTAGACTGAAGGGATTAGCTTGAATATCGGCGGCCACGCGCTCGCGCCACGAGCGAACAATATGGTTGGGCAGCGATTCCTGGGCCAATCGGCCAATCAATGAAAATTTGGAAAGATCCTCCTGAGCAAGCAAAAACTCTTCAACCAAGCGCAGCATAACCTCCACCGCAAACCGCGATCCGCGATCGCTACGGAAGTATTTCGCACTCCCATGGCCATCAGCTAGAGCAACCAGCACAGGTATGCCGTCCTCATCACGGCTGATACAGCCGATCGCATCCTGATTAGGCAATTCGGCACCCACATGCGATGCTCCGCGCACCTTGGAGCAAATCGTCTGCCATGTCATACCCAAATTCGGGGCATTATCGCTTTCTGCATTGAGGACAGAGGTAATTTCCTTGGTGTCAGGTATAGTATTATCCATAAACGATGGGTCTCTCCTTTCGTGGGCGGAATGATCGAGCTGCTTATTCAATGCCAGGCAGAAGCGAGGCGCTCAGGTCGTCGGACGACTCAACGGCAGGAAGGATAATCAGCGAAGCAGTGTCGCTGCTGCTGCTTCATTGACCGCGGCTCAAAAGGCTCCGCCAGGTTTGATTGAACTGCTTCCGAATGACATGGGTGAGAGCGGCAAACGATAGATAATACCAACGGTAATATCATCGCCGCTGCCTTGCTGCGATGTAGTGTTCAGCCACTCTTGGAGTTTCGTTTCCACCACGCCCGCGCCAACGCTGCGAATTTGATCAAGATAATCACGACCAATTTTCAGGAACTCTCTATCCTCATCATTTTCGACAAATGAATTCCCGTAGCCATCAGTGGCTAAGAGGATCATTGTCGGAGGGGAGGCCTGAATGACCTCGAAGTGAACCCTAAAATTTCTTAAAGGTTCGTTTGTATCAATCGACCATGTCACATTACCAAGTAGTTGCGGATCGTCGGGCAATGGACGAGTGACGCTTCCATCGTCCGAAACGACTAGAATGTCGCCATCTCCTATCTGCAAGTAGATCAAAAAATCGCGGGATATAGCTACAGCGAGCAGTGTCGTGCCGTACGCGGTTCGGGGCGAGCGGGCGATATTAGTCTGGATCATATCGATGCCGTGCTGCACGCGCGCCTGAGCGGCGGCGATTTCATCAGGCATGATCGGTGTTGCAAGCAAATGATGATCAATACTTTTCCGCCATGCCCTTACCAGGTTTTGCGGCAATTCAATTTCAGCGGTTTGCTTTATATGGGCATAGCGCGGCTGATAGCCAAACCAATCGACGAAATCCTGCAACACCCGAACTGCGGTTATAACTGCGGCGCGAGCACCGATATCGCTCCGGAAGTGAGTGGGGCTGCCATGGCCATCGGCAAGCGCGAACACTAGCGGCGTGCCGCCTTGTGGCCCTACAGTCCAACATAACGCATCTTGGTTTGGCAAGTTCTGACGCACATGGCTGGCACCGCGTACGGAGTGACCAAACGCGCGCCAAGCGAATGCCTCATCGATTATAGGTTGATTCATCATAACGTGGTGTTACTCCTCAGGCATCAAGGTGAAGACAAAGCCACGCCGCTGGTTTGGTCGGCTGTTGGGCTGATATAGCCGACCTGCAATCACCAAATCACATTGCTATTGTCATCTGGACCTAGTTCGGGCGGTAGTGTAGGGATTGGGACCTTCAGCCCCTGCAGACCCGCTCCCGCAGGGCCACTACCCGCAGGTGCCGATACCGATTGGAGAACTGCGGTCGAAGCCCATTTGATATAGCGCACAAGTGCATCGGGGTTGCTCGCGTGAAGAGGCCGTAGCTCAGTATGACCAATGAATTGCTGCAAGACTGATTCATCTGCATCTTGGCCGATCGCAATCGCCAAACGCACAGCCTTTTGCGCCCAACGCTCCTGCATAAGTGACTGGAGGCCAGCTGCAAAATCGTCTGTCGGCTGGCCGTCTGAGATCAGGACGAGTACTGGCGGAAGACCGCGACTCGCCATTGGAGGCATCCGCAACGCCTCGCTAAGCATTCTCAAGGCCTCACCCATATCGGTGTTGCCGCCACCTGTGAGCGGTATGACTTGATCATCAACATCAAACTGGTGAACTAGAATAGGTTCGCTACCAAAGGAAATGCGGCCAGTGAATTCTTCGACAAACCCTCCAACATTCACCGCCACCCGAAACGACGTCGGATCGCTACAACCTAGAAGTCCATGGTTGCGATAATGGTTAACGAACACCTTGTAATGGCCACGCGGGGCACTGCCTCGCGGCCAATAAACATTCTCCACCGGCTCCTGAGATGTTGGCAATACATTCATATCGACATCCAGTTCGCCGGCGCATGATGATCGCTTGTTGCTGAAGGAGATCCGCTCATTTGATGGACAAACCACATGCAAGTCCAAATCATTGAAGTTATTCCAGATTAGCGAGATTTGCACATCGCCAGTCTGGGCACCCTCGCGAGCCAAGCGGCTGCGAAATTCGGCGGCAAATGCGGCTGTGCGGGGCAAATCATCTGGCACGAGATCTGTCCAGCGAAACTGCTCCAGATTGACGGGCTCATCCTGCATCCAGCGGGCACCGCTCGAGAAGCGCAGAGTTTGGACCCGCACTGAGGCGTTGGGGTTCTGCTCTGCAACCCCAACCATGTGGGGCAAAGACTCGCGGATGGCAGCGTTGAGCGATTGCATTTTTCCATCCAAACTCATTGACGCAGAACAGTCGCAAATCCAAATAAAATGAAGCGGACGGGTTTTCAAAGTTCCGCCGGGTAGGTCGTTCATAGTGTCATCCTTCTGGCTTATCGACTTCAGCCACTTAGTCACATGCGGACTTGGCCTTCCAGGGTACCGAAATTGATGCGAATATTTTGCGCGAGCTGGGCGCTCTTTCCAGGCAGAACGGCCTGAGTCTTCCCGTCAGCTGTGGTCAGTGTCCATGATTGGCCGCTCTGGTTCGTCAACCCCCAGAGCCCGGGATTTGTCGGATGTTGACTCATCTTTGCAATAGGCTGGCTGAAATTCCAAGTTTGGGTGCTATCTACATGATGGGGGTAGAGAACGCTGTCGTGGTTAAGCATGACGGTGAGTGGTTCCACGTTGCCCGGTCGCGAGATACGGATGCGGGGTGGCATCTGCAACTGCGCACCGCACCGCCAGCAATTACATGGCTGGTTCCCATGTTGCCGCAGTGCATGATCATCATAAAAATTCTGGCGTGTACAGGAGCCGCAGTAAATGATGGAATCACGTAGCTTTACCATATCTTGGCGCCAAAACGTTTCCAGTACCCGACCGTTAGCGGGATCGCGAATACCATTGGTAAACGCAGAAGTGAAGCGGTTGCGCAAGAAGGAAGGGTATACCTTCCAAAAGGCGATAGCATTGTCATGTTCGCCAGGAACAGGGCGATTACTCTCGTTGTGTGGATCGTAGATGAAGATGGGGTTCGTACCGTAGAGCTTGCGCATGGCTGGTGGATCGAAAGCGTGGATAGCCGATTCTTGGGCACCCTCTAACGGATGATGAATCATTAGCATGTAGAAAAGCAGGACTGAGAGCGAGAATAGATCAGTGTCTCTGCTAGGTGCCGCTTCATCCCGAACCACTTCGGGTGCCATGAACCGGGGTGTGCCCAGAATGCCCCCCTCGTCCTTGCTATTATTGATATCGACGTTATCGTTGTCGCAGATTTGCACATGGCCATTCTCGGGGTCGAAAAAAACGTTGCCAAAAGAAATATCCCGATAACACAGCCCTTTGGCGTGGAGTTGAAAAAAGCTGTCCGACAACTGGTAGCCTGCAGTTGCCAGCGCTCGAAATGAAGGCGTGACCCGCCGCCGCATCAAATCGATAATACTGTGATATCGCTGGTCGCGCAAGGGCATGATGTAACCGAAGGTAGGGGTGCCTTGCAGCGACGCTAGATCGAGCGGCCAGAGAAAACGATTGTCCGGCGCGCCTTTGTCAATGGCCTGTTTCAACCGCTTCTTGAGAAACGGATCTTGCTTAATGTAGATGGGGAAATACCACTTGAGGGCCATCATTCTACCGTCGAGCTTAATCTTATAAACCTCGCCCTGCCCACCTGAACCAATAATATCTTGAACTTCGCACATTATGGAGGAAGATTCGATACTCACCATAGTTCCGGGACGCAACATTTGATTCATAGGAAACCTCACGACTTTTTCAGATTGGAAAACGTATATAATTACATTACAAGCGACGAGGCTGGTAATGACCTCCCGCCGCTCTGCTAACTGTATTAGGGTCAACCCACATCTATATCAGTGTCGGTCCAGTAGCTGTTTTTACCGCAGCCGCAGTTGAATATCAAACAGTCTGGGTACGTTTGCTCGAGATCGATGTTGCCATGATAGAAGTTTAGCTGTAGCCCTCGTAATGGTCAGTCGCTCCTTAATCCCAAATGTCTAAAGTTTATCCCATAAATAGCAGCGCAGTAAAATTCGCAATGCCTATGTAATTGGCATAATTTTGATGCCTTTAATAACACCGTTTTTTTGCCAACACCGAAATCCTTTTTGGAGCTCCGACAAAGGTACCATTAATGAAGCAGTTGCTAAAATCACGGTTTCTGCGTTCGGTAAGATCTATGGCTAATGCGTGCAGGAGCTTATTAAACACGCCCTCCAATCCCCTCAACGCTCAGCCCTACGACACATCTGTCCATCATAACCACCACTCTTTGCTGTATGGACGATTCCCTCTGCGTGCTATCTACCAGACATCGCCACCCATGTCTCCCACTGCGATGGTAGGTGGCAGAGCGGGGATCTGAATGTTCTGTCCGCCATCCTCCTCGTTCGGTCTGCGGCTTGATGGCGCTGAAACGGCCTGCACCACGGCAGTAGACACCCACTTGATGTAGCGTACAAGATCCTCCGGATTGCGAACCGTGAGCGGCTCTATTTCATTGTTTCCAATAAATTTCTTTAGCGTTTCGGTATCCGCGTCTTCGCCAATTCCGATTGCGATACGCACGCTGCGTTTAGCCCATGGCTGCGCCATAAGCGAGGAGAGGCCAATGCCGAAGTCATCAGTCGGCTGACCATCGCTTACAAGAACCATCACCGGAGGCAATCCTTTGCGTGGCATTGGTGGCATTTTCATTTGCTCAGACAGCAAAAGCATGGCCTTTCCCATGTCAGTAACTCCGTCTGCAGTTAGATCTACCCAGCGGAAATCTTGTACGCGCGTGGCAGTAGGGATATGCCACGCAGCCCCGTTAGAGAATTTGATAACGCGAACCATAACTTGCGCATAAGGATTGGCATCTGCTGCCTCTTGCATATGCGGGATCGACTCACGAATCGCTGAATTCAGCGATTCGATCTTTCCGTTCAAAGACATTGAGCCCGAGCAATCACAGATCCAGAAAAAGTGCATAATGCGATTAGATAGCTGGCCTCCGGGTAATTCGCTCATGAGGACTCCTTAAAGAAATGAATCATTTAATAAATACCCAATACACTCTCAGATTGCTGCCTGAAGACGTATTGACCGCACGTTCTTCGCTCTGGTCATTGCGCCTACATCAAACTGGTTTGTAGGTCACAAACAAAAATTCAATTAAGCATTGATCGCACAAGTGTGATCATGATTTTCGCCTGCGTCCCTCTGTCGTCCTTGATATCGATTTCAACGGCTATTACTTCCCGTTCTCGGACTTGTTTCTCACATTCATGAAGAATTCGCTGCTAAAATTGATTACGCGATTCATTCTTGTTCGTCTGGATACTAATTGAGCAACACGCTCAAGAGCACTCTTGGCACGATTATAGAGAAGAGGCTCTTTACGTATTGCATATGTGCCTCACATCGGGTAGGTATCAGCGTGCCATAAATGCTAACGTGAGCGATTCGTTTTGTCAAGAACAAAAAGACGAGAAAAGACCAAAAGGTGGTATAGGGTTAGGGCAACGATTAGTTCTCTTAATGTAATGGTCAAATACCCTCTGCACTGCCCAGGGGGCTGAGCAGCCGCTGCGTGTAGACGGCTGGTGAGAGGCATCAAGGCCTTGCCCTTGGTGTGGCCGATCATTGTAGTCCGCCACGAACATTCCGAGGAGATCGTCTAATTCCCCAGCGGTTTTCCATGTCTCTCCCCGCAGCCATTCCTTCAGCGTCCGCACCATCCGCTCCGCAATCCCATTGGTCTGTGGTCGCCGTCGGCTGATCGGTACATGCAGGCCCAAACCCAAGATTTTTACATCCAGCCGCAACATGGCGCGTTTTAAGGCATGAGAATAGTCTAAAATGATGATCGTTCTATTTGAAAGATACGACCGATTATCGTTCATTTTTTATACAAAAGTGACGCTATTTCACGCTCTTTTGCCTCAATAAATCGCCGAAAGAGCGGAATTATCTTTCAAAGAAACTTTTTTAATGCTATTGCGCTCGGCTGCGAGAAACTTGACTCTGCTGGCGAACCCTCAACCCGATGCAACGAGCCGCGACAGGGCACTCCGACGCGGCGGTGTTTGGCGCGGCTGATCGAGCCATGCGCCGATGCGAATGACATTCAATGCCACCGCACTCAAGACATGCTGAAGATGGGTTTTCGCCAGCCCAAGAAAGCGCGTTCGGCGTAGGCCTACCTGGCGAATCTGCCATTCTCCTTGCGAGGGTGATATTGATCAGCAGGCGAGTTTGGTTCATGTACAGCATTCTCGTTTTTAGGAGGTATCTATGTATTACTATCGAAAATATGTATATTCCCTAGTCTTGCTTTGTCTTCTCGGAATTCCAAGCCTCTTCTCTCAAGGTGTTGTGGGTGCAGTGGCGCGCGATTCGTATGTTGACCAATCCTTGCCACTTTTGCCCGCCGTAACTAATGATACAGCGATAGACCTTAATCTCTTTTGTATTCCTACAACCGGTCAAATAACGAGTGGGTTTGGCATTCGTGAGGGGGTATTGCACGCCGGAGTTGATATCGCTGGGCCGCCGCAGTATCCCGGTAATGCCATTTATGCGGCATATCCTGGGACAGTCGTCTATGTTGGCGGTGATGGGAGTAATGCAGCATATCCTTTTGAGCGACAACCTCATATTGTTGTCATTAATCATGGATGGATCGCATCAAGACAACGCTATGTTTTTTCCGTGTATGGCCATATGGGAACGCCACATGGTATTCATCCCTTCCAGAGCTATATTGTCGTTTCTCAGGGCGAGGTTGTTGATCAAGGACAGCGCTTGGGCTATCAGGGGAGAGCCGGAAACGCTGATGGAACCCATCTTCATTGGGAAATTCGTGAACAGACGACCCCTGGTTTCATAAGGATCTCTCACGGGTCAGCGGTTGATCCACAACAGTATGTAGGCACGCTAAGCGGATCAGTTCAGGAAGGATGTCCCAATCAAGCACCCCATGCGCCAATCCTCTTAACACCACCGGATGGCCTGCGAACCGCACAGCAACCGCTGACCCTTACATGGAAGGATATGGGTGATATCGACAATACACCAAATCCAGTTCGCCAGTTTTCCATTGAGTTGCGCAATGTCGCCACCGGTGCACAAACCGTTTCACCGTTGCAATCGACGACCGCGTGGACCACGCCTCCCTTAGCTGATGGTACCTATACGTGGCGTGTTCGCGCCTACGATGGGGCGCTGTACAGTGAATGGTCGTCACGGCGTATCGTCACAGTCAATACGAAATACGCCAATATGTTTGCAGATGGAGGGATATGGAGCGCCCCATCTGGGGCAGGCAGCGACCAGATCTATCGTGGTGACATCGACGGGGACAAGCGCGACGATCTGCTTGTCGCGACATCGCGAATCAATGGTGCGACCCAAGGGCTAACGTGGTATTGGCTGCGCAATACGGGTTCGACTTTTATCTATGCAGGCACTGTGAGTTCGAGTTATGGTAGGGCTAGCGATACCTTTTATGTAGGCGACATCGATGGTGACGGTAAGGATGATCTGCTCACCGCGACCGCACGAGTCAGTGGCAACACGACGCTGACCTGGTATTGGCTGCGCAGTACGGGCGCTGGCTTCGAGGATCGGGGCATCATCAACCAATTCTATGGAAGCATTGGCGATCAGTTTTTTGTTGCTGATGTCGATGGTGATGGCAAGGATGATCTGCTGACCGGAACAACGCGATTAACGGGCACCAGCACGGGTTTGACGTGGTATTGGTTGCGCAGTACTGGAACAACCATGGAGGATCGCGGTATTATCAGTCAAGCCTATGGGATCGAAAATGATCTGATCTATAGTGCTGATTTTGATGGCGATGGCGACGATGATATGATACTGGCGAGCACACGATTTCATCCTGAGACCACGCATATGACGTGGTACTGGATGCGCAATGATGGTACATCTTTTGCCTACGCAGGCATTCTTCAGGATGCGTATGGAATCGCAAGTGACCGGTTCTATGTTGCGGACTTCGATGGCGATGGCAAAGATGATCTCCTGACTGCTACGCCACGGATCAACGGCAACACGACGTTGACGTGGTATTGGCTACGCAGCACGGGTACCAGTTTCGAGGATCGCGGTGTTATGAGCCAAGCCTATGGTGGTAGTGCCGATCAGTTCTATGTTGCCGACTTCGATGGTGATGGCAAGGATGATTTGCTGACGGCGACCACGCGGGTCAATGGGAGTGCAAATCCATTAACGTGGTATTGGCTACGCAGCACGGGTACCAGTTTCGAGGATCGCGGTGTTATGAGCCAAGCTGATGTGGTCACAATTTAATGGACAATCGTTCTTATCCGCTCCACGCCGCTTCCATCGTTGCGGGCGTTTGGTAGGCTAAGCTCGAATGCAGCCGTTGGCGATTGTAAAAGATTTCGATGTATTCGAACAGATCCCGCCGTAAACTGGCGATGCTGTCATACATCCGATGATGGGTCAATTCGGTTTTCAGGGTCGCCCACAGGCTCTCCATGGGCGCATTGTCGTAGCATTTGCCCACATCGCTCATGCTCATGGTGATGCCATACTGGCGCACCAACGTTTGGTAGGCCGCGCTCGTGTACTGGCTCCCTTGGTCGGTATGGTGCACGGTCGGTCGCTGCTGGGTCTGGGTCACGGCCATCTGCAAGGCCCGCTCAACCAACGTCGCATCCATGGGTGGTTTGTCAAGAAGTGTGCAAAATCAATCTAGCCAGGCATGCGAATTTTACGAAGCTGGAGCGTCCGAACGACCGCATAAAAGAGTAATA
>NZ_JAFBCZ010000047.1 GCF_016907925.1 Herpetosiphon giganteus | reverse complement strand
TGGTGTGAAAGGGATGCGATGGATGGAGGGTGGTATTAAAAAAAAGGTTCGTAATTGGTGAAGAGCAGAGGTAGGGTGAATTCTGCAACACTCTCCTCACGAGGATTTGGGTTATTCGAATGCAAAGACCCGCCGCTACACCAGCTATGGTATAACGGGCAACACTCTCCTCACGAGGATTTGGGTTATTCGAATGGGTTTGGGCAATCGCAATGCGCGCAGTTTCTTCATTGGCAACACTCTCCTCACGAGGATTTGGGTTATTCGAATAACATGAGCGCACGGTCGAGTCAGGCACGCGCTATCCCGCAACACTCTCCTCACGAGGATTTGGGTTATTCGAATCGACAGGGAGTGCCCAAGACGGCTTTGCGAAGCCAGAGGAGCAACACTCTCCTCACGAGGATTTGGGTTATTCGAATATACCCCAGTTTTCATGGCTTTGCAAGGCCCTAAAACGCGCGCTTTGCGCGGTCCGCCGCAAAATGCTAATTTTCAGGTGTTTTTGGCTCATAAAAACCAGCCTAAAAACGCGTTTTAGCCCATTCTAATGCGATCGTGCGGCTCATAAACACATTTATGCCCCTACATAGCGCTAAAACCACAAACGGCTCGCATAATGGAGCCGCTTGTGGGAGAGAAGAGAGAGGAGAAGGTTTGATTGCATTATACCATCATTCTGGCGTATGATCAGCAACGGTCATGGTTGTAATCAACGACATTGCTACATGGCCTTCAAGTACGCTCATCGCATGATTATGGTGAATCGAAACAACCGTATAGCCCGCCGCAAATTCTTGGCGTAAGCTTGCCTGAAGCTCAGCCATATTGAGCGCAATCAACGATTTAAGCAGCTCTTCCAACGATAGATTGATCGCCGCTGTGCTGGGCCGACTGGAAGCACTTGCTAAACTCTGCTCAGTAATCGGCAGCGAACGGACACTTGTCTCGGTAAACACATGCATTTTGCCTAACATTCAATGCTCCTATGCAGCAAATCAGGATTCATAGGGCTGCTGTAGCAACAATCGTTCCTAATAGCTCCGCACCCTCAACATTTATTGCAGGGCAAAATGCTCAGCATCAGCATGATCAGCTTGCTCACGATTGATCACCAAAAGCGGGTTTGGATCGTCAAGCGCAACCAAGATTGGAAAATAAACTTCCAGCACATCACCATTGGCAACCGGAGTATCAAAGCGTGGCTCGAAACAGCAGGGCAAGCCTTGCAGATCTTTCACTGGGCGATATTCAGCATTCGAAAAAACCAAAAGCGAGATTTGGGCTCCATCAAGCACTACCGGCTCAGGATTGGCTCTGCCATGAGTTATCTTTGCCCGAACTAAACCTACTTCATAGCCAGCAGGCGGCCCAGTATAAGCTGGGTCAAGCGTTGCAATGGTTGTCAAGGCTTGCGCACCCCGCACAAAATCGACAACTTCAAAAGCAAACGAAAGATTCGTGCTGGCCATCATCAGCATTTCACCCTTGGCAATTGGGTCGTTGGCCGCTCCAAAACTAAACGCATCCTCTAACTCAGCAGCATCAAGGTAGGTTACCGTCACCGCAACTGGCTGCTCGTTTGGGGCAACTGTAGCCGTCGGCATCGGAGCATTCATCGGCGATTGAGCCTGATTCCCGCCACAGGCCACCAGCGAACATCCAAGCAGCATTCCAAGCGTTAATTTGCGTACGCGCATAACTCCTCCTTACTTTCGAGCTTGCTGGCGATACGCAGCCATAACTGCAAAGGTTGCTTACGATTAATGCAACGCTCAATCCCGCATCCTATGCTACTCTATCGCCACGTGAACAACCCTAACAAGGAAGGATATTGTGCATGCGGCGTTTGAGTTTTTGGATTTTGCTTGGAATTTTAGCGGCATGTGGCAGCAGCACGCCCAGCGAGCCAAGCCAACAAGCACTTGCCCCCACCGCGATGGAGACTGCAACGGCTGCGCCCACCAATCCACCCCCACCAACCAACACCACGATTCCCACGGCAACCAAGGAGCCAAGCCCCACCCCAGAGCCAAAGCTCGAATTGGCGGTTGTTGGCGATATTATGCTGGCCCGTTCAATTGGTGAGCGCATTCTGAGCGATGGCCCCGAACCAGTGTTTGCTGGAGTCTACGCCGATTTAGTTAACGCCGATTTGACGATTGGCAACCTTGAAACCGCTGTTGCCGATACTGGCGAGCCTGCGCCCAAGGCCTATCGCTTCTTAGCGCCGCCAGAAAGCATCGATAGCCTCAGCCATGCCGGCTTCGATTTAGTTTCATTGGCCAATAATCATAGTTTGGATTGGGGCGAATCAGCGTTGAGCGAAACCATCGGCTTATTAAATCAAGCAAATATTGCCAATGTTGGGGCTGGCATGAATGCAGAACAAGCCTATCGCCCAGTGATTCTTGAAAAAAATGGCCTGCGCTTAGCGTTTTTAGCCTATGTCGATGTGCCAGTTGAAAATGGCGGCTTTGTGACCGAATCATGGACAGCAACCGCAGATCAAGCAGGCCTGGCATGGGCTGAGCCAGCAGGAATTGCCGCCGATGTTGCAGCAATTCGGCCAAGCGTTGACCATGTGATTATTTTGCTGCACAGTGGCTATGAGGGAGTGAATCAGCCAAACGAGATTCAGCGCAGCAACGCCTATGCAGCCTTAGAGGCAGGCGCAACATTGGTGCTTGGCGCGCATCCGCATGTGCTGCAAGGCTATGAAGCGCGGCCAAACGGCCAATTTATTGCTTGGAGCTTAGGCAATTTTGTCTTCGATGGCTTCGATGGTACGCCTAGCCTCGATAGCGCAATTCTGCATTTAACCCTCGATAAAAGCGGCGTAATCGGCTCGCGCTGGACTCCAGTGCGCTTGGTTGATGGCTATCCACAAGCGCTCGATCCAGCCAGCGACGGCGCATATATCATCGAAACCATTGAGCAGTTGAGTCAGTAGCGAGTAGGGGTCAGGGGCTAGGGGTCAGGGATCAGGCAAGCGCGAATGTTAATTGCCTACCTCCTGACTACTAGTCCCTCGCCCCTGACCTCTGACCCCTCGTTGCTAGCCCTTGCGGATTGCTTCGGCGCGGGTGACAAACTTATTGGCATACTCAGGATCATCAGTCCACGTATTGCTTAAACCAGCCAAAGTTTTGGCAACACCGCGCAGATTTGCGGGAATTTTGCCATGGCGTGGGTTGCGGGCCATCATATTTTTTTGGGTTTCGTTGGCTTCATCATCACGCAACGCCAAGGCCAATAATTGGCCAATATGCGCCTGCACCGCGCCATCCCACGTGCTGAACGAAAGCCCACCCTCTTGACGCACGCCCAAACCTGCTGGATTGCGCTTTGGCCGCGCAGCCCAGCCCGAGGTCAAGCCAGCGGTTTCAAAAATGCATTGCGCCGCTGCCAGAAACGGATCAAGCCCAACGCTGGGCGCATAGACCCAGTAATAGCCCATAATTGTTTCAACATCGTTCTTGTATTCTGAGTTTTGGGCCAAACTTTTACGAATAAAACCAATTGCTTTTTCGCGGCTGCCCGAAGGCGTAGCGCTCAACAACGGCGTGTTGGCAGTAATTGGGCTATCAACCAGCGGCACGCTTTGCACATTATTCAAACGATCAACTGCATTTTGAATTGTGCTGATGTAGTAGGCCTCGCTGATTGCAGCGCCTGGGCACGAGGGTTTGTTGTAATCGCGATGTGATGAAATGCCACCGCCAAATTTTTGATGACGAATCTCAAAGCTGTTCAATTTGCGTTTGAGCACCGCCACCGCATGGCCAACCAAGGCTGCAACCGGAGCCGACCATTGCGTATTTTCAAAATAGCCACACACTTCGATGCCAATTGAATATTGCAACGTGCCTTTGCTATCGCGATAGCCATTGCCTTGGGCCGCGTGAATCCCTTGGTCATACATCGGCGTGAAGAGCCAAATCCAGGTTTCATCAATAAACAGGTGCGGGCCACGATCCCAGCCAGCGCCAGTGCGATAATATTCGCGCAAGGTTTCAAGTTGTTTAAGCCGTTTGCGATAGATTTGGCCTTCGCTCAAGCCAGTTTCTTGGCTATCCCAGCGCCAGCCCGATGGATAGGGCGCGGCGGCGGTGCTTGGCACGGCAGTATGGTGCAACACAACAAAGTTGGGCGGAATTGCGCCAAAATCATAGCTATCAACATAATGGCTAAATTCTTCGGCTTTTAGACCCTGACCGATATACAAAAACTGTTCAACAGGCACAACTCCGCGCGTGCCTTCCTCGCTAAGCGTATCTTCATGCGGCATTGCATCTTTGGGATCAGGCAAATCAAACGGCGGTAGCGGCTCGTCGTGCAGCGGTTGGTTAGCATCAGTCATCGCTTGGTCTCCTTCGCACAAAACACCGAGAACAGCCCAATTATATAATTCGAGCTAGCTCGTTGGCTAGCAATAATTATCCACTTAGTTACCCTTGGATCTATACATTCTCGCCAGCATACCATGTTCAATCCATCAAATGCTTGCAATCCTTACATCCAAATTTAGGGGGTGCAGGGGGATTAAAGCCCCCTGCGTTTCCCGCCTTGAGGCGGGACGGAAGGGTGGTGAACCGATTACCGATAAATGATCAAGTGTCGAAACACTCGATTAATTGCCAACATACAAACTTGTTAGGGTGAAGAGGAACAACACACCTGCAATGTAGCTATTGACATTAAAAAAGGCAATATCAATTTTGGAAAGATCGCGTGGGTTGATTAAGCTGTGTTCGTAGACCAATAAACCTGCGGCAGCAGCAACCCCAACATAAAACGGCCAACTGAGGCTTAACAAAACCCCAACTGCCAAGAGCAAGCTAATCATGGCCACATGGCAAACTTTGGCCACCAACAGCGAGGTGGCAATGCTGAAGCGGGCTGGCAACGAGTGCAAGCCTTCCTTGCGATCAAAATCAACATCTTGGCAAGCATAAATCAAATCAAAGCCAGCAATCCAAATGCCAACTGCCGCTGCAAGTAAGATCATCGCAGGCCGAAAATGCGGATCAACCGCCAACCAACCACCAGCGGGCGCAATTGCATCGGTGAAGCCTAGGCCAAAGTGGCACAACCACGTAAAGCGCTTCATATACGAATAGCCACTTAACGCAATCACGGCAATCGGCGAGAGCAACAAACACAACGGATTGAGCAAGCCAGCAGCAACCACTAAAATGGCTAACGAAACCAAGCCAACAATCAAGACCGATTTGGCCGAAAGCGTGCCCGCAGGAATTGGGCGGATGCTAGTGCGCGGGTTTCGGGCATCAAAATGGCGGTCAAGGTAGCGATTGAACGACATTGCGGCGGTACGCGCTGCCACCATCGCCACGGTGACCAAAATCAGCGGTTGCCAACCAGGAAATTGCTTGTTGGCCAAAAACAGCCCCAAATAGGCGAAAGGTAAGGCAAAAACCGTGTGTTCAACCTTAATGTTGATCGCGGTTTGCTGCAAAGTGTGGCGTAAACTTGTCATGCTGCGTTTCCTATCGATGATAAACAAGAATCTGCTTGCATTATATAGCAGTCGCATGGCGCTGGTAATCCTACTTTGCGCTCGACATATGGGCTAGCGTAGCAGTTAATTAAACTTTGACTTTTATGCCAGCATTCCCTACAATGTGCCTTGTATCACAAACTGCTGGCAATGCTGCCTAAGCTAGACGACCGCCTCGTGTTCGACGTTGAATACGTTTGGACAGGGGCTTTTTTTGTTTGCGCCGAGGAGTGTACCCATGACGGTCTATAACTTCAATGCCGGTCCTGCGATTTTGCCACCCACTGTTTTGAGCCAAGCCCAAGAAGAGCTGCGCGATTTCGCGGGCACTGGGATTTCGGTGATGGAAACGAGCCATCGCTCAAAAGAATTCGAAGCGGTCAATAACGAGGTCGAAGCGCGGTTCAAGGCTTTGCTTGGGATTGAAAGTGGCTATCGGGTATTGTTGCTGCAAGGGGGAGCCAGCACCCAATTTGCCATGATTCCGCTCAATTTCTTGGATGCTGATGCGGTTGCCGATTATATTGTAACTGGCGTGTGGGCCGAAAAAGCCCGCGACGAAGCCCAAAAAATCGGCAAGGTGCATATTGTCGCCGACACCGCCGCCGATAAGCACAATCGGATTCCGACCCAAGCAGAGCTGCAATTTAGCGAAAACCCTGTGTATGTCCACTTGACCACCAACAACACGATTTATGGCACGCAATGGCAAACCATCCCCGAAACCAACGGCGTGCCGATTGTGGCCGATATGAGCAGCGACATTTTCTCGCGGCCTTTTGATGCCAGCAAATTTGGTTTGGTTTATGCAGGAGCGCAGAAAAACCTCGGCCCTTCGGGTGTCACCGTGGTTTTGATTCGCGAAGATTGGCTGGATAATGGCGCGAAGAATGTTCCCACCATGTTGCGCTACAGCACCCACGCCAAAAACAATTCACTTTACAACACTCCACCAACCTTTGGTGTATATATGCTCAACCTGGTTTTAGGCTGGATTCAAGAGCAAGGTGGATTGGCAGGTATGGCCGAATACAACACCCGCAAAGCCAACATCGTCTACAACGCAATCGACAATTCTGGCGGTTTCTATCGTGGCCATGCAGCTGCCGATAGCCGTTCGCAAATGAATGTTACCTTCAATCTGCCCAACCAAGAGCTTGAGAAGCAATTCTTGGCCGAAGCCAAAGCCCAAGGCATGCTTGGTTTGCCTGGTCACCGCTCGGTCGGCGGCGTGCGCGCCTCGATCTACAATGCAATGAGCATTGAAGGAGTCGAAACCTTGGCAAGCTTCATGGCTCACTTTGCCGCCAAACACGGCTAAATAATCTAAGCCCTCGGTTATGGCTTGGTGAGGCCAGCACCGAGGGCTTGCAAAGAACAGAGAGCAAAGAACATAGAGCATAGGAATTTAACCGCGAAGCGCACGAAGAGCGCGAAGGACGTTTTTAGCCACAGATTGGCACAGATTATTATGATTATGAGGCTATAGACTTTTGGCTATCGGCTATCGGATTCATCCCTCATCCTTCATCCTTCATAATTTCATTCCTCTGTGCCTTTGCGTTAAATGCTGATCCACGTAGGACACGAAGAGCACGAATGATTAATTTTCATCCCTCATCCTTTATTTCGCCACAGATTGACACAGATTATGATGATTAGGCTATGGACTTTTGGCTATCGGCTATCGGCTATCGGATTCATCCCTCATCCTTCATCCTTCATCCTTCATAATTTCGCAACTCTGTGCCTCTGCGCTAAAACTGTCCCCTGAATCCTAGCCCCTGATCCCTCTTTTTTGCCTTTGCTTGAAATCTTAAAAATATTCCGATAGCCAAGAGCCTATAGCCTGATCCTTTCATCCTTCATCCTTCATCCCTCATACTTACTATTGCTCGTTGGTATCTTTTTTGCTATAGTGGCCCATATTTCTAAAAAATCGGTTAATTGAGGTCGGTATATGCGTTCATTTGTGGTCTATATATTGCTCTTGGGGTTGGTGGCATGTGGCCAGCCCGACCAAGTTGCGACAACCCAACCAACATTGGGGCTGATTCTGAGCAACCCCAGCGCAACCCCATTTGCCAGCACGCCGACTGCAAGCGTGGTCAGTGGAGCGGCCAGCGCAACCCAAGCCGTTGGGGCAACGCCAAGTATTGCTGCCGACGATTGGCAAAGCCAATATCGCGCTTGGATTGAAGAAGCGCGCCAAACCCATCCGTATAGCGAAAGTAGCGAGCTTATGTGGAATGTGATGATCTGCGAATCGAGCGGAAATCCCACCATTCAAGGCCCAGGTGAGCTGATTGGTTTATTTCAATATCAGCCAAGCACCTGGGCTGGAGCGTGGAACCCATATCGCGATCAGCCAATTACTGATCCACGGGCGCAAATTTTTGCCACCGCCAAAGCCTGGCACGATGGCAATCAACAATGGTGGGGCGTGTGTCTCTAGTTATTCATCAAGGTTTCAACGGTATCGAACAAAATATCTAAGGTAAACGGCTTAAACAAAAATTGCCCATACAGTTGGGTCTGGTCACGGCAATCAACGGCGCTCATAAACACAAATGATGGTGAGGTTGCCCCGAATTCGCGTTGGACTAATTCAGCCATTTTGATGCCATCCATAAACGGCATCATCACATCGGTCAGCACCAGCGCTGGCTGAATTCGTTGAGCGGCTTCGAGACCACGGCGGCCATCATAGGCCACCTCGACCGTGTAACCTTCGTCTCGCAGGGCATCGGCGATCATGTCTGCGATTGAATCTTCATCATCAACGATCAATATCTGTTTTCCAGCAACCACACAAAGACTCCTTTTATCGCCGTGGGACATTCCAACGCCGATGATCGATGATCATCAGCGTTTGCTCCTCGGAATTATTGAAATTAATAGTAAACCAGACTAGCTAGCAAGAGTTAGACCAATAGGCCTCATGGCTCGATAGATTCAAGTGGTAGGCTCACGGTAAAGCAACTCCCACGACCCAAACCATCCGATTCAACCTTAATACTACCACCATGAGCACGAACTACTGCGCGAACTGTATAGAGACCAAGACCTGTGCCACCAACGCGTTGGGTATGGCGGCCTCTCGTAAAGCGCTCAAAAATTCGTTCTAGGTCTTGCGGGTCGATCCCCAAGCCAGAATCGCGAATGCTGAGCACCACCGTTTGGGCCTCAAGTGCGAGTTTCACAACCACGACTGTCTCATCGGCGCTATATTTCAGGGCATTATCGAGCAAATTCCAGATCACGCGCTCCATCCAAATTGGGTCGACGCGCAGTTTTGGCGCTGCATGCAGTTCCATCGCAATCCGCGGATTCGCCAAACCGCCATTGATGGTAGTGACTAATTGGTCCACCAAATCGCCAAAGTCCAGTAACGAAGGCGTAATCAACGTTTCGCCAGCGTTGATGCGGGCAACATCAACCAGCAACGAAAGATAATCGCGCATGCGATCGGATTGGGCAATAATCGATTGCAAGCGATTGAGTTCGCGCTCGCTGCGATTTTCGGTTTTAGCGCGGCGCAACAGCAAATCGGCACTACCACGGATGGTCGTCAACGGATTTTTCAAATCGTGGACGATAGTAGCAATGGCATTATCGCGATCACTTTCTTGCAATTTCCAGCCAGTAATATCTTGAAAGACGGCAACAGCACCAATCAAATTACCACGATTATCGTGAATTGGCGAGGTATTGGCCAAAATTGGAATTTCGCTGCCATCAGGGCGACGCAAAATCAATTCGTGCTTCAAAAATGGCTCGCCAGTTTTGAGCACCCGCGCAATCCCCGAATCGCCAGCAGACAGGCGTGTACCATCAGGTTTATGTAAACCAAAATGATTATAGCCAGCCACAGGCACAGCGTGCAGCGGGTGTTGCCACAATTGCTCAGCCTGGCGATTGGCCAAAATCAAACGCCCATCGGGAGCCAAACCAACCACCACACCTTCAGGCAAAACATCGATAATGCTTTGTAACAATGATTGATGCAGATCGCCAAAATTATCATGTTCATGCGGCTCGACATAGCTGGTGCGTAAACGCCCAATCCAGCCCTCAAGCAAGGCCTGAATAATCATCACTTGGGCTGGGCTAAACTTGTGAGCAGGATTGAACTTGACCGCGTAAAAGGCTTCATAGACAAAAATCAAGGTTGCTTGTTCGCCGTTCAAGGCCTGCTCAGCACTCATCATTTGGCCTGCTGGCTGGCCGCCTGCTGGAGTAACGCAGTGATATTCACCAGCAGCGGTGCGGCTCCAAATTGTTACCTCAACCTGAAAAGCAGCGCTGAGGGACTCGGCCAATGCAACCAACGATTGTGGCGCTTCGGTTGTAATACGGCGCGAAAAGTCTTCAATCATAGCCCATTCGCGACTGGTTATATTCATTCGGCGTTCCTTCCACATAGCGCATGGTTACACAACAGCGTGAGCTTAATCCGAGGTTGGTTTAATTGGGCGACCAATAATGGCTTCGTAGCGTTGGGCGAGGGCGGTGTAATCTGAGCGTGGGTCAAGCGCTTTTTGGGCCACCCACATTTGTTGGGCTAAGCCACCAGCCCACAAAGGCACGCCACTCGCACGGGCAGTATCCATAACGGCATTAAGATCTTTGGCCAATAATTCAGCTGCAAAGCCTTTGTTGTAATCGCCGCTGAAGATGGTTTCGGGCAGCCAACGCTCAAGCAAGTAATTCGAGGCCGTAGCATTCAATAAAACATTGCGAATCGTATCAGCTTCCACGCCATTGGCCACGCCAAAGGCCAAAGCTTCGATATTGGCCATCGCAATAATACTGATGGCGAGATTATTGCATAGCTTGACGACAGAGCCAGATCCGCTTGCCCCAATGTAGCTGACTGCGCCGCCGAGCACATCCAAAACCGCTTGACAGCGTTCAAATGTGCTTGCTTCGCCACCGACCATAATTGCCAACTCGCCAGTTTTAGCACGGGCTGGGCCACCGCTAACTGGAGCATCGAGCATGGCTATTTGGCGTTCGGCAAGTTTAGCGGCAATTGCGCGGCTGGCGGTTGGCGCAATTGTGCTCATATCAATACAAATGCTGCCCGCAGCCATGCCCAATGCAGCACCATTCGTGCCAAGCAATGCTGTCTCGACTTGCGGCGCATCAGGTACCATGGTAATCACAATATCGCTGTTTGCGCCTAAGGCTTGGTAATTTTCGGCAATCGTTGCGCCTTGCTGCGCCAATTGCTCGGCGGCTTCGCGGCGTTGGTGCACGCCAACGGTTAATTGATAGCCAGCTTGCAGCAAATTTGCCGCCATCGGTGCGCCCATAGCACCCAACCCGATCAAGCCAATCCGTGGTTTTTGCATGATTATTTCCTTGTTAGCACATCCAAAATTTAGGCTTCAGGCCAACCTGGCTCAGTAATAGCCATATCGAGCGCATCGTTGAAACGATTAAACATCGAAAACAGACTAGTGGTGGCGGTTAATTCGACAATTTCGCCTTCATCGAAATGTTCGCGCAGGCTAGCCCACAGTTCATCGCTGATGCCTTTGGCGTTGACGGTCACTTGTTCGGCGTAG
The DNA here is from genome assembly GCF_016907925.1 of Herpetosiphon giganteus. GTDB lineage: Bacteria > Chloroflexota > Chloroflexia > Chloroflexales > Herpetosiphonaceae > Herpetosiphon > Herpetosiphon giganteus. Next base: position 19,335 of record NZ_JAFBCZ010000047.1, on the reverse strand, counting down.
CGCAACGCCACTCGTTCACGCTCAGTCCAGCGTGAATCATCGGGCGCTTGCAGCGCATCGATATTTTCTTGCGAAAGCCCAAGGTTGCGCAAAATCGTTGAGTGCGAGGTTAAACAATAGGCACATTCGTTTAATTGCGATGTGCGCACCACAACCATCTCTTTTAGGCGCAAATCAAGCGTGCCAGTGCTCAGCACAGCACTCATCAAATTGCTGGCGGCGATCATCATCTCTGGGCGGCGGGCAAAGGTGCGAAACATATTTGGCACATTGCCACGTTTGGCATAAAAGCCCTCAAATACCTTGAGCGATGCGGGATCGACTTCGTTGGGCGCGAGTGGTTTTAATCGGGGCATGACACAAAACCTCCACTAAGCCAAATTCGACGGGTTGCATGCTACCACAATCAACAAAACTGAGAAATGCCATAAGCAAACCCGCCCAATGGTGGAGAACCCTGGGCGGGTTGCGTATTGCGCTAAGCCAAATCCTCTGGTTTAGTAGCGAGGTTGGCGGCTGCTGCGAATAATCCAAATCGTGCCGGCTACGATCAGCACTAAGCCGCCAATGCCTGCCAGCCAAATCCACAACGGCACTGCTTGGTTGGCTGCTTGCGCGGTTGGTTGGCTTGGGTTGCTTGGAGCCGAAGAACGTGGCTGCTCGCTAAATCGGTCGGCAGGAGCCGTATCATCGGGCAAGCTTTGGGCTGGGCCTGAGCCTTGGGCTGCTGGCAAGGTTGCGCGCCATTCGCTATCCAAGGTATCAAGGCTACGATTCAAAACCGTTTGCACCGCCACATCATCGGTTACGCCGCTTTTAAATTGCGCGACGAGCTTGGTGATTGACTCGATGCCGTAGGTCGACTCGATGTAGCGCACCACGCTTTCGCTTTGGGCATACGAGAGCAACGCTTTTTCGGGGTCGGATGGAAAGTTCGAAGCCAAAGCGCGCAACGGAATCAATTCGCTATTTTTGGCGGCACGTTCGACCATTTGCTTAAAGCCAGCATCGGGCGAATCTTGGTTGGCCACCGCCAACCCTTCATCGAACCAGACTGGCATGCCGCCGTAGTTGTTGTCGGTGGCTTGGTGTAAAACCAAGTGGCTCAATTCATGTGGCACTAAACGGCCTAATTCGGCCTGATCGCCAGCTTCGATCGAGCCGATAATCAAGCCAAGGTCTGGGCGCGCTTGGCCGCCAATCCAATCGGCTGAGTTGGGTGGCAAGGCTCCGCGCATATCGCGAGTATTGCTATAAACCGAAATCGTCATGGGATCGTCGACCGAGCCACCAATCCGTTGCTCAAGCCGATCGAGGCCACCAAGTGCGCTATCGAGCAAATCTTGGCCCCATTGGGCATCACCATCATACCAGCGCACGGTAATGCCGCGCTCACTTTTTTCTTGCCAATTGAAGCGTGTATCTTGGTAGAGCACCGATTGCTCGGGAGTTTCGGTAATCGTGCCATCTTCGGCGATCAATTGCCATTTGTAGCGCACAGTCACGCCAACGGGCAAAAATTCGACGCTGGTATCGCGGGTAAAGCTGGCCTTGATCGACGTGCCTGGTTGCCATTTGGCCTCGGCCTCGGTATAGGCTGGCACATCGCCTGGCTGCACGCCCAAGGCATATAAAAATGCTACTTCGCGAATTGGCGAGCTTGATTCGGCCTCAAGCTCAAAAACCACATCTTGGCCAAAGCTGCTGGTGGCCTCATTGCGCGAAATTTTGGCTGGCTCAGCTGCCTGAGCCGTCGCTTGGAAGCCTAGCACCACCAAGCATCCCAACATCCACAACACTACTCGTCGCATACAAACCTCGCTTACTCTGCGCCTTCGGTTCTCCAGCGCAAGAAGGCATCGATAAATAAATTAATCTCGCCATCGAGCACTGCTTGAGTATTCGATGTTTCAACATTGGTGCGATGATCTTTGACCCGCCGATCGTCAAGCACATACGAACGAATCTGATTGCCCCACGCGGCATCGCGATGTTCGCCTTTAAGTTTGTTGCGTTCAGCTGCTTGGCGCGCCAACTCGCGTTCCAACAACCGCGCGCGCAAGACGTTCATCGCGGTTTCTTTATTTTGCAATTGCGAACGCTCGTTTTGACAGGTCACGATAATTTCGTCGGGCGTACCACCGCGGTAAACCAAGCGCACCGCTGAGTCGGTGGTGTTTACGCCTTGGCCGCCATGGCCGCCAGCGCGATACACATCAACCCGCAAATCTTCGGGGTTAATTTTAACTTCGGCAGCATCATCGACCTCGGGCAGCACTTCGACTCGCGCAAACGAGGTATGGCGGCGATGGTTGGCATCGAAGGGCGAAAGCCGCACCAAGCGATGAATCCCAGCCTCGGCCTTGGCATAACCATAGGCATAGGGGCCGCGCAATTCCAAGGTAGCACTTTTGATGCCCGCTTCTTCCCCATCCATCAAATCAACGATGGTTGTACGGAAGCCTTGGCTTTCCCCCCAGCGGCTGTACATGCGCAGCAACATCTGTGCCCAATCTTGCGATTCAACCCCGCCAGCGCCCGATTGAATTGAAATAAAGGCATTGGTGCTATCGTATTTTTCGCCCAGCAAAATGCTCAATTCAAGCGTATCAACCGACTTTGCCAAAACACTGACTTCACGCTCAATTTGGTTGAGTGAATCAGGATCGTCGGCGGAAAGTTGCAACAGGTCGCGCAGGGTTGCCAAATCAACAGCCAAACTATCCCACATTTTCAATTCTTCTTGCATGCGGGCGAGGCGTTGCAAGGTTGTTTGGGCTTGTTGCGGGTTCTCCCACAGGGCGGGATCGGCTGCTTGTTGTTCTAATTCATGCAGTTCTGCTTGTTTGGCAGCCCAGTCAAAGCCGCCCCCTTAGCGCATCGAACCGCGCTTGTAACGAGCTTAGTAACGCCCGAAGATCAATAAACTCTGTCATGAGGTTCCTCTAGTCGTTAAACAAAAGATCGAGCGCGATCAGCACTCGACCTCATGATACCCGAAAGCGCTCTTTTTGCGAAGGGTTGAAACCGCGAAGGCCACGAAGATGGACTATTGGCTGGTGGCTTTTGGCTATCGGAAGATTATTGGGTATCTTTTTGCGAAGGGTTGAAACCGCGAAGGCCACGAAGATTTTTTTAGCCACGAATTGCACGAATTCCACGAATAATAATTATTTGAGCCACAGATGCCACAGAAATATGGCATGGATGAGATCCCCTCACCCCCCAGCCCCCTCTCCCACTGGACGCGGGCGAGGGGGAGCACCCGTTTTTAGCGACGAATTACGCAAGAACCACGGCGTTTAAGCCCCTCTCCCAGTGGATGGGAGAGGGGTTGGGGTGAGGGAATCTTAACGCCTACCCTTGAAAGCCAGCCCCCTCGCCCACTGGATGCGGGCGAGGGGGAGCACCCGTTTTTAGCGACGAATTACGCAAGAACCACGGCGTTTAGCCCCTCTCCCAGTGGATGGGAGAGGGGTTGGGGTGAGGGAACACTAAACCGCTAGTTGGTAACCCACGGCGCAAACACCCGATGGGTTGTCGGAGTTGGCGTGGTGTTGGTTGCGGTCGCGGTTGGCGTATTGCTTGGCGTAACGCTCGGCTCAACTGTAACGGTCGTCGTTTGGGTAACGGTCACAATGACAGTTGCGGTGGCCGTTGCGGTTATTGTCGCGGTTTCCGTCGCCGTTGCGGTTATTGTCGCGGTCGCGGTGGCAGTTTCGGTGGCGGTCGCAGTAATGGTTGCAATCTCGGTTGGCGTATTGGTTGGCGTGTTGGTTGGCACGTCGGTCACGATAACCGTCGCCGTATTGGTTGGCGTGTTGGTAGGCACATCAGTTGCCGTTGCCGTCGCTGTGTTGGTTGGCGTGTTGGTTGGCACATCGGTTGGCGTTGCCGTCGCTGTGTTGGTTGGCGTGTTGGTCGGTACATTGGTTGGCGTATTGGTGCTGGTTGGGATTGGGGTTGCAGTTGCATTGCTATCTACAATGTTAATCACAACTTGGTAAGCTGTACCTTGCGTGCCCGTGCCGCCCGAACCAGTAAAGGTTGCAGCTTTGATTACGTGCGTGCCATGGCTCAATGCAGGATTCATGGGCAAGAAATCGAGGCCATTACTTTGATCACCAGCGATAGAATAAGGCCGACCACTTTCGGTGCGATAGATGGCACTATCGACCCAGAAACGCACGCTGCCAATGCCTGTGGCTGGGCTGGTTGGGGCAACAATGCTGATATTACGCGTACCGAGGGTTGCATAATTAATCGTCACGCCGTTGGGAATTGGATCATACAGCACTTGGTCGGTGTCAGCGTTGTACATGATCAAGCGTGGCACATACGAGCCAGTTGGCGTTGGCGTGTTGGTTGGCACGCTGGTTTCGCTGGCGGTTGGCTGAATATTGGTTGGCGTTGGCGTAATTACCGCGCCTGGCTGCGTAAAAACATTGCCAGTTGCCACAGTATTGGGGCCAATCACCACCAAATTATTGCTTGGATGATTGTAAATTATGTTGTTGATAATCGTGTTGAAATCGGTCAGATAATTGACTGGTGTGGTTGGTGGCACGGCCAAATTGGCTTCGCGCACACCAAATTTCTGCGTGCCAGTCGTATTTTCAATAATATTATCTTGCACAGTATAGCGTTGGGCAGGGCCACGCTTGGAGAGCAAGTTAATCCCAGCGTAATCTTGATTGCCAGTGTTATTATCGCGAATGATGTTGCGGCGAATGATATTATTGGCTGCATTTCCACCGCCATTCACTTCAACCCCAGCCCGCACATTGCCTTCCATAATGCTATCTTCGATGATGTTATCGGTATCGCGGGCAGAATTATCGGTATCGCCACCGCCTAAATCGCCAACGCCCGAGCCAGCGTTATTGCGGAAAACGCTTTGGCGAATATTTACCCGTTGATTGCCCCAGCAATAGTACAAACCATCGCCAGCAGTGCCACGGGCAGCATAGCCAAGGTTGCTAATCCCTTGGATTTTGACAAATTCAATATCGCGTGAGGTTGTGCCTGGGTGGAAGCCATGGCCACGATTGGCGGTTGCAAGGCTATTGCTGACCGTGCTTTGGTCGCACGATTGCAAACTTACGCCATCGCTATGCCAATAGCGCACAGTAATATTATCGATCGTGACAAAGCGGCAATAAACAAAGTTAATCGCCCCAATATAAAACTCGTAGAAAGCAGGCTTTTGGTTGGTATTCCAGCCTTCAATCGTCAAATCGCGCACGCCCATATTTTGCAAGCGATTGTTGAAATTGGTTCCAAGCGCAAAAATCGCTGAATAGGCGTGGGATACGACCGAATTGGATGGCACTGAAAGGGTCAGCGGCTTTTTAAGGGTAATCGTGTTGTTGCTCGTATTGATCGAATCGACCATATTTTGCTCAACGCCCCAATTGCCAATGCCTGTGCCTTCAGTCCCTTTAATGATGATACCTTCGCCAGGCTTAAACACCGAGGTATCAGCCACGCTAATCACATTGCTGCCTTGGGTCGCGGCGGCGGTCAACTTCGTATACAAGCCATACGACACTTGTGAAACATTGGCGGTCAGCGGATAATTGACTGCTCGATCAAGCGTAATTGTTTGGTTGGTGGTGTCAAGGCTCATAATTTCATACGAGCCAGGCAAGAAGCGCAGCTCGGTTGAGCGCCAAACATACACAATCATCCCAACTCGAAAAGCGGCAATATTGGCGACTTTAATTGTTGAGAGATTGCTGCCACCTTGGGTCACAAACACTCGTTGCTCGTTGCGGCCAGCCTTTAGAATCGTCTCAGCGCCGACCCCTTGCAAGGTAACCCCGGTTTTCAAATCGAGGTAGGTTTCCAAGGTAAAAGTGCCAGCTGGCAAACTCACCGTGCCGCCACCTTGGGCCGCAGCAGTATCAATTGCCGCTTGAATGCCAAAATCGGGGGCTAATGGATTAAGATAGGGGGTTGCATCAATCGTATTGGCAAACGCCGATTGTAACAGCCAACTAAATGAACCAAGACTGAACGCTAAAATGATAAGAGCACTAACTCCTGACCTGAATCGTTGTTGCACAAAGCTTGGCTGCATAGTTCCTCCGCGCCTGAACATGATGCTGAACAATAAAAAAGGAGCTACAACAGCCCCATGCATCATCTTCCGTGAGCCTTTAATCAAACGTGGAATTATTCAAAACGAGTTTGATTACTGACTCTTATTGTACTATGGCATACCATAGCGCATAGTGGCCTTTTTTCCTACAGGACTTTAGGCCTAATCGACGCGAAATCCCACCTTTATCGCTAGCAAGGCTACCCCTTCAGAGTGAGTGGCCTTAGCCCAATTGGGCTATCCGCAGTGGTTAAACAGCATAAACACCCATAGCAGCTATGCCATAGGTGTTTTAGGTTTGATCGTCGCTATCAGTTCAGATTGGGCAAATTGCCTTCGTCCCAGCCTTGGGGTAAGCCATCAGTTACCAAATCTGTGCTTGTTCAGTCTACCATTGGTGAATGTGTGCGTTTGAAGCCTCGCTTACGCTCATCACTGGTCGCCTGCTTGAGCAGTAGTATAGGGCAATTCGCCCTATTGTCGAGTGTGCTGGTTAATAATATTGACGATTTAATCGTGGCTATATATGGATTATTATGGCTTTGTTAAGGCCTAAATTGGCATTCTTATCTACGTCAACCGATGTCGTTTTTTGTATAGTACCCGCTAGTACCTAGCTAAGCAGATTGTACAACCTGCACAAAAAGCTGCGGTTAAGCACTGGTAGAATTGCCCGATAGCCCAAAAAGTCCAGCGTGGTATTGTATATGCGAAGCCTCTGCTACACTCCTTGTACCAATACCTCACCTCGCCTGCCCATGCTCTCGATGATGCGAGCGTAGGCAGCAGCGATGCTCATTCTCGGCAATGACTGCCCCCAAACGTCGATCCTCTACATCAACGAAAGGACGGGGTCATGGGCATGTTTATGGGTGAGGGCACTCCAGTGCTCCTGCAAACAATCGTCGAATTTGAAGGCAAGGGTTTTTTCAACCCACAAATGCTTGATTTGCGCTATGTCGTGCCAGCCAACCGCACCACCGGCATGCTCTACTTTCGGGCGGGCAGCACCATCAGCAGTCTCGTCAATGTTTCAATTTTGCGCAATAGCCAGGTTTTACGCTATTTTCCGGTCGCCGCCGATTCAGCAATTCATGTGTCGCTCGCCATCGTTGAGGAACACCCCGCCGGAACCGTGCTCGATGTCTGCGTCGCTGGTGAAGGCAGTGGCCTGTTGATCCTCGACATTGGCTACTTAGAAGTGTAGGCAGCGCATGAATGGATTGGTGCGTTTTCGAAACAACCTGCAATGGGCGACAACGCTGCCGCTCTTTCGCCGCCATGGCCTGAGCATTGAACGCCGGCGCTTCACCGACCAACGGCCATTAATGCCGCAACTCGAACGCTGGCGCAACTGGTCAATGCAATTGACGCTCAGTGGTACGCGCTATGTCAGCTATGACGAGCGCAGCTTTTGCCAAGCGCCAACCTCGTTGGTGCTCACCAGCCCACAAGCAGATCCATTACGGATTCGCTATTTGCCTGGTGCAACCACCGATTGGCTCAACTTGACCTGGACAAGCGAGGGTTGGCAACATTTTCTCAATCAGCATGCGCAGTTCAATCAACGCCATGGCTATTTAATTAAAGATGCAGCCCGTTCGCCGTTGTTGGCAGTACGCTATGTGCCGCCACCAGCGCTGCACGCCGCGCGCCAGTTGATGACAATCGCAGGCTTGCCAGAAGCGCCACCAGCGACCTTGGAAAATGCCGCCACTACGCTTTTGGCCCTGCTCAGTGCGCTCGATTTTCAAACAACCTTGCAAGGCTATGCCCCAACCCAAGCCCAATCGGTCGAAAAAGCCCAAGCCTTGATGATGAAAAATCTCGAACGGCCACCAAGCATTAGTCAATTGGCCTCAAGTTTACACATCAGCCCGCGCCAACTGCAACGAGATTTTCTGGCCTGTACCGGGCTTAGCCCGCTCAGTTATTTACAAATGCTGCGGCTCAGCGAGGCCAATATGCTGCTGGCCAGCACCAATTTGCCAATTGGGAGCATTGCCAGTCGGCTTGGTTACGCCAGCGCTGCCCACTTTAGCGCCGCCTTCCGCCGTTTATATGCCTGCACGCCGCGCCAAATTCGCGAATACGACGACGACTTGATGCTTGATACTGTTATGGAGGATGCTCATGGCTGTTCAAATTGAAACGATCAAAAAGCTCAAAAATGGCCTCGATGTCCTGCCCGATCTGTATCGCTATGCCAGCTTGGGCTTCGACGCAATTCCCGAAGATGAGATCGAGCGCTTGAAATGGTATGGTTTGCTGCATCGCAAACAAACGCCAGGCTTTTTTATGCAACGGCTGCGAATTCCCAACGGCATTTTGAGCACCCGCCAAATGCGTGCAATCGTCAGCGTTTCACGCGATTTTGGCCGCAACACCATGGATTTGACGACCCGCGAGAATATTCAATTGCGCTGGCTGCGGATCGAAGATGTGCCCGAAGTGTTTCAGCGCTTGCAAAATGTTGGCCTCACCTCGCAACAAACGGGGCTTGATAATTATCGTAATGTGATGGGCTGCCCATTGGCGGGCCTGCACCACGCCGAAATCTTCAACGCCGCGCCGATTGCCCAAAGCGTTTCGCTGGCCTTGCTTGGCCGCGAATTTAGCGATTTGCCACGCAAATTCAATATTACAATTAGCGGTTGCTCGCACGATTGTGCGCATAGTCGCGCCAACGATATTGGCATGACTCCTGCCGCCAAAGAAATTAATGGCTATCGTGTGCTTGGTTTTCACGTAGCGCTGGGTGGAGCCTTGGGTGGTACAACCCCGCAACTCGGCCAAGATGCGGGCATCTTCTTGACCACCGAACAAGCCTTGCCTTTCTGTCGCGCTGTGTTGAGCGTGTTTCGCGATAATGGCTCGCGCGAAAAACGCACCGAAGCCCGTTTGAAATGGCTGATTCGCGAGTGGAGCATGGCGCGCTTTATGGCCGAAGTTGAAAAAGTCTTTGGCCAGCCATTTTTCAGCGCTGGCGAATCGTTGCTGGCAGCCCACAACGGCGACCATTTGGGCGTGCACAAACAACAAGACGAGGATTTTGTAACCGTTGGGTTATTGGTGCCAGTTGGCCGCACCAATGCTCAGCAAATGGCCGAAATTGCTGATTTAGCTGATGCCTATGGCACTGGCGAGTTGCGCTTAACTCCCGACCAAAACATTCTAATTCCAAATGTGCATGAAACCTGCCTCGAACGCTTATTGGCCGAGCCATTGTTGCAGGTGCTGCAACCGCATGCGCCTGGAGCCTTGCGCGGCTTGGTCAGCTGCACGGGCCGCGATTACTGCCACTTTGCCTTGAGCGATACCAAAGAATTGTCGTTGCAAGTTGCCCAAGAATTAGCCAGCTTAATTCCAGCCGAACGGCGGGTTGATTTGAAAGTGTCGGGCTGTGTGCACGCTTGCGGTCAGCACCATGTTGGCGAAATTGGCTTGCAAGCGCAGCGACTGCGGCTTGAAGATGGCAGCATCGTTGATGCCTTTGATCTATTTGTTGGTGGCAATCATCAGCAACTGGCAACCCTCAAAGCCCGCAAAATTCCGGTTGATCAATTGGCTGGACGGATTGCTGCTGAACTCGCCATTTTGGATGGGGAATAAGATCATGACCAAGCTTGTGCGTTCACAATGCCCCTATTGCGGCGTTGGCTGTGGCATCGAATTAACCGTCAACGCTGGCAAAGTTGTGCGCGTCACTGGCGATAGCGCCCACCCCGCCAATCAAGGCAAGCTCTGTATCAAAGGGGCAACCATTGAGCAAATGCTCACCCCAGAATCACGCCTAACTCACGCCCGAATTCGCAGCGATCGCCATGCAGCGTTGCAATCGGTTGGCCTTGATCAGGCGCTCGATCACGCTGCCCAACGGCTGAATGCAATTCGCACAGCGCATGGCAACGAGGCAATTGGCTTTTATCTTTCGGGCCAACTTACCAACGAAACCAGCTATTTGGTGACCAAACTGTGCAAAGGCTTGCTGGGAACCAACACGATGGATGCTAACTCGCGTTTGTGTATGGCCAGCGCCGTGGCTGCCTACACCCGCACCTTAGGCACCGATGGCCCGCCCTGTAGCTATAGCGACATCGAACAAGCAGATTGTTTCTTGATTGTTGGCTCGAATACCGCCGAATGTCATCCGATTGTTTATCGCCGCATCGAGCAGCAAGTGCGCAAGCATGGCGCAACATTGATTGTGGTTGATCCGCGCCGCACCCAAACTTCACGCTATGCCAGCTTACACTTGGCCGCAGCGCCAGGCAGCGATACAGCATTACTCAATGGTTTATTGCACATTTTGATTCGCGATGGCGCAGTTGATTATGGATTTATCGCCCAACATACGACTGGTTGGAGCGAAATTGCTGCCGCCGTCGCCGCGTGGACTCCAGCCCAAACCGCCTTGGCAACTGGTTTAAGTGTTGATGAAATCGAGGCTGCTGGGGCAATCTTGGTTGCTAGCCAACGCACCTTGAGCCTGTGGAGCATGGGTGTCAATCAAAGCCGCAATGGAGTAGCCAAAGCCACAGCAATCATCAATTTGCACTTGGCAACAGGCCGGATTGGCAAGCCAGGCTGTGGCCCATTTTCGCTGACAGGCCAGCCAAACGCCATGGGCGGGCGCGAAGTTGGCTATTTGGCCCATCAATTGCCTGGCTATCGTCGGGTTGATGTGGCTGAGCATCGCACAGCAATCGAGCAAGCATGGGGCATTCCGCTTGGCAGCATCAGCGCCACGCCCGGCCCCGATGCTCAAACCATGTTCAGCCAATTGGCCGAAGGCAAGCTCAAAGCAATTTGGATCATCGGCACGAATCCGTTGCACTCGATGCCCAACAACAGCACAATTCGGGCAGCCCTCGAAAAAGCTGAATTGGTGATCGTGCAGGACGTGTATAATACAAGCTCATGTTTGGCCTACGCCGATATTGCTTTGCCCGCCGCGCAATGGGCCGAAAGCCTTGGCACATTCACCGCGTCCGATCGCCATATTACCTTGTTGAACCCAGCCTATGACGCTCCAGGCGAGGCGATGCCCGATTGGTGGTTGGTGCAGGCAGTGGCCCAACGCATGGGCTTGGCGCTAAATTTTGCCAATGCAGAAGCAATTTGGGATGAATATCGCAATTTGACCGCTGGGCGCTATCCGCTTGATGTGAGCGGCGTGAGCTACGCACGGCTGCGCAACGGCCCAATTCAATGGCCATGCCCCGCCGACGATCACGCTGGCACTGTGCGTTTGTATAGTGATGGTCGCTTTGCAACCGCCAATGGTCGCGCTAATTTCCACGTAACTGTGCCGGTTGAGCCAGCAGAAGTGCCAAGCTACGAATTTCCATTTTGGCTAACGACTGGGCGGGTTTTGGAGCAATGGCATACGCGCACCCGCACCGCCAACGTGGCTAAGCTCAATCAACGCCATAACGGCAGCTTTATCGAAATTCACCCAGACGATGCCAACACGCTCGGCGTGAGCGCTGGCGAAAAAATCGCGGTCATCGGGCGACGCGGTAGTTGCACCTCGGTGGTGCAAATCAATCCAGAAATTATGCCAGGCTGTTTGTTTATGCCAATTCACTGGGACGATGGCAACCCCAACGTGTTGAGCATCAACGCTGCCGACCCAATTAGCAAGCAACCAGAACTCAAGGCATGTGCAGTCCAATTACGGCCAATCGTCGAAGGCATCAACATCAAATTTGGCGAAGCCGCCACAGTTCCAGCAATGGCCGCTGGCAAACGGAGCAGCCAATGAGTAGTTTAGACGGTCAACGAGTTGCAATTCTTGAAGCGCGTCGCGCCTCAGAATTAGCCAATTTGCTCACTCGCCATGGCGCGACTCCAATCCATGCCCCAGCCTTGCGCGAGGTCAGCGTTGATGCGGCTCCAGTTGCTCAAGCAGTATTACAACAGCTTGAAGCAGGCCAAATCGAGCTACTAATGTTGTTGACTGGGGTTGGCACGCAGCAATTAATTGATGCTGCTGCCAGTTTGGGGCTTGAGCAAGCTATGCTGGCCGCACTGGCCAACACAACCCTCGTTTGCCGTGGCCCCAAGCCAACCGCCGTTTTACGCCGTTATGGATTGCGCCCCAGCATCAGCGCCGCCTCGCCCTATACAATTAACGATTTAATCAGCAGCCTTGATCAGGTTGAGTTGGCTGGACGTGGCGTTGGCTTGCTACACTACGGCGAGCGCGATCGCAAATTAGCCGAATATTGCCTTGAACGAGGGGCCGTGCTCCACGAACAGAGCGTCTACGAATGGCAATTGCCAGCCGACCTCAGCCCACTGGATGCGCTGATCGAGCAAGCAATTGCTGGCGAGATCGCTATTTTTACTTTTACCAGCCAAATTCAGGTGCGCCATTTGTTGCAGGTTGCCGAGCAACAAGGCCAAGCCCACGCATTAATTGCGGCAATGCAACAAGCAATCGTCGCCGCCGTCGGCCCATCATGCGCCCAAACTCTCATCAATGTTGGCATTCACGATGTGATTATGCCCGAGCAACCGTTTATGGGCCAAATGGTGCAACGCATTCTCAATCACGTGAGCATCAATAGTTAAGACCCCTCACCTCCCAACCCCCTCGCCCACTGAATGCGGGCGAGGAGAAGCAGCCGTTTTTACCGACGAATTACATAATAACCATGAATCAAAGCCCCTCGCTCGCGCACGGGTGAGGGAATTGATCCACAACCAATAGCTCAACTCCCTGCAACGAATGCAGTTTCCACCGCTGACGGTGTGATACCGAACCTGTTCGCTTCGCGATAGCTCCTGCAACGCCACGCAGTCTCACCAATGTTGGTGAATCGTGCTACCGATATTTAATTATGTCAAATTAATTATCGCGATCTCCCAAGCGTTCGATGTGTGTGCCACAGGTTTCACGGAGGAGCTTCCAATGTCCAAGTTTAGCCGTCGCGATTTCCTCAAAACTGCCGCAACGTTCGGCGCTGCAATCGCTACTCCTAGCCTATTGAGCGCCTGCGGTAGCGAAACAGCCAACGAAACAGGCGAGCGCCCAATCAAAATTGGCTTTATTCCGCTGACCGATTGTGCTTCGGTGGTGATGGCCCATACTTTGGGCTATTACAAAAAATATGGCGTAAATGTTGAGGTTGTTAAAGAGGCTTCGTGGGCCAATGTGCGCGATAAGCTGTTAACTGGCGACCTCGATGCGGCCCATTGTTTGTTTGGCATGCCGTTCTCGGTCTACACTGGCGTGGGTGGCAAGGCCGCAAGCGAACTCAAAATTGCCATGGTGCTGAACCAAAACGGCCAAGGCATTACGCTCAGCAGCGCATTGGCCAAAGATGTTGGCTATGGCGACCCGAGCAAACTTAAAGCGCTACTAAGCCAACGCCCAGCCGATAAGCCCGCCACCTTTGCCGCCACCTTTCCGGGCGGAACCCACGATCTTTGGCTGCGCTACTGGCTGGCCGCCGCTGGGGTTGATCAGCAAAGCGTCAAAATCATCACGATTCCCCCACCGCAAATGGTCGCCAATATGCGGATCGGTGAGATGGATGGCTTTTGCGTTGGCGAGCCATGGAACGGCGTGGCGGTCAAAGAGGGCATTGGCGAAACCGTTTTAGCAACCCAAGATCTGTGGGCGGGACACCCAGAGAAGGCCTTGGTGGTCAACCCAAGCTTTGCCGAAAAACGCCGCGCTGACCTCAAAAATGTTATGAAGGCGATTCTTGAGGCCTCGCAATGGCTCGACGATTTCAACAACCGCGCCGAAGCAGCCAAGGTCATCGGCGGCCAAGCCTATGTCAACGCCCCAGCCGATGTGATCGAAGCTCGTTTGAAGGGCCAATACAACTTGGGTGCAACCCTCGGCGAACGCACATTCGAGCCAAGCAAAAGCATGGTTTTTCACCAAGCGGGCGCGGTTAACGAGCCACAACGCAGCCATGCAATTTGGTTTATGGCGCAATACCTGCGCTTTGGGCTTGTGCCAAATGCTCCCGACTATAGTGCAATCGCCGATAAGCTGATTTTGCGCGACCTGTATGCAGAGGTCGCCAAGGAAATGAGCTTAACGGTGGCGAGCGACGATTTACAGCCCTTCACCGTCACACTTGATCAACGCAGCTTCGACCCCAAAAGCCCATCCTAGCCCGCAGGCCATCACGACACACCCTCGCGACTGAAGAATCACGGCTTCAGTCGCCGACACACCAGCCACTTGCCAACAACAAAGGAGCAGCTTTATGGCCCAGATGATCGACGTTATTCCCCGACGTGAGCATTCAGCGCTGACCAGCATGCGCTACTGGCTCAAAATGATTTGGCAAACGCTTAACCCAATCATTATCGGCATGCTTATTTTAGCAAGCTTATGGCAAGTTGCTGCATGGATTTCTGATGGAGCTTTACCAACGCCACTCGCCACTGCCAGCACCTTGGGCGAGCTATTAAGCAATCCATTCTACGACAACGGCCCAAACGACAAGGGAATTGGGATTCAGCTCTTGGCCTCGTTGGGAAGGGTTTTTACTGGCTGGGGAATTGGCATCGCGATCGCCATTCCGCTTGGCATGCTTCTTGGTAGTAGTGCTCGGCTGCGCAAAATGCTCGCACCAGTGATTGAAATTTTGCGGCCTGTCTCGCCGCTGGCCTGGTATCCATTAGGTTTAGCGGTACTCCACAATGCACCCAAAGCCGTGGTTTTTGCGATTGTCATTACCTCGCTCTGGCCAACCTTGGTCAATACCACCATGGGCGTGCAAAACATTCCCGCCGATCTCAAAGCTGTTTCCAAAGTATTTCGATTTAGCCGCTGGCGCTATATCAGCAAAGTGCTGTTACCCGCAGCCTTTCCCGCAATCTTGACGGGCATGCGGCTTTCGATGGGCATTGCCTGGATGGTGATTGTGGCTGGCGAAATGCTGGCTGGTGGCACGGGCTTAGGCTTCTTTGTGTGGGATTCGTGGAATGCACTCTCATTGGAGCGGGTGATGAGCGCCATCTTAATTATTGGGATCACTGGTTTGTGTTTAGATCGCGTATTTAGTGTTGTAGGCCAACGCATGGCTGCGTGGCAAGAAGGAGGTCACTAATGGCTCCACGGTTGTTAGCGCGCACCACAATCAATAGCGCAATCCTGCCAATGGAGGCCGCTCCGTTGCTCGAAATTAGCGGTGTGGGCAAAAATTATCCCAGCGGCCAAGGCCAAATCAACATCCTGCGCGATATTGAGCTAACCATTCAATCGGGCGAATTTATTAGCTTTATTGGCCATTCTGGCTGTGGCAAAAGCAGCTTGCTAAATATGATTGCTGGCCTGACGAGCATTAGCACAGGCACAATGCTCTTCGATGGCAAGCCAATTGAAGCCCCAAGCCCAGAACGTGCGATGGTGTTTCAGCATTATTCGCTCTTGCCGTGGCTCTCGGTCTATCAAAATGTCTACGAAGCTGTCGATTCGGTGCAAACTGAGCTGAGCAAAGCAGAGCGTAAAGCCTTGACCGATGCAGTGTTGACGCGGGTTGGCCTCAGCAACCATGTCCACAAAAAGCCAATGCAGCTTTCCGGCGGTATGCGCCAACGGGTAGCAATTGCCCGGGCCTTTGCAGTGCATCCACGGATGCTCTTGCTCGATGAGCCATTTGGCGCACTCGATGCCCTAACCCGTGGCAGCTTGCAAGAAGAATTATTGGATTTGTGGAGCGGCGATGCCCGCACCGAAACCGTCGTAATGGTGACCCACGATATTGATGAAGCGATTTACCTCAGCGATCGGATTGTGGTCTTCAGCGATGGGCCAAGTGCAACGATCAAAGAAATAATTACCGTTGATTTGCCCCGGCCACGCGATAAACAAAGCCTTATGACCAGCCAAACCTGGAATAACCTACGCACTCACCTGCTGCTCTCATTACACTGCTAAACCAACAATCAGTACCCAGAGTTGTGTCTCGGAGGCTGTCTCGATGCTGCGACAGCCTTTTGTATTTAAGGCTACAAACCTCATGCTTGTAGCCCAAAAGCGACACTCAAAAATTCAGCGCATAGATAAAATTGGTTTGGCGTTGGCCCAAACTGCGTGGTATCAACCGCAAGATGCGATTGCGCAGCTGTTGTTGCCATGAATGCGACAAATGCACCAGTGAACCAACCCGCCACGATGTATCAACAATTGCTTGGGCTTTGGGCATACGGCGTTTTTGATAGTGCAAAAAGGCTAATTGGGGTTGCTCGTAGCGCGCAAGCATCTCGGCCAATACCCAAGCATCCTCGATTGCTTGGCAGCCACCTTGGCCAAGGTTGGGTGTTGTCGCATGGGCCGCATCGCCAAGCAAGCCAATTCGGCCTTGATACCAGGTTTTCAGATGGGACAAATCGCTAATATCGGTGCGCAGCAAGGCTTCATCGCTGGTGCGCTCAATCAGCATTTTGGCGATTGCTGGCAAATCATGGCCTTGGGCAAGCAAGGTTTCGCGGGCAGCAGCTGGCGAAGCATCACGCTGGCCTTGAGCTGCAAGGCTGGTCGCATACCAATACACCAAATCCTGCCCAACTGGCGTATAGCCAAACCGCAGCTGCTGGCCCCAAATTTCGGCGGCAACAGACTGGCCTAATTCACGATAATCGAGCTGCACCAAGGCACGATGCGAGGTTTGGCCCGAATAGCGCAAGCGTTGCTTGGGGAAAATCTGCTCGCGCACCGCCGAGCGCAAGCCATCGGCCCCAATCAAGCACGCAGTCTGAATCGTTGAGCCATCGGCAAATTTGGCCTCTACTGCCTCGGCTGTTTGTTGCAAGCCAACTAACCGCTTGCCAAGCTGCACGCAATCTGCTGGCAAGGCTTCGAGCAAGGTCTGTTGCAAAGCGGCACGGCTAATCGTCAGCAACTCTTGGCCAAAACGCTCACGCATTAATTTCAAATCAAACCCAGGCAATAAACTCCGGCCTTGCGCATCCACAATGCCAAATTCGCTGCCGCCCAATGCACTAAGGCACAGCCCACGCTGGCGTACAGCTTCAGCCAAGCCCCAACGTTCGAGCAAGTTCATGGCATTAGGAGCTAATAAAATGCCCGCGCCAACAGGCCGTAGCACTGGCGCAGCCTCATAGATTTGCACTGGAATCTGGCGTTGCTGTAGGCCAATTGCCAAACATAAACCGCCAATTCCCCCGCCAATGATCGTTATCGGTTGCATTGCATCCTCGTCGAATTTAATCAATCTAAGTAAAACATACCTTATAGTATGTTTTAAGTCAAGGGTTAATTATTCGAAAATTTATGTCAACTTAAAAAGCGTTGTACAATACAAGCGCTAGCTGAAATGGGCTAGCCAGAGTTTTTATGAGGCCTGCGACTATGCAATTAACCGGAATCCACCATCTTACGGCAGTCAGCGCCAATGTGCGTGAAAATTATCGTTTTTATACTCAAGTTTTAGGCATGCGGCTGGTCAAGCGCACCGTTAATCAAGATGATGTGAGTGCTTATCATTTATTTTATGCTGATGGCGCAGGCACACCTGGCAGCGACATTACCTTTTTTGATTGGCCAGTTGGGCCAGAACAACGCGGGACGCATAGCATTTGCAACACCGCACTGCGGGTCACTGGCAAAGCCAGCCTTGAGTGGTGGGCTGAACACTTGAGCCAACAAGGTGTTCAGCATAGTGGCGTGCTTGAGCGTGATGGCCGCTTGACGATCGATTTTGCTGATAACGAAGGCCAACGCCTGAGCCTGATTGATGATGCAGGCGCTGGCGACCCAAATACGCCATGGGATGCCAGCCCAGTCCCTGCTGAGCACCAAATTCGTGGGCTTGGGCCAATTCGTATGAGCGTGCCCAAGCTTGAAGCTAGCGATACTGTGTTGACCAAAGCGCTAAATATGCGCCAAGTGCGCCAATATAGCCTCAACGAAGGCAAGGAATACACAGTGTATGTCTATGAAATGGGCAAAGGTGGCGTAGATGCAGAATTGCATGTTGTGGTGCAGCCAGATTTAGCGCCAGCCCAACCAGGCGCTGGTGGCGTGCATCACGTGGCATTTCGCACGCCCAACGAAGAAGAATATCATGGCTGGACGCGGCGTTTGCGCGAATTGAGCATTCGCACCAGTGGCGAAATTGATCGCTACTACTTCCGCAGCCTCTATTTCCGCGAGCCAAATGGCATTTTGTTTGAAATTGCCACCGATGGGCCAGGCTTTGCGGTCGATGAAGATCCAGCAACCTTGGGCGAATCGGTGGTGTTGCCACCATTCCTTGAGCCACGTCGCGAGGCCATTGTTGCCAACCTCAAGCCACTAACCTAAACAAGCCGAGCGCGCTTGCTGCGATGGTAAGCGCGCTCGATTGAGTTGCCAAATTCGCCAAACAGATTAAAATAACACACCTGTTCGTTTAATTTTGCGAGGTGCAAATTCATGGCACGTCCACGCCGCAAACGCTACCAAGGCATTACTCCGCCGCAGCATTGCCCAGCATCTGAGCTAAAAAGCGTCGCTGAATTACGCTTGAGCGATAATGGCAACTATGCGCAATTGAGCATGCAGCAGCTTAATTTCAGTCAACAACGGGCCAAAGATATTTTCATGGAGCAATCGATTGTGCGCCAATGCCAATTTGATCAAGTGGTATTGCAGCAATCGCAGCTGGTTGATAGCAGCTTTGAGCAATGCGATTTGAGCCATGCCAATTGGGAGAAAAGCCACCTTGAGCGGTTAGAATGGCATAATAGCCGTTTAGGTGGCATGAAATTTGTCGAAGCCCAAGCCGAGCATATTGTCTTTAATACTTGTCAACTTGATTATAGTGTCTGGTGGTCGGCGCGGCTTGAGCATGTGCACTTCGTCGATTGTCGTATGCTCGAAAGCACGTTTGAATCTGCCAAACTAAGCGATGTTAGCTTTCGCAATTGCGATCTGAGTCGGGCCAATTTTCGCAATGCCACGTTAAGCAATGTTGATATTCGCGGCTCGCAGATCGCAGGCATGCAGATCGAGCCAAAGCAGCTGCAAGGCTTGATTATCGAGCCACGCCAAGCGCTAGAAATCGCCCAAGCGCTGGGCCTAACCATCCGCGAGTTAGAAACTGAGGAATAAGCTTAACCAAAAAGAAGACTCCGTTGGATGTCCAACGGAGTCTATCTTGGAATGGTACGCATCCCCCTACGTTCCCACAGCGGGTGCTGCAGTAGCCTCGGTGTGTGTCGCGTTCACGGCCTGGTTCGGGATGGAGCAGCGT
>NZ_JAFBCZ010000046.1 GCF_016907925.1 Herpetosiphon giganteus | reverse complement strand
TATTACTCTTTTATGCGGTCGTTCGGACGCTCCAGCTTCGTAAAATTCGCATGCCTGGCTAGATTGATTTTGCACACTTCTTGACAAACCACCGCCACTGATTTGGTATGCTGTGGGCCTCGACGTTCTCGCCACGTAACGGCGAACGCGCAGTTCACCCCATGAACTGCGCGTTTTTTGTCATATCGCGCGTGCTGCGCATCGGGCTGTATAATCATTGAAGGGTCGCTGCAGACGATGCTCTTCCCCTTGCCGAACCACACGCGATGGCATATCATCAGGTGTTATTGAGGGATGCTGAACGCCGGAGGTGATGTATGCAGCAAGACATTATTGCGCAAACCTTGCATGTAATTCAGGAAGACCGTCCCAAGTCCACCGTTGTGATGTTGGTTGGTCAGCTCATTGACGATATGGGGGAGGCGCAGTTGGCCGAGCGCCTTGATGCCGTTATTCCGCAGACGTGGCCATGGAAGGTCGTGGCGGAGTTGTATGAAATCCTCAGCTGGTGGACGAGCGATGAAGGGGCAGCCTTATTGCGAACGACCGAGGAATGGTTGCGGGAAGGCACGAACCTGCGCCGCATCCAGATTGCGCTTTTCCTCAGTACGTATCCCTTTCGTGATAGCGACGAAATGTTTGCGGTACTGAGCGGCATTGCCCAGCGCTTCCCTGCGGCGGCCAAGCAACGCGCAAAAACGCCGGAGGAACCAGCAACACCACGAAAAAGCGCGCGGACATTCAGCCAAGCCACGGTGAATCGACACTTGGCCACGTTTTGCGCAGGCGATCCGTGGTATGCGAGCGTATGATTGATTCTGCGAGGAATCAATGTGAGAATTGTTTCAGCCGTCACAGCGTGCCCATGCCGTGCCGACGATGGACGCGCCGCCGAGCAATCCCCTAGTCCAAGCCGATGGAGCGGATTGCGGTCGTGCGTAGATCTATCAGGCTATGCTTGGTCAGCTTCAGGCGATAGTGGCTAATCGGGCGGAATAATGATGGTGTGGGATGGGCAGGTTGGAGAGGGTGAAATTATGGGGTTAGGATAGGCGATCGATCCATAGCATAATTGATTGTGTCAGTTCGGGGTGTTGAGCGCAGTAACCCAGCTCGCCACGAACGAGTGCAGCGAACGGGCGATCTGAATGATGACTGACGAGGGTGCGATTCGATTAATGCTCACCCATGCAGGTGATTTTTCAGCTCTGCATTCTACAAATCGTGATGAACAGTATCTATTAATAACAAACCCTCAGTTTAAGCGCCGTGTGAGGAGTTCCCCATGAAATTGCCAGCCCTCATTGCCGTTTTGGTCGATGCCAGTCTTGTCAAATGCCCTGCGTATGATCGCGAAAACGTGACAACAGCGCTCGAATCGGTCTTTGCTGGTCATCCCACGTTGCTCGGTGGCAATTCCATCTCGATGTTGCTGGGCCAGAACAATGATTTTACCAATGCCACGATCATGATAGGCGATGTCCATGCAGATCACACGATACACGGTGCAACTCCCGCAACCGATTGACCCACTGCCCGCTGCGCTTGCCGCCCTGGCCTCGATTCCGCTGAAGGATGTTCCCACGCCTCGTTTCGATCTCCCCCAAGCCTCACGCCTGCCCTTTGAATCGAGTTTGGG
The DNA here is from genome assembly GCF_016907925.1 of Herpetosiphon giganteus. GTDB lineage: Bacteria > Chloroflexota > Chloroflexia > Chloroflexales > Herpetosiphonaceae > Herpetosiphon > Herpetosiphon giganteus. The sequence continues at coordinate 30,727 of NZ_JAFBCZ010000046.1, read as the reverse complement.
CGCGAGGATGAATTGAAACGACTTGCCCAGGCGACTGGCACGGCCCAGCCAGCGGTCGTGATGCCAGATCTTCGCCTTTTTCTGGTACGTATCCAACACTGACATACGTCGTGTGACACGACGCGAATTGATGCGCTAGATTCAGCAGGCAGAAAACATAGTAAAAGTTGACATCACCACTATACTTGAAAACAATAAACTAAATGTGCTAGCTGCTTTTGAGTGATGGCTATCCTATCCCAAACTATAGAGTCATCGTATCTTCTAGCTGGCGTGCGAGGATTGAGATCAAAATGCGTAAAATTATTATTGCTTCGATACTCATGCTTATGCCTGGTTAGTAGATATATTGATTATTTAGCACAGAAGGGGGTTAACATATGGATTCAATCTTACCTCCAGCATGTATCGCTTTCCAAGGCGGTGGCGCTCTTGGGATGGCGCATCTAGGCGCTTGGCAAGTATTAGAGAAGCATTTTCGCTTTGTAGCAGTAGCTGGGACATCGGCAGGGTCGATTGTTGGTACTTTATGTGCGGCTGGGTATGGCTCGCTCCATGCTATCGATATATTTAGTAATCTTAATTGGCCCGAGTTTGTTCGGTCACAAAAATGGCTTGATTTGTTTCGTGCACGTGATGGATGGAGTGATGGTGACAAATTCTATCATTGGTTAAAAGAGCGCATAGCATTACGGTTTATGAATCGCTATCCAGACATCAACTTCAAACAATTATATGAAGAAACTGGGATTTACCTAGCTATAACAGCATGTAATTTAAATAACTCGAATGCGGAACCGGTTATCTTTGATGTTCATCGCGAACCCGAAACAAGTGTGGCCTTTGCTGTACGAGCATCGATATCGATCCCTGGGTTATTTGTTGCGGTACCACGTCGCGATAGAGGGCAAGTTCTAGTCGACGGTGGAATTGTGTTGAACCTGCCTATAGAATTAATTGAAGATATTTCAGCTGAACATCAATATCCTATAATAGGAGTACGATTCGATAAAGGGATAACATATTTAGATAAACCCAATGTTAAAGAAGTATTATCCAGATCATTATCTGCCGCAACGATGCATGGCAACATTTCTCCATCGCATATTACTAGCAACCCGAAATATATTGATGTTGCTATTGATGTCAAAGAGTTTGACTCTTTGAATTTCAATTTAAAAGAAAACGAAAAACATGATCTTATCCAAAGAGGCAGGAATGCCGCCGAAATAGCAATCCTACACTATCAGTCTCGTATAAATATTCCAAATATCGATAAAATTAACCAATCTAATCCGATAAATACCATCGTCAGCCAAAAAAATCCATCTACGATTGATCGAAAACCTCTCGAAATAGCATCTTTGCGAAAGTATATTATAGATTCATTAAGCGAACAAGATCTTAGGGAATTAATATCAGATCACTTTCCTGATATTAAGGCTGATCTTGGTTATAAATATAGTTTTAGAGATGCAGTTTCCACATTAATTGATTATTCCTATCGACAAGAACAGATTAAACGTTTAGTTAAGCTAGTTGGGCACATTAATCCAAATCAATATAATAAACTTATACTAAATTACTATATTGATAACTAAGAGGAGGTTTATAATGTCCATGCCAGATAAACAAAGTATTCGTGATATATTAATAAATAGATTCGACAGATTCGAAATTAAAGATCTCTGTGATAAGCTAGGTAATATTTCTTATAATCAACTATCTAGTAGTATTCGAGATCAAGTCTATGAAATTATAGAGTATTATGAAAAAAGAATGAATATAGAATACTTATGGCAAACTATGCTATCTATGCGCCCAGATATCTCTAGTAATAATAGAGCTATAGCGATATCGACTATAAGATCTCATTTTTTAAATAAAACAGCCGATTTAAATAAACTAGATTTTTATGGGTATGTACCAAGAATTAGATTAACCACCACTTTAGATAAAATTTTTGTTGAGCCGACGTTGGCAAGTCCCATTCCACTAGAACCCATCGTGGCTGGAATTAATCGAATAGAGTTGTTAGCGCAGAGTAAGGCTATCTCTTGGAAAGAGTTATTCGATCATGGTGATCGAATTATTATACTAGGTATGTTAGGTAGTGGGAAGTCTTCTCTGCTAAAACATATGTTCATTAAATATAGTAATATAATCTTATCTGACCTAGATACGATAGGGAATTATGAAAATATTCCAATTTATCTACCTCTAAATGAATTAAATATTTCAGATCCTCCAATACGACCACTTAATATTGAAATACTAACTGAATTTATCAAGGGGTTTGTTGAACCAATACAAGCCTGGTCTCAATTTGAAACAATGACTACATCTGTTATTTTGCTATGTGACGGACTGCATGAAATCCCAGAAGATCGGCAGCGCACAACTATATTACTGTTAGAAGAATTTATTTCAAAATATCCTTTAACCAAAACTATAATAACAATACGTGATGATAATCCATCATTTGATCTATTTAATCCTGAGATGAATTATCATATATCATCTATAGATAAAATATCTCGTGGTAATCAAGGTGAATTAATAAGGAAACTCTTTAATATAATTAAAATCGGTACTCCATCTAATCAAATTTCTCTTATAGATATTGCAAATATTATCACATCAAGATCTCTCAATGATACGATTACTACTCCTTTATCTGTAATAATTAGTGTGCTAAATTATTTAATAAAACCAGTCTCTATGCCAGTTGCTGAAACATTAATTCGAGAAAAAATACTGTATCTAACATTGGGAGATTGGGACAATCTAAAGAGTGATAATTTTATAGAAGTTGAGCATTCAAGTGATGATATAAATCACCCTATGAGTATGAGTAGTTATTTGGCATACGATATATTTGATAAAAGTGAAGAAGCAGACCTTCTCCATTCAGAGATTTTTATCGATGTGGGAGCTAAACGGTTAATAGAAGAAGATATCGCCCGTTCTAATAAACGAGCAAGACAATCGGTAGTCCAAATATTATCAAAAATATGTAAGAACACAAATATACTGAACTGCATAGGTTTATCTACGCCCCCCAAATATCAGTTCAAAAGAAAAAATGATATCCTAGTGTTAAGCGCAATTTACCTTCATCAACTACCATTTGAAGCCCGAGAGCAAATACTGAGTAAACGATCTGGATTAACCAAGTGGGAAAATGTCTTATTATATATTTTTGATTTGCTTTTACTAAGATCACAAGCGGATGCTAATCAATTTGTTGAATATCTAATTCGTGATCGCAATCTCCATCCAAATGATTTTGGTTACCAGTTATATCTTGCTGCCACATGTTTGTCCCGAACAAAAGCTACTGATTTTAAAATCCTTGAAACTGTCTATGCCGAGATAGCAGAAGTTTTATCTGATAAAAATCAAGCTATTGATGTTTTATTAAGAATAAAGTTGGGAGAAGCTCTCGGACAAATCAATGACCCTCGCATTGGTAAAACAACGACCATTCATGAGGGTGAATTCATTATGGGTTTTGATCAATTTGCTAATGACAGTCCTGTTCGAAGGATTAGACTGCAAGCGTATGATATAGATGTATATCCCGTTACTAATGCTCAATATAAAGCCTTCATCGAAGCTGAAGGCTACCAGAGTAAAGAATTATGGGATATTGACGGATGGGCTTGGGTCATAGAAACTGGTCGTCGCTGCCCTCGCTACTGGACTGATTCTCGATTTAACAAACCGAACTATCCAGTCGTAGGAGTGAGTTGGTTTGAGGCAGATGCCTATGCCCGCTGGGCTGGACGTCGACTTCCCACAGAAGCAGAGTGGGAGAAAGCTGCGCGAGGAACGACAGGCTATTATTGGCCTTGGGGAAATGCTTTTTCGCCCTATAATGTGAATTCATCTGATAGCGCAGTTTATATAAATGGAACGACTCCTATAGGCATCTATCCAGCAGGTCAAAGCCCATTTAACGTATATGATATGGCGGGTAATGTTTCTGAATGGACAAGTGATTGGTATCAACCCTATGATCCTGCACATAGTAGTGCTGATACTCACTACGGCCACTACTTTAAAGTCCGTCGAGGCGGAGGATGGGGCTGGGATCAGGACTTTGTACGGTGTACATGTAGGAATGCTAGCCCAAGAACCGCAGATTATGCTGTTATTGGCTTCCGCTGTGTAAAATGAAATATCAAAAGAAATAATGCTCTAAAGCTCAATACATATACTATATTGATTTATAAAATATCTAATAGGAGCAATTAATGAATAATACTTCGGAATGGAAGAAAGGTATCATACTTTGGTTTAATCTAGGCAAAGGTATGGGGGTTATTAGATCGGATATCTTCGATGAAGATGATATCCGCTTCGACGTTTCAGATATAGACGATGACATAGAAATACTTACTTCTGGTCTACCAGTTGAATATATAGCTGAACAAAGTCTTATAGGTATGTGTGCGGTAGAAATAAGGATAATAAAGTCAGATTCACAGGAAGTATTATGAAAAATACAAATATTAGCTTAATTCAATTGTATGGCAATCTTCAACCACCAGATGCCGAACCATTATCAATAGAAATCCTATCAGCAGCAGCATTGCAAAGTTTTCCTAGTTTAAACATAAATATGCAAACTTTAAGTATAAAAGATAGTTCAGAATACAAAGAAAATATTATTGAAATAATGCTCACTCAGAATCCTATTTTAATCGGCTTATCTATTCCGCAATCTACTTTTGATCTTGCGATCGATTTATTACGAAATATATACCAAAATCTACCTGATGCAAACATTATTTTAGGGCATGCATTGCCCACACATTCCCCAGAAATGTTTCTTCAAATGTTTCCTAGACTTATTATCGTAAGAGGCTGGGGAGAGGATTCTTTTGTACAGTTAATTGATTATTTTTTAAATAAATCTTTATCTTTGGAGCAAATACCAAGTTTATGTTTTTTAAAAGATCATGAGTTGCATTTTACACCTATTATATGGCCAGATAAAATAATCAACCCACTTCGATGGAATAGTCATTTATATTTTCCTAGAGTAGAAGCAAGTCGCGGCTGTCAGCACGATATATGTACTTTTTGTACTCGTCAGCCCAGAGATAAGAAACGAGATCATGCTTGGTCTCGTAGACCTATAGAGCAGATTATAGAAGATATTCTGATTCTTAAATCCAAAGGTAAAACCTCTTTTACTTTTACTGATGAAGATTTTATTGGAAATGATTTAGGAAGTGCGCAAGATTTAGCTGAATCACTATCAAACATTCGTGATATCCAATTCTCTTTATCTGTTCGCGCTGATAATATTCTTAACCCACAAGGAACGTTTGCAGAGAATGAACAGAGACGTCAATTATTTGAACTTCTGCGTAAATCTGGTTTGTATTTAGTATTTATTGGAATTGAATCTTTATCAAATTCACAATTAAAACGCTATGCCAAAGGAGTAAATGCGGATGATTGTATAAAATCAGTACAAGTCATACAAAATCTTGGTATTGGCTTTGAGATGGGCTATATCCTATTTGATCCACTCATGAATCCTAGTGAGTTGATTGAGAATCTCGATAGACTTGATGAATCTGGGCTCTGGGCAAATGTTGGTTCCCTTTTCCATCAACTTCGCCCACAAAAAGGATCGAATTATCTTCGTTTGTTAATAAGATCAGAAATGGTTAAGAATTATAATCCTAATTCTATGTTATATAACTACGAGTATTCTGATCACTTAATCAGTGAGATAGCACAACTTTGTAGTGAATGGTACAAAGATATAGAAAATATCTATAGATTAGCAAGGAATATGGAAAGAGTTGGATCGTTCAATGGAGTTTATGTTTATTTTATATTTGGAATAAGAGCATTGGGATTTCGTTTATTACGAACCCTAGCCAGAAATCGTATCACTTATTGTCAATCGATTGGTATCCAGTCTCTCGCATCTTTTTCCGAACAGCGATTGGGGTTAGTAAAAGGCCTCTATCATTCTCTGCTCTCGAAAAGCTCATTAACCGAAACCGAAAGTGCCTTGAAAAAATTATGCTCGAATTTTATTCTGCGTGAATTGGGTTCCATCTGACAATCGTTGTTTGATCGTTCTCTGGTGTATCAGCATCATGGAGACCACAAAAAAGTCGGGGTCATGCACCTCAGGCGTTGGCAGTTCCTGCTGTGGACGCATCGGCGAGATATTTGTAGAGCGTCGGCTTTGAAGCCCTCTGCGGGTCTTTTCGTAACCATTTTTGATTCCCAATCGCGTTTTTCGTTATATCAAGTAGCTATGGGCCAAGAATGGTGATGATCGATTCCATCATCTTCTATAGCGTCCTGTTTTTACTCCAAGCCATGATAACGGAGCGGCGGTTTGGAACCTTGTTTTGGTTTTTTAGTAGCCTTTGTGTAGGCTTCATTGGACACCTCATTACCTATCCACTCTTTAATCGTGGACTGGATGGTATACCCTATCCTGATGTCAGATTCCTGCCAATCCAGCGTCAGAATAGGGTTATTTTTGTCATTTATTGACAATTCTTCGTAATGGTCTTAGACTCTATCCTGACAGATTGCTACTCAAGGAGCAGCGGATGGCAGGACAACGGGTTGGCTATATTCGGATCAGCACCAGCGATCAGCATCCCGATCGGCAGCTCGACGGCCAGACCCTTGATCGGGTCTTTACCGAGCATGCGTCTGGGAAGGATCGCAATCGCCCGCAGTTAGTGGCGTTGTTCGCCTTTGTGCGATCCGGTGATACCGTCGTCGTCCATAGTATGGATCGCCTGGCTCGGAACCTTGATGATCTGCGCCAGGTCGTGCAGACGCTGACGCAACGCGGGGTGGCACTTCACTTTGTGACGGAGCACTTGACCTTTACGGGCAATGATTCCCCCATGGCGACGCTGATTCTCTCGATGCTTGGCGCGGTCGCCGAATTTGAGCGGGCCTTGATCCGTGAACGCCAGCGCGAAGGCATCGCCATGGCCAAGCAGCGTGGGGTTTACAAAGGTCGCAAGAAAGCCCTCACCCCTGCAGTGATTGCCCAGGTTGTCACGCGTGCTGCCGCTGGGGAATCCAAAACGGTCTTAGCCCGTGAAGTCGGCATTAGCCGCGAAACCCTCTATCAGTATTTGCGCCAGCATCGGGCAACCGAACCAATTCCTGAATAACCGGAGGATGTGATGAGCCTTGTTGCAATTCTTGAACAAGTCCAAACCTTAAGCGTCCAAGAACGCAAAGAACTCATGAAATTCTTAGTCGATTCGTTCGATGTGCCTCCACAACAACCGCTGCTCCGGCTGGCAGATATGGCCGGCTTTGCCGCTGCCCTTGCCACGGGTGAGGATGCGCAAACGTATGTGGATGGATTACGGGATGCCTGGGAGCGACCTCTATGAGTGTATTGGCAACCCTTACATCGATTCGGCGCTTGTATTTCGATACGGCTCCCCTGATTTACTATACGGAAGGGCATCCCGAGTACCTGCCGACGCTGCGCGTCATTATGGAGCAGATTGCCCCCGATCGAATCCATGGGATTACCTCGGTCTTAACGCTTACCGAAACCCTGATGAAGCCGCTTCAACACCAGCAAAGCGCCCTTGTTCAGCAGTATCGCACGCTGTTTTATCAGACGGCGGCGCTGACAACAGTGCCAATTACGGCTCCCATTGCCGAGTTGGCGGCCACCCTGCGCGCGCAGTATCGATTGCGGACTCCCGACGCATTGCAGGTAGCAACCGCGATCGATGCGGGCTGTGATGCCTTTTTAACCAACGATTTTGCGTTGCAGCGCATTACGGAGATTGCGGTGCTGGTGGTTGCTGACTTGGCGAATCATGCACCCTAAATAGGTATCATATCCATGTGGCGAAAAACGACCCCTCATGAACCTATTTGCGTATTCTGAACAGCGAATGAATGCGCACGGCCCGCTACGCCTCGTTATCGGCGCGCGACGTTGGGTCAACGACTGTTATGATTCGCTGGCATTCGTCCCCTGTTCTTTCGTACCATACACCCAATACGCGGGTTGTTCTCATTCCATGGACGCTCATGGGGTAACTGCATTGCTTGGATGGGAGCGGTTCAGATCGACGGCGTATGACTCCAGGATGCTGGCCAGCATGCGACGACTTGACAACCAGCAGAATAATCAACGATAATCGGGCCTAGCCTCTGAGAGATAAGTAGAGTGATCGTTCTCAGAGTAGAAGAGGAAGTCCCTATGAAAACCCGTGTCTGGCGGCGGTTTACTGCTGTCTTAACGTTGTGTTCGCTGTTCACCAATCTCCTGCCGCGCGCGGACGTTGCTGCGGCCCGTACCACTCCTCCTGCATCGGACGCACTCCTCAACGCAGCGCGACCGGTGACGCAATCGGCAGGAACCGTGCTGTTCTTGACCGGCTCCGCCGCCTCCGCTGCGGATGATGCGATTGCTGCGCGTTTAGCAACACAGTATACGGTTGTTCGCAAAAACCATGATCAAGAAACCCTCGCAGATGCCAATGGCAAGGCCTTAATTTATGTTTCGGCCACCGTTGATTCGGGGAAAATTGGATCGACCTTTGCGACCAGTGCCGTCCCGATGATTGTCAACGAACATGCCATCTATGATGATTTGGGGATGACGGGCACGGGGAATGGCCCGGATTATGGCTATGATAGTAGTCCGAGTACGACCCAACTCGTGTTAACCGATCTGCTGCATCCCTTAGCCGCAGGGTTAAGTTCGCCGGTAACGATCTTTGCAACCGCGCACAAAATGCCCTTTGGGCGTGGCAGTAGTGCCGTTGCGTCGATTGCGACGGTTTCGGGCTGGACAACCCGCGCGATGTATTTTGCCTACGACACGGGTGCCACGATGGTGACGGGGGTTGCGCCTGCCCGGCGGGTTGGCTTCTTTCTCGATCCCACCGCCGCCTTAGATTTAACGACCGATGGCTGGACTATCTTCGATGCCGCAGTCGCTTGGGCTGCCGGATCAGGCACGTCGCTTCCAACGGCCACGCCAACGAGTATGCCTGCAACAGCCACCGCCAGCCCAACGGCCACGACTGGTCCGCCAACCAGCACCGCAACCACGGTTTCGTCGGCAACCCCAACGGCGATTCCAACGTCTGCCCCGTCCGCAACCCCTACGCTTCCCCCTCCCAGTTCAACGCCCCACCCAACCACCGCGGCGACTCCAACGACGGTTCCAACCCACGGCCATGGTGGCCCCGTTGTCCTGATTGTAGGCAGCACGCCAGCAACCGGTTCCGCAGATGCCCGCATTGTGCAGCAATTGACCAGCCTTGGATATGATGTTACCACCGTGGTCCAAAGTGCCGCCAGCAGCAGTAGCGCAAACGGCAAACGCTTGGTCTTAATCTCCGCGACGGTCAACTCGAGCACGATTGGCAGCACCTTTCGGGATGTTGCTGTGCCGGTGATGCTCTGGGAAAATGGCCTCTACGATGTTGAAATGGGGATGACCAGTACCACCTTGGGCACGGATTATGGCACGACCGCCAGCCAAACAACGCTGACGATCCAAAATCCCAGCCATCCCATGGCGGCTGGCTTGAGTGGCAGTGTCAGCGTGATGAGTGCTGGCCGCGCCATGCCCTATGGCAGCCCGAATAGCAATGCGGTGCGGATTGCTGGAACTTCCAGTACTACGCCCAAAGCGGTCATTTTTGGCTATGACCAAGGATCTGTTATGGTGAGCGCCACCGCCCCTGCGCGGCGGGTCGGGTTCTTTTTCAATGATGATACCCCGCTGGTGGCAACCGCCGAGGGCTGGGCCTTGTTTGATGCTGCTGTCTTATGGGCGGTCAGCACCACCGTGCCGGCCACGGCCACGCCGATCAGCACGGTAACGCCCGTGGTGACTGCTCCCCCAAGTGCAACCAGCACCGCAGTACCGCCGGCGATCACCCCTATTGCGTGGGAGCCGTTCCCGATTGCCAGTACCTCACCAACGCCGGTCGTACCACGAGCATCAATGACCCAGTGTGTTGACCCGCATGAACCGAATAATAGCCAAGCCCAAGCAACGGAATTGCACTTGGGAACCACGCTCACGCAGGCATTTTGCGCACGTGATGATGTGGATTGGCTCGCTTTTCAGGGGGTCGCTGGTGGGGCCTATATGATCAATACCCGCAACCTCTATCCTGGGGTTGATACCGTGCTTGCAGTGTACGATGCCCAAGGAACCCTGTTGGCGCAAAACGATGATGCTGAATCACCGGAGCATCTGTATAGTGTTTCCTTCTCGTGGCGTTCAGCCGTGAGCGTGGTTGTGCCTGACAAGGGAACCTATTTTCTCCGGATTAGCTCATTTCCAACCCGTCAGCAACCAGCCGGATTCTACTACCAAGTTAGTCTTTCTCATGAACATACCGATCAAAATATCAGCTGTACTGCCACCGAAACCGCCAATAATAGTGCCCCGCAAGCCGAAGTACTTACGCTGGGCATGCCAACGCGGCGATCGTTTTGTCGCGGCGATGAAGATTGGTATACCGTGAATGGGACGGCAGGAACATGGTATAGCCTTGCGCTTAGCGACCTGAGTGCTGATTATACAACCGATGTGCGGGTGTATCGTGGTGATGCCCAAACGCTTGTTCATCCCAATACCACGATCACGGCGATATCCCGCACTCCACGCCTGACCTTTCTCGCGGTTGCGGATGAACCACTCTATATTCAGTTACGCCGAACCGATCTAACCCGCGCATACATGCCGTACTATACGCTCACCATCAACAGCAGTGCCTGCCGGGATACAGGGCAACCATTGGATGATAGTGTTGCTGAGGCGCAACTGCTCGCACAAGCCGATCTTGCAGGAGCCTTCTGTGCCCATGCCAGCGACCGTTACGATTGGTATCGCTTGAGCGTTCAGGTTGGCACGGAATATCGCCTACTGCTGACATCCGATCATCCCGATGCGCGTGGCATGGGAGTCAGTTTTCGCAATCAGTATAACCAGCCCATCGATGGTCCCATGTATTTAAGTGATCGCCTTGGCGGGCTAACGTGGGCGGTTTGGACTCCCAGCGCCAGCGGCGAGGTCTATGTGCGCGTAACCAGCCCGCAAGCGGGCGCACAGATGCAGTATCGCTTACGCATGGTGGATGTTGATCCGTGTGGCGATGAAGCCAATAGTTCAGCAGCAACTGCGACGACCGTAACGGTTGGATTAAGTGCCATTGCAACGCTCTGCACCACCACGCCCGATTTCGACGAGGATTGGTATCAGTTCACACCAACCACGGCGATAACCTATCACCTGCAACTGCATCAGGCGACGGATTTCGCCATTACCGAGATCGAACTGTATACAGGATCAACCTTGCTTGCCAGTGGTGAGCAGGTTGTCGCCCCATTAACCGCTGGCCAAACCTACCATATTCGGGTCAAGACCGGCCTGAATGATCCCATTGTGCGCTATCAACTGGGCATTGCCCCGTGTTCGTATGTCTGTGGTGACCCGAGTGAACCCAATAACGATCCCGCCCATGCAACCGTGATTCAGGCCGATCGGCCGTATCATGGCAATTTCAGCAGCAATCTTGATCACGATTATCTCCGGTTCCAAGGAGAAGCAACGGCCCTGTATCGGGTCACGATTTTTGGTCAAGGCATCGGAACCTATCCCTTTATTGATATTCTTGGCAATGATTACGCCATGAGTGTCGATGCACCGCTGGGAGGCGTTCAAGAGTATGTGTTTCGCGCAGCGACGACTAATTGGTATACCCTACATGTCTCCATGCTCGGCAATATTCAAACGTTGACGTCTGACTGGCCCTACAGTGTGCTTGTCGAGCAAATCCAAGCGCCACTGAGTGATCCGATTCGTACCCAAGCCACCGCTCCATTGTTGACCGCGAATCAATGGTATACCCGCACAACGATTAATGGAAACGATTGGTTCCGGATTCAAACGTTGCCGCATCAAAGTTATCAACTGGTCATTCGCCATCCGAAAATCTACGATACGGTAGAATTTTTCGATGAACAATACCCAAACGCTACGCGTTTTATTTCGCCCACGGTGCGCTATGAAACCAACACCATTAGCCAAACCTTTGATCTCCGTTCTATCGCCTTGCGTGATGGGCGGTATCGTGATGGCTATGTCGTACACCTCACCAATGATTTCTCTGGCATTGATACCTATGAAGTGGCATTAATCGCCACCCAAGAACTTTTCTCGCTCCAACCAGATGACGTGGACGAAGCCTATGGATTTGCTACCGACGATGATCGAGAAATGTTAAGGCTCGTCAATCAAGAACGACTGAAGCAGGGACTTGCTCCGTTCAAGTATGATGATCGATTACGAAAAGCAGCCTATACACAAGTCCAAGATATGACAGAGCATGGATTCCTTGGGCATCAGGGTAGTGATGGCAGTTGGCCTCATGATCGCGCCTTACGCTTTAACTATGAAAATGGCATAAATGCGTATGCAGGCGAGTTGGGGTATGGTGGGGGAAGCGTTTATTATGGACCCCAGCAAGCTGTTAATGCATGGATGGGCAGTAAGCGCCACCGTCATGGCATCTTGCATCGGTTTGCTCGTGATGTAGGACCATCGCTCGGTAGTTATCGCGGTGCCTTAGTGATCGGTTATCAAGAGCATAGTTATCCAATCTTTATCAATACCGAGGCCCTCACGACGACGAGCCGCGATGTGCATGTGTTATTCAGCCCTCCTATTCTTGGGTCACCCATTCTGGAGCCTGGCTGGAGTGTGGCGCTTGGTCATAGTCCGATCTTTACCCCCACGTGGATTCCCTATACCGTCACCCTCGGAACCGTGTATCCTGATCTGGATGATGGTGGGGATATGAGTACGGAATGGACTGTTACCCGTCCGATCTCTATCCCATGGAAACTCCCTTCCGGTCCTGGTGAACAGCGGGTGTTTGCGATGTATCGGTCGCCAGCAGGGGTGATCTCAGTCAGTAGTGATAGTATCGTGGTCGTCCCACCCGTGGTGGATGACCTAACGCAACCCGCGCTGCCGCCTGCACTCCTCTCGTATGACCGGATTGAGCAGAATGGCTCCAGTTCGCAGCCCATTCCTCTGCTGCTCCCAACTGGCCCGATGCAGCCATTGGATTGGTCACTGCACGCCCAAAGTGCCTTAACCGACCTCGCTCGGGATCACCAAGGATCGTTGGCCGGTGCAGGGGTGGCTATCCCAGAGTATGCCGTCCTGCGTTTGCCTGACCTGACCCCCAGCGACCCTGCCGATGATAGCTATGCCTTACTCTGGCATGGTCGCCTCTGGCGGCTCGTTCATGATTGGACATTGGGCGATACGACCTATCAGCTTGATCGCCAAAGCGCCCAAAGTAGTGACCTCGATGGCTGGGATTTACGAATTACCCGTCAAACCGGCGCGAGCCACGGGGTCGATGGCGGCTGGCACTGGGTCATGACCGATATGCAAGGTCGTACCTGGCAATTTGGCGCAACCCCCAGCAGCGCGTGGCGCATGCGGGATGCCACGGGGACAGCCCACCACTGGCGCTGGAATCTTGACCATGTGACGGATTTGCTGGGCAATCGCCAACAATGGACGTATGCCACCGAGACCGCAACCCATGCGGGAGCACCGTATGAACGGGCTGGCTATCCGCTGCGCGTGACCTGGGGTGGCAACCCGCAGCATGGGATTGCACCGACGGCAGAGGTCGTGTTCAGCTATGAATCCCGAACCGCGAACGGGATCGGCAGTGATCAGCGTCCCACCGACCTGTTTTACACTAGCCAACGGCTTGCGATGCTCGAAACCCGGGTGGCAGGACAGGTTGCTCGCCAATATCGTTTTGGCTATACCAGCGCGGTTGATGGCGACCGTACCCGCTTGTTACTCGCAACCATCGCTGAGCATCCTTTAGGGAACGCGACGGCCCGCACAACCATGGCCTTCACCTACACGCCGCCTGAAGTCGCTGGGGAAGGCTATCACCTGCGCACGATCAGTCTGAATGGCGCAACCCAAACCGCCTATCGCTATCAGCGCATGGAGACCCGCAATCCTGCCTATATGGTGCAGGCTGAATTGCATACACCAACCGCCGCTGAGCTGGACTGGTTCTTTCCGTCAACAGGAGCACGCGGAGCTAACAATACAGAACCATCGTGTGATACCGCGACTCTTGACCAAACCGTCAATAAATATCTTCACTATTCCTACGAATTAACGGTTTCACCTGACGTTGATGCATTGCCGCGGGTATTTTCCGATGAAACGCTCACCCGCGAACGAGTGAAACGCGATTGTTATAATCGGGCACTCTTTGAACGCTATCATCTTGAGCGCCCATACCAAGCAACCAATTATAAGAGTGGATGTAACCCGGGCGATGCCGAAGAACAACGGCAACGGGCAATGGTGGCCACGACCGAGTATTGCCACAAAACGGTGCGCAACTTCCAAGCACGCATGCTGCCATCGGGCGTTGAGCGCCTTGAGGTTCCTGCGGCCTTTGAAGATGTGCGGGCCGAGTTGCGGGCTGGCTCGTATGAGTTCCGCCAAACCGGCTATATCTACAATGCCAATGGACAGCCGATCTACACCGATGTCTTTGGCGTGATGGCAGATCCCACCGATGATCTCTATATCCAGCGCTCGTATGCCGATCCGCAGTTTCCTGATCTGGTAACGGCGGAAGCGACCTATGACCATACCAATACCCTGCGCGCCAAAACGACGTATGCCTACGTACCCGGCACGCGGCTGGTGGCGGCAACCGGGCGGTGGTTGCTGGAAGAACAGCGGATTCTGACCACAACCCTGACCTATGATCCGCAAGGACGGGTGCGTAGTACCACAGACCCGCTCGGTGAAACCACGACCTATGGCTATAATGCGTTGGGGCTTACGTCCTCGATAACGAATCCGCTCGGTGTGGTTGCGACCATGACTTATAACACACTTGGCCAACTGATTGCCCAAACCGATGGCACGGGCGCAACCACCTACTCAGTCTATGATCCCACCACGGGCCAGTTGCGGAAGACGATCGATGCCCTTGGGGCCACCACGATCTATACCTATACGGCGGCAGGGCTCAAGCAGCAGGAGCAGAATCCACTCGGTGGGGTGACCAGCTATGGTTATACCGCGCTTGGTCAAACGGCGGCGGTCACCAATGCCCTTGGGATGGTGACTAGCTATACGTACGATGGATCTGGCCGTTTGGTCAGCACGACCACTCCCGCCGGAACGAGCACCACCATCTACGATGGAGCGACGGGGCAACCCATCCAGCACATCGATCCACTGGGCGTGGTGGCGGCGACGACGGCTACCGATGGGGCCGGTAAACCGATCACCACGACGGATGCGACCGGGGCGACCAATACCACGGCGTATGATGGCTATGACCGGGTGGTGGCGGAAACCGATGCGATGGGGGCAACGACCCGCTATCGCTATGACCTCTTTGGCAATCGGATTGCCATAACCACGGCGTTGAGCGCGACCACCTATCAGCAATTCGATAGTCTGCAACGCCTGCGGGTGATAACCGATACGCTTGGGGCGGTCACCACCTATACCTATGATGATGCAGGCCGTTCGATTGCGGTCACCGATGCGCGCGGTGCTACCACGCGGACGCAGTATGATGCGGCAGGTCGGGTGATTGCCAGCACCGATGCCTTGGCGCACACCACATACACGACCCGTGATGCCGTGGGCCGTGCGATTCGCGTGACCGATCCGTTGGGGTTTGCGACCGTCACCAGCTATGATCAGCTTGGGCGTGTTGTCGCGACCACCAACCCGCTGAGTCATACCACGCGCTATCAGTATGATGCCATGGGAAACACCGTGGCGATGACCAACCCGCGTGGCTTGGTCAGTCGCACCAGCTATAACGTGCTGGGGCAGCGGATTCGCGCGATCAATCCCCTCGGCCAAGTGACCACCTATCAGTATGATGCCATGGGTCGGCTGGCGACGGTCACCGATACCCTCGGGCTGGTCACGCAGACCCAGTATGATGCGGTGGGCCGCACGGTGGGAACCAGCACGTCCATGGGCTTTAGCACCGCGACCGCCTATGATGCACGCGGAAACCCCAGTCTGATCACGGATACCTTGGGTATTACCACGACGACGGCGGTCGATCAGCTTGGCCGCACCACGGCGGTCACCACCGCTGGCCAATTCACCACCCAGACGGGCTATGATACCGTTGGCAATGTGAACCGGGAAATCGATGCGAATGGGGTGGTGACCGGCTATCGCCATGATGCCGCAGGCCGCGTGATTGCGGTGATTGAGCATGCACAGCCGGGGCACCCACGAACCACGACCACGAATGTGGAAACCCTGATTGGCTACGATGCGGTGGGCAATACGGTGGCGATCACCGATGCCAATGGCCATGTCCGCACCACCCAGTACACGCTGCTGAACCAGCCAGCACAGATCTGCGATGGTCTTCAGCGCTGTACGACGATCACCTACACGGCACGGGGTGAACGGGCCACGGTCACCGACCCGCGTGGGGTGGTGACCACCTATACCTACGATTCGGCCGGACGGGTCGTGACCATCACCTATTCCGATGGCACGCCAGCCGTCAACTATGGCTACAATCCCACCAACTCGGTGATCGCGATGGTGGATGGCAGCGGCCTGACCACCTATGGCTATGACGCTTTAGAGCGCATGACCACGCGGAGTCAGAACGGCAGGACGATCACGCGAACGATTGCCCCCAATGAGCACAGTGTCAGCACCGACTATTGGGGCACGGGCAGTGTAGTGGCGACGCGCGATCCCATGGGCCGGACAACTGCCATGACCGCATGGAATGCGCCGACAACCCAGTATACCTATCGCGGTGCGACTAGCGCGGTCACGGCCATGAATCGGTCAGCGCTTGGGCAGCAGACCACCCAGACCTATCGGGCTGATGGTGCGCTGCTCCAGATTCGCTATGGCCCGGATACTGACCTGACCTATACCCGTGATTCGGTGGGCTTGCCAACCATGCTGGCCGAAACCCTGGATGGGCAGGCGCTGACGACCCAGGTGGCCTATGATGCGCGTCAGCGCGTCATCGCCGTGACCCAAACCAGTGCGCTGGCGCACGTACCAGCGAGCAGCCAGCACTATATCCTCGATGCGGTCGGCAACCGCCTGCACGATGGGATATCCGCAACCACCCACACCTACGATGCGGCGGATCAGGTGCTGGGCTTCACCTATGATCAGGCGGGCAATCTGCTTGACGATGGCCAAACGCGCTATAGCTATGATGGGGCCAACCGCCTGCGTCAAACCCAGAGCACGACGATGACGGTCGCGTATGGCTATAACGGCTGGGGCACGCTGGTCACCGAAACGATCACCCATGGCCTCGCGGTTACCCACACGCTGTTCCTCTGGGATGAAACGGGTGATTTACCCCGCTTGCTCGGCACGCAAGCCTCCAATGGGGTTGAAACCCAGTATGCCTATGGGCCGGAAGGGGTCCACGCCGTCCGCGAACGCCAGCACACGGCACCGTGGCTCGTGACCTATACCCAACTCGATGCCCAAGGCACGATTCGGGCCTTAATTACCCCGACGGGCGCAGAGATGCAACGCACCCATTTCAGCATCTGGGGCACGATCCGCAGCCAAACGGGACTGAGCAATAATCGCCTAGGTTATACCGGCGAGTTGATGGGCCACGATAGCACGGTCTATCTACGCGCGCGCCATTACATGCCAGCGACAGGCCGCTTTCTCCAACAAGATAGCTTTACCGGCATTCCGACCAGTCCACAATCCCTGCATAAATACACCTATGCGCATAATAGCCCGGCGTGGCATACTGATCCCAGCGGCAACATCATCCCGTTCCTGTTGGGTGCGTGGGCCGTCATCGAAACGGGGATCTCGATTTATGATGCGTATACAACCGTTGATACCCTGCTCGATCCGTGTGTCAGTGGGTGGGAGAAAGTTGCAACGGGAGCGCTTTGGATTGCGGGCATCTTTCTGCCGGGTGGCGGGTATTCCAGCGGTGGCAAGGCGGTTGTTAACCAACTCGATCATGTCGATGAGGTCGCCGATGCCCTCTACCATGTCGATGAATTCGTTGATGCTAGCGATGAATTGGCCGCTGCGGGCAAGGCCCTGGATAATACCGCAGACACCATAGATGACGCTGCCGATGTGGCCCATAGCGTTGAGCAGGTCGATGATGCTGATGCCCTATTGCAAGTGGCGGATGACCTTCCTTGTGTGCCGGGCAATAGCTTTGTGGCAGGTACGCTCGTTGAGAGTAGTCATGGACTGGTGCCGATTGAAACCCTGGTGGTGGGCGATACGGTCTGGGCGATCGATCCCCAAACCCAACAATCAGGCTATTATTCGATTACGTGGACGACGGCGCATACCGCCACACTCGTAATTGAACTGACCGTTCAGCCGCTCACCGATACGCTGGGGCTTGCGCAGGAACAGATTCAGGCCACCGACCATCACCCGTTCTGGGTCTATGGGCGCGGCTGGATCGATGCCGGCAAGTTGCGCGTTGGCGATCGATTGCTGGGCGATGCGGGTTATACCATTATCGTCGTCGATGTGGGCGTGGAGTTGCAGCCTGTCATGGTCTACAACTTCACGGTGGATACGCTCCATACCTATACTATTGGCCAGGCAGGAATTCTTGTCCATAATGTAGGATGTAATCACTTTCGCACCAAATCTGGGTTACTCCTTGATGAAAGTGCTAAACATGGTAATTTTTTAAGGCATACATGGGATCATCTTGATGAATGGGAACGTATTGTAGACCCTGCTACTAAAAAGGTTACAAAGGTTAAAAAGACTCATACCGTTTTTGATGTCGAAAATTCTGCCTATCTCTATGACTTATTAGACGAAGGATTTAGAATTCTAAAAGAACAGGGCATCACAGCAATACCCGGCGATCCTGGTGCTTTTCTTGTCCCAATGGGGCGTGCCATCGGGACAAACGGTGAGACATACATGAAAATGATTTTCAAACAAGGAACTGATGTGCTTATTACGGCATATCCATATATGCCGTAATGAATGGAATCCTCGATCATAATTGCACAAGGAGTGCTTGATGACTGATAGCGTTATCACCAACATCGATATCGATGATGATGCCATTCGTGAACGGCTCAAGGAGCCATCAACCAATCTCGACTGTATGTTTCTGCGCTGCCCTGCTTGTGATACCATTATGCTGGTCGATTGGGAAGAACATCGGATGTATGTCGATCCGAACAATATCTTTGATCGCTTTACCATGGAACCGATGTTGAACGATATTGTATGCCCTGGATGTCGCAGCCCGATTGAACCTCACGGATTGCTCGTCGCGGATAAACTAGAAATTAGTCCATGGCATGTTCCGATCAACTTAATGCTCGCCAGTGACTGGGCATGGGCGATCTATCCGATCCGGCCGAGTCTCGTGACCAGCCTTGCTGCACCTATCAACCAATAAAGGCACACTTCTGCCCTCTAGACTGAAATGGTCTCTTCATATTAATGAAGAGACCATTTCTCAAGCCATAACCACTATTGACACTGATGGAGATTTGCTGGTGTATATGGGGTTAAGTCAAGAAACGCAGAATTTTGGCGGTAGCATTAAAAAGTATTAACATTCATCACCAGTGCTCGCGCTCCCCTCATCCATCGCCCTCGTCGCCGAGATCACACGTCGGGTCGATGGGATCGGGCATGTGCTCGAAGTGGTTTGGATAGTCCCCATACCGCCGAAGATGCTGGGTCGGGTACGGACTGAGGTGGGCGACCAGATCGCGGCGCACGGGATAGCCCTCGGCCCGGAGCTGGCGCAATGCCTGACTGAGATCGATGGTGTTCTGGAGAATGAGCGCGTTCGCGACCACATCGCGGTAATGCAGCCGCTTCTCCTGCTCCGCCGGATCATTGGTGTCAATGATGCCATAATTGCTAAAGAAGACCCATGCCGCAAACCCATTGAAGGCCTCGACCTTGTTCGTCATGCTGAGCACCTGCTGGCGGAGTTCCAGGCTGGAGATCGAGCGCAACAAGACGACCGTGCGGATGACGCGGCCGACCTCGCGGAAGGCTTTGTACAGCTTGTTCCGTTTGCTGTCGTGGCGCAGCTTACGCAGGATGGTCGAGGCGAGAATCGTGCCCTCGTTAATCGAGATGACCACCTGCATGAGATCTTGCCAGTGCGTCTCGATCAGCGTCCAGTCGATCGTCCCGCCAAACAGCGTGTCAATGTGCTGGTAGGTGACATCGTGCTGCGGTCGAAAGAAGATCAACCCTTTCCAGTTGCGGATGCGCGGAATCAGATCGATGCCCAGCAGATAGGTCAGCGCAAACACTGGGGTCGATTGCGCTTGGGTGTCCCCGTGGATCACCAGCGGTTGGATCTCGGAGGTGTTCTTCAGGAGGCCATCGATGATATAAATCGCCTCCCAAGTCCCGCAGGTCATGAAGTGGCTGAACAGCGCAATATACTGATCGGAAATGTGCTGGTACGCAATCCCGCCTTTGGCCCGATAGCGAAACGAATACTCCGCGATCAGGTTATCTTCGGCGAGATCATACTGACTTCCATCGACGCCAGCGACCGTTCCATCACCCCACAGTTTGGGGAGGTCGAGTTGGTTGTAGGTGGTGATGATGTCCCGGCGGGCCGCCTCCAACATTGGCTGGGTAATGTGTTGGCGATTGATCGTGGAGAGGGTCTGGGCCGCGATCGCGCCGCCCGTGTGGCGCTCGGTTTCTGCCGGCCCGAGATTGGAACCATAGCAAAAGGTGGCTAAGAGATAGCGCATGGTTGGGTTGGCCATCTTCGGTTCTGAGCCGGAGAGCGGGCCAAAGTGGCGCGACCAGTCTGTCCAATGCGCGGTGTTCCAGAGCGCCTCCAGCACGCTGCGGCTGGGCATCCGCGCATGGAGCATCTGCTCGAACGCTTCCATCTCCTGCGTCGGGACGGTCTTCGGGAGCTTTTTGAGCACCGGAGTCCCATCGTCGGCAATCACCAGCGAGCTTTGGTCCGGATAGCCCTGATCCACCTCCTCCGCGACGAGCTTAAGCCAGATCCAGAGCTGAAAGACGAACCCCTGCGGCGTGCTGGCTACGCCCACCTCCCGGCAGAAATCCAGCACTTTTGGTTCACATTGATCCCAGGGGAGGAGTTGCGTGCGGAAGTCGGCATACTGCGCAGACCCGCGAACCGCGAGGTCGCCAGTCTTGAGGCCTTCGGCAAGATAGGTAAAGACACCGATCTCGAAGAGGCGGCGGTCAAAAACCTTGCGTTTTTTGCGTTTGCCGTGTGTTCGTACAATGACGCGGCGCCACAGATCGTTGGCAAAATTGAGGTCGATCGTGGCCGGAATAACGGGCTTCCGGAGCCGTCGGAGCGTGCGAAGTAGGGTGAGCGCGTCCATCAGCCCATCATCCTCCGTGGTTGGCACGATCTCCAGCAGATCGAGGAGCCGAAACAAGACTGTGCGGGATGCCGCATAGAGTGGGGGGAGCAGCGGAAGATAGTTCTGGCCGTTGTAGGCACTGATGACCAGACAGTCCGCCAGCAAGGTGTCCCCGCCGCCATAGGCATTGAGGATCTGGCGCACTTCTGGTCCAAGGTGGGCGTCGTCAGCCTGCGCCTCCGTCGTTTCCAACACCTCCGTCAACACGGCGAGCAACTGTTCAATGGTTTCCTGCTGCCGTTCACGGAGCTTCTGTAAGGCCGTCTGCCCACGTCCATGCAAGGTCTTAAGGTACTTGCGGAACATCAGAATCAGATCATCGCGGGCTTGAATCTGGACTTGATGGAGGAGGCAGAGCAGCATCAGGCGGCGCCGCGGAGCGCGGATGTCGCGCACTAAGGCGGCATCGAGACCCTTCGTTTCCTCGGCGAAGTGGATAATTTTGCTATGCGCCACATCTGCCAGCAAGGTGGTGGGGTCGGCGATCGCTTCCAGCCAATGGAGGCGATCCTCCAGCGTGCGAAGGTGATCACGGGTTGGCTTCTGGGGCAGTTCCTTGAGGCGCGTGAACTCCGTCCGCTGCCGGGTGCCCTGCGCCGCCACCAGTTGATCAAGACGCGCCATGATGGGTTCGGTGAGGCGAGCGCCGACCCGTGCCACAAGCTGCCGATCGACCAATGCACCAACGCGTTCAACGATTTTGTCGAGCGTCGAGAATGCTGGTACTTCGGCATTGGCTTTCATCAGCGATTCGATGGCAACATTAATCAGATCGGCCTCGCGGTTCATGCGGTGGGCGGCCTCGTATACCGCATGAACCGCAATGTGCCGGGTGGCTGCGCCATTGGGGAGCACCTTAAGGGCGGTGCGAATGGCTTTGTGATGGTCATACATCGTTCTGACAGCGCTATAGCCAAACGGCAGGTCAGGGTCAAGGCGCAGCGTCGTGCGGATGTGCGCGACAATCGCTGGAGGGATGTGCTCAAGGGGTGGAAAGTGATGGAGGTATTGGAAGACTTTGACCAAGACCACGAAATTAAGGCGGAGCTGCGGGTAGCGGGTGACCTGTTGGGCCATGGTCCACTCCGCTGCGGTGGGCGTAAACCGCTCCTGAAGCAGTCGGGCGGTGATGATGCGCTTAAAGCGCGGATAGGTTGTTCGACGCACGGATGTTGGCATTGGTATGTCCTCCACGGTGCCATGGGTGATGGGTCTGTGGCCGATCTGCTGGATGGGTGCTTGCACCCATCCACGTTGAGGTATGGTCGTTGCGACGACCAGTGCGGATGCCACACGAGACGCGGGGCCACGCTCCGATGAATCGCAGCACCGATTAAGGCGACGATCGCCCCAAGGATGCGTGGGCCGTCTGGTCGAATGCCATCGACGAGCCACCCCCAGAGGAACGACACGCCGCTCCACGCGACACCCGCTGTTGACCTAGCCCGGAGCGGGCTGGTTGGAGCCAGCATGCTCCGTCGCCTGCATGCTGGCTCCAACCAGCCCGCCACGCTCGTGGCGCACGCGGAGTCCGTCATACCGTTAGAGCCGCCGGTCTTGGAGCGGGATGATCGCGGTCGCAGGCTCGGCCAGTGTGCAACACCCATCGGTACACGAGTCCGCTGCACGCTCGGCCACGGGGATCGTCGTCGCGCGGCGTTTGGGTATCCCGCGTAGGCGGAGGAGCCGCGCTGAATTCGCCATAATACCCAGATCCGGCAGCGACTGCGCCGCTGCGGCGAACACGGGCGGGAGTACGCCTAGGGCCGCCAGGGTCAGGCCGACCAGATTGTACATGGCGGTAAAGGCGATGTTGCCTTTGACCACCTGCATGGTGCGTTTGGCGACCGCCAGCACCGCTGGCACCAGCATCCAGTCATCACGCATCAGGGCAATATGGGCGGCCTCCAACGCGACATCTGTGCCAACGACCCCCATCGCAATCCCAACGTGCGCTTGCGCCAGCGCGGGAGCATCATTGACACCATCGCCAATCATGACCACCCGATGGCCCTTGGACTGGTAGTCCCGCACCACCGCGATTTTATCCTCCGGCAGCAAATTGGCACGATAGCTGATCCCGACTTGGCTGGCCAGCGCCGCCGCCACCCGCGCGTTATCGCCGGTCAGCATCTCAATCGTGCCAATCCCTTGGGCGCGGATTGCTGCGAGTGCGTCGGTGATCTCCGGCCGCACGGTATCAGCGAGCGCGATCAACCCGATCACCGCCCCGTTGCGGGCCACCGCCACCACGGTATTGCCAGCGGCTTCGAGTCGGTCGCCCTCCGGATGCGCAGCGCCGTCGCCCACCATCCGCTGGTTGCCCACCATGATGGTGTCAGCCCCGATCTGGGCGCGAATGCCATGGCCGGGGACGGCGGTGAATGATTCGGGCGCCTGCACGGGCAGCCGGCGGCGTTGGGCCGCCTGGCGGATGGCGGCCGCCAAGGGATGCTCTGAATCGCGCTCGGCGGCGGCGGCCATAGCCAAGACCTCGGCCGCTGGTGTGGTATCCAGCGGAACGATCGCGGTGACGGTTGGCCGGCCGACGGTCAGCGTGCCAGTCTTATCGACGAGAAGGACATCGGCCTGAGCCAACGCCTCGATGTATTTACCGCCTTTGATCAGCATGCCCTGCTTGGCAGCCGCGCCAATCGAGGCCAGCATGGCGATCGGGGTGGCCAAGGCAAAGGAACAGGAACAGGCCACCAGCAAGACCGCTGCCGTCGCCAGCGGATCGTGGCGAAGCAGAAAGGTCAGGATAGCGATGCCGGCCACCACGGGCAGGTAATACGCCGAGAAGGTATCGCCAATCCGCTGGACATCGGCGCGATGGGCCTCGGCTTCTTCCACGAGGGCAATCACCTTGCCGAAGGTTGAGTCGGCGCCGACCGCAGTGGCCTGCACCCGCAGACTACCGGCGGCGGCGAGGGTCGCGGCAAACACGGTCTGATCGGGTCCGACCTCGACCGGCATTGACTCGCCGGTGATCGCGGCCTGGTTGACGGTGGCCCGACCGCTGACGACGGTACCATCGACCGGAATCGCGTCGCCCGGCCGCACGATGACCACATCACCGACCAACACCGCATCGAGCGGGATCGTCATCGCGTGGCCATTCCGCTCGACCCGGGCAGTTTTGGGGGCCATGGCAGTGAGATCCTTGACCGCCCGGCGCGCTCGTTCGGTGGTAAAGCGTTCGGCGTACTCGCCGGTGCGCATAAACAGCACGACCAGCACGGCGGTCGGCCACTCACCGATGACCAGCGCGGCCACCACGCCGACCGACATCAGCGTGTGGGAAATGACGGTGCCCTTCAGGGCCGAGCGAATGACGCTGCGGAAAATCGGAAAGCCGCCGACCAGCACGAGGGCCAAGCCGATCGGCCAAGGCACCACGGTGGTCAGCGCATCCAGCCAGCCAAACTGTTCGCCGAGGATGACGAGGCCGATCACCGCGAGGAAGATCAGCCCAAAGACCACAATGATCGACGAGGAGAGGGTGCCGAGATCGGCGGCTGCGGGCGCGGCATCGGATGCACTGGGTACGCGATAGCCGCTTTGTTCGATCCGGCGAACCAGCGTGGCCCGATCAAGCTGGGTGCTATCGAACTGCACCGTGGCTTTTTCCGCACTCAGCAACACCTGCGCGTGCTGAACACCGGGCAGCAGGCTGAGATCGCGCTCGATGTGCTGCGCACAGGTGGTACAATCCATACCCTGAACCGGCAGCGTGATTGTCTGAAGGGTTGTCATTGCTCCTCCGTAGTCTGAAGGGTTGTCATTGCTCCTCCGTAGCACGGCTATAGCGCGTGCAGGCATAGACACCATGCGCCACATCCGCGAGCAGGGTATCAACCAGGGTCATCAACTCCGCAACGCGCGGATCGCTGAGTTGGTAGGAGACGAAGCGCCCCTGCTGTTCGCGGGCGACCAAGCCGCAATCGTGGAGGCAGCTGAGGTGGTTGGAGACATTCGGCTGGCTCAAGCCGGTCGCGTCCACAATGGCCGACACGGTCAGCGGCCCGGCGCGCAACGCTTCCAAGACCCGGAGGCGTGAGGGATCGGCAAAGCCACGGAAGAGTTTCGCCTTCAGATCCGCTGGCTGGAGCGGAGGAGTACGGGAGAGCATATGCAAGACCTCATGTATCATTACATCACTATGTGATGATATAATACCGGAAGAGGAGAGTCAAATCAAGAAGACAGGATGCGTCAGACGGCGATGATCAGGAAAGACCGGAGGGGAGGCGTACTGCGGAGGATCATCATTGGGTCGGTCATCGTGATTGTTGGCGGTGTGGTGTGGTGGATCGGAGGGATGCCGGTATGAGCGGTGGAAAAGGCCCTGCTCGGAGAGCAGTAAAAAGTCGGGGGCACTAGCCCGATATCGGCAGCACTGGCGGAATCAACGGCTCAGATCGGAAACCCGCATACCACCCGCGAACGGTCGTGTGCTGTTTAGTGAGGTCGTCACCCAGTTTTCCTACCTCGTGCATGCCCCTTGCCGCACGAGATGCCACGCGGTACGATGCCGGTCATATCATTCATTCGCTCGCTTGGAGGCTTGCTATGACTGCCGCTGCGTTTGCCGATCGGCTGACGTTGTATGACCGTTTGCACGCGTTTCCATCCGCTACCAATGCGGAGCATGCCGCCGCCATCGGGCGGTGTCGCCGCTGGGTTGCCAAATGGAAATCCCGCATTGGATCGCCACCCCATCCTGACCCGCTGGTCGCCTGCCGCTCGCGTTCGTCCGCGCGTCACCACCCACCGCCGGCTCCCACACCACACGTTGTTGCCCGCATTCTCCACTTCCGCGATACCCTCCCCGACCAGTTTCACCGCACCGTTGGCCCCAAAACCATTGCCTATTATCTCCAGCACGATCCGGAGCGCACCGACGATCCGCTGCCCCGATCAACCGCGACCATTTGGAAGATTCTGCGCCAGCATCAACGCATTCACACCCCGCCCCGCCGCCAACGCCAACCCCTCCAGCCGCCTGCGCCGTGGACGGAACTCGAACTCGATTTCACCGATATTCCCTCAATCATCCCTGATCCCGACGGCAAACGCCAGCACGCTGGCGAAGTCTTCAACTGGATCGATGTGGGCACGGCGCGACCACTGGCAATGATCGCGGATGGCGCTTTTTCGATGGAGCGGGCGATTCGGGTGAGTGCCGCAGTCGTGCTCCGCCACGGCATTCCGCCGCTGGTCCGCTATGACCGTGACCCGCGCTTTGTCGGCGCACAGCAGATGGATGATTTCCCCTCGCCATGGGAACGCTTGTGGCTGTGCCTTGGCACGACCGTGGATTGTTGTCCCCCGGGCCGTCCCGACTTAAAGCCCTCGGTTGAACGGTTTCATGCGACGCTCAAAACCGAATGTTTACGGCCTGCGTGGCCCACCATCATTCCCGATGCGCAGGCCGCGATCGATGCGTGGGAACCATGGTATTGCGATGAACGCCCCCATCAGGGCCGTGCCTGCCAGAACCAGCCACCAGCGGTGGTGTATCCTGACCCACCCGCGTGGCCGCAGGTTCCCGCCACGCTTGATCCCAATCGCTGGGTTGTGCAGCTGCATGGAAAAACCTGGGTGCGGCGCGTCTCAACCCGAGGAAGCATCACGGTTGGGGGCAATGACTACTACGTCAGTCGGACGCTAGCGGGACAGGAGGTGGTGGTGCGGATGGATGCTCCAACGCAGGAACTGGTGGTGTACCACGCGGAACACGAATACCGCCGTCGCCGCCTCCGCAATCTGATCACGACCGACCTTCCGTTCGAGCAGTTCATCGACCAGTTGTGTGCTGCGGCACGGGGTGAGGATGCGCGTATTCGCGATCGCCAGCGTCGTCATCGTCGGTAAGGATTTGGGATAACCACAGCGCTCCTGATTGCCGCTCACCGTCTGTGGGAGCGGCGTTGCGGCGTGGGTAACCGCAGGATTCAGCACATGGGGTCAAGGGGCATGCACGAGGTGAATGAATCGGGTGACGACCTTGCTAAACAGTACAGGTCGCCTCCCAATCGCCATTGAGCACCTGGGTTCGCACTTGGAGCAGCAGATGTGCTCCTTTCGGTGTCCACTGCATTTGTTGTTTCTTGACCATGCGTTTGCTGACCACATAATTCACCGTTGACTCGACAAAGCTGGTACTAATCCGCTCGCCCTGCCGATAACGCTCCCCATAATTGATAATTGACCCGCTGTTGTGGTCAATGGAGGTGCTCAGGTCGTGGACATACCGCCCCATCGTTGCCGCTGCCACGCTCCCCGGCTGGATGGTGATCGCCCCATCGTCATCGTCATCCCAACCATCTAACCATTCGGCAAGCGTGTCCACGGCCTCCAACGCGCTGGCCGTATTGCCATGCCAGAGGTGGTGTTTGATCCGGTCGATGCTGTCTGCCAGTGACGGTCCATCCCAAGGTGGGTAGTCCGGACGGACGGGAAGCCCGCGAGCGCACTGCTGGAGAACCGTTAGCCGCATCGTGAGATGAAACCAATCCAACACGTGCTCGGCCTGCGGGTACAGGTCATCAGGCAGGCGGCGGACGGTATCACCGCCATCCGTGAAGAAGGTCACCTGCTGATTGGCTTGCATGCCTTGGGATCGGAGCAGGTCAAACAGTCGCCGTCGGGGCTTGCGATCATACCGCTGCACCAAGGCGAAACATTTACTGGTTGGCGGCATGCCCTCCGGCGCATCCCGACGAAAGGCGAGGATGCTTTTGCCCGCAATAACCTCAAACAGATTGGCCGTCTGTGCACCACAACTGCCGCGTCGTGCGCGAAGAATCGCCCCGTCGAGTCCGACCGACAGCGGCCCATCAGGCATGGGCAAGCGATCACGCTCGGCTTGGCAGGTATCCCACACCATCACCCGATCATCACCGAGCTGCTGTTCAAGCCGCTGGGCATCGTGGAGCAGATGATTGCGCACCGTCGTTGCATTGTGCGTCGCATCGATGGGCAACACCTCGTGGATGAGCCGTGTCGCGAGGCCATAGGCCATGAGGCTGGCCCATTTCGTCTCAAGATAGCGCAATTCGGGACTGACCCGCTCAGGGAGCAACTGGGCGAGGGGACGCACGGTTTTGGTTTCGGTCGCGTGCAGCTGACAGGCACACTGATACCAGCGGGGGTTTGCGACCGCAACGCGGCCAAAGAGCGTCCGGAACGGGGCGGTGGTCTGCTGTTTTATCCGGCGTGGCGTGGCACAGGTAGGACAGGGCCGGTGCTGCGCGAGGTAGGCGGTTACTTGGTGGGTGACCAGCGCTTGTTGGGTCTGCTGCAAGAGCTGTTTGCTCTCGGCGAGGGTTAAGCCAAGCGTCTCGATGCTCGTTGATTCCCGCGCAAGGGTGGTCAGTACGTGCTGGTGGTGGGTGTCATCATCGGCCTGAATCTGGATGGTGATCGTTATCTGCATGTGGGTTCCTCCCCAGCGCGTGAAAGGCCTGATTCACTGCCCGTCGATCGAAGGCGATGGGAATCCATGCCTCCCAGTCGTCGAGGTGATCAAGCGCATCCATAAAATCGTCATCATCAATCGTTGGGCGTGGCCCGCCCGCCGCGAATGTCTGGACCCGTTCGATGATCAGCTGCATGGCAGCGTGGAGCGGATCAAGGCTGTCCCACGACGTTCGTTCCCGGAGAAGCGCTCGGTAGCCCGGGGGGCCACCACAATCTTCGGGTGGACATGCCCCTGAGCCCGCGTGACAGTGGGGATACACGCGGTGTGGTAGTGCGGGACGAATCTGTTCAATCCAGATATCGTGCTGCCAGAAGTCGCCCATATCGTAGTCGTAGCGGAAGCGCTCACCAACCCGCAACCGAAAATCGGCAAGCCGCACCTGGTCGGGATCGTCAGCAAAGGAAAAACCGCCATCGTGATAGACTCCATAGGCCTTGCCATAGATCAGCAATTGATGGAGGTGGGCATCCTCCCAGCCCATCGCAATTTGGAGAATGGCATGGAGATCAGCAATGGTGGTGATTGCGGCAACCTGGACTCGTCGCCACACCTGCGGCGTGATATCCCGCAACACGATTTTGAGGTGATAGATCAGTGGTGTCGATGCAGCAAGGGTCATGGCACCTCCGGCTGGGTTTTCACGGCGAGGACGGGGGGCAAGAAAACGGTCGTTTGGTTGCCCATGGTGGGGGTTGCGCGAAACAGTGGTGCCATGGGCTGTCAGACGGGCATGAAACGCGGTCAAGCTATCTTTGTTAAGATACCACCGGCAACAATGAGATTCTTGACCAGAAGGAGCGCACCCATGCAGCTTGGCTATGCCCGTGTTTCCACCGACGACCAGCACCTGCATCTGCAACATGATGCCTTGCAGCAGGCCGGATGCGAGCAGATCTTTGCCGATCACGGCAGTGGTGCAACCGCTGACCGGAGTGGCTTCCAGCGCTTGCTGGACTATGCGCGAGCGGGTGACATCGTGGTGGTGTGGCGCTTGGATCGGCTGAGCCGCTCCCTCAAAGATTTGATCACATCATCACGCTACTGGAGCGTAAGGAGATCGGGCTGAAAAGCCTGCATGAATCGATCGATACGACCTCCAGTGCGGGGAAACTGATTTTCCATATCTTTGGGGCACTGGCGGAATTTGAGCGGATGCTCATTCGCGAACGCACCCACGCGGGTTTGCAGGCGGCCCGTGCGCGAGGACGGAAGGGTGGGCGACCGAAAGCGCTGTCCGCCGATCAGCAGGCGTTGGCCGTAAAACTGTATGATGAAAAGCAGCACACGATCGCGCAGATCTGCCGGATGCTGGGGATTTCAAAGCCGACGCTGTACAAATATCTCGCCGATGCGTCCGCAGCGGCAACCACCAACGCCTGAAGCGCATGCCCCCGACTTTTTTGTGCTCTCCTAAAAGTATTAACGATCAACTACCATTGCATAATACTAATCACGATGCTTATACTAAAATGGTTGAAGGAAAACTAAATACACTTGATAAATTAGCAAAAACAGAAGGTTGGTCAGCTATTCAAATCATGACGCAACTTGATATGCTTGCAGCTGATCTTCGTTTGTATCTTCGAAACTTAGGAGGTGGGGTTCGCGTGCCGCAGTAATGTAGAATACTTCATGAATTATTGATGATGAGCGTGGTGTTGTATACTACCCAGTCTGAATACTATACAACACCACGCTCCCCTAACAAAGAGCATCATGCTAAAGTAAGGGTTAAATTAT
>NZ_JAFBCZ010000045.1 GCF_016907925.1 Herpetosiphon giganteus | reverse complement strand
AAATTGTGTGATGTTGAGCAAACATCGTGCTGTCGGTCAACAGCCTGAGGATTCTACCACAGCCGCTCATTCTTGTCAAATCGCGTGTCCGTGGGCGAAGGTCTCAGTTGGTGTGTCGTGACTCGTTTTGAAGTCATGCGTTGACAGCCCGTGGATTCTACCGCAGATCGGCAGCCTTGTCAAATGCGACGAAGCACGGAACCGCGAAGCGCGCGAAGAGCGCGAAGGGAGCGAGGGCTATTGGCTATTGGTTACGGGATTTAATGATGGAAATTTTAATCTATTTCCGAAAGCCAATAGCCTATAGCCTGAATTTTCATCCCTATGCTCTACGCTCTGTGTTCTATGCTCTATGCTCTGATTTGCGTTGCTTACTAAATTCTTTGCGAAATTTTTGGACTTTGGGCGAAACTACCGCCATACAATAGGGCTGGAATGGGTGATGGGCAAAATATTCTTGGTGATAATCTTCGGCCTCATAGTAGTTATTAATCGGCGTAACTTCGGTCACAATCGGGTCTGGCCATTGGCCACTTGCGTTCAAATTGGCAATCGCTTGCTCGGCAAGCGTTTTTTGCTCAGCATCGTGATAAAAAATCACCGAGCGATATTGTGGCCCTACATCATTGCCTTGGCGGTTCAATGTGGTCGGGTTATGGGTGGCAAAAAAGACATCCAAGATTTGGCTAAAGTTGATCACGCTTGGATCATAGGTTAAGCGCACAACTTCGGCATGGCCGGTTTTTTTGCCACAAACCTCTTCGTAGCTGGGGTTGGCAACATGGCCCCCAGCATAGCCAGATTCAACACTAATAATCCCTTGCAGGTCGTCAAATACGGCCTCGGTACACCAAAAACAACCATTACCAAGCGTTGCTTGGGCATATTGTTGAGTCATTTAGTTAACTATCCTTTGCTATCGCAACTACTAGCTAGAGAGCTAGCTAAAACAAAATTTGGCTTTGGAAAGGCCTAAAACATCCGTTGAACTCATCCGTTATTAAGTATACTCCAATTCTTGACTAAAATACGCTAGAATAATTCTTGACTTTGTTTATCAAGTATGTTATATTCCTCGCAGCTTAAAAATATATACCCGTTGCACTCATCCAGAGGAGCGGAGGGATCGGCCCGACGAAGCTCCAGCAACCATACTTAACCTGATCAGTTAAGTTTAAGGTGCTAATTCCGACAGTGATGTCTGACAGATGAGCAGTAGTTTGTGACATTAATGCCACGATCCCTACTCCTCATCTGCCCAATATACAGATGAGGTTTTTTTTATGGTCATGCACGCAACCTTGCCAAGCCGCGAGGCTCTGACAGCCTTAGATACGCAATTAACGAGCCAAACTCCGCAAGCAATTGTGCGGTGGGCGATCGATCATTATTTCCCTAACTTGGCCCTAACTTGCTCGTTTGGCGGCTCTTCTGGCATGGTATTGCTCGATATGGCGCTCAAAATCGAGCCAAATCTGCCAGTGTTGGTGCTCGATACCGGCGTGCTTTTCAGCGAAACCTATGCCTTGGTTGAGCAAATCGAAAAGCATTACGGAATTACGGTGCAATATTCGCGCCCAGCCCAAACTGTGGCCGAACAAGCTGCAACCCACGGCCCCGAGCTTTGGGGCACGAATCCCGATTTGTGCTGCAAGCTGCGGAAGGTCGAGCCACTCAAAAATGTGCTTGCGCCATACGACGCGTGGCTCACCGCGCTGCGCCGCGACCAAAGCAGCACCCGCGCCAATACACCGGTCGTTTCTTGGAACGACAAACATCAATTGGTTAAAATTTGCCCCCTAGCCTTGTGGACTGAACGCGATATCTGGCGTTACATTCATGCCAATGGTGTGCCATATAATCCATTGCTTGACCAAGGTTATACCAGCCTCGGATGTCATACTTGTACAAGCCACCCTGTGAACGGTGACCCACGCAGCGGACGCTGGGCTGGCTTTAATAAAACCGAGTGTGGACTCCATATCTAATTTTCAAGCTTTCGTTATGTTATGTGTAATCAATGCTGATTATCATAAAGTCACTACTTTATGGTAGCTATTATTCTATGTTCGAGGGTGTGCTTCAATGGCTGTTTCATCATTAATTTTGCCTCACGGCGGCA
The DNA here is from genome assembly GCF_016907925.1 of Herpetosiphon giganteus. Lineage (GTDB taxonomy): Bacteria > Chloroflexota > Chloroflexia > Chloroflexales > Herpetosiphonaceae > Herpetosiphon > Herpetosiphon giganteus. The sequence goes on along the minus strand of NZ_JAFBCZ010000045.1, from coordinate 31,385 downwards.
CGTTGGTCAATCGGATTCCTAGTGGTTTGCTGCGCGAAAACTTGTTGCAATCGGCCCAAGATTTGCCGCAGATTTTGCTCGACGAACCGCATCGCGCTGATCTCTTAATGCTGGGGATTGGCTCGTACAGCCCCTTAACTGGTTTCTTAAATCGCCACGACTACAAGGCGGTCGTCGAAACCATGCACCTCAAAAATGGCTTGCCATGGTCGATTCCAATTACCTTGCCAATTACCGAAGATCAAGCCTACGATTTGGTGCTTGATCAGCCAGTGGCCTTAACCGACGAGCAAGGCACAATTTTGGCAGTGCTCGAAGTTGAAGATATTTTCCCCGTCGATGTTGAATACGAAGCCCAACATGTGTATCGCACAACCGAAGGCACGCACCCTGGCGTTGCTCGCTTGTATGCAGCACCCCGCTGGCGAGTTGGTGGCTCGATTTGGTTGTTGCAGGTTGAACAAGGCGCGTTCCCACACTTGCCACGCACGCCCCAAGAAGTTCGTCAATCGATCAGCGACGCTGGCTGGCGCACCGTGGTTGGGTTCCAAACCCGCAACCCTGTGCACCGCGCCCACGAATATATTCAAAAATGTGCCTTAGAAGTTGTTGATGGCTTGTTGTTGCACCCCTTGGTTGGCACCACCAAGAGCGATGATGTTCCTGCGCCAGCTCGCGTGCGTTCCTACGAGCGCTTGCTGCGTGAATATTATCCCGCCAATCGGGTGTTGCTGGGCGTTTTCCCTGCGCCAATGCGCTATGCAGGCCCTCGCGAAGCGATTTTCCACGCGTTGAATCGTAAAAACTATGGCTGCACCCACTTTATCGTTGGCCGCGATCACGCTGGGGTTGGCAATTATTACGGCACCTACGATGCGCAAGCGATTTTCAGCGAATTTGATCCTGCTGCCTTGGGCATTACGCCATTGTTCTTTGAACATACCTTTTACTGCCAACGCTGTGGCGCAATGGCTTCGGCCAAAACCTGCCCGCACTCTCACGAACACCACGTTATTTTGAGTGGCACTGCCGTGCGCGCGCTCTTGTCACGCGGCGAATTGCCACCACCAGAGTTCAGCCGCCGCGAAGTTATCGAAGAATTGATCGCTGCGTAACGAAAGAACATAGAGCATAGAACATAGGGTTTTATGCTCTAGCAAGGGAAGTAGTGAGCTTCATCGTTCCCATAAAGGATTTTTGTATGAGCCAAGGTTATATTATTTGGTTTACTGGATTATCAGGCGCAGGCAAATCGACGATTGCAGCGGCATTGGCGGAAGTGCTGCGCGAACGCGAACAACGCGTTGAGGTGCTTGACGGCGATGTGGTACGGACCCATTTGAGCAAAGGTTTGGGCTTCTCGAAAGAAGATCGCGATACCAACGTGCGGCGGATTGGCTGGGTTTGTGATTTGGTTGCGCGCCATGGCGGAGTGGCAATTGCCGCCGCCATCTCGCCCTATCGCCAAACCCGCGAGGAAATTCGCTCCAGCACCGCCCGCTTTGTCGAAGTCTATATCGATTGTCCCTTGGAAGTGTGTATCGACCGCGACGTTAAGGGCTTGTATGCCAAAGCGTTGGCTGGCGAAATCCCCCATTTCACTGGGGTTTCCGACCCATACGAACCGCCAACCAACCCCGAAGTGGTGATTCCAAGCCACGCCGAAGCGCTCGATGCCAGCGTTGCCCGCATTATCAACAAACTTGAGGAACTTGGCTATCTACCGACGGTTGCCGCCGTTGAGGAGGTCGCATGACTGCTACAACCCAAAAACTCAACCCCGTAGAATTGCAAAAAATCGAAAAAGACGGCTTGGCGGTGCTCGATGATATTTATCGCTACGCCCAAAGCGGCGATATTAATGACGTAACCGAAAGCGATATGAACCGTTTCAAATGGTATGGTTTGTATCACGATAAGCCCAAAGATGGCTTTTTTATGCTGCGGGTACGCTTGCCAGGCGGCATCATGACCGCTGATCAGGCTGATGCAATTGTGCAATTGGCCGAAACTGTCGCTCCAGGACGGGTCGAAATCACCACCCGCCAAACCTTCCAATTGCATACGATTGCCCTGCGCGATATTCCAACCGTGTTTCAGACCTTGGAAAGCGTTGGCCTTTCGTCAATTGAAGCGTGTGGCGATGTGCCACGTAACGTTGTGAGTAGCCCAGTTGCGGGCATTGCCGCCGACGAATGGCTCGATCCACGGCCATTTTTCAAGGCACTTGACGAGCACTTTGCCTACAACACCGATTACTCGAACTTGCCGCGCAAATACAAAATTTCGGTCGCTGGCGGCGGCCTCGACGCAACCCAAGCTCCAATCAACGACTTGGCCTTTACGCCAGGCCGTAAAGAAATCGATGGCGAAATTGTGCTGGGCTATAACGTTTGGGTTGGTGGCGGACTTTCGCACGAGCCATATCTGGCCCAAAATATTGATGTTTTTGTGCCCGCCGATCCCGAATTGGTCGTCGAAGTAGCGCGTGCAGTAACCTTGGTTTATCGCGATTTTGGCTACCGCGAAAAGCGCAACCATGCGCGGCTCAAATATCTCATTGCCGATTGGGGCGCAGAACGCTTCCGCGAAGAGGTCGAGCGCTATCTTGGCCATAGCTTGGAACGAGCGGCAACCGACGTGCCGCCAGCAGTCTATAGCGGCGATGTGGTTGGTGTGTTTCGCCAAAAGCAGCCAAATCTGTACTGGGTTGGCTTGCTTGTGCCAACTGGCCGCATCACGCCAGCCCAAATTCGCGAGGCTGCTCGTTTATCACGCGAATATGGTCAAAGCGAAATTCGCCTGACCCACAGCCAAAACTTACTCTTGCCCTACATTCCTGAAGCCCGCTTGGATGGCTTGCTGGCTGAGCCATTATTGCAAGAATTACAGCCAAATGGGCCACGAATTCAACGCACGGTGGTGGCTTGTACTGGCTTGCCCTACTGCAACTTTGCCACAATCGAAACCAAAGAAGCCGCATGGCAATTGGCCGGAGCTTTGGATAATAAAGTTGAGCTTGATGTGCCGTTGCGCATCCATCTTTCTGCTTGCCCGCACTCGTGCAGCCAACATAGCATCGCCGATATTGGCTTGCAGGGCGGCGTAATTCGCAACCCAGATGGCAGCAAAAACAAGTTGCCAGCAGCCGATATTCTGCTTGGCGGAGCCTTAGGCGACGATGCAGCGATTGCCCGCCGTGTCGCAACCAAAGTGCCTTGGTCGGAGCTAGCCGATCGTTTGGGCAACTTGGTAACGACCTACCAAGCCCAACGCACCAGCCCCGAAGACCAGTTTCGGCATTGGGCCAAACGCCAAACCGACGAGCAATTGCGCGACTATCTCGGCTTTGGCCAGCCAGAAACCGAGGAAGGCGTTTGGACTGAAGAAGGCTCGTGGAATAAAAGCCGCTAGTGCGTTCCCTCACCCCCCAGCCCCCTCTCCCGTCCGCGAGGCGAGGGGGAGCCGGACACCAAAAAGCCCCTCGCTCATCGGATGGGCGAGGGGTTGGGGTGAGGGAATCTGGCGCAAATTCGATAGAAAATAATTGTTTTATGGCTTCGCAAAAGCAAGATTTTGCTTATACTAGGCTTGCCCACATGATTTGCAATGCAGCTTTTGCCCAACCACTGCTGTTTGGCGCTGCTGTTGATTCAGCGGCTCAAGGCTGATTGCTATGTACCCAGTAGTTTTGACCAATTTAGCCCAACAACGCTGTGTGGTGGTTGGCGGCGGCACGGTGGCTGAGCGCAAAGTTGCCGGTTTAATTGCAGGCGGCGCAAGCCCAATTGTGATCAGCCCTGACCTCACAGCCCAACTTCAGCACTGGCAAGCCAACGGCCACATTCAGCACCTTGCCCGTGAATACCAGACTGGTGATTGTGATCAGGCGTTTTTGGTTGTTGCCGCAACCAACCAGCGTTCAATCAACCAGCAAATTGCCCAAGAATGCCACAACCGCCCAATCCTCCTCAATATCGCCGATGCTGCTGAAGAGGGTAATTTCATCACAACCGCAAGCCATCGCCAAGGCTCTTTATTGTTTAGCATCAGTAGTAGCGGGGCCAGCCCAGCCTTAAGTCGCTACCTACGCCAACAGCTGAGCAGCTATTTTGATCAACGCTATGCCACGCTGGCCCAAGTTGTCGCAAGCCAACGCAGCCAACTCGCCAGCCTCAGCAGCGCCGAACGCGAGCGCTATTTTGATCAACTGTTAGCTGCCTTAGCCGAAGAGCCGACCACGAGGCCCAATCACTTGCCAACGGAGGATTTATGACCCGCGAAGGCTTTGTTTCATTAGTTGGAGCTGGCCCAGGCTCCGCCGATTTAATCACGGTCAAAGGCTTACGCCGTTTGCAAAGTGCCGATGTGATCGTATTCGATGCCTTAGTTTTGCCCGAATTATTGGCCGAAGCGCGCAGCGATGCAGAGCTGATTCCAGCTGGCAAACGTGGCGGCCAACATTCAGCCAGCCAAGATTGGATTAACGCGACCTTAATTGAGCATGCCCAACGTGGCAAATTGGTCGTGCGGCTCAAAGGCGGCGATCCGTTTGTGTTTGGGCGCGGTGGCGAAGAAGCAGCAGCGCTCAGCGCCGCCGGAATTGCGTGGGAAGTTGTGCCAGGCATTTCTTCAGCAATTGCCGCCCCTGCCTATGCTGGCATTCCAGTCACCCATCGCGATGTTGCCTCATCAGTGGTGTTTGTAACTGGCCACGAAGATCCAACCAAGCCAACCAGCCGCATCAATTGGCAGGCCTTGGCCCAAGGCGTTGATACTTTGGTCTTTTTGATGGGTATTTCGCGGATTAACCACACGGTTGCGAGCTTGATTGCCAATGGTCGGCCTGCCGATACGCCAACCGCCGTGATTCGCTGGGGAACGACTGAGCAGCAAAAAACCGTGGTCGCGCCGCTTGATCAGATTGAGGCCGCAGTTAAAGCCGTTGGCATTAGCGCACCCGCCATTTTGATTGTAGGCGAAGTGGTTGCGCTACGCGAACAACTCAACTGGTTTGAATCAACGGTGCTCGAAATGCCCGAAGTTGTGCGCGCATTTGCGTAGCGAGAGCATAGAGCACAGAACATAGAACATAGAGATCGGGCTAGCAATAGCCTGATCTTTTTTTAACGCAGAGCCGCAGAGAACAGTAGGGTTCAGGGTTTAGGGGCTAGGGATCAGATGCTGTATGCTTTTAAACTGATCCCTGACACGTGAATTCTGAACCCTCGTTGCTTCGTGTTCTTCGTGGATCATCATTTAATCATTGACTTTAACGCTCTTTGTTGGCTACAATAACGAACATATGTTTCATTTTAAGTTATACAAGGAGCTGAGTGATGCTGTTACGCGACAAAATTGCGGTTATTTATGGCGCAGCAGGTTCGATTGGCAGCGCGGTGGCCCGTGGCTTTGCCCGCGAAGGCGCACGGGTTTTCCTGACAGGCCGCAATCAAACATCGCTCGAAACACTCGCCAACGAAATTCGTGAGCTTGGTGGCTTGGCCGAGGTTGCGATCGTCGATGCGCTTGATCAGGCAGCAATTGAACATCATTTAGCCGAACTGCTGGCCAAAACAGGCAGGATTGATATTTCATTCAATGCGATTTGGATTCGCGGTGATTTGCAGGGCACGCCATTAATTCAAATGCCAGCTGATGATTTCACTACGCCAATTATGACTGGCGTGAAAACCCATTTTTTGACTGCCACCGCCGCTGCTCGCCAGATGGTACAGCAACAATCAGGCGTGATTTTGACCCTCTCGGCATCGTCATCAGTGCTATCAGGCCGTGAACGGCGCTATCATTTAACTGGTGGTTTTAGCACCGCCTGCCTTGCGATCGAAGGCTTTACCCATAGTTTGGCGGGCGAAGTTGGCCCGCAGAATGTGCGTGTGGTTTGCCTGCGCTCCGATGCCCTACCTGAAACTTGGAATAATCCCGCCGAGCAAATTCAGCGCTATATGCAAGACGGCACGGCACTTGGGCGTTTACCACGCTTAAACGAGGTTGCCAATGCAGCAAGCTTCCTCGCCTCGGATTATGCCAGCGCCATGACTGGCACAATTGCCAATCTTACCTGCGGCTCGATTATGGCCTAGCAACGCCTTTAGAATTTACCTGCCCCTGCTATAATGCTGCTAGCACTCTGCAATTACGAGGAGACTCACGATGTCACAACTGCGGCTAGCAGTCATTTTGAATCCCCATTCCAATCGTCAACGTGCAGCCCACCAAGCGTCACACATTATGGCCATGCTCAGCCATTTTGGGCTTGAAGCCAGTTTATTCAAAACCACCCACGTTGGCCATGCCACGAGTTTAGCTCAGCAATGCGTTGCCGAAGGCACGTGGGATGGCATTATTGCTGCTGGCGGCGATGGCACGATCAATGAAATTGTGAATGGTATGGCTGGCTCTCAGCTGCCGCTCAGTTTTGTGCCGCTTGGCACGGGCAACGATTTTGTTAAAATGCTCAAATTACCAGCCAATAGCATCGTTGAGGCGATTCGGGCGATTGCCAACAATCAGTTGCGCCAGATCGATTTGGGCATGATTAACGAACACTGGTTTATTAATGGCGTGGGCATTGGCTTGGATGCAAATGTGGCGATTGAGGCCCAAAAACTCAAACGCATCAAGGGTGGCTTGGTCTATATCATTGCCGTGCTCAAATCGATTTTGCGCTACGAAGCCCGCGATCTGCTGATTGAAACCGATGATTTAACCCTGCAACAACGGATCAATATGGCGACGGTTGGCAATGGTGGCTATCATGGCGGCGGCTTTTGGGTCACGCCTGCGGCCAAAATCGACGATGGCTTGCTTGATGTGTGCCTAACCGGCGAGCAATCACGCTGGTCGATGGTGCGCGATTCGGCTCGGGTGCGCCAAGGAACCCATGGCGATTTGCCAAGTGTGACAATGCTCAAAACCCGCACCTTTAAGCTGTATAGCGAGCGGGGCGTGCCCGTTCATGTCGATGGTGAGGTGTTTAGCGCAAGCTTACACGACATCAGCATCAGCATTCAGCCAGCAGCATTGACGATTCGGGTGTAGAGGGTTTTGTTATGCAGTTAGTATTATTGGGCATTTTAGGCTATTTAATTGGCGGAATCCCCTTTGCTGTGCCGGTGGTGCGCTTGCTGAGCGGCCACGATGTGCGCTCGACTGGCTCAGGCAATGTTGGGGCGCGTAACTCGTTGCGAGTGGCTGGGGCTGGGGCTGGAGTGTTGGTTTTAGTGCTCGATGCGCTTAAATCAGCCATCCCAATGCTGCTAACTGATGCGCTATTCGCCAACAAATTGGCGGTTGCAGTGGTTGGGGTGGCTGCGGTTTTGGGCCATTGCTACTCGCCCTATTTATTGCTGCGCAGTTTCAAAACCCCATGGCAACATTGGCGGCACTGGATGTTGCTGGTTGGTGGCCAAGGTTTAGCCACCGGGCTGGGCGTGATTAGCGTATTTACGCCGATTTTGGCCTTGCCACTTTTGGCTGTAGGAGCATTTTTTGCCTTGGTGCTGAAGCGCAGCAGTTGGGCAGCGCTGGTGATGATCAGCGCCGCGCCAATCGCAGCCTATCTGCTTGGTTATGGAGATGTTGTTTGGCTCAGTATTGCAGCATGTGCCATCATCATCCTCACCAAGCTCTGGCAAGATTATCCGTTTAAAGATTGATATTTAACCACGAAGAACACGAAGAACATGAAGGGCGAGAGCTAATGATTATAATAATCGCTGATCCCTCGCCCCTGAACCCTGACCCCTACCTACTACCGACCCCAATCGATGCTGCCTTCGGCATCGACATTTTGAATCAAGGTGGTGCTGAGTTTGGTTTTGGGATCATATAGTTGAATCGTGCCACTGCCGCCTGGCGTGCAAGCATAGCCATCGTTGGCACACACCACCAAGGCCAAAATTTCGCCAGCAGGTGCCCACGTCGCTTGCGAAACAAACTCCGTGCCATATTCAACCAAAGCCGAAACTTCAATTGCGGTGCCAATATAATCGGCAACTTGGGGTTGATTGCCAGTGCTCATCACATTCAACATCGGGCTACCCTTGGCTCCGAGTGAAATATAGGCCACGCCATCACCGCGCAAGGTTGGCCGCACGCTAGCACTTTGCACATCCATCGCCAAACCAATCGGCTGCGTGCCACCATTAATCGGATCGATCTGTTCCAGCGTGCTGAAATCGATCAACACCCGATAGCCAATAAAACCAAAGCTATACAACGTGCTGCCGTCGCGGTTCCAGAACGGCGCATAGAAAATTCGCCGTGGATCAGGGAAGGCAGCGTTTTGGACTGGCGCACTGACTGGAGTCCAGCCATTTTGGCCTTGGCGACCAACCAGGCCAACCGTGTTGAAGCCTTCGTTAATATCGCCAATTGTTGGCGAGACATAGGCCAAGCGTTTGCCATCGGGCGACCATGCTGGTTGACAACCTTGAGCAACGGTTGTGCTGGTATTACTATTCAAATCGACAACGATCAATTGGCTATCATTGGCACACGCCAAGGGATAACGATTATCAGCATTGCCGCTGACCACCGCCAAGGCCGTGCTATCTGGTGCCCAACGCGGCGCTTCGTTGACATTGGTGGTCAAGGCTTGAGCATTTTCACCATCACGATCGGCCACAAACAAGGTGCGATTATCCAAATAGGCAATTTTGGTACCATTTGGCGAAACCCGTGCCAACTCGCCACGTTCAGCAACTAATTGTTCAGTTTTGAGCTTAACATCGTAGCTCCACAAGCCACCAGCCCGCTCAAAATAGATCCAACCACTGCTGGCGCTTGGTGGCGCTGGAGTTGCGGTTGGTTCGGGCGTTGGCGTTGCGGACGGCAAGGGAGTCTCGGTTGGCGTTGGGCTTTCCAAGGGTGTTGCGGTTGGCAACGGCGTGACCGTAATCGGGCCAAGATTGAGGGTTGGGGTTGCCTGCACAGCGCTTGAGCGAGTTGGCGTTGGCGCGCCAAGCTCAGCGGTTATGGTTGCTGTGGCAGTTGGGCGTTGCAGCGCTTGGTTTACTAAAGCAATAGCCGTTGCAGTTTGTTGACGTAAATTCGGGGTAACGGTGAGATTAACAGTTGCTGGCGTTGCGCTACATCCTACCAGGATCAGCGCCAAGAGCAACCAAGAAACCAATCGACGCATACGCCTTTTCTCCTACACAGTAACTTAATCGTACCCAGTCAGCGCTCGCTGCGCGTGCTGAGTCAATAATGTCCAATAAAGTTGCTCAATCTGGGAAACCACCACCGGCGCGGCCAATCTGGTTTGTGCAGTTTGGTGGGCAGCTTGGCCAAGTTGTTTGGCTCGCTGCGGATTTGCCAACAATTCTGCTGCCAACCGCCCAAGTTGGTGGGCTGAGTGGGCCAAATAGCCGTTATAGCCATGGGTGATTAGGTCTGGCGTGCCGCCCGTAGACATTGCCACAATTGGCATGCCAACTGCACACGCCTCCAGCAAAACCCGACTCAGCGGCTCGCCCCAGGTTGAGGGAAAGAGCAACAGTTTGGCTCCTGCCATGAGGCGCAAAACCTCGTCATGTTCAACCCAATCCAGGGCAATTACCTCCACACCTTGGGCTTGAATCGCTGCCACGAGGGCTGGATTCTGGCCGCCAGCAATCACTAAGGTTGCATCGCCACCAGCAGCCCGCATGCTTGCCATAATTTCAGGCAGCAAATACGCGCCTTTGTTGCGGGCCAATTTGCCAGTGAACAACACATATGCTTGGTTAATGGTCGTTTGGGCAGGTGTTGCTAGCACTTTGGCAATCGCCGGCAAATTAACCATATTTGGGATTGGCCATAGTTTTTCGGGCGCAATCAGTGGCCTAAGCCGCTGCGTAATGTAATCGCTCAACGAAATTACTGCGTCGCAGGCCTGCAAAAGCTGTCGTCGCCAACGCATATGCGCTTGAACATAGGGCATGGCCAATAACGAGAGCGCTCCCAGCAAAGGCTTGCGCCGCGCCAGCATATCAGTCGCGGTTGCCGCCCAACCAAACTTGTCTAATGGCACATTATCGCCATGTAAATTGGTGCCAAAATAATGGTTTGGCCAGTGATCGCGCACGGTTGCCACCACCGGCAGATTAAGCTGTTGCCCAGCCAGCACCGCTGCGCCAATCCCTTGGACGTGCTGGCCATGGATAATCACATGCTCACGTTGATCGCCGATAGTTTCGACAATTGCTTGGGCAAATTGCGGCCAGAACAGCTCAAAGCGCGACCAATTGGCCACAAACGGCAAGCGTGAAGGTTGATAGCCAACCTCAACCACGGGCACGCCCGCCTCAACCCGCCGTTGGAGGCCACGAAGCCCAGCTTTGGGAACCAAAGCAGTTACCTGATGGCCGCGTTCGAGCAAGGCCAGCGCTAAGGCATGGCTGCTCCAGCCAGCGCCACCAGTCCGCGGCGGAAAGACATCGCTTGGCAAAAGCACGTGTAGCGGTTTCATGGCTGAGTAATCATCGTTTGTAAAATTTGCTTCAAGGCTTGGCAATGTTGCTCCCATGAATAATGTTCAACCACGCGCTGGCGGGCATTTTGGCCCCATTGTTGGCGTTGCGGGTCGTTGGCAACTGCCTGCATTACTCGCGCAAGATCGGCGATATTGCCCGCTTCAAACAACCCGCCTTCCTGCTGTGGTCGAATAATAGTATCCAATGGCGGAATGTTCGCCGTCACCACGGGCAAGCCTGCGGCCATATATTCGTAAATTTTCAGCGGCGACCAAAAGAAGCCTGCTGCTTGCAACGCTGGGTGGCGGGCCGGATTAAATGGCGCAACCCCAACACTTGCTTGAGCCAATAAGGCTGGCACTCGTTCATGCGCCACTGCTCCAGCCCATTCAAAATGTTCAGCATATGGCGCGGCAAGTCGTTGCGCTTCTGTTTGTTCAGGGCCGCTGCCAATTAATAAAAATTTCGCTTGGCTGCCTTGCTGAATCAAGCGAATCGCCGCTTGAATAAAATCGGTTACGCCATGCCAATGCCGAAACGAGCCAAGAAACACAAACACTGGCTGAGCTAGCGGCTTGGTTTGGGGTCTAAATGCCTGAACATTCGCGCCCCATGGCAATTCGACAATGCGGCTACGCTCGATTTCTGGCGGAACAGTTGTATGCAGCGGTGTTACGATTTTGCTGCTATGCCGACATTGCCACGCCGCCCAGCGCCGCATCGGGCCAGAATTGCCAGGCAAAAGCCAGCTCAAAGCATCATCTATTTGGCGTTTGCGCACCTGTGGAGGGTCAACAATTAAGGCATTAACTTCCAACAAGGTTGGTATTTTTTGGCGAGCTGCCGCCAAAATACCTGCGCCAGCAAAGTTGTAATAGCGCTCCATCACTGCGTCGGGCTGCAACTCGCGTACCAAGCGCGCAATCGCTGCATAGCCCAATAAACTTAAGGGCTTCGGCAAATCAGCTTCGTACCAGGTAATCGAGTCAGTTTGATGCTTGGGCAATTGCCATGGCTTGCGCCGTTGGCCTTGGGCTGGGCGCGTCACCACGTGCATTTCAACGCCAAGTTGGGCTAGCCCTTTGGCGACTTCGGTTGTATGAATTGCGCCACCAAACGCGCCAGGCACGCGAATGCCACTGGCGATATATAAGACTTTCACAGGCAATCCCTACAGTTTGTCGTTCAAGCTTTATTATAGCTGCAAACGCTAAGCTGAGAACATAGAACATAGAGCAAAGAGCATAGAACAGAGAAATTATGAAGGATGAGGGATGAAGGATGAATTTAGAGATAGAAGGATAATTTGGTGAAATTCGGTGAATTCATGGCTAAAAAAAGCTCTGCGCCTCTGCGTTAGTCATCCACGAAGGGCACGAAGGCCGGAAACCGCGAAGAGCGCAAAGGGCTATTGGCTATGGGATTCAGGTTTTGCCTTTTGACTTCTGCCTTTTGATTTTACTTCATCCCTCATCCTTCATACTTCATCCTTTGGTTGCTCTGCACCGTTGCGTTAAAAAAAGATGGAGATCGAGCCACGACACGCCCGATCTCCAAAACATTTTGGCTATAGTTTTGCCTTTTGCCCTTTGACTTTGAGCTTACTCTGCGCTTTGCTCCAAGGCAGCTTGCACAAAATCGCGGAATAATGGATGTGGATTATTTGGCCGCGATTTGAATTCAGGGTGGAATTGCGAAGCCACAAACCATGGATGGTCGCGCAACTCAACAATCTCGACCAAACGGCCATCAGGCGAGTGTCCGCTAATCACAAAGCCAGCTGCTTCCATGGCTTTGCGATATTTGTTGTTAAATTCAAAGCGATGGCGATGGCGTTCCAGGGCCAATTCACGGCCATAGGCTTTGGCTGCTTTGCTGCCTGGCGCTAAAATACAGGGGTACACGCCCAACCGCATCGTGCCACCCTTGTCGCTAATATCCAATTGATCAGGCATAAAATCGATCACCGGCAGTTTGGTATTAGGATTAAACTCGGTTGAGTTGGCATCGGGAGCGTTTAGTGCAAAGCGCGCAAATTCAATCGTGGCGCATTGCATGCCCAAACACAAGCCCAAGAAGGGAATCTTGTTTTCGCGAGCATAGCGCACAGCGCGAATTTTGCCCTCAACACCACGATAGCCAAAGCCGCCCGGCACGATAATGCCTTGCACATCGCCAAGCATCGTCACCGGATCGGCAACTTCAAGTTCTTCCGATGAGACCCATTTGATCTCGACCTGAATATCTTGCGCCCAACCAGCGTGGCGCACCGATTCGGCAACGCTCATATAAGCATCGCGCAATTCAACATATTTGCCAACAATTGCCACGGTTGTATGGCGTTTTGGCTGTTTGATGCCAGCAACCAACGAGCGCCATTCATCGAGCTGGACTGGCTGCGCAGCCAAAGCTAAGCGTTCGCAAATTAAATCGCCTAAACCTGCTTCTTCCAAAACCAATGGCACTTCATAGATTGTTTCAACGGTTGGCAGGGCAACCACAGCCTCGGTGGGCAAATCAGCAAACAGGGCGATTTTCTCGCGAATTTCATCATCAACTGGCAAATCGGAGCGACAAAGCACAACCGCTGGCGAGATGCCGACGCGGCGCAATTCGGCGATTGAGTGTTGGGTTGGCTTGGTTTTGAGTTCGCCGCTGGCTTGGAGGTAGGGCAGCAATGTGACGTGAATATAGATCACATTATCGCGGCCTACATCTTTTTTCATTTGGCGAATTGCTTCGAGGAATGGCAAGCTTTCAATATCGCCAACCGTGCCACCAATTTCCACAATCACCACATCGGCGCTGGTATTTTTGGCAACGAGGGCCACGCGGCTCTTAATTTCGTTAGTAATATGCGGAATAACCTGAATCGTGCCGCCGAGGAAATCGCCACGGCGCTCTTTTTGAATCACGGAAGAATAAATTTGACCGGTTGTAATGTTATTAACGCGGGACAAATTTTCATCAATAAAGCGTTCGTAGTGGCCCAAGTCGAGGTCGGTTTCGGCTCCATCTTCGGTCACAAAAACCTCGCCATGTTGGTAGGGCGACATTGTGCCGGGGTCAACATTGATATAAGGATCAAGTTTCTGAATTGAAACGCTAATACCACGACTTTTCAGCAAACGGCCCAGCGAGGCCACGGTGATCCCTTTGCCCACCGATGAGGCTACGCCACCCGTTACGAAAATATACTTCGTCATTGACTGTGCTCCGCGTTAAATAAAAAATCCGCACTGAATACATCAGTACGGGCCTTGATTATACCATAGATGGGTTGATTGTAGATTGTGGCTTAAATGAAAGCTACCAAGTTTAAGTTCAAGGTTTCATCAATTTAACTCGATCACCACCCCTCCGCCCCGCCGTTAGGCGGGGAACGCAGGGGGTTTTCATCCCCCTGCACCCCCTAAAGGGCAATTTGTGGATTGTAATCGGACTAAAAGCTAGCCAGAATTATTCTTTTGACGCGAATTGCTTAATCTTAATCAGGGCTATTGGCCTCAACCGAAGCCATAACTTGGTGCAGCAAGCGTTTAAGCTCAAAATAATCGCTCGCATTGAGACCAAGTGCTTGAAAAATTGAGGCTGGCACATTGCTAGCCTGCTGGCGCAAAGCCCGCCCAGCTTCAGTTAATTGAATTTCAACTTCACGTTCATCGCTGGCTCGGCGTTGACGCTGCAAAAAGCCAGCACTTTCTAGCCGTTTGAGCAATGGCGAAAGCGTGCCCGAATCAAGCTGAAGCTGCTCGCCAAGCTGCTTGACGGTTTGGGCTTCGTGCTGCCACAACACCAACATCACCAAATATTGCGGGTAGGTCAAACCCAACGCCTCTAATAGTGGCCGATACGCCTTGTTAATTGCGCGTGAGGCCGCGTACACATCGAAGCACAATTGTTGCTCCAACAATAAGCCCTGTTCTGCCAAATTCATCGTCGGCCTCCTATGTTTTGCATAACAGCACCGTAGCATGAAAATTAGCTCTTGACAAATTGAATTGCACACAATATAATTGCCATAAATATAAATTTACTATGTTTGAAGGAGCTTGACAATTATGGCACTTAAAACCTTATATACGACCACGATGACTGCAAGCGGCGGACGCACTGGCCAAGTAACTGCACCTGATGGCAGCTTGACCCTCGATTTAGCCTCGCCCAAGGAATTAGGCGGGCCTGGTGGCGCGACCAACCCTGAGCAATTGTTTGCTGCTGGCTATGCTGCCTGTTTCCATAGTGCCTTGAGCTTGGTTGCCAAACATGCCAAAGCCGATGCTAGCGATTCAAGCGTGACTGGCACGGTCAGCCTTGGCGCAAATGCTCAAGGTGGCTATGGCTTGGCCGTCACCTTGACCGTCGATTTGCCTAAAGTCGAGCGCGAAACCGCCTTGGCCTTGGTCGAAAAAGCGCATACCGTTTGCCCATACAGCAACGCAACCCGTGGCAATATCGACGTTGAGCTGATCGTAAAATAACGTCGAGTTTTAACGCAGAGGCGCAGAGAACAATAATTCTCTGCGCTACTGCTTTAGACAAGTTCAATCCAAATTGTTTAGTTACTGATACCAGTCAGGCGTTGTACGCGCTCGGCAACTGGCAATAATGGGCAATCGTTGCAGTTTTGGCCGCCCTCAACTTGATAGTATAAGCAGCAACCACCGCGTTGCAGGAACGTTGCACATTGATCGCTGGCCGTATTCAGCTCAATATAGCCAGTTTTGCTGGCCTTCATGGCTGAACCTTTAGCGCCAACGAAGGCCAAGCCTTCTGCACAAGCAACATCAACTTGCTCAAGGCGCTGGCCAACCCGCAAGAAAATACCTGCACAGCGATCGGCGATGATGTTCCATTGAGCACGTTGGCCTAAACCTGATTGCTCAGCGACCAATTGCACTACTGGCGCAAGATGTTGCTCAAATTGCTGGCGAAATTGTTCGCGCAAGCTGGCTTTATCGGCAACGACGGTTACATTCGCATGCGCTTGATCAGCTGTTAAGCCGAAAAACCGCTGCGAAGCAAAGGCGACTTCTGGCTGATGGCCGTTGTCGTTGCTGGGGAAACGCGCCAACACATTGGATCGATCCATGTCGGGAACCCGTTGATCGATCAATAAGCTGGCAATCGCTGCCCCAGCCAGATACCAAACATACGAACTAATAAAGAACGAGCCGGCCAAACGACGCTTTTCCAGCTTGCGAACTTCCGCAAAGCTTGCAAGAATGGTGTTCAACATCGCTGGATCGGTCAATGCTGTAGCTGAGACCCAATCTGGCTCGGTTGGTTCGACAATCCGCGCAACCAAGTATTGATCCAAGGTTACGGCGCGTTCGAAGCTTTGGGCAAGTGGGCTACGTTCTACATGCATATGCACATCCTCTATCAATAAACATTTTTTATTGCTTGGTCAAGCTCTTGACAACGCGTTGGGCCAGCACTTCTGCTGATAAGGGGCCACCAAAGAACCAAACATCGCCACCCAATGGATAGGCTTGGCCTTTTTTTACAAAATCAAGGCTATCCCAGAATGGCTTGATCGTGCCGCTGGCAAATGGGTTATCATCATCGGCCACAACATACATAAAGTGAATATCGCCCAGCCCAGCCAACGCTTCGCTGCTTACGGTCGAGAAGCCATAGACTTGGAAGGTACTGTCAGTCCAGGCATTCTTAAGCCCAGTTTTAGCGATCAATTTGGCAATCATCGAGTTGTCGGTGAACAAGCGAATTTCGGCGGCGCTGTTTGAGGTGTAAGCTTGAGCCAACACGTAGGGAGCATTTTCAAAGCCTGCTGCAGCCAAGGTTTGCTTGGCTTCGGCGTAGGTTTGCTCCATTTTGGCCAACACAGCTTTGGCTTCTTCGGTTTTGTCCAGCACATCGGCAATCGTGTTGAAGGTTTCGATCATTTCAGTGTATTGATCGCCTGATTCAGGATAGGGATTGAAGACCAAGGTAGGGGCAATGGCGCTATATTGGGCATAGTTCTTTTCAGCATCATACTTAAGCGCAATAATCAAATCAGGCTTGATTGCAGCAATCGTTTCGAGGTTGGCCTCGCCACGCGTGCCAACATCAACCGCAGTTGGGCCTAATTCAACGGGGACATCAACCCATTTGTTGTAGCCTTCGATGTCGGCAACGCCTGCTGGTTGCACGCCCAAGGCCAAAAGATTTTCAACATAGACCCATTCGAGCACAACGACCTTTTGAGGAACGCCAGTGATCGTGGTTTCGCCCATCACGTGCTTGATCGTGCGCGTGCCAGCAGTGTCAGCTGGAGCAGTGGTTGCTTCGGCGGCGGCTTCAGTCGCGGCAGCGGTTGCTTCTGTTGCAGTCGTCGCGGTTGCGGCGGCAGCAGTGGTTGGGGCGGTCGTTGGAGCGGTCGTTGCTGCCGATGAACCACAGGCAGCCAAAATGCTGACCAAGCCAATTAATGCCAAAAATCGTTGCATTGTTGTATCTATTCCTGCTGGCCGCTTGCTATTCTCAAACGGCCAGCGCTAAATCAGGCTTATTTGCTTTCCGACAAGAGCGCTTCCGTAACCCGTTGGGCAAAGACTTCGGCGGCAATTGGGCCACCAAAGGTCCAGGTTTGGCTATCCAAAGTGTGGGCCTTGCCAGCTTTGACAAACTCTAGGCTATCCCAGTAGGGTTTGATCGCGGCACTTTGGAAGGGATCGTTATTTTCTTCGGTGATGTAGAGCATGTGAATATCGCTGAATTGAGCCAAGGCTTCGGTGCCAACTGACGAGAAGCCCCACACTTGGTAGGTTGGGTCTGACCAAGCGTTTTTCAAGCCCAAACGTTTGATGATTTCCATCACCGCAGCGTTATCGGTGAACAAACGCACTTCAGCAGCGTTGTTGCTGGCGTAGGTTTGGGCTACCAACACATTGGCATCAGCCAAACCAGCAGCAGCCAATTGCTCTTTGGAAGTAGCAAAAGTTTGTTCCATCTTGGCCAACACTTGTGCGCCTTCAGTTTCTTTGCCCAAGACTGCGGCAATTGTGCTGAAAGTCGTCGTCATTTCGGCGTATGGATGGCCTTCGCCCTCTTTCAAGTAGGGATTGAACATCATCGTTGGAGCGATGGCATTCAATTGATCGTAGATCGTTTCGCCGCGCAACGAGCCAACCAAAATCAAATCAGGCTTCAATGCGGCAATCGTTTCAAAATCGGGCGCTGGATTTGCACCGATTGAAACCACGCTGGGATCAATCGTCAATGGCAAATCAATCCACTTGGGATAATTTTCCAAATCGATTGCACCAACTGGTTGCACGCCCAAGGCCACAACATCTTCCAAATACATCCAGTCGAGGGCGATAACCCGTTGTGGAACATTGGGAATGCTGATTTCGCCCAAGGCGTGGGTGAAGGTGCGATTGCCAGAATTAGTGGTTGTATCGCTAGCGGCGGTGGCAGTTGGTTGAGCCACAGCGGCTTCTGTTGGCGCGGTTGTGGCAGTAGCGGCGGCAGCCTCGGTTGGAGCCGCGGTCGCTGCTGGAACGCTAGTTGGGGTGCTGGCTGCACCGCCACAGGCTGCTAACACCGTCAATAGCAAGCCACACGAGAGTAAACGAGAAAAACGAACCATTGAAAGTTACTCCTAGGGTTAAGCGCGGCTGCCAACAGCATCCGCATGCAACAGGGTATCTGTAGGTTCCGCAGCACACAGACCATACGGAATGCACAATGGCACGCCGGTGCGCGGATCGGGGATAACTTCAGCTTCGATGCCAAACACAGCGCGTAACAACGACGGTGTAATTACATCGCGCGGCGCTCCAGCGGCTTGCACAACGCCAGCCCGCAGCGCAATCACATGATCGGCATGGCGCGTGGCATGGTTCAAATCATGCACCACCATCACAATCGTGCGGCTTGATTGACGATTAAGCTGTTCTAAAAGCTGTAAGACTTCAACTTGATGGGCCAAATCCAAAAAGGTGGTTGGCTCGTCAAGCAGGATAATATCGGTTTCTTGGGCGAGGGTCATAGCGATCCATGCGCGTTGGCGTTGACCGCCAGAAAGCGCATCGACCGCGCGATCGGCCAATTCGACCATGTTGGTAATTTCGAGCGCCGAGCGCACCGCTGTTTCATCTGCTGCCGACCATTGCTGAAACCAGCGCTGATGCGGATAGCGGCCTTGGGCCACCAACTCACGCACGGTCAAGCCTTCGGGTGCAACCGGATTTTGCGGCAAAATACCAAGTTGGGTTGCTAATTGGCGGGTCGGAATGCGCTGCACATCGTGGCCATCAAGCACAACTGCGCCATGCTTGGGCTTAATCAAACGTGCCAAACCCCGCAATAAGGTCGATTTGCCACAGCCGTTGGGGCCAATCAAAGCGGTAATCTGCCCGGCAGGCAGCGTGATCGACAACTGATCGAGAATGTTGGGGCCATCGTAGCCCAAGGTTAATGTATCGGTTGCTAACATCACATCCTCACTTTGTTTTGGCATGGTGGTAGAGCATTGTCAGGAAAAACGGCACGCCAATCACGGCGGTCACAAGGCCACAAGGAATTTCGTTGGGCGCGGCAATCGTGCGGCCAATCCAGTCGGAAGCCACCAGCAACAACGCGCCAAGCATGCCAGCGGTCGGCACAAGCCCCGTGTGATCGGTACCAACCAAGCGCCGAGCTACGTGCGGCGCGATCAAGCCCACAAAGCTAATCACTCCAGCCACGGCAACGCTTGCGCCAGCCAAGGCCACGGCAACAAATAAAATCCAGGCTCGTTGACGGCCAACATTCACGCCCAAGCCCAAGGCGACATCTTCGCCAAGGTGCAGGCTATTCAGTTGGCGCGCTTGAAACCAAGCCAAGGGCACAGCAATCGCGACCCACGGCGCAAAGGCCCAAAAATCGACCCACGAGCGGCCATAGACGCTGCCCGTTAGCCAAATCATGGCCCGTTGCACATCGTAGATATTGCCAATCGTAATCACCAAGGTTGTGACGGCGGAACCAACTGCACTCAAGCCAACCCCAATTAAGATCAAGCGCATCGGTGAATCGCCACCCTTGCGCCAGGCCAAAACATACATCAAGCCAGCGGCAACCAAGGCCCCAGCAAAAGCCGCGACCGGAATCCAGCGGGCTGGGAAATTGCGTACCAAGATTGTCAACACCACGGCAACCAAACCAGCGCCAGTGTTGATGCCCATAATGCTCGGGTCGGCCAGTGGATTGCGGGTCAAGCCTTGCAGCAATGCGCCAGATGTGCCAAGCGCCAAGCCAACCAAGGCCGATAGCAGCATGCGTGGCAAGCGCAGAGTCCGCACAATCAGCACATGTTGCGGGTCGCCTGTTTCCATGCCGAGCAAGGTTTTAACCACATCCAATGGGCTAATTTTATATTCGCCAACGCCCATGTTGATGATCATAATTGCCAACACCAACAGCCCAACAATCAGCCCAACCTTGGGCAAACGGCGGTCGATGCGCAGCGAAAATCGCGCATGCTTGGGCCGAATGGTAATCCATGGAAATGTTTTCATCGTTGCACCCGCCAGCGTACAAGGTAAATAAACATTGGGCCGCCGAGCAGCGCGGTAACAACGCCAACTGGAATTTCCATCGGACGCACAACAACCCGCCCAATAATATCGGCCACAACCAGCAGCAAGGCCCCGCCGATGGCACAATAGGGCAAGAGCCAACGATAATCGATGCCAACGATAAAGCGCATAATGTGCGGCACCAACAAGCCCAAAAAGCCAATTGGCCCAGCCAAGGCAACCGCGCTGCCAGCCAAAAGCACCACGGCAATTGCCGCAATCACTTTGACCCAGCCAGTGCGTTGGCCCAAGCCCCGCGCCACATCTTCGCCCAAGGCCATTGCGGTCAGCGAGCGCCCAAGGCTCAGCGCCAGCACAAAGCCAACCCCAACGTAGGGCAGGCTCTCGGCGATTAAGCCCAAATCGCGCCCAGCAACCGTGCCCGCCAACCACAAGCGCACTTCATCAAGCGTTTGTTGATTGAGAATCAGAATGGCGCTGGTGAATGAGGTGCAGAAGGCCGTGATCATGGCTCCAGCAAGGGTTAATTTGAGCGGAGTTGGCCCGCCGCGCCCTAAAGAGCCAAGGCTATAGACCAGCACAGCCGTAACCGCTGCCCCAGCAAAGGCGAAAATCGAATATAAATTGAGGGTTTTGATCTCGAAGAAGGTGATTGCCAGCACCACGCCCAAGGCTGCGCCGCTTTCAATGCCCAACAAGCCAGCGTCGGCAAGTGGATTGCGGGTCAAGCCCTGCATAATCGCGCCTGCCAAAGCCAAAATGGCCCCGACAATCGCCGCCACCAGAACCCGTGGCATGCGTAAGGTGCGAATAATCAGGTGTTGGGTCGAAGTCGCATCGTAGTTAAATAATGATGCCCAGACGGTGCTTGGCGCAACATCAGTCGCCCCAAAATTAATGCTGAGCGTCATAATCACCAGCAACAAGCCAGTTGCTAGCAGCAGGCCGATTGCTAAAGCCGCAGCGGCGCGACGTTTCGGTTTGGGCTGCGATGTTGATTGTGCAAGAGTAACCGCCACGTTGATAACTCCGTCGATCAACCGTTTTTTAAGCGCAATAAAACGACCAACGCTCAAATGCTTGGCTCGAAAAATCGCAAATTGCTCAACGGTTGGGGTAAACTTCGCCGCAAAATTCAGCTTGATTAATACAAAACCGAACTAATAAAGACAATTTAATCAGTCTTTATTGTCTTTATTGCGGGTAAGTATAGTCGCTTCAGGCTATTTGTCAAATCAATGATTGGAAGAAGTTCTAGTTAAAACAGTTTACTCTATATTATCCGTCTTTATTATTGAATTCAACCAGCCAATTGGCCTTGTTCAGTGCTACTCGGCCTCGCTAATTGGATTGCTTAGGTCTAAAATGTTAATCGAATATTTGTGCTATAAAGCTACGTTTTAGGTTATAATAAAGCCATAAATCACTATTTCGTCTAATGCTTAATTTGCTTGCTGAAGCAGATTATTCGCAGCCATGTGGCGCTTGAAGCCAGTGCCAGCGTATGTGGACAAAGCTTCACCCACGTGCAGCAAGTGTTTCACCTAAACTGAGTTTTAAGCGATAATATAAAAGGTAAAGATGCCACGTCGGAACAGATAAAGGAGTCAGTAATGACTGGGGTACTTTCTTTCTACCGAACATCCATCGGGAAGAAGGTCGTGATGGCCGTGACGGGCCTGATTGGCGTGGGCTTCGTCATCGGGCATATGCTTGGCAATCTCCAAATTTATTTGGGAGCCGAAGCATTGAACAAGTATGCGGCGTTTCTCAAGAGCACTGGCGAGTTGCTGATTGTTGTGCGGGTTGTGCTGCTGACCGCAGTCATTCTACACATCATCGCTGCCGTGCAATTGACGATTGAAAACCGCAAATCGCGACCGCAACGTTACGTCAAGAAACAACACGTCGAATCGACCTTCGCCAGCCGCACGATGCGCTATGGCGGGTTTATTTTGCTGTTGTTTATCGTCTACCACATTTTGCACTTTACCATTGGTAAAGCGCCTGGTGGGCCACAACCGTTTGACGTACACAATGTTTACAACAATGTGGTCTATGGCTTCCAAAACCTGTGGGTTTCGCTCTTTTATATTCTAGCGATGCTCGCCCTTGGGTTGCACATGGCTCACGGGGTTTGGAGCTTGTTCCAAACTTTAGGCTTAAACAACCGCCGTTTTAATCGGTTGCTGCGTAATGCTGCACTTGGCATTGGCACCTTGTTGTTTTTGGGAAATATTTCGATTCCGATTGCGGTCTTAGTTGGTTTCCTAGAACCAGTAGCGAAATAGGTGACGCATTATGCAATTGAATGCCAAAATTCCAGCAGGGCCGCTGGAAGATAAATGGGATCAGCACCGCTTCGACATGAAGTTGGTCAATCCTGCCAATAAGCGTAAATACACCGTTTTGGTGGTTGGCTCAGGCTTGGCAGGCGCTTCTGCTGCTGCTTCATTGGCCGAGCTTGGCTATAACGTCAAGTGTTTCTGCTTCCAAGATAGCCCCCGCCGCGCCCACAGTATCGCGGCGCAAGGTGGTATCAACGCTGCCAAGAACTATCAAAATGACGGCGATAGTGTGCGCCGTTTGTTCTACGATACGATCAAAGGTGGCGATTATCGCGCCCGCGAAGCAAATGTGTATCGTTTGGCGCAAGTCAGCGTCAATATTATTGACCAATGTGTGGCCCAAGGCGTGCCATTTGCCCGTGAGTACGGCGGCGTGATGGCCAACCGTTCATTCGGTGGCGCACAGGTTTCGCGTACCTTCTACGCACGCGGCCAAACCGGCCAACAATTGTTGCTCGGCGCTTACTCAGCGCTGGAACGCCAAATTGGCTTGAAAAAAGTCGCTATGTATTCGCGCTGCGAAATGTTGGATATTGTGTTGGTTGATGGCAAAGCGCGAGGGATTATCACCCGTGATTTGATCAACGGCAAGATCGAACGCCACGCAGGCGATGCAGTCGTGTTGGCAACTGGTGGCTACGGCAACGTCTTCTACCTTTCAACCAACGCCAAAGGCTGTAACGTAACGGCCAGCTATCGCGCTTACAAACGTGGCGCGGCGTTTGCCAACCCATGTTTTACCCAAATTCACCCAACCTGTATTCCAGTTGCTGGCGATCATCAATCAAAATTGACCTTGATGAGCGAATCGTTGCGCAACGACGGACGAATTTGGGTTCCCAAGAAGGCTGGCGACACTCGCGCTGCCAAGGATATTCCCGAAAGCGAACGCGATTATTATCTCGAACGCAAATATCCTTCGTTCGGCAACCTCTCGCCGCGTGATATTTCGTCACGCGCTGCCAAAGAAGTGTGTGATGAAGGTCGTGGCGTAGGCCCAGGCGGCTTGGGCGTGTATCTCGATTTTGCCGATTCGATCAAGCGTTTGGGCAAAAACATGATCGCCGAGCGTTATGGTAACTTGTTTGAGATGTACGAACGGATCACTGGCGAAAATCCCTACGAAGTGCCAATGCGGATTTATCCCGCCGTGCACTACACCATGGGCGGCTTGTGGGTCGACTACAACTTGATGAGCAACATCGAAGGCTTGCACGTCTTGGGCGAAGCCAACTTCTCCGACCACGGCGCAAACCGCTTGGGTGCGAGTGCCTTGATGCAAGGCTTGGCCGATGGCTACTTCATTTTGCCCTACACGATTGGTAATTACATTGCGGGCGCTAAGTTGAACCCAGTCACGACCGATCACCCAGCTTTTGCTGAAACTGAGCGCGAAGCAACCAACCAAATCAACCAATTGCTGCAAATCAATGGCAAACGCTCAGTTGATGATTTCCATCGCGAGCTTGGCAAAGTGATGTGGGATTATTGTGGTATGGCGCGTAACGATGCTGGCTTGCGCACCGCCTTGGAACGAATTCCCCAAATTCGCGAAGAATTCTGGCGCGACGTGCGCGTGCCAGGTAGCGGCACATACTTCAACCAAGAGTTGGAAAAAGCAGGCCGCTTGGCCGACTTCCTCGAATTTGCCGAATTGATGTGCCACGATGCCTTGATGCGTACCGAATCGTGTGGCGGTCACTTCCGCACCGAAAGCCAAACCGAGGATGGCGAAGCCAAACGCGATGACGAAAACTTCACCTTTGTGGCCGCTTGGGAATACAAGGGCGTTGGAACCAAACCAACCATGCACAAAGAAGTTCTCGAATTCGAAAACGTTCACCTTTCAACTCGTTCGTACAAGTAATCGCTGAGGTGCTTCAATGAAGTTAAAATTGCACATTTGGCGACAAGATAACGCCAAAACAGCGGGCAAAATGGTCAGCTACGATGCCAACCATGTCAGCCCCGATATGTCATTTCTCGAAATGCTCGATGTGCTCAACCAAGAGTTGATCACCAAGGGCGACGATCCTGTTGCCTTCGACCACGACTGCCGCGAAGGGATTTGCGGTGCATGTTCGATGGTGATCAACGGGATTCCCCACGGGCCACAGCGGGCAACCACCACCTGCCAATTGCACATGCGCTCATTCAAAGATGGCGACGAAGTGTATATTGAGCCATGGCGCGCCGAGCCATTCCCTGTGATCAAGGATTTGGCCGTTGATCGCGCAGCCCTCGACCGGATTATTGCTGCTGGCGGCTTTATTTCGGTTGGCACAGGTGCGCCACCAGATGGCAATGCAATTCCGATTGCCAAAGAAATTTCCGATTTGGCAATGGATGCCGCCGCTTGTATTGGTTGTGGGGCGTGTGTCGCCGCATGTCCAAACGGCTCGGCAATGTTGTTCACCGCCGCCAAGGTCTCGCACCTGAACTTGCTGCCCCAAGGCGAGCCAGAAAAAGACCAACGGGTGATCAACATGGTTGCCCAAATGGATGCAGAAGGCTTTGGCAACTGTACCAACTATGCAGAATGCCAAGCAGCATGTCCGAAGGAAATTAGCATTCAATTCATCGCCAAGATGAACCGCGACCTAATTCGGGCCAAGCTACGCGAAGGCAACAACGCAGGCTCCGGCAAAACCGGCGGAGCGTAGAAGCTGAGGATCGGTTGTTGGTTATCGGGGATCGGGCTGGTACAAGCTCGATCCCCATTGTTTTGTTTATCCACGAAGCGCACGAAGCGCACGAAGGGATGAAACCGCGAAGGACGCGAAGAGGGCGAAGTTTTTAGCCACAGATTTTTAGGATTATGTTCTATGCTCTATGCTCTTCATCCCTCTGCGCCGCTGCGTTAAAATTTAGCCACGAATTCCACGAATGACATTATTTTTAGCCACAGATTAGCACAGATTTATTTGATTATGTTCCTCTTAGCCCAAAGTCAATAGCTCAAAGCCATACGTTCTCTGCACCGCTGCGTTAAATTTTTCGCTTTGAATTGCCAGAATGATCTTTTGATTATTTGCAACGTCTATGTTCTATGTTCTTTGCTCTAGATTCTACTCTTCAATGAGGATAAACAATCACAGGGATAACCTTGCCAAGTGCAAGCGGCACGGTTTGTCGGCCTGTCACAATATCGCAAAAAATCAGCAAGGCTTGGTTATCAACATAGGCAATCATTCCGAGCAGCGTGGGGCTAACCAATTTAATCGAGCCAGTATGCGCAGGCACAACAATTGTCGTTAATTGTTGCTGATCAGCGAGGCGGAAAACTAAGCCCTGCCGTTGCTGTTGAATTGGCGAAGCTGCATCACAGCTTGGACCGATAGGTCGCCATTGCCATGGAGTGCGGGGATCGCAACTGAGGGCCAAAAGATACTGACTATCTGGTGTCCAGAGCATCATCGTAGGATCAAAAGGTGAGCTATGATGGTCAAAACGCTGGCGCACCATATCCGGATTAATGCCCGTTGCCAAATCACCCAATGGCTGTTGCTGTTCAATTGAATATAAGCGAATCGTACCCGACGTTGGCTCAACAGCATCACTTACCGTGGGATGATAGAGATAGGCTAAATAACGAGCATCTGGCGAAATCGATAGATTGTCAATGTCGGTTGTATCAGTGTTCTGCCCAATAATCAGATCGGTCTCGGTTTGCAGATTCTTAACTCCAAAGGCGGGGTGCCAAGAGCTGCCGCCATGGGCCAATAAGCCATGCTCAATATCTAAAAACGTGTCGCCCATTCCACCTTCGCCACTAAGCTGAATTGATTGCTTGAGTGGATCAGCTTGGGTTGGATCAAAGAACCTAATTGATGCCGATGACATTGGTCCATTGATTGAAGAGAGTTCATAAATGCCACTCGCAGTCCAACCAATAAACCAGTCAGTAACCTTCAGGTTTCCTTGAGATT
Source organism: Herpetosiphon giganteus (assembly GCF_016907925.1). Lineage (GTDB taxonomy): Bacteria > Chloroflexota > Chloroflexia > Chloroflexales > Herpetosiphonaceae > Herpetosiphon > Herpetosiphon giganteus. Next base: position 5,094 of record NZ_JAFBCZ010000045.1, on the reverse strand, counting down.
CGTGCAATACCTGCCTAGCCCCTGTTTGCAGATTGATTAGCTCAAGTCGATTCCTATCCTCTAAACTGGTTGCTCCCAAACTAAAAGTTCGCATCGCTACATAATCAAGCTTGGGTGAAAATTGAAAGTGTCTGCGCCACGAAATCTCGACATGATCAGTCAATACTTGAGCTGCAAATGGTTGGTCAGGCAGCGGATTTGGCCGATAGAGGATAGGCAAGGGCAATCCTTGTTCCCGATAGATCAACCCCTCAGTTTCGGTGGTAATCATGGTTTGCTGGCCTAACCCATTGATCGCAAGCAGTGGTGCAGGATAAATACTTTCCTCAACCCCAACCTCTGCAGAAGTCAAATGAATTGCCTCAGGATCTTTTTTGGTTAAGGCCAACCAAACTAATGGCTCAGTTTGGGTCAGCACTAAGGGATTGGTTAACGATGTGGCTTGCAAATCGGTGGTTATCGTAATTGTTAAAGGGCCTGTCTGGGTCAATGTTGGGGTGATTTGATCGGTCTGACTGCTACTAATCTGTGGTGCTGAACACGCTACAAGCAAGTATAAAGCGCTCAATAGGCCACAAAACCCAATCCACCAAGCTTTGCGCATGGTTCCTGTCCTCACTCATAAACTAGGATCTCTCGTACTATAGCAAGCACAGGATGTATTCAAATGTTATTGAACTGATAAACTGCTGAAATAACGAGATCGGGCTGGGACTAGCTCAATCCCCATTGTTTTGTTTATCCACGAAAGAGAATACGGCTATTGGCTATTGGCTATCGGCTACAGGGGATTGGCTTTTGAGAACACGAATAATCATTATTTTTAGCCACAGATTGACACAGATTAGCTCAGATTCTTATTCTCCAAAGCCAATAGCCCATCACCATCCGTTCTCTGCGCCTCTGCGTTAAAGTTTAGCCACGAATTCCACGAATGACATTATTTTTAGCCACAGATTAGCACAGATTATTGCCTATCAGCCCGAATTTATAAAGTATCCACCCTGCCTCCGCTAGCCAAAAGCCAAAAGCCAAAAGCCATACGTTCTCCTCCACGTCGGGGCAGTGAGATGAACGAACCGGCACTTGGTTACAGGCTGGAACTAGCTTGCGTTTTAAACCCCTCCACGGCGGGGCAGTGAGATGAACAAAACCCGAAGGGGATCTCTTCTGGGGGGAGAATGAGTTTTAAACCCCTCCACGGCGGGGCCGTGAGATGAACCCAACGGTAACGCGAACGCCGTCCGCGACACCAACGTTTTAAACCCCTCCACGGCGGGGCAGTGAGATGAACTCCTGTGTGTCCACTTTTTAAAATGAGTGTGCGCTGGTAGATACATGCAGGGTTGTTCATTGACCATAGACAAGCACTATTTAAGCCTGGAATTTATTATGGTAAACTTAATCTCGACTAGGTAGAATAAGGGGTCCACTTTTTCAAGTATACACATTCTGTGAAGCATGCTGGCCTATGGTGTTTCCATTCAGCAAACAACGACGCTCATCCGAACGCCGTTGTTTACGCATAGCTCCAATTCTAGCGCAGAAAGCCCAATGCTGCTAGAGCATGAGGACTCCCATAATGAGCAGCACGATCACCATGGTTAGCAGCTTAAACGCTACGTTAACGGATTTTGGATGTTGCGCTAATTGCGCTGTGACCAGCATGGCGTGGTGTGGCAATTCAATCCCAATCAGTCCCTACACAACCTGCTTGAGCAACACTGGTTCAAGCGGTTGTTTAAACGGGCTTTGCAGATAGCGTTCAAGCCATGAGCTATTCAGCGGTTCAGGCAGAATGAGACTGGTGGCGCTCATGATCGTTTTGAGCCATTGCAGCGAAGCCCGACCTTCAGCGAGCGCAATCCAAACCAACATTGCTAATGTTTTATCGTCGACGGTAGCGCGGTTGCGTGAGCGATAGCGCAATGAGCGGAGTGTTTCGACCGAACAACGCATGCAAACCCCAATTCGCTATCAAGCAACTGGCAACAACGAGCCACTGCGACGAGTGCTGTTGCTCCAAGCCCAGCATTTTGCGCGGGTGGTGCAAGCCGAGGAACCACGCTATCAGCCCTATTATTGGAGCGATTGATGGCGAGCTTGCATTAACCGATACGCGCCACCAACACGAGGATCGAGCATGTTTATTTTGATTAGCTATGATATTCGCCACGATAAACGCCGTAGCCGCATTGCCAAAACCCTCAAAAATTTCGGCACACGGGTGCAATATAGTGTGTTTGAATGCAATCTGACCGCGATCCAATTGTCCGAGGTGCGCAGCCAACTAAGTGCCATCATCGTTCCCAACGAAGATAGCATTCGTTTTTATTCGTTGCCCAAAGATGCGGTGACGGCAATCGTCATTCTTGGGCATGGGGTGGTAACCCAAGACCCAATTTTCTACTGGACTGATTAGCGTGCATTAATCTCGATCGCCAATATACAATCAAAGCGAAAAGCCCGCTCTTCTTGGCGCAAGTCGCACCAACCGCGCACCCCTGTGCTGGTCAGTTCGAGCGGGCGAATCGTGCGCGTGGTGATCCGATGGGCCGACGGTGTGTAATAGCGCACGGTCAAACTTTGCCCATCACGAATTGCCTGATGCATGGCCTTGCGTGCCTGTTCGACCGTAATCATAGCCGAGGGCTGTTGACCAACCCCAAGCGTGCCATCCTCGTTGGCGGATTGAGGCGCGAGTGCCTCCCACTGCGCATCGATCGCACAGCGCTGCTCGAATGTCAGATCACCAAGGATCTGCTGGGCCTGGTGCTGAAACGCTGTGGCATAGCGCGGAACCTGTTGCGCCGCAATGCGCAACGCCAACGCCAGTGTTTCGTTATCGGTGGCGTGTGTATGCTGGCGCGGAGCTTCAAGGCCAATGGCCTGCGCAACCTGTGGCTCCGCGCCTGCTCGGACTACCCGCTGCGTTGCAGTCCAGCCCGATTGCAGCAGATCGCGCATGCCGCGTTGCGCTGCCATGGCGGTTAAATCCTCACTCCTACCTTCGATCAGCGTGACTTGGCGCATGCGCAGCTGCGGTCGAGCTACGACTGTTGCCAGCGCTGCCTCCACTGCTTACGGGCGTTGCGCATACCAGGCATCGAGCGGCTCCCAAAACCCCATCACATCACCAGTCTGCTGCATCCGAGTATGGATTGATGCCACGCTAAGCCGCCAACCATGGTCGGTTGGCTGGCCCCAGTGCCCACCAGCGCAGCAGCGGCGGTAATTGGGCTGTTGCGGGGAGCAGTAGGCCATCAAATGGGGGCGCAACCAGCGTTACGGCAGCCCAGCCATGCCAAAATATCCAGCCCCGCGCGATGCTCAGCACGCCTGCTGGTTGGAGCACCGCGCGCAACCACTGCTGCATCAGCTGCCTCCGTTGATCGTCTGGCAACCCGCCCCACGCGGCATGCTCCCAGAGCAACGCCACCACATCATCCACTCGCCGTGGTGTTTGATCCGCCATCAGCGCTACGAGGGCTTGCCACAACCCAGCCCAATCGGGATTACGCCACGCAGGCAGCCCACTGCTCGGCGGCGAACAGCCCACAATCTGCTGTTGGAGCATGCGGGTTTGTTCGGCGAGGTCGGCTTGGAGCCATGCAACGCCACGAGGCGTGATGCGCCATTGCTCAAGCCGCAGCACGAGCCAACCAGCTGCCTCTGCAAGCGTGCGCGCAAACGAGGGTGCTATTGCTGCCGATTGAGGATCGATCGAACCCTGAATCAGCACATCGGCAACTGTTTGAAACAGCATTTGAAATGAAGCAGGAATGGGCGTTGGTGGCATAGCACGGGTGCGGCGTACCCAGCGAGTGCTATCGCGGAGCAACACCGTGTGCCGACCATGCGGCGTGCGGATGGGTAGCAGCAAGCCCAGCACCGCTAGCCGTTGGAGCGAAGAGAGGCTGGCGAGCGCTTGCCATGGCGCGTGCCAACGCCAGAGATCGAGGGTTTCGGCGGCGGGCAAGGGCTGCGTGCCATGCCAAAGGGCGTGCAACAGCGCATGGTCAGCAGCGGTAAGCGAGCGCCGAATGAGCTGACGATAAGCTGGGGTTGCCCAATATTGCTGGATGGCAGCGGCCAGTGCAAGGCGGGTTTGCATTCGTTCACGACGAATGTGGCTATAATGGGCGAGGGTGCGCAAGGTGCGAATCGGTACGTGGGCCAAGGCACGGCTTGCAGAGAGCTTGACAGGTATGCGAGAATAGAGCATAATGAATCCTTTAGGTGGACACAGACGCGAGAAAAATGCTGCTTAAGTTTACCATAATTTTTATAGTGCTTCATGGCATAGTTGTTATGGTATGCAAGCAGGCTAGCAACCAGCGCGAGCAGTTGCTTGATTTTCAAAAGTGGACACACAGGAGTTCATCTCACTGCCCCGACGGCGAGGGGTTTAAAACGATGAGCATGTAGCGTACTCGCCGCCCGTCCAAGTCCGGTTCATCTCACGGCCCCGACCGCGCGGGGTTTAAAACCCGTACAACCAGCGCCCTGCCGTTCTGGCACTCCGTGTTCATCTCACGGCCCCGACCGCGAGGGGTTTAAAACGAGCCAGGTGCCGGGTCATCGCCGTGGGGGTGTTCTCGCGTTCATCTCACGGCCCCGCCGTGGAGGGGTTTAAAACTAAAAGTACTCATTCTTGACTGCTTCAAATACTACCGACGTTCAACTCACTGCCCCGACGACGAGGGGTTTAAAACACCGAAAATGTTGGATTACGGATGGCAATCTTGAAATCCGGTTCAACTCACTGCCCCGACGACGAGGGGTTTAAAACTTGAACTGTCGACTGGTTTCCCATTTATGTACACCCTGGTTCAACTCACTGCCCCGACGACGAGGGGTTTAAAACTTGAACTGTCGACTGGTTTCCCATTTATGTACACCCTGGTTCAACTCACTGCCCCGACGACGAGGGGTTTAAAACGACGGGTTGTATCCCAGAAACGCATATTCAACCCTGGTTCAACTCACTGCCCCGACGACGTTTAAGGGCGGACAGGTTGAGGAATAGCTATCAATAGATGTTAGGCCATTTCCAAGCCCAGTCGTCTGCCCCGCATCACCGTCGTTGCCCAG
>NZ_JAFBCZ010000044.1 GCF_016907925.1 Herpetosiphon giganteus | reverse complement strand
ACCGAGGCTACTGCAGCACCCGCTGTGGGAACGTAGGGGGATGCGTACCATTCCAAGATAGACTCCGTTGGACATCCAACGGAGTCTTCTTTTTGTTTAATCTAAAACATGCTCTAAACCACGTTTCAAGCCCACAAATGTATTAACCTTGCGAATCGCCAATAACGCGCCATCAACATATGGCTCTGCTCCATTGCCTGCCTCATGACGCAAAATGAGCTTTTGGTCGGGCATACCAAATATCGCTTCAATGCTAATCACGTAGCCTGGCAGGCGCACTGAATGTACTTGTTGCTCAGCCATCCGCGCTCCTCGGGTTGCTTGCTCGCCTACAATCTCTTCGGTTGGCACGGTTTGGGTTGAAGCACGCACTTGGCCTAAGCGAAAGGCTAGTTCTCGGGCTGTGCCGCTTGGAGCATCGATTTTCTTGTCGCTGGCGTAATCAATAATCTCGCTATGCGCAATGTAGCGGGCTGCAATCGAGGCAAATTTTTGCAAAAGCACCACGGTGAGCGCAAAATTGCCAACCGCCAACACGCCACGCTGGGCTTGCAACGCTGCTTCGTTAATCGTGGCATAGGCTGCATCATCAAGCCCCGATGTGCCAATCACCACATGCGCGCCATGGGCCAAGGCTTGCAACACGTTATCCAAGGCAACAGCAGGTTTGGTGTATTCAACAAACACATCGCAGGGCTGGCTCAGCGCCTCGCTGGCCGTAGCAAACACTAGACATTCCAGCGTAGGCTGATTCAACACAACTCCCAATTGCTGGCCTGCATGGCTCCGTGAAACCGCCGCTACCAAGTTTAAATCATTGGTTTTGGCAAGGCCTTGGGCCAGCGCCGAGCCGGCCCAGCCTGTTGCCCCAGCTAAACAGACACGAATTGACATAATCAATCTCCTACTAAGTTTGTATAGTTTTATGATACAAGTTAAATGAAAACCCCTGCTGTTCAGTTGAACAACAGGGGTTTCGTGTTGCCGAACGGGCTGGATTAGAAATCCATGCCGCCCATGCCACCCATACCGCCACCAGGAGCTGGGGCAGCTTCCTTTTCAGGAATATCGGTGACCAAGGCATCGGTGGTCAAAATCATCGAGGCAATCGACACGGCATTGAGCAATGCCGAGCGGGTTACCTTAGCTGGGTCGATGATGCCCATTTCAACCATTGAGCCATATTCGCCAGTGATGACGTTGTAGCCAAGGGTTGAGTTGTTTTGTTCTTTTTGCAAGCGGCGCACGGTGTCGATAATCACGGCACCATCTTCACCTGCGTTGCGAGCCAATTGGCGAATTGGTTCTTCCAAGGCGCGGCGCAAGATCAAGATTGCAGCTTTTTCGTCTTGGTTCGCTGGCTCAACGCTATCCAACGCTGGCAATACGCTCAACAAGGCAATCCCGCCACCAGGCACGATACCTTCTTCAACTGCTGCCCGAGCGGTTGAGAGCGCATCTTCGACGCGGTGCTTGCGTTCTTTCAATTCTGGCTCGGTTGCAGCCCCAACCTTGAGCACTGCTACGCCACCAGCCAATTTGGCCAAGCGTTCTTGCAGTTTCTCGCGATCGAAATCGCTGGTGGTGGTTTCAATTTGAGCACGAATTTGTTCGATCCGAGCTTTGATTGCTTCTTCGTCGCCGCGGCCTTCAATAACCGTGGTTTCGTCTTTGTTGGCAATCACGCGGCGAGCGCGGCCCAAATCTTCGACCGTGGCGCTGTCAAGCTTGCGGCCAATTTCTTCGCTGATAACCGTACCACCGGTGAGGATGGCGATGTCTTGCAACATGGCTTTGCGGCGATCGCCGAAGCCAGGAGCTTTGATTGCCAACACGTTGATCGTGCCGCGCAATTTGTTCAACACGAGGGTTGGCAAGGCTTCGCCGTCGATGTCTTCAGCGATAATCACGAAGTTCTTGGTGAATTGCAAGACCTTTTCGAGCACTGGCAAGATTTCTTGGATCGAGCTGATCTTCTTGTCGGTGATCAAAATGTATGGGTCTTCCAAATCTGATTCCATGCGGTCGCTGTTGGTGACGAAGTAGGCTGAGATGTAGCCACGATCGAATTGCATACCTTCGGTATATTCGGTTTCGTAGCCCAAGCCTTTGCCTTCTTCAACGGTGATAACACCGTCTTTGCCAACTTTGTCCATCACTTCTGCAATCAAATCGCCAATTGACGAATCGGCAGCTGAGATGGTAGCAACGCTTGAGATGTCGGTGCGATCGTTGACTGGCTTGGCCAAATCGCGGATTGCTTGCAACAAGACGGCGGTGCCTTTGTCCAAGCCACGCTTGATCATCATCGAGTTAGCGCCAGCAGCCACTTGGCGCAAGCCTTCGTGGACAATTGCTTGAGCCAAAACGGTAGCGGTGGTGGTACCGTCACCAGCAACGTCGTTGGTTTTGGTTGCTGCTTCAACCAACAAGCGTGCGCCCATGTTTTCAAATGGGTCTTTCAATTCGATTTCTTTCGCAACGGTAACGCCGTCGTGGGTTACGGTTGGTGAGCCGAATTTTTTATCGATAGCGACGTTGCGACCACGTGGGCCCAAGGTCGTCTTAACTGCATCTGCAACCACGTCCACGCCACGTTTGAGTGCGCGGCGGGCTTCTTCATTAAAAGCAACTTGCTTTGCCATTGTTAAATAATCCTCCTAAGAAGCGTCGCGAATTAGCCTTAGCCTTGAACGACGGCCAAAATATCTTTTTCAGCCAAAATCAAATAATCTTCGTCGTCCAACTTGATCTCGGTGCCAGCATACTTGGCAAACAACACGCTATCGCCAACTTGCACTGCAACTGGCACACGCTTGCCGTTATCGTCCAACTTGCCTTCACCAACAGCCACAACGATGCCTTCTTGGGGTTTTTCTTTGCTCGCTGTGTCGGGCAGGAACAAGCCACTCTTGGTTTTTTCTTCTTTGGCTTGAGGCTTGATCACCACACGATCGGCCAAGGGGCGAATCCGGAAATCAGACATGATATTGTGTCCTCCTTAGTTGACCATTTAGCAATCTACTGTGATGAGTGCTAAATCCGAGTGTTAGTGTATGTCGTTCCGTTAAGCTTGTCAAGGTATGGTTTGTCACTCTTGCCATGAGAGTGCTAAATCGATTTAGCCCATTCTGAAGCCAAAAAAGCTGATTACTTGCGCCAAAATGCTGAGTTAAGTGTTTGTTAGAATTAAGCAAAATCTTGCTAAACGTGCTGTTTTTTGGCTGTTTGTTACTTTTCGGCGCTAGCCAACGATATTCTAGCTGCAAGGCCATGGCGATTCAAACACCCAAGGAGGCTGACGATATGGCATTGATTCATCGCTTGGTTGCTGAACGTACGCCATTCGATCAGCAAACGTTGGAGGATCACCGTGATGTGGCGTTGGCAGTGGCGGGCGATCATGAGGCCTTTGTACGCTTGTACCAACGCTATATCACGCCGGTCTATCGCTTTCTTGTGGCGCGTTTGCAACAGCACCACGATGCCGAGGAAGTGGCGGCGCTGGCCTTCGAGCGTGCTTGGCAAAGCCTTGGTCAATTTAAGCCCAATGGCTCATTTGTCGGCTGGTTGTTTACGATTGTGCGCCGCTGTTTAGCCGATTTTTATCGGCGCGGCCAACGTCGCCAACAGCAAACCCACTTATCCGATGACCTTACCAGCCAGCAATTATCGCCCGAATTGGCTATGCTGGCGCTTGAACAACAAGCCTTGTTGCAGCAAGCTGTGGCCCAACTCTCACCAGAACAGCAGGAGTTGCTTCAACTGCGGTTTTTTGCCCAATTGCCCTATGCAACGATTGCCCAGATTGTCGGCAAACGTGAGGCTGCGGTCAAAATGGCCGCCTATCGAGCACTTGAACAACTCAAACGGAGGCTCGCCGATGACCAATAATCTCGATCTTGACCAAGCTTTGGCTGAGCTAGAAAATGGCGTGCTTGGTCAACAGCTCAGTGGGCAAGCTCAGCGCTTTAGCCCAGCACCGGCAACGATGCAACGAATTCAGGCTGGACTTCAGCCACCAGTTAAGCGAGGAAATAGTATGCAAGCATTTTTTCAACGTCGCCCAGCGCGGGCTTTGGCGCTGGCCGCCTGTAGTGTCGCGGTCGGTTTGGGCTTGATTTTTGGCCTGAATCAACCAACTCGTAGCGTTTCAGCCGCCGAGTTGATTCAACGGGCAGAAACCTTTGCTACTCAGCCAATCGTGGTCAATGGCAAGGCTCGGCATATTGCGATTGAAATTTCGACCACCCGCAGCGATGGCCAAATTGGTGAACATTATCGCGATGAGATTTGGCTCGCCCAAGGCCAATCCCATCTTTTATTCTATCAGCCAGCCCGCCAATCATTAAATGGCCAGCCAGTCGGCTACCAAATGGGGCCAACGATTGTCGATGAAAACTACTTCTGGAACTACAACGCCCACGACAATACCTCAATCAAAGCGCCGTTCGATGAATGTTCATTGAACTTAACCCAATGGGTAGGCAATGGGGCTTTTGGCTCGAACGACGATTTTCCCAATGCCACGATTTTGCGCAACGAAGAAATTGATGGTCGCCAACTGACGGTAGTTGATCTTGGTGGCGATATGGGGATTGCTTGGATCGATGCTAACACAGGCCAGATTTGGAAATTCACCAGCACCCATGTGTATCAAGGCGTAACCACCGAAAGCTTGGTACAATTTGTGGTCGATGAAACGGTTGAATTAAATGCCTTGCCTGCCGAATGGCAAACCTACACCGCTCCTGCTGGCAGCCCAATCATCGAGCAAAGCACGCCATTTTGTATCTATGGCTAGCTTTCGAGCGATTCTAGGCGTAGCACCGTCGCGCCTTGATCGTTAACTTCGACAATCATCACTGCGCAGCCTGCCTCAATTGCTCGGCCACCGATTGCCCTGGCATTGATGCGGGCTGCGCCTTTTTGATGTTCATAGGCGACCACCCCAAAGCCTTCTGCTGGCAGCGCTTCGACCACCACACCCAGCTGGCCGATTGGCCCAACTTTGCTGGCAGCCGAACCAGCCTGCTGCACAATGCTGCGCTCGATAATCATGCGATAGAGCAATAAACCCACTGCCAAGCCACCAGCCAGCGCAATCAGGCCGCTAAGCCACCAATTAACTCCAGCGCCACGGGCAAGAAAACCCACGCCCGCTGCGGTAATTAGCCAACTGGCCAACACTAACGGCTGAATAAACAACCAGCGCGATGAGCGTTGCATGTGTTCGAGCGAGGGCCAGAGCGCTTGGCGGCGAGCCTTGGTGATGATGATAATCAGTAAACCCAAGCCAAATGCTGCCAGATAAAACCATTGATCAAGCGTCAAAGCGAGCGATCCTTTCCGCAATTAATCAGCAAGCTGTGCCCGACCTGTTGCTAACCAGCGGGCTAGATTTTCGCGCCCGTTGTGGCGAGCAGTAGTAGCGGCCTCGTGCCACGCATAGCCAATCGCATACTGCTCAACTTGCCAGCCATGGGCGTTGCGTTCAACAATCGCATAGCGTGCATGCGGGCTGCCTGCTTGCATAACGTGAGGGTACGGTAGGTCATCATTATACGCGGGAATACCAACACTGCCTGGATTGACAATTAATTGGCCGTTGGTCAGCTGCACGATGCGTCCAATATGGCTATGTCCACAGACGATCAGCGATTGGCTCACGCCTTGAATTGCGGCGCGAATCGTTGCCTCTGAATGCAACTGCACCCCCTGCGGCGTGACATGCTCCAATAAATAGGTGGTATCGCTGCTTGGCGTGCCATGGCAGCAAAATATATCATCAACAATCGCCGTTGCTGGCTGGTTGGCAAGCCACGCTCGCTCGTTGGGGCCTAAATCGGCCTGCACAAAGCGATAACTGAGGTTTTGTTGCGCTATTGGAATTTCTTCGAACAAGATGCGATCTTGGTTGCCACTAATTGAGATCGTAGCGATTTGCGCCAGTTGTTCAGCGCACCAGCGTGGTTGGAGCACGCTATACACGCTATCACCAAGATTAATAACCTGATCAACGTGGCGTTGCGCAAGATCAGCCAAAACTGCCGCTAAGGCCAAACGATTGCCATGAACATCGGCCAAAAGTGCCCAACGTGGCATACTCAATACTCCAATTTGATTGGATCGTTTGCTGATAGGCTCTGATTATAGCCGAGATAGGATGTTTGGTTAGCAGCTTGCGGGGCGGGTGTAGCCGCGATTGAGCCAATTGATGATCGTGCCACTTTGGTAGAGTTCAAGGCACGAAAGGCTGCCGAGGTCGAATTTCCACTGCCAATAAAGCGCAAGCGGCGTTTGAAATACGTGGCAACATAAGATTTGTAGGCTGGTGGCGTGGGCAACCAACAGGACACAACGTCCAGCGTATTGCGCAATGAGATCGTTGGTGGCTGCTTGAACCCGCTCGGCGACAGCTAAGAGGGTTTCGCCTTGGGGAGCGGGAATATGCAAGGGATCGGCCCAATGCGCGCAGGCTTGCTCAGGATGTTGATCTAAAACTTGGCGATAGGTCAAGCCTTCCCATTCGCCATGATCAATTTCGCGCCAACGGGGGTCGCTGTTGGCTTGAACTGTGGGCAGCGCACGCGCCAGCGTTTCGGCTGTACGACGTGCGCCACTATGAAGCACAATTTCTGGAGTTTCCTCGCTGAGCCACTGCCCAAGCTGCAATGCTTGAGTGTGGCCGCGCTCGCTAAGCCCTTCATCAGCGCGACCTTGGTAGCGTCCCGCTTCATTCCAAGCGGTCGCACCATGACGGGCAAGCAGCAAACGCAGGCCACGTGGATCGATCATGCTACTTGACTCGCTCCAAGATTGCACGCATCCGAGGGATACATTGCTCGACATCGGCGACTGAAACTGCGCCAACCGAGAGCCGCATCCAGCCAGTTTCTTGACGCAGGCCAAAGGCTTGGAATGGCACCAAGGCCACGCCTGCTTGCTCCAGCAAAATATCGCCAATTTGGGCGTTGCTGGTAATTGGCACGCCATCGAGGCTCTTGCCAACCAAATCGAATTGGGTTGAAAGATAAATTGCGCCTTGGGGTGCAATCGCATCAACTGGCAAGCCCGCAGCCTTCATTTCTTGCACTGCGTTGTAGATCAAATTCAAACGGGCGCGAACTTCATTATGCATATTGGCATAGAAATCGTCGAGCACATTGTCTGCGCTCAAAATATGCGCCGTGGCTTCTTGCTCTGGGTGAGGAGCCCACGCGCCAACGTGATTCAAGAAAGCTTTGATCCGATCGGTGATGTGGGGTGGTGCTACAACCCAGCCAACCCGCAAGCCGGTCGCTGCCCACGATTTAGAAATCCCATCAATGAAAATCGTGTAGGCAGCCATTTCGGGCATTACTTCGATTGGCGTAACGTGGCGAATATCGCCAAGCTGCAATTCCCAATAAATTTGGTCGTAGACCAGATAGAGCAAACGCAAGCCAAGCTCTTTGCGCCGCGTATTTTCATTCACGATCAATTCGCTGATTTTGCGCAATTCCTCTGGCGAGATCATTGTGCCAGCGGGGTTGAGCGGCGAGTTGATCGAAATCAAACGAGCTTCTTGGATGAATGGCTCAAGCAAGGCAGCGGTTGGCAAAAAGCCATCTTCTGGGCGGGTTGGAACCTCAATCGCCTTTGAGCCACACAAATAGGCATAGTGATTGTTGTTCCACGACGGCACTGGGTAAATCACCGTTTCGCCTGGATCGATCAATACGCCATAGGCGGCGTAGAGGCCAGGGCGAGCGCCAGAGATGATCTGAATGCTTTCCAATGGATAGCGCAGACCCAACCGCTTTTCGTAGTGGGCAAGCACTGCTTTGCGCAATGCCAACACCCCTTCGGCAGGCGGATAGTTGGTGCGGCCAGCGCTATACGATTCAATTGCTGCATCGCGCAACGCTTCAGGAATTGGAAACTGTGAAGGCGCAAAATCACCGACGGTGAAATTACAGACTGTGCGGCCTTGGGCTTGCAACGTGCGGACATTACCGGCAATTCGCAAAATTTCAGAACCAACCATGCCACGCGCCATTGCGGAGATCGATTGGCTGCTCAGTTCAGTTGATGTTGGCTCGAAATATTCAGCTGCATCAACCGTTTCAATCAGTGTCATTGCTACACTCCTCGATGTTTGGGAGGAACAGTTTGGCTTGCGGGACGATTTCGCGTCCCTAAGTATAGCAGATGTGCTACGGGTACAATCAGCGACAACTTGATGAACGAATGTAGGACAAATCGGCGATTGTTCTACGCGGGCTATGGGCTTTTGGCTATGGGCTATCGGATTGATCTACGAAGCACACGAAGATAGGGTGATAGGCTGTTGGCTATTGGCTATTTGTACTGGTTCATTGGATTAACGACGGTTTACCCCTCACCCCAACCCCTCGCCCGTCCGACGGGCGAGGGGCTTTAACGCCGTGGTTCTTGCGTAATTCGTCGGTAAAACTAGTGCTCCCCTCGCCCGCGTTCAGTGGGAGAGGGGCTGGGGGTGAGGGCATACTCTGGTTGCCAACCTCATGAACCAGTACAGCTATTGGCTATTGGAGGTAGCATCATGGAATTCATACAAATATTCCGCTAGCCTCAAGCCAAGAGCCATGCTCCTCTGCGCCTCTGCGTTAAATGCCGATTCACGCAGGATTGAAACCGCGAAGGGCACGAAGGGCACGAAGGCTATGTTTCGCCACAGATTGCACAGATTATTCAGATTATTGTTCCGATAGCCCGCAGCCATGCTTTCTCTGCGCCTCTGCGTTAAAGGTTTGATCCACGAAGGGCACGAAGGACACGAAGGCTATGTTTCGCCACAGATTGCACAAATTTTTTAGGATTATGTTCTATGTTCTATGCTCTATGTTCTTACTCCCCAACCCCTACTTATACCGATCGTAATACTTGGCCCGATACGGCGAGCGCAGCAGTGTCAAGCCATCTTTGAGCCGAAAACTGATTTTTCGCAAGCCCATTTTGAGGCTGGTTGGCAAGCGACGGCGCAGCGGTGTCGTGAGGCGGCTGACCAACGATGGTCGGCGTGAGCCTGTACCAGCCTGCCAAACGCTCACATAATCGCTTTGTTGCACTTTGAGGCGTTCGATTGGCGTGGCGCTGATTCGTTTGGCTTGAACCAATAAAAAGGCTGGACGGCGATTTTGCAACGTAACCCGCCCACCAACTGCCTTGGGGTCGTGCACCCGATACCACGGTGCATGCGGATACATCTCGAAAACATACATTTTTTCCAGCTGATAACCATTTTCAGGGGTCAGAATGCGCCAAAATAGCTCTGGCGAAAATTGATAAAAGCCATGCCCAGCCATATTGTTGCATGGCGTAATCGCCAGAAAATGGCCACCCTCAGCAACCATGTTTAAGCTATTTTGCAGCGCGATTGGCAGATTGAAGATATGTTCAAGCGTGCCACCATCAATCACGCTGCTAAATCGGCCATGCAATTCAGCAGGAATTGGCTGATTCAGATCCTGCAAAATCGTCGCTGATTCATAATCGGAAAAATCGATTGAATCGGCGCTGCTGGCCCCAAGATAATGCAGCAGTGGTTCGGCAAACATTGGCTCGCCATCAACTGCATCGCGGGTGAGGGTTTGGGCCACAATCAGCGGTAGCGTCTCACCTACTTGGGCAAAAACCTGTTGTAAATCGTACACCCCAAGGTGCATCCCCTGACGGCCTAGGGTTAAACTCTGTTTAAACTGGACACCAGTACTTCGGGCTTCCAAAAGGAAGCGAATAGTATTAGTTTCAAATCCCATAAAAGCTCCATAGCCAGGGCGAAAACCATCGCCTATAATGATCATAATCAGCGGAGGTTGCCTATGTCACAGCTTGCCGATCATACCATGCTCTTGGAAAGTCCGATCGCCAACGACTCGCATAGCCAAGTTGCGGTCAAGCTCACTGGCTCGGATACTGATGGCGCATTTTCCTTAGTTGAATATACCAGCTTGCCTGGAACCGGTGTTATGCAACATATGCATACTCGCGAAGATAAAACCTTTATTATCCAAGCTGGAATTTTTGAGTTTTGGATCAATGGCGAGACGATTATTGCCAAGCAGGGGGCCACGGTTGATCTGCCCATGGGTGTGCGCCATTCGTTTCGCACCCTTGGAACCAGTCCCTGTGTTGCATTAATAGTTGCGGCTCCGGCAGGTTTCGAATACTATTTCCATGATTTCAGCGATGCCATTCAACAATTTGGTTTGCCACTGCCTGCTGCTGCCTTAACGCAGTTGAATCAGGCCTATGGGATTATTTTTGAAGAATAAGGATTCATCAATATGCCCCAATTGCCAATCCTAGCGCGGGATCGGCGGCGATTGCAGATCGCTGGCTGGTTGCTTGGCGCTGGGTTAACTGTGCCTTTGCTGCTTTGGTGGACGTTTCCTGCAACCTCGCTCGCCCCAATTCCGCCAACCGCAACGCCGCAAATTGTCAGGGTTGGTGCAACCCTCGATGAGCCGATTCCTGCCGATTGGCAAGCGCCGGTGTTGAATCCTGAACTTGAAGCCCAAGCCTTGGCTATTCCCGAAACCTTGCCATTAACCAGCAGTTTGTTGGCTGAGCCAATTTCTGCCGATACGGTGTTTACCACCACGATTGCTGGCTTGGTCGCAAGCGATGAATTGAATTTGCGCGATGGCCCAAGTGTCGATTATTTGCCCATGGCCATTTTGCCCAACACAACGCCGCTAACCGTGGTTGGCCGCTTTGAGGGCTGGCTGCAAGTGGTCACGCCACAACGGGCTTTGGGCTGGGTTGATGATAGTTATGTGGCCTTGGCAAGTTCGGCCCAAGCATTGCCCCAAATCGCTGAGCACGCCGACCCAAATCCGGCTTTATTGGCCGAACTGAATGTCGAGCGGGCCAATGTGCGGATTGCGCCCCAAACTGGTTCGAAGATCATCACAACCTTGGGCGCTGAGCAAGGCCAAGTTAATTTGCTGCAACAACGTGCTGGCTGGTTCAATGTGCGCACCAATAATGGCACTGAGGGCTGGGTTTCGGCTGAACTTTTACAAGCAGATGATTATATTTTGCGCCGCGTGCCAACCTTGAGTGCCTCGCCCAACGCGCTTGAAGCAGTCCGCTTGGCGAGCAAATATATTGGCTATCCCTATGTTTGGGGTGGCGAGACTCCGCGTGGCGGCTTCGATTGCTCAGGTTTGGTGTTGTATGTCTATGGCAAATTGGGCATCGATATGCCGCACAGCGCCGCCGAACAATGGACTGGCGGCTATGGCCAAAAAATTACCAGCCAACACGATTTAGTGCCCGGCGATATTGTCTTTTTCAAAAATACCTATAAAAAAGGCGTGAGCCACGTTGGCATTTACGCTGGCAATGGCAACGTCATTCAGGCGCTCTCCGAAAACTTGGGCATTCGGGTTTCCGATTTATCCAATAGCTATTGGAATAGCCGTTTTGTTGGGGCAATTCGGCCATTTCCCTAGTGCATGGCCGATTGCAAATCGCGATAGATAGCCACATGTTCGAACACAATGCCCAAGTTGACCAAGGCTTGGGCCACTTCAGGCCGCACGCCAATCAAGGCAACCTTGGCTCCCAGCAACTGCGCCGAATCCACCAAGCGCAATAAACCAGTTGCCACATCGTTATCAAACCACGAAAGCCCAGTCACATCGAGCAATAAGCGTTGGGCACGGCGCTGTTGAATTTCGCCCAGCGCAATCACCTGCAAATCGCGCAAACGCTCGTTATCAAGCGTTCCGACAATTGGTAACACCAGCGTATCGCTGCTGACTGGCAATACTGGTACGCTCAGTTCGCGAATTGTTTGGCGTTGCTGCTCAATTTGGCTAACATAGGCTGCTTGTTCTTGATTACGTTGTTGTAATTCGACCAGCGTATGTTGCAATTGCTCTGTGCGCTGGCCAACTTGTTGCTCTAACGAAGCTCGCGATTCTTCCAGCGAATAATTAATTCGTTTGACTTCGCGTACGGTCAAGTTTAATCGCCGATGAAAACTAAATAACAATGAGATAATCATGGTCACAATTGGCGTTCCCGAGGTAATCATAATCAGCAAAACATTAATTTTGGGATAATTATATTGGTCATTGAAAATGAAACCTAAGAATGTGACAACGATAACCGAAATCCATGCCACAATGCTAATTTGTTTGAGATGATGGCTATTGACAAACTGTACTGCAATAATCAACATCAAAAAAACATATAAAACGCTGAGTGGCCATTCGATTGGGTTGAAAAAAGTAATGATCATTGGTAATACAGTACAACCAATAATCATCAGATAGATACTTGGCTTAATTTGATTACGCCGGGCAAAAAAGCGTCCAGCAATAAAAAATAAGCCTTGAAAAAGCACTGCAAAGCCACTCAACGGGATTTTTGACTGCATGATGAAATCTGACGCATCAGGGATGATTACCGTCAGCGTCGCGCCAATCAATAACCCGACATAAATCGCGATGGCAGTTAATCCCAAATAACGGCCTAAACGCAGGTGATCAGGCTGTTGATCGGGATCAACGGTGCGAGTGCTTTGCATAGATTCGCTTCCTTTAGCAACACAGTAGTGCTATTGTATCAAATTTTGCTCACTTGCAGACATAACAAAAAGGCAGCCAAGCTTGGCTGCCTTTTCATCGATTGGTTCGTGACTGAAATTATTCTTTGTTGCCAAACAGCCCGCCGAGCAAGCCCTTGGCTTTGTCGGCCACATCCATCACATTTTCGCCAGTCAGGAAGCTTTCGACTTGACCGCGCAAACCTTCTGGCAATTTGTCGCCCAAAAAGCCCTTGACCACTTCAACCGCCTTGTTGGCTTGTTCTTCGCTTAAGTTGGCCTTTTGGACAAGTTGGGCAATAAGTTCTTTCATTGGTCACTCCTACGCTTCAAAAATCCTAACACTCAGAGTGTAGGCTCAAAAGTTTACCTAAACGTTAACGAATGGTTAGAAAGCCTTGGCTTTGGCTCGTTCACGGCCATAGACCAAAATATCGTCGAGAAAGCGCGATGGATTGCGGGTGTTGCGCTGGCGTTTTTTGGCATGCGAAAGGTAGAGTTGTTCGCCAGCCCGCGTCAAAGCGACATAACACAAGCGCCGTTCTTCTTCAACGCCGCCTGCTTCAACTAATGAGCGTTCGTGGGGCAACGTGCCTTCTTCTAAGCCCGCCACATAGACGATTGGCCATTCCAAACCTTTGGCTCCATGAATCGTCAGCAGTTGCACCGCATCGCGCTCATCTTTATCTTCAACATTGGTCAGCAAGGCAATTTCTTGCAAAAACGCCGCAAGGTTGGTATGTTCGCCCGCTGCCACCCGCAACTCCTCCAAGTGGGCGAGGGCATCGCTGCGATCAGGATCTTTCCAATCCTTTTCGATCATGGCTTGGTAGCCACTTTCTTGCAATACCGTTTGCAGCAAGCCTTCTGGCGGGTAGGTTCCGCTGGCCAATTTGCGCCAACGATAGATTTTGCGTGCCCAATCGCTGACTGCTTGACTCGCCCGATCGCTGAGTCCTTCCCAGGCTTCGCGCTTCAAAATTGCTTCGCCAATCGGTAAACCCAAGGCCGCGGCTTTGCTGGTGAGATGGGCAATTGTGTTGGCGCTAATTCCTCGGGCTGGCACATTGATAATTCGATTCATGCTCAGGCTATCGCTGGGATTAGCAATAATTCGCAAGAAAGCCAAGGCATCGCGAATCACCCGCCGATCGTAAAAGCCTGCTTGGCCTTTGAGCGAATAAGGAATCCGCGCTTGGCGCAAGGCGGTTTCCAGCCCCCGGCTCATATGCCGCGAGCGATAGAGAATTGCAATATCTTTGCTGCGGCGGCCTGTGCTGAGCAAACTGCCAATTGATTTGGCGATGGCATCGGCTTCGGCGCGATCGTCGGCTGCTTCGTTGATTACCAAGGCTGGCACTGGTGGCGAACGGCGGGCCGCTTTCAAGGTCAGCGCTGGCACGGCCACCGAATGGCGCATCACAGCGTAGGCTGCATCAAGAATTTCTTGGCGCGAACGATAATTGGTCAGCAACTCAACAACCTGCGCTTCGGGAAAATCGCGAGTAAAACGATTGATAATCGTGTAATCGGCGTTGCGAAAGCCATAGATCGATTGTTGGGCATCGCCGACTGCAAATAATGAGCGCGGACGCTTGCCAACTGGCCGCGAAAGCAACTCAAGCAAGGCATATTGCGCCGAATCGGTATCTTGATATTCGTCGACAAGCACATGTGCCCAGCGCGATTGCACTTCATCGAGCACATCGTGATGCTCAAATAGCAGCTTGTAGGTCATCACGATCATATCGTCGAAATCGACGGCATTCGAGCGCTCAAGCTGACGTTGATAGGTGCGGTAAATCGCCGCTGCATACTGGCTTAGCGGATCGTTGGCCATCTGGCGGGCAAGGGTTGGCGGTTGCATGCGGCTTTTGAAGCGCGAAATCAAATTCAGCACCTGCGGTGCTTCAAGATCATGCGGCATGCGCCCAGTGTAGCTATCCATAGCTTGTTGAACGAGTTGCAACTGCTCGTCGCCAGCGTAGATTGTAAAATTGGCGGTGTAATTGCGAATGCGCCCAGTAATATGCTGGCGCAGCAATTTGCCACAAATGGCGTGAAAAGTTCCGGCGGTGAGGCCACGGCTGCGTTTGCCCAGCAAATCGCGCAAACGGGTGCGCAGTTCGCTGGCAGCTTTGTTGGTAAACGTTACCGAAACAATCGAATCGGAGCTTGCGCCCTGTTCGATCAGATAGGCGATGCGGTAGGTGAGGACGCGGGTTTTACCGCTGCCTGCGCCAGCCTTGACCAAAACAGGCCCCAGCTGCGCCATAACCGCCGCCCGTTGTTCGCTATTGAGAGTATCAAACATAGTTTTTACGGAAGGATGAAGGATGAATTATGAAGGATGAATACTTGATTACCTTGTTTCATCCCTCATCCCTCATCCCTCATCTTTCGCTATTGAGAGTATCAAACATAGTTTTGGCAAAGGATGAATTATGAATTATGAAGGATGAATACTTGATTACCCTTTTTCATACTTCATCCCTCATAATTCATCCTTCTATAAAGCGAATGCGCAGGCTATCGCCGATGCCAACGCCGAGCATGCGGGCGGCATTGCCGTTGCGCACCGCCAACTCAAGCCGTTCGCTGGAGCCGAAAAGCGCCATTACCATGCCCCACTCGCTATCGGCGTAGGTGCGGCAAATCCGGCCAATTTGCTGATCGAGAATGCCGATTTCAACTTGCTCGATGCTGCCGTGTTGGGCAATAAAATCGCGGGTAATGTTGGTAATACAATTGCCAAAATTATCAACGTGGATGATTCGCCCTTCCCATGCATCATCAAGGCGATGGCGTGGCTCGGCTAGCGGCAACTCGACTAATTCAGCTAATGGATTGCCAAGTTCTTCAGCTTTCAAACCTTTGGAAAGATGGGCCGCAACTGGAGCGAAAATATCGCGACCATGGAAGGTTGCGCTCACTTTGGGCAACCACCAGCGCTTATCGCTCAGTTCGATCAACTGCAATTGCTCGCGGCCAAATTCTGCCACAAGGTCTTTCCACACATACGAAAGCACCCCGTTATCGGGAGCCACAAAGGCCCAACGTGGCGAACACAACGCCACGGCCTTGCGATCGCCGCCCACCCCTGGATCAACAATTACCAAATGGACAGTGCCATCGGGAAAGTAACGATAGCCTGTATGCAATAAATAGGCTGCTTGGGCAATCCGCTGCGCATCAATTTCATGCGTCACATCGATCAACGTAGCCTGCGGATTAACCGAGAGAATCACTCCTTTAAGCACAGCGCTATACGCATCAACACTGCCAAAATCGGTAGTTAGGGTTAAGATTCCATTCGGTTGCATATACTCCCGCCTATAGTTTGCGTAGGTCAATTGTTGTTAACGCCGTTTAGTATACGAGAATGCGTAGCGAAAGGCAAAAGAAAGGATGAAGGATGAGGGATGAAGGATGAGGGATGAAGGATGAGGGATGAAGCCATCTTCGTGTCCTTCGTGGATCAAAAACTTAACTTCGCGATCTTCGCGTGCTTCGTGGTTCCAATAGCCAATAGCCAATAGCCTGATACCTATGTTCTATGCTCTATGTTCTATGTTCTCTCTAATGTGACTTTTATGCTATCCTACTCTCCAGAAAGTATGGGCTGGTTGTGACTGAGGATAATCATGACACTACGTGAGCATGTTGCATTAAGTGTTGCGCAGCTAGCGCAATGGGCAAGCCGCCAATTTGGCTTTGGCGGTGGCACAAATTTACCTGGTCGGATTGCACGTCGGGTTGCGCCCGATGTACTGCGGCATCAGGCGCAGCGGCTCAATGGCGGGGTGATGCTTATTTCTGGCACCAACGGCAAAACCACGACCAGCCGCATGATCGCGGCAATTTGCAGCCAACAAGGCCAGCCTGCATTACATAATCGGGCTGGCGCAAATTTGATCACTGGGCTAACCGCTGCCACCCTCGATCTAGGCATTTGGGGCGAGCCGCACTATCAACGGGCCTTGTTCGAGGTTGATGAGGCCCATTTGCCCGCCGCCATCGCCGAAACCCAGCCCCGAGTGGTGTTGCTGCTCAATCTCTTCCGCGATCAGCTTGATCGCTATGGTGAGGTTGATACGCTGGCCGCAAAATGGCAAAAAGTGCTTGCCACGCTGCCTAGCACAAGCACCGTTGTGTTGAACGCCGATGATCCCGCAATCGCCGATTTGGCAACTGGCTTGCAAGCCAACGTGCTTTTTTATGGCCTCGAAGATACACGCCATGGCAACGATGCGCTGCGCCATGCCGCCGATTCGATTTTCTGTCGCCGTTGTGGCCAGCCCTATGACTATGATCCTGCCTATTATGGCCATATCGGGCGCTATCATTGCCCCGCCTGCGGTCATTGCCGGCCAGAGCCGCACATTGTGCTGCGCCAATTGGAGCTTGATGGCACGCGCGGCAGTACCTTGCGCGTCGTGTTGAATCAACCCCAAGGCCAGCAAGCGCTCGAATTAAGCTTGCCTTTGCCTGGCCTCTACAATGCCCTAAATGCCTTGGCTGCGATTGCCGCCACCAGCGCCTTGGATGTGCCGTTGCCAATTATTCGCGCGGCTTTGGAGCAATTTAGCGCCGCCTTCGGGCGCATCGAACGCTTTGACTATCAGCAAAAACAGGTTCTGATGGCTTTGATTAAAAATCCGATAGGTGCAAGCGAAACCGTGCGCATGATTACCAGCGGGAGCCAAGCGCCGCTTAACTTGATGATTGCGATTAACGATAAAATTGCCGATGGTACCGATGTTTCATGGCTTTGGGATGCAGATTTTGAGGCGTTGGCTGGCCATACCCAACAGATTGTGGTGAGCGGCACGCGGGCGGCTGATATGGCGAATCGGCTGAAATATGCTGGGATTGACCAGCAACAAATCCATGTCGAGCCAGATTTGGCCCAAGCCTTTGATCTGGCAATTGCCAACGACACGGCCTTGACGATGCTGCCAACCTACACCGCCATGCTCGAAATGCGCGAGGTCTTGGTCGATCGCGGCGTGCTCAAGCCATTTTGGGAAAGCTAATAACTGGGGGAAATGCGGATGTCTGAACAAGCCGATTGCGTGATTATCCGGCCTAATGAACAAAGTGGCTTTGCTGGCAAACAAGGGCTTAACTATTTTGCTGGCATTGCTGCCGAAACCGCAGGCTCGCAGGCGCTGTGTATGCATATGCTGCGCATGCCTGCTGGCGCACGGGCCAAAGCACATCATCACGAAAGCCACGAAACCGCAATTTATATGCTGAGTGGTACGGTAGAAATGTATTATGGCCATCAATTGGAGCGCCATGCGGTCGTTCATGCTGGTGAATATGTGTATATTCCCGCGGGTATGCCACATTTTCCCTTCAACCCGTATGCTGAAGAAGCCGTGGCGATTATTGCGCGCACCGACCCCAACGAGCAAGAAAGCGTCGTACTGCGCCCAGATTTGGATGCGTTGCGTTAACCACGAAGAGCACGAAGTTAGGCTATACGGTATCGGCTCTAGGTGTAATGATTCATTGGATTGACAACGAGTGGCATTCCCTCACCCCCAGCCCCGCTCCCACTGCACGCGGGCGAGGGGAGCAGCGGTTTTTACCGACGTATTGCGCAAGAACCACGGCGTTAAAGCCCCTCGCCCGCTCCATGGGAGAGGGGTTGGGGTGAGGGGGCAAACCGTCGTTAACGCAATGAACTATTACACCTAGAGCCGATAGCCTAATCCCTAACCCCTATGTTCTATGTTCTATGCTCTATGCTCTCACTCAGCCTTTAATCATAAACGTGCCATACATATCGCTTTGATCGTCGTCTGCTTGGCGATCGCCCTCGATAATCCACGTACCATCAATTTCGTTCCATTCGGAGAGCCGTTGAAAGCCTGGCTCAAGCAACGTCCATGGCGCGATAAACTGGTTGATTTGAGCAACTGTACGCGGATAAATTGGGCTGCCCATGGCCTGATAGCGGGCCAGTAATTCTTGTAATTTGGGGTTGGGGTTTTCGGGCAGAGTCAGCCACGATATAGCGAGTTGCGAGCCTGGGCTGCACCAATCATATAGGCGTTGCAGCGTTTGGCGCAACACCTGATCATCCAAAAAATACGAAACCCCAATGATGCAGATTGCCAGCTTGCGTTCGCCAGCAAAATGTTGGTCAGCTTGGGCCAAAATCGATTCAAGCTCAGCAATATCGGCGTGGTGATAAATAACCCGAGGATTGTTGCCGATAATTTCACGCGCATAGGCGACGGTTGCCTGATCATAATCGTTGTACAGCACCAAGGCATCGGGGCGAATTTCGTGAATATAACCTTGGGTCGGCAAGCCGCTGGCCAAATCAAGATAGCGGGTAAAGCCCACATCGGCCAAACGATTGATCGCAATATCCAAAAACCAACGATTTAAGCGCGCGCCATTTTCAATCGTTGGAATCATCTGCACCAAGCGTTCTGCTGCCGCGCGATCAACTGCAAAATTGTGGCTCCCACCCAACAAATAATCGTAAATTCGGCCTGCATTCGGTTGCGATGGATCAAATTCCACGGCCAGCACTCCTCAACCTATAGCGCGTTTTTATTCTTACGGTTTGCTACACTGATAAATATTAAAAATATTAAATAGATTTTAGGGCGAAATGCTGCGCTTTTCAATAGAATTATTGTCCTATTTTGGCTACATCCGCTTGCTTAATCCGAAAGCTATCGATCATGCCAAAGGCGAGCCATGTGACCATGGCAATGTCGCTGGAGAAATAGCCTTGATCAACGCCGCCATGAAGCCAGCCAGCCAATAAAGCTGCAATCGCGGCGAGTGCCAACCAGCGTTCTGGCTGATCGCTATGCCAAATCTGCCAACTGCGCCGCACGCTGCGCCACGCCAAACTCGCAAAAATAATTAAGCCTCCAATTCCAACCCGCAGCCATAGATCGAGCAACAAATTATGTGGATGGGCTGTGTTGCGCTCCGCAAGATCGTTGGCCAGTGCTGGCTCGATATAGCCGCGATTGTATTGGGGGTTGAAATAGAAATAAAATTGATCAAGCCCAATGCCTAAAACTGGATGATCTGCAATCATGGCGGTTGCTGAGCGCCAAATGCTCAAGCGTGCCGAGCTGGAATCGCCTGTTACGCTCAAACGCTCAGGCCCGCTCAACGATGAATAGAGCAACAACCCACCAAGTACCACGCTGGTGATCAGCGGCAGCCACCAACGGCGCGGCAAGCAACTTAGGCCAATTAATACCAAGGCTACGGCAAAACGCGCGCCCTTGGAATAGGTCAGCATCAGGCTGAGCACCAATAAACTGCTGGCCCCAAGATAGATCAGCGACCACGCCGCCGTTTGCCAGTTGTGCTTGCGCCAAAATTGCCAGAGTGCCCAAGCAGCAGCCACAACCGCCAACATACTCGCGCGATCCATCCAGAGTGCCAAATTGTTGGGGTGACAATAGACCGATGAGGTGCGTTTGGTGCCACCAGAATCAACGATCAAATCGCTAAAACACATGCCCGTGCCGTCAATCGGAGTCCAATCGAGGTCGCGCCATTGCAAAATGCCAATCACTGCTACGATTGCGCTGCCAGCCAGCAAGCCCCACAGCAGCCAGCGCCGCACGGGGTAGCGCGGTTGCCAATACAGAATCAAGCCATACAACAGCAATGGCTCGACGATCATCCAGCGCCATTCGCGCCATGCCTCTGCTTGGCCTTCAGGTACGGCCAACGTTGCAGCAAATGTCGCAATCAGCAGCCAAGCCAACGGCAGCAGCAGCATGCGCCAATGTTCGCGCCACCAAACGCGCCATGCACTGCGCCCACGCAGCAAGCGCCAACCAAGATCAAGCGCCGTTACACCTAAAACAACCAGCAACAGCAGTTCGTGCAATGGAAAATATTTGCCATCGATAAACGGAAAGTCGCCATCCCAAAAGCCACGCGAGCGATAGTTGAAAGGAATTGTTGCGGCCACGCCAGCCAAGCCAATTTCGGGGCGCACCCAAGCAAGTGCCGCAAAAAGCGCTAGCAACGCCAGCGCAAAGAGCAAATTGTGCGCAGCAGCTTCATCGATGCCAACCAAGGGCGCAAAGCGCTTTGGTCGATATAAAGCCAAAATTGCCAACGCTGTGATGCCGCTAACCCCGACAGTTGCCAATGGATGCCAACGCCAACGTGCAAGCATCATACAGTTCTCTTTCGTACTAGGACGCTCCAAAAACGCTTCAATGCTAGTAACAAGCCGAGCCAAAGCCCAAATGGAATGCTGGCCCAAAGCCACCACCACGCTCGTTGGCGGCTAATCGTGAGTGTTTGCCACTCGCCGCGAATGCGCAGCTGATGCTGGCCTAGTTCGCCCTCAAAGGATTGGGTTGGAAGCACTTTGCCATCAACTTCTAGCTCAATTGGGCCTACACTTTCGACGCTCAGCCGTTCGCCCCACCAATTTGCCACGTATTCGTCGCTGGTTTGCCAGAGCAAATCAGTTGGCTGATAGCGGCCAATGCCCAATTGTGGCGCTTGATTCAGATATGATTTAACGGCGCTATAGGCTGGCAGTTCAGTCCAATCGCTCTTGAGCAAGGCAAAATGAATTGTTGGATCTTCGGGCGAGAAGCCAACTCCAGGCCGCAAAAACCAAATATTCATCGCGCCAAGCCATGGCCATTCTTGGCGCGCACGTTGCAAATATTCAACCAGATATTGGGCTTTTTGGTCTTCGCTGACTGGCGCGCCATATTGGGTTGCTACTGGTGAGCTGTTCCAGCCAAATTCGCTAATCCAAACCGCTTTATGCTCGTCGCCATAACGCTCCATCACTTCGCGCAGCAACACAACCCGCGTCACATCGGTGCGCGAATCGAGCGGACGTTGCCAAAGTTTATCGCGCTTCAACGAACCATCGGGGTTGAGCACTGGGCGCACATAGCGATTCTCGGTCGCTGGCTGGCCAAGGCCATAGCCCTGCGCACTAAAAATATCAAAATAGGCCGCCCCGCCGCGCTCGTAGATTTGGGCCAAAAATTCGAGATCGTTCTTGGCTTGCCAATCGAAGCCATCAGCAGGTGTCAGGCTCGGGAAGATAATGATTGCATCGGGGTTGGCAGCTTTGGCGCGGGTATAGCCAAGTTTCAATAATTCGATAAATTCAGCAGGATTGGGATCGGCCCAATTCCACTCGTGGCCATAATTTGGCTCGTTCCAAATTTGAAAAAAGCGCACTTTACCGCGATAGCGCTCAACCACGGCAGTCACATAATCGCCATAATCTGCATAATTATCGGGCGGGCCGGTCGAGCCGGGGTCTTGCTCGCGTTTGGCGACGCGAAAACTCTCCATGGGCAAGTTTTCGCGTGCCCAACTTGGCGGGCGATCAAGCCGCACGATCAGTTGCAAATTGCGGGCTTGGGCTGCGGCCACAATTGCATCATATTTCGTCCAAGCTGAGATTGCATCGGTTTGGTCGACCGTGCCATCGCCATTGTAATCGTGGCGATAATCGCGAAAATCGTTTTTGGCGTGAATCTCAATATCTTCCCAAGGAAACTGCACACGTAGCCAATAAAAGCCAGCGGCTTTGGCTGTATCGAGGGTTCGCGAAATCACCTCGGGCGCTTCGAAGTGCAAACTGGGCAAATTTACGCCACCTTGCGGCACATTGGCCCAAGCAATTGGCTGATCGACGTGCGTACTTACGCCGCGCCATTGCTCATTTTCAAGCCACGACCAAGCGGCGAGGCTGCCTGCGCAAACCCCAACGATGAGAAGCCAAAAGAGTGATTGGAATCGAAAAAATCTGCTTCTTTGCATAGCGCAGGCCATTATCAACCAGCGGTGCAGGCTTGTCAAAAGCCTAAAAACAAAAAATCACCGCCAAAACGGTGATTGGTGGTCGGGGCGAGAGGATTCGAACCTCCGACCTCAGCGTCCCGAACGCTGTGCTCTACCGGGCTGAGCCACGCCCCGACAACGCTAAGATGATACACCATGGCTTGGCTGTTGTCAAAGCTACGATGCTGCGTTTGTTGCAAAATTGTTACGCTTGCAAGCGAGAGCATAGAACATAGAGCATACGATCTGCATTGGGGCTGGTTTTGATCCACGAAGGACACGAAGAGCACGAAGGACGAGCAACTACGAAGCTTTTTTCGCCACGAATTGCACGAATGAGTATTTTTTTTTCGCCACAGATTGCACAGATTATTTTGATTATTCTACTAGATCCAATCCTAGATCCAATCCGCTTTCTGTTTTGCCATTACATTTTCTGACCCCTCATCCCTGAATCCTGCCCCCTCATGTCCCTCTGCGCCGCTGCGTTAAATTTTCGCTCCCCTCTTTTTTTTACTTCTGACTTTTGCTTTCATTCCTCATCCTTTGGTTTCTCTGCGCCTCTCGGTTGAATGCTCTATGTTCTATGCTCTATGTTCTGCCTTCATCCTTTGGTTTCTCTGCGCCTCTGCGTTAAATTTTGACTTCTGACTTTTGATTTTTGCCTTCATCCCTCATCCTTCATCCTTCATCCTTCTACAACAGCCCTTTGATCTCCTCGGCGGCTTTGCGGGTCATGCCGGGCACGGCGGCTAGCTCCTCGATGCTGGCATTGCGAATGCCATCGAGCGAGCCAAAGGCGTTGATCAAGGCCTTTTTGCGTTTGGGGCCGATGCCTGGAATATCTTCCATCGTCGAGCGCAGCATGCCTTTCGTGCGCAACTTGCGGTGATAGCTAATCGCAAACCGGTGAGCTTCTTCATCGATCCGCTGTACAAGATGCAAGCCAGGATCGTTTTGGGCAAAGGCGATTGGCACACGCTGACCTGGCTTGACCAAGCCAAACGGCAAGTGGCCTTTGGTATCGCCCTTGACCAAGCCAACCACTGGAATATGCTCGAAGCCTGCTGCGGCCAAGGTTTTGGCGGCTGCATTCACTTGGCCAATCCCACCATCGATCAAAATCAGATCAGGTAGGACTGTCCAAGTTTCGTCGTTGCTACTTTGCTCGGCGCTTGCTTGCTCTGCTGGCTCTGGATCGGCGCTTTGACCCGTATCATCGGCGCGGGCAAAGCGGCGTTGCAGCACTTCGCTGAGCGAGGCCACATCGTTTGCGCCTTCGACGGTTTTGATTTTGAAGCGGCGATAGTGCTTTTTGGCTGGCTCGCCCTGTTCGAACACCACCATACTCCCCACCGAATTGGTGCCTTGGGTATTGGAAATGTCGTAGCATTCGATGCGTTGCGGCAATTCGGCCAAATTCAAGACATCGCGCAATTGGCTTAACCCAGCCGTTGCCCGTTGTTCGGCGTTGAGCCATTGCAAGCGCAGTTGATCGAGGGTTTGGCTGGCGTTGCGGGCCGCCAAATCAACCAAATCTTTTTTATCGCCGCGCCGTGGCACTTGCAAACTGACCTTGTGCCCGCCCTTGCTTTCCAGCCATTGCTCGATAATTTGGGTTTCTTCGGGATAATCGGGCAACAGAATATTGGGCGGAATATCGGCGGCTGCATCATAAAATTGGGTTAAAAATGAACTCATCAAGGCTTCTGGATGTTCTTCCTCGGTGCCTTGCAGGGTAAACGGCTCCGATCCAATCAGTTTGCCACCGCGAATATAGAAAACTTGGACGACTGCTTTGCCTTCATCGCGGGCAAAGGCAATCACATCTTGGTCGCTGGCGGCGGTATTGAGCACTTTTTGGCGTTCCATTACCCGCTCAACTGCCTTAATTTGGTCGCGCACATAGGCCGCGCGCTCGAATTGCAAATCTTCGGCAGCTTGGTTCATTTTTACTTTCAGATCGCGCAAAATTGCTTCGGGCTTGCCACTTAAAAATAAGCGCACTTGATTAATCGCTGTACTATATTCTTCACTTGTACAATTATTGGCACATGGCCCAAGACAGCGTTTAATATCATAATACATACAAGCTCGGTTCATTCGGGCATGCTTTTTAAACATATCATCGTTACATAAGCGAAACGCAAATAATTTATTTAATAATTCAATTGTTGCATAAACGCTGCTGGCTTTGGCAAATGGCCCAAAATAAATGCCACCATCTTCGATCACTTTGCGCACGCGCAGCACTCGTGGCCATTCTTCCTTGGTAATTTTAATATAGGGATAACTTTTATCATCTTTGAGCAACACATTGTAGCGTGGGCGATGCTTTTTGATCAGATTCATTTCTAAAAGCAAGGCTTCTAGCTCGGTGTCGGTGGTAATAAATTCAAAATCGGCAATATTTTGCACCAAACGGCGGGTTTTGCTGGTCAGGCCGCGTGGCGCACCAAAATACGAGCGCACCCGATCGCGCAGGCTTTTGGATTTGCCCACGTAAATGATCGTATTGGCTTGATCGCGATAGATATACACGCCTGGGGCGAGCGGCAAGTTGCGCAAGCGCTCTTCAAACAGCGCATGATTGGCAATATTGGTATGGGATAAATCTGGCATTTTCGCACCTCTGTGCTAATTATACCGCATCTTTGCTGACCATGGTAAAAGCCGACTAGCCTGCTCTGCTAGTCGGCTCAAGCCTAGAAAATTTATACCTTTAGCAATTTGCCAAAATCGCCACGGCCATTGCCTAACCCAGAGATCGAATAGCCTGAAACGCCAAATTTGGCCCACGCGCCACTGGCCGGAAAGAAGGGCCGAATTTTACGGGTGATGCCGACTGTGCCAGCAAAGCGCGCCGGAATTCGATACAGTTCTTGCTCGTGCACAACCAGCACATCGAAATTCAGGCCCACATTAAAGCCATTGATTTTCTTGGGAATGCCTTCGAAGCTGAGCAGCAAGCGGCCTTGTTGATCGGCGCTAATCCGATCGCGGCTGGGATTCGTCCATGAAATGCGGGCTAATTCTTTGGGCAAGTGCCAAATGTTGCGTCCGCCAGCCACCGATTCATCCAAATCGACGACGAGGCCATGAATCCAAATCGCAGGACGCGGGCCAAGTTTCAGCACCAAGCCACAGGCAGCCTCGCCATAGTGCAAGGTCGAGCCGCTGCCATATTGACCAACCAACGAAAATCCCAAACTGCGGCCTGCTGGCAGCCAGAGTGGCTTAAGCGGCGCTGGCAGCAAGTCGGCGACGGCGTTGCGTTTGACTGGATGCACACACCAAACCCATGTTCCTTGCATGACCCATGGTGCTGGCGGATAGCTGGTTGTGGCAGCGATACGGTCGGCTTCGACCGTCGAATCGTAGAGGGCGGACACAGTTATACCTCATAATGCGCCAAGCAGCGCAGCAAATGGATTATCGGTATCATCATCGGGATCATCAGCCACAGTCTGGCGATTGATCAGCGGCGGACTAGGAACTTCTTCATCGTCATCAAGCGCCCAATCGAGATGCAACGGGCGATCGCCAGCCATCGCAATTAATTGCTCAAGGCTAAAACGCCGAATGCTAATCTGATCTGGCCATTGTTGGGCTTGTTCAGGATGTTCGATCAGGTGGAAGCGACTTTGATCGCCGATAATATCAGCGATGGTTGGTGGTGGGGTATGCGGTGCATCGGGGCTACGCATCAATGCTTGAACGGCCTCAGCATCAGGAATGCCAGTATCGACCAATAACAACGTCGTATAGACCCGAGGAATAATCAATTGCAGGGCTGCGCGAATGTCGTGGAGCTGGGTTGCTGCTTTGCGAATGGTATGCGCTGAACGACTGGCCTTGACCTCAAACACATGCACGCTGCGCCCAACCTCCACCAAGGCATCAATTTCACGATATTTACGAATAGTTTGGCGACCACTGCGCTCGTCGTATTCGAGAATTCGGCGCTCGGAAAGCGCTTGACCCTGCGCTGTGAGCCATTCGCGCAGCAACTGTTCGGCCTCACCGCCAAACAAATCGCGCTGGCGCGGTGGCCGAGTTGCCCGCTGATTCTCACGAGCAATCGTCATTTGTTCAACAAACGCCCGATAATGCGGGTCATCGAAAGTTGTGAGTCGAGCACGTACAAATCGCACAGTTGCAATCCCCCACTAAACTATCTGTATGCTACCACATTAAAGAAGGGATGAAGGATGAAGTATGAAGGATGAAGAGCAGAGAACAGAGGAAAGGATGAGGGATGAAGGTCAAAAATCAGAAGTCAAAAATCAGAAGTCAGAAGTCAAAAGTCAAAAGTCAAAATAGAGCAGAGAAATTGGGGATTGGGAGCGATAGATTAGGCTATTGGCTATTGACTTGGGGTAATTTCAACGAATTCCCGATAGCCACATTCCAATAGCCAATAGCCTAATCGTTCTTCGTGCTCTTCGTGCCCTTCGTGGATCAAAACTTAAATGGGCGTGGTTTGCTCTAGGCAGCGTCTGTGTTGAGCGTTGGCCGCACTTCAGGCTCGCGAGTTTCCTCTACGACAACCGGTTTGCTGGCGCTTTTCAACGACATTGGATGTTCAACCAAAACAAACAACAGCGCTCCGCTGACCAGCGTTACCCCAAACATCAGCGGCAAGATCAACCAAAAGAACCAGCCCCCTGTCGGCGTAGCGGGCATAAATTTTTGCAACAGCATAAAGCCTGCATGCAAGCTCAAACCATGAACCAAATAGTAGGAATAGCTCATATTGCCCAGCCAGCGCAAGGGAGTCCACGAAAGCGCTTGTTTGAGCCACGATTCAGCTTGGCTGAAACAATGCCAGCATGCGAGCAAAAAGCCGCTAAAAATCAGGCTAAAGCGAATTGCGTTGCCAATCATGCCGCTGAGCGGTAGTAATGGTGCGCACGTACCAACCAGCAACCCAAGCAAGCCAAGCCACGCTGTAGGAGTATAATTGCGCTTCGACTCCAACAACTCATGTAGCAAAATTCCAGCAATAAACATAGCGAGCTTCAACGGGCCTTGCCAAATAATACAGATGGCGGTCAGGATGACCCCAACAATGCTGAAGAAGCCGATCCGCCATTGGGGCGTTTTAGCGCGCAAGCCAATTGCCAGCACGATCAATGGCATAATGAGGTAGTAAAAAACCTCGTAGCTAAGCGACCATGCCACCGTAATCATTGGTTCAATCGGCAGCATTCCAGGCAAAAAGAGTAAGTTTTGAATGAAATAGAGCGTTGCAGCAGCAATTCCGCTTGGAATCTTACTTTCAGCAGGAAAAATAATCGATAAGCCAAGATAAGCCATGAAGATCACGAAAAATGTTGGATAAATACGCCGAATGCGTCGGCCAATAAAACTACCATACGCTTGCTGGCGTTTCATCAACGAGGCATAGATTAAATACCCACTGAGCACGAAAAATAAATCTACACCCGTATTGCCAACCATGCCAAAGGCATTATTAACGATTGCGGTTGGGCTATCATTGAACAACCATGCTTGAATTGAACTCCGAAAATGAACTAAGAACACAAGAAAAACTGCAATTCCCCGCAAGCCTTCCATGGAGCGCAGATTGGTGCCTGCTAGGCCACGGGCTAGCTCAAAGCGCTGCCTAAGATATTCCATAAGTCCTCCTCAGCAAAATTCGCCAGCCTTGTTATATCCCCACGCTTAAAAACAGTTTACTTAGAATTACTGCCAGAGAGTTGCAACAATACTCCAGATTTTAATAGGTAGGTGAGGATCATAAGTTGCGATTGATACGAACCAGTATAGTAGAGTTTAATCAAATTATCAACAAGCTAGTATCAATAAAAAAGCAACTTTATTATCAAAAATAAAGCTGCTTGCTTACACTATTACGGCTAAAATTATATTTAGCATGTTAATCAATGTTCGTTCAAATCCAAGCATTAAACCGTTGCAACAATGCTAAATTTGGCTTTCATTATTGATTGATCGGCTTGATCAACAATGCTTGTTTGCCTTAAAGATATGATAATTAATAATATTTA
This sequence comes from Herpetosiphon giganteus, assembly GCF_016907925.1. Lineage (GTDB taxonomy): Bacteria > Chloroflexota > Chloroflexia > Chloroflexales > Herpetosiphonaceae > Herpetosiphon > Herpetosiphon giganteus. The sequence goes on along the minus strand of NZ_JAFBCZ010000044.1, from coordinate 10,250 downwards.
ATAATTATGTCTGGATTTGACGAACTCAATTCCAAGTGGCTACGAAAAGGCAGTTGCAGCAAGCTCCAGCAGCACAAGCACCTGTTTCTTGCCACTTTAGCAGACTCCTAGCAGCGTTGCAATTAAATTACTCTGGTTCTGATAGTACTTTTGGTTGGAATTGCTGGTGAATTTCTTGGGTATGTTGGCCTAGTAATGGTGGGGCCAAACGGATACTTGCGGGGGTTGCTGAGAATTTAAAGGGTATACCCAACAGTTTTAAATCGCCAATCGTTGGGTGCTCTACCTGTACCACCATCTCACGCGCCAACACCTGCGGATCGTTCAAAACTTGGCCAACACTGCGCACAGCGCCAACCGGAATCCCTGCTGCTTGAATCAATTTAACCCATTCAGCACTTGGTTTTTGGCCAAAATGTTGATTGAGCAAGGCTACCAATTCGCTGCGGTGTTGCACGCGCTGCGGGTTGGTGCTAAAACGTGGGTCGTCTGCCCAAGCTGGTTGTTCTAAAACAGCGCATAAACTTTGCCATTGGCGATCGTTGCCAACTGCCAGCGCAAACGCACCATCGCTGGCCTCAAAGCTTTGGTACGGCACAATCGTTGGGTGCGCATTGCCATAGCGGGTTGGCTCCTCGCCAGTAATTAAGTAGGCGCTGCCAACATTTGCCAGCCAAGCCACCTGTGATTCCAACAACGAAATATCAATATGTTGGCCCAGCCCGCTGCGTTCGCGAGCATACAAGGCCGCCAAAATGGCGTTGCTTGCCAACATTCCGGTGGTTAAATCGACGACCGCCACCCCAACTTTGCTGGCCTCACCAGCGGCAGGCCCCGTGATGCTCATCAAGCCTGCGGTTGCTTGCACAATAAAATCGTAGCCTGGTAGTTCTGCTTCAGGGCCAGTTGCGCCCATTCCACTAATTGTCAGCGTGATCAAACGGGGATTTTGCGCCCGCAAACTGGCTAAGCTCAAGCCAAAGCGTTCGGGCGTGCCCGGGCGGAAATTTTCGACCAAGATATCTGCTTGGCTGGCAATGGTGCGAATCAATACTGCATCGGCGGCGGTTTTGAGGTCGGCAACCAACGAGCGTTTATTGCGATTGACCGCCAAATAATAGGCGCTTTCGCCAGCAACAAAGGGCGGCCCCCAGCGCCGAGTATCATCACCTTGCGGCGCTTCAACTTTGATCACATCGGCCCCTAGATCGCCAAGAATCATGGTGCAATACGGGCCTGCCAGCACTCGTGAGAGGTCGAGCACCAACAAGCCTTCGAGCGGAGAACTCAGCATTGAGCAGTACCATTAACTAGAGGAAGCAGTGGCTTCCTTGGGCGAATTATGCAGCACAACCATACAATGAGCCAGTATTTTGAGCAAATGCTGGCTCAGGAGCATTGATTTGGCTTGATTATCGACATGCTTAGGCAAAAATCGTGAGTAACGGCGTGCCAATTCGCGAGAAAGCTGGGGTACACTTAATACTGTTTCAACTCTGTATAGGAGTGGTGTGTTATGATCGATTTTACGCTATTGAAGGACGGTAACCAAACCTTGGGCGAGCTTGGGGCCAGCCTAAGCAAGCAAGATCTGTGGGATGCAACCGATGAGATGATTGGCGACCTGCTGAGTTTATTAACTGATGCAGTTGACGCTGATATTGTTTTCGTTCCATCCGATCCCAAGGCGAACGATCCTGGGGCTTCTGAGGAAGAACGGGATATGGCTTGGACGTTTGGGCATTTGATTTGCCATATCACCGCTGGCAACGAAGAGGCAGCCTTGACATCTTTGGCGATGGCTTCGGGTATTTTGCCCAGCGAACGCTTGCGCTATGAAATGCCATGGCAGGATTTGCAAACCGTTGAGCAAGCCCGCCAACGACTGGAAGAAAGCCGCCGCATGTGCCTCAGTATGCTCGATGCTTGGCCCGACCAGCCGCATCTTGAAATTAGCCAAGTGATCTACGAGGGGTGGGGGCCGCTCAACGCCCATGGCCGCTACTTCCTTGGCTTGAAACATACCAACGATCACGTTGAGCAGTTTCACGAAACGATGCGCCAAGCCAAAGCCGCCCGCAGCTAGGATTATCTGTTCCCTCACCCCCCAACCCCCTCGCCCACTGAACGCGGGCGAGGGGGAGCCGAAAAACGAACAATCCTGCTTTTGTACGCGGGCTGAGGCTAAATCGGCGGCGAATTTAGCTCAATAACCCTAACAATGCAGCAAGGACACATCAGCTTAATTGCGATGTGTCCTTGCTGTTTAACCCCTGACCTGTCCCTTTGGAACATAATCATGCGACCAAAGTCGGATATTGTTATGCACATTTTAGCATATACTATATAGTCTGCTGGTTCGGGATAACCAACACAAAGGAGGCATGCGTGAAGCATCTAGATCAGTATCGACGGTTACTGGCCCACTTAAAGCCCTACCCTAGGCAAGTGTTCTATGCCTATGGCTCAACTCTGTTGGCGGTCGGCTTAAACATTGCAATTCCCCAATTGCTCAAACAAGCAATTGACGAAGGGATTGCCAGCGGCTCAAGTCGGGCCTTGCTAATTACTGCGCTGATTATTTTGGGCGTGGCAGTTGTACGGGTTATTTTCGGCTTTGCTCAACGCTATTATAGCGAGTGGCTGAGCTTTCGCGTGGCCTACGATTTGCGCAATCGTTTTTACGATGCGATTCAACGGCTGCCGTTTTCGTTCCACGATCGCTCACAAACTGGCGATTTGATGAGTCGCGCGACCAGCGATATTACCGAAACTGAGCGCTTTGTCGGGGTTGGGTTACTTGAACTTAGCTCGACTATGCTTTTGCTTTTCGGCATTATCGTGGCCATGGTGGTGGAAGATTTAACTTTGACTGGCTTGGCACTTTTGCCCTTGCCAGTGCTGTTGTATGCCACAATTCGCTTTGGCAACACGGTCGAGCCGCTGTTTACCAAAATTCAAGAGCAAATGGGCAAGCTCTCGACGATGATGCAAGAAAGCCTGACTGGCATTCGTGTGGTCAAAGCCTTTGCCCGTGAGCCATATGAACTAGAAAAATTTGATCGTGATAATGGCGAGTGGTATAACCGCCGTTTTGCCGTGATTCGGATTTGGGGTAATAGCTGGCCCTTTTTCAACTTTTTGGTCGCCATCAGCGTGATTATTTTGCTCTGGATTGGCGGCCCGCAAGCGATTGATGGCAAGATTACGGTTGGCTCGTTATTCGCCATGATCAGCTATGTGCTGTTGTTGAACAACCCCGTGCAACGCTTGGGCTTTACGGTCAACTTGGCGGCGACGGCGGTTGCTAGCTCGGCCCGCGTGTTTGAAATTATCGATACCTACGATGAATTGGCCGATAAACCCGCTGCTCAGAGCTTGGAGCATGTGCAGGGCCACGTCAAGTTTGAGCAGGTGTCGTTTGCCTATCGCGAAGGTGGCCGTCCAACCTTGCACGATGTTTCGTTCGAGGCCAAACCTGGCCAAGTGATCGCCTTGATGGGGCCAACTGGCTCTGGCAAGAGCACGATCACCAACCTGATTCCACGCTTCTACGACCCAATTGAAGGTCGAGTGTTGGTCGATGGCCACGATGTGCGCGATTTGGCGATTAAAAGTTTGCGCGAACAAATTGGGATTGTGCTGCAAGATTCATTCTTATTCAGCTCAAGCATCGCCGATAACATTCGCTACGGGCGGCCCGATGCTAGCGACGAAGAGGTGATTGTAGCGGCCAAAGCAGCCCGCGCCCACGATTTTATTCTCAATTTCAGCGAAGGCTACCAAACCAAAGTTGGCGAGCGTGGCGTGACGCTTTCTGGTGGTCAGCGCCAGCGCATCGCAATTGCCCGCGCCTTGTTGCTCAACCCACGGATTTTGATTTTGGATGACTCGACATCAAGCGTGGATACCGAAACCGAGCACTTGATTCAGCAAGCACTCGACCAATTGATGCAAGGGCGCACGACCTTTGTGATTGCCCAACGCTTGTTGACGCTCAAAAATGCCGACCAAATTTTGGTGCTTGATGCTGGCAAAGTGGTGCAACATGGCACGCACGAACAATTATTGGCCCAACCTGGCCTGTATCGCACCATCTACGACCTGCAACTCAAAGATCAAGAGGAAAGCCTTTTGGAAGTATGAGGGATGAATTATGAATTATGAAATAAGCCGAGTAATTTGACGTTTCCTTGTCGAATAAAAATTTGGATGTGTCGTTGGATGAATATTTTCATCCTTCATCCCTCATTCTTCATACTTAGCAAAGATGGGTAATGAGCTAGGATTTTCATCCTTCATCCCTCATATGTAGTAATGTACGGCTTTTGGAAGAATGAATTATGAATTATGAAATAAGCCGAGTAATTTGACGTTTCCTTGTCGAATAAAAATTTGGATGTGTCGTTGGATGCATACGTTCATCCTTCATCCCTCATCCTTCATCCTTAACAAGAGGGTTTTCCATGACAACCAAAGCTTTAGCGCCGTCGCGCAAGCGCGATGATGAAATAGAAAAAAAGGTCGCCGATTTATTGCCCAAGGACGATGAAAACAGCTTGGGCAAGGCCTACGATCCGCGTTTGATGCGTCGTTTATTAGCCTTTATCGTGCCCTACAAACGCACCATGACCGCCGCAATTGGGCTGATGATTATTGGCACGGTGCTGTCGGTCGTTTCGCCATGGGTGATTGGCCAAGCAATTGACGTGGGCATCAAGGCCAAATCGCTCAATTCGCTCTACACGTGGACAATTATTTTTGCAGTGGTTTCGTTGGGCGAATGGCTCTCGAACCGCTCGCGGATTCACTTGCTGGCGATTGTTGGCACGGGCGTGGTGGCTGATGTACGCTCAGCGCTGTTTCGCCATTTGCAACGTTTATCGCTCAATTTCTACAATCGCTACAGCGTTGGCCGCTTGATGAGCCGCCTCATCTCCGATGTTGATGTGTTGCAAGATTTCGTTACCTGGTCGATTACTGGGCTAACTCGCGCAACCTTCTCATTGGTGGGTATTACGCTGGCCATGCTCTGGCTCAACTGGAAATTGGCGCTAGTAACCTTTGCCGTGCTGCCAATTATGGTCATCGTGACCAACTACTGGCGAGTGCGGGTGCGCCAAGCCTATCGCTCAACCCGCGAACGGATCGCCTTGATCAACGGCTATTTGAACGAATCGATCTCAGGGATTCGGGTGACCAAGAGTTTTGTGCGCGAAGAGGCCAACGGCGAGCACTTCGACGATCTCAATCGCTCGTATTTCAATGCTAACACCAGCGCCGCGCGCTTGGCCGCGACCTTCTTCCCTGCTGTCGATTTTATGGGTTCGTTGGCAACGGCCTTGGTGGTGGGTGTTGGTGGTTGGTTAGTGGTTGGCGATGAGCTAACGCCTGGGGTTTTAGTGGCGTTTGTGTTGTATGTCAGCCGCTTTTTCGACCCAATTTTGGAATTGGCGCAACGCTACAACACCTTTCAATCGACCATGGCCTCATCGGAGCGCATGTTTGCCTTGCTTGATACCGAGCCAGATATGCTTGACGCGCCGAATGCCAAAATCTTGCCAGCAGTACGCGGCCATGTGATGTTTGATCATGTGTCGTTTGGCTATGCTGATGGCGAGCCAGTGTTGCGTGATGTGACCCTCGAAGCCCAGCCTGGCGAGACGATTGCCTTGGTTGGCGAAACTGGCGCTGGCAAAAGCACGATTATTCGTTTGCTCGGGCGCTTCTTTGATGTAACCGATGGCGCGGTGCTGGTCGACGGCCATGATATTCGCGACGTAACCCAAGCTAGTTTGCGCCAACAATTGGGGATTGTATTGCAAGATACCTTCCTCTTTGGTGGCAGCATTAGCGACAATATTCGTTATGGCCGCTTGGATGCCAGCGATGAGGCTGTGATTGCCGCCGCCAAAGCGGTTGGCGCACACGAATTTATCGAGCGCATGCCCGAAGGCTACAACACCGATGTTGGCGAAAACGGGGTCAACTTGAGCGTTGGCCAACGCCAAATTCTCTCATTTGCCCGTGCCTTGCTGGCCGACCCACGCTTGCTGATTTTGGATGAAGCGACGAGTAGCGTTGATACCACGACCGAGCGCCAAATTCAGGCCGCCTTGGATACGCTGATGCGGGGCCGAACCAGCTTTGTGATTGCCCACCGTTTGAGCACCATCACCAGCGCCGATAAAATTGTGGTGCTTGATCGCGGCCAGATTAGCGAAATGGGCACCCATGCAGAGTTGCTAGCCCGCAAAGGCCGCTACTACAACCTTTACACCATGCAATGGAGCAAAGGCAACGGCACGATTGGCGAGTAAGAGCATAGAACATAGAACATAGGGGCGCTAGAGAATTTCGGTTCTCAGCGTCCCTTATATTGATCCACGAAGAGCACGAAGAGCACGAAGAACGGGAACCGCGAAGGGCACGAAGATCACGAAGGTTAAGTTGGCTATAGGCTACAGGCTTTTGGCTATTGGGTCTAAATTCTGGGAATACTCACAATCGTTCCGCTAGCCGATAGCTATATTTCTCTGCGCCGCTGCGTTAAATGCCGATTCAAGCAAGAACCTCAATGACCCGCTAGCCATCAGCCAAAAGCCTATAGCCATACATTCCCTGCGCCTTTTGAAGTGTGCTACTTACTGGTTGGTGTAACTGCAACTGGCGTGATTTTGGTGGGCATTGTTGGAATACTTGAATCAGTGGCATCAAGCCATTGGCGGGTTTCAAGGTTGAAGATAAAGCGTTGTGGTGGGATTGCCCGATTTTTCAAATATACCAATGGCCATGCTGCTGATTCAACCATAATAAGGCCTAGTGGTTGCTCAGTATGGTATTCCTGCATCCGCTTTTCTGCGATTGTTAATGAAGGGCCAGAGGCAAAGACAAGCAGAATTCCCTGATTTGGTTCTGCACTGAGCGCCCCCGTAAAAAGATAATAATAAATATGCTTCGCAGTGTCATTTACAATCCAACAGTTGCCGCGAATTGTCTCTGATCCATGGTTGCATTCAAAAACTTGCCCTTCGACCGGAAGCGGTTCTGGGGTTGGGCTATAGCCTAATGCCATCTCTGTTTCAAATGCAATTTGGCGAGGTGAAAGCGTTGAAATAATGCTCGATGTTGGCAATTCGCCTCCAGAATACACGGTTGCTAGATCCCAAGCCCACTGAGTTTGATCGGCAAAGAATTGCTTCTCTTTGTTATTAAGCGCGTCAATTTGATCGATGTGATATTGGGTTGCTAGCGCAGCGCTGGTTGCGGTTTTCCCGGGGCTTAATTGAATTGCTGTGGTTGCACTGCTAGAAAATGCTACTACTGCGGCTCGTGTAATGCTTATAAGATCGGCTGTACCACCCGAGGATTGGGCCGTACGCTCATCCATCGTCAACTGCGTTCGGCCACAACTGACCGCCGCCAGCGCGACAATCAGCAATCCGATTAATCTGCGATAGGTCATCTTGATCCTCTCCCATACATAGCTTAAAGAATGATTGCAACCAGGAAGGGGCATTAGGTTATAGGCTATTGGATGTTCCAACTCATCCCCGATAGCCGATAGCCAAAAGCCATCGTTTCTCTGCACCTCTGCGTTAAAGTGCTCTTGCTTCTCTTTCCTGAAATCTGCTCTCTAGGGGATTGAGCGTGCTACTAGCCTAAATCGTAGCCCCAAGCCGAAGCAATGATAATTGGCTGAGAATGCGATTATAGTGAGCGAAGAAGCGCACAAGAATTGCTTTTTTAATCCACGAAGAGCACGAAGAGCACGAAGAAAGGGAACCGCGAAGGGCGCGAAGATCACGAAGGCTGAGTTTTTTTGCCACAGATTGGCACAGATTATTGTTCCGATAGCCTATAGCTGTACTGGTACATCAGGTTAACCACGGCCTGATCCCCTCACCCCAACCCCTCGCCCACGTGGCGGGCGAGGGGCTTTAACGCCGTGATTCTGTCGCACTGCGTTGGTAAAAACGGCTGCTCCCCCTCGCCCGCGTTTTCGTGGGAGAGGGGGCTGGCTTTCAAGGGTAGGTAGTTAACACGGGTGACCATGGTTCCGGATAAAACCGTCCCACGAGAAGTGGCTGGTGGGTCAGGAGGTGGGTGATGATCAGCAAGAGGCCACGACGAAAACAGCTGAGGGTGCGGGATCGGGCTGTGACCACTGCTCGCGGCCATGCCGGCTCCATGCATGGCGCGGGTTGCGCATTCGTGGGCGCAGGGTCGGTCGCATCCGCCTCCCCGCCCACACTCACGACCCACACGGTCGCAACCGCCAGCAACACCCACCAGCGCGCAATCCGCTCGGGGTCGGTCATTTTGGTCTGTTCCCAATGCCAGCCGCCCCGTTTAAGGTCTTTGAACCCGTGTTCAATCCAGCCGCGCATGCCATACCATGCCCAGGTTGCCGCATCAGGAGCCAGATCCGTGATCACCAGCCATGGGTCTGCATCGGAACGTGTCAATATTTTTGAGACGGGTGACGATCAGGAATTCCGTTTCAGCCGCGCCGGGTCGTCGGCCTGCGCAGCCACACTGAGTGGCGGGTTGATCCACGCCGCCGTTGGCACGGGTGGTGGGGTCGGCGGCCCCTGCACAAAGCGCTCCGGGTGACGATCAGCGGCGGCGGTCAGCACGACCTGCCGTGCGGCCACCACCGCGTCCGCTGTCCCACCGTGGACCATCGCGGGGGTGAGCAGGCTCAGTGTGCTGATCAGGTACATCGTCACCCAGATCATCCACATCATCGGCGGCGCTTGGTGCGCCGCTGCTTGAGCCGTTTGGTCTCGCGCTCGGCCAACCCACACAGCGCCTCCACCAGCTGCTCAAACGGCATCATCCCACCCAAGAGCCGCTTCAGCGTGACCCGCTTCACGACCCGTTCACGCTGGATGAAGACGAGTTCCCGTGCGGCGGCATCCACCTGCACCGCCAACTCCTGCCCTGCATAGGCGATGCCTGCCGTATAGGTTGCGCCATCCAATACCAGCTTGCCTTGGGCATTGACCCGCCGCACAAACGTCCAGCCGTCAATCTGCTGCAGCCAGCCATCCGCATCAACCTGCGCCGGAACGGCTGGTAACACGGGCAATTCTGGAAACGCTTCGGCAGGCGGGCGATTTCCACAGGCCCGGCCTTGGTGCGGGCGTTCCGTGCGATACCAATCGCAGTAGGCATCGACTTGGGCTTGCGCTTCGGCCTCGGTGGTCGGCCAGTTTGGGTAGACCGATTCCCCCTTGTAATTCTTGTGAAACCGCTCCACGAACGGCTTTAAGTCGGGGCGATGCGGTGGACAGACCTCGACCTGAATCCCGAGATTGAGCAACAAGCGTTGGAAGGGCGAGGGGAAATCCGCCAAGCGATTATTGCTGACCAATCGCACATCGCAATCCATCCGAATCCGCGCAGGCAGCCCGATCTGCTGGAGAATACTGGCGGTGGTGCGAATGACCGAGACCATATGAAAATCAGTGCTAATCCGTGCGGCAACCGGAATCGATGTGCCCGCATCGACCCACATAAACGCTTCCGCAGCGTGTTGGCGTTTGCCATCGGGGTCGGGCGGAATCGAGGTAACATCGGTAAAATCGATCTCAATCTCCTGCATGGGCGGACAGGGGGTGCGGGGCTGGCGCTGGCGAGTGGGTGGGTCAAACAGCAGTTGATGATCGCGCAAGATGCGGTTGATCGTGGTGGGTGAACGGGGAATCCGGTCATTGGCCAGATCAGGATCGCGTTGGAGATAGGCAATGATGGTTTTGGCTCCGACGGTGCGATGGAACTGCGTGGCCAACTCCTGGCGCAAGGTCAGAATCCGCTCAATCACGCGATCACTCCAGGCGGGCGGTGGGGTTTTGCGGGCGCGTGATTGGCTCTGGCAGACGACATCGGGATCGGGATGGGGTGGCGAGCCAATGCGCTGTTTCCAGATGCGCACCCAATCGGGGGAGACGGTGAGCGCGGTGGCAAACTGGCGATTCGACCAGTCGGGGTTCGTGTGGAGCAATTCGTACAACGTTCGGCGGGTAGCAAACCAGCGATCCGTGACCATTGATGACCTCCGCAAGCCAAAAAATGGGGACGGTCACTATGATAGCGGATCGGTCGCCGATGATGTGGATGATCTGGGTGACGATGTACCTGATCAGCACACTCAGCCCACTGTGCCGATGGACGTGGTTGTACCAGTCCACGAACGCCGTCACCCACGCCCGCGCCTCCGCCAGACTGGCGAACCGATCCGGATA
>NZ_JAFBCZ010000043.1 GCF_016907925.1 Herpetosiphon giganteus | reverse complement strand
CTGGGCAACGACGGTGATGCGGGGCAGACGACTGGGCTTGGAAATGGCCTAACATCTATTGATAGCTATTCCTCAACCTGTCCGCCCTTAAACCCGCGCACGGGAGAGGGGTTGGGGTGAGGGGATCTTAACAACCGACCCTTGTAGTCCAAATCACTCTCCCACTGAACGTGGGCGAGGGGGAGCACGATTGGAGAACCGACCATCATGGATAAAACCGCTGAACCCGGGCGAGGGGAGCACGATTGGAGAACCGACCATCATTTGAACGCGGGCGAGGGGGAGCACGATTGGAGAACCGACCATCATTGATAAAACCGCCATTCAAAAAGCTCCTCGCCCGCGCACGGGAGAGGGATTGGGGTGAGGGGATCTTAACAACCGACCCTTGTAGTCCAAATCACTCTCCCATCCCGAAACCCCAGCATTCTAGCGTTGGGTGATGAACATTGGCAAGCCATTGCGTGAGCCGAGCGTGCCGTCCATCCAAATTTGGGGGCTGTGGCCAGGGACGTTGCGCAAGGCAAAATGGCGGGCCAGCATGGCTACAATCACATGCGATTCAAATAACGAGAAATTATTGCCGATGCAAATCCGTTGGCCTGCGGCGAATGGATGATACGCAAAGGGATGGCGCTGAGCTTCGCGCTCTGGCAACCAACGATCAGGGTCAAAGCGCAGCGGATCATCCCAGAAATCGGGATGGCGATGGGTCAGATAGGGCATGACGGTCATTCGTGAACCAATCGGCACCTTGATGCCAGCAAATTCATCGGTTGCAACTGCATCGCGGGCATACATCGGCGCAGCAGGATAGAGCCGCAAGGTTTCTTTGATAACTTGCAAGGTGTAGGGCAATTGCTTGAGCAGCTCCAGCGTTGGTGGATTATCGCCAAGCACGCTATCAATTTCGGCCTGCATGCGCTCAGCAACCGCGGGATTATTGGCCAAGGCATACCACAGGAACGACAATGTGCGGGCAGTGGTTTCGTGGCCTGCGAAAAAGACCGTAATTGCTTCATCGCGCAACAAGATTGTTGACATTGGCTCGCCGGTTTCTTCATCGCGGGCTTGCATCATGCGGGTGAGCAAATCGTTGGGCCAGTGCTCTGGTGCTTGGCGTTGGCGCTCAACGATGATGCCCTGAATATAATCGTGAACTCGTTTGCGAGCCTCCAAGTAGGCGCGATTTTTGGGTGTTGGCATCCAGAGTGGCGCATGCAACGGGTTCATTTGGCGGATTGAAGCAAAACCAATCATGGTTTCGACGGCATGCTTGACCCACGCAATTGTTTCATCGGCTTCGAGGCTAAACATACTTTTGAGAATAATCGATGCCGTCAGCACCGACATTTCGGTCAAAATATCGAGCGGCTGGCCCTGTTTGGCGGCTGCTGTCCAGCGCTCGCGAAACCAAACCCCATCATCAACCATAATTGGCAAATAGGTTTCGATTGAGCGGGGTGTGAAAAACGGAGCCATTAGTTTGCGCTGCCGCCGCCACAAGCTGCCAGTGCTTGCCACCAAGCCATCGCCCAATAAGAGTTTGCGCACACCTTCATAGCTGGCTTTTTTCGAATAGGTGTCGCGTTGCTCAACCAGCACGCGCTTAACATGATCAGGGTGCACAATTAAAAACATATCTTGCGAGCCAAGTTGCAGATGGGCAAGATCGCCATAGCGTCGCCATGTTGATTCAAAAAATTGCAGTGTCCCTTGGCGTTTGACCTCAAGCGCAATATCGAGCGCCAAACGGCTACGCCGATGCGGAACCGAACGAACGGCGGTTGGCATAGAAAAACTCCTTCGATTGCTGCAATGATTTAGGCTTGCGCACTCGCAAGATTAGGGAAAAACGAGCGACTCAGATAGCCCGCCAACTCTGCTGGGCTAATTTGGCCATTGGCAAGCAGGCGTTCATAGCTATTGGGTGCAAGCATATTGACCAGCGTCGCGACCAGCACTGCAGTCGGGATTGATGGATCAAATTCAGCGTTGGCTTGACCTTCAGCCATCAAGGCGGTGATCAATTCCATAGCTTTGGCACTATAGGCCGCCAAGTCTGGGCGTTTATTGATGACGTTGGTGGTTAAGCCAAGCCGCGGATTGAGATCAAGCAGCACTTGGTTGCCTTGGGCTTGAATGCGGGTGTAGACATCGAGCAGCAAATGTTCGAGCCGCACCCGTGCTGGCAACGTTTCAGCAAATACTTGTTCAATTTGGCGCAAAAATTGATTGAATTGTTGTTCAAAAAGCGCCACCACCAGCTCTTCTTTGCTAGCAAAGTGTAAATACACTGTGCCTTTGGCAATCCCAGTGCGGGCGGCAATTTCATCGATCGAGGCCTCGACATAGCCTTTTTCGCTGAAAAGTTGCTGGGCAACCTCCAGAATTAAGGCTGCTCGTTCTTCCCGTTGGCGCTCGCGGAGCGAACGCATTGGCAGCGGCGTTGCTGGGGTTTTTTGCTCCATTTGCATGTCCTTGAACTTAGGATTCATATTTATTGACTTGATAGTCATAATTTATGACCGATAAGTCATGATGGAGCATCACTCCGGTTCTGTCAAGCCTACGTTGTTCATTGTGGATGCGCAATGGTTGAGGGTTCCCTCACTCCCCAGCCTTTCAAGGGTAGGTTTGAATTGGTGGTGGTTTGGCACATTCCCTCACCCCCCAGCCCCCTCGCCCACGAAAACGCGGGTGAGGGGGAGCCAACCTTGTTTCCCAAAGAATTATCCAAGAACCACACCATGAAAAGCCCCTCACCCGCGCATGGGAGAGGGGTTGGGGTGAGGGCATGCATAATCAATGCACGGCGATTGATCGTGCTTAAGAATGAGGTAAAGTTGGCGATTATTGGGCATACTTCAGGAGATTCTTACTTAAGGAGAACGCCTTTGCGCGAACAAAAAATTGTTGACCATGCTCACCCTGTTGCAGAAATCGGTGTCTGGCTTTGGGCGCTGGAAGATGCACGGCGACGAACGAACGAAGAAATTGCCCAATTGAGCGAAGCCATGATCGATTGGCAGCCACCCCATTGCGATAGCACGATTGGCAGCGTGCTCTATCATGTTGCCTTGATTGAAGCAGATTGGCTGTACGACGAAGTGCTTGGGCTGGATGCCTATCCCGAGCCAGCCTCCAGCCTGTTGCCTCACCCGCATCGGACGAAGCAAGGCCTCTTGACCCCAGTCTTTGGCGAAACTATTGCCCACCATAGCGCCCGCCTCGCAAAAATTCGTGAATTGTTGTTAGAAACCTTTAACGAGATGAGTTTGGCCGAATTTCTGCGGCCACGCGAACTTGAGCGTTATATCGTGACCCCAGAATGGGTGTTGCACCATTTATGCCAGCACGAAGCAGAACATCGTAGCCAAATTGGTGGCCTACGGATTGCCTTCGAGCGTGCGCATGGCATTGAAACCAGCTAAATACGCTGCAAAATTATGATCTAATGAAGCTAGCCGTCGATCATGCTTGATCGGCGGCTTTTGGTTAAATGCTCAACCCAATAGATGCAGAGTGTGCTTGAATTGGGCTTGACGCAAGTGCAGCATGGCCTTTATAATCGCCAAAAAGCGCGACGAAGCACTTTCCCCTCGTCACGTCTCCGAACCGCCTGTATACGTGAGGAGCATCACCCATGTCGGTATTCAAAGATTCAGAAGAACTGATCAAGTATCTTGGTGCGTTGTATGATGAAGCCAAGTGCGATCCTGAAATTGCGCCCAAAATCAAGCAATCTGGCCTCTCAATTCAGTATCGCTACGACGATCCCGCAGGGATTGTGAGCATTTTGGCTGATCGTCAGCCAACCCAAGAGGGTGCATTTTTCGATGTGGTTTGGGGTGAAGTTGCTGGGTTGAAGCCCGATGTTGTGATGTCGATGAAGGCCGATATTGCTCACCAATTTTGGCATGGCACAATCAATTTGATGGCTGCCCTGACTCGCCGCCAAATTGTGGCCAAAGGCCCGATTCCCAAAATTATCAAGCTGCTGCCAGCAGTTACTCCAATGTATGAGATGTATCCACGGCTCTTGAAGGAAATGGGGCGGCCTGAGTTAGTTGTTAGCAAAAAGTAAGTAGTTCTGTTTGTTAACTTCAACCCTGCGCCTGCATTAAGTGGGCGCGGGGGTTTTTGTACGAGGGGTCGGGGGTCAGGGGCTGGGGATCAGTATCCTGTGGTGTGCTACCCTCTGTTGCCAACCCCGATGATTGGCTGATAGCCAAGCGCCTTCTCCCCTGCGTGCTCTTCGCGTCCTTTGCGGTTTAGAATTGTTGGCCCCTCACTCCTCGTTCACCACCCTTCCGTCCCGCCTCAAGGCGGGAGACGCAGGGGTTTTCATCCCCTGCACCCCTAATATGGATGTTGTGGATTGTGATTATTGCTTCTTTTAGCCACGCTTCGTGATCTTCGCGTCCTTTGCGGTTTCGGGATTGCTGACCCCTGACCCCTGACCCCTCTATTTATTGCCAATGCGGCAGCAAATTTTCTAGGATGTTGGCGTTGATTTGGCCTAAACCAAGGTAGCGTTGCTGTTGATCTTCGACTACCACGATGCTGCCATCAGGATATGCCCGCTGTTTAATTGGCAAATCGCGGCGTGCCAACCATTCGTCGATCTGCTGATCGCTGATTGTGAGGCGCTGCTGGCTGAATTGGGCTGCATAGCGTGAGGCCAAATCGTGGGCTGGCTGAAAGCCATGGCGCGATAGTTTGCCAATGTGAATGCCTGCACTGACAAACGGGAAATGCTCGAAATTGCTCAGCCAGCGCTCAGGAATCGCCTGAATGCTCTTGCCATTGCGCCATAAACTGAGGCCTTGGCTGGCTAGGAGCGCGGGCAAATTGAAGCCATAATTCTGTAAGCTGCTGATAATCTGCTGTTGCTCGTCATTGGTCACGGCTTTGTAGCCAGCTTTGGCAAGCGTCTGTTGCGGGCGCTCGAGGCTTGGCGTGGCAATCTGATCGCGCTTGACAATCAGCGCTGCGAAAAAGCCCGCCGTATTATAAAGATGCGGCCAGAGGCGCAAGGCTTTGCTAACCTCTTCAGCGTATGCTTGCGCGCCTGCCGCCAATAAGCCCGGGGCGTGAATTGGCACGCGCTGCGGAATTGGCCGAATTTCGATTTGCTCAGGGTAGCGCTTGAGCAGCGCATCAAGCACGGCCTCATCTTCCTCGGGGGCAAGGCTACAGGTTGAGTAGACCACTTGGCCGTTGGGGCGAGCCGCTTGCAGCGCACTTTCGAGCAATTTAATTTGGCGTTGTTGCAGGGTGTTGCGTTCGTGGCTCGAAACTAAGCGGCTGGTGTGGCGTTCGCTGGTGCGCAGGGCCTCGCCACTACATGGCGCATCCAACAAGACATAATCAAATTGCTCTGGCAGCCAACGGCCCATGCGCTCGCCTGGTTGGTTGGTGATGACCGCCGAGGTGCTGCCCCAACGTTGCAGATTGCCCTTGAGGCCGGAAATGCGTTGCAAATTGCTATCGTTGGCCACCACTAGCCCGCGATCACCAAGCTGCGAGATGAGATGGGTGGTTTTGCCACCAGGCGCAGCAGTCATGTCGAGCACGCTTGGCTCAGCATCGGGCTTAAATTCAAATAGCTCGACGGGCAACATCGAAGCTGCATCTTGAATGTAGTAATGGCCCATTTGATGCTCGACCGTGCGGCTTAAGTTGCTGGCTTCGTTGCCAAGCTGCCAGCCAGTTGGGCAGAACGGCACTTGTTCAAGCTGCCAGCCATAGGCTTGTTGCCACG
The DNA here is from genome assembly GCF_016907925.1 of Herpetosiphon giganteus. Taxonomy (GTDB): domain Bacteria; phylum Chloroflexota; class Chloroflexia; order Chloroflexales; family Herpetosiphonaceae; genus Herpetosiphon; species Herpetosiphon giganteus. Next base: position 37,450 of record NZ_JAFBCZ010000043.1, on the reverse strand, counting down.
CTTTGGGGCTAGCCGCATCGGCCTTGAGCGGGTTGACGCGCAAACCACTCGGCAAGGGCTGATTCATGCTCTCAAGCAGTTGGTTGAGTTCGGTTTCATTCAGTAAATCGCGATACGCTTCAAGCTGGCGCGGTATTTGACGGGTCATTATTATTCCTTTATGTGGGATCAATGTACCGATCCACGAAGAGCACGAAGGCCAAAACTGCCAAGAACGCGAAGCACGGAAACCGCGAAGCACGCGAAGAACGCGAAGGAAGGTAGATAAGGAAGATGGGGTGAGCAATTGCCTACATTGCCAAGCAATCCTTTCGTACCATAAAATCAACATTCGTGCCCTTCGTGCCCTTCGTGTCCTTCGTGGTTAAAAAAGCTCTATGTTCCTTGCTCTATGCTCTTGCTGCTCAGCTCGGCCACAATCTTCACGGTTTCTAGGCTGACGGTGATAATTTTGCCAATCAGGCGCACAATATACTCGGGATCGTCGTGGCGATTGGGATCGTTGCTAATGCCAGAGCGCGCATCGGTGCTAACTCGATATTGGTCAATCACCCAATCAAGGGCCGAGCGATTGCCCAGCTTGTATTCGAAGGCTTGGGCCGGAATGCCAGCCAAGCTCAGAAAATTATTGTAGCGCAAACTCGTGCGATCTTTGCTGAGTTTCATGCTTTCAACCCGCCAATTCAGCGGCTCGTCGCGGTTTTCGAGCCATTGCAATGGGTATTCTGGCTGGCTTTCGTAGTTGATGTGTAGCTCGGCTAGCTCGCGCCCAGCTTTGGCAAAGGCCTGAAAATCGGCCAAGCCCACAATTGGGATCCGCGGCAGTTCGCGGCGCAAATTGGCGGCGTAGCGTTCGCGATATTGCGGCGCATGCAGCAGCCCATAAACATAATAAAAGATGTCCCATTTGCTGATGCTTTGCTCGCCAAGCTGGCTGCGGAAGTGCGCTAGCGCCCAATCGCTGATGTTTTCGCGCTGGTTGCTGCCATCTTCGTCGTAGACATAATATGGGAAGCATTGGGTTTGCCGCCCGCCATAGTGCAAACAAGGAATCACATTCGTCATTTGAGCTGAGAATGGAATTTGCGCTTCATTAACAACGCAGATCACGCGATTTTCTATCGTGCTAGCATTAGGAATGATATACTGAAAACGACCTCTACGATGGTTGAGATTGTCATCAAAGTAAGTATATTGTTTTGAAAATGGCCGGTAAATAGCATTCCTAATATGATTTTGATTAAAAATAATTGGCTTATTTTGTTGTAAATAGCTTTTAAGGCTACTACTCCACTTAATTAACTTCTCGTCATTTATTAAAAATGTATCAAGTTCAATATTTCTATTACTTCTGGTTAGCCAGCGTATTCGCTCACTATTGTAAGAATCAATAGTTTTTCGAATATTTTGTTCTAATTCAGATCGATGAAAATTGTATGTCCAACTGTCACGAGCTGTTTCCAATCCTCTACTATACATTGTAAAGATTGCAGAATTATTATTTCCTTGTTTTGAATCTTTGTTTCCCATTGGAAGAAACGTATCAAAATCATCTTGAAGATCTGTTGTAAGCCATGTATGTCCTTGATTTGGTTTTATTTCTTTCCATTCAATCTTCGAGATAGTTTCCGATTGATTGAGCAAATCAAATTTCTCTTGTTTTTTCCACATTTCGCCAGTTCGCGCATACCAGATTGTTGCATTGGTTGCTTTACTTGAGCCACGTTTTTTTATCAAAAAGATAATACTGACCCCAACTTGAATTCCAAAAACATTGTGGGTTGTGCCAGAAAGTTTAGGGTTTTTGCGTACATTGCCGCCAAGATCTAGCACATAAATTGCATCAAAATCTTGAGCCAAATGTTTGCGCATTCCATCAAACGATAAATCATCAATAAAACTGCCATTGGTGACAAAGGCGACAATACCCTCATCACCATTACGGGTTATCCGATCAGCAGCCCAGCGAAAAGCTTTGACATAGGGATCTGATAAGGCATTTTTGTTGGTTGCTTGTGAATCGCGGCTATAGGTCATGGCAACGCGCTGATCGATAATTTCATACTTGCGATTTTTATTATTATCATTCTCGTTAACTTGGCGAGCATTGTAGGGCGGATTGCCGATAATCACAAAAATATCTTGTTGTTGCTGTTTCAGCACGCGCTCGGTGTTTTCGGCCACAAACATGCCCAATTGCTGGCCTGCGCCAACTTGGGCCAATTCAAAGGTATCGACCAAACAAATGCCATTGAATTCGGCGTAACTTTTGGTCAATTCATAATACAAATGCTCAATATTCATCGACGCGATGTAGTAGGGCAGCAACATCACCTCGTTGCAGTGCAATTCGTCGGCATATTTTTGGCGCAACTTCGTCAGCGGAATTTCGTGCATCACGCGCAGCAAAAAGTTGCCAGTGCCGACAAACGGGTCGAGCACATGCACGCCGGGGTTGCCGAGCGAGGTATTGAATTCGCGGCGCAACAATTCCTCGACCGAGCGCACCATAAAATCGACAATCGGCTGCGGCGTGTAGACAATGCCGTGAGTATCGGCAACCTTAATCGAAAAACCTTGGAAGAAATTCTCGTAAACCGTGTTCAAGAAATCTTGCTTATGGCTAAAATTCTCAATCGTGGCGGCGGTTGTTTCGATTGCGCCATAAAAACGGTCGAGTTCGCGCAGAAAATCGTTACGATTGAACGAACGCGAAGTTAATGCCTGAATCACCGTTTCAATTTCGCGGGCAATCACATTGCGATTGACAAAATCGGGATTATTAAACACCTTGCGAAAAATGCGTTCAGTCAACAAGTGCTGAATCAACATCTCCTCGACCGCCGAGATTGAAATATTGGGATTGATGGCCTCGCGCACCAAGGCCATAAAGCGATCGAGGGCAGCGATAAAACGCTGATTCTTCTCGTTAATTTCGCGTTCGATCAGGCGCAACACGCCTTGGGCCAATTCGGGCACGCGCTCGCGAAACTCGACCACCGCGTGATCCCATTGCAGATATTGGGGTGGTTGATAATTGAAAAACAGCAGCAGCGCATCGATCAAGGCCTCAGGCTGACTAATATCCACATCGAGCACTTGGCGTTGGTCTTGCCAGAGGATAATCCGTTGCGGAGCCTGAAACAGAATATTATCGGCGGGATAGCCAGCGGCGAACTTTTTGCGCACCTCGGTGGCCAAATCGTCGCTACTATCTTTGGCTTCCCACACACCGCGAATCAGGGTAAAACTATCGAGCAACGCGCCGTCGGTGCGAATCGAGTTTTTTTTCAAGCGGATTGAATACTGTTCGACCAATGTCCAGCCCATCTGGCTAGCGCAAGCGCGGAGCAAAGCCGCAAAGGCCGGAGCAACTGCGCCCTCGTGTTGGGCACGGGCCTCGGCCAAACTGCGCAAACTGGCATAATATTCGCGCACCGCCTTATGATTCGGCTTAATCGACAGCATTGGTTCTACCCTCACACACAGCGGAAAAAGTAGCACTATTGTACGCGAGAAGCATGGAGAAGGCAAAAAGAACATAGAGCATAGAGCAAAGTCAGAAGTCAGAAGTCAGAAGGCAAAAGGCAAAAAGCAAAAGGCAAAAAGCAAAAGGCAAAAAGCAAAAGGCAAAAGGCAAAAGGCAAAAGGCAAAAGGCAAAAAGCTGTCTTAACCACGAAGAGCACGAAGGGCACAAATAGGGATCAGGAAATGTTACCGCAGCGGTGAAGAGCAGATGAGGCTTTGGGCTAGCAGGTTCATTCCCTCACCCCCAGCCCTGCTCCCACTGAACGCGGGAGAGGGGGAGCACTAACCGCGCGGTTCCCCCTCGCCTCGCGGGCGCGAGAGAGGGCTAGGGGGTGAGGGGATCAATCCAATCTGTACCAATCTGTGGCGAAAAAACGTCCTTCGCACTCTTCGCGCCCTTCGCGGTTTCCGTTCTTCGTGTGGCTTCGTATCCTTCGTAGATTATTAATTAAGGATCGTATTTACTTTGAGAGATCGATAGTTGTGCTATAAGTTTGCTGTTGGGTACAATCTTGGTCAAGAAAATAGCTTCCGCTCAAGCTAAGGGTTTGAGGCGGGAGAACTGTCTTGTAGGCTGGAATCATATGGATTGCGCCTTCACGATCAAGCAAGTATGAACGCTGGCCAATGTACTCATAGAGCGGTAAACGAATGCTCTGTTCAGATATTCGGTTGCATACAACATAATCGCACATTGCGGCAACCCATTCAAATTGACCATCAAGATAATGAGGTTGCATAATAAAATATTCTACCTGTTTCCAACCATCAGCGGTTTGAATCGATACTGTTGGATCATTCAAGCACGTTAGCTCATAACCGATCATATTAATACTAATCCAGTCGGAAGAGACGGTTGCGGTGTGGGTTGGAATCGGTGTTGGAGCATTACTCGCTGCGTTAATGCTGCATCCAGACGTTAGGATTAAAATCAATATCCATCCAAATCTACTCATCGATTGCTCCTTGTAAGCTAGCCTAGTTCTAGCAAGAACGTGCAGGCTAAAGTATTTGTTCCAAGCCGCTAAAGTGAATTAATAAGTAATCGGGGGCGATGAGCTGTGGGCTATGGGCGATGAAAAATAATAATCTGTGTCAATCTGTGGCTAAAAAACGTCCTTCGTGTTCTTCGCGCCCTTCGCGGTTTCCGTGCTTCGTGTGGCTTCGTGTCCTTCGTGGATCAATTGCTGGATCATGAACCGCAACTTGCTGCTAAAATGGCAGCGGATTAACTTCGAGGTCAGTATGACAATTTTAGCGCCGCGAGTGCGTTCGATTCGCACAATTTATAGTGTTTTGACGTTGGTCGTGCTTGGCTTGCTCATTTGGGGCGTGTGGCATTTATTTGCCAATGATGCGCCGACGGTGCAAGGGCGTTGGCAAATGGCCAGCCAAGTAGTGGAGTTTCAGTCCGATGGCATGGTCACTGGCTTAGCGAGCGAGCCGCTGCGCTACGACGTGTTGAGTGCGACCGAATTGCGCTTAACCAGCGCTGATGGCAAGCAACAAACCGCGACCTATGCCTTGAGTGCCGAGCAGCTGAGCTTAGTCATGTTGAACCAGCAAGGCGTAATGCAAACCCACCTGCTGCAACGAATTGAGCAATAATCACGAGCTACACCTAGCAATTCGAGGAGTTTCTATGGATTATCGAGAACTAGGCCGAACTGGCTGGAAGATTTCATCGATCGGCTTTGGGGCGTGGGCGATTGGCGGCGATGCGTGGGGCAAAACCGACGATGCCACCTCGCTGGCGACGATTCATGCGGCCATTGATGCAGGCGTGAATTTTATTGATACCGCCGATGTGTATGGCGATGGCCACTCTGAGCGCCTCATTGCCCAAGTGCTGCGCGAACGCCCAGGCGAGATTATTGTGGCAACCAAAGCTGGGCGACGCTTGAACCCGCATACGGCTGCTGGCTACAATCGCGAAAATTTAACCGCCTTTGTTGAACGCAGTTTGCACAATCTCAATACAGAAGCGCTAGATTTGCTGCAACTCCACTGCCCGCCAAGTGAAGTTTATGCCATGCCCGAAGTTTTTGAAGTGCTTGATGATTTGGTGCGAGCTGGTAAAGTGCGCTACTACGGCGTAAGCGTCGAGCGAGTTGACGAAGCGCTGACAGCAATTGAATTTCCCAATGTGCAAAGCGTGCAAATTATTTTCAATCTGTTTCGCCACAAGCCGATTGATCAGTTTTTTGCTGCGGCGCAAGCCAAGCGAGTTGGCATTTTGGCGCGGGTGCCGTTGGCCAGCGGCTTATTATCGGGCAAAATTACGGCAGCTACCAATTTCGAGGCCAACGATCATCGCAATTACAATCGCCATGGCGAAGCCTTCGACCAAGGCGAAACCTTTGCGGGCGTGGATTATGCGACTGGTTTGCAAGCGGTCGAGGAATTACGCACTTTAGTGCCAATCGATGCCAGCATGGCCCAATTTGCCTTACGCTGGATTTTAATGTTCGATGCAGTGACGACGGCGATTCCTGGGGCCAAAACGCCAGCCCAAATGCGTGCCAACGCCGATGCTGCCGCGCTTGCGCCGCTTGATGCAGCGACGATGGCCGAGGCGCAGGCGATTTACGAACGCCTCATTCGTCCGTTGGTGCATGAGCGTTGGTAGAGCTTGGGGGTTAGAGTTCTTCGTGGATCACAATCCATGATCCACGAAGAGCACGAAGCGACGAAACCGCGAAGGACGCGAAGCGCGCGAAGGGGATGTGGCTTTTGGCTCTAGGCTTTGGGCTATCAGACCATTGCCATTTCAACAAATCCCCGATAGCCTATAGCCATCAGACTATAGCCCAATCCCTAGTCCCGCTCCCACTAAACGCGGGCGAGGGGAGTCCCCGTTTTACCGATACATTGCACAAAAACCATGACATTAAAGCCCCGCGCCCGCGCCACGGGAGCGGGGTTGGGGTGAGGGGAGCAGGCGGTTGTTAATGCTATGAACCAGTACACATAGCCAATAGCCTGACCCCTGACCCCCGACCCCTGACCTCCGACTCCTGACCCCTGACCCCTGACCCCTGACCTCCGACTCCTGACTCCCGACCCCCTTTCACCAAATTTTTATAAACCTGCTTGAAAAAGCTATCAAGTCTTTTTAATCAGCCAAAGCCCCTCATGAAGAGTGTTAAGCTCCCCATGGATTGTGCCTATGCCATCGAGGCCTATTTTGTTATAGTCGGTCCAGACAGGCGCACTATATTTAAGCTATGTATCGACTGAAAAAATCTAAGCCTTTCGCATCATATTAGCTATGAAACTTTGGTTATTGTTCTAGGAGGAATGATGAAAAGCAGTTTGATTCGATTGGTTGGCTTAGGTTTATTGGTTTTAGCTATGCTGCCTACCACAACTTGGGCCGCAGGCAGTGCCAATATTTACGCCTCATGTGGCAATGGCGCTTGGGTTAGTCTTGGTGGGAGCGGCAGCGTGCAAGTGACATTCAATCGCTTGGCGGCTAGCCCTGTTATTAAATATATAAACCTTGGTGGTGGAATGTCAACGGTGGTGTATTCAGGCGTAGCTGGAAGTTACTCGACAGTCTCGGTTAGTGGCAATAGCACTATTTCCGGTGCTGGCTGCGCCTAATTAGAGTGAGATCTGAGTGGGGAAGGTTCTCGTGCATCAATGATTCTACACCATGAGGAGGTCGCTATGCGTTCAAGGATTGGATATGGCGTGCTTGGCTTCGTTATTTTTGTGCTTGGTGGAATCACGACCCAACAGACAACCGCTCAATCGGCGAATAATCCAGCGGGGCCATCCACGTTGTATGCTGGCACATTTACCTATCAAGGCGAGTTGGTTAGCAGTGGCACTGCGATTAATAATGTGTGTGATTTTCAATTTAGTCTCTATAGTGTTGCCAGTGGCGGCAGCCAGCTTGGCTCGACCCAGACAGCATTGAATGTGAATGTGCAAAAGGGTCGGTTTAGTGTTGAGCTTGATGCTGGCGTAAGTGGCCCTTTTGGCGAAGCGTTTACTGGTGGTGACCGCTGGCTGGGTATTGCTGTTCGCTGCCCGGCAGGTACTGGCAGCTATACCGCGCTTAATCCCCGTCAGAAGATTACAGCAGCGCCCTATGCATTGAGCCTCAAGCCAGGCGCGGTTGTGCGTAGCGCCGAACCAGTTAATTCAATCTTTACTGCGAGTAATCTTGGCACGTCCGGCAATGGCTTAGTAGGATACGGGGCGACAAGTGGGGTTTATGGCGAAGGCACAAGCCAAAGCAATGAAACCTACGGGGTTTATGGCACCACCGGCTCAAGCTCAACATCTGCTAGTGCGGTCTATGGCCGCAACAATGGCACTGGGATTGGGGTGCATGGCCTTAGCTCTGGCTATGATGGGGTTGTTGGTGAATCAACCCATGCTGGTGGTAATGGCATTCATGGGATTGCTAATGGTGGAACAGGTGCCTATGGCGTTTGGGGGTTAAGTACCAGTGGTTATGGTGTGGTTGGCAACACAAGCTCAGGGACTGGGGTTTCTGGCAATAGTAGCACCGGTAATGGAGTTTATGGTTCGAGTAGCTCAAGTAGTGGGGTTTCTGGTTCAAGTGGCTCAAGTAATGGGATTTTTGGCTTTAGCACCTCAGGCAATGGCGTTTATGGATATAGCTCAAATAATTATGGAGTTAATGGTGTGAGTGGGGTAGAAGTAGGGGTGCAAGGTTTTGGCCCGAATGGCGGTATGCGTGGATTTAGCACCGATAATACTGGAGTTTGGGGCCAAAGCGAAAATGGCAGTGGAATTATAGGGGTAAGCGGCGGTAATTATCCGAGCATTTGGGGCTTTACTGGTAGCAGTAATCCCGCTGTTAAGGGCCAGCAAAATGGGTCAGGCACTGGCAGCGGGGTTGAAGGGATTGCGATTAGTGGCAATGGGATTGTTGGGAGCAGCCAAAGTGGCTATGCTGGCATGTTCTATGGCTCAGTTAATGTGACTGGGGCAATTAATGCTGCGGTTAAAAATTTCCGCATCGATCACCCACTTGATCCTGCAAACCAATATTTGCAACATGCTTCGGTCGAAAGCGATGCAATGAAGACCATTTATGATGGCGTAGCCGTGCTTGACCGCGATGGCAAAGCTGTGGTTAACCTGCCTGATTGGTTTGAAGCGCTGAATGGCGATTTCCGCTATCAACTTACTGCACTCAATGCCCCCGGCCCAGGTTTATATATTGCTGCCGAAATTAAGCAAAACCAATTTACGATTGCTGGCGGCATCGCTGGCAGTAAAGTTTCATGGCAAGTTACTGGCATTCGCCATGATCCTTATGCGGTTGCCAACCCGCTGCAAGTAGAAGTAACCAAGCCATTAACCGAGCAAGGAACCTATTTGGCTCCTGAAAGCTCTGCACAAGCAGCCAAAGGAGTTGATGCCCGCTATCGCAGCACGATCAAGAACCCACCAAGCATTCCTACCATCGATATTCCGGCGGCACCAGCACAGGAATTGGAGCAAGAACTCCAGCGTAAATTGGAACGCCGTTAGTGATGTAAAGGATTGTGATTATGCTACGGAAACATTGGCTTAAATGCTGTTTGATTGGCGTAATGCTGCTTGGCTATAGTTCTTTGCGCGCCGCACCATCCAATTATGATCTGCGTTGGTTTTCGATCGATGCTGGTGGTGGTAGTGCGCAGGGTGGGGCGTATGCGCTCAGCGGTAGCATCGGCCAACCAGATGCAGGCCAGCTGAATGGTGGGGTCTATACCTTGAACGGTGGCTTTATCATTCCTGCGGCCACAGTCCTACCAGGAGTTTGGCTACCGCTTACCTTGGGCTATTCGCAGCCACCAGTCTACCCTACGCCAACCGCGACCAACACCCAAACGCCAACTCGCACACCCTTGGCAACTGCAACGAATACCAACACGCCAACCAGCACGCCAACGGCAACTGCGACGAATACCCGCACGCCAACCCGCACGCCGACGGTAACTGCGACCAACCTACCGCCAACGGCAACCGCGACGAGTACCCGCACGCCAACCAGCACGCCGACGGCAACCGCGACGAGTACCCGCACGCCAACCCGTACACCGACGGCAACCCCAAATCCAGCTGATTTTGAGGCCCAAGTACTAACCTTGGTCAATCAAGAGCGTGCTCAAGCTGGTTGTGGCGCACTCACGGTTGATTCGCGCTTGCGAACTGCTGCTTGGCTGCATAGCCAAGATATGGCGATTAACAACTTCTTTAGCCATACTGGTTCGAATGGCTCAACTGTTCCTCAACGGATCACTGCTCAAGGCTATCCTTGGGTGAGATGGGGAGAGAATATTGCTGCTGGTAATAACTCTCCACAGGCAGCTGTTAATAGTTGGATGAATAGTCCTGGTCATCGGGCCAATATTTTAAACTGCAACTTTACCCAAACCGGGATTGGCTACTACTATCAAGCCAACGATCAAGGCAATATTTGCTTTGATGATGGCACATGTGCTAATGGCCCATATTTTCACTATTGGACTCAAGTGTTTGCTCGCCAGTAAATAGTGCTCGCAGCACAGTGCTGAAGGTAGCTGCTGCTTGATTCAGCGCTGTGCTGCATTACTCTCCATTGCTGATCTGAGCTTTGGAATCACTACGCTAGGAGGGTGCAATGTTCATGCGATTTTCTGCATTCTTGATCTGCTGGCTTGCCATTACCATGAATATTTCTGCAACACCACAACCTGATTCCGCTCAATTGAACGATCTGAGCCTTGTGAAACGCCAAGCGATTTATGGCCCGACCTTTCAACCACCTGGTATAGCGCCATCGGCAATGCAGCAAACATATGATATTCGATTGCAAGGCAACGATAGTAATTGTGATTTTATTGCGCTCAGAAATGGCATTCAAAATATTGGGGGAGCTGGTGACGCAGCCTATGCGACTGCACGCACCATGATTTCCCAAAGCCCACGCGATTATTATGAAGGTTTTTATACCTTAAAAGGCCCAAATGGCTCAGATCAGCGCTTCTCGATCGATAATCTTGGTGCTGCCGCCGCTGCCTTTATTGGAGTCTATCAAGCGCTTGGCTATAACGCACTGCTGCTCATGGCCGAACCAGATCAGCGTGATTATAGTTTCGCCCAAAGTATCGTTGATCAGCTGCTGAAAAATCCACATGCTTCATTCGCCCATGCTTGGATTACCCCCCGTGAGTATAGGCGCAATGCACGGAACATTGTTGTTCCCGAAACCAATGAAACCGTTACGATGCTCTATCCCTATCACGAGGTCGCAGTCTTTGTCGACCCAAATACGCCGCAGCAAGTCATTATTCTTGATGGTTTAGTTGGTTATCCATTTGCGCTTACGCTGGATACCTTTGCAGACTGGTTGCGGGGGTTTAATAGCGTGATTGTGGTCAGTGCTGAAGCGGGCAGCATCGTTGATCATCAGCGGTATCAATTTGCTACCCGAACCGCGCCCTATGTGGCGAATCGGCTTGGCGGGCCGTATTTGAACGCTGCGCGCAAGGCCTTTGGCCGCGACTATCTGCAATGGGGCGAAGTGCTTGGCCAACCCTTTCGCTGGCACGATCAACAGCTAACCAAAGTTGTTTTACCAGGAACCTATGTTCATTATGAACGGGTTGAGGCTGGGCCAATTACCCTCGCTTTATTGGGCACGCGGATGGGCTACGATTTGGAAGCAGCAGGAATCTTGCCCACCGGAACCATTCGCCCATGGGAAAAGACTGTTTTGGTTAATGGTATTCGCGAGTGGGTTATTGCAAGTTTTGGCTCTGAGCAACATTTTCTTGCGGTATTTGGCAACGTTTTGACCCAAGAAATCTGGCTGTCGCAAGCAACGATGCAACAGTATGTGCTGCGCAACATTCCCAATCAACGTGTTGATCAAAATGGGATTGATGGCTATATTATTGTGTTGACAGAACGTGCTATGATCGCTTGGAATGCCCAGCAAGGCACCTTCCTCATTCCATTGGGCCAGATTTATGATCACGAACTTCAACGAATGCTACGCCCATAGGAGGTTCCAATGCGCTTGTTGATTCCTCGTTTGCTGCTCCTGATCGCACTGCTCTTGATTAATCGCTCGGCTTATGCGGTGGAACCATCAGTTCAAGCTGTTTATTTTGCGCAAACTGGCCATCATGTTGATGATCAGTTTGGATTCTTGAGCTACTGGCGTGCGCATGGTCAAGTAACACGGCTTGGCTATCCAATTACGGAACAAATTATTGAGCATAATCGCCCTGTGCAATATTTTGAACGCGCTCGGCTTGAATTTCATGCTGAGCACAATCAGGTATTGCTTGGGCTTTTAGGTCGCGAGCTAGGCATGGCTACGCCGCCGGTTGCGGTCAGCGCTGATCCAAGTGTGATCGCTATTCCTGAAACTGGCCATACGCTACAGGGTGAATTTCGCGAATTTTGGCAGCGTTCTGCAGGGCTTCAATTCCTTGGCTATCCGATTGCAGAGCCAACCAATGAAGCTGGAATGCTTGTTCAATGGTTTGAACGAGGCCGCTTAGAATATCATCCAGAAGCCTTAAAACCATTGTGGCTAGCCTATGCGCAACTTAAGGCGATCGATCTTGATCCGTTATATGAAATTATTCCGAGTGCGGTTGGCCGCCAAGTGGCTCAGCTCAATGGCCTGATGCTCGACGCAGTGCCACAGCGTCAAGCGGTGCCTACGTGGTCGCCTCAGCTTTGGCCCCAAACGATCAAGGTCTCGTTGACGAACTATACGCTTGAAGCCTACGAAGCCGATTTGAAGGTCTTGACTGCCCCAATTGCGATTGGCAAACCAGGCTTTGAGACCGTCAGTGGCAGCTTTCTGGTGTATCAAAAATGGTGGGAAAAAGATATGCAAAGCAGCGAGCGTGGTGAATCGTGGAATACGAGCGCTGTGCCATTTGTCCAATTTTTCTACCGCGATTGGGCGATTCATGGCACCTATTGGCATGCAGATTTTGGCACTCGTCGCTCGCATGGCTGTATCAACCTTGCTTTAGCCGAAGCTGAATGGCTCTATAACTGGACTGATCGCACTGGCACAGCGGTAATCGTTGATCCATAAATCGTTATGGATTGATCAGAAGGAGTAGATAATGCAGAAGCTACGCTGGGGATTAATCTGCTTGTTTAGTTTAAGCTTGTGGCCAATTCAGGCAGTTGCTGCCCGGGAACAATGCTTCCCCTCAGAACAATCGGCCTATTGTATTGATGCAAGTTTTAACGCCTATTGGGAAACCAACGGTGGACTTGCGGTGTTTGGATACCCAATTACATGGGCTGATAACGAAACCAATGCTGATACTGGCCAACAGTATCTTACCCAATGGTTTGAGCGCAATCGGTTGGAATGGCATCCTGAGAACGCAGGAACGCCGTATGTGATTTTGCTGGGGCTGCTTGGCAAAGATCGCTTGCAGCAACTTGGCCGTGACCCATTTGCCGAAGGCCGTGAAGCAGGCCCACGTGATGGATGCTTATGGTTTGAACAAACTGGGCATAATCTTTGCGACCAACAAGCAGGCCTGGGCTTTCGCAGCTACTGGGAGAACCATGGTCTCACCATTGCTGGCTTAAATGCCTATGAGCGCTCGTTGCAACTGTTTGGCTTGCCACTGACTGAACCAAAAATGGAAACCAATGCCAGTGGCGATACGGTAGTGACCCAGTGGTTTGAGCGTGCTCGTTTTGAGTGGCATCCCAATAATGCTGATCAATTTAAGGTTTTGCTTGGCTTGCTCGGCAGTGAAATTTTGGGGCCACCGCCGCCTCAACCCCAAGGCTGGCTTGAGGCTGTCAATTTCTATCGGGCCAATGCAGGTTTAGCGCCAGTTGCCGAAGATACGGTGCTCAATGACAATTGTTTTCAGCATGCCCGCTATATGGCCGAAAATCGTCACCTGACCCATGATCAAGACCCAAGTTTGCCATGGGCCTCGCCTGCTGGCCAAATTTGTGGCAGCAATGGCAACGCTTGGCTTGGCAGTGGCGCAGGCTGGACGGAAGTTGATTCGGTTGAGGGTTGGATGTCCTCACCTGGGCATCGACTGTGGTTGCTCTACCCAACAACACCGGTTTTTGGCTTTGGTTTCTATCGGGCTGAAAATGGAACCTCGGCAGCAGGCCTTGATGTGCTTTCACGCACCGCAATGGATGCAGATGAAACGTACGCTGGTTGGCCAATTCGCTATCCTGCTGATACTGAGCGCTTTATTCCGCCAAGCAAGTATCCAATTACCCTAAGTTGGCGCTACTTTGGGGACAATCCAATTATCAGCAGCACGAAAATTGAAACGAGCAATGGAGTTCAAATTGCCCATTCTGCAAGCACGGATCTGCCTGCTGGGCATAAAGGGGTACTTTTGTTGCCGACCAATCCGTTGCCAGCAAACAGCCGAATTACGGTGCAGGTTACTGGAAGCTATGAGAATATCCCGTTCGATAGCCGTTGGACATTTACAACCAGTCGCCGCTAGGCTTAACTTTGGATTGCGTGAATGGTGGTATTGCAAGGAGAATCTATGGCTGCAATTATTGATCGATTTGTCCGGCGCTGGTGGTTTTCATTGTTGATGGTAACGATCTTGGTGGCAATTGTTTTTTTCGTCACTCCAATTGAACCAGTTTTGAGTCGCTATTACGCCTATCTACCAATCTCATTTAAATAAACTGGCTATGCGTAAATACATCGATGCGCTCATGTTGCTGCTTTGGGTGGGGCATGTATTACTCTATGCGATTCTTGCTCCACCCTGGCAACACTATGACGAGCCAACCCATTTTGAGTATATAGCACTTATTCGCGAGCTTGGCCAAATCCCGAGTCTAGATGTACACGATCGTGGCCTGCGGCAGGCAATTGCTGCTTCAATGCTTGAAGAGGGCTTTTTTGCCTCGCCGCGGACTGAGCTTGAACCGTTTGAGCTTGATGATCCTGAATTATCGCTTGGCTTTAATGAACGAACCCATCCTGCGTTCTATTATTGGCTTGCAGCAACTCTCACGCAGCCCTTCCAATCAAAACCGGTGGTTGATCAATTACGCGCTGTTCGCATGCTTAGTGTGCTGTTGGCAACCCTCTTTTTTTATAGCGGTATTCGGCTTGTTTCCATGCTGCAACTTGCTAGTGAAGTTCGGTGGGCAATCCTTGCTAGTTTGGCCTTTAACCCAGCCCTTGCTGATACGATGAGTAGCGTTAATAGCGATGTTTTGGCCAATCTGGTGGCAGTTTGGCTATTTGCGGCGAGCCTACGTTTTGCCCAACGGCCAAGTTGGCGCTGGCTGTTGGTTGGGCTTGGTTTGATGCTGTTAGCATGGAATGTTAAACGAATGCTTGTTCCATTTGCCCTGATTGTGCCGTTAGGCTGGCTGATGAGTTTGCCGCCGCCCTCTCGTTGGCGGATCGGGGCTGCGTTGGCGGTTGGTTTGGGGCTTAGTTGCTATGGGGCAAGTCGGGTTCTGCCTAGTAAATTAGCTGCTTGGACAAGCGTTGCAGCGAATTCAGAACCAGGCTTTGAGCTGCAATCGACAACTATTGTTCGGCGCGGGGCTGCTGCTTTTCAGCTTGCTCGGCCTGTTGATGGGCCTGGCCCAATGCTCGAACAAGAGATTGCGCCGTTCTTACGAAAAGAGCTTGCTGGTCAAGTGCTGACGTTGAGTGGCTGGATGCGCACTGATCGCGAGGAAATCCTCGGCTTTACACCAGCCCTCCAATATAACCAAACGGTCGTGCAAGATAGCATCTATTTTGGAACAACGTGGAAATATGTCTCAATTACGACACGCATCCCAACCAATACCACCTATCTTGCTGTGCGCTTAAGTGGGCCATTGAGTCAAGCTACCGTCTTTTATGATTCGCTGGCGCTGATTGTAGGCTATGCTCCGGGCGACGATAGCATTCCTGATGGCGAGCTTGAAAAAGCCCTGCTTGACCAAGGCGTGCCGCAAAACTTTTTACGCAATAGCGATGCAGAGTTGCTAATTCCGCGTGTGCCAAGCGCGATTAGTGGGATAACGGCGCGCCATGTTAATGCTCAAAATATTGATCGCATGATGGAAAAAGCGGTTAACCCACAATGGATTAGGGCTGTCTATCCACGCCAAGGGCTAGCCCTATTTCAAGGCTTTTGGGGCATCTTTGGCTGGGGGGAAATCAGTGTTTCAGCAGGCTGGTTTACGGCAATTGGCTTATTGGTTGGGTTTGGTTTAGCCGGCGCTATCCGCCAAAGCTATCAATTCGCTAGGCGAATTCCAAGCGATCGCGATCAGATCCAGCGTTTGGCTTGGTGGATGGGTTGCTGGGCTGTAGGGTTGGGCTGGAGTATGGCCTTTCTGCGAGTGCATTTACAACCGATTCAAGGGGCGTTTATCTGGAGTTTTGGGCGTTATACGTTTGTTGCGGTTGTTCCATCAGTGATCATATTGGTGGTGGGATTGGGTAGCTTGCTCCCACCACATCTCCGCCGCCAAGGCTTGGTTGGGCTGAGTGTTTTTATAGGGTTGTTTGCAAGTATGGCCTTGATTAGTACACTTCTGCCCTATTGGGCGGCTTTTAAGGTTGGATTGTAAACGCTCCATGCTGCAAACAAAGTTCAAGATTATTTATGTGATAAAAGCAGACGCGCGTTGCGGTTGCTTTAGGCCGACCAAATTCGTGTGTCAGCGTTCCGCCATTGCAATACTGGCCGCCAACCGCAAACAATCCAGTCCATAAATCTGATGGAATTGAATGCCCATCACACGCAGTTGGAAGTTCCTTTTCTTGAATATCAGCAAGCATCCAAGCAACTCCTCCTGCATAATCAGCTTGGCGCAAGGCATTGAGATTGGTTTCGACATAGAAGGGGGCGGTTTCAAAGCAGGCTGCAAGCAGTGGATTAATTCGACAAATGGCAGGCCCTTCTGTCCAATGGACACTGCCAGGAAAGGGATCGGTTGGAAAGCCATATTCTTCGAGCACAACCGGGCCACGATAGCCGTACTCACGAATGCTGGAGAGTAATTCAATACCGCGGCCACCATAATTGTGCGGTGCTAAAAAATCGATCAAACTTGCCAAACTAACACTATGCTGATCGCGCAGAAAATAATTAGCAACCCCACCTTTGGGTGCTATTGCTGTTAGTTCGGTCGACATTCCAACAGTGATAAGCATTTGCGGTGTACGCGCTTTGATTAGCGCTCTGGTTTGGCGAATCCAATCGATGGCTTGATTAAGATATGCCTGATTTGGATTTGCGAGGCAATCACGTCGATGCTGTGGATCGCAATAATTATTGATTTCATTATCAAGGTTAATATACGCCACCATAGCTAGGCTATCGCGTTCTAAAAAATAGGAAAGCATGCCTTCAATCCACTGTTGTTGGATGCTGGTTAATATCCATTCATCGCTATTGTGGATTGATATGCCCAACCGCATGCCACGAGCATTCGCCCGACTGGCAAAATCGTAGAGTGTCGCATAGCTCGTTGGGGTAACCACCTGCTGGCTCGTAGCGACTGGTAAATCAACAAAAATTCGCAGCAAATTGGCATACAGCGCTTGTTGGCTTCTTCCAAGCCAATAATCAAGCGAACTATTTTGGGTTGCTTGGTTGTATTCAGCATCCCAAAATGTTCGTCCATTAATCCCATATTGCGGCAGGAAAAACTGCACCCCATGCATGACCCACGGGCCATACTGATCATAGAATCCTGAACCATCGATCCGTAATTGACCACATGTTGATGGCGTTGCTGGCTGACAGAAGTTTGGTTGTTTGAATGCCTGCATTGGTAGATCTGGCGCTGTTTGTATGCTTGAAAATCGTGCTTGCATACCAAGGAGGAGCAGCATAATCCCAAGACTAGCAAAAACTTTTTTCATCCTTAGCTTCTTTCTGATCACGGATTACTCACATCGATCGTCGCGAGAATGACTTGGTTCGTTGGGATTCCATTGGCATTTTGGGCTGTAAGCCAGATCGGATTAGGTGCAATAGTTGCTTGTTGAATCATTAATACAATTTCATAGCGACCTGCGGTTAATGGCTGCCCATTTCGATAATCAGACAAAGTGATTGTCCGTCGATCAAGCAATCGTTGATTGTGTGATTCGGCTGGAGCCAATAGGCCCCATTCAAATGCCTGTAAATCGTTAGATCCAACTCGGCGCAGTGCTAACGTTAACTGGTGAGGCTCGGAGAACGCTTGGCTATACTGCCAAAAGAGTGTGATTGGGACGCTTCCGCCAGCCTTGAATGTGCCTGCAAATGGTTTTATCTGGTAGTTGTGTAACACGATCTGGTGGCCGAAGGTTACGGGAGAATGGCTTGCTAGACTGCTATTGGTTGGATTGCTGGCTGGTTGGATGCTACAAAGAATCGCAACCCCTAAGAAATCGCGTTGGCCACAGGGTTGCCATGAATAATTGACTGATTGATAAAAGCTGCCAACTGTTCCATATGCTTGATCGTTTGTAGATGGATCGATGGTGCGGGCGTGGAATGGCCCAATCAACAAAAAAGACCGTTGCTGACCAAATGTTTGCAAATAACCATCAATGTTGGCAGCAGTTGTTGTATGGTGGTCAAATTCAGTAAATGTTAATGGATGCGGTAGCGGATCAGGGCTAAGCCTTGGGGCATAATAAAACCAAGCCAAGCCTAAATACCCTGGATGTACCATAAAAATATCATCTTGATGGATTTGATGGGCTAGATAGTCAATCGCTTCGCGATATTGTTCGCGGACTGGATTATTACTCCATAATCCGGTTTTTGGTGCAATTAACATCACTATATTAACCCCGATTACACCAAGCGCAAGGCTAGAGTACAGCAGGCGCATTTGGCGTGCTTGCACCCGTTGAAGCAGGCTCAAAGCCACTGCTGAAGCGTTATTTTGCTTTTTTGAATGATTAACCGAGGGATACGCGAGGATGAGAATCCATAGTGGGTAGAGGCCAAGCATATAGCGTGGTTCATAGAGTTTTGTCCAACCTAATAGGATTGCAAATAAGCCAAGTGGCACGATTATCAAACAGAGCAAGGTTTGTGCTTGCCAATGGTTTCGACAATCCAGTAGTAGTTTGATAAAACCCCAACTCAAAAGCCCAAGGCTTGGCAACAGCCAAACCCATGAAAACGCCCCTGGATTTTGATTAGTAGAAAAGCTCCAGATGGTCATTTCAAGGGCATCAATAAGGGTGGCTTGGCGATGCGATTGGCTAACCAAGGGATTATCAAATCTAAAGATTTTGACTCCATAGCCGATTAATCCGATGGTGCAAAAACTAAGCCCAACGATCGCGCCGTTTAGCCAATAGCTGCTTGTTGGTCTATTGAATGCTTGCAATCGATTGAGTTGACTCCAGCGTAGCAACCCTGCTACAAGACAACCAATACCTAGCAGGCTACCAAGCCGATGACTACTCAGGCAGATCAAGCCAGCGCCAAGCGATTGCGCAAGTTTAAGCGCTGTTGGTGTTTCAAGTAGCCGCATAAGGCTTAACACAAGTAGGGCTGCGCTACAAAAGAATAAACTATACGCTGTGCTTTCTTGGGCATACCATAAAGGCAATGGTGCAACCACAACTAAACCGAAAACGAATGAACGTGATAAGCTTAATCGGTGCCCGATTTGAGTGATAATCATGACAGCAACCGTGCCTGATAGGGCAGAAAAACTGCGTAATGCCCATTCATTGTCGCCAAGCAGTGAGATCCATATTTTAAGCAAGAGTTGATATAAAGGATAGCCTGCTTGAGGAACCCAAAGTTGCTTAAACCCAGCAAGCCAACTCATCTGTGAAACAGCCCACCATGTGCTCAGTTCATCAAACCAGAGGCTTTGCGCTGCCAACTTGTAGCAGCGAAGCATAAAGACTGCAATAAAAATGCTGCCTGATAGGCGATATTGCTGCCATTTAATTGCAGCTATCTTGCTCCGTACTTGATCAATTGACGTGATCCAAGCGACTTTGCCCATACACCCTCGCTGGATTAAATGTTTCTAAAAAATGGCATTTGTCTCATAGCGATTATAGTATAGTGATTTAGATGCGATCGGCCTCATTTTTTTGACCAGGAATGCTATAAAACGATCTACGAAGAGCACGAAGGCTCCTATTTCCAAAACCTGATCCCTAGCTCTTGAATCCTGATCCCTCACGGTATGCTCTTTGTTCTGCTTAAAACCCGATTCCTAGCCCCACCAACTGATCCTTGAATCCTGATCCCTGTCCGCTATTAATCTGCGTTTGACAAATAGCAGCCTGTTGCGTATACTGCGCCTTGAATAAAAACAGTTATATCCGACTAAATTGTGTTAATGACATAATTCAATTAATGGTGATAGATCGAGCCTAATTTTTGCCCAACAGATGGGTTAAAAATAGCGACTGTCATCGTCAGTTGTTGCCATTCAAACTGCAGGCAAAGCCTGATCGGTTAGGGAGCGTGTGTGCATTTTTCAGAATACCCCGAACTGAAAAACCAAGTGGCACTGGTAACTGGCGCTGCGCAAGGCATTGGAGCCGCAGTTGCCGAGGAATTATGTCGCCATGGCGTGCATGTGGTTGCTTTAGATGTGCAAGCGGCTGGCTTACAAACATTGCAAGATCGCTTGGAGCTTGGCGCAGGCCAACTCACGCCGCGCGTGATTGATGTGCGCAATGCCCAAGCAGTTGAAGCAATGGTCGATGCTATCGAAAATCAGACGGGGCCGATTGGCCTGCTGGTAAATGTTGCTGGCATTTTGCGCATGGCTCCCGTAGTTGAATTAAGCGACGACGATTGGGCAACCAGCCTTGATGTCAATGCAACTGGAGTGTTCAACCTGACGCGGGCGGTTGCTCGGCGTATGGTTCCGCGCCAGGCTGGCAGCATCGTGACGGTTGGCTCGAACGCCGCTGGCGTGCCACGCATGCAGATGGCAGCCTACGCTGCCTCGAAAGCTGCCGCAACCGCCTTTACCATGTGCTTGGGCCTTGAATTAGCGCAACATAAGATTCGCTGTAATGTCGTTTCACCTGGCTCGACCGACACCGCCATGCAACGCATGTTGTGGCACGACGAAACCGGCCCGCAACGAGTGATTGCTGGCTCATTGGAAACATTTCGCTTGGGGATTCCGCTTGGGCGGATTGCCGAGCCTGCCGATATTGCCAACGCTGTTGTTTTTTTACTCTCCGAGCGTGCTCGCCACATCACCATGCACGATTTGCGCATTGATGGTGGCGCAACGCTTGATGCTTAAATACAAGGATCTTTTGCTCATGAGCAATGCAAACGCATCGACCAAGCCCGCGCCGTATCGCCTTGCTGCTCGCAGCGATGCCACTCAAACCACAATTGTCGATCTTGGCTCGGTCAAGATTGGCGGCGGTCAACCAGTTGTAATGGCTGGCCCATGCTCGGTCGAATCGGAAAGCCAATTGTTGAACACGGCCTATGCTGTGGCCGAAGCTGGCGCGCATATGCTGCGTGGCGGTGCTTTCAAGCCCCGCACCTCACCGTATGCCTTCCGTGGCTTGGGCGAAGCAGGCTTGAAGATTTTGGCCAAAGCCCGCGCCGAAACTGGCTTGCCGATTATCACCGAAGCCCTCAATACCGCCGATGTCGAATTGGTGGCTGAATACACCGATGTGATTCAAATTGGCGCTCGCAATATGCAAAATTTTGCTTTGCTTGAAGCTGCTGGCCGCACTGGCCGCCCAGTTATGGTCAAACGTGGCCCTGCTGGCACGATTGAAGAATGGTTGCTGGCTGCTGAATATGTGCTCGCAACGGGCAATCCCAACGTGATTTTGTGCGAGCGTGGCATTCGGACGTTTGAAAATGCTACCCGCAACACGCTTGATTTGAATGCCGTGGCGATGGCCAAACATCGCAGCCACCTGCCGGTGATCGTTGACCCAAGCCATGGCACTGGCAAATGGTATTTGGTTGCACCCTTGGCCTTGGCTGGCTTGGCGGTTGGTGGCGATGGCTTGATGATCGAAGTCCACCATGATCCTGATCACGCTAGCTCTGATGGCCCGCAATCGTTGAACCACGAACACTTTGCTGATTTGATGCAAAAAATCAATCAGCAAGCTGCCCAACCAGTGGCGCGCGAAGTAGGTCTGAACTAAGCCGCCATCGAGTAGCAAGCAATTAAGGATGACGATCATGAGCAGTTTTGAACAAGAACGGCTACGCGAATCGGCGTGGCAATTGCTAGACAACTATCAAGCAGAATCGGCCTTTTTCTTTGCCTCGCCCAACCATACCTTGTTGGCGCAATTAAGCTATGTCGATTTGATTAGCCAAACCTCGCTGACTGAGATTGAGCAACGGGTGCACGAGGCCTTGCAACGAGCTGAACGTAGCGGCGAAGTTAATCCGGTTGTGGTTGGCGCGTTGCCTTTTGCTCCCGATGCTGCGGCCTATTTGGCGCTGCCATCGCGGGTGGCTTGGGCTGGCCCGTTGCACGCCGAAACTCAGCCCTATTGGCATAACCAACGCTTGCCGCATTGCACCATCGAGCCAATGCCTGCCCCTGAGCACTACAAACATGGCGTAGCCCAAGCTTTGGCTAAAATGCAGGCTGGCGATTTGCAAAAAGTTGTGCTCTCGCGCTCGTTGCAATTGACCGCCGATGCGCCGCTTGATGTCAACTTGATTTTGGCAAGCCTAGCCCGCAACAACAAAACTGGCTATACCTTTGCCGTGCCATTGCCAACCCGCCGCGCTTTGGTGGGGGCAAGCCCTGAGTTGTTGCTGGCGCGCAATGGCAATCACGTGATCGCTAATCCGTTGGCTGGCTCGATTCCACGCAGCAACGACCCTGAGGAAGATGCGCGCCGAGCGGCAGGCTTGTTGGTATCGTCCAAAGATTTACACGAACACAAGGTTGTGGTTGATGCTGTGGCAGCGGCGTTAGCGCCTTTCTGCACGAGCCTCGAAGTTCCAGCTCCAACCGTTATTTCTACGGCGACGATGTGGCATCTTTCGACGACCTTGGTTGGCGAATTAAACGCTGATGCACCTTCGTCTTTAGGTCTGGCATTGGCGTTGCACCCAACTCCAGCGGTGTGTGGCACGCCTACCGAGGCCGCCCGCGCCGCTATCCGCGAAATCGAGCCGTTTGATCGTGGCTTTTTCACGGGGATGGTTGGTTGGTGCAACGCCCAAGGTGATGGCGAATGGATTGTGACGATTCGCTGCGCCGAAGTTGTGGATCAATCGTTGCGTTTATTTGCTGGCGCTGGGGTGGTGCTTGGCTCAACACCTGAAGCCGAGTTGGCCGAAACTGGCGCGAAATTCCGCACGATGTTGTTGGCGATGGGCCTCGATAGCGAAGGCGAGGTGGCCTAATGGCTGAGCAAACGCTTGGCCTCGCTGGCACGACCGCATGGCCTGCCGAATTTGCTGAGCGCTATCGCAAGGCTGGCTACTGGGTTGGTCAGACGTTTGGCGAGGCCCTCCGCGAGTGGGCGCAACGCTCTGGCGAGGCAACTGCGGTGGTGTGTGGCGAACGTCGTTGGAGCTATCGCGAGCTTGATCAACGGGTTGATCGCTTGGCGGCGGGCTTGCAACAGCTTGGCATCCAACCCAAACAACGGGTGGTTGTGCAATTGCCCAATTGTGCTGAGTGGTTTGTGGTTTGTTTTGCGCTCTTTCGAGTTGGCGCAATTCCGTTGATGGCGCTGCCAGCCCATCGCTTGGCCGAAATTGGCTATTTTTGCCAGCACAGCGAGGCGGTGGCCTATGTGATTGCCGATAAAGTTGGTAGTTTCGATTATCGCAATTTGGCTGCTGAGGTCAAAGCGGTTGCGCCAAGGCTGGAACATGTGTTGGTAGTTGGCGAGGCTGGGCCGTTTACTGCTTTGGCGGATGTTAATGCCGAGCCACGCCAATTTCCCGTGCTTGATCCCGCCGAGGTGGCCTTGTTTCAGCTTTCTGGCGGCAGCACCGGCGTGCCCAAATTGATTGCTCGCACCCACGACGATTATTTGTATTCGGTGCGGGCCAGCGCTGAAATCTGCGAGCTGGATGCCAGCAGCGTCTATTTGTGCGTGCTACCGATGGCTCACAACTTTCCAATGAGTTCGCCTGGCACGTTGGGAACCTTGGCCGCGGGCGGCACGGTGGTGCTTGCGCCGCAACCAAGCCCCGATGTGGCCTTTCCGCTGATTGCCCGCGAAGGCGTAACGATCACCGGCATGGTGCCGCCGCTGGCTTTGCTGTGGCTCGATGCAGGGGCCAAACGCCAAGCAGAATTGACCAGCCTCAAGCAAATTTTGGTTGGTGGTGCGCCATTTGGAGCCGATACAGCCCGCCGCGTGCGGCCCGAGCTTGGTTGCCAATTGCAGCAAGTCTATGGCATGGCTGAGGGCTTGGTCAATTACACGCGGCTTGATGATCCTAATGAGCTGATTTGCCTCACTCAAGGCCGCCCAATTTCGCCCTTGGACGAAGTGCGGATCGTCGATGATGAAGATAACGATCTGCCAATTGGTGAGCTTGGCCACCTGATTACCCGTGGCCCCTACACGATTCGCGGCTACTACCAAGCAGCTGAGCATAATCAACGCGCCTTCACCAGCGATGGCTTTTATCGCACTGGCGATTTGGCTCGCTTGAATGCTGCTGGCTATGTCTCGGTCGAAGGCCGCGCCAAAGATCAAATCAATCGTGGCGGCGAAAAAGTTGCTGCCGAAGAGATCGAGCAACATTTGCTCAATCATCCAGCGATTCACGATGTAGCACTGGTGGGCTTGCCCGACCGTTTCTTGGGCGAACGCACGTGTGCTGTGATCGTCAGCAACGGCACGACTATCAACCGCCGCGAGGTGGTGCAATTTTTGCGCAGCCGGGGACTTGCCGACTACAAATTGCCAGATCGGGTCGAAATCGTGGCGAGTTTGCCCAAAACTGGCGTTGGCAAGATCAACAAACGGCTGTTACGTGAGCAATTAAGTGCTGGTCGTGTGCCAGCCTAGAAGGATACAGAGCCATGGCGTTACCATCAATTGCAGCCTATGCAATTCCAACTGAATTACCAACTAACCGCGCCACTTGGGCCGCCGAGCCGCAGCGCGTCGCCTTGTTGATTCACGATTTGCAGAATTATTTTATCGATGCGTTTCCTGCTGGCGCAGAGCCAATTAGCAGCGTTTTGCGTTCGATTGCAACCTTGCGCGATCAAGCTCATGCCTTGGGCATTCCGGTGTTTTATTCAGCCCAACCAGGCGACCAAACGCCCGAAGATCGCGGCTTGTTGAGCACGTTCTGGGGCAAAGGCTTGAGCACTGGCACGCCACCAGAGATTGTCACTCAACTCGCGCCGCGTGCTGGCGATCAGGTGATTACCAAATGGCGGTATAGCGCATTTCAACGCACACCATTACGCGAATTGTTGCGTGAAGCTGGCCGCGATCAACTGATTGTGTGTGGGGTTTATGCTCACCTTGGCTGTTTGCTGACCGCCTGCGATGCCTTTATGCAAGATATTCAGCCATTTTTTGTGGCCGATGCAGTTGCCGATTTTAGCCTCGATGAGCATCGCATGGCCTTGCACTATGCTGCTGGGCGTTGCGCTGTGGTCACGACGACCGAGCAATTGGTACGCGAATTGGGCTACAACCAGTTGCGCAGCGAGTTGCACGATTTACTTGATGATGTTGAGAGCATCGGCGCTGATGATAACTTGCTCGATTGGGGCTTGGATTCAGTGCGCTTGATGACTTTGGCTGAGCGCTGGCGCGCTGCTGGCTACGAAGTTGGCTTTGCCGAATTGGCCGAAACCCCAACCTTAGCCGAATGGTGGCAACGCCGTTTCGCCGCTCAAAACCTGGAGCAAACTCATGGCTAAGCTGGCGCTATCGGCGGCGCAACAAGGCATTTGGCTGGGTCAACAGCTTGATCCAAGTAGTCCGCTGTATAACACAGCCGAATATGTGAGCTTGCGCGGCGCAGTTGAGCTAGCCAATTTAACTGTGGCGATTCAGCAGGCCTTTGCCGAAGCCGAAACCCTGCATTTGCGTTTTGGCGTTGAAGATGCGCAACCATATGCCATGATTGAGCCACAGCCAATTGATTTGGCGTTGCACGATTGGCGCGCTCAGCCAGATGCAGAAGCGCAAGCTTTGGCGTGGATGCAGACCGATTTGAGCAATGTGGTTGATATGGTGACCGGCCCATTGTTCAAAACCGCAATCTTCCACATTGCCGATGATCAGGTCTGGTGGTATTTGCGGGCGCATCACATCGCCTTAGATGGCTATAGTTTTGCCTTGCTCACCAAGCGGGTTGCCGAAATTTACTCGGCGCTGCAAACCAAGGCTGCGCTAAGCCCAAGTTTTGGTGCATTAGCGCCAGTCATTGCTGAAGATCAAGCCTATCAAGCCTCGATTCAGGCCACGCTTGATCGCGAATTTTGGGTCAATCGCTTTGCCTCAAATCCGCAGATCATTAGCTTGACCCAGCAAACTGGTTTATCGCAACCGCGCAGCATTCGTTTAAGCACAGCCTTAGCCAGCGATTTGATCGAACAATTAACCGCAATTGCCAAGCCAAGCCGCAGCACGTGGCCTGATGCCTTGATGGCGGTGGTGGCAGCCTATCTCGCCCGCTGGAATAACAGCGAGAGTGTGGTTTTGGGCATGCCCTTGATGAGCCGTTTGGGTTCGGTGGCGTTGCGCGTGCCGTGTATGGCGATGAATATTGTGCCATTGTGCCTCAACGTTGCTGCCGACCACGATTTAGGCCAATTGACTGCGGTGGTTGCAGCCGAACGCAATGCCTTCCGCAAGCATGGCCGCTATCGCTACGAGCAGTTGCGCCGCGATTTGGGCTTTGTCGGCGCTGGGCGGCGTTTATTCGGCCCAGTCGTCAATATTATGCCCTTCGATCACCCGCTGAATTTTGGCGAGTGCCAAGCCCAGAGCACCACGCTCACCGCTGGCCCAGTCGAAGATTTGGCTTTCAACGTGATTTTGCGGGGCAATCAGCTGTATCTGACTCTTGAGGCCAATCCCGCTTGCTACAGCCAAGCAGCGCTTGATTATCATTTTGCTGCGATTCAGCAATTATTGAATACTTGGTTGGCAGAACCAACCAAGACCGTAGCTGAGCACCAAGTTTTGCCTGCGCCAATCGTGCTTGATGGCGGTGAATTGCGCTTGCCACTGACCAGCGTGATTGAGCAAATTTTGAGCAACGCCAAGCAGCAACCCTATGCTTTGGCCTTGGTGACTGATAACGAACAAGTGAGTTATGCCGAGTTGGCGAGCCAAGTTCATGCGTGGGCTGGGCAATTGGTGCAGCGTGGCGTAACTGCTGGCAGCGTGGTTGGTGTGGCCTTGCCCCGGAGCCGCGAGGCGATTGTGGCTATGTTGGCGACGCTCTGTTGTGGCGCTGCCTACCTGCCACTTGACCCACAATGGCCCGCAAGCCGCTTGGCGAGTGTCGTCGCCCAAGCCCAACCAACTTTGGTGTTGGCCCAACAAGCTTTTGATGTGCCGAATTTGGTGCTGGTTGAGCAACTTGGCAAATCGAATGCATGGTTCGAGGCGCGGGTCGATTTGGCCCAACCTGCCTACATCATGTATACCTCTGGCTCGACTGGTGAGCCAAAAGGCGTGGTGATTAGCCACCAAGCTTTGGCTGGTTTTGTGCAGGCGGCGGCTGAGCGCTACGCGATTAATGAAGCTGATCGGGTGCTGCAATTTGCCCCGTTTGCTTTTGATGCTAGCGTCGAGGAAATTTTCGTGACGCTTTGCCAAGGCGCAACCTTGGTGCTGCGCAACGATGCCATGCTCGAATCGTTGCAGCGTTTTGTGGCGGCTTGCCAAGAGCATGCGATTAGCGTGCTCGATTTACCGACCGCTTTCTGGCATGAATTAGCTGATAGCGTGGCCCAAGGCGTGGTGCAATTGCCCAATTGCCTGCGGGTGGTGATTATCGGCGGCGAGGCAGCACTGCCAGAGCGGGTTCGTGGCTGGTTGAATGTCGTTGAGCCAAGCGTGCGTTTGTTCAACACCTATGGTCCGACCGAGGCTACCGTGGTCGCAACCGTCGCCGAATTGAGCGACCCTGACCAACCAATTACGATTGGCCAACCGTTGGCTGGTGTGCAAGCGGCGATTTTCGGCAGCGACCAGCAACCGATTTTTGCTGGCGATGTTGGCGATTTGTATTTGCTGGGCAATGGCTTGGCAACGGGCTACTATCAACGCCCCGATTTGGATGCGCTGAATTTTGGCAAGTTGAGCCAATTGCCCAACGCTCCACGCGCCTATCGCACTGGCGATCGGGTGCGCTTGCTCGCTGGTCAGTTGCAGTTTGTTGGCCGTAGCGACGACGAATTCAAAATTAGCGGCCAGCGGGTTACGCCCGCCGAGATTGAATCGGTCTTTTTGCGTCACGAGGCTGTACGCGAAGTTGCGGTGATTGGACAGCAGCTTGGTAATGCTAGCAAGCGTTTGTTTGCGGCGGTTGTGGTTAGCGATCCAAGTTTGGGTGTGGCTGAATTGCGCAATCATGCTAGTAACTATCTGCCAGCAGCGGTCATTCCGGCAGCAATTAGCATTGTCGAACGCTTACCGCGCAGCAGCGCAGGCAAGATTGATCGTAAAGCTGTGGCGGCCATAGCTCCAGCGCCAGTTATCAGCACGGTTGCTGTCAACGATACCGCAGCATTAATTCGCCAAGTTTGGGCCGAAGTGTTAGGCCAAACTGAATTAAACGATGAGGCCGATTTCTTCGCGTTGGGCGGCCAATCGTTGCAGACGATTCAGGTTGCCAATCGCTTGGGCATGGCCTTGGGCCGCGAAGTAACCGCCGCCTTGATCTTCCGCTATCCCACGATTGCTGGCTTGGCGCAAGCGCTCGACCCTGAATTTGCGCAAGCAAGCGTGGCAGCGCCGCAATTTTTGAGCGATGCCAACTTGTCTGAGCAAATTGTGCCCAAGCAACTTGCCGCCCAACCTCGACCAATTCAAACCGTGCTCTTGACTGGGGCAACTGGCTTTGTTGGCGCGCATTTGCTAGCCGAATTGCTGAGCACAACCATTGCCAAAGTGATTTGTTTGGTGCGGGCTGATTCGAACGCGGCGGCGTTTGAGCGCTTGCGAGCCAGCTTGAATCACTACGAATTAACAACCGACCAGCTTGCTGAGCGGGTTGAAGCCTGGCAAGGCGATTTGTCCAAGCCTCAATTTGGGCTTGATAATCAGCAATGGCAAGGCTTGATTGACCGCTGCGATTTGATTTATCACAATGCAGCAGTCGTCAGCGTAGTGCGCGAATATAGCAGCTTACGGGCGGTCAACGTCAACGCGACCAGCGAAATTGTGCGCTTGGCAGCGGTGCGTTGCACGCCGGTGCATTACGTTTCAACCTTGGCGGTTTCGCCACCGCAAAGGGTGATCCATCGGGTTCCCGAAGATTTTGTGGCGGCGCATGCTGGCCTGCGCGATGGCTATAGCCAAAGCAAATGGGTTGCCGAGCGCTTGCTCGAACAAGCGGCCACTCGTGGTTTGCCAGTGGCGGTCTATCGCTTGGGCCGCGTTGTTGGCCCAGTTCAAAGCAATTTCGTCAATCAAGATGATTTATTCTGGCGGATTGTCCAAGCAGGTGTGCCACGTGGCTTGTTGCCCAGCCTGCCTGTCGAGGAAATCTGGAATCCAGTTGATTTTGCTGCCCAAACAATCGTGCAATTGAGCCGTAATCATCGCGGGGTGCGAGTGTATAACCTTGCACCCAACGCGCCGCTGAGCTTTACCCAACTTTTGGGCTGGGTGGCAGATTATGGCTATGCCGTGCAATTGTGTAGTGTTGAGCAATGGTACCAAGCGTTGCGTAACGCTGACGATGCGATGAGTCAGGCAACGCTGACTTTCTTTGAGCGCCAGGCTGATGGCGGGGAACTGCCGAGCGCAATTGGTACGATTGAAAACAAACGCTTGCTGCAAACGCTGGCAGCGCATGGCATCGCCGTGCCTGTGATCGACCGCGAGCGCTTCTTTGGCTATCTTGAGCGGTGTATTCGAACGGGCTTACTGCCCGCACCCGATTTACGCCAGACTAGTATTGGTATTCGCTAAAATTTTTAGCATACAAAGGAATTACACCAATGACATCCCTTTCAGTTCGTTTCCGTTCGTTATTGGCCTTACTCGCGCTTGTGACCTTGGCTGCTTGTGGCTCGACCTCGGCTCCAACCGCCACCACTGCCCCAGCGGCTACCGAAGCTTCTGCGGCAACTACGGCTCCGGCAGCAACCGAAGCCCCAGCTGCGACCGAGGCTCCTGCTGCAACCGAAGCGCCAACCGCCGAAGCAACTACAGAAACCAGTGCTAGCGACACTCGCAGCATTGAAACTCGCTATGGCACGGTCGAAGTGCCAGCAACTCCTGCTCGGTTGGTGACGCTTGATGAAGGCGCGTTGGATACCGCTGTGGCCTTGGGTGTCATCCCAGTTGGTGGCATTAGCTCACGCTTGAGCGATGGCGTTGCGCCATACATCGCCGATAAAGTGCCTGGAATTGCAATCGTCGGCAACCCTGGCGAAATCAACTTCGAAGCAGTGATTGCTGCAACCCCCGACTTGATTTTGACCCACAACCGCATCGACGAAGAAACCTACAAAAAATTGAGCGCAATTGCTCCAACCATCGTGCCAACCAACGGCATCGGCGCTTGGAAAGATGCAGCTGGCGAATATGCCGAAGCGTTGGGCAAAACCAGCGAACTCGAAGCATGGTTGAAAGCGTTCGATGTTAAAGTTGCTGATGCCAAAACCAAATTGGCAATCAAAGAAGGCACAACTGGCGCAGTTATTCGCTGGATGCCCCAAGGCCCATTGGTGATGGGTCGCTTGTTGCCAGCCGTTGTTTTGATTGAAGAATTGGGCTTGACCTTGCCCCAAGTTTCAATCGACTTGGGCACCGACGCACCGCACACCGATGTGTTGAGCTTGGAACAATTGGCAACCGTTGATACCGATTGGTTGTTTGTAGCCACGTTCAATGCCGAAGGCGACACCGCTTTGGCTGGCGCTCGCAGCCAAGCAGCATTCAGCCAATTGAAAGCCGAAAAAGCTAAGCAAGTTGTTGCTGTCAATGCTCAACTCTGGAGCAGCGCGTTCGGCCCATTGGCCGCCGATGCCATTTTGAGCGACATTGTAGCCAACGTTCCTGCTGCACAATAAGCAAGGGATCAGGGGCTAGGGGTTAGGGTTCAGGAGAACAGGAACAGCGGAGAACACGAAGGTTGATGATCAGGAGCGAGAAACCGTAAAAGGTACAAATATTGGGGATTGTGCTAAACAAAAATAATCCTCAATGTAAATATTAGGGGGTGCAGGGGGATGAAAACCCCCTGCGTCTCCCGCTGGCGGGACGGAAGGGTGGAAAATCCCTTGCTGGAGATGGTGATTGTTAGGGATTGGGGATCGGTTCGATAACAATCCTCGATGTAAATATTAGGGGGTGCAGGGGGATAAAAACCCCCTGCGTCTCCCGCTGGCGGGACGGAAGGGTGGAAAATAAAAGACTAGAGAGCCGAAACCGCGAAGCACGCGAAGAAGAGAAGGCTGGGGGATTGCGATGCACAGCAACAATCCTCAATGTAAATATTAGGGGGTGCAGGGGGATGAAAACCCCCTGCGTCTCCCGCTGGCGGGACGGAAGGGTGGAAAACCTTTGCTGGAGATGTGATTGTTGGGGATTGGGGATCGGTTCGATCGGCGATTCCCAACGAGATTCATGCCCTCACCCCCAGCCCCTCTCCCACTGAACGCGGGCGAGGGGAGCACTGTTTTCGTGGTTCCCCCTCTCCCGTCCACGGGAGAGGGGGCTAGGGAGTGAGGGGGCAACCGTCGTTAACACAATGCACCAGTACATCTATGCTCTATGTTCTTCTTGCCCCATTTAAATTGGGAAACTGATACATGGCTACGACTTTTCTCTCGCGACGTATGCTCATTGGAGTGCTGGCAGCCCTAGGCTTGCTGGCAATTGTTGTTTTATTGAGCCTCGGCGTTGGCTCAGATAACACAATTGGTTTTGCGCAAGTGTTGGCGGTGCTCCAAGGCGCAGGCGATGATCAATCGCGTATGACTGTGCTTGATTTACGTGTGCCACGCACAATTATTGGCTGTTTTGTCGGAGTTGCGCTTGGCGCTGCTGGCGCGCTCTTGCAATCGGCGGCGCGCAATCCCTTGGCCGAACCTGGTTTGTTGGGCGTAAGCGCTGGCTCAGCAACAGCGGTCGTCATTTCAATTGCGCTTGGCGCAAGCCTCGATAATTTGCAAGTTTGGATTGCAATTGTTGGGGCGTTGCTTGGCTGTAGCGTAGCCTTAGGCGTAGCCCGAATGAGCGGCCTTGGCGATGATCCAATTCGTTTGGTGCTCGCCGGCGCGGCCTTGAGCAGTATGTTGGCAGCAGTTTCATCGGTGATTCTTTTGACCGATCAACGAACTGCCGATGAAGTGCGCTTTTGGACAATTGGCGCGATTGCTGGTCGCAACTTGAGCAGCATCCAGCCTGCGATTCCTGTATTATTATTGGGTTTGGCGGTTGCCTTGCTGTTGGCGCGACCATTGGCAGCGCTCGCTTTGGGCGAAAAAGTTGCCAGCGGGCTTGGCCAACGCCCAAAATTAGTGCGAACAGGCGTGATGATTAGTGTAGCCTTATTAGTTGGTTCGGCCACGGCTATGGCTGGCCCGATTGGCTTTGTTGGGCTGGTTGTGCCGATTGCCGCGCGGGCAATTGTTGGGCCGGATATTCGGCGCGCCTTGATTGTGGCGGTATTGCTTGGCCCAAGTTTTGTTTTGCTGGCTGATGTGCTTTCGCGGATTGTCGCCCGACCTACTGAAACCCCGCTGGGCGTGATTTCAGCCCTGATTGGTGCGCCAATTTTGGTTTTGATTGTGCGTAGCCAACGCTTACCAGCACTCTAGGAGAACGTCATGGATCGACTTTCAATGACCTCAACGAGTGCTGCTCACGATGTTTCAGCACCAATACTATTCAATGGACGGCCAGCAGGCTTGTGGGTGCTGCGCTTTGGTCGTTTCAGCCTCTTGTTGGATCGGCGGGCGTGGCTGGCGAGTTTGCTGTTGCTGCTGGCCACAATTGTTTTGGTTGGCCTGAGCCTTGGCAGTGGCACGGTCAAAATTGCACCCTTTGAGGCTTTGGCGGCACTATTCAATCAAGGCGAAACCAAAACTATTTTTATTGTACGCGATTTACGCCTGACGCGGGTTTTGGGCGGTGGGATGGCTGGCGCTGCCTTAGGCATGGCTGGTTGTTTGTTGCAAACGCTCAGCCGCAATCGCCTCGCCAACCCCGATACAATTGGGATCGATAATGCGGCAACGGCCTTTGCGGTTGCCTCGGTCGTGGCAGTCAGCACAACCCTCGCCCCTTCGGCCATGGCATTAACTGGCGCGATTACGATGCTCTCATTGACGTTTGCCTTGAGTGGCGGGGCCGGCACGCGTGGCTATCGTTTCCTGATTACCGGGCTTGGCTTAGGCTCAATCTGCGGCGCTGCCACTAACTTGATGCTCGCGCGAGCGCCCATCGATGCGGCTAACACCGCCTTTCCTTGGACAGTTGGCAGCCTGAATAATCGTTCGGGCGTATTTGTAAACTTGCTGGCGTGGGGCGTGGTAGTGATGCTGCCGCTGGCCGTGATTGTGGGCAAACGCCTGAATTTGGTGCGCTTGCCCGACGCGGTGGCCCAAAGTTTGGGCGTGCGGGTCAATCGCCTGCGCTTCTTTACAATTGTATTGGCTGGCAGTCTGACCGGGCTTGCAGTTGCGGTTGCTGGCCCAGTTGGCATGATCGGCTTGGCAGCGCCCGAATTGGGTCGGCGTTTGGCTGGCCCGCGCACCGTGCCGATTGTGCCAGCGGCCTTGGCTGGTGCATGTTTTACCATGCTCGCCGATTTGCTTGGGCGCACCTTGTTCAGCCCAACTGAAATTCCGGTGGGCATCGTAACCGCCTTGGTTGGCGGCCCATACTTATTATGGTTCCTGTTGCGAACCCCGAGAGGCAAACAATTATGAGTGTTTTTCCCCCAGCGGCTTTGCAAACCCAAAATTTGGTCTTGGGCTATCAACGCACAACGATTATCGACCAGCTGAATACTGAAATTCCTCATGGCCAAGTTACGGCAATTATCGGCCCAAATGGCTGTGGCAAATCGACCTTGTTAGCAGGGTTGGCTAAATTGCATCCGGCTAAGCAGGGCCAGATTTTGCTTGATGGGCGTGATATTGCCCGCCTTTCGCCGCGTGAGATGGCCCAATCATTAGCCTTGCTGCCCCAAGATGGGGTTGCTCCCGATGGCATGACTGTTGCCGATTTAGTGCGTTTTGGTCGCCATCCACATACTGGTTTATTGCGCCAATGGTCAAAAGATGATCAACAGGCTGTCGTCGAGGCGATTGCCACTGCCGATCTGAGCAGCATGGCCGATCGTCCGCTGACGACGCTCTCTGGTGGCCAACGCCAACGGGCTTGGATTGCCATGGCGCTGGCTCAAGCTACGCCATTGCTGCTGCTCGATGAGCCAACCGCTGCGCTCGATCTTGGTCATCAAATCGAAGTTTTCGAACTGATTCGCCAATTAGCATCCGAGGGCAAAACTGTGGTGATGGTGGTGCACGATTTGGCCAGTGCTTGTCGCTACGCCGATCATCTGATTGCCATGCGAACTGGCACGATCATCGCTGCTGGCGCACCTAAAACCATCGTTACCCCCGAGTTAATTCATCAACTCTATGGCGTTCACTGCCGATTAATTCCCGATCCTGTGAGTGGAACACCAATTATCGTGGGTGTCCAACGCAGCATCGAAAAATTAGAAGAATGAGAGAGGGAGAACATAGAGCATAGAGCATAGAGCATAGGGGTCAGGATTCAGGGGCTAGATTTAACGCAGAGACGCAGAGCAGCAACGAGGAACCGCGAAGAACACGAAGAACGCGAAGGTTTGATCCACGAAGCACACGAAGCGCACGAAGGTTAGGGTGAAGAAACCTTAAAAACAATCCAACAGACAACTATTAGGGGGTGCAGGGGGATGAAAACCCCCTGCGTCTCCCTCCAGCGGAGGGACGGAAGGGAGGCAAACCTGCATCACAGCTAAATAAAATCATGTGCAATGAAGGCAACCATCAAAATCCCAAAGCCTTACTTGCCTTCGTGTATCTTCGTGTCCTTCGTGGATCAATCAACCAATTTTTTTAAGGAGCATATCATGCAATCACAAGCAACGATTCCAACCGCACTTGGCTCAAGCTACATCAAAAAACTGTGCAAACACTACGCCCACAAAATCAAGGTCGAATACGACGATCAGCAAGGCATGGCCTATTTTGCCATGGGCACGTGTGCCATGCACGCTGAAGCTGAGCAACTAATGTTTGTAATTAACGCTGAAACCCCCGAAGCCATCGCTGCCATCCAACACATCATGGACGAACATTTTGAACAATTCGCCTTCCGCGAAAAGCTCAAAATCGAATGGCAAGCAGCCGAAACCCTCAATTGAAGGATGAAGAGCATAGAACAGAGAGCATAGAGCATATGGCTACAGGCTATTGGCTATCGGAAATTGAGTTGAAATGACAACAATTGTTCCGATAGTTAATAGCT
Organism: Herpetosiphon giganteus; assembly: GCF_016907925.1. Classification (GTDB taxonomy): domain Bacteria; phylum Chloroflexota; class Chloroflexia; order Chloroflexales; family Herpetosiphonaceae; genus Herpetosiphon; species Herpetosiphon giganteus. Next base: position 2,270 of record NZ_JAFBCZ010000043.1, on the reverse strand, counting down.
GTAATGGTACATCAGGTTAACCACCGCCTGATCCCCTCACCCCAACCCCTCGCCCATCCGATGGGCGAGGGGCTTTAACGCCGTGGTTTTTGCATGATTGGTGGTGAACATTGGTGCTCCCCTCGCCCGCGTTGAGTGGGAGCGGGGTTGGGGGTGAGGGAATAATCCTTATTGCCAATCCAATGAACCAATATATCTAGCCTATAGTCCATTCCTTTTATACTCTTTGTGGATCAATCGTAGTGTTAAACGTGTGTAATAGATCGCACAGCATACAATCCATAACCACATAATCCAAGTACAATGATCACAGCTCCAATAATGTACAAAGTCCAAGGCGGTTGCTTACGCCGCAAGGTTTGACGAATATCTTGAATAATTGCTACCAGAAAGAGCAGAGTAAGCAGCATAAAGGGAATAAGATATAGGTTTTCAGGTTCCATTTGAATATAGTGACTAAAACTCGTTCCTCGCTGGATAGTTTCACGATAATGATATATTTCATACGGTAGCACGATCAAATTTGCAATACTAACCACTGTAAAAACGCAAACAACCCGTGCAATCATTGGCCAAAGCCGTAGCTTATTGGTTGGAACTTGATACCCCATTTGTCACCTCTCATCTGCTGAAGTTTAGTTTAAGGTAAGCGCCCACAAAGCAATGAGCGAATTGGTAAAGCGCGATGCTGATAGCTAAACCCAGTCAAATATTGGTTTTCTTCAACTTGGGCCTGTGCCGCCGCGCAGGCTGCTTGTAGATCAGTAATTTGTTGATAAGTTGACATAAATGCAGAAGCCCATTGTTTATCATCAGCAGCACTTTTTTGGGTTTGAGCATAAAAAGTTTGGGCTGTTGCCTCATCGCCCGCTAATAAAGCTGTGTACAACGCTTGAAAACGGGCGATTGCGATAGTCAACTCAAGCTCGCTGCCCTCGATGCCAATTGCTGGGAATGGTGCTTGAGCATTGGCCGCAGCAATGAATAAGGTTTGAGCGAGCACCCGATCAGCATTTGCCAAGGCACTAAATCCATCAAGCAACAGCCAATAGGGATGCTGCGAATCAATTGGGTCGGGGGTAATTGAATTTATTTGATATTGCGCCCCATCCCATGCATAGATTTCGAGCTGCTTGCGCTGAATGCCCGCGCCATCTGAGCCAACTTTGCCGCGATTGACGATTAATTCCAGCGTGCCATCTGCGTTGAGATCGGCCCAATTCATGGTTGGATTGGTTGCATTCAGATCTAAAATTGAATGAAACTCCGCTGCTTGCCATTGCACAATATTAATCGATTCGGAGCATGTATGTGCCCCACATCCAGTAGTATGCACAACAATTTCTGGCATGCCATCATTCGTTAGATCGCGCACCAGCCAAATCCGATAGCCATTGGCTTGATCAGTTAATAATGTCCAGTTTGGTTGATAAACTCCATTCGCATCCAGAGTTAAAAGGATGAGCAGATCTGGATAGCCAACAGGTAGCGTAATCAAAATTTCGGCCTGGGCATCATTATTCAAATCAACAGTGCGATATTGTTCGCCAATGAGTTTAGCTGCGTTGGTTGATTGGCTTTGTTCTGCCCATCCCGTTAATAGCGCGCCTAATTGATCGCGATTGCTTGGTTGTGCATTGACAAAATCGGTCAGCAGATCGACATATTCGGTTACTGAAACTGGCGCGGTTGGTGGCAGCGGCCAGTCGCTCGGCAAGGCTGTTGGCTTTGCTGTTGCGCTGGTTGCTTGAATATAAGGAGTTGAGGTCGGCCAAGCGGTTGGGTATATACGCTCTGTTGGTTGGGTGGTCGGGCTACTATTGCTGGCATTCGAAAGAGCTGTTTGGTTGGATGCGCAGCCCACGAGCATCCCCACAATTCCAATAATTGCGCACAGCTTGTTGCTTGAAAACCTTTTCATTGATCAATCTTCTCCTGTTAACCGCACCCAATGCAAAGGCAGCGGCATGTGCAATGTTTGCATCCGTTGGTAGAGATCGCTTTGGCGAAAAATAGCCACCCAAGCACTTACAAAATCCCAAGGAGCTGTTAAGTGTTGATTTTGGATGTCTGTTTGATATGATTGAGCGCTAAAATGCTCATAGAGCTTGCTATATTCCTGCAGATGTTGAGCGAGCAGTTTACGTCGTTCTTCAAAGGTTCCGACAGAATTATTGGTGGTATAACGAAAGTGGTGCAAAATTAACGAGAGCCAGGTGGACTATACTTGGAAATGCAACAGACCAAGGAAAGGACCACCATGACTCCCA
>NZ_JAFBCZ010000042.1 GCF_016907925.1 Herpetosiphon giganteus | reverse complement strand
CCCGACGACGAGGGGTTTAAAACTTTTTCCTCTGACGTCATGTCTTCGTCAAACATTTGTTCAACTCACTGCCCCGACGACGAGGGGTTTAAAACTTTTTCCTCTGACGTCATGTCTTCGTCAAACATTTGTTCAACTCACTGCCCCGACGACGAGGGGTTTAAAACGTACAGGCCCTTGCCTGCGATCAGGAGGGTAAGGCCCGTTCATCTCACTGCCCCGCCGTGGAGGGGTTTAAAACAAAAAGTCACTTTGACTTTATGGGAAGCAGTGCTTCGTTCATCTCACTGCCCCGACCGCGAGGGGTTTAAAACCGAAGTCTGGAAGAAACACAGCGATGATGAGTGCGAGTTCATCTCACGGCCCCGACCGCGAGGGGTTTAAAACATGAAGGCACCATCTGATGATTCCAGTAAATACATGTTCATCTCACGGCCCCGACCGCGCAGGGTTTAAAACACGTATTGCCGAACCAAGTGTAGAGAAAATTCTCAAGTTCATCGCACGGCCCCGACCGCGAGGGGTTTAAAACCTATTGGAAGCCCCCAAATGCTACCAACAATCCGATCAAAGTTCATCTCACGGCCCCGACCGCGAGGGGTTTAAAACTTGTAAAGGTTTGGAAAATATTCCCGTGCTGATGCAAGTTCATCTCACTGCCCCGACCGCGCGGGGTTTAAAACACAGTTGGGGCATTCGCGATCCGAATTACATCCACATCGTTCATCTCACTGCCCCGACCGCGAGGGGTTTAAAACTCTTCCCATTCACCATCTTGGAAACTTTCAATGATCGCGTTCATCTCACTGCCCCGACCGCGAGGGGTTTAAAACACCACACCCCGCCGCCCCAGTCGGCGCTGGTTCGGTCAGAGAAAATTCTCAAGTTCATCGCACTGCCCCGACCGCGCGGGGTTTAAAACGAACGATAATGAACCGAGCATTCACACCCTCGGACGTTCATCGCACTGCCCCGACCGCGCGGGGTTTAAAACACGTATTGCCGAACCAAGTGTAGAGAAAATTCTCAAGTTCATCGCACTGCCCCGACCGCGAGGGGTTTAAAACTTAATACCCATTCTCTTCTAGTTGTTGAACTACCCGTTCATCTCACTGCCCCGACCGCGAGGGGTTTAAAACTCTACCGTTTGTTCGTTTCCGCAGTTAGGACAAAAGTGTTCATCTCACTGCCCCGACCGCGAGGGGTTTAAAACGAACGATAATGAACCGAGCATTCACACCCTCGGACGTTCATCGCACTGCCCCGACCGCGCGGGGTTTAAAACTCAGGCGTTGTGCCTTCGTCTTGAGTTAGCTTGTGTTCATCTCACGGCCCCGACCGCGCGGGGTTTAAAACGCGATATTGGCGATACAACCTGTAATCGGTGCCATAGTTCATCTCACGGCCCCGACCGCGCGGGGTTTAAAACCAGGTAGAGCACGGTATCCATTCTCGTCATAGTAAAAGTTCATCTCACTGCCCCGACCGCGCGGGGTTTAAAACGCTCGGCTCACCGCCGCCAGCCATGGATTCAGTTTAGGTAGGTTCATCTCACTGCCCCGACCGCGCGGGGTTTAAAACTCGAGCACGGTTGTGCCATAACCTGTACGCAGTCAATAGTTCATCTCACTGCCCCGACCGCGCGGGGTTTAAAACTCGCGCCGTCCCCGCAGATATCCAGTCGAACCAGCCGTTCATCTCACTGCCCCGACCGCGCGGGGTTTAAAACTAGGTTGTTTCCATCACTTCGCCGTAGACGTAGATTACGTTCATCTCACTGCCCCGACCGCGCAGGGTTTAAAACCTTGTTGGTCTCCATCGAGGTGCTCCTTTTGGGTGTTCATCTCACGGCCCCGACCGCGCGGGGTTTAAAACACGCCAAAGCTGCCAAACCAGCCATCTCGGTCCTCCTAGCTGTTCATCTCACTGCCCCGACCGCGCGGGGTTTAAAACCAGAATAATACACCTACTGGATTTTGTGCGTCGCATTGTTCATCTCACTGCTCCGACCGCGAGGGGTTTAAAACTGAGTTCTTCGGGAGCTTTGCTAGCGTTTTCATCAATGTTCATCTCACGGCCCCGCCGTGGAGGGGTTTAAAACAGTGCACCTCAATATGGCTGAGGATGTTGAAGCGTTTAATGTAGCCCCAAACCTTTGCAAGTTACGCTTGTGGATTTTCCAACATTCGTAAAAATGCGCAGCCCTCTCGACCATAGTGGTCGAGAGGGCTTTTGTTTTGGTTGCAAGCATCGCTTCAAGCTTAGCTTCGTGACCCTTCGTGTTCTTCGTGGTTTCATCCGTCATCGGTTTAGCCACAAATTGCAGAGCTAATTGCCTATAGCCAAAAGCCTATAGCCTCATCCTTCATATTTTCATCCCTCATCCCTCATAATTCATCCTTCATCCTTATCAATCAACGCTCTGCGCCTCTGCGTTAACAGCGTGATCAATTAAGCTTCGTTGGATTATCGTCCCATAACCAATAGCCTCATCCCTCATAATTCATCCCTCATAATTCATCCTTCATCCTTATCAATGTTCTATGTTCTTTTATTCGATGATCAACACTCCACCACTATCGCTCATTTGCGCGCCACCTTGGCTGATGCTCACGCTGTTGCCGTTGCGCTGCACGCTGTAGCCAGTATTTGGCTGCAAGCCAGTAATTAATTGCAGATTGGCAGCGCTTGGCATGCTATATTCGATTGTGGCAAAGGCTTGATTAACATTAATCGGGAACAGCACTACCTGCGAGCCAATTTGCGCCCCAACATAATTGCCCGAAGTCGCCTGAATTAAGCTCACGCTGGCTGGCGTAACGCCACTATCGGTTGCTTGAAGCACTTGCAAAAAGCGCACATCCTGCGGATTACCAGGCGCATCGATCCGCAATCGCACTTTCATCGGGTCGTCGCTGGCAGCAGTATTTTCGACCTGCTGATCGCTGGTGTTGACGGCGGTTAATGTGGCGTTGGCTGGCAATAAACTGGTGATATTCAAACTTTGGCCGCCAGCTGTTGTCATCGTCGCACGATTGGCGTTGATCGTCGCGGGCGTGGGCAGTTGTAGCCACCAGCGTTTGAAACGATTGGCGGTTTGCGACGTGCCCCGATCATAGGTCACAATCGCATCGGGCTTGAGCCAAACAATCGAGCGGCTGGCATGGCTAATGTCGGTCGTTGCCTCATTTTCGCTGTTGTAGAGATTGGTCGCATCGCCCAACGCATAGACAAAACGGCTATCAAGGCTATGCGCGACCAACGTAGGATCACCAGTTGGTACCAAATTCCATTGCGAGCCACGTCGCCAGAGATCGATCCGCCAATCGCTTGGGTCGCGATCAGGTTGATCGTTTTCGAGCGCGATCAGGTTGCGAAATTCGGAGCTAGCAATGCCTTCGGCAATATCGGCATAGCCAGTGCGCGCTTTGGTCAGCCATTCGCCCTTGCGATACCACTCAAAATGGTTGCCATCGGCCTGTTGATGGTCGATAAAATTCCAACTCAGGCTGAAATTGAACCAGCCTGCATCATCGGCCCAGCTGCTACGCGAGAAAATTTTGTGCATGCCCTCGGCGTAAAAATCAAGCGCCATGCTTGGCCGTGGGTCACTCGCCGCAGCCGCAGTTGGGTCAAACAGCATAAAATAGATGATTGCATCGCGAAAATCATTCGGGTTGCCAACCCGCTCAATCAAGCCCTCAGCGCCACCAGGCGGGGTCACGGTTTCGATCCAGCGCACTTTGGCCAAACGTGCAGCATTGCCAGTCCGTTGATCGTACATCCCCAACGAGCCAAAGGCGTTGATAAAATCGACCAAGTGATAGCTCTGAGCATCGCCATACCACGCTGGCTGATAGACCAAGCCATGATTGGGATCTTCGCTTGGATTAGAACTCAGCGAGTGCAAATAGCTGGTGACAAAATCATCCCAAAATGGATTTTCGCTGAGTTTGCAATGCTGGCCACACGTGTCTTTGCCTGCGGTTTGCAAGGCCAGCAAAAATTGAATCGCATAGCTAGCAGTTTGCGGGCTATACTCAAAGCCCTCGGGCAACAGGCCGCCCTTGCTATCGGTGCGGGTCAGATGATCAAAAATATACAGCCAAGCGCCCGTGGCATTATCCAAATAATGACGCAATTGGTTATTGGGGTCGTCGTTGGCATCAAATGCTAATGCCATCATGCCCAAATTGCGCATATGGGCCACAAAATAATTATTGCCCGACCAACGTACTTGCTCCGTGTTGGCAATTAAGCTGGGATCATTGATCACGCCAATTGGCTCTGGATGATGGTAGGCGCGTTGGACAATTTCATCTGACCAGCGCAAAAATACACCGCGAATCGCCGCTTTATCGCTGGCACTCAACACCGGATAAATCCAATCGACGACCAACGGAAAGGCCTCGCCATGCCAGCGCGCGCGGTTGGAATCCTCGGTGAAAAAGCGCGGGCTACGAAATGGTGGGTAGCCAGTCGATTGGGTTTCAGGGCATAAATAATCGTCGTTTTCGGCGGGGCCTTGCGCAGCAATATTAATAATGTACATCAACAAGGTTCGCGCTCGTTGGGCATAATCGGCACGCGCCGCTTCGTTCGGCTCGATCAACGCCATAAAGGCAAAGAGTTCTGCATACATTTCGGTCGGAAATTCTTCATATTCGGTGCTGCCACAATCGCGGCTTGGCACATCCCCAGCATCCATGGTGATTTTGGCTTCCTCAGCCACCAACTTCAAGCCATCACGATAGAGCGGGTTGCTATCGCTGGCCCAGGCTCGCAGCCGAGGCAAATCGGCTTGGGTCAGCCACAAACGCGGGTGAGCATTGGGATCGCCAGTCATTACCACGGGCAAGCTGGTTTTGGTCGCATCGGGCGGCACATTGGTGGCTTCAGGATTAACGCTTACGCTGGTGGAGCCACTTGGAGCTGGTGCTGCAACTCCACAACCCATTAAGATCAGCAGCACAACGAACATTGATATACGTCGCATACATCCTCCAGGGTGAATTAGCGCTTGGCTAAAGGCAAATAAACTTGCACCAACATCGCCGCCGCTTCGACCGCGCCCACATCGCAGCTTGCAACTCGCGCCGCGCCGCGCTGATCGCTCGCTGGGCAAAGGTTGGGGTCGGCACTATTAATTAATGGGCTGGTTGCGAGCGGCGTATAAACAGGCATGGCAATCCGCCCACCATTGACTTGCAACGCCGAAAGCTTGAGATCGCTCGTGTTTTGCTGGTCGCTGGCGCTATCCAAGCCAGCACATGTTCCATCGCTAAAATTGAAGCCCAACGATTGCACAGCGCTGCCGCCACAATTGTTGCTTACGCCCGCTACCACACTATTGCCAATTTGAATAATGCCTGGTTGCTCAGCGGTCAAAGGCGAATCTTCATACAGTTCAGTGCCCGCCAAGGCCAAATTGCCATAAAACGTGCTGTTGGTAATTACTGCATACCGCGCTTTGTGATACAGACCACCGCCAAATTGATCGGCCTGATTCGCGGCCACGGTTACGTTGGTCAAGGTCAAGTTATCATCGGAAGCTTGGTAAATTGCGCCGCCATGGCCAGCAGTTGCCTGGTTGTGAATCAGGCTGGCATTGGTGATGAAGATCGTGCCATTATCGTGAAAAATGCCACCGCCGCCGTTTGTGCCAGTCGCCACATTGCCTTCGATCAGCAGATCGACTAATTCGGCGTGGCTGCCATAGCTGCTGATTGCGCCGCCTTCATCTGCTTGGTTGTCAAGCAAGCGCGAGCGTTTGAGCAACAAACGTCCGCCGCTGTTCCAAATTGCGCCGCCCGTGCCGCTGACAGTGTTGGCTTGCAACAAGCTATCGGTGATCGTCAGGCCGCCAGTATTTTCCAGCGCGCCGCCATAGCCGCCACTATTTTCGAGAAAATTGCTCAATCTGATGGTTGCTGAGGCTTGGTTGTGGATGAAGATTGCGCCGCCATCACGAGCCTGATTCTGGTAAAAGCGCGTATTGTTGATGCTGGTTGGCCCAACGCTATAAATCGCGCCGCCAAACGAGGTAATATTGTTGGTTGGTGCGCTATTCGCCGTAAAATCGCTATTGTCAATCGTTAATCCGCAGCCATCGTTATAAATTGCGCCGCCTGAGGCCGAGCGATTGCCAGCAAAGCTACTGTCGCGAATCGTCAGGCTGCCGCCGCTGCCTTCAAAACAATAGATCGCCCCGCCTTGGTCGGTCGCTTGATGGTTGTTGAAGCGCACCCGATCGAGCACAACCGTCGCCCCAACCAACTCCAAGGCTCCGCCGCCAACTGCTGAGAAACCAGCTTCAAGCGTGAGATTACGCAATGTAAACTGAATGTCGCCATTGGCCACAAACAAACGATTGAGATTGCGCCCGCTCAGCGTGATTTGATTTGCCCCATCAATCGTGGTAGAACTAACCAAAATCTTGTCGCTGCTCAGGTTGATTGTGGCTGGGCCGCCGCAATTAAAGCTGATAGTGCCGCCATTGGTGAGCGCTGCATCAAATGCCGCCTCGCTGCAACTCGCTGGCGTGCCAGTCCCCACAATGCCAGCCATTGGCGCAGCCTGAACCTGAAATGCCAACGCCAACGTACAACACCATAGCAGGAAAATCTTTAAAAAGTGCATAACTACCTCCTTCTAGGTTGCGGTAGTTATAGCAGCAGTACGCAGCAAAAACTTGACATTTCCTACCAGTCAAGCGGATTGGCCCAAACGCAGCAAGCGAAATCGGGCAGGCGCAATCCCAGCTACGAGGACGGAACAATGACTCAAAGTGCCATCAATTCACCAGCATTTGGCAAGCAATTACGCTTGTTGCGCCGTCGGGCACGCCTAACCCAAGCAGAATTGGGGATTGCGGTTGGTTATAGCGATGCCCAAATTTGTCGGCTTGAAACAGGTCGTCGCCCGCCCGATTTGATTACTTTGATTGCGCTCTTTCTGCCAGCCTTGGATCTTGAGGCCCAATCGCAGGAAGCGCAGCAGCTTTTGGAATTAGCGGCGGTTGCCCGCGAAGAATTAACCGCCGAGCCAGCCAATAGTTCAACCAGCCAAATGCCCAAGCAAGCAAGCCCCTTGTTGGCGAGCCATTTGCCCAGCCCAACCAGCCAATTTTTTGGGCGTAATCCAGAACAGCAACGAATAGTGCAATGGCTGAATAATCCTCGGATTCGTTTGATCAGCCTCGTTGGCTTGGCGGGAATTGGCAAAACCCAATTGGCGCTGCATTGTTTGCATCAATTTGCCAGCCAAAGCGAATATCAGTGTATTTTTGTTGATCTGGTCAGCGCCAACGAACCAGAATCGATGATTCAGGCGATCAATAAAGCACTTGATTTAACCGAAAGCCCCGATGAGCAACCGCTGATTTCAACGATTAATTACCTTGGCCAACAACCAAGCTGTTTGCTGCTCGATAATTGTGAGCAAATTCAAGCAGCAAGTCGGGTGATTAACCAATTGCTGCAAGCCGTGCCAAATCTCAAATTGATCGTTACCAGCCAACTTGCCTTGCGCTTGAACGACGAACATGTGCTGCAACTTACGCCCTTGGCCGTGCCAAATCTCTTGGCTTTGCCAGCATTGGCCGAATTGGCCCAAATCGAAGCTATGGCCTTGTTATTGGCTCGTTTACAGGTGCATAACCCCAAGCTTGAGCTGACCGAGAAAAATGCGTTGGCGCTGGCAGCCTTGTGTGTGCGGGTCGATGGCGTGCCGCTGGCGCTGGAGTTAGTTGCCGCTTCTGGGCGCTTGTTCGATCCCGAGGCCTTATTGAGCGAATTGGCCAGCCATTTTTTAAGTATGCGGCGGCGTGGTCGCGATTTACCTTCGCGCCACTATTCGGTCACAACCGCGCTGGCTTGGAGCTACCAACAGCTTGATTCGGCGACCAAACGCTTGTTCGAGCACCTAAGCGTGTTTGTGAGCGGCTGGACGGTCGAGAGTGCGCTAGCGGTTTGTGGCGCAGAGCAGGAACGCCATGAGTTAATCGAACAATTAAATAGCTTGCTTGATCATAGCCTGATTCAACAACAGAGCAACGAAGCTTCAACCCGCATGCGTATGTTGACCATGGTACGCACGTTTGCCCAAGAGCAAGCCCAAACGCATGGCGAAAACGAGCTGTTGCAACGCAGGTTGCTTGCTTATCAGATTGACTTAGCGCGCCAAGCAGAACAGGCTTTACGCACGGGCAATAGTCAGGCGCAATGGATTCAGCATCTCGAAGCTGAACACGATAACATTCGAACGGCGTTAAATTGGGCTTGGCAACATAATGCTCAGCAGCAAGCGATTCAGTTAATCGGCTATATTTGGCGTTTTTGGTATATGCGTGGCTATTTGCGCGAAGGGCGGCGTTGGTTTGAAAAACTGCTAATCAGCTATGAACCAAATGCCGATGTGGATTTTGCGCGGGCGCTCGATGGCGCAGGCATTTTGGCTTGGCGGCAAAGCGATTATCAACAAGCTGAACAATGGTATCAGCAAGCCCTAGCCATCTACCAAACCAACCAGCATCGCTCAGGGCAGGCGCAGGTGTTGGGCCATTTGGGCTTGGTGGCGATGGATACTGGCGCATATCATCAAGCAGCAGCCTATTACGAACAAAGCTTGCCGCTCTATCAAGCGCTTGCTGATCAAGCGGGCGTTGCTGCAACCTTACACAATTTAGGCAATCTGTATTGCCAGCAATCAGAAAATCAACGAGCTAGCGAGTTATATCAAGCGTGTTTGCAGATTTATGCGCAGCTGGGCGACCAATCTGGCGTTGCCTTAATTGCCTTGGGCCTTGGCGCAATTGCCCGCGATGAACAACGCTTGGAAGCAGCCCAAGCTTCATTTGAACAAAGCCTGAACTTAGCACGCGAGCTAGGCGACGAGTGGAATGAGGCAACAGCGCTGATTAATTTGGGCAATATTGCAGCCGATGTGCACCAGCCAGCCCATGCCTTAACCCATTATCGAACCGCAAAGCAGATTTTTGAGCGCTTAGGCGACCAACAATCGCTGTGTTTGCTCGAAAATCGGATTGCCAATGCCTATTGGCTGCTCGGCGAGCATGCTCAAGCCCAAATTGGCTATCGTCAATGCCTGATGTTAGCTCATGCAATTGGCTTTGATGGCGGCATTGTTGAAGGATTAGAAGGCATCGCCCAGTGTTTGAGCCAAAACTTGCCGACCACCGCTGCCCAGCTGTTGGCCTACGCTGATCACTTGCGCAGCACCAAAGGCTATCCAATGATTCCCGCCGATCAACAGAGCTATAACCAAATTGTGCAAACAATTCAAGCACATTTGAGCGCCGAAGCATGGCAACAAGCTACGCAACAAGGCCAGCAATTGAGCTTGCAACGAGCAATCAGTTTGGCGCTTGCCAATTAGCGCCTACTTGCGCTTGATTGACGATCAAGCTTGGCTGATTATAATGGTTCATTGGATTGACCAAGGCATGTTTTCTGTTCACCCCAACCTCTCTCCCACGATGAGGGACAAGGGGTGCTTTTGCTGTAATGTTGCTGTTATTTAGCTATTAGCACAATAGTCTGTTGCTTATAGTTCTCTGCTCAGAACCCAGAAATGACTGGTTCATCACTGTATGCTTTCGTACCACCCAATGTCCTTTAGGGGGTGCAGGGGGATGAAAACCCCCTGCGTCTCCCGCCTTGAGGCGGGACGGAAGGGTGGTGAACCTGATATATGCCAACATTCCTTGATTCGGTAAACATGGTCTTAAGTAAACAAGGAGTAAGGATCACTGCTGCGGGCCAATCCAATAAACCATTACATATAAGGAAGCATATGCGTACCATTGATCTTGCTACATGGCCCCGTCGCCAGCACTTTGCCCACTATCATAGCATGACCTACCCGCACTTTAGTTTATGTGCCAATATTGATATTCAAACCTGGTATCAAGCGATCAAAGCCCGCCAAATGCGATTAAGCACCAGCCTAACCTTTGTCTTTGCGCGCGCCGCCAATGAGCAAGTGGCCTTTCGCTGGCGAATTCGCGGCGATAGCGTGGTTGAGCACGATCGGGTTGATCCTTCGCCAACCGTTTTGCTCGATAACGATTTATTTAGCTTTTGCGTTATTCCCTATCACTCAAATTATGCAGAATTCGCGCCGCTTGCTGAGGCCAAAGTTGCTGCGGTCAAGGCCAATCCAACAATCAGCGACGAGCCAGGTCAAGATAATCTGCTCTACATGACCAGCATTCCGTGGGTTAGTTTCACAGGCATCATGCACCCCGTTCATCTCAACCCAATTGATTCAGTGCCACGGATTTCGTGGGGCAAACACACCCTCGAAGGCCAACGCCGGCTCATGCCTTTAGCCGTACAAGTGCATCATAGCCTAATGGATGGCTTACATGTTGGGCGGTTCTATGAGCGCGTTCAAGCCATTTTAGACAATCCCGATGAGTTTTTAGGCTAATTTGAGGATTTACTAATGGAGGATGCAATTGCGAAAAGCATGCATCCTCCATTAGTAACCTTCTTGCATAATTGGCGTATACACTCCAGCCTTTGATGTATTGAAGCTATGAGGGATTGTATGCGACGAGGTTTGTTACTTGGGCTTGGGATTTTGTTGTTGGCTGGCTGTGGGCGGGCCAAAAGTGCGGCGCTGCCAACCAATGTTGCCCGTTCGGTCGTGAATGTATCCAACACGCCGCTTCCCAGTCCAATTCCAGTTGAAGCCACGCCTTTACTTAGCTCGGTAAGTTCGATTTCGAATTTGCGGGCTGAGCCAAGCACCGATGCAGCGATTATTACTACAGTTGATCCGCAAGCATCAATTGAGATTTTGGCACAACGCAACGATGCTGATCACGTATGGTATCGGGTGCGGGTCAATGATTATCTTGGTTGGATGAGCGCTAGTCTGTTCAATTTGCCAGCCGATCAACAAGCCAGCTTGCCTTGGGAACAGGCCTTGATTGCAACCGCCTCGCCAACTTTTCGGCCAACCAATCGACCCTATGCAACGACGCGGCCCTACGCGCCAACGCGGCCACGCGCAACCACCAGACCGCAGGCTCCCAGTCGGCCAAACAAGCCAAAGCCGCCGATAACCAGCAAACCACAGCCCGCCAAGCCGAAGCCGCCAACAAGTAGTAAACCGCCAAGCTCAAAACCACGCCGCTAATTCCAGCTGGAATTAGCAAGCGTGATCAGGAATACGCAGCTACTTATGAACCAAAGCGCTGGACATTACGAGCCTGCGCTTTGTGCTTTTCAGTCTCGCGATCTTTGGCGGGGCTGGTCGTTTGCAACGCGGCCAAGAGGGTTTGGGCATTAGCGGTTATCGCCGCCACAGCCGCCTCGAAGGCCTCGCGATTGGCAGCAGAAGGTTGATTGAAGCCGCTAATTTTGCGCACAAATTGCAGCGCAGCAGCTTGAATCTCAGCTTCGGTGGCAGGTGGCTCAAAATTGAACAATGGGCGAATATTACGACACATAAAGCGTTACTCCGCTGCTTGTTCAATGCGTTGATATTTCAGCATCGCCACGCCAGTGCTCATGGTGCGGGTTTCGACCAGTTTGAGGGTTGCGCTTGTGCCTTGGTGAAAGAGGCGTTGGCCTTCGCCAAGCACAACAGGGTAGATCAGCAGGCGATATTCATCGATCAAATTGTGCTTGATCAAGCTATCGGATAAAACGGTACTACCGTAAATCAATAAATTGTGCTCTTTACGCAGCTCGCGAATTTGCTCGATTACGTCGCCCTTCAAGAAAGTAGCGTTCCACTCTGGGGTTTCGAGGGTGCTGGTTGGCACATATTTGGGCAAGGCATTGATCTGTTCAGCACCTTCATCTTTGGATTCGGGCCATGCTTTGGCAAAACCCTCGTAGGTTACCCGACCAAGCAGCAAGGCCGTACATTCAGCTGATTCTTCGCCTTTGAAGGCGGCAATATCATCAGCCCAATATGGCATCGACCAGCCTGGATTTTCGACTACACCATCGAGCGAAACAAACATGGTTAGTACAATCTTACCCATTCGTACATTCCCTTTACACTAATAGAACATATTTGCTATAATATAAGCACTACTTCAAAAAGTCAAGCCCTGATTTCAGGTATACTTGTAGATAATCCTATTATTGAAGTATATGTTAAAGCATTATGAATAATCGCAGTTACAACCAATATTGTGGGCTAGCCTATAGCCTCGAAATTCTCGGCGAACGCTGGACAATGCTCGTCATTCGTGAGCTGATTGCTGGGCCACGCCGCTTTAAAGATCTGCTTAATGGCCTACCAGGGATTAGCACCAACCTGCTCACCGAGCGGCTCAAACATCTTGAGCAGCAAGGCCTGATTATGCGCCAAGTGCTCGCGCCCCCAGCTGGCTCGACCGTCTATGGCCTAACCGATGTAGGCCGAGCGCTTGAGTCAAGTTTGCTCGAATTGGGCAAATGGGGCAGCCAGTTTGTGCCAACCAATACTGAAAATGTGCATATGTTGAATATTGGCTCGTATGCCTTGACGCTCAAAACCTTTTTTCGCCCAGCGCAAGCCCAATTCCACGAACGCTATCAATGGCATGTTGATGGCGAATTGCTGAGCGTGACGATTGATCATGGTCAATTGCTAATTCAGCAAGGGCCGAGCCAGCAACCAGCAATCATGCTGCACACCTCAATTGAGCATTATTTGCAACTATTGCAAGGTGCGCTCAAGCCTGAGCAAGCAATTGTTCAAGGGCTTGTGCAAGTTCAGGGTGATCCCAGCGGCCTCACCCGTTTCCTCATGTGCTGTGCAATTAATCCACCAGAATAAGATTTCCCCTCACCGCCAGATCTCCCCTCACCCCAACCCCTCTCCCGTGGCGCGGGCGAGGGGCTTTAACTCGATGGTTCTAGCACAATTCGTCGGTAAAAACCGGTGCTCCCCCTCGCCCGCGTTTTCGTGGGAGAGGGGGCTGGGGGGTGAGGGAATATTTAACCACCACGCTTTTTTAAAACCTACCCTTGAGAGGAGAGGGGTTGAGGTGAGGGAAGCTCAAACCACACTAGGCAAATGTTTGCAGGCTTGACAAACCTTTAAATTTCATTAATATAGTCGGTATCGTTTCCGGAAACGATACCGACTTGGTATTTTTAGCAGTACGATGCAGGTTTCCGTTCCGCAGGCCCACCCTATCGCATTGTTGGATAGCTGATTTCGAGGATGAAACTGGGTTCAATCTACGGAGGAACGCAATGCTTACTCATGTTTGGCGTAAACTGGCGGCGCTTGGCCTTGCCCTCAGCATCCTGTTTACGTTTATTACAGCGGCTCCCCAAACGGCGTTTGCCGCAGCGCCGCTTGGCCAAACCATCTGGCTACGGGCAGTTTCTAGCGGCAAATATGTTTCGGCGGATAGTAATCGTGGAGCCAACACGCCGTTGGTGGCCGACCGCGATGCTGCTGGTGGTTGGGAGCACTTTCAGGTTGTCGATGCAGGCAATGGCAATATTGGCCTGCGCGCCTTGGCCAATGGCAAGTTTGTTTCAGCCGACCAAAATTTTGCCAATACGCCCTTGGTTGCCGACCGCCCCACAATGAGCGGTTGGGAAGTCTTTCAATGGGTCGATGTAACGGCGGGCCAAGTGCAATTGCGCTCGCTTGGCAATAACAATTTCGTTTCTAGCGATCTTAATCTTGGCACTCACGCACCTTTGGTTGCCAACCGCCCAACTGCTTCTGGCTGGGAAACCTTCAATTGGGGCATCGTTGGAGCCAATCCAACCCCGATTCCAACCACGCCGCCAGGCACAACGCCTGATTTCGGCCCGAATGTTTTGATGTTTGATCCATCAATGTCAACAGCCTCGATTCAAAATCAAATCAACAATGTCTATGGCATTCAGCAAAATAGCCAATTTGGCTCAGAGCGCTATACCTTAATGTTCAAACCAGGCACCTACAATGGCCTGAATATTCCGGTTGGTTTCTATACCCAACTGCTGGGCGTTGGCGCATCACCCGATAGTGTCAACATCAACGGCAGCGTTTATTCGAACGCCTATCTGGGCAACGATAATGCGACCTGTAATTTCTGGCGTGGCGCAGAAGGCTTATCGATTACGCCCGCCAACGGCACAATGCAATGGGCAGTTTCGCAGGCCGTGCCCTTCCGCCGCATGCACATTCGCGGCAATATGAAACTTAATCAAAATAATGGCTGGTCGAGCGGCGGCTGGATGTCGGATGTGCTGGTTGATGGCAATGTTAATTCTGGCACGCAGCAGCAATGGATTTCGCGCAACACCCAATGGGGCAGCTGGACTGGCTCAAATTGGAATATGGTGTTTGTTGGCGTGACCAATCCGCCAGCAGGCAATTGGCCAAATCCACCGTATACCAAAATTGATCAAACGCCGATTGTGCGTGAAAAACCGTTTGTAACGGTCGATGCTGCTGGCAATTGGGGCGTGCGCGTGCCAAGTTTGCGCACCAACAGCAACGGCATCACATGGGCTGGTGGTTCAACGCCAGGCACGACCATCGCCATGAGCCAATTTTTTATCGCCAAACCAAGCGATAGTGCCGCCACGATCAACGCTCAGTTGGCTGCTGGCAAACATTTGTTGTTTACGCCTGGCATTTACGCCTTGAACGACACAATTCGGGTCAATAACCCAAATACTGTGGTTTTGGGCTTGGGCTTTGCGACCTTGCGCCCAACAACTGGCTTGGCAGCGATGACCGTGGCCGATGTCGATGGCGTAACGATTGCTGGCGTGCTGTTTGATGCAGGCGTGATTAATTCGCCAGTGTTGTTGGAAGTTGGGCCAAATGGCAGCAACGCCAACCATGCAGCCAATCCAATCGTCTTGCACGATGTAATTTTCCGCGTTGGCGGAGCCGCAGCCGGCAAAGCCTCGACCAGTTTGCGGATCAACAGCCATAACACGATTGTTGACCATACGTGGGTTTGGCGTGCCGACCACGGCGACGGCGTTGCGTGGAACAGCAACACCGCGGCCAATGGCTTGATCGTTAATGGCAATAATGTGACGATCTACGGCCTGTTTGTCGAGCACTATCAACAATATCAAGTGCTTTGGCAGGGCAATGGTGGCCGCGTCTACTTCTATCAATCGGAAATTCCCTACGATCCACCAACCCAAGATAGCTGGCGCAGTGCGGCGGGAGTCAACGGTTGGGCATCCTACAAAGTTGCCGATAACGTGACCAGCCACGAAGCTTGGGGCTTGGGCATTTACAGCGTTTTCACCTACCCCAACGTCTGGCTGACTCGCGCGATTGAAGCGCCAAACAACCCAAATGTACGCTTTCACAACATGATTTCGGTGGCAATTGGGGCCAATGGCGGCATTAGCAACGTCATCAATAATACTGGTGGCTCGACCCAACCCAATGTCACCTACACCCCCAAAGTAACCAATTATCCCTAATTAACGCCGTTGGATAGCCCAAAACAGCGCTTGGATTAATAACCAAGCGCTGTTTTTTTGGTAGACGCTGCTCGCGGGCTATGTTAAACTTGCGCCGCAAGCCAAAACCTGCATCCAAAGGAGTGTGCAATGTCGCAAGCATTAACCTATGCCAGTTATTTGAAAATTGATGAGCTGTTAAATTTACAAGCTCCCCGCAGTCATGGCCCCAACGGCCCCGAACACGACGAATTATTGTTTATTGTGATTCATCAGGTGTATGAGTTGTGGTTTAAGCAAATTTTGCACGAGCTTGATTATTTGGGCGAACTGCTGCGCGCCAATGATACAGGCAGAGCCAACCAAACAATCCGCCGCATTTTGACAATTCTCAAAACGATTGTGGCCCAAGTTGATGTGATGGAAACGATGACTCCATTGCAATTCAATGCCTTTCGTGGCTCGCTCGAATCGGCCAGCGGCTTTCAATCGCTGCAATTTCGCGAGATTGAATTTGCCTTAGGCCACAAACGGCCTGCGATTTTGCAGCATTTTGGAGCATTACCAAGCCATGAACGGCTCGAACAACGCTATCAGCAAGCCAGCCTGTGGGATAGCTTTTTACATTATTTGCAATTGAATGGCTATGCAATTCCGCAGGCGTACATTGAGCGCGACGTAACCCAAGCGCTAGCAGCAGCGCCCGAAATTCAAGCAATCTTAATTACGGTCTATCGCCAAAACCCCTTGGTGAGCAACCTCTGCGAACGCTTAATCGACCTTGACGAGGGCTTTCAAGAATGGCGCTATCGCCATGTAAAAATGGTTGAGCGCACGATTGGCATCAAGCAAGGCACTGGTGGCTCAAGTGGCGCGGCCTATCTCGCCAGCACAATCAAGCCATTCTTCCCTGATTTGTGGGCAATTCGCGCCGATTTATAAGTGCATTATTGTGGAGCCTGCCAAAAATAGCCTAAGCGGGCGGCCACCTGACCAAATAAGCCAGCATACTCAAGCTCATAGCGATCGATAACGCTTAAATCGTGCTGTGCGAGCAACGAGTTTAAATCGCTGCGAATTTGACCACAAGCCAAAAACAAGCCACTTTGGGTCAGATAATCGATTAATGATTGATCATGCAATGCTTGACTATCAGGTTCTGCATGATCAATTCCTTGCTCAAAGGCTGCGGCGAGCATAGTCAATGGTTGCCACCATTGAACTAATTTATACAACGGAATTAGGGCGTGATTCGGCAGCGGTTCAGGAGCAGGATGCTCATTCCAAAAATAGCCTAAATCTTGCGAAAGCAATTCCAAAAGATCCCGATAATCGGGAGCAGGCTGGTCTAACACGCTTGGCAGCTGCTGAACCACAAAAAAGCGCAGATCGTCAGCGCAGTGTTTTAATTCGTTGATCAGGCCACTTTGCTGCATGTAACGCAAAAAATCGCGCGTTGCTGGAGCTTGGGCTTGATTAAGAAGCGCTGAACCAAGCCGATCAGCTGATACGACCAGCATATTGAGTGCTTGCCACCATTTCACAACGCGAAACAATGGGACTTGGGCCAGCTTCGATTGAGTTTGCATTGCCTAAACCTCAACCATCAAAGCGCTCAAATCAGCAGTTGATTCGAGCGCTTTAATTATTATGTCATCTTAACGACGAGCAATTGGCACATACACCTGAATATTAGTTGGGATTTGATATTCGATGCGTGGGCCATAGTGCGGCAGTGGCTTGCCCAATTCAAACGCACCCAAATCGGGCTGGTTATCAGTTACAAACGGATCGTTGAGGTTGGCAATCACAGCACCTTTGTTGATTGCCACCGAATTGTTTTTCAAGCGCAAATCTGCTTCGCCAACAGGCGAGGCCACATCGACTGAGGCTGGCAAAGTGGCGTTATTCACATCGCTAAAATTGACCGTCACCCCATGAGTTTCGACCCCAATTGCCTGCAAATCGCTCAAGCGTTGATAGCGCACATTATTCCATTTGAAATCGGGAGCCGATGCTGAATCGCTGGCATGGTTGGTTCCCCAGCCATTGTAATCAACATCGCGAAAGCCTTCGTCGGCGATGGTCATAAACTCAAAGGCATAGCGCGTGCCCAGCATTAGATTATTGCGAATAATCGTGTTGCGCCATTGTTGGCCATCGTCGCTAAAGGCATTGCCGATGCGGGCTGAGCTATTGTGGGCAATAAACAGGCCGGTTGGTTGGTTGTGTAATTTAAACGGCGTACCAGCAAGATTGAAAAAGCTATTGCGGAACAGATAGGCCGGCCCGCCATAAATCGGCTGAACGCTAATCCCCATGCGGGCATTGGTTACGCGATTATTCCAAACCCGCGTGTTGGCTTGGTTATAATCAATTTCGATCCCGTCATCAACACAAAATGCCGCATCGTTATTGTACACATCTTGACCATAGGTGCTTTGGGCAGCCCAAGGTTGCAGCGAAATACAATCGCCAAAATTCATCACGCTGTTAAAGGCCACAATATTGCCAGTACCGCGTAAATCGATGCCGCGCTCGCTGGGAATGCCCGTGCCAGGCCAAGGCGTACGGCCAATAATCGTGTTATCAAGCACCGTCTGATTGTATTCTTGGTGGGTTTGGCGGCGATTGTAAATGCCAAAGCCAACATCACGAATAAGATTGCGGCTAATCAGAATATCGTGAGTATGTTGGGCATCGATGCCCCACGTACCATTTTGAATCGTCAAGTTTTCGACAATCACAAAGCCAAGGGTTTGGTCGCTTTCACCAAGGGTTATTATGCCACGGGTCGTATTTGCACCATCAATAATCGCCCGTCGATTGGATGGGCCGCTGATACGAATTGGCTGCGTTTGCGTACCGCTGGTCAGAATTTGAAACGGCTTATACGTGCCTTCTGCCAAGATAAAGCTATCGCCTGGTGCTGCTGCATTAACCGCAGTTTGAATGCCTTGAAATGGATTCTCAATCGAGCCATTACCACCACTCGTGCCTGGAACCACAAAGCGCGTGCGCACAGTTGGGCCAAAATCGGCGAGGCTGCGCGTGCGTTTGGTGATTGTGCGGGTTGTGCTACCGCCATCGGGGTCGGTTAATGTAGCGCGGAGTTCATATTCGGTGCCAGCGCTGAGCCACATGGCGCTGGCCGCCTGATAGTTACGATTGAGGGCTGCGCCTTCGACAATCGTGCTGGGGTTGGCTCGCATTGCAGGTGCAGCAGCCAGCCAAACCGTGCTGCCAAGCACGCGATAGTCTAATTTTAGGCTGCTATCGCGATCAGTATCGCCGCCGATTGCCCATGTTACGCCAATGTGGTTGAAGCCGGCATCGGCGCGTAATTCGCCTGCCACAACCGCGCTTTGCGGGGCAGCCGCCCCAACCTGAGTCACCAATAAAGCGAGAAGAAGAGCGCTAAGGATAGATTTCAAGCCTGCCTCCTAAAAAATTAATAATAGTTAGGCAATGAAGGCAGGATTATAGCATGGATAACTTAAGCTAAAACAAAACAACGTGAGGGTTACTCACGTTGTTTCTTGGCGGGAAGGGAGGGATTCGAACCCTCGGAAGGTGTGACCCTTCGACGGTTTAGCAAACCGTTGCTTTCGTCCACTCAGCCACCTTCCCGTATCTATGGTGGAGGAGCAGGTGGGATTCGAACCCACGAGGGCTTTGACACCCTAACTATTTTCAAGACAGTCGCCTTCAACCGCTCGGCCACTGCTCCGGACGAAATTCGTATTTACTTGTTTACGAGGCGTAAGTATACCAGCGAAGCGCTTGCTTGTCAAATTCTGTGCTGCTGGAGGTTGGGGATCAGGGGTTGGGGATCGGTTGATCGTTCTGGGATAAAACAGCCTATAGCCCAAAGCCAATAGCTTCATCTTCGTGCTCTTCGCGTTCTTCGCGGTTCCTGACCCCTGACCCCTGATTACTGGCTCCTCGTTTCACCACCCTTCCGTCCCGCCTCAAGGCGGGAGACGCAGGGGGTTTTCATCCCCCTGCACCCCCTAATATTTACTTGTTGGACTATTGGGTTTGATCCTATACCCCCATTGTGTTCCTTCGCATTCTTCGTGGTTTCAGGTGTTCTAGACCCCTAACACCTGATCCCTGATTACTGGCCCCTCGTTCACCACTCTTCCGTCCCGCCTCAAGACGGGAGACGCAGGAGGTTTTCATCCCCCTGCACCCCCAAATGTTTCTCCGTGGATTATTGATATGCGTTTACTTCCCCTTCGTGCTCTTCGTGCCCTTCGCGTTCTTCGCGGTTCCTGACCCCTGCCCTCAGCGTTATGGCTTGCGGGTAAACAGATAGGTTTCGGTGCCAATATCCATGGTCAAGGTTGGTTGGTTGTTAGCATCAACACCAGTTTTGAAGGGAATGCCAGTGAGTGGTGGCGTTACTGAGAGGTAGCCATCAGGCTCACCTTGTTCGTTCAGCAAGGGCTTGAATTGGGTCTGAATCGCCCCAATATCGAGCCATAATTCCGCACCATTGAGCATCAACGTCACATCGCCCAAGGCAGGGTTGGTATAGTTGCCCAACAATGGCTCGGCACTGGCAGGGTCAAAATCGGGCGCAATTTGTTTGCTGATTTCGCCCAGCGATTCTTCGATGCCTTGGGCGCTGTAGGCTGCGGTTTCGGCGGCCTTGCTTGGTTGATCGAAGGCCAATTCAAAGTAGCGGTCGCTAATGCTGGTAACAAAATGGTTGGCATATTGGCCATTGCTCAACACAACAATCCCAATCTTGGCCTCGGGAATAAAGGCAAACTCCGATGAGAAACCAAAGGTCGTGCCGCCGTGGGCAATAAATTCCAAGCCATGATAATCGCTGATCATCCAGCCCAGCCCGTAGCTGGTTTTGGCATCGATCGCAACTTGCGGCTCCCACAACACATCAAGATTCTGATCGGAAACTAAGCGCTCACCGCTAGGCGTAATGCCATGATTGAGCAGGGTTATCAAATAGTTGCCCATATCGTTGGCCGTCGACCATTCGGTTGCGCCAGCGGGAGCCACGCCTTTGATCGCGAATTCCATGCTAATTGGCATGGTTTGGTAGGTTGAACTGGTCAGATCCAAGCCATGGGGCAAGGCATGGTTGGGGCTAGCTTCAATAGTTGCTTGATCAAGCGTGGTGTTATTCATGCCCATTGGTTTGAGCACCCGTTCGGTAAGTGTTTGAGCAAAGGTTTGATCAAGCTGAGTTGGATCGCCACCGCTGGCAGCTGCTGCCGCAAAGCCACCAATTGCGACCATCTGATTGCTATATTGGAAGGCCTCGCCAAAATCGGTGAAGAACTCAAAATCAGCAACCGAGGCGATAATTCCTTGGGCATCTAAATCTTCGGCGTTGAAAATCATTTCGAAATCGCGGCGTGGCACGCCAGTACAGGCACAAACCAAGTGACGCACAGTAATTTGCTTGGTTCGCTCAGGATCTTTCACCTTGAAGTTTGGCAATATATCGACAACTGGCGTATCCCAATCGAGCTTGCCTTGATCAACCAAGGTTGCCATTAACAAGGTGGTCAAACTTTTGCCAGTTGAGCCAATCATCAGCTGCGTGTCTGCATCAATTGGCGCTTGCGAAACGACATCGCGCACCCCAAAGCCATTGCTATAAACGATTTTGCCATCTTGCACAATCGCCACACTCACGCCAGGAACCTTGTATTTGGCTTGCTCAGTTTGAATAAAATTTTCTAATTCGCTAATTAATTCAGGGCCAACATCAACCCTTTGATCAGCAGTAACCGTGGTTTGGTTCAGCGCCAAAATTGTATAGCCCGATTGAATGATGCCAACTTGGGATTGGCGTTTGGTAATCGTGGCATTATCACCTTGAATCAACATCAAATAGGCTACGCCTTCGTGCAATTGAGCCATTGCCACCGTTGATTGGCTGGTATTTTTGGTGTCGTAGGCAGCAACTAAGGTTTTTTCGGCTCCATTGGGCGAAGGCACTTCTTGGCTATCATCGGGTGTGAGTTTAAAACTTGGATCAGCTTGTTGCCAGCCCAATTCAATCGCTTTGGCAAGGTCGGCTTCTTCAACGCTCAGCAGCGCAATTTTGATTTTCTGCTCAGGATCGTTGAGCCGCACAATTCCAGCTTCTTCGGCAAGTTGCCAGTTGGTTGGAATTGGCACCGAGAATAATTGGCTGGTGCTGGTATAAATCGTTGAGCTTTCAACGCCAGCGCTTGGGCTGGTTGGCGCAGCGGTGGCAGTGGCGGCACTGGTTGGTGCAGCAGTTGCGGCACTCACGCTGGTTGGCGCAGCAGTTGCAGTTATCGCACTAGTAGCGGTTGGTTGGGGATTGGCTGAGCTACAACTGGCCAAGAGAATTGCCGCCGTCCCGGTCAGCAAAATCCAGCGTTGCCATTGGGGCAAAAATTGAGCAAAATTCGACATAAACTACCTTTCAACCTAACACAATCCAACAATCACGAAGTAGAAAAAATGTTGATCCGCGTTGCAGTGATTGCAGGAAGCATAGTTGATTGATAGCTGCTTGAGCTAGGTTAATAATGCTGAATTGCCCTCGCTCAAAATACAAAGCGAGCCACTCAATTCAGCAGGTAGGCTCTCATACCAAAGATCGAGGCTGGCTCATCTGGAGAGAGGTCGGGGGTCAGGAGCTGGGGATCGGTTGATCGTTCTGTGCCAACAGCCTAGCGCCTCATCTTTTTTGTACGCTTCGCATCTTTGCGGTTGCCGTTTTCCTGACCCCTGACCCCTAGCCCCCTTCATCCCGCTAAGCTCTACTTGGTTAGGGAGTCCAAACAAGATATAGCGGGGTCGCGCTATAGACGCTGCCATGAAGATCCATAAATTCGACCGTTAGTGACTGACCAGCTCTTGGCAGCAACACGCTTGCTGGAACTGCGACCAAGGCAGCCTGCGGTTGTCCGTTGACTCCATATTCATAGCGGAATAGCTCGGTTGTGCCAGCTCGTAACACAACTGCATCATCCACAAGTCCAGGTACAAGGCTCGTCGGGCTGGCTGAAAGCCAATAATTCCCGCCAACTGGCATGAGCGTTGGCAAGGTCATTGTGGCCGAGGCAAAGACAAATCCAGGGGTAGCAACCGGACTCGTTGGGATAGCTGACGTTGTTAAAGTGGCAATCACGCTGGGTTGGCCCTTAGTCACAAATGGCACATATTGAACATAGTTGGCTGGTGTACTAGTTGGCGTGTTGGTCGGAGTATTTGTTGGCGTTGGCGTATTCGTTGGCGTTGCCGTATCAGTCGGTGTATTCGTCACCGTTGGCGTGTTGGTCGGAGTATTTGTTGGCGTTGGCGTATTCGTTGGCGTTGGCGTATTCGTTGGCGTATTCGTTGGCGTTGGAGTATTGGTGTTGGTTGGCGTGTTGGTTGGTGTATTCGTTGGTGTGCTGGTCGGCGTGTTGGTTGGCGTGTTGGTTGGCGTGTTGGTCGGTGTGTTGGTTGGTGTACTTGTCGGCAACGCCGTATTCGTCAGGGCAAAACTGGCCGGTGGAGCAAGCGCAGGGCTAACATTGGCGGTCACTGTATAACTGCCATCGATGCTATTAGCAGTAAACGCGACGCTGGCTTGGCCATTGGCATTGGTCAGCGCCGTATTGCCATTTGGAAAGCTCCCGCTGGCCCCGCTGGCTGGTGCAGTAAACGTAACCAACACATCGGCGATTGGATTATTGTTTACATCCAGAACCGTCGCTTGCAATTCGGTTGCAAACGCTGTATTCAGCTGCGCACTTTGAGGCGTGCCCGCAGTTGCGCTGATACTGGCTGGAGTTGGAGCCACAATCGTCACCAGTCCGCTAGCGCTGGTAGCACTCTGCCCATCAGGATTGGTTACGGTGATCGTTCGTGCACCCAAGCTGGCACCCGTTGCAACACTCATATTCAGCGAAATTTGGGTTGGGCTGATGTAGCTAACGCTATTGACTGTCACGCCAGCACCATTCACACTGGCCGCAATGCGATTGGTAAAGCCAGCGCCAGGATCATAAAAACCAGAGCCAAGGCTTGAAGTGCCAGTCAGCGTAATCGTGGTTGTTGCGCCTTGCTCAACTGTGGCGACACTACTGCTTGAAGGGGTGGCTGGTGGTGGGGCGAGCACCTTAACAACTTGCACGCCATAAGAATCGGTTGCATTGGTAAATTCTTGAATTGTCCACATAGTCATATCGTCGCTGGGGTCAAGGCTGGTGTATGAGGTTGGCCCCCAGAATCGTCCAGTAGTTCTGCCAGGATCGCCTGCTGGATTATAATCAAACGTGGTGGCAGTATAGGGAGTTGGCGCTTGGGTTGTTCCAAGTGGGTCACTAGCTAGGCGGCGGGTCATTGCTGCGTCAATGCGGGCGTTAACTCCTGCACGGCTAAAGCCGAACACAGCATGGCCTTGGCCAGAGACAGCAACCGTTGGCAACCAGTAAAAAATCGGATTGGTTGCAGCCGAATCAAAAATGGTGCCTGCTTGCCGTAAACTCGGGGTCGTGGTGAGATTTTGAATCTCATACCAGCGCACTGAATTGCGGGCACCTGTTGCCGTACTGGCAACCCCTGAACTATTCGTTCGAAAGCTGTGGGCCATCCACAGGCGACCATTCCGAATCATCGCGCTATACAATCGATCATCACTGCCATCAAGCTGACCGTTTGCCCCGCCAGTATTGCCAAGGTGAGGAACGCGCGTCGGAAATGTAGTAGTAGGAACTGTCAGCGAAATATTGCCAGACAACGTCGGTGTGCCAGCAGGATCGCTCACCCGCCGAAATATAAGCGTGCTAAACGTTGCATTGTCAACGCCAACAAAATAGCCTTCGGTTGCGCTCTGGTCAAAGTTATCAACGCCTTGGGGCGCAAATGGGCCAGCACCAGTTCCACCAGCAACTAAGCCAACAAACGAGGTGACAACAATCGGCCCAGCACCAAGAATCGAACTTTTACGCACCACATAGCCATTCGTTCCTACGAAACTCCCGCTAGCCGAAAACAGATTAGCCCCGATGTACAGCGCGTTGACATCGACACCTAAGCTTGGAAAATCCATCACATCGGTGGCGCTGCCTTGAAAAAAGAAGAATGTCCAGACAGTACTTGGGCTAATCACTCCAGCACTGGCAGCATCGCTCACTGCAAGCAGCATCCGATTAGGCTGAGTACCGCCTTGACCAGGCAGATCGATCGCGGTCAAGATCCAGCGCTGGGTTGTGCGATCATAGCGAATGCGTGGTTCCCTGGTGAGATTATTGGCGATCGGCGGGGTCATAACCGAGGCAAAAAAGCTATCCAAGCTGCTATCAATCACGCCATCAGCAATACCAGTGGCCTTGTTGAAGCTGCGCACCCGCCCATTGATTGCAACCACAAATTGGCTTGGCCCAACCGTGCCCATGGTGCTTGGCGGAAATGTTTGGCTATCGGCCAAGGTTGCCCCAGTAAAATTGGTGCTCAAACTGGCGAAGGTTGCAGAATGAGCTTCAACAATGTGAACTGGGGCAGCAGGGCCAATCAGCGGCGGCCATTGGCCCACTCCAAGAGCTTGGGAATTTTCGGCCAAATGCTGGCGATTAACCTGAAAGCGCGGCGTGGATTGGCGTTGGGCTGCTGGCGATCGATCGGCGAGCGCTTGGCTAGCCATAATCGCCGCAGTCGTCCGTTGCACGCCAAGCGCCCCAGTTTGCGGCACGCCCTGCGTTTCGCCAGCAGCCAGTGCGCGAGGCGCAGCAGCGACCTCAGCCTGAGCACGAACGCTGGTGTCGGTGTAGGCCATGGTTACGAGCAGAAAGGTCATGATGATACAATGAACCGGCTTTAACCGCATGAAATTCTCCTTGCACTGTGGATGAGCATTCGATAATGGTCGAAAAAAGCGCCTGCTCTCTCAGATTTCAGCGCTCATTGCAGTAGCCTGCGATTCAGGCAAACGATTTAACGTGGGTTGAGGGGTAAACCTATCGTAGCATAGTTCATCATCCAACGCAGCCATGAATTTCACCCACACTCAAGCAAGATTATTAGGCTTGATAGTTTGGAGAGTTGGCTCATTCAGCGGGATGCAGGCTAAAAATAGCGGTTGGGCTGGCTTTACCCTTCAACTGAATCGTACCCAAATCGACACAACGCAGCCGATTATGAATTAACTGCTGCAAACCAGGCTCAAGCAAAATCTGGCCAGGTTCGGCGGCGGCCATCAAGCGCGCAGCAGTATTGACCACATCGCCAAGCAAATTAAACTCGCGCCGCCCGCGTGGCTCGCCAATTTCGGCGGCAAATGCTGGGCCATAGGCGAGGCCAATTTTGCAACCAATCCGTTGTTGATAGTTGCGAAAATGCAATTCAGGCGATTGTGCAACTAAGCGCTGGATTGTAAGCGCAGTTTGGGCCGCCCGCAGCGCATCATCAACATGCGCCCCAGTTACCCCAAAATGAATCAAAATATTTGAGCCAGATTTATCGTAGGTGACGTTTTTGAGCATGCCGCCTGTCGTCTCCACTGCTGCATTGATCAGCGCAAAAATTCGCGAATAAGCAGTAATCAACAATGGTTCTTCGGCTGGGTCGAGATATTCGGGCGCGTCGCTGATGCCGCTCAGGTTCATATAAATGACTGGTAGTTGCAGCCATTGCGGCGGCACTTTGCGCTGGGCAGCGGTTTCAACCAACAAGCCCAACACCGATAAGGGCAGAAAACTGGCCAATGGCTCAATCGCGGTCAACATTTCTTCAATTTCGCGCACCAGCGCCTCAACGCTGCGATCGAGCAAAAATCCGCCAGCTTGGCGGCGTTTGGTCGGCGCAATATCGTACTCGCCTAAGGTTTGCTCAGCCAAATCATCACAGACCAAGGCATAACCATCGGCCAACGGCTCGCAGCGATACAAACCAGCAATCGCTTGTTGCGCAGCTTGGCTCAAACACACACTACCAACTTCGCCAGCACCCTCAGCATATTTGGTGATTTGCACCGCCTCGCCCAACAGCACATATTCCATCCGTTTGGGCGTGCCAATATCGGCAGCAATAAAACGCCCACGATGCAGACCAATCCGCATCCCAAGCGAAATAACTCCTTGCGGGGTGGTTAATTGATGAAATTGGGTCATTGCCCGTTGCATCCGCAGCCCAGCCCGTACCGCCAACGCGGTATGGTTGCGCTCGCCATCAGCAGGAAACTGCACCAGCATCGCATCGCCAGTCCATTCCAATAAATTACCGCCAGATTTGCTAATAATTTCGACCATTTGGGCAAAATAGGTATTCAACACATTCAACACTTGGTCAGTGGCCTGGGCATCGCCGTGGGCATCCATCAAGCTGGTAAAGCCCGCCAAATCGGTAAACATTAACGTGCCTTCTTGCCACGCAGAACGCGCGATGCCTGGCGTTGGTGGCGTTTCGGCCACAAAGCGCGGCACATAATCGCCAAGCATGCGCCGCATCGTGCGCAAATGCTCAAAAACCTGAATTAAGCGCTCAGGGATTGGCTCGACCCAAACTGAGGCATACAACATTGCTGGCAACAATGAACGTAGCCGCGGCTCTAGCAAAGTTAATGGATGGGTTGGCATAATAGTCCGACTCCTTGACCACAGGATAGATGCAAATCCAGTATACAGCGCATCCCACACAGCAACCACATAATCCCTTCACTAGTTCCTCACACTTGCTAGCTAGAATTAGCCATAGATTAAACGTTTGAGCAGCCAATTTGCTCAACCTTGAATTCTATTGTGGAGTTTTTGCATGAAACCATTTGCCCGAGCATTAATCACCAGCATGCTGGTTGCCATACTAACGGCCTGTTCGACGAACCAAACCACCACAACCACCGTCAATTCGGCTAGTGGCGGCCAAGCTGTAAGTTCAAATTCAGCCAGCACAAGCAGCCCAACCGTTGTTGTGCCAACCGTCGCATCAATTGACGAAGCGCTGGCGAACAAAGCCACGCCTCACGACACAGCCGCCGATTTGGCTTGGCAAAATGCCGATTTAGTTGAAATTAAGCTCAACGAGAGCAGCATCAGCGCCAATAACCCAAATGTGAAGATCGATGGCACGACCGCCACGATTAGCGCAGCAGGCACCTATCAACTCAGTGGCAAGCTCAACGATGGCCAAATTATTGTGGATACCGCTGATAAAGATTTAGTGCGCTTGATTTTGAATGGCGCTACGATTCATAGCTCCGGCAACGCGCCAATTGCAATTATGCAAGCTGAACAGATGGCGATTATTCTGGCCGACGAAAGCCAAAATACGCTTTCCGATACGGTTGATGCGTCGGCGAATGCAACCACCACTGAAGATTTGCCCAATGCCACGCTCTACAGCAAGGCCGATCTTTCAATTGCTGGCAATGGCAGTTTGACGATTCAGGCCAATGGCAACGATGGCATTAGCAGCAAAGATGGCTTAATTATCAACAGTGGCACAATCAACATCACCGCGCTGGATGATGGTTTGCGCGGCAAAGATTATCTGGTGATCAACGGTGGCACAATTAACATCAATGCCCAAGGCGATGGCCTAAGCGCTGATAATGAAGAAGATGCCAGCAAAGGCTATATTTCGATTGCTGGCGGCAAGTTGAATGTTACGGCTGGCGGCGATGGTTTGAGCGCAATCACCGATATTTTGATCGATGCTGGCGAGCTGACGATTAGCGCAGGTGGCGGCAGTAGCACAAGTATCAGCGCCGATGCCTCAGCCAAAGGCTTGAAGGCGGGCCAAAATTTGGTGATTGCCGAGGCAACGATCACGATTGATGCAGCCGAAGATGCGATCCATTCCGATAACAATGTGACGATCAACGCTGGCACAATCGGCCTTGCTGCTGGCGACGATGGCGTACATGCCGATGCAACGCTCACAATCAACGGTGGTGATCTGACGATCAGCAACTCCTACGAGGGCTTGGAAAGCGCCGTCATTACGATCAACGAAGGCAATATTAGCCTTGTGGCCCAAGATGATGGCGTGAACGTGGCTGGTGGCGACGGTTCGAGCATGCAAGGTGGTGGAATGGGCCGGCCAGGCCGCAACGATAGTTTTGCTGCCGGCAATTATTTCTTGTATATCAACGGCGGTACGTTGGTCGTCGATGCTGCTGGCGACGGCTTGGATGCCAATGGTTCGATCGTGATGAACGCTGGTTTGGTACTGGTGCATGGGCCAAC
This sequence comes from Herpetosiphon giganteus, assembly GCF_016907925.1. GTDB lineage: Bacteria > Chloroflexota > Chloroflexia > Chloroflexales > Herpetosiphonaceae > Herpetosiphon > Herpetosiphon giganteus. The sequence goes on along the minus strand of NZ_JAFBCZ010000042.1, from coordinate 15,375 downwards.
CGCTCAAATGAACGGCGCGCTGGATTACGATGGCGGCTTTGCCTTGAATGGCGGAACCTTGGTTGCCGCTGGCAGCGCAGGCATGGTGCAAGCGCCGGATAGCAATTCAACCCAATCTTCAGTGCTAATCAACTATAGCTCGGCTCAAGCTGCTGGCAACCTTGTGCAAATTCTCGATCAATCTGGTCAAGCGCTTGTGAGCTTTACGCCACGCAAACAATATCAAGCCTTGGTCTTCTCGTCGCCAGCCTTGCAACAAGGCGCAAGTTATACGATCAATAGTGGCGGCACGCTCGAAAGCAGCAGCAGCGGCTATGCCCAAACAACTGCCAACGCTGGCGGCACGGCCTACGCAACCTTTAGCGTCAGCGAGATCGTGACCCAAGTTGGCCAACGCATGGGGCGACAACGCTAACTAAGGATGAAGGATGAAGGATGAGGGATGAAGCCAAAGGCAGAAATCAAAAATCATAAGTCAGAAATCCACATCAGTAACAACTTTTAACGCAGCGGCGCAGAGCATAACGAAATTATGAAGGATGAGGGATGAAAGCAAAAGGCAAAAGGCAGAAGGCAAAAATTAATAGCCCATAGCCTAACTTCGTGCTCTTCGTGTCCTTCGTGGATCAAAAATGTACCCTTCGCGGTTCCCGATAGCAAGCCTTCATTTTCTTTGCGCCTCTATGTTAAAACGTGCTTTTGTGCTCTTTAGTTAGTAAATTCGGCTAAAATAGGCCTAGTTCGTTAGCGAGGGAGCACATATGGCGGCAAGCAGCAAAACCCAACGTTGGCAAATTGGCCTGATCCTCGGATTTTGGCCAATTGTGCTCTTCGCCTTATTCAATGATTCGGCCTGGCTCAACGCCCAAGGCTTCAACGGCCAAATTATCAGCAACGTGGCTGCGCCGCTCTATTTTGGCTTGATGCTCTATCATTTGCGCCCCGACCAGCGCCTAATTGCCCTAGTATTTGTGCCATTCTCCGCGCTTGGCGAATATGTGTTTAGCTTGCTGCTCGAACTCTATAGCTATAAATTTGGTTCAATTCCCATCTATGTGCCGTTTGGCCATGCAATTTTGCTCGGCACAGGCCTGCTAATCAGCGAATTAGCTTGGGTCAAGCAGCACGCTGAGCGCCTACGCTGGGGGCTGCTATTTGGCCATGCAAGTCTATTTCTTGGGGCATGGCTGCTCTTTGATGATAGCCTGAGCGCGATTTTCGGCCTCATTTTTAGCCTGATTCTGCTGCTTTTTCGGGCGCAGCTTTTGCACCTCATTATGGGCTTTTTGGTGCTCTACATCGAATTAATGGGCACATGGCTTGGCTGTTGGCGCTGGGATCTGAACCCGCTCAATGGCCTGCTACACACGACCAATCCACCAGTCGGCGCATTTGTGTGCTATGTGATTGCCGATATTATTGTGATTATGAGCTTGCGTTGGGGCCGCTGGATGTGGGGCTATCGCCACAATCGCCATGCCAAAGGTTCTGCCGCCTACTATCAACAAAAACTGGCCCTAACTCAGCACATTTATGCCGATCAGGCCAGCGAGCCAGCAACCAACGAGGCTGATGGCTTTGGCAAAGGCTATGCACTTGGCACTGTCGGCTTGCGTTATGTCGAATTAAATCAACTGCCTGCGGCAAGCACCTGCTTCGAACGCACGCGCCAATTGGCCGAAAGCCGCAACGATCTGGCAATTTTCCATTTGGCGGGCTGGCATTTGGGCCAAGTTTTGTGGCAGCAAGGCCAAACCGAGGCAGCCTTAGTTTTATTAAATGCTTATGTCAATTATCTTGAAGCGGCAAACCCAGCCCAAGCCAAACATTTTGCCGAGCAACTGCAAGCCCTCAAACAAGACTAGTGCAGTTCATCCACGAAGGGGATGAGGCTCTGGGCATTTGGCGATAGGCTATAGGCTCTGGGCTTTTGGCTGTCATGAATTGTCCGCAAACCAGAGCCTATAGCCCCATTCTCCTCTGCGCCTCTGCGTTAAGCTGCATAGCGTTTTGAGACACGAATTCCACGAATTTCACGAAATAGACATCCTTCGTGCACTTTGTGTTCTTCGCGGTTTCAATAGCTCACCCTTCGTGGATCAATTATGTTCTATGCTCTTACTTAATCGTTAGCGGTAAAAATACTTGATACCACAACGAGCCGCTTTCGACCGCGCCCATATCGCAGGCAGCGCCCACAAAGCCCGCCAACCCACGTTGATCGCTCATGGTGGAGCTTGAACATGAACCAGCATCAATCGATTCGCTATCGCTGCGTGGCAAATAGGTCGGAGTTGGGCCGCCATACCAGCCTAATGGATACAAGACTGGCCAGGTATTTGGTTTATTGCCATTAATCGTTTGCGTGCCACAAGTTGCGTCGCTCCATAAACTGAAACTCATGCTTGGCACTTGGCTGGCATAGCCACATTGATCGCCTGTCGCGGCGTGATTGCCCATAATAATGCTGTTGTTGACGGTAAATTTCGTGCCAGCATGATACAGCCCGCCGCCAGCACCCTCAGCAGTATTGGCAGTCATCGTCACATGATCAATCCCAATTGTGCCATTCGGGCGATTGTTAAGCCCAGCACCACGCGCAGCATTGTTTTTGGCGATGGTGCTATAGCTGAGCGTTGCCGTTCCATAGTTATCAAGCGCTCCGCCATCACCTTCGAAAGCATCATTATTGATTAAGGTTGAGCGTTGAATAATGATGCTGCCGTTATTGGTAAGACCGCCACCAGCCAAGGCCGATAAATTCAGCTCAGCAATACTTTGGGCGAATGTTAAGCCAGCATTTGGCGCAATATATGCTCCGCCACCCTCGTGCACACTGAGATTCGATTGCAATGTACTGTTGAAAAATTCAAACACACTGCCTTCGCGCAGATACATGCCGCCACCTTTGCCAGCAGTATTGCCCCAAATGCGCCCATATTGAAACACGCCATGGCTTTGGCGCAACACCATGCCACCGCCAAAATCAGTATCTTCTTGGCCTTGCAACTCGTTTAAATCAATAATTGTTTGGCTCATGTCAAAATTTGCTGACCAGAGTTCAAGCCCAGCGCCTTCACTTTCAGCCTCGTTATTAATAAATCTGCTATTGCGAATGATCAGATTGCCAGTGTTGAAGCTCAGGCCGCCGCCGCTACCACTCGATTGATTGGCTTCGATCTGGCTATCAATGATGCTCAGGTTGGTATGTTGCGAGCCAATTGCGCCGCCAAACTGGCTGGCTCGATTCTCGCGCAACGTCACGCGATTGAGGCTCAGGTTGGTATAATCGCCACTCCAATTTGGCTCGGCAAAAATCGCCGCGCTATGCTCAGCAAAGCCATTGCTCAGGGTGATGCGCTGAATTTCGACTCGCGCTTGTTGGCTGATCCAAAAAATGCGCGTGGTATTGCCACCAGAGAGCGTAATCGTGCCGCCGCCATCAATCACCGAGCCATCGTGCAACACTTTTTGGCTGCTGAGCACAATCGTATGTGGATTCGAACCGCAATTAAAGCTTAGCGTACCACCAGGCGCTTGATCGCCGGGGTAGAGCAGAGCCAAGCCAGCATCAAATGCGGCTTCGCTACAGCTAGCAGGCGTGCCCGTGCCAACCACAACGCTATCGGCGGCAACAGGTTGGCTCTGCCAAAATTGGGCCAAACCAAGCACGATCAATCCGCTTAATAAGATTTTTTTGCGCCGTAGCATCGCTGTTGCTCCTTTTGCATTCAAGTGATAGCAACAGCATAGCAAACTGACAGTCGCAAAATTTGACATTTTCTACCAAGCGTTATTCAAGGCTTGGGTTCGTGGGTTGGCTCAGGCGTTGGCGCTCGTCTTTCAGCCCAACTCCAGTTAAACGTCGTTGACGCGCTTGGCCCAACAAATAGACCAATAATTCGCTGGCTGAGGCATAGCTCAGGCCTTGGGGGTGAATGTTGGAGATGCAGTTGCGCTCTGCATCGTTACGGCCACGCTGCGGCGCATAAGTTAAATACATGCCCAAACTATCGGCAACGCTCAAGCCAGGCCGCTCACCAATTAGAATCACGACCAACTCGGCACGCAATAATTCGCCAATCTCGTCGCCAATCGCCACCCGCCCTTGCTCAACTAGGCTCAACGGAGCCAGCGACCAGCCAAGCTCGCTCAATTGGGGCTTGATTAGTTTGAGCAATGGCGCAGCATGGCGTTCAATCGCCACCGCCGATAAGCCATCGGCGACTACCAAGGCTATAGTCGCTGGTGCAGACTGTAATGTCTCAAGCTGTTGGCGCGAATCAGCATCCAACATACGGCCCAAATCTGGCCGCTTGAGATAGCTAGCGCGATCCACGGCTGCACTTTTGAGCCTGAGAATGTGCGGGAATTCAGCCTGCACTGCGCTAGCCAGCGCCGCAAAATCAACCTGGGCATGCACCGCATCACGCGCCAAAGCATGATCTTGTTGAAAAGCCAAATGGGCCTTGGTTGGCAAGCCATCGCCAACCCGACCAAGCCCAATCCGCGCATTGGTGAATTGGCGCAGGCGTTGCCAAAGTTGCTCGCTTTCTGGTTGTTCGGCCATTACCAGCCTCCTAGTTGAGCAGCTGATTGCAATAAACGATGACGCTCATTGGCAATCAATAATCCTGCTTGATCGACGATGCCAAGCTGTTGCAGCCATGCTTCAAACTCTGGCGCAGGCCGCAAACCCAAGCTGCTTTGCACAAACCGAATATCATGATATGAGGTGCTTTGATAATTCAGCATAATATCATCAGCACCAGGAACGCCCATCACATAGGTGCAGCCAGCGCTCGCCAACAATACCAGCAAATTATCAATATCGTTTTGGTCGGCCTCGGCATGGTTGGTATAGCAGGCATCGCAGCCCATCGGCAGGCCCAACAATTTAGCACAAAAATGATCTTCCAAGGCTGCACGGGTAATTTGCTTGCCATCGTAGAGATATTCGGGGCCGATAAAACCCACGACCGTATTGACCAACAACGGCTCAAAAGCCCGCGCCACAGCATAGGCCCGCGCCTCGCAGGTCTGTTGATCAACGCCATGATGCGCGTTGGCCGAAAGCGCACTGCCTTGGCCAGTTTCAAAATACATCACATTATTGCCAATTGTGCCACGCCCCAACGAACGCGCTGCTTGATTGGCTTCATTCAAGAGTGCCAAATCGATGCCAAAACTGCGGTTGGCAGCCTCGGTACCAGCAATCGATTGAAACACCAAATCAACCGGAGCGCCACGCTCGATCACTTGCAAGGCGGTGGTGATATGGGCCAACACACACGATTGCACGGGCATGGTATAGCGCTGACGCAATTCATCAATTAAATGCAATAAGCTGGTCATAGCTTGCGGGCTATCGGTCGCCGGATTGATGCCAATCACCGCATCACCGCAGCCATACAACAAGCCATCAAAAATCGCCGCCGCAATTCCCTGCGGATCATCGGTGGGATGGTTGGGCTGCAAACGTGAGGAAAAACGGCCTGCCAAGCCCAAGGTATTGCGAAAGCGGGTGATGATTTGGCATTTTTTGGCAACCGCAATCAGATCTTGGTTGCGCATAATTTTGGCCACTGCTGCCGCCATTTCAGGCGTAATGCCTGCTGCAACCGCCGCCAATTGCTGGCTGTCGGTACGATAATCAAGCAGCCACTCGCGCAAACCACCAACCGTCAGATGGCGAATTGGCGCAAATGCCTGTTGATCATGGCTATCGATGATCAAGCGGGTAACTTCATCTTCTTCGTAGGGAACCACCACTTCGTTGAGAAACGTGGTTAATGGCAGATCGGCCAAACACCATTGCGCCGCCACTCGTTCCTCTGCATTGGCAGCGATCAAGCCAGCCAATGCATCGCCCGAACGCTCAGGGGTTGCCTTGGCCAACAGGGTTTTGAGCGAATCAAATTGATAACGGTTTTGGCGAATTGTATGCTGATAGATGGTCATAACCAGCCTCCTACAGCGCGAGAATGGTCAATTATGGCATTCTTTTGGAGCAGTTGCAATTGCGCTGAGGGATCAGGGGTTAGGGTTCAGGGGGCAGGCAACGAAACCACGAAGAGCGCGAAGAACGCCAAGGATTGATGCGTTGAATATTTGTGAATAGGGTTCAGGGTTCAGAAATGCAACCAGCAATAAAGAGAATGGAGCTTTAACGCAGAGGCGCAAAAAAGAATGGGGCTATAGGCTAGCGGAAGTTTATTCGTGCAATTCGTGGAATTCGCGGCTAAAAAAGCCTTCGCGCTCTTCGCGGTTTCAGCATGAAGGATCAGGGGTCGGGGTTTGGAGATCGGTCGCCCTCATGTGTCAATCACCTGTTGCCAATCCCAATGATTGTCCGCTAGCCAAAAGCCTAGAGCCAATAGCCTTCTCCTCTTCGTGCGCTTCGCGTGCTTCGCGGTTTCGGCCCTTTGTGTTCTTCGTGGATCAAAACGCATCAGCAAGTTCTCAGTTATTAATTGATTTTAACAGTTATACTTAATTGCATGAGTAGGGTCTTTTAGTTGTTGAGGAAGTTATGATGAACCGATTGTGGTTACGATCAAGAATCGTGATCGTTGTTGTGGTTTTAGGGCTGCTAGCGGGCTATCTGCCGCTGCCAAGCTTCGCCAACTCGCCAACACCTGCCCCAAGCACGCTGCAAGCGGCCTTTGATCAGGCTGCTGCCGAGTTTGATGTGCCAAGCGAATTGTTGTTGGCCTTGAGCTACAATCTTTCGCGCTGGGAGCAGCATTCAGGCCAGCCAAGCACCAGCGGCGGCTATGGAGTTATGCACTTAACCCAAATCGATCTTGGCCATTGGCAGGCGAGCAAAGGGCTTGATTGGGCTGAGCCATTCAAGCAGCCTGCCGAATTTCAAACCCTTGCTCGAGCAGCTAAATTGATTGATCAACCAACCAGTGCCTTGATCAACGATCCAGTGCAGAATATTCGTGGTGGCGCGGCGCTCTTGGCTGAATATAGCCGCAGCATCAACCCCAAACTGCCAACCAACCTCGCTGATTGGTATGGCGCAGTGGTTTTGTTTAGTGGCAGCAAAGAGCGTTCAACTGCCTTTGCCTTCGCCGATCGCGTCTATCTAACCCTCCAACAAGGCGTAAGCCGCAGGCTTGAAAATGGCGAACAGCTGAGCCTTGCGCCAAGCGCAGTTACGCTCAATCGCCAAAGCGCCGCCAATTTGCCACTCTTGCAGGGCGATGATTTCCCATTGGATTGTCCAGCGACGCTTGATTGCGAAGTGGTTCCTGCTGCCTATGCCTTGAACAATTCCGATGATCGTGGCGATTATGGCAACTACGATTTAGCCAATCGTCCAGCTGATGGCTTGGATTATCGCTACATTTTGATTCACGACACCGAAATTACCTATACCCAAACGATCAATGTCTTTCAAAACCCATTGACCAAGGCCTCAACCCACTATGTCGTTCGCGCCAGCGATGGCCACATTGCCCAAATGGTCGAGAACAAAAATGTGCCATGGCATGCAGGCAATTGGGATGTGAACGGCCATGCGATTGGGTTGGAACACGAAGGCTATGCAATCGAAGGCGCAAGCTGGTATAGCGAAGCAATGTATCAAGCTTCGGCCCGCCTCACGCGCTATCTCGCCGACAAATACCAAATTCCGCTTGATCGCAGCCATATTATTGGCCACGATGAGTTGCCCGGCCCGCTACCACAGCATCAAGCAGGCATGCACTGGGACCCAGGTCCGTTTTGGGATTGGGCGCATTATATGGATTTAGTGCGTGGTGGCCCCGCCCAAATGAGCAATCCCGACCCACAATTACTAACGATCAATCCTGATTTTGCAACCAACATGCCAGCCATGACCTACTGCTACACCAGCAATGATTGTCGCGCAGTGCCAACTCAAAGCGCTAATTTTGTCTATTTACACACTCAGCCTAACGCCAACTCGCCATTAATTACCAATCAATACATTGGTTCAACGCCAACCCACGCCAACAACTGGGCCAATAAAGCGGTTACTGGCCAAACCTATGTTTCGGCGGGGCAACAAGATGCCTGGCAAGCAATTTATTTTGGCGGCCAAAAGGCCTGGTTTCATAACCCAAATGGCGTGAACACCACTGCTGGCCAAGGGCTAAAAGTTCGACCCAAAGTTGGCCAAGCCAGCATTCCAGTCTATGGGCGGGCCTATCCTGAGGCTGCCGCCTATCCACAAGGCATCACGCCGCAAGCAATTACGCCAATTTACACCCTGCCTGCTGATAATGTGGTGGTGGCGACCAAACTGTACACCAGCACCTACTACTCGTCGCCAGTCTACACGCCGACGCTTGATCCACGTTCGCACGTCGTGGTAAGCGGCCAAACCAAGTATTATCAAATTAATTTCAATCATCGCTTTGGCTTTGTCAAAGCAAGCGATGTTGAAGTGCAATCAAGCATCATCAGCTTAACCACGCCACAAACTGAGCAAGGCAGCATCAGTGGCAACAGCATCACCTACACGCTAACCTTGCGCAATCTAAGTCAACAAACCGTGCCAATTAGCCTCAGCCTTACGGGCAATACCTGGCCAACGACGCTCACCAGCGCCGTGCCAAGCAGCCTTGGGCCAAACGCCAGCCAAACGATCACGCTGCGCGTCGATCTACCAGCAGGCCAAAACCCGAGCAGCGATCAAGTTTGGGTTAAAGCGCAAACCAGCGCCGACCCCCAACGCAACGCAGTCTTGCTGCTGCGTTCGCGGCTTGGCATTCCGACCTTCTTACCAGTAGTTGGCAAATAAGCAACAAAAGAGCACCCATGAGAATTTTCATGGGTGCTCTTTTTGCTTAAATGCTGGTTATTGGGCAGCTTCTCCAAGTTTACCATCGTGCATTGGTAAGATCCGTTGTGCAGCAGCACCAACGACCGGATCATGGGTCACGATCAAAAAGGTAGTGCCAGCTTGATTGATCGCGTGAAATAGCTCAAGGATATGGTCACGATTATGGCTATCTAAATTGCCAGTAGGCTCATCGGCCAAAATAATCGCCGGTTTGGTAACTAAGGCGCGCGCAATTGCAGTGCGTTGCTCTTGACCACCGCTTAATTCGCTAGGCATATGCTGGATACGCTCAGCCAAACCCACCTGTTCAAGCACTTGCGCCGCGCGTTTGCGGCGCTCTGGCTTGGATACGCCAGCATATTTCAATGGCAAAGCCACATTATCCAAAATAGTCAATTCAGGTAAGAGATTATAGGCTTGAAAGATAAAGCCAACTTGGCGATTACGAAATTGGGATAGCTGCGCATCATTCATTTGCGCAATATCAACTGGGCCATAATTAATACAGCCACTGGTTGGCGTATCAAGCCCACCCACCAATTGCAATAATGTTGATTTTCCGCAGCCTGATGAACCCATAATCGCCAAAAAATCACCAGCTTCAATCTGTAATGACACATGATCAACAGCTACAACTGAACTTGAACCTTTGGAGAATATTTTGGCAACCTTATCGAGTTGAATCACATGGTCCAAAATCAATTCCTTCCCTATCAATTATTGAACATTGATCGCGCGCGTTGGGGGCAGATTGGCCGCCCACCATGCAGGTAAAACGCCAAACGTAGCACCAATCAGCAAGGCGGTAACGCCAGCGACACCCAGCAAATGCCAAGGCATCGTTGGTGGCCAACCCAGCTGGGTTTGTAACACTCGTGCCAGCAGGAGGCCAATCACACCCCCAAGCAGCGCAGCACCCAAACAGATCTTGATTGTTTCAGTCAAAATTTGGCGTAAAATGGTCTGTTTGGTTGCGCCAACTGCTCGCCGAATCCCGATCTCACGTGCCCGACTCAGAATGCTAATAAAGGTGAGATTCATCAAGCCAACGCCACTGATCAATAAACATAAGCTTACCATCAGGCCAGCTAGCAAATAAATCTGGGTTCGTTGTGCTAAAAGTTCTTGGGTTATGCCTGCTGGCAAAATGAGATTTGGCACGCCCTCAGGATGCCGAGCAGCCAAAAATTGTTCTAAGCGCTTGGCTGCTTGATCAAGATCAGTCGTCGCGGGAATCTGCACCAAAATTTCGCCGTTGATCAGATACATATCTTTGGGAAAGTAGCTTTGAGGGTCATCGATCGTTGGATTGATATTACTCTGCAATGGTGCGTAGACAGCCCGCGGCGAGAAGCCTTGCGCAATCATCAATGGCCATGAATCAAGGCCAGCCAAAACCCCAACCACTGGCAGATTGCGCCATTGTTTCAGATCACAAACATTCGCCAGTTTGCGTTCTTTAGCAATTTCAAGCGCCCGATCATAGCCCAAAACAATCACCTGACGGGCCTTGGTTTCTTCCTCGGCATTCAACCAGCGTCCACACGCCAAAGAAATTGGCTGCAAATCAGCTAGATTCGCACTTGCCTCAATCACGGTGTACATTGGTGAGCGTCGCCAAGCAACCTGCCAAGCGGGAAATTCGGCCTTAACTGCGGCATAATCTTCATGGGTTAGGTAGATCGCAGGCTTAAACGGCTCCAAGCCAGATGTCCATGAGACTGCACTGATTGTTTTCGCACCTGTGCCACCAAGAATTTGATCGATGCGGGCGACCAAGCCGCTGCGTAAACCTAAAAGCATAATCAAGGCAATGATGCCAAGCATCACATTAGCCCCACCAACCAACCAGCGATGTTTGGCCAATGTCGTGCCAAGTTGCTCACGAATCATTGCACTTGGGGCTGCGCGGAGCAAATACCAACTCGTTAGCCCAAACGAGCCAGCTACCATCGCCAGCATTACGAGGCAACTCATCGCCAGCGTTTGTACGTCAAGCAACGGAGCAATGCCACTTAAGCGCGCAAAAAAACCTTGGCTAATCCAAGCAAGGAGCAAACCACTCGCAACACCTACCCCACCAATCAATAAGCCAACGCCAATTAATGAGCGAAACAAGCGAACTTTGGTTGCCCCGAGGCTGCGTTGAATGCCCAAGCTGCGGCGTTTCAGCACAATTGCCAAATAACTACTAATGCCAACCGTGCATGCCATCAGAATCAGGGCAATTGCCACAATCCAGAGGAAATTACTGTTGACCAGTTGTTGTAAATCACGCATTTGGGCTTGCTGATAGCTTGCTTGTTCACTTTCAACAACAACCCGCCAGCCTTCAGGCAAATTTTCAGCTAATTGCGTTTGTAGTTGGCGTATTACTGCAGCTTGTTGGCCAGCCTCTGGCTCGACGACAACACTCGCCAAATTTGTGGGTAAACTATTGTCAATCAGAAAAATAGTCGTATCAAAAGCGCGATCAAAGACGTTACGGGCTGGATTCACTGGAGCCAATACCCCAGTTACGGTCAAGCTGTAACTATGGCCTAAGCCTGAAGTTGCGACCCCAGGATGCATCTTCGCAACTGTCGGAAAGGCCCCTGGTGGCGGCGTATTAGGGTCTGAGCTAAGCACCTGCCCAATTGGTGATTGCTGAGGAAAGAAATATTCAGCAAGTTTTGCACCGATCACCACATGGTCTGTTGCTGAATCAAGGCTGCCAGCAGTCAATGGTAGTTTTTGAACCGTAAAAAAATCGCGTGGAACCCGTTGGACTGGCAAATTAATCGTGCCATTAATCCCAAATGCTTGAGCATAATTTGACCAAGCAACACCCTTGATGCCGGGGACATTGTTAAGCTGCTGAATATCTAAATGCGCGGGCTGGAGTGTTGCCATATTCAGGTCAACATACGAGCCAGCAAAAGGACTTGTCAGTAAATCAAGCCCTTCGGGCTTCAAGCGATTAAGTTCGTCAACCCCAGCATTGACCGAATCAGAGGTAAGAATCACGGTAATTCGTTCGCCTACTGCTCCATCAACAAGTTGGTGATATTGCAACTCAATCCCACGATACATGCCGATCAGCAAGGTTAGCAAACCAGCTGCCAACGCAATGCTCAACACGGTTACTGACAAGCGAATCGTATTCAGCGACTTCAATGAAGCCATAATACTACCTTCTATAAACAGACTCTACCCAATTTATCAGAAAAAGGTAGAGTCTGTTTAGGCTATGTTATTGAGGGCAAGCTGCTACACAGCTTCCATAGACTGTATCACCTGGAGCAGTTAAACATTGGCGTGAACCATCGTTGCAATTCCACCAATAATAATAAGCATCCTTGGTTCTAACTTTACCACCTGAACATGCAACGCAGGTTCGGACAGAACCACAGCTTTCAGTTGTTTTCGTACAAGTAGCATTAGTAGCAGCGGACGTATCTTTGACTGCTAATGCCATGCCTAGCGCGGCAACTCCTCCTCCTGCTTTCTTGAAAAAACTTCGACGCGATAAACTTACTGCAGCAGCTTCGGTAAGCTGATCAAGAACCGATTGCGTATTGGCTTTAGATTTCCGATTAAACCAACCCATAAATGAACCTCCTCAATATATCGTCACATGCAAGTCGCACGAAACGCCACGTTAATTCACCTACCAAAGCAAAAATTATGCAGGAAGGGCTACTTGGGGTAAAGAAAATCCTACATGTTGGTTCGTAATTTTTGCGGTAGCATCAACAGTAATAATGGTAGGGGTCGAATAAATACCCCATACTCGACTCAAAGAATCTGTGGTATCACAATAGAAGGATAGATTCTTCGAATCAATGCTATATTCTTCTAAAAGATCTTGAAGTGCTCGATTATTACTCATACTGATAACAATCGTTTTTTCAACTCCTAAATCTAGTGGATCATTATCTGGGTTATCTGCTAAATATTTGATCAGGTCGCGGCAAGGCGCGCAGTGCGTGCTAATGATAATAATTGCAGTTTTTTGATCAACGTGCGCTACTAAATCAAACGCTACGCCTTGTATCGTAGTAACTGTTAGTGGCTCAACTTGTTCATTTATTTCATACTTGGATATTCTTGTATCAGGTTGTACATTCTTTTGTTCTATTCGCTGATAAAGAGTACCCATATTACGCATAATACTCATCATAACGAAGCTTAAGCCTATTAATAAAACCCACATGGTAATATATGATACTAACCAAAAACCACTCATATACGCTCCTAATTATTACTAAACCCATGAATAAAAAAAGAGCTTCCAGTTTCGATTAATTTAAGTATCAAAAATATACTTACTAAAATACCCATTGTTAGGAATAAGGTAAGCGGATTAACCAGTATGCGAGTCAGGAGAGGAATGATTGAAGATTCGTTGACGACTTGGAATTGATCAAAGATCCCAATGAGAAAGGCTATCAGACTTAACAAACAATTGCGGATCAGTAAACCCCAACTAATCTGCTCGCTGGCAGAGGCTCCTTTACAGCCGCATGATACTCGATTACCCCGCAAAAGGTTAATACCAATTGCCACAATAAAGATAATAAGCAGCAGGCTAAGTAAATATGCTGAGATGAAATGACCAATACCCAGAAGCAAACATATTGGTAAGATCAATTCAGCAACAGGAATAGTTACAACAAATAGCCATACGATAGGTACTGGAACGATTTGATATTGTAATAAGGCATGCTTAAAATTCGTCAGATTAGACAATTTACTCAAAGCTGAAGGTAAAAAAATTATGAGGAGTAGAAGCTTAAATATCAAAAAAAGAACAATAGAAATCGGAAGTTCAATCATATCATCCTCTCTCTCAAAGAAGAATTTATAGTGATATATTTTCCCAAATCAGAAGCTTATATCAAAATAACATTAATATTTCATCCTGTCAACTAGTTATTGTTTTTAGTGCTAGCATTGTTATACAGATGACCCTATAACAATGCCAGCTATTTCTAAAACTTAACCGGCAGTTCGATCATACCGCGAATCAGCATGCCAGGCCGCCAAATCAGGTCTTGGGCGGGCACGGCCAAACGCAAGTTTGGCAGCCGTTGCACCAACGAATTGATCGCAATTGCACCTTCAAGGCGAGCCAATGGCGCTCCCAAACAATAGTGAATACCATGGCCAAAGGCAATGTGGTTATGCTCGCTGCGCGTAATATCAAGCTGATCAGGCTCGACAAAATAGTTCGGATCACGATTCGCCGAGGTAATTACGGCCAGCACTTGCTCACCACGCGGAATTGTTACCCCAGCGAATTCCAGATCTTCGCGCGCCCAACGCAGGGTTGAGGTTTCGACCGGGCTATCGAAGCGCAGCAATTCTTCGATGGTGTTGCGAATCATGTCGGGATTTTCGCGCAGCAATTTCAATTGTTCAGGATGTTGCAACAAGGCCAACATGCCATTGCCAATCAAATTAACTGTGGTTTCGTGGCCTGCAATCAACAAGAAGAACACCAACGAAAACATTTCTTGCTCGGTCAGTTTATCGCCAGCTTCTTCAACTTGCACCAAGGCACTAGTCAAATCGTTAGTGGGATTGGCCCGTTTGATCGCAAATAACTCACGCAGATAATTGCCAAATTCTTCCATCTCACCCGCCATGCGCGTAAAACGATCTGGCGAGGGATCGACAGTCACAACCAAGCCCGACCAATAGCGAAATTTCTCGCGATGATCCAAGGGAATGCCCAACAATTCGGCAATCACGGTCAACGGCAAGGGAAAGGCATAGGCTGTGAGCAAATCGGTGCTGCGTGGACCAGCCAGCATGGCATCAAGCAATTCATCGGCAATTTGCTGAATCCGTGGCCGCAGTTGCTCGACCAATTGCGGTGTAAACGCTTTATGCACCATGCCGCGTATCCGCGTATGATCAGGCGGATCGATCGCCAACAGATGTTTGAACAACAATTGAACGACTGGCGGCATCACGGGCATGAGCTTTTGCTCTTCAGGGGTAAGCACTTTGCGCCAATTCTTAATAAAACGCGGATCTTTCAGCGCAGCCTTAACATCTTCAAAACGGGTAATCATCCATAAACCACGGCCATCGGGTAGGGTAATGCGGTGAACAGGGGCTTCGGTACGGAGTGCAGCATAGGTTGGGAAGGGATCTTGGACGAATTGCTGATTAAATACCTCTGCATAGGTCGAATGGATCATCGATCCTCCTCTACATAGGACTAATCCATTGCCTTATCTTATGCTGCTTTTAATAAAGATCAAGTGGGCAAATTGCCTAAAGTTATGGATTTGGATGCCCTCACCCCAACCCCTCTCCCGCCCAGCGGGCGAGGGGCTTTTATTCCGTGGTTCTTGCACGATTCGTCGGTAAAAATGGGTGCTTCCCCTCGCCCGCATCCAGTGGGAGTTAATCAAAGCCTCAATATGCCAAACCACACCCATGTACTGGCGGCTCCCCCTCGCCCGCATCCAGTGGGAGAGGGGGCTGGCTTACAAGGGTAGGTAGTTAATCGATGCGATGTACAAACGGCAGAGAATCCGCGTATACTGGACGTGTCAGCAGCC
>NZ_JAFBCZ010000041.1 GCF_016907925.1 Herpetosiphon giganteus | reverse complement strand
CAAACCGTTGCGTGGCTGCCTAGACCAACACATGTTCGCTTGGTGTGTGCCATCCAAACGACAGACATAGGCATACTATGTCGTTGCTGAGTTTCCAACGGGCCATGCGGCACAACATACACCAAATCAAGCGTGCTCAGCAACGCTTCGTATGGCTCGATCAAGGCCTGCGAAATGGCCTTTAAAATTCGCGGTTGGAGCAAGCGGTGATGCCCACCATGGCCACGAGTGAGGTTCAAAGGATTAAAGCTATGTTGCTGAATAGTCGCATTGGTTGCTGTAATTGCCACGCTATACAAGGCTGGCTCAAGGCTAAAGTGGTGCAAAATTGGCGATTTGCGTTCGGCCAAGGCTGCCAAGAAGCGCAACGATCGACCTAGCACGCCAACCGTAAAGTATTCAACAATCGCTGTGCGTTGATCAAGCTTGGCTTGGATTTCGGCCAAATTGGCACATTGTTGTGAAAGCTCGGCGGCTGAGCTTGCATCGCCTGCTTGCAGCGCATCAAGGAACGCTCGCGAACGAGCACGTTCAATATAATCGACAGCTTGGGCCGCGTCGCCGCGCTCAATGCATAAGACCACCATATGCTCATAGACCTGTTGGGCGGTGCTAATCAGGCCCAATTTGGTATCTTCATCGCGGAACGAAGTGCGCAAATCTTCGATAATCGCAATCGATTCGGCAAAGGCGGCAAAGGCTGCGTCGATCGCGCCGCTGCGTCGTTCTGCATCGCCCCGATGGTTGAGAATTAAGGCTAATTCATGGCGATTATTTTGTTGGCGCGCCAAAGCTTCTGCTTGAGCATAAATTGCCAAGGCTGCTTGATAATCGTGCATGCTACAGTAGAGCAAGCCCAAAAATGCCAACGAATCGCGCAAACTATCGTCATTGGGTACAACACTGGCCCGCGCCGCGTCAATACTAATCTGATAAGCCTGTTCGCTGGCCGCCAAATCGCCTGCCAAATGCTTCAAAAAGCCAATGTGCCAATACAAATTGGCCAAATCGCCAACCGTATCAAGGGTTTCGTAGAGCGCCGCCGAACGGCTGAAATAGCTATCTGCTTCATCCCAACGGCACAAATAGAGCAAATTTGAGCCAACTTCGTAGAGTGCATGGGCTTCGCGGTAGCGATTGCCAGCCCGTTGCAAAGCCTCCAACGCGTGCAAACTTAGTTCAAGCGCCTGTTCTGGGCGTTGCAAATGATTGGCCAAAATGCTCTGATTGAGCAAACTATGGCCTTGATAGAGCCAATTTTGCACCTGCTGGGCGTGTTGCAGCTGCTCAATATAATGTTGAATTGCTTGATCATACGCGCCGCGAAACCATGCCAACGTGCCCAAACTATTGATCACCATCGGCAATAAATCGGCTTCGAGGTGGATGTCGTCGCGCAATTGTTGCAATACACTTTGGGCAAGTGCATACTGGCGTTCAAGCCGCATTTGAATAATGGCCTGGTAGAGCTGCAAAATCTGCTGTTGGCGCGGATTAACTTGCGGAATGCTGGTTGCTTGCTCCAAGACCTTGGCGATGGTTGGCCATTCGCGCCGCGCCGAAAGCAATTCTAAATAGGATTCAAGGTAGTAGAGCCAGCGCTGAAGCTCAAAATTCCATGCCTCTGCGACTAGACGATTGAGTTGTTGCTGGCTATACTCAAAGGCAGCAGCAAAAACTTCGTGCTCGCGGTAGGGAAGGTCATTCAAAGCTGGAGCTTCGTGCAACTCATACCAACCGTGATCATGGTGCTTGAGCATAAATGTGCTTTGGCAAAAACGCTCAATTTGTTCGGATGAATATGGTGTGAGGCTAGCCAACTGAGCAGAATCACACCAACGCAAGAGCCAGATGTAAGATGTAAGTGCCGGTGCAACCGTTGATTCAAAGGCATCATCAAGTAAAACCATACCATCACCCTTGGTGTATGCAACGCCATCTAGCATGCCTAGGTTTGTGAGAGATCAGGCACACCATCTGCGTAATTGAAGCAAAGTTCTAGCGCTACTATACTCGATTTTGATCGGCTTTGCTACCGAAGTAGCCCTTGTTTTGTGACATTGGGGGAATGCGATCATGTCCACACCACACGCCCAAGTTTATTTCAACCGCTACAATCTTTTTAACACAACACCGAACCCAGCCCCAAGCGGCAATACCGATTGGTATACCAATCAGCCAAGTATGCAATTAAGCAATCCCCACTTGGTGCAACGCGTGCCCAGCCAACTTGCCCTGCTTAGCAATTGGGCTTTGCCAACCGCCAATTTGCTGGGCCTGCAAGACCTCAATTGGGCCTTTTGTGTTTATGATCTCCAACAACAGCTCACCGCCAACGCCAACAGCGACGATTTGCCGAATTATCCAACGGCCTATGCCCAAGTTCAAGCAAGCCATAACACAACCCAAACCACGAGCGCAACCAAAGTGTGTTTGTTCAATGTGTTGGTGGCGATCGAATGGGTGCCGAGCGCTGGCGAGCTTAATCAATTGCAATGGGCATTTCGGCGGGCCTCAGATTTCTTGTTTGATGTGAGCAATGGTACGATGGCCTTTGGCCAAGTGGTGTTTGGTGGCGTTGATAAGATGCGCGCCGCCGATATTCAAATTTTGGCTTCCAATCGCTATCATCCCCGCAGTTGGCGCGAAGGGCTGTATACCGATTCCAAGCATATGCCAATTCGTTTAGGCCGTGGTATGTGGGAACGTCAAGGCAGTTTTAGCATTCCTTGGCACGAGCCAGAGGGCTATCGGGTGATTGTGCACGAATGGATGCACTACGCAATTGGCTTGCGCGATCAATATATTAATTCAAATAATGCTGAGCACCCAGATTTGGCTTTGCCCTCGTTCAACCCAACCGCCGAATCGATTATGGCGCACTTGGTTGGGTCGAGCGAAGTGATGCGGATTGACGGTGGCGACGATGTTTGGCAACCATTCCGTGCCCAAACTGGGGCTGGCTTGCCCTACAGCGCCATGGCAACTGCGCCATTTGATCAGCCGCGCATTGGGCCAGAACGCTTGCCCTTGCCCTTGCCCGTGTTTCAGCATGGTTTTGGCAGCAATCCAGTGGCTGAAGTTACCACCCTCACAATTAACGATACGCCAATTGCCAACCTCAATCGTGGCTGGGTCTATTTGTTGCGTGGCAGCCTGAATGCGCCGACCACGCTTATTCCGCAAGGTAGCCTCGATTCGCGGGTGAATTCGCAGGGCTTTAAGTTGCTTGGCGCGAACGCCGATGATTATGTGCTGGTGATTGGCGACCGTGCCAATGGCACAACGGCGGTCTATGTTGCGCAGCTTGAGGGCAATCCGCCTGAACTTAACTGGATTGAATGCACGCCAAGCCAATTTCCTTTGGTGGCGGTAATGCCGTATGGCTCGGTGGTGCAAGGTTCGTATAGTATCAAAGTTGTGACGCAAGCGGGCCTAACGCCGACCGCGATCTACGTGGCGGCGGCTGGCGAGCAAAATGCCTATGCAGTCGATAGCAATGGCGTGGTTAATAATTTGCCGTCGCTTGATGGTACCGCCTTCTTGGTGTTTGAAGGCCAAACTGGCATTCAATTGGCGGTTGTGGCCTATTCCGAGGGTGGCAATCCGCCCAGCCACAATCCAACTGCGCCAATTCCCTTAACTGCTGGCTCCTCGGAAGGCAATTTGATGGTCTTTTTCAACCAAGCTGCCGAAAGTCGGGCCAGCGAACTTAACCATTTGCGGGTGATTACCACGACGATGTATGGCTCGTGTAGCAGCTTTCCCAATACAACGGGCACTGCCCAAAGCCGAGGCTATATTTTTGCCTTGGCCAGCAATGCAGCCTTGCCCAGCGATGTTGGGGCGAGTGTGCCGCTCAAGCCAACCTTGGTGCTCAACTACGATAATGCTGCCTTGCTTAGCCTTGGCACAACCAACGGCATTGCCGGAGTCTTGAAGGTGTATAGCGCCAACGGAACCACACCACAGGCCGAGCTTTCGAAGCATTTTGTTGATCGTGGCTATGTGGCTTTGGCCTTGAATGCCACGAGTGCCAGCGGTTTATTTGCCAGCACGCCAACGCCTGAGTTCTTCCGGCTCTACGGCGAACAATTCTCGATTTAAGCAGGAGCAAGCGCCCATGGTTTTGGCCATGGGCGCTTGGTTATTTGGATGCAGATTGAGCTGAATATTTAGAGTGTGCGGACGCTACGCACTGGCTCATTCGGCCCCAGCAAGCTCATTGGTTGCTGCTGATTATTAGGATTATTGGGCTTGCTGGCGCTGGCCACGGTACGGCGTAAGCGCCATTGCAAGGCCGCAATTTCCTCGGAGATCGCGCGCAAACTCTCAACTTCATCACGTAAATCTTCGACCACTGCCGATGATCCAAACTCAACCCGCTGCGGTTCGCGCAATGGGCGACGAGGCCGCTGGGTCGAAACATCGCCAAGTTGCTCTTGCATCGTGCCCAACAAACTCATCAAATAGGCCCAAGATTCGTTTTCTTGCTGGCTGACTTGCTTCGAATGCTGGCGACGCTCGTTCATCCAGCCATCGAGTTGGCAGTGTAAATTATTCAAGCGATTATCAAGATGCTCGATCAATGGGCGGCTAAAATCGGCGGGCTGGGCTGCCAATTTGGCAACCGTTGCTGGAAACGAAGTGTGCAGCGTTTCGAGCTGGGCTTGTAAATGACCAAGTGACGAGCCAAGTTGGGCTTGGCGACGGGCCACGACCTCTTGCTCACCCAAAACATCGCTCAACAGGGCTTTAAGCTGCTGATTTTCTTGTTTGGCCCGTTGCTCTTGCTGGCCCAACAAATGCGGCACAAACCACAAAAGCAGCACCGCCAAGAGCAAAAGAGCGCCGCTCATCAATAAAAAGACAATCTGCATAACCAACCTCCATTGCAAGTGCGATCAAGCTCCATTATAGAAAAAAGCCCGCTCGCTGAGAGGATGCAGGGGTTACAGCTTGATGACAGCTCACCGAAGGATGAAGAACGAGGGATGAAGGATGAAGCTGAATCTATGCTAAGCAATATTCGATTGGAAATACTGTTTTGCTAGGAATGATCAATTGGTATAGTAAGGCAAGATTGTGCTACGAGGATTGTGTGATGACGCTGCTTGAGCTTGACCGATCGTTAGAACCTGAACCGTTGCTAGAGCCAGAACGGCGCACGTTGGCTCAATTGTTGGCCCAGCATGCGCCGCACGATGGACGGTTTGGCTTTTGTATGCCGCAAATCTATGCTATCCGTGAATCGCAACCGCATCAACGCTCGCTGCCGGCACTCTATCAGCCAAGCGTTTGCCTTGTGGCCCAAGGAGCCAAACAACTGGTGCTTGGCGATCAGACTTACAATTATGATGCAGCGCATCTGTTGGTTGTGGCGGTTGATTTGCCAGTTGCGGCCCAAATTACTCAGGCTAGCGTTGCGCAGCCGTATTTGTGTTTTAAGTTGGAGTTTGATGTGCAGCGGGTGGCCGAATTGGCACTCAAAGTCTATCCCCAAGGGCTGCCAGCGCCAACCGAGCTGCGAGCAATTGCCACCGAGCGCAGCAATCGCCAACTGGTGCAGGCCGCGATTCGCTTGATTGAGCTGATGCAATATCCTGCTGAGGCTGAGCTGTTAGCTCCTTTGGTGATCGACGAGATCATTATTCGTTTGTTGCATAGCTCGTTTGGCAAGCGCTTGGCCCAAATTGGCCAAACCAGCTCGCGAGTTACGCCTGTAGCCCAGGCGATTAGCTGGTTGCGCCACCATTTTGCCCAACCACTGCTGGTTGCGCAGCTGGCCGATTTGGCTAATTTGAGTGTTTCAGCCTTTCATCTGCATTTCAAAGCAGTTACCGCGCTCAGCCCCATTCAGTTTCAAAAAACGTTACGTTTGCACGAAGCGCGGCGCTTGTTGGTTGCAACGACGCTTGAGATTGGCGCAATCGGCCAGCAGGTGGGCTATGCAAGCAGCTCGCAATTTAGCCGTGAATATCGGCGCTATTTTGGTTGTTCGCCAACCGAAGATCTTGCAAGTTTACGGCGAACTTGGCTTGATCAGCCAGATATTGCTCCTCGCTGACGTGTTCTAGCCATTCCACAGCTGCGCCATCAAGCTGCTCTTGGATCGCAATATGGGTCATGGCAGTGGTTGAGCTAGCGCCATGCCAATGTTTCTCACCTGGGGCAAACCAAACTACATCGCCAGACTGAATCACTTCAATCGACCCACCCCAGCGCTGAGCCAAGCCACAACCAGCGGTTACAATTAAAGTTTGACCAAGCGGATGGGTGTGCCATGCGGTGCGCGCGTTTGGCTCGAAAGTGACGCTTGCCCCGCGTACTCGCGCAGGTTCGGGCGCTTGAAACAACGGGTCGATTCGCACCGTGCCGCTAAAATAATCTGCCGAGCCAACCTCCGAGGACTGCGAGCCATTGCGTTTAATTTCCATCAAAAACCTCCATACACAAACCATGTGCTATCAGTATAGCCAATGTTTGCTATGGTTGATTGCCTAGCACAATCCAATGTGGATTAATCAAATTCACTGAGCAATCGAGCGAATGGGGCTAGCGATGGAATAATTGCCTGTTTGAGATAGGCTATAAGTCGCGTTTCGAGCATGTGCAGGGCTGCTACAATTGGTTCAGTTGGCCCAGCATAGGCATTGGTTTCAACGTAATTCCACCCAAGTGGGTTAAGAAAGCGTTGGAGTGTGTCGATTGGAATGATGGGTGACATATCGCGTTTGTTATATTGCAACACCAACGGTAGCTGGCTAAAATTGCGTTGATTTTGCTGCTGCATTCGGGCAACATTTCTGAGTTTGATGATATTTTCTTCCAATTTAACATTCTGTGAATCGGCCACAAACATCACCGCGTCAGCAATGCTAATCAACTCATTGGTGAAAGTATTATCCATGGCTACGCCTTGTTGCCCAAGACAGTGCAGATGTAATTGCCAATTACCAAGCTGCTCTTGGCCAAGCAGACTACAACCAAGAAAATGTGTTGTTTGATCAAAATAGCGTTTAATTAATAGGATGGATCAATCGTTGCTGTTGGGCATAATAACGGGCAATTTGACGAATCGAAGTCGTTTTACCACTCATTGCTGGGCCACAATACATTACATTGCAATGAATTATCTGATTAATTGCATCAAAAAATGCCATTTGCCCTCGTCCAGTTCAAAACTGCCACATTTACGCCTTGTGACAACCATTGTCAACGGGTTGATTATACTTGAGCTATCAACCGCGAGTTTTTAGCCTACAGGAGAATGCTCCCTTGAATAAAGAAACCTATATTAATGAGGCGTTGCAGTTGTCGAGCCAATCGCTGACCTATATGGTGAGTCAGCAATTAGCCGCGCATTACCCGGATCAAGGCATTCTCCAAACTGGAGACTGCGATTTTGATGTGCGTAGCTATGCTGGGGCGGGCTTGTGTGAGGTTCAAACCCATCAACACCCTTACCCACAAATTAACTATACCTGGTTACGGGGTGAGGAAGGTGGTGAGATTGCTCGTTCGTTGGAAAACGCTTGGCAAACCATTAGTTGGCAAGACCAGAGCTTTGATTTGCTGCTGCTTTCGTGGACAGCTTATGGCACAACCTATAGTCTGCAATGGTTGATTGGCGCTTCACAAGCAGCCGTCGAAACGTTTTTCAGTGCAGTCTGCGATTGGAACACCGAAATTCGCGATGAAATTATGGTGTTCGATGAAGGCAGTTGGGAGAAAAGCCAAGAATTATACTATGCGATTAAAAATGCCTCGCTCGATAATTTGATTTTGCCTGGAACGCTCAAACACGATATTTTTCGCGATTTGCAGCGCTTTTTTGAAAGTAAAACCACCTACGAACACTACAATATTGCTTGGAAACGCGGGATCATTTTGGTTGGCCCGCCTGGCAACGGCAAAACCCATATGATCAAAGGGTTGTTGAATGCCTTGGAGTACCCATGTTTGTATGTTAAAAGCTTCGATGCCCAATATTCGACCAATAACGCCAATATTCGGGCGGTGTTTGATCGGGCGCGGCGTAGTGCTCCCTGTATTGTGGTGCTCGAAGATTTAGATTCGTTGATTAACGATACCAATCGAGCCTTCTTTTTGAACGAAGTTGATGGTTTTAATGCAAATCAAGGGGTTGTGTTACTGGCGACGACCAACCATCCTGAGGCGATTGACCCAGCGATTATGAACCGCCCCAGCCGCTTTGATCGTAAATATTACTTTAGTTTGCCTGAATTGGCTGAGCGGATGGCCTACATTCAACAATGGAATACCGCGCTGCATAGCTCAACCCAACTCACTGAGCTAGGAATTCAACAGGCAGCTGAGGCTACCGACGGTTTTTCATTCGCCTATTTGAAGGAATTATTTGTTTCGGCCTTGATGCGTTGGATTGATATCAAAGATCAAACAACGATGGATCTGGTGATTTTGGAGCAAGCCACATTTTTGCGTGAGCAAATGGTGACTGAGCAGCCTGATGAAGAAGAAGACGAAGCCTAATTGTTGCTAGTTATTGGGTCTTTGGCTCAAACAAAGAGCGCATGATCAGGGTTGATCATGCGCTCTTGATTGTCTTGGCTGCTGGAGGTTTTAAGCTTGATTAACTGGTTTTTTGCGAATTAAAAAGCCAATGCTTGCAGCAAAGACTACTAGCGCTGCACCAGCAATCACGGTTGCTGCACTATCAATTTGCACCGATTTGCCTTCGTTGGGCATCAATG
This sequence comes from Herpetosiphon giganteus, assembly GCF_016907925.1. Classification (GTDB taxonomy): domain Bacteria; phylum Chloroflexota; class Chloroflexia; order Chloroflexales; family Herpetosiphonaceae; genus Herpetosiphon; species Herpetosiphon giganteus. The sequence continues at coordinate 36,557 of NZ_JAFBCZ010000041.1, read as the reverse complement.
CCATTAAACCATTGAAACCAGCAATAATAAAACTCAAGATAACTGCCAACCAGCCCCACACTTTTTTGCCAGTTAATGCCAGAGCGCTCAACAAGAGGCTTAGCCCAACCGAGCCTGCAATGAGCGCATAGAGCACTTTCGCCCCAGATTGCACTAAATCACTCTCTTCTTTGAGCACATCGATGACGCTCACGTTGATGCTGCTGTCGGCGTTGCTCGAAACGTAGGGTAGAAAAAGCCCAACAACCATAATCAAGCTACCAACCAACATCACAATTGCAGCGATTGGCAGGGCTTTGGGTTTGCTAGCGAGGGCTGGGCTTGTTGCGTGTGACATAACGATTGCTCCATCAATAAAACAGTTGATGGAACAATCATAGACCGACCGACTAACATCCGAACCAACATTGGACTAACGTTTAGGCTAACATTTATCTAGTAGTCATAATACACAATTGTTTGGCCATTGGCGATGCAAACGCTACGCTTGCAATTAGCATCGTAGACGTATTGTTCTTGCACATTGTAGCAACTGCAGGTTGATTTGAACTAGTATTTGGGCAGGTGATTGGTTATCGCAATAACTTCTTTGTTGATCGCGAATAAACAGGTTTAGCGTAGGCGTGGCTGCTAACATTTCAGCCAACATCGGCTAACATGATGCCGAACATTTTGCGAGGGTCTCCCCATGGCGAATGCAGGGAAGGTGCATATGGCTGTCGATTCAATCATTACGATAGATGAACTTGAGATTAATTTGACTGAGCAGCGAGTCAAGCGGGCGGGAGTGTATGTGCGGCTTGGGCGCAAAGAGTGGGGTTTGTTGGAGTTGTTGGTGCTCAATCGCAATCATGTGCTGAGCCATCGTCAGCTTTTGCGGCATGTTTGGGGCGATAATTATGAACGTGATAGTAGCTATTTGTTGCATGTAGCGATTGGCCGTTTGCGCGAGAAATTGGGCGATAAACCGCCACGCTATATTCTGGCCGAGGCCGATTTAGGGTATCGTTTTGCGTTGCCAACGCCAAATGTACCAAGTGTGCCAACGCCTGAGCCAACCTCGTTGGTTGTACCACCAATTAGCTATACCAATATTCCTGCGCCGCTGAATGCCTTTATTGGCCGCGAAAACGAGCAACAAACCTTGTGGCAGCTTCTCCGTCAGCCGCATATTCGCTTAATTAGCGTTTTAGGCGTTGGTGGGGTTGGCAAAACCCGTTTAGTGCTCCAAAGTGCCATGCAATGGTTGCCGCTCTTTCATCATGGCGTGCATGTTGTGCATGTAGCTGCTTTGCGCGATCCTGAGCTATTAATACAGACAATTATTCAATCTTTAGCGATTAAAACTAGTAATCAATTACCGTTACTCAAACAGCTCAAAGATTTTCTGTATGATAAACAACTTTTGCTTATTCTCGATAATTTTGAGCAACTACTTGATGCTGCGCCAATTGTGACCGATCTCTTAGCCCATGCACCACAATTAAAGCTAATGACGACCAGCCGCGAAGCGTTGAATGTGTATGCTGAGCAACGTTTTGAATTACTGCCATTTAGCGTTGAACTTTCGCAACAATTCATGTTGAGCCAACAACCAGCAGTTAATCTTTTTCTCGCCCGTGCTCAAGCGCTACAAGCAACGATTGCGTATAACGATGCTGAACTAGCAACGATTGCCCAAATTTGCCAACGGCTTGATGGTTTGGCGTTGGCAATTGAGCTGGCTGCCAGCCGAATCAGCTTGTTTTCATTAACAAATTTACTTGAGCGGTTAAGCCAACGCTTGAGTTTTATCAATAGTGGGCTACGCGATGTACCAGCCCGCCACCAAACCTTGCATGGAGTTATCGAATGGAGCTATGTTTTACTTACACCTCAAGAACAAGCGCTATTTGTCCAATTATCAGTTTTTGTTGGCAGCTTTGATCTGCCAGCAGCTACTGCAATTTGTGCTAGTGCTGAACAATCAGCAATTGAATTATTGTTATTAAGCTTGGTGCAAAAACATCTGCTTCAGCATCAAAAAACTGAACAACGTTTTTATTTCTTGGAAACAATCCGCGAATATGCCCAAGATCAATTAAATCAACGAGCTGATAGCCAACACTACTATACAGCGCATACTGATTATTATCGAATGTTTGTTCAGCATCATGTTCATGAATTAACAGGCTCAGCCCAACAACACTGGATGCAGAAATTTCAAGCTAATTATCCCAATATTCGCGCCGCAATTGGCTATAGCCTTAAATGGGGAACGCTTGCAAGTGCAGCCCATTTAGGCGCTATGCTGTGGAATTTTTGGAATCGAGCGGATATGGCTCAAGAAGGAAGTTATTGGATTCAGCAAATTCTTGCTCACGGAGAAAAGATTACGCCAACCCATCATATTATGATGTTACGTGGGTTAAGCACGTTTATGCGCAATCAAGGCAATTTTCAGCAAGCAGAGCACTATTTAACCCAAGGATTAACAATCGCTCGTCAAGAACAGCATGATGATTTGGCAATGGGTTTATTAAATAGTATTGGTTTGCTGTATAAACGCGAAGGTTTATTTGAACAAGCAGCCCAAGCTTTTACTGAAGCGATTCAGCTGGCTCGCCACTTTGATAAACATCGTGATTTGGCAGCAATATTAAGTAACCTTGGCGAAATCCGCCGTAGCCTTGAGCAATATCAACAATCGCAAAATGATTTAGAAGAATCGTTGGTATTAGCGCGACAAGTAAATGATCATCATATGGCAGCAAATATTCTAAATAGTTTAGGCTTGTTGGCATGTGATACGTGTAACTATCAGCAGGCACACGATTACTATCAACAAGGACTAGATATTCATCAGCAGCTCCAAAATAAACGCGGTATTGCCATGATCTGTACAAATCTTGCAGATAGTTTGACCCAATTAAATCAATGTACTCAAGCAAATGCCTATTATGAGCAAGCCCTAACCAATAGCTATGTTATTGGTGATCCCTATTTTATTTGCCATATTACGATTCAAAAAGCCTGGGCGTTGCGCCAACAAGCAGCATATATCCAGGCCCAATCATTAATTCTTCAAGCAATTAAATTAGCTTTCCAGCACGAATTTATCGCCCATAGCCTGCGTGCTATTTTAGAGTTGACAGAATGTTATCTTGGGCAAAAGCAATGGCAATCGGCAGCATGGCTTGCTGGTTTTATGCAACAAAGAGCAGCAGAAGCTACTAATTTGCTCGATGGTAATGATCGACGGAAACATAAAGCACGTTTAATCGAGTTGCAACAGATCTTAGCTGAATATGATTCTTATTGGCAGCAAGGCTTGCAGAGTAGCCCTGACCAAGTATTGAAGGTGCTTATGATTGAGATTTCGTGATCGCGCACAGAGCCTGCTTCTTACGAAAGCAGAAGTAGGCTCTGTGCTGCTTAATTAAGTGCTCTTTATTTGGTGAGATCGGCGGCAGCTTGGGCCATAATTGGAATAACTGCGCCAAATTGGGCAAAGCGGGCATCCTTGGTTTGGCCGCGTTGATAGCGCGCATAAATTTGGGCCAAAATGACAACCAAACGATATAACCCAAGTACATGATAATAGCGAATATGGCTGACATCGCGGCCTGAGCGCTCAGCATAGCGCGCAATAAGTTCAGCGCGGCTGGCAAAACGCTCGTCGGTTGGCATCATGGCGACTGCTTGCAAGGCTGGCGGATCATCGGGCTGGCTCCAGTAGCAAAGCAACGTGCCCAAATCGGCCAATGGCTCGCCCAACGTACACATATCCCAATCAAAAACAGCAATTAATTGGCTAGGATCGTTTTGGCGAAACATTACATTATCAAGCTTGTAATCGTTGTGAACGAGGGTTGGGCTTGAGGCTGGCGGTTGCTGCTCGCACAGCCAGGCATAAACATTTTCCATTGCTGGCAGATCATCGGACTTGGCGTTGTTCCAACGCTCATACCAACCAACAACTTGACGTAAGATGAAGCCATCGGGCTTGCCGATGTGGCCTAAGCCGATGGCTGCATAATCGACGGCGTGCAAATCGGCCAGCGTATCGACGAGCGCCAAACTGAGCGCCCGTGGAGCCTCGGGCGTATTGAATTGGAGCGGCAATTCGCGCCGCACAACCGTGCCATGGCGACGTTCCATAATAAAAAATGGCGCGCCAATAATTTCAGGTTCGTTGCAGAATAAAAAAGTTTGCGGAGCCTGCGCAAAGGCCGGGTGCAATTGCGATAAGACCCGATATTCGCGGCCCATATCGTGAGCCGACGGGGCAACTGGGCCAAGTGGCGGGCGACGCAGCACATATTCATAATGACCATAATCAAGCAGATAGGTCAAATTCGCAGCGCCGCCACCAAACTGGCGCACGGTTAACGCTTGGCTGGCACCAGGCAACTTATCGTATAAATAATCGGCCAAGGCTGATTCATTGAGCTGTTCATCAGGCCGAACTTGAATCGTATCCATGGGGTTGTACCTCGGAAGACTACAGACTTAGACGTTGCGCTCAGGATAGCCATAGCGTTTTAAGATTTCACGGGCGACAACCATTTTGTGCACTTCATCTGGCCCATCGTAAATGCGCGATGCTCGGCCTTGTCGCCACATAAAGGCCAGCGGCGTATCGTCGGAAACCCCTAAACCGCCATGAACTTGAATCGCCCGATCAAGCACATTCATGAGCATTGCCGCAACGCTAAATTTAATCAGTGAGATGTCAATTCTGGCTGATTTGGCCCCTGCTTGATCAATTTGCCATGCGGCGTGGAGCACACTCAAGCGCGCTGCTTGAATTTCAGCAGCACTTTCGGCAATCCAATGTTGCACTATTTGCTTATCGGCCAACGGCCCGCCAAATGCCACCCGCTTGGTGCTATACTCGCACATCAAATCGAAGGCGCGTTGGGCTTGGCCAAGCCAGCGCATACAATGGTGAATGCGGCCTGGGCCGAGGCGAGTTTGGGCAATTGCAAAGCCCGACCCGCGCTTGCCAAGCAGGTTTTCGGCAGGCACACGCACATTGGTATATTCAATTTCCCAATGGCCGCCGCCAGTCGTATGGCCCATCACCGAGATTGGCCGCACCAAGGTCAAGCCTGGCGTATCGGCAGGCACAATAATTTGGCTATAGCGCAAATGGGTTGGCGCATCGGGATCGGTTTTGGCCATAACGATGCCAAAGCCAGCGCCATTGGCATTGGTGCTATACCATTTGCGCCCGTTGATCACCCAGTGATCATCGATCAGTTCGGCGCTGGTTTCGAGCAAAGTTGGGTCGGCTCCGCTGACCTCAGGCTCGGTCATGCTGAAAAACGAGCGGACTGCTGCTTGCTGCAAGGGCCAGAAAAATTGTTCGTGCTGGGCTGGCGTGCCATAGTGCCAAAGAATTTCGGCATTGCCACTATCGGGGGCGTTCGAGCCAAAAATGCGCGGCGCAAAATACGAGCGCCCGATAATTTCGTTGAGCAGCCCATATTCCATAATCGATAAGCCCATGCCGCCAGCCTCGCGTGGCAGATGGCCCGCCCACAAGCCTAATTCTTTGACCTCTGCTTGCAATTGCCGAATCTCAGGGTGGTCTTCTGAGCAAGCAGGATAGGCTTTTTCGTCGTAATCGAACCATGCTTGCTCGTTGGGATAGACCTTTTCAACCAAAAATTGGCTAATTTGCTCACGCATTGCGGCAATTTGGCTGGGAATCGCAAAATCCATGGGCTTCGTTGCTCCTTGGTGGATGGGCCTTATTTAGCCCATGCCATCCCTGAATCGACATCAAACAGGTCGCGCCGAATATCGACTGGCTGGCCGAGGCTAGGCGTATTGCCTTGAATCGAGAGATCGGCAATCGAAAGGGTTACCTGATCGTTGATCGTGAAAAAGGCCAATTTACTGCCATCAGGCGACCATGTAGCTTGGCGCGAACGGCCAGTGCTGGTGAGTTTAATCGGCGCACTGCTAACTTTGCCAGTCGCATCGGGAGCGGGCACAATAAAAATATCGCTATAGCCATTTTCGCTCTTGGTGAAGGCCAACCATCTGCCATCAGGCGAGAACGCTGGGTCAAGCGCACCTTTAAATGTATCGTCGTTTGGCCCTTGCAGTACGCCGTACTCGTCATTGCCACCTGGGAGATCAAGCACCGCATAGCCAAGTTGAATGTCGGCCACTTCGCAGCCAAAACAACGCTCGGCCTGACTGTAGACAATCATCGAACCATCGGCAGACCAGGTTGGGTGGCTCAAATCGGTATCTGCTTGGACAAAGCGTTGAAAGCTGGCAGTTGGAAAATCGCCACTGCCAATGCGGCGCGTACCATAAATATAGAGCGAAAGCGGATACTCTTGGTACGAATCGCCGCCGACGCTACGTGGAGTTTGGGCCTGCGAGACATAGCTAAGAAACTGGCCATCTGGCGACCAACGCGGGTAGAAGGCCCAGCGAATGCTTTGGACGTGATCCTCGGAACGGGCTGGAATTCCCGCTGGTTCGTTATTGGTTACCTGCTGTTTGTTGGAGCCATTGGCATTCATCACCCAAATATCGGCGAAGCTTTCTTCGCGTTGAATGTAGGCAATTTGGCTGCCATCTGGCGACCAACTTGGCTGATATTTTTTGTGTGATGTGGTGATGCGCCGAGCCTCGGTGCCTTCGTGGACCCAAATATCGCCTGAGCCATTTTCGACCCGCACGAAGAGCAATTTGCCGGGAACATTGCTTTGGTTTTCGACCACAATTTGGGTAGCTTGGGTTTCATCGACTGCTGGTTGAGCTTCAGTGGTGGGGAGGGCCTCCATGGTTGGCAGGGCTGAGCCTGCTTCACTACAGGCGGCCAACAAACAAAGCACGATCAGCAAATAGAACGAACGTCTCACACAGAACCTCATCTACAGGGTTAGTTGATTTCAGTGGTACGCGGTAAAAGCACGCGTAGCGCTTGCGGAACGACCCGAAAGGTCATGGGAGTGGTGCCAATTGCATCACCATCGACTTGAATTGGCAAAGGCTTGGAGCACGCAATCTCGATCTCACGAGCTTGGCGATATTCTAAGCCTTGGATCATCCCATAGCCGCGGAACAAAATTCCCGCAAGCAATTTGGGGGCATCGAGGGCACTATCGCCCATCATCGTACAAACATCAAGCATTCCATCGCGCATGGCTGCCCGATAGGCAATGTTGAGTACGCCGCCATACAGCCGTGAATTGCTAATCAGCACAAACAGCGCATTGCCCTTGAGTGGCTCACCATCAAGGCTGATGCGGGTGCGGGTGCCGCGTAAGCGCCAAAGCACTGGCAAACTTTTGATCACATAGGCCAAGCGGCCTAAGCGTTTTTTATCAGCAGAACGTACTTCGCGGGTAATCGCCGCATCGAGGCCAATCCCAGCCATCAGCAAAAAATAACGCTCATTGGCTTGGCCAACATCAACCAGTTCGACATGGCCATCGGCTAATTGACGGGCTGCATGCAACGGATTGAGCGATTGATGCAATTCGCGCACCCAGACGTTGCCCGTGCCAACTGGCAGCGCTCCCAAAGCGGTATCGGTGCCAACGAGGCCATTCATGACCTCGTTGATCGTTCCATCGCCACCAGCCGCCACAATGAGATCGTTGCGTTTGGCTTCTTCGCGGGCAAATGTGGTTGCATCGCCTGCGCGACGGGTTTCGCGCAGCCGAACTTGCCAACCTTGGTTACTGCGCCATTCGGTGATACCTTTGGCAATTGCACGACGTTGATGGGCATTGCCTGCCATTGGATTAAGAATGACTGTTACTCGTTTCATTCGTCGTCATCATCTGCATTATTAAAATTCAGTGCCTGCGAGCCACGGCGTTCAATGCTTTCCAACAAGGTTGCTGGGGTTTCGATCCAGCCTCGGCGCAGCGCATACAACACCGCTTGCGTTCGATCATTCAACGAAAGCTTGCGCAAAATCGATGAAATATGGTTTTTGACGGTTTGGGTGCTAATTTTGAGCGCATCGGCAATATCTTTGTTGGTTGCGCCGCTGGCAATATGCTCCAAAACCTCAATTTCTCGGTCGCTCAACGGTGAGAATAAGCTAATATCAAGGTCTGGCTCGGCCACAATGCCCGTTTGCAAACCACGGAACTGAGTCAAAATCCGATCAGCAACCCGTGGATCTTCAAACATCACATCGTTAATCACATATTCGCCACGCGCCACTCGTCGCAAGACCGTTGCCAAGGTTTTGGGGCTAATTTCCTTGGAATAATAGGCGGCGGCTCCGGCGCGCAAGGCATTGAAGGCATGCTCATCGCTTTCATAAACGCTCAACATCACCACGCCAATATTCGGGTATTGGCGGCGAATGGTGCGGGTAAATTCCAAGCCATCCATGTTGGGTAAGTTCAAATCGGTTAGCACTACATCTGGCTCATGCTCAGAAATTAAGACCAAGCCTTCTTCGGCACTAGAACCCTCGCCAATGATCTTAATATCGCGTTCGCTTGACAGCGCCCAGCGCACCCCTTGGCGGAACAACGGGTGATCATCGACCATCAGCACTTTGACTGTTGCATACATAGTGGTTCCTTTGCTAATGTAGCACGCCAACGCTGCCATGCTTGCTCAACGCTATAGGGAATTGCAATTCCCGCTTGGCTCAACAAACTGGCGGTCGTTGGAAGCGGTAGCCCAACAACGGTTGTAAAACTGCCTTGAACCTCTTCGACCAGCCGTCCGCCAATGCCTTGGACTCCATAAGCACCAGCTTTATCCATTGGCTCGCCAGTTGCGATGTAGTCCCAAATCTCAGCATCGCTGAGCGGCGCTAAATGTACCTGGGCGACGACCAATTCACATAACGGCTGTTCGGAGGCGGCGGGTAGCACCACAACTCCGGTATAAACAGTATGCCAACGTCCGGCAAGGCGGCGCAGCAATTCATAAGCATGAGCCGGATCACGTGGCTTGCCCAAGATCATCCGATCAATCACCACAATTGTATCAGCTGCAAGAATCACTGCTTGCTGATTCGTTTCGCGGGCGGCTTGGGCTTTACGCCACGCTAACAAGGTTGGGTGACTGGCGAGGCCTAAATCGAAGGCTGGAAGTTGCTCCACAATCGCCGGAGGAACCTGATCTTGGCGCTCTTCCCCATCATTTGCCTCAATTATAAACGACAGGCCCAAACTACTTAACAAATCATGCCGTCGTGGTGAGGCCGAGGCCAGAATTAAGCTATCCACGCTGAATGGTACTCCACAAGCCAAACTCAATTGCTGTTCATCATAACCCAAACAGGTAAAGCTGCAAGTGGCAATTAGGCTTCATCATCATCGTCAAGCGCGCCATCGTCGCTCAATAAGCTTACGCCGTCATTGGCAATCGCCTGTTGGGCAATGTAGCGGTTGGGCGTATTGAGGTTGGTCCAGCCGCCTGCATCGCGTAGAGCTTGCACCGGAATGTTGGTTTGGGCTACGCGGGTCGCCCACGAATGGCGCAAATCATGCGGCGCAAGGTTGTTAATGCCAATTAATTTGCCAAGCTGCACGATGCGTTTGTGAATTGCCCGCTCAGAAATGCCAAACCCAATTTGATTGCCTTTGTGATCAAACGCCGCCAAGAGCGCGGTTTGGGGATTGGCTGGTTGAGCAATTACTTTTTGATATTCGCGCAGGGCTTTGGCGGTATCGCCAATCAGCCGATGTTTTTGCACTTTATCAACTTTTGGTCGATCCACCAGCAAAACTTTGCCTTGGATATGCGCCCACTTGAGCACCACAACTTCACCGCAGCGCATGCCCAAATCGACCAGCAAACAGACGATCAGATAATCGCGCCAGCCAACCTCAGGCGTGCGATTTTGCGGATTGGTGCGGGCAGCCCGTTTGAGTTCGCGAATTTGACTTTGATCTAAGATGTGAGGCGCAGCTTTTTTGGTTGAAAGCCGGGTTGGAGTTTCGGTGGCTTCACGTTGGGCATCGATCCCATCGCCTTCGCGGCGGCGATAACCCTCGACCGTATGGATGCGGCTCCACGCCTCAAGGCTCAAAACCCCAGCTTGATGCGCCAAGCGACAATAGAGCCGCACGGTGCTAAGCCGAATATTAACTGAGCCAAGCGCATAGCCTTCATTCAGCATCCAGGTGCGAAAGGTTGTGACGATGCCAACGCTCATTTCGGCCCAAGCAGCTGGCTCGGTGGCGAGAATTGGCACTTCATGTTCATCAACTGGAATCACAATGCCAATGCTAGCTAGAAAATCGGCAAAAATTTTCAAATCGGTATTGTGGCGGCGAATTGTTTGCGGGCGTTGGCGCAGGCGATATTCGATGAAACTATGCTGCGCCGAAATCTGGTCGGCGACAACACTGCGTTGCTTCATGACGTTGGTGAAATTGGGCGCAAGAGGATTATTGCCCTGCTGTGGAATTAACTCAAATTCATCCATTATCAGCCTCGTTGTAGCGGATGGATGCAGTGTAGCCGATCTCATGACCGCTTGTCAAAGCACGCTTGTTCGTATGTAAACCCTTGGTTTGGCTAGAAAAAACCAAAATCTTCAAGGCTACTGACTTCGCCATCGATAATTTGCAAGAGTTTATCGGTGCGCCAAAACAAATCGCTGGCGGCAACCACAAACAGATAAACATCAAGGATGCTGCTTGGATAGCGGGCTTGATAATCAGGATCAGCAAGCAAAAAAGGTAGTGCATAGCTTAAACTTGCCTCTAGCAAGCTGCGCGTAATTGCGCATTCAAGCGAATTGATGCGGTAGCGGAATGGGAATTGGCTTGGGAAGTGCAGGCCGCGTTAATTCGTTATCCATAATACCTATCTCAGGTGCTTGTTATTTGTTGCCAAGCACAAACACAAATAGCAGCGTTTCATTCTTAGGGTTTGAATAGCGCTCGATGTAGTTGCGAGCTGCCTCCCAACTGTGCTGTGCATCCACGCTGTGGCTTAGGCCAGCATCAATGCTCCAGTTGTCGTAGGTTGGGTCAATCTGGTGGTTGGTTTGACGATAGACATCGCCGCCCAAAATCGGCTTGTGCATTGCCCGAATTAGTTCGATGGCATGCAGCGCATCTGCACGTTGCAGGCCAATCTCATTAATCATCAAAGCAGTTAATGGCGTGCCTTTGGCTTGCAACAAGCTTGCATAAGGATTCAATAATGCAATCGCCAGCCCTGCCAGCAAGAAAAATTGCTGCTTATGGACTTGCCATAACGCATTCCATTCATGCACTTGCTGCTGATCGAGCCAATAACCAGTGATCTGCTGTCCATCAAGGTTTTGCAGCTGGGTGGAAGTTTGGCTAAAGGCCTGCTTGCCTGCTAAAAGTGCCTGAACCAACTCGCCGATCGATGGCGTAGTTTCTGGTTCTTGGGCAACGATTGCGCTGCTGACATGCTTGGCGTAGCTTGCAAATTGTTGGTTTGATTGCGCGGCTGGTGGAATTTGGCTGCCAAGCAACCACAACCATGTCAGTTCGGTGCTGGATATTGGCTCAAGCGTTGCCAAATAATCGTCTGTTTGGCCTAAACTGCGCCATAATTCAGTCCATTGGGCTGCTGCAATGACGATTGGCGGTACTTTTAAATGAACATAATCATTGAGTGTCATGCTTGCCAGCCCAAATTGAGCTTGCCAAGGGCTGCAATCAAGCAGCGGCACTAATATCAGATAGTGATCGAAACGCTTGATCCTATGCGGCATTATGCTCGTTTGCTTGAAATTTAGCTGCAAGCAGGCTGCCGCATCAACCCAAACCACGAGCTGATTGGCCTCACCCTGATACAAAGGGTAAAGCCTTGTTTGATGGTGGTAGAACATGCTGAGGGTTGAATGTTGCTCAGCATGTTCCCCAAAACGCCAGCTTAATTGGGGTGTTTGCATTGATTGCCTCTCGCCTATGCTTCGCATACGTCTGAGCATAGCATAGTTTGGCGCGCGTGCCTCAATCGCTGGTTTGAATTTACTCAAGTGATGCTGTGCGGGAAAGCCAGCCAGAACTATAAGCATCGCGGAAGTCGCTTGTCGCTTCAATCGTTGCTAAGCGTTCAAATAAGGGATAGATTTGATTCTGCTCTCTGCGCACTTTTACCAGATAGCTGATTAGATTTGGTGGAAAATGCATAAAGTCCTTATCGGGGCTGATTACGCCAATCGAGCGGGTGATGCGTGAGCTACGACAAGCCCAAGTCCAAGCATAGGCTTGGCAAAGCTGCTCGGCCCAAAGCCATCCAAGGGCGAGAATTGGTTGGCGATGCGAGATTTTTTGGGTGATTGAGAGGCTTTGACGAAACTGCTCGACACACTCGGCGATTGCTTGCACGATGACAGGACTTGCTGATTGGGGCGTAAATTGCGGATTAAACGCTGTCAGTATCTGCCACGCTTGACTCAGCTTTTTGGCAACTCGCTTGGCTTCTTGGCTGGTTAATGGGCGAATCGTCGACTGCATTAACGCTTGATACTTGATAATTGGGCCTGGGCTTGGCCGTACCATGCCTTCAGGAATGGCTTGCTGGCGCTGCTCAACATAATCTTGAGTAAAATCGTCGCCATCCTCATTGGTGGGATCATAGCCAAAGGCTTGGTTTTGATAAAAGCCATTCAAATAATTTAATTCGATCTGTTTAAGTAAATCGTAGATTGCGGGATTACCTCGGTCGGCGATGAGGGCTTCACGATTAGGATATTGATAATAATAGCCAGCATTTGCCCGCCAAAAAATTAATAAGGCAGTGCCAAAATCGCAATTTGGTTGCTGAATAATCCACCAAATTGGTTCTAAATTACCGTCCCAATTCCATTGCAACATCATTTGATGCCATTGCAGAGGCTTGGTTAATTGGCGGTAATCGGCATCAAATTCTAAGACCTGCAAGACTGCATAAGCTTCTGATTTGGTTAATTGCGGTGCCATATATTCTCTCTTACAGAATGATTGAGCTTATTGTAGCCTACGTGCTTGGTTTTTCAATGGGGTTCAACCTCAATTTGCAACTAGTTTGCTGGCCGCAAAATAAGGCTTGTGCAGGATGTAATTTAGAGCTAGGATTAGACGGGTTGAATGATAAAAGCAAGAGGGGGTTATATGGATTTAGCAACTCTGGTGGCTGAAGCACAAGTTTTAATTCGTCCCTGGATGATGTTAACAACCGAGCCAAGCACCCCCGATCAGCCGATTGCTGGCTATTGGGGCGAATTAAATGCTAAATCAGGCCCAGTGCTGATTGTTGATTGTGCCTATTTGCCAATGTTGACTGAATCAACGTCCTTAATCATTGAATATGCTGCTGAATCGAATCATTCAGTCAAACTTAGCTCGTTATCACTTACTAAAGAACAATTAGCAACAATGCAGGCCTTATATGTGCAGCCAGCAACCAGTTTGCCGCCATTAGATGCAGTTTTGCACTTTGGCTCAGCAACGATTCAACAATGGATTGATTCATTTCGGGATGATCAGAGTTGGATTGGGGCTGATGATGTTGCGGATCGCGAATTAGTTGATGGCTATGAAACGCTGTATCAAGCGCAACACCCCCTGTATCGTGAAGATGCAGTTGCTTCGCTTGGTGGTTGGCATATGGTTTGGCCCGATGGCGACTGGCCCGAATTGTTGCAACAACAACTGGTTCTATGCACCTATGCTGAAGCCGAACCGTGGCTCGAAGTCTGGCGCACCCAAACTGGGCAATTGCATGTTGTGGAGCGTTTCAGCTAAATCAAGCAACTAGCTATGCTGGTGGATAGCAGGCTAAATGGATAGCCATGGAATTTGCTGCTAGCTCTTGACGGGCTAGTTTAATCCTTCTATGATACCTCTGTGTCTGGAGCGTAGAACAAAAGGACGTTGTATGAATAACATTAAACAGTCGCTCGAAGAGGCCATGAACATCGACGGTGCGTTAGGCGTTGCTTTGGTGGATTATACCAGCGGCATGACGCTTGGCACTGCTGGCGGGAATAGCGCTCTAAACTTAGAGTTGGCTGCAGCAGGCAACACTGAAGTAGTACGTTCTAAAATGAAAGTGATGAGTCGGCTTGGATTGAAGGATCAGATTGAAGATATTTTGATCACCTTGGGTTCTCAATATCATCTGATTCGAATTTTGCAAAAGAAACCTAGTATCTTCTTATACTTAGCGCTCAACAAACCGACTGCCAATTTGGCGCTTGCGCGGATTATGCTGAGCGAGATTGAAGAAAAAATCGAATTCTAACCCTGCTGGTTTTTTAAGCTAGCTTACAAGCAATTGCCAAACATGGCAGTTGCTTTTTTATATGCTCCTAAACGAGGTTTATGATCATCCATTTGCATGGAGCAGGATTTATGTTTCGCCACCCTTCCGTCCCGCCGCCGAAGGGAGACGCAGGGGGTTTTCATCCCCCTGTACCCCCAAATATTGGTTCTGTGGACTGTTAGTATGAATCGTGAATGCGCAGCTTTGTGCTCTTTGAGGGCTTCGTGGTTCCACATCCGACTGTTAGTGTATTGACAGTTACAAAACTCAGTGCTATGGTACAGGTAACTAAATACTATGGTCTTCAGGGTTAGGTGAAATTCCTTATCGGCGGTGATGGTGGTTCAGCCACATAAGCCCGCGAGCCGCAAGGTAGGATGCTGGTGTGAATCCAGAGCCGACGGTCAAAGTCCGGATGGAAGAAGATCGATCAACGTATGTGTACCTACAATGCTGTGGGTTATTTGCGTAATTCAAGCGTGCTGTCTCGTTGCAGCGACGTTTGGCTTGTGTATGCATCTACGTGTTGATTGACCCTGAGATGATTGATTCTTTTGGGGTTTTTTGTTTTTAGGTGTCACGTATGTTACAAGATTATGGCCGGATGAAGTATGTCGTAGAAGCTCCCGCTGCTCCGTTGCTCCGCAAGCAACGCCGCACCTGGCTTAGTTCGAGCCGCTTGTGGATTGGGCTTTCGCTGCTTGGGGTGCTGTTGGCATGGCGTGGCTTGGTTGCTTGGCAACAATACCCAGCTTTTGTTCTACCAACGCCTGAGGCGGTTGCTAGCCGCTGGTGGCAGGAATTGACCCAAGGCGCGTTGTTGCAACACACTTTGCGCACCTTGACCGAAGCCTTGGGTGGTTTTGGCTTGGCCTTCGCTGCGAGTTTGGTTTTGGGCTACGTTTTGGCCAATTGGCATTGGCTTGATCGAATTGTCTCGCCACAATTGGCGATTGTGCAGGCGATTCCGATTGTGGCAGTTGCGCCGTTGATTTTGATTTGGGTTGGCGCTGATTTGCGGGCTAAATTGTTGGTCGCTGCCTTGGTAACCTTCTTTCCAATGCTGAGCAGTGTGGTTGTGGCCTTGCGTAGCGTGCCGCGCGATATTCGCGAGATGGCGGCAATTAGCGGCGCAAATCGCTGGCAAAGCTTGTGGCAAATTGAATTGCCCTTGGCCTTACCAGGGATTTTCGGCGGCATCAAAACCGGTTTGGCCTTGGCGACCACTGGCGCAGTGGTCGCTGAGTTTATTGGTGGCCGCGAAGGGCTGGGCGCGTTAATCAACATCGCCCGTGGTTTATTCGATACGCCGCTGATTTTTGCAGCCTTGTTTACGCTTGGTTTGCTGACGTTTGGGTTTTATCAGCTAGCAATGTGGCTAGAACGACGTTTGGTCACGTGGGAATAGATGTGTGTGGAGCTTTCAATGCAATATCGTCGTGTCTTAGCGATTGTTGGGCTACTCTTTTTGACGGCTTGTGGCGGGCAAACTGTGGCAAATACTGCGGTTACTACTGGGGGAAATAATCAAGCCAAGCCGCTAACCAAAGTTACGATTGCCATGCCATATGTGCCAAATATTCAATTTGCACCGTTCTATTTGGCCAAAACCCAAGGCTATTATGAAGCCGAAGGCTTGGATGTAACCTTCGATTATCAATACGAAACTGATTCGGTGCAGCGTGTGGCCAATGGCTCGGTGCATTTTGGCATGGCTGGCGGCGATTCGGTTTTGTTGGCGCGGGCGCAGGGCTTGCCAATTGTCAATGTTGCGACGATCAGCCAACGCACGCCAACGGTTTTTTATAGCAAAGCCGAGCTGAATATCAAAACCCCAGCCGATCTCAAAGGCAAAACTGTGGGCATTCCAGGCCGTTTTGGAGCCTCGTACATTGGCTTGCTAGCCTTGATGTATGCAAATTCGCTGCAAGAAAGCGATTTGCAGATTCAAGAAATTGGCTTTGCTCAAGTGCAGGCGTTGAGCGAAGATAAAGTGCAAGTTGCCAGTGGCTACGGCAATAACGAGCCAATTCAACTGGCCGAGGCCGGAGTTAAATTGAATGTGATTCGGGTTTCGGATTCATTTGCTTTAACTTCTGATGGCATTATTGTGAGCGAAAGCTTGATTAAAGACCAACCAGCCTTGGTGCAAGGTTTCGTCAAAGCAACTGCCTTGGGCATGCGCGATGTTGCGGCTGATCCAGATAAGGCATTTAGCGCCAGCTTGACCGAAATTCCCGAATTGCAAGCTGCTGATGACGCGACCAAAGCCTTGCAACAAAAAGTTTTAGCCGAAACGATTGGCTATTGGCAAAGCGATTTGACCGCCAAATATGGGCTTGGCTATACCGATTTGGCCAGCTGGGAAGCAACCCATAGCTTTTTGCGCAGCCAAGGCGTATTGGCCAAAGATGTTGAATTAAGCAGTTCTTTCAGCAATCAGTTTATTGCTCAACCCTAAACCATTCAGGCGATGTTGACGTGCTCATGGATTGTATGCTTCCATGAGCACGTCATTGTATTTAAGGAGTGTGTGATGAGCGCGAAACCAAAAGCCGAATTGCCAACCCTGAGTTTTGCCGACCAAGCGGAATGGCGGGCTTGGCTCGCAGTTGAACATGCTACCAGCGCCGGAATTTGGCTCAAACTGGCCAAAAAAGCTACCGGCATTGCATCAATTAATTATGCCCAAGCCCTTGATGAAGCCTTGTGTTACGGCTGGATTGATGGCCAAAAAAAGAGCTTTGATGAGCAATATTGGTTGCAAAAGTTCACGCCACGGGGCAAAAAAAGCATTTGGTCGAAAGTCAATCGTGATCATATTGAACGTTTGAGCGCTGCTGGCCTGATGCATGCTGCTGGTGAGGCCGAGGTTGAACGGGCCAAAGCCGATGGCCGTTGGGATGCGGCCTACGATTCGCCCAAAAATGCCACGATTCCTGAGGATTTTCAGGCAGCGCTTGATGCTAGCCCAACGGCTGCTAGCTTCTTTGCCACGCTCAAACAGGCAAACCGCTATTCATTTTTATTTCGCATCCAAACCGCTAAAAAACCAGAAACCCGTGCCAAACGCATTGGCGACTTTATTGCCATGCTCGAACGTGGCGAAACTTTTTAACTTGATTTGATTGCCCAATCCTGATAAATAATGGGAGTGTGGTTGATGCATGTTAAGGAGTATGTGATGAGCGATAAAACGAAGGCCGAATTACCAACCCTGAGTTTTGCCAATCAAGCGGAATGGCGGGCTTGGCTTGAGGCTGAACATGCAGCCAGCACTGGGGTTTGGCTCAAACTGGCCAAAAAAGCGACTGGCATTGCTTCGGTCAATCGCGCCGAGGCTTTGGATGAAGCCTTGTGCTTTGGTTGGATTGATGGCCAAGCCAAACCAATCGATGAGCAGTTTTGGTTGCAAAAATTTAGCCCACGGACGAAAAAAAGCACTTGGTCGAAAGTGAACCGTGATCATATTGAACGCTTGAGCGCTGCTGGCCTAATGCACGCTGCTGGCGAAGCCGAAGTTGAACGGGCCAAAGCCGATGGCCGTTGGGATGCCGCCTATGATTCGCCCAAAAATTCGACTGTGCCTGAGGATTTTCAGGCAGCGCTTGATGCTAGCCCAAGCGCCGCCAACTTCTTTGCTACGCTTAAACAAACGCAACGCTATTCATTTTTGTTTCGCATCCAAACCGCCAAAAAACCAGAAACGCGTGCTAAACGGATTCGCGACTTTGTTGCTACGCTGGAACGCGGCGAAACCCTCTAATGCCAAACGAGGCTAGATTTGCTGCTATACTGCCCGCAGAAATCATTCTGGAATGAGGCAGACCAATGGCAGAGCAACCAGCCCCGATTGATGTTGGCGCGATTTTGGCCGAAATCCGTGATGGAATTCGCCAACGTCGCGCATCTGGTTTAACCGATCAAGCCAATGAGCCACGCCTGAGCGATGTTGATCTCAAGCGCTTGTTGGCCGAGGTTGAGGCGACGCGTGTGGTCAGTGTGCATTGGCCATTGCACGGCGAAACCTTGCCCCAAAAAGTTATTGCTACGCTCAACAAAGTGGTGCGCCGCTATTTGCGCTGGTATATCAACCCGATTGCCGAGCAACAAAATGCTGCCAACGACGCAATTGTGCGTACGTTGCATGGCGTGGTGACGACGATCGACGAGCAACGCGCCGAAATTGCCTTGTTGCGGGCGAGGGTGGTTGAACTTGAGCGCGAGCGGCAAGCATGAGAGCGCAACGCCCTGTAGCCCTTGTGACCCCATGGTTTGGCCCCGAAACCCGTGGCGGAGCAGAAGATCAAGCCCGCGATCTGGCCCATGCCATCCATGCCCAAGGTGCTGATATTGAAGTTTGGACGACGACGGGCCGCGATTCGTTTGGCGAGCGGACTGCTGCGCATTATCCTGCTGGTTTGAGCCATTGGAATGGCTTACCAATTCGGCGTTGGCCTATGGCTGCGCCTGCGATGGGGATTCCGCCAGTGGTACGGCGCTTGGCTGCCCGCTCTGGGCGGCGCTTGCCAGACCATCCAGCCCACGAAATTAACCTCTTGGGAAGTTTGCCCAACAGCGATGGCTTGTATGAACATTTGTTAGCGCATAGTGAGCGGCGCTGCATCTTTATGCCCTATCCAATGGGTTTATCGTATTGGGGCAGCTTTTTGGCCCAAGGCCGCGCCTACCATATTCCCTGCTTGCACGATGAGCCATATGCCTACTATTCGACCTATCGCGAGATGTTGCGGCGCGCGCAAGGGATTATTTTTAATAGCCGCCCTGAGCGCGATTTGGGTTTACGCCTGTATGAGCTTGATCCAGCCAAAACCAGCGTTGCTGGCGAAGGCATTGATTTGGCGCGGGTTGGCGATGCGGCGCGCTTTCGCCAACACTATGGGCTGGGCGATGAGCCAATTCTGCTCTATGTTGGGCGCGCCGATTGGGGCAAACATGTGCCGCAATTGTTGGCCTATTTTCGCGAGTGGAAGGCTGAAACAGGCCGCCCGCTGCGGTTTGTGCGGATTGGCGCTGGCGAGCTGAATGCGCCGAGTATTTTAGACCCGTGGGTATTGGATTTGGGCTTTGTCGAGCCACAAACCAAGTATGATGCTTATGCTGCGGCGAATGTCTTTTGCCAACTTTCGACAATTGAAAGCTTTTCGATTGTGCTGATGGAGAGTTGGCTGCAAGGCCGCCCAGCCTTGGTTAACGCCGATTGTCCGGTGACGACCGATTTTGTGCTGCGCAGCGGCGGCGGCATTCCCTGCCAAGGCTATCGTGAATGGGCGAGCGCGCTGAGCTATTTGCTTGATCGGCCTGAACTCAGTGCTGCGATGGGTGCAGCAGGCCGTGAATTTGTGCTGCGTGAATGTCGTTGGGAAGCAGTGGCCCAACGCACCTTGGCTGCACTCTAGGAGAAGCATGCGATGCCCAATCCCTATGAAATTGTCAGCACATTTTGGCAATTGATGCAAAGCAATGATTTTACGGCGGTTGGCGTGGTGTTGCACGACGACTATACGCTCGATTGGCCGCAATCGAATGAACGGATTCGTGGCAGAGTTGCTTTTGCCCAAATCAATGCTGAATATCCTGCTGCTGGGGCTTGGCACTTTACGATCAATCGCTTGGTTGCCAACGAAACTGAGGCTTGTAGCGATGTTTCGGTCACTGATGGCCAGGTGCAGGCGCGGGCAATCAGCTTTTTTACAATGCAGGATGGGCTGATTATCAAGCAGGTTGAATATTGGCCTGAGCCATACCCTGCGCCTGCGAATCGCCAACATTTGGTTGAACCGATCGCCTAAGCATCATTCGTGGTGCTCATGGGGCCGTGGTATAATGAATCTACTAAACTAGGCTGAAGAGGAATTATGCGCTGCCCGTATTGCCCTGGCGAAAGCGCAGTGATCGATACTCGCGAACTTGATAATGGTGAAACAATCCGCCGTCGTCGTCGCTGCAAACACTGTGATCGCCGTTTTACAACCTATGAACGGGTTGAATCTGTCAATGTCATGGTCGTTAAGAAAACTGGCGACCGTGAGCCATACGACCGCGAGAAATTATTGCGTGGTTTACGGGTTGCGGCCTATAAACGGCCTATCTCAGCCGATGTAATTGAAACGTTGGTAACGGAAGTCGAGGCCGCCCTGATTGCCTACGATGCGCTAGAAGTTCCTAGCTCGGTCATCGGCGAACAGGTGATGGAGCGCTTACGCTCACTCGATGAGGTAGCCTACATCCGTTTTGCCTCGGTTTATCGTTCATTTAGCGATCTTGGCAAGCTGCGCGAAGCTGTCGAAGAACTTATGGAAAAGGAATAGTAGCTGCAATGGCAACTCCTGTATCTCAAGAAACCAAAACTGATCTGAAAGATTCTAAGCCCCAAGCGGCGAAAGTGCCGTTGCTTTGGCGACAACTCTGGATCGCTGGCTTGCTAACTGGGGTGGTTTGGTGTTTGGTCATTTTCGCACCATTCTCCTGGGTTATTTATTTGGCTGGGGTGATTCCGATTGGCGGCGGGATTTATCTTGGCCGTAAGATTCAAGGTCGGGCCTTGGTGCATGGCGTGATTTTCTCGCTGATTGCGAGCGTCACTGCTTTGCTGATTGGCTCGGTGCTTGTTTTTGGCTTTAATGCCAAGCCAGGCTTGAACGACCCGAACCAACCAGTTCCGAGCCAGCAAGGCAACTTCTTGACGGTGGCGATGATGATTGCAATGACGTTGCTGCCCTTCCCTGCTTATGGCACGGTGATGGCGCGACGTGGCCAAGAGCGCACCCAAGCAATGCGCGATGAAATGGCCTCGCGCGGTGGCCAACTCGAACGCCCAGGCCGCGTCGTTAGCATCGAAGATTTGGAATCGTTGACCTTGCCAAAATTTGGCTCATGGGTTGCCCAGCTTTTCCGCTCGAATAACTTCAAGCTCAAAAACTACAAATTCGATAAAGATGTGATTGATCTATATCTTGAGCGCAACGAAAGCACCGAGCTTTGGCTGGTGCGCTGTACGATCAGCGAATCCCTCAAGCCAGGCCAAGTCCAAGAGCTGTATCAAGATTTGCGCGACAACCCAGAATGGCACAAAGGCGTGATTGTTACGCCGCTGAAGGTGCAAGAAGGCGCACGCAAATCGGCAAAAGCCCGCCCGAACGTCGAAGTACTCGATGGCGAAACCTTGCTCGAAATGAATGGCTAAATTGGCCTTGAGGATTATGCATGAACGTGATTGAAGGCAACTTGATCGGCACAGGCTTGCGAATTGCAATCGTGATTGCACGCTGGAACGATTTTATTGGCGGCAATTTGCTTGAAGGCGCGGTCAATACGCTCAAGCGCCATGGCGTTGCCGACGATGATATTAGCGTGGTGTGG
Organism: Herpetosiphon giganteus; assembly: GCF_016907925.1. Classification (GTDB taxonomy): domain Bacteria; phylum Chloroflexota; class Chloroflexia; order Chloroflexales; family Herpetosiphonaceae; genus Herpetosiphon; species Herpetosiphon giganteus. The sequence continues at coordinate 14,951 of NZ_JAFBCZ010000041.1, read as the reverse complement.
TGCCCTGGCTCGTATGAGATTCCGCTGGTGGTGAAGAAAATTGCCGAGCGTGGCCAACACGATGCAATTATCACCCTTGGAGCCGTGATTCGTGGCGCAACCTCGCATTATGAAGTTGTGGTCAATGCGGTTTCGAGCGGCGTAACCAAAGTCATGCACGATACAGGCATTCCGGTGTTGCTGGGCGTGCTGACCACCGACACAATTGAGCAAGCGATTGAACGGGCTGGCACCAAGGCTGGCAACAAAGGCGCTGAGTGCGCGGTTGCGGCGATCGAAATGGCCAATTTACTCAAGCAACTCTAGCCCAAGTTTGTTGTTTTGGATTGCTGCGAGAGGTCAGCCAAGCATGCTTGGTTGGCCTCTCGGTCGGTTTAGGGAGTTGCTGCTATAATGATGCGGCACTTTGCTATGCACTAGGAGGTTTTGCTATGAATCGACGTGTCGTCGTCACAGGATTGGGCACGATTAGCCCATTGGGCCTCGACGTGCCATCTTTGTGGGAGGGCATTGTCCAAGCACGTTCGGCAGTTCGGCGAATTACCCAATTCGACCCAACGAATTTTAGTGCTCAGATTGCCGCAGAAGTCCATGGCTTTGATGCCGCCAACTATATGGATAAAAAAGAGGCACGGCGCAACTCGCGCTTTGTCCATTTTGCAGTGGCAGCAGCCAAAGAAGCCTTGCGCAGCGCCGATCTGACTATTACCGATGAAAATGCCGATGATGTAGGGGTCATCATTGGTTGTGGCGTTGGTGGTCTCGATAACTTTACAACCTATTTGCGCGTGATGGATACCAAAGGTCCCGACCGAATTACGCCATTTTTGATTCCAATGATGATTGTCGATATGGCGGGCGGGGTTGTGGCGATTGAAATTGGGGCACGTGGCCCGAATTTCTGCCCTGTTTCAGCCTGTGCCACCTCGGGCAACGCCATTGGCGAGGCTTGGCACGTGATTCGGCGTGGCGAGGCCAAAGTTATTTTGGCTGGCGGGACCGAAGCCGCAATTACCGAAATTGGGATCGGTGCCTTTGCCAGCGCCCGCGCGCTTTCAACCCGCAACGACGATCCTGCAACCGCCTCACGACCATTCGATAAAGATCGCGATGGCTTTGTGATGGGCGAAGGCTCTGGCGTGCTGGTTTTGGAAGATTATGAGCATGCGGTTAGCCGTGGCGCAACCATTTTGGCCGAATTGGTTGGCTATGGCGTGAGCACCGATGCCTATCACATCACAATGCCCGCCGAAGATGGTTCAGGCGCGGTCAAAGCCATGCGCATGGCTTTGCGTCACGCAGGCTTGGAGCCACACGAATTGGGCTATTTGAACGCGCACGGTACTTCTACTCCCGTCAACGACCGTACCGAAACTTTGGCCATTAAAAAAGTGTTTGGCGATTACACTGCCAAATTGCCGATTAGCTCAAATAAATCGCAAATTGGCCATACCTTGGGCGCTGGCGGCGCAATCGAAGCAGTCATCGGCATTCGCGCCATGCAAGAAGGCCTGATCCCCGCCACGATCAATTATCACACCCCCGACCCAGAGTGTGAGATTGATTGTGTGCCGAACACACCTCGTCAAGCGCAATTCTCCAGCTTTATGAGCAATTCATTTGGCTTTGGCGGCCATAACGTTAGCCTGTTGTTCAAGGCTTTTGAAGCCTAAAAACCCTGCGAGCTAGCTGGATTATTGCAATTCGGCTGGCTCGCGTAGCTTAACATTGCTGCTATGGATTTAAATAAACTACAAACTGAACTTGGCTATACCTTCAACGATGTCGCGTTTTTACGGGCTGCCTTGCTGCATCGCTCGTATGTGCATGAACACCCAGAAGCTGGCTCAGAATCGAACGAACGGCTTGAGTTTCTTGGCGATGCGCTTTTAAATTTTATTTGTGGTTCTTTTTTGTTTCACGAGTTTCCTGAGCTTGGCGAGGGCGATCTCACCAAAATGCGCGCGATGTTGGTGCAAACCCGCACCTTAGCGAGCCTTGCACGGCGCTTTGATCTTGGGAGTTATGTGCAGATTAGTCGTGGCGAGGAACGGGCCAAGGCTCGTGAGCGCGATAATTTGTTGGCCGATGCTTTTGAAGCCTTGTTGGCGGCGATTGCGCTTGATGGTGGCTGGCCTGCCGCCCGTGATTTTGTGCTGCCCTTGCTCAAATCGGTTAAGGCCAGCGGAGTCCAAAATCAAGATTACAAGACCGACTTACAACAGTTTGTCCAAGGCCGGATCAATCTAACGCCCAATTACCGTGAAGTTAATGTGACTGGCCCCGACCACGAACGCACCTGGACAATTGAGGTTTGGGCTGGCGAGACGTTGTTGGGCGTTGGTATCGGTACCTCAAAAACCATGGCTTCGCAGGCGGCAGCCAAAGTAGCGCTCGAAGCGCTTACCTCCGAAACAATTGGATTAACTGCGCCTGAACAACGCTAAATTGAGGCTGGTGTGCGCCAGCCTCAATTTATTTTAGCTTAGTGGCTGATGCGTTTGATCAACCAACCCATACCTACTGCCAAGCCTAGGCCACCTGCGGCAATCCCCATATACCACCAATTGGTATTCGCTGTTTTTGGTGCAGCTGCTTCCTGAACGGTAATGCGATACACCTCGCCTTCGATCGTGCCAAAAGGCAGTGGCTTAATCGAAATTTCCCATTCTCCGGCAGTTGGCAATTGCAATGTAGCTTGAAAATTACCAACAGCACCAACTTGGGTAGCCCAAACTTGCTGAAACTCTCCACTGGTTGCATGCTCTGCGGTTAGCAAGGGCCTTATCGGATCGGTGCCCATGCTACTAATTGGCTTGGTGCCATGTTGCAGCACGCTAAATTCAAGCTGAAAAGTTTGGCCAGCAACAAGCGTATCGGGCAGTTTGGTGATCGGCGTTGTTGCCCAGCCGCCAGCCTTGCTGCTGCTCAGCAGGCCAAATTGCAATCCGACGAGACAAACGAAGATCAATAAACGACGCATAGTTATTCTCCTTGGCGAAACGATTCGGCAATTTGGCGCATGGTGGCCAGATCGCTCATGGTTTCAAGTCGATAAGTCCGCTGATCATCAGTCCAAATGAGGGTTGCGGTAGCGCTCAAGCTTGTGGTTTGGTAGATTTGGGTTGTGCCAGGATCGAAAAATGTCAATTCGCGCTGGCCTTGTAGCCAAACCGCTGGCTGATTGTGAACGTGGGTATGCGTCACGTCATCAAGCGCGAGCACAGTTTTGCCAGCCCATGTCTGCGAATCAAGCAGATCAAGCGTGATGGTTTGGGCTTGGCTGAACCACATCAAGCGCTGCACATGCGGATATGGCTCTAATTGCAATAGTTGATCGGGTGGGCCAAGCAATGAGCTTGTAGGCAGCCAATTGACCTCGCTTGGTTGGCTGGGTTGAATTTGAGTTGGCTTTGGCAGCATAGTTGGTGGCTGATTGCCAATGAAAATGGTGCCAACTTGTAGCCAGCGCCCAACCTGTGCTCGCACTGCTGGCAGCGTAAAACTCAAAAGCAGCACGACTGCGACCGACACACCAAGCCGCAATGGCCAGACCGAGCGGCGAGCGCGCGTGATCTGCAACTGCGGGGTTGGCGGGTAGGGAAAGGCTTGGGCTTGTTTGCGCAGAGTTTCTTCTGGATAGGATTCTGGTGGTTGGTTCATGCGCAACGCTCCGTTCGCAACTCGGGAAATTCGCCATCGACCACGCCGCGCAAGCGCACCAACGCGCGGTGTAAGCGCGATTTGACCGTGCCTTGGGCAATTCCAAGTGCTTGGGCAGTTTCCTGCTCGCTCAATTCCAAAAAATAGCGCAAATACAACACCTCTTGTTCGCGTTGGGCGAGCCGACCAATTGCATGCCAAAGTTGGGTTGCCTCCCAAGCTGGGCCGCTGGTTTCGTGAAATTCGCTGTGTGCTGGTTGTTGCACGGCAAAGCGTTGCAAGGCGCGCAGATACCGGCGCAACGAACGGCGATAATTTCGCGCCAGATTGGCGGTAATTTGCAAAAGCCAAGGCTTCAACGGGCGCTCGCTATCAAACTGATGCTGCATCCGCAAGGCGCGCATAACCGTTTCTTGGGCCAAATCTTCGGCAATCATCGCATCGCCCACCATCAAATAGGCCAAGCGAAAGATCGCCGTTTGATGGGCGAGAATTTGGGTTGCCCAAGTTTGGGCGAGATCAGCGGGCTGCTGGGCTTGATCCACGGCAGATGCTCCTGATTTGGCTGCTTTGTTAAGTTCTACACCGCTCGCGTTGCTTTGGTTCCATGTCACATTTCATAACCTTTAGATCGCAGTATGAACGTGTTGGCAAGCCGTGGCAGTGGTACAATCGGGAGAAGTTGTTTTTTATGGGGATTTTTCGGCATGCTCAATCTCAAGCAGTTAAAGCTCATCTTGCTCGATATGGATGGAGTTTTGCATCGGGGTGGGACGATTTTGCCAGGTGCGGCAGAATTAACCAGTGTGCTTGATCGCTTCGATTTAGGCTATGCCTGTTTAACTAATAATTCATCGCAATTGCCCGCGACCTTTGCCACCCATCTCCAGCAGCTGGGGATTGCAATTTCGGCTGAGCATGTGATTACCTCATCGACAGCGACGGCAACCTTGTTGCGCACCCGCTACCCGCAGGGCACGCGCTTGCTGGCGATTGGCATGGATGGCATTCAATCGTCGTTGTTTGCAGATGGCTATTTTGTGTCCGCCGAGAGCGATGTCGCGGCGGTGGTGGTTGGGGTGGATTTCAACCTGACCTATGCCCGCTTGAAAACCGCAACCTTGGCCTTGCGCGCTGGCGCAGCTTTTATTGCCACCAACAGCGATCGCACCTTTCCCGCGCCAGAGGGCTTGATTCCTGGGGCTGGCGCGATTGTGGCGGCCTTAGCAGCGGCCAGCGATTGTACGCCAGAAGTAATTGGCAAGCCTGAACCTGCCATGTTTGAGGCGGCGTTGCAGCTTTTTGGCGTAACGTCCGAGCAAACCTTGATGGTCGGCGATCGTTTGGATACCGATATTGCAGGCGCGCAGCGGGTTGGCATTGCTACCGCCTTTGTCGGTAGCGGCGTGCATAGCTTGCAACAAGCCCAAGCATGGCAACCAGCGATTGATCTCGTGGCCGATGATTTGGCTGGCATTTTAGCGCAGCTCACCGCAGGTCGGGAGTAGCAGGATGCAGCCAATTCCAGTGATTATTGTTTCGTATAACACCCGCGATTTGTTGCGCGAATGTTTGGCCAGCCTAGCCCTGAGCAGTCTGCCAACCACGCCAATTGTGGTCGATAATGCTTCGCACGATGGCAGCGTTGCCATGGTACAAGCAGAGTTTCCGCAAGCCCAGGTCATCGAAGCGGGGGCAAATTTGGGTTTTGCCAAGGCCAATAATCTGGGTATTCGCCATGCCTTGCTTGCCCAACCAACCTACCTGTTGTTGCTCAACCCCGATGCCCAGCTGACCAGCAGAGCCTTGGAAGAACTTGTGGCCTTTTTGGAGCAGCATTCGCGGGTCGGCATGGTTGCGCCACGCTTACGCTACCCCGATGGCTCGTTTCAAGTTGCTGCCTTTCGCTTTCCAACCTTGTTGATGAGCGTGTTCGATCTCTATCCGCCGCGTGGGCGCGGTTTTGGGCGGCTCTATCACCACCCGCTGAATGGTCGCTACCTGCAAGATGGCGGCAACGAAGCTTTTGCGATCGATCATCCTTTGGGCGCGGCGATGCTGGTGCGGGCCGCAACCTTGGCCGAAGTCGGCATGTTTAACGAAGATTTTTGGCTCTATGCAGAAGAAGTCGAGCTTTGCTGGCGCATTCGGCAAGCTGGCTGGGCAATTTGGCAGGAGCCGCAGGCAACCGTCATTCATCATGGTGGGGCAAGCTCAAGCCAATTTCGGGTACGCTCGTTTTTGGCCTTGCAACAAGCGCGATCCCAATTTTTTCGCTTGGCCTATGGCAAGCGCTTCAATCGTTGGTATCGACGCTTAATGACGTTTGCGGGCCTGCAACGTAGTTTGGCGGCGGTTTGGCAATGGCGGCAACAGCGCATCGATCACAGCGAATTGCGTCGCCGAACCTGGGCTTGGTCCAAAGTTCGCCAAGTCATCCAACCTTCCAATCAAGCAAAGGATTAATCTATGCAGCGATTTATTGGCTTATTTTTAGCATTAAGTGTGCTTTTGGCAAGTTGCGGTGGCGCGGCGATCACCTATGATGCCAGCCAGCCGATCACCAGTTTTAATCAATTGCGCGAGCAATTGGCCAAAACCGACGATCAAGCAGCCCAACTTAAACTGATCAATGATTTTAACGCGCTGTTCCCAGCTAGCCCCTTGACCCAAGGCGATCAAGCCTTGTTTATGGTCGAAAAAGATGCTCCACGGATGGAATTATCAAGCGATCTGACCAATTGGTTTCAGACGATTCCGATGCAACGGCTGGGCACGACCAATTGGTGGGGCGTTGTTCAAACCATCAGCCCAACCGCACGCATCGACTATCGCTTTGGCGTTGGCGGCGGCGGTGGCTTGATCAATGATCCACGCAATTCAACCGTGGTTCCAAGCAGCATGGGCTTGAATTCCGAGTTGCGCATGCCCGAATACGTCACGCCAACCGAAATCATTTCGCGTAGCGATGTGCCAAAAGGCACGCTGGAAGAATTAGGCGATTATTACACCGAAATTAGCAAAACGACCCATCAATTGCATGTTTATTTGCCGCCCAATTATGATCCAGCCAAGCAATATCCTAGCGTTTATTTCCAAGATGGCGATGATTACCAAAACTATGCTTTTACGCCAACGATTTTGGATAACGCGATTGCTGACCAGATTTTGCCGCCTTTGATTGCGGTGTTTGTCAAACCAAGCCGCGAGCAAGGCCGCCAACGTGATTATGATCTCAACGATGCCTATAGCGAATTTTTCGCGACCGAATTAGTGCCGATGATTGATAGCAAATACAGCACGATCAACGATCCTAAGCAACGAGTTGTGGTTGGCGATTCATATGGTGGCTTGATTTCGCTCTATTTGGCCTTACAATATCCTGAGGTATTTGGCGCTGTGGTCAATCAATCAGGCTTTGTTTCACGCCAAAATGGCCGCCTGCTCACCCTGATGTCAATTCAACCGCCAGTTAATGCGCGGATTGTGACCGTGGTGGGAACCTATGAGACATGTATCGGCGGGCCGGTCACTGGCGATGAATGCAATTTCCTAGAGGGCAACCGGACGTTGCGCGATATTCTGGTTGGAGCTGGAGTGGAGCTGAACTACGCAGAATATCCGCAAGGCCATGCCTGGGCTTTTTGGCGCGACCACATCGATCGAGAGGTTGCATGGGCGTTGGATTGGCAAAAACCCTAAGAGTTTGGCTTGGGTTGTTGGTTCTTGTGCCGTTGTTGCTGCCTCAAAGCACAGCGGCACGGATTATTTTAGGCGAAGATCGGGCGTTCGAGCAGCTTTGGCAGGCCACCGATGGCCAACGTGGCGCGGAGCAAGCATGGCTTTGGGGGCCGCAACGCTTATGGCAAACCCAAGAGCGCTATGCAGAAAGCCCGCGCCAATTGCGTTGGGTGCGCTACTACCCCAAAGCGCGCATGGAAATTACTGATCCGAATCTTGCAAGTAAATCGCCGTGGTACATCACCAATGGCTTGTTGGTGCTTGAATTGGTAACTGGTCGCTTGCAAATTGGCAATGCAGAATGGCGCGAGCACTGTGCAAGCGGCGGCTGTGGCTCGGAGCAACCAGTTGCTGGCGATGCGGTAATTGAAAATCGTGCGCCACGCTATCGCGATTGGGCAGAATTTTTGACCTTGCATGACCAAGCTGGAGCCGATTTGCGCGGCCAAGCGGTTACGAATTGGCTGAGCCACGAAGCAACGGGCGTGCAAGTTTGGGCCGACCCAAGTTTGGCCGAGCGCTACCCCGAAACCAGCGGCAGCCATCGCGATGAAGTAACTGGCCAAACCGTGCCAGCGGTGCTGTGGAACTATGTTCAATCGCAGGCCCGCGAAGCCTTGTATGTCTTTGGGCGACCAATTAGCCCAGCATTTTGGACGCAGACCTTGGTTGATGGGGTTGAGCGCGAGGTTTTGGTGCAACTATTTGAGCGCCGCACCTTGACCTACACCCCGAGCAATCCGGTTGGCTGGCAAGTTGAGATGGGCAATGTTGGCCAACATGCTTTGGAATGGCGCTATAGCTTGCGGCCATGGGAATACCAAGCCTTGCATGTGACCATTCTCACCTATCATTATATTTCGCAAAATCCGAATCCTGCTGATCGTTTGCGCGATAGCTTATCGGTGGCTCCAGCTGAATTTAAACGCCAGCTCGAATATCTGCAAAGCCATAATTTTCATGTGGTAAGTTTGGATATGGTGTTGGCAGCGCAACGGGGCGAAATCAGCTTGCCCGAACATCCGGTGGTAATTACGCTTGATGATGGCTACCGCGATTTGTATGAACAGGCGTTTCCGATAGCCCAAAGCTTGAATGTGCCAATTACTGCCTATATTCCGGTGGCTTTGGTTGGCGAGCCAGCCTATGTGAGCTGGCAGCAATTACAGGAGCTGAGTCAATCGCCACTGGTGACAATTGGCTCGCATACGCGAGTTCACCCCGATTTAACCACGCTTGATCGCGAAGCCCAATGGATTGAAATTGCGCATAGTAAACGTGAGTTAGAGGAACGTTTGGGGCTGGAGATTCGCCATTTTTGCTACCCCTATGGCCGCTACAATGCCCTGACCGTTGAGCTAGTGCGCGAGGCTGGCTATGTCAGTGCGACGACAACCCGCCAAACCACTGATACAACCAACGATGATCCGCTGATTTGGAATCGGATTACCGTTTCGGGGAAGAGTTCGTTTGAGGATTTTGTGGCTCAAATTGAGCGCAGCCAAAACTAATTGACATTTGCTTGACGTAACCATTGGCGGGCGGTCTGTTCATCGCTGAAGACCTGCACCGCTTGGCTATTGCCAGTTAAGCCAATAATCAAATTGGCAATCACCCGACTGAGCGTCGAATCGACCAACAGCGCGACAATCGTGGCGCTGTTGCGGGTGGCTGGCTGCATATAAAAGCGCCGCACTTCGCGGGAGATTGGCAAGGCCTCGCGCAAATCGAGCAAGCGTGGGCGACGAATGCCCCCAGCCAACATATCGACTGCTGCTAAATTTTCTTCTGCGTCCTCAACCGTCTCTTGGATGCCTGGCCGAATTTTGATCACAATAATACCATCACCGTCGAGCGTGATAATCGAACTGCGGGTTGTATACGAATGTGGTATCAGCACCATGGCTTTTGCTATCACTGGCATAGGCTAACCTGTTTGGCCTCATCATATGCAAGCATAGCATAGTTCCATGCTCCGCTTGGGGGAATTTTACGGGTGATTTGTTGGCTTAGGCCAGTTAAAAAATAGCCCGATTGAGGGACATAAATCAACCTTGCTAACTTGCGAATGAATCATTACAGTAAAACCTTACTGCATGTTTCGCGGTGATGAGGTTTTGTTATGCCATTATTACCATCACAATTGCCCCAATATGCCACGCGCCTCATTGGTCGCACCCGTGCTCGCACCTTGGTGCTCGACCTTTTGTTGGATGCTCAAGCGCGCTTGGTAACATTATATGGCCAAAGTGGGGCTGGCAAAACCCGTCTCAGTTTAGAGGTTGCTGAGCAAGTCGGCGAGGTTTTTCGCGATGGGCGCTATTTTGTGGCCTTGGCTCCAGTTTCACAAGCTCAATTTGTGTTGCCAACGATTGCAGCGACGCTCGGCGTTGAAGAATCGCACAATGAAGCAATCTTGGATTCGTTGGTTTTGGCTTTAGCCGATAAGCAAATTTTGTTAATTCTGGATAATTTTGAGCAAGTGTCCGCAGCTGCCAGCGAAATTCAAGTTTTGTTGCGGCGCGCACCTGGCCTAACCTGTTTGATTACCAGTCGCCAAGCGCTTGAAGTTGCCGATGAAACCCCAATTATGGTGCCTGCCTTGCAATACCCAGAGATTGGCGAAGACTATAGTCTTGAAGCTTTAGAGCAGTATAGCGCGGTTAATTTGTTTGTTGAACGCATGCGGACGCGCCAGCCGCGCTTTCGTTTGAGTGCCGATAACGCCGCCGCTTTGGTCGATATTTGTCGGTTGGTGCAAGGCTTGCCCTTGGCGATTGAGTTAATTGCCGCCCATAGTGCCTCGCTTACCCCGCAAGATTTATTATTTTTTGTGCGCAATCATCTTTCGATGGCTGCTTTGAACCCCAAGCAATCGGCGCGCCAAGCGATTATTAAGCCAGTGCTGGCATGGAGCGTCAGCATGTTGCCCGCCGATGCCAAAGATATTTTTATCCAGTTGGGTGTTTTTGCTGGCGGGGCAACCAGCGAGACGATTAAACAGGTTGGTTTGGTTGAGGGTTTGCCGTTTGAAACCAGCCTGAATGCGCTGATTGATCGCCATTTGCTGCAAACTGAACAATTGCCTGGCCAACAACCGCGCTTTATTATGATTGATGCAGTGCGTGAATATGCCCTTGAGCAATTGCAAAAAACAGGCCGTTTTTATTATTTGCAAGAGCGTCATGCCTTGCATTACCAAACCTTGAGTGAATCAGTCCATCAGCAGATTCGCGGCGCTGATGGTGCGAAATGGATCGAACAGGCTCGGGGCGAGATTCATAATATTCGCCAAGCGATCAGTTGGTCGCTTGAAAGCAGCGATGGTCTGATTGCCCAGCGCATTGCTGGCAACCTTTATTTTTATTGGTATCGGACAAGCGCGTATCGTGAAGCAGTTGCTTGGCTCGAACAAACCTATCAGCACCCAAATCGCAGTGATTTAAGCGCAATTGCACGCATTGCCACCGGATTAGGTGGTTTGTTAATTAGCTTGAATCGATTTACTGAAGCTGAAGCATATTTAATTGAAGCTCGACGTTTATGGCAGGAACTGAAATTACCGCACGATGAGATCAGCGCAATTGGTAATTTGGCAGTTTTATATGGCACGCTTGGCCGTTTGCACGATTCACAAGTAGCGTTTGAGGCAGCGTTGGCCTTGGCGCGCACGGTTGGCAATCAACAACGCGAAATCTTGATGTTACATAATCTTGGTACTCTAGCCCAAGAACGCAATCAATTAGCCACCGCCCAAGACTATTTTGAGCAAGCACTTGCGCTTAAGCAACAGCTGAATCAAACATGGGATATGTTTCTTAGCCAAATCAATTTAGGTTTAGTGGCGGTTGATTATGGACGCTATGCTGAGGCGAAGCAATGGTTTGATCAAGCGTTTGTTAATGCCTATGCCATTAACGATCACGATAATTTGGCCTATATTCGCTATGCCCGGGGAATTGCGGCAGCTGAACAAGCTGATTATGCCCAAGCTGAGCTGCATTTTGGCGAGGCTGAGCAAGCTTGGCGCGCCGTTGGTAATCAAGAAGCAATGCAACGAAGTTGGATTAAACAAGCAGAAATAACAATTGCAACAGGAAATTATGCTCAAGCTAGCGAATATTTAGCTAAGCTTGAACCAATTGAGGCATTGATTCAAGAATTTCGCTTATATCATGCGATTTTAGCAACGCGCCTAGCACTTGCAACCAATGATCATGCTGCAATGCAACAGCAAGCGCAAGATATGCTTGCAATTGCAGCAACAACAGAGCTACGGCGCTACGATTTGATGATTATGCAGCACTGCGCCGCGCTGGTAGCAGCAACCCACCCAGAATTGGCAGCGCAATTAATGGCAACTGCGCAACAAATTCGCCAAGAACGTGGCTTGTATCAAAGTGTCGCCGAGCAACAATGGCTGGCCCAAACTGGCCTCGATCAGCTTGAGCCAAGCGTGGCCTTGAGTTTCGCCGCTGCCTTACAGGCGACCAAAACTGCTTTAGCGCGCTAAGATCTTCAGCAAGCTTAACGTTGTAGCCCGCCAATCGGCGGGCTTTGCTTTTGTTGGGCACGATAAAATGCTCGTTGCCGTACAATAATCACCGTTTTAATAAATATTTAGATTAATAGGCGATCTAGGATATAAAATTTTAATGAATTTATGCATGAATGAATGAAAAGCGTATGTGCTGAAAGTCCTAGTACCAGACTAAAAAAGATGTTGCGATATTCACACATAATAAAAACAAATCTCCACCTTGCTTTATAGTATGGCTAGATTATGATAGAAAGGTCTTTATTTGTGTAGTACTTTAGCTCTATTATTGAGGGTGCTTTATGAAGCAACGTGTCGTTTGGTTGGCCGTGTTGCTGGTGGCGGTCCTAGGCGTTCCTTTTAGCGTTTGGGCTGCAACTCCACGCCAAACAGTCAAAACACCGCAGGCAGTGCAAGCTACAGTGCGAGTGGTGGAATCGGTCTCTTCACCAGCAGTCGCCGTAGTGTTACCCACTCCAACTCCGGCTATTTGTGATGCAACGAATACTCGTTCATTGACTGGCTGGTTTACCTCCAACACCGCTGGGGCTGTGTACAATAACTCGTACAATTGTGCCTATCAGGTTGGGATTGCCTCCTATCGAATGTTTGATGATCGGATTGGCAACCAACAAGTGTTTGATTACACGCTGTATACTGTTGGGCCACGCCAAACCATCACCATGGATGTTGCAATTCCTGATTGCAAAGCCCAACTCGATATTTTCCGTGGGCCAGTGTTGCAATCACTGGTTGGCCAACGCTATGGCGATCGTTTGCTTTCAACCCGCTTCCCCAACACCAGCTATTGTGCGCCTCCAGTTCAAGAAGTTTGTGCTCAAGGCCAAATTAGCCGCTTGAGCGGGGTGAGCAATAACCAATTGGTCAGTGGCGTTTTGAATATCCAAGCTGAAGTTACTGGTGCTTTGCCCCAAAAAGTTGAGTTTGCTTTGACTGGTGCGCAAACCACCAATTACACCGATGTAAACTCGCCATACTATTTCATGGGCAATAATGGCGCTCAGCCAAATGGTTGGGATTCGAGCACCAAGCCTGAAGGCGATTATCGCTTGAGCGCAACCTATGTTGGTTTGTTTGGTGAATCGTTGGCAATTCGCTGTGAGCCAGTTGCTGTCAATTTCAGCATTCGCCGCAGCACGCCAACCAGCACGCCAACCGCGACCAACACGCCAGTGCCAACCGCGACCAACACGCCAGTGCCAACCGCGACGAGCACACCAACCGCAACTGCGACCAACACGCCGTTGCCAACCGCAACCAACACGCCAGTGCCAACTGCAACGAGCACACCAACCGCAACCACGACCAATACGCCGTTGCCAACCGCGACCAACACGCCAGTGCCAACTGCGACGAGCACACCAACCGCAACCGCGACCAACACGCCGTTGCCAACCGCAACCAATACGCCGTTGCCAACTGCGACCAATACGCCAGTTCCAACCGCAACTAGTACTCCAGTACCAACCAGTACGCCGGTACCAGGTAACCAATGTATCCCACAAGGGTTAGGCACTGCTGGCGATTTCAATGTCTTTACCTTTGGCAATATTACCCAAAGCAACACCGATATTGAAGGTCGGGTTGCAGCTGGTGGCAACATCAACTTCCAAAACTTTGGGGTTGGCGTGCGCTTGACCAACTCGAATGGGACGCGCGACGATTTGATTGCTGGCGGTTCATTGACCTACACCAACGGCTCGGTCTATAACGGTAACGTCGTGTATGGCACGAGCCAATCATTGAATGGCGTAAGCGTTCAAAATGGTACGGTTCGCCAAGGCCAACCAATCAACTTTGCCAACGAACAAAGCTTCTTGCGCGAGCGCTCACAAGCGTGGGGTGCATTGAGCGCCAACGGCACGACTGTCTATGAATATGGTGCAGTCAAGTTGACCGGAACCAATGCCAGCGCCAATATCTTCACGGTTGATGGAACTGAATTGAGCAAAGCCAATGGCTTACACATCAATGTTCCTGCTGGCTCAACCGTGTTGGTCAATATCAGCGGTCTTGATAATAAGATGCAATATTTCGAAACCTTCTTGACCAATGTTGACCAAACCAAGATTGTCTACAACTTCTACCAAGCTACCAGCTTCAAGTTGGATGGGATTGGGATCAAGGGCACGATTTTGGCTCCATTTGCTGATGTCAACTTCAACAATGGCCAAATCAATGGCACCTTGATTGGCAACTCATTGATTGGCTATGGTGAATCACACCACTATCCATTCAACGGCTGTTTGCCAGCCTTTACCCAAAGCAGAACTGTTCGCTAAGAAATTCGAAAAGGCCTTGGGCAATTGCCCAAGGCCTTTTTTGTTTACTCATTTATAAGCACTAAATATCGAGCGTGTCAGCTGTTACGTTGGCGATTGAGCGCAACAGTCGCCAATATTGCTTGATCGCGACCTTGCCATCTGAGGTTAGGCGATAGCTGGTACGTGGGCGGCGGGCGACAAATTCTTTCGTAACTGAGATATAACCTTCGGCTTCGAGCTTACTCATGTGGGAGCCGAGATTGCCTTGGGTCAGCTCAAGTTCATTCATCAGATACAGAAAATCTGCTTCATCGACGGTAGCAAGATAGCTCATCACTTGTAAGCGAACTGGTTCATGTACAAGCCGATTAAGTTGGGCGATGGTTTTGATGTGTTTATCCATCGAATCCTCACTGTTTGCTGTAATTATTAGTTTTACAAGGATATAATTCTGCTACACAGAATTTTGGGCTAGGATAGCACCGCCCTCAGGCTATGTCAAGTCGGGGTTGCGCTTGCCCTACCTACAGGAAAGATTCGTATGCAAAACCCTTGCAGGGATTCGGTATGTATTGAACAGCTTTATCGATGCCGTCCTCGATTCCACTGGTATCGTTTTAAAGCCTAAATCAGAGTGTTGCACAATCCATAGGGGTCTCGACAAGCGCCCGATTCCATGGCATGCTCAGCACAGCATCGCTTGTTCATGGAGCCATCACCATGAC
>NZ_JAFBCZ010000040.1 GCF_016907925.1 Herpetosiphon giganteus | reverse complement strand
CGATTGGGCAATGGTATGGGCCTCCGCCACCCATCGCGTTGGATCGCTATTGTCCCGCATCAGCCGCTACGGCGAAATGGTGACATACTGATGATCCAAGCGACGTGGTATCCGAGCGAGGACGCTGCGCAGGCGTTAGGTATCAGCCCCGCCACCGACCCGCCGCTTGAGGAATCAGGCGACACGTTGATCGGCGGCTACCCGATCGGCACCAGTAGCCGCACGCTGGTGTTTGAAGCGCCCGCAGGGGATGCCCAGGCATGGGGGATTACACTCACGAACGCCGATACCAGTCGCGATGATGGTGCAGGGAGCGGCCAAGTCTGGGTTTTACTGCGCAACGACCCGAATTGCACGACGGGCGTGGGTGGCGGAGCCAGCGAGGGCGGGGCGGTTCCCCCCGCAGGGATTCCGAGTACCGGATCAGGCCGTTGGCCTGTTCCTTTAGACACGCCAATTACCCGTGGCTACGCCTGCCACGCCTTTTTCACGGGGACGCGTGGCCCGTGTGGAGGCGCGACCCCGTGGTGGCATGACGGCATCGACTTTGCGAAACCGGAAGGCACACCGCTGTATGCCACGCGCGATATGACCATCCTCTTCGCGGGACGTGACACCTCAACGATTGATTGTTCCGGTATCAGCGGGTCAAAATCACCCCATTTTGGGTTTGGGAATTATGTCAAAACACAGGATGCGCAAGGCTTCAGGTATTGGTATGGCCACGTTTCCGCGTGGTCGGTCAGTGCAGGCCAAACCGTGCAGGCAGGCCAGCAGATCGCGTCGATGGGGTCAACAGGCTGTTCCACCGGATCGCATCTGCACTTTCGGGTGCGACTGAACGGCCTCGATAGAAATCCGCTGGATGTTATCGCGAAATAGGAGGAACGATGCACACCTTGGTTCAAGCGGTGGTGGCGGCCTATGCCAGCGGCACGCCGGATGTGGTTGCGCTGACGCTGGCCCATATGACCACGCAAATCACCGGACAGCCCATGGCAGCGGAAGCCTATACGACGCTCTTGATGCACTGTCGCTCAGGGCTTCGGGCGATGGAGCGCGACGGCACGGGCATCATTCCGCTCGTGCTCAACGATGGCCGCACGGTGTTGGGGATTCGGCTCACGCTCGATCAGCGCACGCTGCTGGTGACGGTGTTGCCGTGGAAAGGCGAGATTTGTACCGTGGTGCGGTGGCTGGATCGCTTCGGCGTGGCCAGTCCACGGGTACGGATTCCGCCCTTGGCACTGCGGGAGGTCGGCGCATGAGGCTCATCTTCTTCTTCCTTATGGCAACGCTCACCCCTGTGGTCGCAGGGCGCGGTGATTTGACCCTGTTGGTGCGTGACCCCACAGGCCAACCCATCCCCCAGTTAACCGTGACGGTGTTTCAGGACACCGACACCGATGGGCGCGTGCTGGTCGCGACCATGACGACCGATGTCACCGGACGAATCATGCTGCCGCAGCTGGCATGGGGACTGTACATTGTGCAGTTTCAGGGCGCAGGGATTCAAGCACCAGAGCAGCAAAACATGGGGCTGCTCGACGACGGCGGGGGGACGAGCAATGGCTTTGGGGTACGCTTTGCCGAGGCGGCTCGCACCGAGCGCTTTGTGCTCACGCCGATGAATGGCGAACCAGCCCTCGTCCCACTCTTTGACATGGCCGAGCGCGATGATGCGCCGCCCCAGCCCTACGATCCGCTCGTGGCGATGATCGGGGTTCCGACCCCCACGCCGTTTTTGGTACGCGATGTCGTTGAAGGGCGGGTTGATGCCAGTGGCCAGCCGATCCGTGCCCGATGGGATACTGGCTGCTTCATCGGCATTGGCCTCATGGTGTGGGGCATGGCGCTCATCGCGTTTTTGGGCTGGTGGCGGTTGCGACGATCACGGCCCCCAACACAGCAGAAGGAGGCTGATGATGCCGGATTGGATGGATAATTTAGTCCAACAGCCGCTCTACCAGTTAGAGCAAACGGTCGCGCAGGTGACGTGGGGGATCAATCGGGCGATGTTGTTCATTGTGGATGTGTTGGATCGCTTTCGCGAACAACTGGTCACGACCGGATTCACGCGGGCGCTGGATACGGTCAGCACCGAGATTTTAGGCATTAGCCGCCCCGTGGTGGAATTGTCGTTGACCGTGGGCATGCTCTTAATCATCGCTACGCCGATTATCAAATTCCAGTGGGTGAATATCAAGAAGGTCTTAGGCTTGGCCGTGATTGTCCCGCTCTTGTTGCCGATGCTGGCAGGGGGCTTTCAGGACATCGACGCAGCCCGCAGCGATCTTGGCAGTTTGTTTTATAACCAAATCTTTAGCGGGTCATCGTTCAACATCGCGCCCAGTGACGCGGCGCAGGGAACCGAGCGCGGGATTTTGGTGGATGGCAGCGGCCAGATTCCGGCCTATGGGCCACGGAATGACGGACGGTCGGGCTTACGTGGGGTCGATATTGCGGCTTCCTACTTATGGGCCACGCGGGCGGATGTGATGGAGAGTAGCCGCCTGTTACCGACGGCGTTTGAACAGCAGTATTTTCCCTACGATATTGGCCAATTTGGCGATCAAGAAAGCGCGACGCGCTGGGAGTTGATCGAACGGGCAGGCGGCGGGATTACGCGCACCGTGTATGGCCTGATTTTGGTCGCCTTCGCCTTTCTCGAAACATTAATCAATTTGGCGTTTACCCTTGCGTTGGGCTTTCAGTTGATTGCCCTCATCATTGCGACCTTATTCATGTGGTTCACGCCCTTTGAGGGCATGGTGGTTGGGATTATCAAGAAGATGGCCGACCTCATGTTACAGAGCTGGGGCATCAGCGCGGTGCAAGGCTTGACACTCGCTGCCGTGGTGAGCGCCGCCAACCAAAGTGGCTCGATTGCCGTGCTTGGGGTCGGGATTCTTGGGCTTGCCTTAGAGATTGTCTATGTCACCGTGGCCTATAAGGCGGTTATCGGGGCGATTACGGGCATGGGGAGCAGTAGCGGCGGCATCAGTTCGGTCGGGCGGGCGTTGGCCCCCGCAGCGGCGTTGGCCACGGGTGGCGCGAGTGCGGTACTTGGTGGTGCGCTGGCTGCCCCGAAAGCGGCACTCGCCTACCAAACGGCGCGTCAGTCCGGCGTGAGCAGCAGCGCGGCCTTGGGCTATGCCGCCCAAAGCAATCGACCCCTTGCCGCGATCGGCAATCTCGCGACGATGATGGGCTATGGCAATAGTGAATACACTGCCGGAGCCGCCATTGGCCAGAACGCCAAGGATCGCCGCTATGGCATGCACAGTCCCATGGCCCGCCATCAATTAGGGATGCACGCCGACCGCGAGCAGCAACGCACGGAACGAACCCAGGATCGCCAAGTGGCCCACGCGCGCCAACAGCAGCAGGAGGCGGATCGCCACCATGCGCTCGAACGGCAGGCCCAGCAGGCGATGGCGCGAGAACAAGCCCAGGCCCGCCAAGCCCAGCAGGAGGCGGAACGACAGGCCGAACGGCAAAAACGCATGGCCCGTGAGGCGTATGAAGCGCCCATCAAAGCCATCGGGCGACCGCAGATTGCCGAGGCGATGACCAACGCCTATGCGAGCGCCTATGCGAGCGACCCGACCACGCCAGCGAATGTGGACAGTGTGACCAACGCAATTGGCCTTGCGCCTGGTGCATTTGGCTACCAGACCGCCGCCATCCAAACCGTCTTGGATGATTTACATGCAACGCCGTTTGCGCCGGATTTGGCGCAGCGCCTCATGGTGGAGGCGGGACAGGAAGGGCAATTTCGACCGGAAACCCGCGCCGAAGCGCAGCACGACTTAATGGCGAGTGGGATGACCGAGGCGGTTGCGAATCGCCGGATGCAGACGATGGAGCGGCATATGCAACGCATACCCAGTGGCGTGAAGGTCAGTGATGCCGAGGCCGCCGCTGCGCTTCAACAGCAACCGAGTTCGTATGCAGGCTACAGCGCGGAGCATCGGCAGCGGCCCAGCGAGCGTGAACCCGTGATTACGCCGACCCCCGAACGGATTGCCGCCCCGCCCCCTGCGGCCTTGCGCGCGCCAACGGAACAACGCCCACGCGGCTATGGGCGCACCCCGCGCCGATCCCGCGCTGGCCAGTAATCGATCCGACAAACCCTGATTGAGAAAGGAATAGCGATGACTCGCACCCTTGTGCGGCGCTGGCCCACGGTAAGCATGCTGCTGATCGTGTGGTTGGTGCTGCTCACGACGACCGCCCGCGCATCCATGCCGCTGGCGGTGCAGTTCACTGTACCCGAAGCAGGCCACGGTGAACCCGTGACGCTGACGATCACCGCAGCGATGCCGCTGGCCACCACAATCACGGTGGATATTGCAGCCCCATTGACCGTCACCGCATCGCCTGCGGATTGCCAACCGACCGCAGCCCAGTGGCAGTGTCGGACGAGCGACAGCCCATGGATTGGGGTGTTTGCCGTGGCGTTTGACCCCACCACGACCATTGGAACCGTGGCCACCGCAACCGCGACCGCATCCGATGCCAGCGCAACCGCGCAGCTGGTCGCAATTGGGATTCCCGCCGCGACGGCCACCGCAACCGCGACGAGCCAGCCAAGCGTAACCGCGACCATACCAAGCGTGGCCACCGAAACCGCGTGGCCACCCGCAACCCCGTGGCTCACGCCCACGCCGATGCTGCCGAGTGCCGAGCCAGTACCCGATAGCGCGGAACCCAATAATGAGGCGAGTCGTGCAACGCCATTGGGCGCGCCCGCGACGCTGGATAAACTCTCGTTTTGGCCATTGGGCGATGTGGACTATTTCAGTGTCGTGATTAAGCCGAGCCAAGCAGGCCTCACGCTCACGATCAACACCTATTTAACGGTGGGGTTGGATACGCAGCTGCGCGTGTTGGCCAGCGACGGTGCTGAAGTCGTGAGCAATGATGATGTCGGGCCAACCGACCCGCGTTCGTCACTCGCCGTGCGCGCCGAAGCCGGAACCTATCTGGTGGAAGTGCGCAACGTGGCCCCGACCCATCCAGCCTTCAAAACCTATCGCTTGGAGGTGGCATTCATCACAGCCCCCGTTGGCGCGCCAAACCCCACGGCGGAGGCCGCGCCCGCAGCGGCCCCGTGGGATAGCTACCACGGCAACTACCAGTGGGACACCGCCGCGCTCATTCCCATCGGCGCGACGGTGGAGGCCCTGACCTTTGGCTGTCCTGACTATGCCTATTTGGATTTGGCCAGCTGCACCGTGCCCGACTTTTTCACCGTGAGCGTCAAAGGCGGCTTGTGTTATTCGGCGAGCACCACGGTTTCGCCTGGCGTAGACAGCAACTTAATCGTGTATGGGCCAGAACGGGACATGGCCGCGCCATGGGCTGGCAACGACGACGCGACACCGGAGGACGCAGGCAGCACGGTGCTGTTTTGTGTGCCCGAAGCGGCAGGGGTCTTAGATGCCTATCTGCTGATTGGCCAGGTCGGCAGGCTCGCCCCACCCCTGAACGAACGCACCTACACGCTGCGGGTTGATCGCTGGTTGCCGACGACGGCCACGCCAACGGCCACAACCACGACGATCCCCATGGGAACGGGTGGCACGGCAGGCGGCAGCGCCCCGAATAACGGTGGTGATGGCATGGGCGGCGCGCCGAGCGGGAGCAATCCCCAGCCCCAACCCGCCGCCCCGCAGCCGACCACGATCCAGCGTGATACGCCATTAGCAGGCATTCAGATTGAGGAAATCGCGATCGCGCAAGCGGCCCAACCCACGGCACAGCCCACCATTCTTGTTCCGCTCAGTGTCGTGGTCTGTTACGACGGTATTCACAGCAATAAAAGCTGTGACATCGACGAAGGGGTAGCAGGTGTGACGGTCTACGTGACCGACGAACAAAGCGGCACGGTGTTGGCCCAAGCCGTCACTGACCCCAGCGGCAGGGCGGCGATGAGCGTGCGGGTGCGCGACACGGCCATGCTGATTGTCAGTATGCCGAGCTTCGATGCCACCCAGCGGGTCTCAGCGCGCACCCCGCAGGTCAAGCCGATCATGGTCTCGACCGTGACCCCCTTGCCTGCACTGCTGCCTTAAGTCAATGAGCGAGGAACCCTATGAGTGAGCATCAGATTGAAGCCCTCCTTGCCGAAATTCCGGCGGATGAACGCGCCACGTTCCAGGCGTTCTACCAAGAGCGCTTGTATGCCGCGATGCAGGCGGCGAGTCGGCGCGGCGGGATGGAGGTCGATCCCGACCAGATTGAAGAAGAGTTGGTTGATGCCTTGATTCGCGAGGCGGAAGGCAGGGATAGCCCAACCGGGCTGGGCATGGTGCCAACCAGCGAGGGCGAATATGCCCTCATTCCACCAGAAAGTGACCCCCGCTTGACCCAACCAACCAAGGGGAGTGGCCGGAGCGGGGACGCAGGCGCGATGACCCCGCAGCGCTGGGCCGCGATTGGGCTGGTGGTGCTGCTGCCGTTGCTCTGGTTCTTGTGGCCAAGCGGCGACGGCGATACCGATACCGACGCGCAAGCGTTGGACACGACAACCACGCCAATCACCACCACACTCGCCTTGGTTACGCCAACGGCACTGACCGACTTCAGCGGCGGCAACGACGTGACGGTGGCCTACCCCGCCTCGCTCGAACTCTCGCGCGACGATGGAGCCAGCCCCGATGTGTATCGGGTGTTGGCCAGTGCCAGCGAGCTTGGCGGCGTATGGGAGCCGGATGTGCCCGAAGGAGTCGCGGCATGGCTGAATGGCTCCTATGTGAATCATATTTTTTGTTTGCCAACAACCGCCAAAAGCACCATTGACGGCCTCAATCGGGGCAGCGTGATCACGATGCGCCCTGCCAGTGGAGCCGTACGGGAGTACACGGTGGTGCGCGTGCGCCAAGTCGGCAGGCAGGAGGTGGAAGTCTTAGATCAGCGCCGTGCAGGCATGACGCTGATTCTCTGCGGGGACGGCCAGAATGAACGCACTATCGTGGAAGCAGCCCACCAGCCGACGAGCCAAACCACCGCGCTGCTGCAACGGGGCCAAGCCGCGACCGTGCCGGATATGGCCCGCCTCACCGTGCACACGGTGCAGACCCTTGCGCCAACAACCACCACGCCTGTGGGCTATGCCGAGGTGGCGATCACGGTGCAGGTGGAAAACCTCACCGGACAGGTGTGGACCAGCCAAGCGATGGCTGATCAGCTCGTCCTCGACGGGGTGTTGGCCGAGCGGGTGACGGTCGAACACGATGCAATCGATGCCCACGCGGCGCGCCGCGTGACCTATCACTATCTCGTGCAAGAAACAGGCGGCCAAGCAATCTGGCGGGCAACCGCCCTCACGGGGGAAACGGTGGCAGTGGCGCTGACGATTCCGCCTGCCCCTGCCGGAGCCGACCGCCGCCCGTTCGTGACCACGCTTGACCCCGCGTCCGTTCGGCTTGAACCCTTGGGCAATGGTCACCGCTTCACGATCACGGCAGTGCTCACGGCCACGGGGAGCGACCCCGTGACGGTCGATCTGAACGCGGTAAGCGTGTGGAGCGGCGGGCGCACTGTCCCGCTCGATGGCACGAGCGATAGTTTGCCGATTGTCCTTCAGCCAGGCACGCCCACGCCGCTGCGGCTGGTGGCGAGCGTGCCCGATGTGGCGCAGCTTGAACTTCAGATTGGGCAGCAGCGTTGGCGCATCACGCTGCCCTAGATCGATACAGAGGAGGAACGCAATGAACCGACAACAACGGAGCCGGTATCAGGGGTGGTGGTGGGGAATCGGGGTGGTCAGTGGCCTTGGTGTTGGGTTGGTTGGATTGGTCGGGTTGGATGCCACGCTCGTCAGCCGAGGGCTGGCACTGGTGGCGGTCGGGTTGGTCGTGTGGAGCTATCGCCCCACGGGTCGTGTTGGATTGGATTAATTGTTTGTATGGAGGAAATCGCTATGAAATCGTTCGCCTATACCGTGTTGACCGTGATTGTGTTTGGGTTGGCCGTCTTTGCTGGCCCTGTTGCAGCAAGTTACGCCGCGCCGATTGACGGCAGCAGCGTCGTTGCCGAGGAGCCGACCTTGAATCAAGTCGGGCAATTAGAAGCCAAGATCGAGGACATCACCGAGCAACTGACGACCATTGGCCGCCCGCTCGCTGTCCTTGCCTTGGTGCTCGTCTTTATCAGTTATGTCGCGGAGCCAGTCCTGCCCGACTGGGCCAGAGACAATAAAGGGATGATGCGCAAAGTGTTGTTCGCTGCTATTGGTCTGGGTGTGATTCCCGACCTCGTGGGATTCGCCTTCGGTAGCTAGGGTTAGCGGTGATGGTGTGACCGTGGTGGGGTGCGATGCCCCGCCAGTCCGTTGTGCTTTGATTGATCGTGTTTTTTTGGAGGAAACCCCATGAAATCGTTCGCCTATGGAATTTTGTCGATCATCGTGTTTGGGTTGGCCGTGTTTGCTGGCCCCGTGGCCGCCAGTTACGCCGCGCCGATTGGCGGGAGTTCGGAAGTCGTTGTCGACGAGCCAACGCTCAACCAAGTCGGGCAGCTTGAGGCAAAGATTGAGGATATTACCGAGCAGTTGACCACCATTGGTCGTCCGCTCGCTGTCCTTGCCTTGGTGTTGGTCTTCATCAGTTATGTCGCCGAGCCAGTTCTGCCCGACTGGGCCAGAGACAATAAAGGGATGATGCGGAAGGTGCTGTTTGCGGCTATCGGCTTGGGTGTGATTCCCGACCTCGTGGGATTCGCCTTCGGCAGCTAGCTGGCACACGACACATTGTTCGCAACGCGCCGCTGCGGCGGCGCGTTGATCATGGGAGGTTGCAATGGCTCGTGAATTAGAACAGTTTTTAGGTCGTGGGGAAGAGGCAGCTTTTTGGATTTTTTCCTATAAAAATGTCGGCGCAGCGATTGTTGGCGGATTCATGGGCAGCCGCATTGGCCAACTCATGGGGACGGGTGGGATTGTGATGCTGCTGAGCGTGGTTGGCCTTGCCCTTGGCTTGGGACTCTCACTGAATCGACGCGGCCTGATGTGGGGCCGACGACTGTGGTTAGCCCTGCTCTTTTATGTGCGCAGTGCGATCAAACCGCGCACGCTTGACGCGGGGGAGTGGTATCGGGTCGTCGAGGAACGCGAGCATGCCGTTGGGTTAAGCCACGCTGGTCAGCTGGTGCTTGCGCCGCGCACGATGGCCACCGAGGCCAGCACCAGCGCACGGTCGGAAGGAGAACGCCCATGAATCAGCCGCCCTTGTGTTTGACGATTGACCCCTTTTCGGTGCGCCAATATCGGGAGGAATTGCCACAACTCGAACAACGCTTTGCCAACTTTTGGGCAGGGATCACCTACGATGCGCGCTTGATCTCGTGTACACGGCGCTTTTCGTTTGCCCCCATTCGCCAGCGTCTCCGGCAGCAAACCAGCCCGCTCGATGACTTGCGCGATCTGCTGCCGCTAGTGGTGTCAGCGCAGGACGGTGAGCCGCGTGCTGAGGTATTAATCAGCCTGGTCCAGAAACGGCTCGCGACCTATGAACGAGCAACCGCCGCCTTGCAGGATGCGCCAGCGGTGCAGCGGGCCTTGCGGATGTTGGCCGACGGCGCGAGCGATGCCACGACGCTGGCCGTGGTTGCCGATGGCTGCCGCCGTGCGCTCTGGCCGTGGCGCTGGCTGAAAAACTACCGCCGCGCCTACGAAGTGATGGAGCGCGAAGGCAATCCGCTTGGTATCCAGCACTACTTTGTGGCGTGGCCGTCTGAATACACTGATGCAGAAGCGGTGCGCAGCGTGGTGAAAGGGACATTCTTGCTGCCCGATGTCCAGATCGCGCCGCTGCCGCCCTTGTTTCAGGGGAAATACCGCGAAATGGCCACCTATCTCAGTCCGCTCGACGAGGGCCGTCCGTATTTGCGCGTCATCCATGCGTTTGACGTGCGTGGCGAGTGGGATTTGTGCAGTATGCAGGATCTTTTAGGCGGCGAGGAGGAAATCGCGGTGGCGCTCGATGTGACGACCTTGCCACGTGCCAAGGCCCAACGGGCCACGACCGATGCCTTTAATGTGCTCGAAGGCGCATTGACCGCCCGCAACGCCGTGAAGGATGCCAGGGCAGAACGGGCATACCGCGATGTCAGTTACGCGATGAATCAGTTGGATGTCCAGCAGTTGCACGAAGTCGCCTATGCCATTTTGGTGCAAGCGCCGAGCGTGCGGGACTTGAATCG
This sequence comes from Herpetosiphon giganteus, assembly GCF_016907925.1. Classification (GTDB taxonomy): domain Bacteria; phylum Chloroflexota; class Chloroflexia; order Chloroflexales; family Herpetosiphonaceae; genus Herpetosiphon; species Herpetosiphon giganteus. Next base: position 40,517 of record NZ_JAFBCZ010000040.1, on the reverse strand, counting down.
GATTACCCAAACGCTGCGTGACCGCATGGGCGCTCGCTTGAAATTGGATGTGCTGAGCGGAACCCAAGGCGAATACCTCAAATTGTTCACGACCACGCCGAGCAAACAGATTGCCGCGCCGCTCATCCGGCGGAATGCCTTGAGTGAGCATGTCGCGGCCAAGACCCCCTGGGGCATTCGCAAGAGTGACCGTACCAGCGGCATCCTGTGGGGCTTTGACCCACACGATCAACTGCCATTTCACTATGACCTCTTTGGGGCCACCGGAACCGATAACCCGCACTTGCTCATGCTCGGAAAATCGGGCAGCGGCAAAACCGTGAGTCTCGGCATGTTGGCGTTGCGCCATGCGGTGGCAGGCCACCAGATCGTGATGTTCGATCCGGTCGGGAATTGTGCGCGGTTATGCGAGGCGGTGGGCGGTGGCGCGGCCTACTATCACTTGGCCGAGGATGTGGCGATCAATGTGCTTGATCCCATGGAAACCAGCTTGCATCGGCAGAAAAGCCATGTCGAACGCAAGCTGTCGATGGTGTTGGGCCGCGCGATCACCAGCGGGTCAGGGGTGCAGTTGCGGCCCCGCGAGTTCAGCAACGCCGAACGGGGCGCGCTCGATGCCGCATTAGCATCAACCCGCATCTATGGCCCTGATGGGGTGTTTCTGGCCCAAATGGATGACGATACCGCGCCGCTGCTGCGGGATCTTGTCGTAGCGTTGCGGGAAACCAATCGCCCTGTTGGGTTGGCTTTAGCCGAAGAAATCACCGATATTGCCCTGCAATCGCAGGCCCATCTGTTCGATCGCCAGACCACGCTCAAGTGGGATTTTGGCAGCGATGTGGTGGCCTACAACCTCAACAATGCCGATAAAGCCTTGCTGCCACTCTACCTCGACCATGGCATCGGCGCGCTCAACCACTATATTCGCAGCCCCGAACGGCGGGCGCGCGGCCAAAAGCTGATCTGCGTGATCGATGAATTTGGCATTCTGTCACAAATTGAAAGCCTGAAAAAAGAGGTGGCCAATGCGACGAAAGAATGGCGGAATTACGGGGCGGCACTCTGGTCGTGTGATCAAAACGGGGCCACCTACATGGGCGGCAGCGGGAATGCGCAGGATTTTAATAATCTGACCACCAACAATACCGCCGTGAAATTGTTTGGGCGGCAAGAGGGGACGGACGCAAACCTGTTGGCCGAGGCATACCCTGAATTGTCGCCAAGTGACATCGCAGCAATTAGAACCGCAGGCGCAGGCGAGTTCGTGGGGATTTTCGGGACGAATGAAGTCCATCACTTGCGCATGCAGTTAACCGATCAAGAAGTGGCCTATTTCATTCGGAAGGGCTAAAGGAGGCAGGGATGAAGCTGATGAAACGCACGAATACGACAGGTCAGCAGGAACGGGCCGACTTGGCCAACGCGACCGAGCAGCTGCACCGCGTGTTGGTGGTGCGCTGGTGGCGCTGGCGGCATGGGTTTTTGGCGGCGAAACGCGTGGAGATCGAGCAACGCCGCCGCGAAGGGTAACAATCGATTGGCTATGGAGGATGCAACAATGCAACGATGGATTTTGGTGCTGGTGGTGGCAGGGTTGTTGGGCGGGTGTGGAAACGATGCGAGCGCCTCAAAAACATCCGTGGATGTGATCACCACCTGGGCGGAGGCGGTGGTAGCCGATGACTGGGCAACGGCAACATCCATGATTGGCTGGGAGCCGGAGCGCTGGGAGCGGGTGCTGCGCGGCAAGGACGGAACCGATGACTACACGGCCTATGCGCTGGTGGGTGATCCGGTGGTGTTGACCGCCTCGACCACGGCGAAGATTCAATGGACACGGGCAGGCGATCCGAAACCGCAGTGTATGACGGTCGAGGTAGGGAAAAGTAACCGCATCACGGTCAATGGCTGGTCACGCTGTTCCGATGAACGCTAGGAACAGTGCCCACCCATGCAACCTTTGCGACGGTCGTGCGTTTAACATGACAGTATGATTGACGTGAAGGAGTATCGAATGAAGACGCGATGGAATGCCGTGATTGGCATGCTGGTGCTGCTCGTGCTGGTAGGCTGTAGTACCACGACCGAGCGAGTGGTGGGCGATACCCTCCCTGCGAACCCAACACCATCGGATATTCCGCCCCCGACATTTACCCCGACGGTGGTGTATGAACCGCACGCAGATCCCGCCCTTCCGGTGGTGCTGGAAGAAGCGATGGTGGATGACCATGCGTATGGGATCTATGCGTGGGATGGCGGGTTGCAGATAGTGCTGATCTATACGGGTTTGGCGACCGACCCGACCTGTGAGCGTGCCCCTGCCAATGGCCCTTCCGGCGAAGCGCACCGCTGCTCGGTTGTGTTTACGAATGGCCGAACGACACGATGGTCACTCATCACAACGGACGGGACAACGGGGATGCTCCTGGTTAATGAAACCCTCTATCAGCTGCCGCATGATGCCACGATGCTATGGATCAAGCCGAATGGTGAAGGCCTTGTGATGACCTCGTCGCAAAAGATTGTGCCGTCCTTGACAACGGGCGATGCACCCACCACGTTGGGGCAATGGATGGCCAGCGATCCGGAGCTTGCCACGTGGGCGGAGGCATTCCGCACGCCGTAGCCACGACCCACAACCAATGAAACGAAGAACGACACCAGCACGCCAATGCTGGTGTTTGGTTTTAAGCAGCGCGGGACGGTGAATCACCGTCGCGCGTTTGTGTATCCACAAAGGAGGATGGAATGACAACTACCGCGATTTCTGCTGATCATCCGATGAACGAGCAAACCATCGCGCCATCATGGCGAACGTGGCGTGACCATCGGGACGACGTATGGGCATCTGATGTCAATGCCAACAGCTACCGTGGCCCAGTAGATACGGTAGCATTCCACGCCATGACGACCACCAATACGGCAATCCGTTTTGACCTCGACCAATCCGAGGAGCCACGCGATGAGTAATCCACCGCCAGCTGCCCAATCCGCGCCGAGCAGCGACAGCGGCGGCGCAATGATGGGCTTTTTCATGGGCTTGATTGTGGTGATCGTGGCCTTGCCCGCTGCCATTGGCGCACTATGGGGCCGCAGGTATCTGAAAACGCATCAGCCGATGGTAGCAATGGCCGCCCTTGCAGGCGCAGGCTTCATGGCCTTGGTCGTCTGGTCGCCCTTGCGCGATCACTTAAAGGAAAGCCGCACGGCAATTGAGCGAGGCAAGCGGCGCGATGGGATGATGGGCGTGGTGAGCGCCGGAGCCACTGCCATTCCACTGCTGTGGCTGTATACGATGCCGCTTGCCCCTGCCTTAACCATGGTGTGGGAAAGTGTACGGCCAAAATCCTTAGCGGAACAACAGTCCGAGAAGGACAGCCACGCCAAGGAAAAGCGGGACATCCAGCTGGAATCCGCCAAGCGCCGCGCCATGAAGGCGAGCGCAGCCAGTCTGACCCAGCGGCCTATTACCAAGGAGATTGCGAGCGCCACGGTCTTAGGGGCCAAGATTCAGGGCGATTCCTTGTTCTTTGCGGTAGAGCATAAACGCCTGCTGTATCTCACCACCAACATCGGTGCAGCCAGTCTGCATATGCTGTTTATTGGTGAGAACGGCGCAGGCAAGTCGGAGTCGATGTTGCGCGTCGCAGCGTCAATCGCGGCTTCGACGAACTGGGATGTGTTTTTTGTGAACCCCAAAAACGACGTGAAGATGATGCAACAGTTTTACGACTTAATGGCCTTCTATGGGCGGCAGTGTCGGTTATTCCCCCAAGAAGCCTATAACGGCTGGGAAGGGGACAGCGGGGCCTTGCTCAGTCGCATCATGGCGATTCCGGCCTATGCGACCGAGGGTGCCGCTTCATTTTATTCCGACATGGCCGAGGTCTACTTACGCGCGGTCTTGAACACCGACGAAGCCTTACCAGGCTCGTTTGAAGAACTCGAAGAACGCTTGCAATACGGTCGGTTGGCTGATCAATATAAGAACAATGCCCAGGGCTTTGCACGGGTGGCCAGTATCAGTGCATCCGATGCGAAAAGCGTGTTCATGCGCTTTGCGACCATGACCCCGAAATTGACCCAAATTCGCCGCGATGGCTGGCGCTTAAGCGAGGCCCGCGCCGCCTACTTTGGTTTGCCCGTGTTGGCCAACGAACGCGATAGCCAGAGCATTGCCAAGTTTCTGCTCGAGGATGTCAAGCACTACTTATCGACCCGCAAGCCCGCCGACCGTCGGGCCGTGCTGATCATCGACGAGTTCTCATCATTAGGAACCGAGAGCGTGATCCGCTTGGCCGAAATGGCGCGGAGCTTGGGCGGGATCGTGATGCTCGGAACCCAAACGCTGGCAGGGCTTGGTGATGCCGATCAACAAGCACGGATTGTGGGCAATATGACCGTGGTGTTGCACCGCATGAGTGCCCCCGAAGAATTGACCAAACTTGCGGGGGTGCAGCAGGCGATAGCAACGACCTATCAGTTTCAGGGGAAGCAGGTCTTGAAACGCGGAACCTATCGCATGGAGGAGGAAGCGCGCATCGACCCGCAAGATGTCAGAACCCTGCCAACCGGATGCGCCTGGGTCATCGCGCGCGGGGCAGCGGCGAAGGTGCAGATCGCGATGATGCCCGCTGTTCCCCATGTGCCGATTGTCATTCAGCGACCCCGCCGCACGCCGACCCCTGCGCAGGCATTCGCGCCGCCAGTGCTTGCTGCCACTATGGCCAACACAGGCGCAACCATGCCGTTGGCCAATGCCGAAGAAACAAGTTTTGGGGCAACCTTTACGCCCATTAACGAACCGACCCCTGTGCCGAGCGACCCCCAACCCCCGATGGAGGAATCATTCGATGATGCAGACCCTGTGATGGAGGATACCCATGAGCCAGAGCCAACCCCACCATTTGATCCCACGGGCCTTACTTTCAGGTAGGGTGGCCGTGACGGCACGGGATCATGTCATGCTTGAAGCATTGGCCACGGCCCGTTTTTTGACGGCAACCGCGCTGGAATGGATTGCCTTTCCCGACCGTCGCCCCATGTGGGAAGCGGATATGCAGGCGCGCCGAGAGCAGCGCGACCTCCCGCCGTATAAACCAGGGCGCGTGGTCTATCGGCGGTTGAGTACGTTAGAAAGTGCGGGTTTAATCCATCGGATACCACGCCCCATCGCCCGCGCAGGCCATGGCGGTGGGCGTGACCCTGACCTCTTTATGCTGACCCCGTTAGGCGCAGCGGTCTTAGTCGAAACCACGACGCTTGATCCCGACCGCATTGCCGCCTTTCGGATTCGGCCACGGTCGAGTTTCACGACCAATCATAGTGCCGAGATTGGCCAAATCTACGCTGCCTTACGGGCGAAAATCGCGATGATGGAGGGCATCGCCTTAAGCGACTGGCGCGGCGACCATCTCACGGCGCGCGCCTATGATCAGGTCACGGTAATGCGCCAACAACGCGGCAGTATGGTGCGGATGCAGTTGCCCGTGGTTCCCGATGGATCGTTTGTGCTCATCCATCCCAAAGGGAAACTGCAAGTCTTTATCGAAGTGGATCGGGCCACGCGGCGGATTGAAACCTGGCGGGACAAGATTGCGGCGTATGCTGCCTATGGTGGAAGCGCCGCCTTGCAGGCACGCTACCAGACCGACAGCTTTGTCTTGTTGACGGTTACGCCGACCGCAACCCAACGCGACAAGGTGATGCGCGCGACCGCCCAAGTGTTGGGGCAGGGGAATGCGCGCTATCTCTTTACGCTGCATGAAGCGGTGCATCCGCTGCGGATTGGGAATGCGTGGCAGCGGATTGGTCAGATTGAGCGATCCATGCAGCCCACGGGATTGAATGGCCAATTGGTCGAACGGGTTACGGTGGAGGCGATTCCGCATGTCTTTTTGCAGTAAGGACGGCCAAAAACCTGGCCACCACGACCGTACACCAGCCTATTCACCGGAAACGAAGCCCCGACATGACCGGGGTTGGTGAACACCCACACGGGCAGGTGGAAGCCCCAAACGGGGATACGGAGCTAACGACGATTGCACTATTGCGGGGGGTATGCTGTCGCCGTTTGACCCACCAGCAAGGGCTAAAGCCTGCTGCGCTGCGCTTGCACTGGTGTTCCACCCGTCGCCATCAACCCCCCGCAATAGTGCAGCCGCCCTGCGGGGCGGCAGGCGCGGCGGCTGCGCCGCGCCACCGTGGGAAATCCCATCGTCCAGGTGCTGCCTATCTCACCTCGCTGCGCGAGCGCCTGCGGCGGTTCTGCGAACGTTGCGATACACGGCTGAACGCACGCTGGACTCATGGCTGCGCAGCCCCTTCGGGCAATCCTTCGGCTTGGTTTGCAACGCTGCTTGGGGTTCGTCGCGGGGGCGCTCCTCACCCGATTTCCCACGGTGGCGCGGCGACGTGCGCTTCAACCCTCAACAGTCTGAGCCATCACCCAGTGTGTGCAATCCCCATAGTCAGAGCCATCAACCAGGCGCACTCTGCCTTGCCGCGTCTGCCGCCGTCGCTCCCGCATGGAAGGTCAGGCCACGCCAACGCCCCTGCACGGCAACGATGCCCAACGATACTTTTCGTTAAGCAGCCTATCCAGCCCCAAAAGGCGAACCAGAACCAAGGGCCGTGCGAGGGCTTTTGACGCGACGCTTCCCGGACGTTTTTAAAGGTGCTTCGCGTGGACTATCCGATTTATAGGAACTACATACAAATACACTACAATTGTAGTTATTACTCTTCTTTGTCTATACTACAAATACACTACAATTGTAGTTGACACATCCATGCGCATCCACTACAATTGTCGTAGCTCGATGGGATTCAATTTTAGGAGAATCTGTTTATGTCACTCACGACAACCCGACCCGTGACCGTCTACGATCATTTGGCCGCAGGCTTGCCCCTACGCAATGAATCGATGCAATTACCTGCCCAAATCCAGATCAATGGTGAAGTGTTGATTCCGTTGGGGGATGATGATGGCAACGGCAAGAAGAAACTGGCGCTGTTGAATCGTTCCGCCGAGGTGATTACGGTTGAAATTCCGGCTTCGTATATGGAAGCGAAAGAAATTCGTATGGGCAAAAGCCTGACAACCTACCAAGTCAATAACGGGCCATTGTTTTGGATTGGCGAAGATGCGGTGCGCAGTGGCGGCGATGCCTTGCCGATTGGCCCAACTGCCCAACGGTTGTCCGATCAGCGTCACCGTGATTTTGGCGCGGCCTGCGTGGTTGAAATTTTGCGGAAGGGTGGCTTTTCCTCTGGCACCTACCGTTTAGCGGTTGCCCGCGCAATTCCCAACGAAGAGATTAAGGCCAAGAAAAAAGAAGATGACGCTGGTGGCGCGACGGAAACGCTGGCCGTGAAGAAAGAAACCCGCACCGCTCTGAAAGAGCATCTGTTAGGGAAAACCTTCAGTGTCGTGCGGACTGATGAAGATGGGCGCGAAGAACAGTGGACAATTACCTATGCACAAGTTGTTCCCCAAGCCCAGTCGGTTGGTACCTTTGTCGCCTATACGCGTGATTTGTACGGGCGCAACCAAATGGGCGATATTGAAGCCATGCGCATTAACGATATTGGCGGCGGCGATGATCAGATCATTGAGGTGATTCATGATCGGGGCAATTGGCGCATGACCACCAAACCCCGCAAGGAAGGCACGATTGGCTTAGCACGAGCCTTGGCGCGCCAGTTTCCCCGTTTGTCCTTGAACGATGCGCAAGCCCAGTTTGCCCTAGAAAATCGCTATATCCGCAATGATGCAGGCCGACGGCAAGTGATTGATCTCGAAATTCGGCGGGTGATGGATTCGGAAGGTCAGGATATGGTTGCGCAAAAACTGCCCTTGCTGCAAGAACCTGGGTTTTTTCTCTTATTTACGGGGGGGGGTATTCGGATTCCAGAGCTTCGTGCTATGATTGCCGAACGCGCGATGGTTGCTGGAAAAGAAGAAGAAACCCACTTTGCCTTTGTTGATCCTACGGTGAGCGGTGTCATGAATGCCTTTGGGGTGCTCATGTTGCTCATCTTCGCCACAAGCGGTCGGAGTATCTAATGACAAATTCACCCCGCCAGGTGCGCATTGATGAAGACGATCTTCAGCTGATGGAGAACATCAAGGCGAACCGTCCGAACTATCATCATGAAAAAGATCTGAAAGCAGTAGCCCTCAAACGAGGGCTACGGTTGCTTGCCGCAGAAGCAACCCTTGATGGTCCTGGTCAATATGGCGGGTTGAATAAACGACAGCTTGCCCGTGAACTGCGCCAGATGATCTTGCCCATCCTCGATTTTCTGGCCGAGGCCAATGAGCTACCGGCTATTGTGGCAGCTAGTGGCAATAGCGTGGACATGCCAGCAGCGGAAACCTTGGTATCGGTGCTATCAACCCCAGCCCCAATTCAACCGGAGCCAATTAACTACGAGCGCAATATGCAGGACTTGCGCGGGGTGATGACGAGCCTTGATGATGATGACGACGATGATGATGAATAAGTGTGGGTTACGAGCACATCGAACAAATTGACCAAGCTGTTATAATGAGCGCAACAAAAATCCCCGCACCACAAAGCGTCAACCAGTGGTCGGGGGATGGACGACCCTATATGCTTCGCTAGGCCGTCACCGCAATGATACCATGCGGAACGGCCTCCCGAAAAGGAGGCACTGTATGCACACAAATCCTGACCCCAACGCACCAACAACCTCGCCATCAACCAATTCGAGTGGTGTTGCCGCAATGGCGCAACCATTTCCAGTCACAACACCACTATCAGCCCCGCGTGTAGAACGGGTCGATACCGTTACGCGGCCCGCTCCAGCGATGATTCGTCGTCCGAAACCACCACGGCGGGCCGCCAATCCGGTGCTGTCGCTTGGCGTTGAAGCGCTCATGTGTGTTGTGTTATTAGGCATTGCTACGCTGCTCTGGTACTGGGATGGTGCGTTTACCCTGACATTTTTACGGGAACACTTTCCCCAACTCGGAACATGGCTCGCTGGTTATGGCCAATGGCTGATTCCGGTTGCGATTACGATTTTGACCTTGGCCTCATGGCCACGCAAAGAGCTTCGTGGTGAAGTATCGAAGGCCCGTGCAGCATGGCGTGAAAGCAAAACCGATCATGATTTGCTGGACTATATTGATATTCGCCGCGTGTTGCGCGTAAAAACCGTGATTTTTAGCATTGTTGGCGCGTTTAATCTCGGAACATCGTTTAGTGGCCTCTTGATTTGGGGCGCAGGCCGCGAACTCGATTTGTTTGTGGGCTTGACTATTCCAACGACAGGCTGGGGCTTGTGGGCATTTGCGGGGATTGTTGGGCTGGTGTGTTCCTATGGGCCAGAAAAGATTGCTCGCTGGTCATTGAGCTACCTTGATCGCCTTCGCTATGCCTGGAAACGGGGGATTGCATGACAACCGGAATGACACTGCTTCTGCTCTTTGGCTGTCTTGGTGTGATTGCCGTATTTAAAGGGCGCGACATCTATGATGAAGTGCGGCTCTATCGCATGTGGCGTTCGCGCTACTATGCAGGGTTGCTCGATGCCGCCGTGCCTGCGAATCCTGGGCCAGCCACGCCGCCTGTGGTGCAGGCTGTGTCAGTGGTTCCAGTCATGCCTGCTCTCCCAGCAACACCTGCCCCGTTATTTGATACAACTGATGATATATCCCCGCCATTGACCGGAACGGTCTTAGAGGGCGCTGGTCGGGCCTTGAAGAACCCACCCTCAGACTTGCGTATTGCAATCAAGGAGTGTTTGCGCTTGCATCCTACCGGACGCTATGGCGTGCCATTGGGCTGGTGGTTTGGCTTTGCAAAACCGAATTTGGCTACTGCGTCGTTGGTGAACGATGTCAATATGACCTTGGTAACAGGGTTTACCGACTCTGGTAAAGATAACTTTGTCTTGACTTGGCTCTTTTCCTTAGCCTATCGCCATACTCCACGCGAGCTTCAGTTTGCCTTGATCGATGGTAAGGGCGGATTGTCGTTGAATGGTTGGCATACCAAGCAACACACCTGGCTCTTTGCTCGTGGCAAACAAGACATCCAGCCTGCCATGGATGCGCTGCGAGCCGAGCGCGAGCGCCGCACCAAGATTTTATGGGATGCGAAGTGCGAAAAATGGGAAGAATATGAACAAGGTGATTTGCCCCTTTTGGTAGTCTATGTATCCGAATTAATGTTGCTTCAGAGCATTGTTGGCAAAACCGATCTGGCCGATTGGCTAAATGAGGAACTGACCAGTTGCCGTGCGATGGGCATTCGCTACATTATCGGAACACAGAACGCAACCAAGCTCGATACCCGTTGGCGTTCGCAAATTAGCTTGCATGTGGCAGGCTATCAGCAATCACAAGATGGTGACGAGCCAAATACAGGGATTAGCAGCAATGCGCTGCGCAAACTGGGGACGCGCGATGATGGCACGGTCGTGGGTGTTCCCCCATCCGAATTGCCTATCCCACCCGCAGGTGCAGGGGTCTTTACCTGTGTTCAAGGCCGTGAAGTATTGACGATTCGTGCCCCGTTCTTGGATCGCGCACAACGCCAATGGTGGCTGGCTCAATTACCCGATGATGCAGCGAAATTGGCTGCCGAGCGGAAAGCCACCGCAACCGTGATGTCACAGCCTGATAGTGATCCATCATCCTTATTACATGCGTTAATGACTGGACAGCCATTGGCCATTGCTGATGCGAAGCCTATCCAGTCTGCTGTTTCTATTGCTGATCTGGTCAAACACAAGACCTTGGCGGAACTCGAAAAAGACCCAACCTTCATTGAAACCTGTGTGCAAATCTATACCCGTTTGCGCCAAGTTCGCCCCGTCACTGCCGAGCTTTTTGAATCAAAGCCTGGTGCGAAAGATGGCTATACCGGCAGTCGCCACCAGCTGGTGACACGGGTGCTCCGAGCAGCAGGTGCTCTGGCCGATGATGCCTCAATTCCTGCAATGGCCGCTGCATAACCTAGAGCGCTCTGGCTTGCTCTACGCCTGTCTAATGCCCTAAATGGCGCTCTGAACACCGGAGCGCCAGAGCATACCGGAGCGCTCTACGGGAGCATTTTGGAGCGGCATAAACCTCCTGCGAAATAATCGGATATCCCTTGAATTGAAAGCAGTCTAGCAGCATTGATTAATATTAGAGAAGAACTGTAAAATAGTGTTGGATGTAATTGTATGACATGCCACATTATAGGATTTTGAGGTATTGATTCAGTAACTTGTTTGGCAATTGCTCGTAATAGATTAACAAATACTTGACCTTCGGTAAGGATAAATCAATGCAAACGAAAACTGCTAGATTTTCGATAGGGGATAAAATTGCTTTTGCTGGAGTAGTTGTAGCAATAGTATTACCGCTGGTTCTATACTGGATCAGCATAAAAGGCAAGGAAATTTCATATGAAATTGTTGCCAATACCCCTCTTTTAAGTGTAAAAGAAATACCCGATACAAGATTGCAACTATCTTTCGATGGCCAAGAGGTTAACGATGTTTCTCTGGTAATCCTTAAGGTCATTAACACAGGCGATGAGCCGATCGTTGTAGCAGATTATCAGCGTCCAATGGAATTTGCGTTTGGAAGTGATGCGGATATTTTAAGCGCCGAGGTTCTTTCAACTGTGCCAGCCGGAATTCCAATCAGTATTACACATAGTAGTGAAACCCTTTCCTTATTACCAACATTACTTAATGAGGATGACAGTATCGCAGTTCGTGTGTTGGCATCTGGTCCGAATACAATTAGTGCTTCTTGCAGGATTGCAGGCGTAAAAGAATGCAATCTGGCTGATTTGACAAAAGAAAATGGTAGTTTAAATATATTTATTGGCGGCTTGCTTGGCGCAGGTTTTGTATTTCTCTACGGTCTTGTTGCAGGAATGCTTTATAGGGAAATGAAAATCGATATACTATCTCCTGTATTGGGAATATTGTTTTGGAGAGGAGATGATATTGCTAAATTGATATTGAAGGAATCTGATAAAGCCATTATTAGTAATACTGAAAAGGGATAATACAACTATGTTTCTGTTGGCGCATCTCGGTAACAATATGAATCATCTTTTTCACTATTAAAATAGGACACTTTTAATTCGACCATAGAAAGAATTTACAGAAGAATTGGGACATGATCTAACATAACTGCGAAGTTTATTTATTACACACCCTTGGAGAATATAGAATATGAGCGAATCAACCTGCATCATTGGACAACTTCCGTTTTGCCTTTATCTTGAAGATGCTTGGTACACGATTTTAGTTCCTGAATTATCGAATTCAGAGACTATAGAAGTAAAACTAACTAAGTTCAGACGGCCAAAAGAGAAAATTGATTATAAAAGCTTTTGGGGAGCTGAACATGTAGGCCGTGGTGAACTATGGAATGACAAGAATGGGACGTTTCGACGTACTGAATTCGTGATTTTATTTCCACCTTCAATAATAGTATTAGGACAATCATTACAAAATAGTTATTTTGGAGATGATGTTGATAGGATTATTGATTGTACAGTTACAGTTCTTAATAGACTTATTAGAATATATCGATATGTGACACAAGACACATACATACCTTTTATTGATAAGACGGAAATTTGGAACTCATTTTCATATGGTGTTGTTTCACGAAGCAGTGAAGGGCAGCTACAAGGAAACATACGAAACGCTGGCTATGATGTTAACTTAGTTAATACTATCCAAGAATACGATCATAATATCCATCATCAAATCTCACAGATGCTAATTACTGAAGATAAAATACCTCTATACGAGGAACTATTAATTAGCGCGAGATACTATTTAAGTATATCAAATTGGCGAATGGCGTGTGTTGAAATACAAACTTGCTTTGAGGTTTTTGTTAGTGAGATAGTTAGAGAGTATTATGTAAAAAAGGGTAAGACCCTGAATCAAATAACAAATATTCTTGATTGCGGTCTTAAGAACTTAATTAAAGATCATATGAATAAGGTACTAAGCAAGCAATTCGATACAAATAACCCAATCTATAATGACTGGCTCAACAAGACGTATAATATTCGGAATAAGATAGTTCATGAAGGTTATCAGGTTGCCTATGAAGAAGCGATTGAATCTATATTAGCCGTCGAAGAGTCATTAGAATATCTAATCCAACGACCTAAACAAAAATCTTGGACTAAGGGTCGCCCTATTGTAAATGTTAATGAGTTCATTGTTCCAGATAATAATAATTCTTGAGAACTTTTAAGTTTTTGAAACGATGGGCTAGGGTGACCAAAATCGCTTCTGTATCAGCATTTCAGCAGGATTGCTGCAAATTTGAAGCAGACCTAAGTTTTAAGAGCAATGGACATAAGGCTATACTAAATGAAACCCCGCGCGCTAATGACCAAGCCAGCGCCAGGAGAAAATCCTATGGAATACCCAATGCGTGAAGTGGGAAGAATATGAAGGTGGGACACTGTGCCACATCATGCTTAATGGGTGCATTCACTCATCCCTCACTATACTGGATTTTTGTATGAGTAAACGCCAAGTCATCGTTGGCCAACACACCCGATCTATGCCGCTGCGTACAATCACTATTGTGTGTCGCTGGTGTGGCAATGAATCAACCATCGAAAGCTACCCAGGGCGAACGCCAACGCTCTGTAGTCCTGAATGTGCTGATGCTGCCCGTAAAGACCACGACCGCCAACGGAAAGCGGCGCAGCGTGCGAATAAGCCCGCGCCAGTGTCAGCACGAGGCCGGAAGCCGATCCCACGTCCGCAGCGGTTTGTGCTGTGGCCGTCGCAGGTGGAGCGCAGCCTGGACCGATCGATTGATCGCCAGCTGACGGCGATGAAGACCAAGTTCGATGGCCGGAATCTGATCGCCACGTTGAAGGCGCTGCTCGTCGAATATCTGGCCGTGAGTGTGCGCTGGGTCATTTTAGAGTGCATCGCGCGCGAGCAACACACGTTGGCCGAACGCACCGAGGTCGTGTTAACCACAATAGACGATCCTGAACACAAGCATAACCGCTGGCAACGGGAGCTAGAGCAATTGCGCAGCGAACTTGCAGGGAATGGAAAGTTAAATCATGCCCAGCGGGATCAGCTGTGGTCACTCGCCCGAACGATTGAATTTGCGGTGGTGGGCCGACATGGGCTGAGTCAAGATTTTGAGGAACGCTTAACCGGATCACAACGGGCGACCGCCGAGCGAGCGCTGATAGCCGCGTTGGTCCGGCTGGAAGGGCTGCTGGTTGGTGCTGATTAAAATAAAGATACCTACTGGATTCGCAGGCTTAAAAAACAACTCGTGTAGTAATTATTACACCTACCCATTCTCGAAATGAATAAATGCTGCATAGGTATGTTGGATAAATCGATCATAAATACTCTTTATTTGATGCCTCTATTGTAAAGATTAATCCCCCTTATCGTAATGATTATGCTTGGTTTGTGGTAAAAATACTCAAAAGATCCCCCTATACAGATTGCAACTCTCATCCTATAATTTTGGTATAGTGATATGAGAGTTCCCTTGAATCGCTTCGAAGGGTAATGTTATGAGTAAACATGATTTTTTTATCAAATTACTATCACCGACAGAACGCAAACGCGATCAATTGCTAAAAAATCTTCGTGTACTCCAAAAAAAGGCAGCTTCCTTAGTCGATGAAGGGAACGTCTACGGGATTTGGTCAATTTATGAGCTAAAGGCTCGACGAGAGACATTACAACAAACGATTGAATCATTATTGGCATTTATCAATAATGCAGAAACATTTGATCAGTTAAATCGTATAACAGCCGCAACCATCCAAAAAAATATGAATCTTCTTAGCCAGTCTGTAAAAGCACAAATTTTGGCTATCCCACCTCGTGATCGGGTCGAGAAAATTTTTGATTGGTTGCGGGATATGCTGGCAACGCTACATGAGGCTGGATCTATCAATGAATCGGATCGACAAATGTTGCTCATTACGGCAGAAGGCTTTGGTCAGCCTATTATTGAGCGACTTAATAGTTCAACATTTGCTGATCGGGTTGTTGTTGATACATTAATAGCTGCATACTATGAAGAAATAAGCCAGCTGATCGCAAATATCGCCATGCGCCATCCTGAAATTGCCCCTATTTCGCCTCATCCTGAGGCTGAATCACGGGCAACCCAACCGTTACTCAATAGACCAGAGGAGGGATATAAAAGATGACAGAAGCCCTCGTTATGTATGGCATTCTCTTTCTTATTGTTCCTGCCGCATTGGCTCCAATTTATATTAGTCTATATAAAAGTATGAGACGGCATTCGCGTCGGCCTGGAGCATCCGAGACAAGTCGGTGGGCCACAGGATATCTGTCAAACATTGCAAATATCGTTGTACAAAGCCCTATTGGCGGTATTCTGATTATTGATGCAATCTTTTCAAGCATGGTTACTATTTTTTTTTATCCAGACACGTGGGGATGGATTCTTTCCATAAGTCTAGCGATATGCTGTGTTGTTTCTGTTACGGATTAAGGCATTTACCAAGTTGCTGGGAGAGATATTGATGAATACTCATAATAGTGGCATGCAACAGACGCAAGTATCGGTGCCTATACCTATAGCCGGCTCATCATTACCAATAACATTACACCATTCAGCACAAATGAGTGTTCAAGTACTTGAACTGATCGTGGGAACTGTGGTGAAAGGTGTTTTTACCATTGGTAAGCATGTTATTGACGGTATTAATTACTTGGCGAATGAAATTATCAAAAGTATCAAAATCTCGTGGCATCGTAGTCGGACGGAAACATACATAGGAATGATCGAAGTTACGTCTCAGGGCTTTGGTGCTGCATTGAGCATGCTAGATGCAAATACTAGTATGCCTCAAATAGTAAAAGATGCAACGCATAAAACCCTTCAAGACGGTATGCAAGCTGAACTTGCTCGTATCACGAAACTGTTTCTTAACTAATTCAAGGAGCTAACAATGACGAATCAATCCGAACAGGAATGGAATGATGGAGAAAATAAAGATGGAGAAAATTTATTATTTTCTCCATCTGACCTACTTCCATTAGCCCAATATACTCGAAATTTATCTTTGCGAGCCAAGCTTGCTGTGGCTATCCAAGCGAAGCGTGTCAATATCGTTCATATCCAACCAGCCTTATTTGATGCGTGGCTTGCGGAACATGAGAAATAATGGTGTAAGAAACTTACGCCAATACGTGGAATACCTATCTGTTCTTAAGCACCAGCGGATTTGACCATTGATGACGATCCATAGTTCATTCAGTGTAATTGCCTAAAATGGCTTTTCCGATACGTAATATAGATGGATTCTAACGTATTGGCGTAGGGTATTATAGGGATTGTGATATGTTATGAATAGAATGCAGAAATTCATACTAAAAACTGCCACTATTTTATTTTTTGCCCTCCTCATGTTTTTTGCTATTTGGAGCGCAGATCAAGAATTGAGAAAAAAAGTTTTTGATTTTATCGATAATAAGAACGCAGTTCCAACCGTTATTATTTATCAAGTATCTCCAGATATTATAGTCAATACCGCAAAGTTAGAAAATACTATTATTATATCGGGCCAATATGTAAAGGGATATTATATTTGTTCCCGCTATCCATATAAACAATCTTGTGATGGAAAAGGATATCTTAACCTTCGATCATACCCGTGTTCTCTTGATAAAAATGTTATTAAAGAATTGAAGAGTGGTCAATATGTCGTGCCTACAGGGCCAATAGTTGCTGCTAATTGTGATGGTCGGAATGATGCGGTGCCAGAGTGGATTCCTGTGAAAACAGAAGATGGAAAAGAGGGATACATATCGGCCTCACCGAAATATAGTGTTGCTGATGTTATTGAGATCATTCCCACTGTTACGACCCCTATTCCTACCCATTACGCCCCTTAAACTAAAATCTAAAGGGATTAGTTTTTATTTTTTGTCCAGTATCCCTCACGATAGTGGAATACAATTTTGCTCACCATGCCATGGTCATGGTTCGAACCTTCAGAAGCCGCGCCACGAGCTATCACAGCCAACAAATGCCATACCGTACCCTCGTGAAATCCCATCGGTCAGCCCATGTGAGGCTGGTGGCGGGTCTTCTTCCGGCACTCTGCACGCCATTTCGCCAGCATGACATATCCCGCAACAGAGCATATGCCCACAATCCCTGCCGTATCCATGAACTCACTGCCCCCGCGAACCGTCGTGCGCCGCGATTCCCCCGTGCCACTTCACCAGGCATGCTATTCCTCATTTGTCCGCGCCAACTAACCCTGTGTCATGCGCCCGGCAAGCGAGCCATAATCACCAAATGCTCACGTCATCCTTGGTCTGTTATCAGATGGTGGCCACTGCGCGGCAGTCATTGGGTTGGTATCCAAAATCAAACGGCAGAACTGGCACGAATGCGATTATCCAAACGTAACGATTGTTCTTGGGGGAAGGAAGGGAGACCATCGCCCCAAGGTTTCCCTTCCTTCCCCCAAACCCCCATCCAACCCATCCTTCCCCTTCTCCTCTCGCTCTCTCACGACCAAGGAAACTGCCGTGCGCGGCAGGCCAATTAGCGCGCGGAGCGCCGCGCGAAGCCGAACGGCCACGCCAGCCAATGCCCCGTAGCGGCCCGTACAGCGTTTTATAGCAGCATCACCACGACCCCAACGAGCCAGCGTCAAGCCTGAAAACAGAGGCGCTGAATTGGTCAGAATTGGTCGTTTTAGGGCATCAGAAAGCAAAAAAAGGTATTGAAAAAGAGTTGAAAAAGATATATAATATAAAGGAATTCAAGAACGGCAGCACGTGTACCAGCACCGCTATCGCCGAGCACAAGGGAGCCAATCTATGAACACCTCGATTGATACCACCACCGACGTAGAAATTTTGAGCGATGCCGAGTTAGAAGCTCGTGAAGCTGCTATCAAGGCCCACATTGACCACTTGCAACGCTCTTTGTGGGAGATTGACGTAGAGCGTTGGAGCCGCACCCAATTCCCCATGCCCGCGAGCATTCCCGTGATGGCCGAAGAATACGCCGCTTAAACAGGAATGAGCAGACGCGAGCGGCCAAACATGGCCGCTCGTCAGCAATGAGAGGGGAAGCCCCATGCAGCCAACCATGAGCCAGCAAATGGATTTGTTCAATTATACAGCCCCCGTGATAACCCAACCCGTGATTGTGAAACAATCAGCCGCAGCCCGCACGACCGAGCGCATGATCCACGCGAGCAGCTGGATGGGTGTGAGTGTGGTACGCGCGGCCTTCACGAAGCCGAACAGCACGATGCTGCACCTCATTGTTGGCACGGAGTGCTACCAGTTTGGCGCACGCGAATTGCGCCGCTTGTTGGAGGATGTGGCCGACACCCACACCATTCAGATCAGTGCCGACCTTAACGAGGATGCGATTCGCGTCCAGATCCGCGACGCAGCCCAGCAGATCTATAGCACGATGCTGATTCGTGACGGTGCATGGTTTCGCGAACCCCGCGCAAAGATTCCCGCCAAACGGCAGCGCTGGATCATGGGCGATGCAGCCTATACCGCCGCGCATGAAACCGCCGAGCGTGAAGCCGTCAAGAAAACCACGGCCCAAACCATCCGCGTGCTGTTGCATTCATGCGAGTAAGCAGATCCAATCCATGACCCGACTAAACTACACCAGCAATCGCCCGCAGAAGCCCGCACAGCGCGTTACGGCAGCCGCGAAACGACCTCAACCAGCCAAGTCTACATCACAAAATCGAGGCGCTGAATTGGTCAGAAATGGTCGTTTTAGGGCATTAGGAAGCAATACATTTTATTGACAAAGAGTTGAAAAGAGTATATAATACAAAGGAAATCAAGAACGACAGCGTGTGTACCAGCGCCGCTGCCGCCGAATGCACAAGGAGCCAATCTATGAACACCCCGATTGATACCACCACCGATGTAGAAACCTTGACCGATGCGGAATTGGAGGCCCACGAAGCCGCCGCCCGTGCCTTGATTAATGAGCTGGGTGTCTATATGTGGAAAATTGACTTTGAACGCTGGAACCGCACCCAGCCCCCTCTGGTTATCAATACGCCCATCGCCACGGACTACACCGCTTAAACAGGACGATAGCCATCAATCAGCGCGGCAGCGTGTGTACCAGCACCGTTGCCGCCGAGTGAACAGGGAGCCAACCTATGAACACCAAACGCAAGCCCGTGTTGACCGCCGACGAACGCACCGCCCGTGATACCAACCGCCGTAGCCAGCTCGATAGCGCCTTACTGGCAGGTGTCCAAGCGATTTTGGATAGTGCCTCGTTCCAAGCGGTATTGGCCGCTAACGCAAAGTTTCACACGTATAGCGCCAACAATGCCATGCTGATTTGGCTGCAAAAGCCTGCCGCCCAGCGCGTGGCAGGCTTTCACACCTGGCGGAAACTTGGGCGAACCGTGAAAAAGGGCGAAAAAGGCATCATGATTTATGCGCCGCGTGTGGCCGCCAAGGTCGATGCTGCTACGGGCTGCGAAGAAACCCACGTCTACTTTGGGGTTGAACATGTGTTTGATGTGTCGCAAACGGAAGGCGACGACATCCCCACGCTGGATTGTCCTCTCTTGACCGAGGAACGCGGCCACTCCATCTATGATTGCTTGGTGTCCTACGCTGAACGCGAAGGATTAACCATCAGCAGCGACGAACGCCACGCCATGGGCGAGGCCATGGGCTATTATTCGGCAGCGTCGAAGCTGATTTGGATTCGACCCGCTGCCAAGGCGCAAATGCTCAAGACCTTGGTGCACGAAATCGCCCAC
Source organism: Herpetosiphon giganteus (assembly GCF_016907925.1). Taxonomy (GTDB): domain Bacteria; phylum Chloroflexota; class Chloroflexia; order Chloroflexales; family Herpetosiphonaceae; genus Herpetosiphon; species Herpetosiphon giganteus. The sequence continues at coordinate 20,709 of NZ_JAFBCZ010000040.1, read as the reverse complement.
CACCTTACGGAAGGCAAGTACACCCGCGAGGCGCACGAAACCATCGCGGAAGGGGTGGCGTTCCAAGTGTGTGCCTGCATCAACATTGACAGCGGCGAGCGCTCATTCCCGTATATAGCGGGATGGTCGGCCAGTGAGGGAGGAACCGCATTGATTAAGCAGGTGTTGGGGACGATTCAAACCCTCACCAAGCAGATCATGGCCATCGTTGTGCCAGCCGAGGAAGCCAGCGACGGCGCGCCCGAACCGCCGCCCGCCGCCGCTGCTGCCATCAAACGCCGCCGCACGACGACCGTGATGGCTGCCTAACGAGGAAAAAAACGGCAGCGGCCTCACGCCGCTGCCGATGACAGAGGAGGATCAAGCTATGACGAGCCACACCGACATCACCACGCTGTACCAGACCATCGCCGCGTTAGACGACCAGATCGCCAGCCTGAATACGGAACGCGAGCAGGCACGGACAGCATTAAGCAGTCTCGTTGAAGCCGCAGGAGGCAAGGTCGTGCTTGATGGCATCGCGACGCTGGAAATAACGCGCCCTGCAATTGTCGTGAGTTATGATCGGGCTGGACTAGAGGATCTGGTACGAAAACTCGTGGCCAATGGGCGGGGAGGGATTGCCGAGATGATCGAAAAGCAACGTAAGCAGCACCATCGTGCAGGCAGCTTGCGAATTACCAAGGTAAAAGGAACGACGGTCGAATCAGCCGCTTAAAACAATGCGCTGGCAGTGTAACCAGCACTGCCAGCGCGTGTTTAGTACCCAAAGGGAACCAAACTATGAACGCCTTAATTGTACCCGAAGCCGATCGCATGCGTCAAGCCCTCTATGCGCAGATTGCTAGCACAACGAGCGCCCACGACCTGCATGCCCTCGCCCGTTCGTTATCAGCCGTTGATCGTGCCGTGGCGCTGATCGCGGCCCAGCATCCGCAGACCATTGACGATCTTTCGGACGAGGTGGTGCACTGTGTCCTGGTCTGCGATGGCACACGCCGCTATCGGGTGACGGTTGGCCACAATGCATCAGGCGTGGCATGGTTGTGTCACTGTTCTCGCCGCCAGCGTGGCTATAAGGAAACCTGTGTGCATATGATCGCGGTTTCGTTGTGGCTCGCTGCCGAGCGTGAACGCCAACGCCAAAGCGCCCATCACTTCGCGCAACACATGCTTAATGTGGCGATTACAGCCTACGAGGATGCGACCGAACAGCGCATGATCTGCGAAGAACAACTGGCCGAAGCCCACCGCGCGGAAGCGAATGCGTGGCAACTGGTGTGCGAGCGCCGCGAGGATGTGGCACGGATTGAGCGACAAGCTCCGCTGCCGATTGTTCCGCGTGAGCAGGAGCGGAACGCGGCCTAAGAAGCGTCATGCGCCATGGTGGGGTGATTCCACCATGGCGCATCAGCATATGAAGGAATGATGATTAAGGAGGAGTAATGTATGATCGATACGAATGACCAATGGAGGCGCGTATGGCCCGACCGACCGACCGAACCTATGCTGATCAGGGCATTCCTGGACGGGTGAAACAAAGCATCAGCCGCACGACTGGACAGCCCGTGACCTTATATTATGCTGAGCAAGCAGGAATTGAAGCCGAACACTCGTGGGTCGTGGTGTGTGAAACCCATGGCGAACAAGCGAGCTACCCAACCTTACGCCAAGCGGAGCAGCATATCCCGCTTGGTGATTGGTGTGCCGCATGTATGGCCGCACCGAAGCGCACGCCGACGGTTATCGCCTATGGCACGCCCGCAAACCCGCACAAAGGTCGCCGAACAAGTCGCTTTGTGCGGGTTCATGGGGATCGGTTTCTGGCATTTGGCAAGGATGTTTATGATCATCTTGGGAATCCTGACTGGATCGCGCTTCAAATGAAGGGCAATATGGTGATCTTGCTCGCTGCCGAGGAACCAGAGAAGCACGGGCAGGGGATTCATAAGGTGAAGCCGAGTAGCCATACCGGGGTTGTTTTAACGGTGAAAACCTTCCTTGCTGAACACCAGATCGCGAATGGCAAATATATTCCAGTGTTAACCGGTACGACCGTGCGGTTTGTACCAGAGCGGACGACTGACCAGCCCGCTGCCGGAGGAACTGAGGATGCATGAGTTATTATCCAGTGCCCAGGTGGCCACGCTTTGCAAGGTCTCGCTGGGGACGATTCATCGCGAGATTATGGCTGGGCATCTTATCCCAAGTTTTAAATCGGAAGGCAAACAGCGCACCCGCTACCTGTTTACGCGCGCGGATGTCTTGGCGTATCAAGCATGGCGCACAAAAACCTATAACGAGCAGTTTGATCCGCTGCCGGACGAGCATGCTGAATGAACCTTGTGCTGTTGATGCAGTGATGAAAGGATCGCGATGGATGATGCATGGACCCAGCTGCATGCCGATGGTGCTGCTATGGATTCGTTGATTATTTCCCGACAAGCGGGCTACCCTGGTTTGTTTGCGATGCAGTGGCTTGACGATGCGGTGAAGCAGCACGCGACGCATATTCTGCTTGCACCAGCGCATGCCCAACTGTATTGTGCGGATCAGCCTGTTGGGATGATCTTTCCCTTTAATGATGCGCGCTTGTATCCTGCGATTCGGCAGGGCTTCGATCAGGTGTTGGCGCTGTATCCACAGCTGGCGCGCTGGGTGGGGCAGGAAGAAGGGCACGATCAGATCTGCTATCGGATTCTTCGGGATGCATAGCCAGACTTAATTGCGCGTTGGGCTGGCCCGCGCGCTCAGCTATCGGTATACTAGACAGCAGATGTGTGAAAGGAGTCAGGATGCCAGAAGCATTAACGCTCCATCGGGGCTTTATTCAAATGCTGATCGAATCACCTGACCCCTGTTTGGGCTTGGGGATGCTGCTCTGCGGTGGCGTGCGCACCGGCTATGTGGTGATGCGGCCCGCAACCCCGATTCCCGCCCGCGTGACCAACCAGGGCTTTCGTTTTGGCCATGCGATGCTGGGCGATCCGCAGGATCAAGTGATGCTGATGAGTTTGCAGTTTTATGGCGCAACCACCTACCATGGCCTTGTGAATCCGAGTAATCGGGTGGCCTTGGCGGTAATTGATCAGATGTTGGCCATGCGCGATTATTTCTTTATGGTGCTTGACCCGAAGGCAGGGTTGACGGTGTTCCGCTCACGGGGTGAAGAAGCCAATTTGGTTGGCTTGCGCACCAATCGCGAAACCTTCCCGACCGCCCAATGCTCGCCTGCGGCCTATACGCGGATGGTTAACATTTTTCGCAAGAACCCAACTCCACCGCGAAGTGTTGACCTGGCTTGACAGCGAGGATCGGGATATGCTTGACGTGATGAATGATCCACTGGAATTGCATGGCGGCTAACCCAACGACACGGAGGCTCTGATGATGGTAATTGACATAACCATGGTGCAACAAAACCTTGCAGAACTGATTGAGGCTGCTGCTCAAGGCAACGAGGTGATTATCACCCGCCCCGATGGCAGCGACGTCCGATTGATTCCGGTGGCCACGGGCACGCCCCAGTTTGGCAGTGCCTGTGGCAAAATTCGCCTGCATGCTGATTTTGACGACCCGCTTGCGGATGGGATGCAGGATGCGGCATGAGGTTTTTGCTCGATACATATACGCTGCTCTTGTATTTGGCGGGTGATCCGCAACTGCCCGCAGCGGTGCGCGAGCGGATTGAGTAGCCGTCAACGCATTATTAAGAAGCCCTTGCCTCACTCTCAGAATATGACAACTGTTGGTTCATGGCTATGCCCGTCCGGCGGTAACTCGTGGTGCGGAGCGATACCACGCTTGCCGACTTGTATTTCGTCATCCGAATTACTTTTGGCTGGGACGGCCCAACGGTAATATTAATTTCTTCTAGAGCCACGGAATTTCATGATAGATACAAGAATGATATGTAAAAACAAAATACTCTAGAATACATTATGGCTATGCTGAATAGCTAGCTTTAATATTTTCCTATCAGTAGTTGCAATTCAATTAAGAGGATGTTTATAATACATAGTAGCTACATATTGATGCCGTTCCAGAGGCTATACTTTGGATGTGTGAGGCCAGCATGCAACAATGGAAAAAACTGTTAGCTGACTCAGGGGTGGGAATTCTAATTACCAGCCTGATACGGATAGCCTTCGAAGGTGTTCTCGGAAATCGAGCCGATGGTCTATTTGTATCGATCGTTTCATTCAATCTTCGTAATACTCTTATTTGGATTGGGTTAGCAATACTGGTTTTAATTGGGTATAAGGTATATAACATGAAAAGATATTATGAAAATGAAATCAGTAAAATGAGAAATAATTATGAAATATTAAATAAACGCAAAGATTTGGGAGACAAAATGTCATTAATTCGACAAAGTATTTTGCAATTTATATACACTATTGCAATACGTTTAGATCAAGCAAAGGACCGTGAAAAGTTTAATGAGATTACCAATCGTATTTTACGAGATATTGCTGATGTTTTACCAGATAGACAATTCCGTATTTCTATTTTCATGAGAGATAAAAAAGAACCAGATTATTTAACACGTTGGAAATCAAGTGGTATACCAAGTGAAACACTTGAGAAACCACGATTTTATATTGGAAATCAGACTAATATAAGGAGAGGCATAGCCGGAAAATCATATATGATGGGAAAACCATATAATGTTACTATCGAATATAGTAAAGGGGAAAGAATAGTCAGCGATCTCGATTACAAAGACTTTGGTCCTAGCACTGGAAATAAGAAATATCGTGCATTTCGTGTTATACCGTTGAAAAATGATAATGAGTGTATCGGGGTTATTTCCTTTGATAGTATGGATAAAAATGTATTTGATGATCCATCGATAACAGAAACATTGGATGATCTATCAAATCAAATAGCGATTGCGATATTGTTGTACCAAACGTTGTATAATACAATACGACCCAAACTTGGCCATGGTGGTAATGATACCAATCATTCCTAAATGAGATAGTGAGGCAGGATAGACTGTAGGTTTGTTGATCCAATAACACAGGACTATTTGGTCACTAGCGAAAAGAACGATGGTATGTATACTGCACTCATGACGCTATACGACTATTGACAACATAACCAATCGAGGAACGGTATGCCGAGCTTACCCAAAAACGATGCAACAGTAACGGATGAATTTGTGGCATTGAATGAAGCATCTCGTCAATATATTGACGGGAAGATCACCATCGAAGATTATGATGCCGCAAAGAACCGCTACAACCAAGCCTATACACGGCTGCTTGATCGGGTTGTTGGATTAGATACAGAAAAGCCAGAAGAAGCTGAACGCGGTGGATTATTCCGCTTACGACGGCGGAATCAACGTTAGATCGTGAATTTTACATTTACTTTCTGGAACCAAGGATAGCATTGTTGCTATTTTTATGGCACATAGCCAATATGGCTCTGTTTTCTTCTGCACAAGGGATCATGCTATCGTATTATAACGAGATAGTATGATCCTTTTCGACTTCTACTATGATATAGCCTCAAACGGATTCAGCTATCGTAGAATTTGATACTATCTGGTATACTAGATGCTCGACGTTCTCGCCACGTAACGGCGAACGCGCAGTTCATGGGGTGAACTGCGCGTTTTTTTTGTCCGTTCCGCCATCGTATCCCGCTCGAGCGTGTGGTTATGGCTGATGCGCTGTGGCAGTATGGTGAGTCCTATTGCCGCCCTACTACGTTTTTGGTACACTTGCCAATATGTCCGCTGATGGAGTGTGTCGCCTCGCGAGGAGCGATGGCGCTGTACGAACTAGTAACGACAGACGCGCCGTATATATCGTTATTATGCGATGTTGGCTGAATTTGCTATATCAATGACCGCGCCCCATTCCCCTCTATAGCCTACGCTGCGTTATACCGATGAAAGCAGAGATATATCCGCTAGGCATACAAGGACGTTTACTAGCGTGGCATCAATGCACATAAGCGATATGAGTCCATATAGCACAAACCACCTATGCATGCCTATAGGCGATTTTGAATAACGAGATAATCCACACTCGAACCTATGACATGATTGGTACCTTATGCCGTGATTTATACGAATATATCGAAATCTTTGACCCTCGCTATCGGCTACATATTGTCGTAGTCTACCAAATGCCTTCGATGATTAAAACGGGTGAGAGTGGATAAGCATCGGCCTTCATTAAGTCATGATTTTATAAGACTCCAATGGCTAAGAAAGAAGCTCTTTAAATGAATCACCCCCCCCAATACATCAAGTCCAAACAACGTGTTGCTGATCACGGCGAAGTTTTCACCCCACCTTGGCTAGTTGAGGCTATGCTCGACTTGGTAAAGGATGAAACACAGCGCATTGATGCCCGTTTCTTGGAGCCAGCATGCGGCAGTGGTAATTTTCTGATACCGATCTTACAGCGCAAACTGGCTGCTGTGGAACTTCGGTACGGTAAGTCAAATTTTGAACGCCAACACTATGCCCTGCTAGCCCTAATGTGTATCTATGGTATCGAATTGTTGAAGGATAACATCACCGAGTGTCGCGAGAACTTGCTGGAGATTTTTAGTGGTTATCTTAAACTCGACGAATCGGATGACCTTTATCAGGCTGCATCGTATGTCCTTACCCTGAACCTAGTGCATGGCGATGCGTTGATAATGCGTACCATTGATAACCAGCCGATTATTTTTGTTGAGTGGGGCTATTTGGGTAAAGGTAAATTCCAACGTCGCAATTTTCGCTATGACACACTTGCCCTTGCATCAACGTTCAATATGGAAGGGTCGCTCTTTGCCAACCTTGGTATACATGAAATTTTTAAGCCAGATGCAACTTGGCCACCACTAACCGTGGGTGAGCTAGCAGCTATTGGCATAGCTCCACAGGAGGCTTTATGAGTACCCAAGCCCAATTTTCGTTGCGTGGACGTAACCCTGATGTGTTGTCGTGTATTGCTAATCTTTCCAATGACGAAGTGTTTACGCCACCGGAACTCGCTAATCACATGTTAGATATGGTAGCAGAAGCGTGGGCAGCGAATAATAGCGGTGCAAATATCTGGGAGGACAGTTCTGTTCGTTTTCTTGATCCATTTACTAAGTCAGGTATCTTCCTGCGTGAAATTACGAGTCGTCTTACTTCTGGGTTGGCCTCCAAAATCCCCAACCTTGAGGAGCGAATCAACCACATCTTAAAACGACAGGTGTACGGTATCGCCATTACCCACCTCACTAGCTTATTGGCACGGCGCAGTGTTTACTGCTCTAAGAATGCTAATGGTCAACATTCGATTGCTAAGGGGTTTGATGGTGAGGCGGGCAATATCTGGTTTGAGCAGTTGAAGCATACTTGGGTCAACGCAAAGTGTACATTTTGTGGTGCAAGTCAAGGTACTCTCGATCGCGGCGCGGGATTGGAAACCCACGCTTATCCATTTATCCACACTAACAACATTAAGACCCGGATTAGCGAGTTTTTTGGAGGGGATATGCAGTTTGATGTGATTATTGGGAATCCACCATATCAATTGGCAAGTGATGGTGGTACCAGAGATGTTCCAATCTATCACCATTTTGTTGAACAGGCAAAAATGCTTGAGCCACGATACTTGGTCATGATCATCCCATCACGTTGGATGACAGCCGGGCTAGGACTGAATGAATTCCGTAAGACTATGCTCAACGATCAACGTATACGAACGCTTATAGATTATCCGGTTGCTAAAGAAGTATTCAGTAGTGTTGAGGTGAAGGGTGGAGTTTGCTACTTCTTGTGGGATGCTGCGCACAGTGGAGACTGCGAAGTAACGATAAGCCGTGATGGGGTGTCTGTTGGGCCAACGAAGCGTAATTTATCTGATTATGACGTATTTGTTCGAGATGTCCGTGCTATATCAATCCTAAATAAAGTCCTTGCGAAGGATGAACGTTCAATTATGTCTATCCTTTCTGCTGATAAGGAGTTTGGATGGACTTCGAACTTTAATCAATTTCATGACACTAGAGAGCGTGGTGATATACCTTTACACTATGCCCGAAATGGGAAGCGGTATATAGGATACATTCACCGTAATAAAGTTGTAAAGAGTGCAGGGCTTATTGACACATGGAAAGTCCTAGTTCCAAAGGCAGGGTCTGGCGCGATAACTGTGCCCGATTATGTTCTTGGAACACCGATTATTGCTCCATCTCCATCGGTATGTACGCAAACATTTTTGTTTTTCTATGTGAATAGTTTGTCTGAGGCAGAAAGTGTGCGGTCATACTTGGGTTCACGATTTTTGCGATTTCTTGTCTCATTGCGAAAGATTACGCAAGATGCCACTAAATCTACGTACACCTGGGTACCAATGCAGAGTTGGGATCGTATATGGACTGATGCTGAACTTTACGCAAAGTACGGAATTATCACAGAAGAACAGGAATATATTGAGTCACAGATCAAACCTGTCTCATGGGGGGAGGGCAGTGATAATGAGCAAGCCCATTGAGGAAATTCTTGTACCCAAGCCAGAAGTCAAACCCCGTATTTATGCCTATACGATCCACGATGATACGCACGTTGGTCTGCTCAAGGTGGGGCAAACAACACGTAATGTGAAGCAGCGTGTCGCTGAGCAGCTCAAAACGGCGGCAATAACAAATTACACAATCGAACTTGATGAACTAGCGATTCGTGATGATGGTAGTTTCTTTAGCGACTACGAAGTACGTGCTGCATTAATCAAAAAGGGATTCGTAAACACAAAACTTGAATGGATGCGCTGTACTATCGCTGATGTACAGACGGTGATCGGCGAACTACGTAGCGGCAACCACTTTAGTGGTACACATCACCAGACGTTTGCAATGCGTCCTGAACAACAAGAGGCGGTTGACAAAACATATGCGTACTTTCACTCCATCTGGAAGGAGAATATGCATGCCGTCCCGCGTTTTCTCTGGAACGCTAAAATGCGTTTCGGTAAGACATTCACTGCCTATCAACTTGCCAAACGGCTTGGTGCCAAACGTATACTCGTTGTCACCTTTAAACCTGCTGTTGAAGATGCATGGCAAACGGATCTCGAAGCACACAGAGATTTTGACGGCTGGCAGTATCTGTCCCGCATATCTGACCTTAATCCGACAGAGGTTAATCATCGCGATCCAGTAGTCTATTTCGGCTCCTTTCAAGACCTACTCGGTCGTGATAAAGCTGGAAATATCAAACCGAAGAATGGATGGCTACACACAATCAACTGGGATCTTGTCGTTTTCGACGAGTATCACTTTGGTGCTTGGCGAGACAGCGCCAAGGAACTGTTTGAGGGTGAAGACAAAATAAAAGAAGAGATTAACGCTGTGTATGGCACGACTCTTTCCGGCAAGCCCAGCAGGAGTGTAAGCATTGAGGATTTCGAGGAAGAGTTTGTAGAGCTTTCAGAGTCCGAGCCTGAGTTCCTTCCCATTACGACTAAGGCGTATCTCTATCTTTCTGGTACACCATTTCGTGCAATGGCTACTGGTGAGTTTATCGAGGAACAGATTTTTAATTGGACGTACACTGATGAGCAGCGTGCCCGTGCCAAATTTGCGGTAACCTATCCTGACCAATGGAATCCTTACGGTGCTATGCCAGAAATGTGCTTACTCACCTATCAGATGCCTGATGAATTGCTGGCGATTGCCAGCGCCGGAGAGTTCGACGAGTTCGATTTGAATGCATTTTTTGAAGCAACGGGACAGGGTAAACAGGCTACCTTCAAACACAAGCACGATGTGCAGAAGTGGCTGGACATCATCCGTGGCAGCTACATGCTCACAGGAGTGGCGCATCTCAAGACCAGTTCGAGGCCGCCATTCCCCTACTCCGACGTGCGCCTGTTGCCCTACCTACAACATGCGTTCTGGTTTATGCCCAATGTTGCCGCATGCCACGCTATGGCCAATCTACTGGCGGAGAGAAACAATGTTTTCTGGCACGACTATACGGTGATTGTCGCTGCCGGTTCCGCAGCAGGCATTGGGCTGGAGGCGTTGAGACCTGTGCGCAAATACATTGGTAGCGGACTGGAAAGTAAAACCATTACCTTGTCGTGTGGCAAACTCACCACGGGTATTACGGTGCCTCAGTGGTCGTCGATCCTGATGCTGCGTAACCTGAAATCGCCAGAGACCTACTTTCAGGCTGCTTTTCGTGTACAATCACCTTGGTCTATTAAGAACCCCAACGGTAATGACCCGAACGAGGAGGAGATTCTCAAACCCGTCTGTTTTGTCTTTGACTTTGCTCCAACGCGGGCGCTACGCCAGCTTTCAGAGTACGGTATTGGTCTTTCTTCCAACAACGAAAATCCAGAACACGCCGTTCGTGACCTCATCTCGTTCCTGCCTGTGCTAGCCTACGATGGTGCCAATATGACACAGATTGACGCTGGCGGCATTCTTGATATTGCTATAGCAGGTACTTCGGCCACATTATTAGCTCGTAAGTGGGAGAGTGCCCTACTTGTCAACGTAGACAATGACACCCTGCGCCGAATCCTTAACAATCCAGAGGCGTTGGCTGCCGTGGAGCGTATCGAAGGCTGGCGCACATTGGGTGACAACATCATCGAGACGATCATCAATAAGAGCGAGAAGGTGAAGGCACTTAAGGCTGGTGCCAAGGATGGTTCGTTAACCCCCAACCAAGAGAAGGAACTTACCGCCGAAGAATACGAATATAAATCTAAACGCCAGCAGATCCAAAAGAAATTGATCAAATTTGCCACGCGAATTCCGGCATTTATGTATTTGACCGACTTTCGCGAAAATACACTACAAGATGTGATCAGAAAACTGGAACCGGAGCTATTTTACATAGTTACTGGCCTGACAGTCGAAGATTTCCAACTGCTCGTAGAGCTTCGGGTGTTTAACACCGAGCAGATGAATCAGGCCGTATTTGCGTTCCGTCGGTATGAGGATGCATCGCTCCGCTATACGGGCATCGAGAGCCACCCCAATCTAACGCACTATGGGTTGTATGATACTGTTGTTGCGAGAGATTGAACGTATAAGGCATTTGCACGCCATAATGCGTTTTTGGCAGAGTTAGGCTTGCTCCCGCTGCCGTGATAACCAGGCGGCATTCCCCACGGCACTGCGTGTGTGCCGTGGGGAGCGAGCATTGATCATTGACAGGCTTGATACAATGGACACAGATTGTAAAGCAACTATTCCTTGTTTGACATAATTATTATCTCTAAGTTCATCGTGTATGGTGGTGGTTACTCAGTGCCTCTGAATGCGGCTCGTCGAGCAGGCACATTTGCAAACGTGGACACAGAGGACTTGGAATGGCCTTAATCCCCGTGAGAGGATTAAAACGTTGGATCAGCAAATTGTTTTACGAATAATTGGGTCTTGGAATGGCCTTAATCCTCGCGAGAGGATTAAAACTTTAATAGCATCTTCTGATAGATCAATATAAATATTTATCTTGGAATGGCCTTAATCCCCGTGAGAGGATTAAAACATGAGTTTCGCCAATTCGCTTTGAGCAGAACAATTGTCCTTGGAATGGCCTTAATCCCCGTGAGAGGATTATCATTAACGAACCAGCGCCTACCATACCGCTGGTTTTTCTTTTGTCCTATATCCCTCACGATGCTGGACTAGAATGGAAGGTTTCTCACAAATCTACCGATGCTGGAGCATCAGGGCTTCCCGAGGGCTTTGACGAATCATGAGACAGAGATTTTTGAATTTCGTTTCGATCATGCCAGAAATCGCCTGTGTATGGCTCTGAATAGAGCAATGACATAGGAGGTAATCATGCAGAAAGCAGACGCGCTGGTCCAGATTGAAGGCATTATTGACGATCTCTCGAATGGTGAGCTATTCGAGGAAGTCGGCGAAGTAGGATTCCTACTGCTACGTGAGGCGCTGGAAGTTGTCCAGCTGGCGCTTCAAGGGAAGATATTCCCAACCGAAGCAAACCAGAGGCGGCTTATGGAGATTATTAATCAGCAGTTGGCCAATCCGCCGGATGAACACCTGAATTGAGGATTGCCCGTGTTTTTGCATGGTTCGTTGTCTTCTACAGACCCCTTTTTATGATACACTTATGCCATCAAAAAACGTGTATCACGAAAAGGGTTGTGTGATGTGGCTTGAATACGGCGTATCGGATGAACGTGGTCTCGTCCACATCAGCGACACCCCGCGTGGGCGATCCGATCTGCACTGCCCCTATTGTCATGGGCGACTGGTGGCGAAGAAAGGCCCAAGAGTCGCGCATCATTTTGCGCACAACGGTGCGACCTGCAACCCTGCCAAGCGCACGACCGATCTGCCGCTGTTGCCCTTTTTCCATTCCTTTACCTTGCATGTATCCCCAAAACTATTGGCCGAACTTCACGCATTTAAGTCGGGTCAACGTAGCGATACCCAATGGCTGTGCAATGAGAAATTACTGCGTTACAACGACTATACCCATCAGCATGAACTGACGAAGCTTGGCCAAATTCCGTTTGGCCTTCTGTCCGTGAATCTCTTTAGCCAGGTCCATGATGCGCGATTGGCCATGGTGCATGCCCAGCTTGATCAACGATTAGCCACGGCATGGAAGTTGGGCAATGCGGTTGCGACAGCGGAGGCCGAGACGGATTTAATGCTCTACCGCGCCCAGTGGCAGCGGGTCTTACGGTGCACGTTGTATGTGCTGGAGCTACAGACCAATACGGAGCATTTCTATAAAGTGGGGATGACGAGCCGTCCAATCGAGGAGCGGATTTTAGAGATTCAGGCAGCGCTCATGCCCCATGTTGGCACAACGGCGGTGAAGGTGCTTGGTGTGTTTCCCCATCGTGGCCATGTGGAGCCGTATGTGAAATTTAAGTATCGTGACCAGCGTCGCGCAATCGGCAATTTCACCGAATATTTCGATTTTGCTGACCTGAAAGCGACGCTGCGCGATCTGCGCCGAATGCCTGCAAAGGTCTTGACCACTGTTGAAGAAACCGTCCTCGCTGGCATGCCTTCGCCAATAATGCAGGCGATGTTTCAGGCGCAGCTGGAGCAGGAAATCGCTGCGCAGCGGGCAGCACAGATCGCGTATCACCGCGAACAAACCAAGGCAGGCATGGAGGCGGCGCGGCAGGCGGGTGTGCATGTTGGCCGACCCAAAGGCTCACGCCAGGCGAACGCGGTGTTGTTGGCCAAGCCCAGTAGTCAGGCAATTATCCAGTGCCTTGCAGCAGGCATGTCGTTGCGCGAGACAGCGCTGGCTGCTGGTGTGGCGGTGAATACCGTGCGCAAGGTAAAAGCGGCATTGGGAGATTGACAGGGTTGGTACAATGGACACAGCAACGGAACGAATCGCTTTTATTTGACATAATTCAGTGATGCTCTCTATGCTGCAAGTACGTGGTCAATTGGCAGGACTGAATGTGGCTCAGGGAGTTGATTTATTTCCGAAAGTGGACACAGAGGACTTGGAAGCATCGCCCCGACAGGCAGGGGTTTAAAACACTTCCTGTACTGATTGTTTTATCCCTCATGTCTACCTTGGAAGCATCGCCCCGACAGGCAGGGGTTTAAAACCCGGTGCGGGGGTTGTTGTCGTGCTGATAGGTCCACGCTTGGAAGCATCGCCCCGACAGGCAGGGGTTTAAAACCCAAGACGGACGCAACGGGGCATGGATTGCGCGACCCCTCAGTCTTGGAAGCATCGCCCCGACAGGCAGGAGGGCTGGACGAATTCCTGAGGGGTTTTGGCAGGTTTTTTCGCTGATCCGCGCCGCCGCTGGCCGATCACCACGCAAGGCGTGGTTTTTTTGTGGGCAGATCCGCCCCATCGCCCGTTATGCTGCCCGCAATCCCGCGCAGCGGTAGCCCATCGGTGTGCTTCGTCGCCGCGTTGGCTGATGTACGGACAGCCGATCACGCCGACCGATCATCCCTGATCCGCCGCTGTGGCCGTTGCCTGATCGCTGCGGCTGCGTCCGTCCATCCATCCAAGCCATCCCCATGGCGATTCACGGACGAGACGCATGCCACCTTAGGCGTGGATCGGGTCGTGTGTTCCCTGCTGGCGATGCACCACGCGCAGGTTAATCACCACATAGATTAAGGATGTCCACGCCGCGACCGCGCTTTGACGACGCAGTTTTGGCCATTCGATCCCCAAGGCATACGCTTGGCTGTTGATCTGTTCGACCAACGCGCGTTCGCGATACAAGGCTTTATAGGTCGCTGACCCACGATCGATCGTCCAGCGCAGTGTTGCCCCAACTTGCGTCCCGATCGTCGTGACACACCCGCCCGTCGCAAAATGTTTGTCGTTCGTTGGGCATGGCTCGCCGGTGGCCGTCGGGTACAGCAACGGACAGCGATGGCGTGCCCGCTCTTGTGGCGGGCCATTGGTGTTCATGGCATACGTAAACTGTTGCGGCATGGCCAAGCCAGCGGCACACAGCGGCAACCCGTCGGGCGAAAACTGCCGTGGCTGGTTGGTCTTGCGCACCGGAACCGCCGCCATCCCGCCAGCCGTGTGGAAGTAGGTATAGACCCGTTGGCTGTCGAAGGCGGCATCCCACACGCCATTGCGCGGTCGGCGACCGAGCGTCTGCTCCACCTGCGCCATGAGCGGGTCAAAATAGGTCATATCGCCCGCATTGATCGGTTGGGTGTGTTCGGCAAGCACGATGGAGCCGAAGGGGGTGCGGGTGACGACAATGCCACTGGCGTACCCCCAGTAGGCTTCGGCCTTACTCTGGGTTGGCGATTGACCATCGGTGGTGGGGGTCGGCTGCTGGTTACTCCGGCGCTTGACGCCGAGCCGACAGTCCGGATCGCCGGGGGGTTGCACCTGCTTCTTGGCGCGATCAGGGGCAAAGCGGTTGGGATTGTTCTCTTTCACCCACGCCAAAATGTGCTTGGTATCGCCCGCAATGGTGTCGGCGAAGGTGGCATGGTGCTCCGGTGGGAGGGCATCACGAATGCGCCGCACGAGTGCCATGCGGAGGAAGTCGAGCATGGGCGTGGGCAAGGTTCGCAGGACACGGGCAAACTGACGACGCGACGGGACACTGGCGGCGACATCGAAGCCGAGCGGGGCGGCAGGGTCAGGCCGGAGGGGAAAGCCGAGCGTCCAGACAAGGGCGGGATGGCGCAGGAGATAGCGGCGCAGATGCCCCATGGAGGGCAATTGGAGATCGAGTTTGAGGAGGAACGCGGCGAGAAAGGGGGCACGCGGCGCGGGACGCGGCCCCGGCCGAGGGCGGTCACTGAGCGGCGGCAGGGCATGCCACGGAATGGGGGCGAGCCACTGATGGGCCGCAGCAGCGGTGGGATCAGCGGCAATGATCGGGGGGAGATCCGGCATGGAGAGCGGGCAGGGACGACGGGGATGGGTGGGTAGCAGGGCACGATCGGACACGGGCACGGTGGGCACAGGGTGCTTGAAGCGACGAAGGATGTTTGGTATGATGCGATCCAGCATCAGCGACTCCTATTCTGGGGATGGTTGGATCTGATACCCGTATCGTACCCGATAGCGAGTCGCCTGGTGTCGAAAACGACCCCGATTGGGGCATGGGTGTCGCGCTACGGCGGATCGGTGTCGCCCCCCGACCCTGATGGATCGGGCAGGGGAACCAATTCTATGTTAAGCCCAGCCCTCCAGGCAGGGGTTTAAAACCCGAGCCGCAGTGGCACTACCTTAACCTGAATAACCTCTTGGAAGCATCGCCCCGACAGGCAGGGGTTTAAAACGCAAGCGTCATAAGCGTAATGCCCACTGGCTTGCTTGGAAGCATCGCCCCGACAGGCAGGGGTTTAAAACAGATGAGAGGTAGTTCATTATTCTGTTAGGAACTACCTTGGAAGCATCGCCCCGACAGGCAGGGGTTTAAAACGAGAACCA
The DNA here is from genome assembly GCF_016907925.1 of Herpetosiphon giganteus. Lineage (GTDB taxonomy): Bacteria > Chloroflexota > Chloroflexia > Chloroflexales > Herpetosiphonaceae > Herpetosiphon > Herpetosiphon giganteus. The sequence goes on along the minus strand of NZ_JAFBCZ010000040.1, from coordinate 4,808 downwards.
CAAGCAACGCGATAGCCAGACAAGCAGAGAAGCTTGGAAGCATCGCCCCGACAGGCAGGGGTTTAAAACTCGCATTGACCGCACCAACATCTTCCAGGATGTCCTTCTTGGAAGCATCGCCCCGACAGGCAGGGGTTTAAAACAAATGGGTTTTTTTCATAATATGCTTTTGCGTCTCTTGGAAGCATCGCCCCGACAGGCAGGGGTTTAAAACTTTGTATATTTTTTGATTGATTTGTCAGAAATTTTACTTGGAAGCATCGCCCCGACAGGCAGGGGTTCAGTTTGCATGGGAGCGTGATTTTTTTGCGGCATCCCATGGCGAGCATGGGCCTGTCGTGTGCTAGGAGGAGGGTTCCTATGCGTCTCTATGATCGGTTGCGTTGGAAAATCGGGCTGCCCACCGTTCCCGTGATCGATGCCTCATCGATTGCGGATGCTATCGACGCGCTGCCTGTCGATGTGCCTGGCTATCCCAGCGCCAGTTATGGTGTGGTCGCTCCGCCCTTCACATCGTTTTTTGTGGAGGCAACAACCGTCGTGGAGCCAGACAACATCATGGCCCAACGGGGTGTATTGTTTCGCGCGACGACTGATAAAATTCATCCTGCAACCCCTGACCGAACGCGCTGGACGATGACCCTTGAGGCATTTATGCACGTTAAGGGAAACGGAACCTATGGCTATCATGGGCTGGCCGTGATCTTTCTTGATCGAGAAGGAAAGATCATTAACAACATGCTGAAAGGTGTTCTGCTGCTGCCGAACCCCACCCAGTATGCGAAAATTGGCCAAAGCCGCGTGCCAGGCGCGGCGCTGCATTGTGTCTATAGCCTGAAGGCGATTAACGCGATGCACCTATCCTGCCCCGCCGAGCATGTATCGCCAACGGACGAGGAGCGGCGGCACTACCAGCGAAAAGCTAGTGCGAGCGCCGAGCCAAGCGCGTATTATCTGTTGAAAGTGCGGCCACGCGCCAAAGGAGGCTTTGAGGCGATTGGCCATGGGCAGGCCGAGGAGCCACGCCGCGCCCATGTCGTGCGTGGCCACTTCAAATACTATGATCCGGAACGCCCCATGTTTGGCCAAGCGGGCAAACATGGCATGATCTGGATTCCCGATCATAGCCGTGGGGACGCTGAACGTGGATCAATTGAGAAGGGCTATCAGGTTCAGCCTGATGGACCCGTCTCCTAAAATAGTGTGCTGGATAGCAAAGAATCACGCATACTCGCTCATGGTATGCGTGATGATAGATGCGCTGTGGCCCAACCGCAACACGGGATCGTACTTGTCGAAACGGCCAGCCATAGCGTATCATCAGACCCAGCCAAGGGATCTTGTACGCTGGAGACGATGGATGAATCAGGAGCTTCTTGAGCAAACCCTCCAAATGATTCAAGAACACCGTGTCCATGATGGCTTTGATCCAAGCTTTGACTGGGTGGATCGACTGATCGATGATGCAGGTGAGGAGCGATTGGCCGAGCGCCTCGATGCCGCCATTGCCGATACCTGGCCATGGGAAGTCGTGGCACATTTGTTTGCGATCCTCCTTTATCAAACGAGCGACAATGGCACAGCCTTGTTCGCGACAATCAACGACTGGTTACGCGAGGGGATGCCCCTGCGGCGCATCCAGATTGCGCTGCACCTTGATGTCTATCCTTTTCGCGATCGCGACGAAATGGTTCAGGTGTTGGAAGGCATTGCCCAGCGCTTTCCCGAGGTGGCTACTCGCTGCACGGACTTGATCGCGAGTCGCACGCGCTTGAAGGAATGAACCCTATGCCCACCAATCCTCCATTCACCGATTGGCCACCGCTGATCGCCGATCGGTTGGAACTGGCAGATTCCATTGTGTCCTTGACGCAATCACGCCTTGCGGAATGGCCTGCCACTGCGCCGTTGGCTCCGTATGCAGCTGGCGATCTGCTGGATTTGTTGCGTGAGGGGATGGAAGTCTGGGAGCAGGTGGCGGTAGCGCTGGAAATGGTGGCAGCGGCGTTTCCCCCATCGGGTGTCATCGTGTTGGCCAATCCGGTATTTGCGCAAGAGCGGGTCGCAGCCACGCTTCAGCCTGCCCATTGGACGGATACACTGGCCCCAATCGTTGCCCACGTTCTCACCATGCAGCCCGTCACCGGCGACATGGGTGTGACGCTGCGGGAGCAGGCAACGACCCTCGTATCCGGACTAGGAGCCGCTGCCGCCACGCTCGATGGCATGGTGCGCGACCGCTGGGATAGTCACCAGGCACGGCAGGCAGAGCAGGCATTGCGTGATCTGAAGCGCTTGGCTGATGATTTAACTGCCCTGATTGTCCCGATTCCGCTCGCGCCCGTCGCTCCATGGCCTGCTGATTGGTGGACATTGGCCCCCGATGGCCCTGCCAGTCTTGACGCGATACTTGCCCATGCACGCGCAATGCAGACGATGCTGATCCAGCACATGCGCCTGATTCAAGTAGCACGGCGCTCGGCGTTGCGTTCATCACGAATCCCTCAGTATCAACGGGTGGTGATTGAAGGATTTGATGCGCTGCGGCGGGTGCGGGTCGTGCAACATGTGGTGGCCTTTGTGATCAATCGCACGCTGCACGAATGTCCAGTGATTTTGCCTGTGCCCATTGAGGCTGGGCTAGCATGGGCGATCAGCGGTGACGACCTGGCAATGCTCGAAGCCCAACGTGCGGTGGTGCTGGCCAATCCTGACGATGCAGGGCCATGGCTTGCGCTGCTTGGCGTGTTAGCCGAGGCTATCCAGCATGCGCTCGATGAGTACGATGCGATTGATCAGACCCAGCTTGGGTTGCTTACCGAAGGTTGGGAGGATGTTGATGCGGCGCTTGGGCGGTTGGTGCATGGAGCCGCCGCGCCACCACGCCCGATCATGCCGTGGGCTACCGAACGGACTGCCGCACGAGCGATGCAGCAGACCTTGCTCAAGCATGCGGCGCAGGTCGTGTCTCCTAAGAAGCCTGCAAAACGCCGCCAACTATGGCGTAACGACGACATCACACCGGAATGGCGTGTGTGTTTTGATCTGACCCAGGAGGCGATTCGCCAGCATCATGCGCCAATCATTTTTCGGGCAGGGGTGTTGCAGCAGGTGGCGCAGTTGGTGCAGCGGCAGGAATCGCCCACGCCGGAATCCTTACAGGAGCGGTGGGTTGGGCGGGTCTGGTGGGCGTGGAATCACCACGCGACGGCGTATTTGGTCGCTGAGGCGGTGCATGCATCGATGGAATCGCCCATGTATGGCGTTGCCCATGACCAAGCCCCCAGCCCACAATCAGGGAGCTATCAGGCCACTGCCGAGGCACTTGGCGAGGCGCTGCGCACGGCGAGTCTGGCCGAGGAACGGTTGTGGCGGTTGGGGATTGACCCGCGCCCATGGGTTGCTGCTGCCACTCAGGTCTATGCCGCTGTCGATGCCGCCAATCCGCACACGCCCGCGACGGTGTGTTGTGATTGTGGGAAACCGTTCACGGAACCGTGGTCATCGATCCAATGCAAATCCTGTGATAAACGCGACTGGCTCAGCGATGCACGTGCCTTTCGCGAGGAGTGGGGTGGTGTGCAGCCTAGCACTATTAATGAGGAATGATTGCTATTTCGAGCAGCGTGAGGGATACTGGACAAAAGAATTGTTTGCCTGCATGGCGTGACGAAACGCCGATGCTAGAGGACGGAGGATGATTGATGCTGTTTACGTTTACCGTACTCCATGATCGCACGCTCTTGAGCCATGGAGCGTCGCGGATTCGCGTTCCAGCGTTGTCGGCGCAGACCCATGATCCGGCGTATTATGCCCGCTTTCGCGGAGCCTTACTGGCGCGCTTTGGCCCGCCGCTCGCGACCTCCACAGATGCTGGGGATGCATTTGCATATTGGTTTTTGGTGACGACTGATGCAGGGGAATCGTGGATGATGACGGCCTACGAAGGCCCATCAGGATCAGCCTTTGGTGCACTGGATGCCCATCGGGAAGAGGTCATTGCGGCAGCAACCGCACTGCTCGCGTTACTTGATGCGACGCACCCTGCTGATTTTGAAGTCGTGCTTGCATCAGATGAATATGAATCCCATATTCGGTATGGATGCCGCGATGGCGTTTGTTATTGGCATGAAACACCGCTCGATGTGACGGATTGAGGCAGTCAGGATCATTCATTGCCATCAACAAATCAGCGCCATGCGCTGGTTTGTTCTTGTATCCGGTATCCCTCAGGATAGTGGAAATCAACCACTACTTGTCGAAACAACCCGCCATGGCGTATCATCAGCCCAGCAGTAGCCCACGACGAGGACACAATCATGGCCGATGGCAGACAGAAGAATGGTGGAAAACGCACGGGGGCAGGCCGCAAGCCGAGCCTCAATCCCTGAATAACTAACACTTTGCTGCTCCCCACAATCATGCCATACTTTGGAGTGCTTATGCTTCAAAGAAAGGTGATCATTATGGGGAGCAGTCATGAATTATACACGCGGGTTTGGACGACGTTGCACCAGTTTCATCCAACCCTCCATGCACGGCGACTGGCGACTTGGGCTTGGGTCATTGTCGGCTTGATCCATGCGCGATCCGTCCATCTTAGCGCTGTGGCGCTCCATCTGGCGAGCGATGCTGAGGCCGCTGGGCGAATCGCACGCATTCGGCGCTGGCTCGCCAATCCGTGGCTTGATACCCAAACCCTCTATCGTCCACTGATCGAGCACGTCTTAACCGCGTGGCGACATCGCGAGGTAACGATCATCATCGATGGGTGTTGCGTCAATCACGATAAACTCCAGCTCGTGCGC
>NZ_JAFBCZ010000039.1 GCF_016907925.1 Herpetosiphon giganteus | reverse complement strand
CGCTGCTCCATCCCGAACCAGGCCGTGAACGCGACACACACCGAGGCTACTGCAGCACCCGCTGTGGGAACGTAGGGGGATGCGTACCATTCCACGCAACACCGTGAGTAATCCTCGCGGTGTTGTTTGTTTAACTATCAAGCAAAACACCCTTCACGAATGCAATATTCATGAAGGGTGTTTATGGTCTCTAGATCATTGTTTCAATGCTTGTTCAATAAGCCAGTTGATTGATCAATTGTGCTTTTATATAAATATGGTGTGCGCAACGATTGCAATTAATTATCTAGCAGCTATGGTTGATACAGAACGCTGTAACTTTGATTATTGGTTTGGCGTTGCCAGCCATCGCGGGTCAGTGCCGTATCAAGCGGGCTATTGTTTTCAATAATGGCACAACCAATATTGTATTTACTAAACAGCGCTTGATAATCACCCGTTTGTTCCATGCTTACGTTTGTTTGCATAAAATCTTTGGGATACGGATCAAAACGGTTATCAATAAAAACAGGCTTTTGTGGCGCAAACCAAATTAGCTCGCCACCAATATTGTAGCTATTGTACATATTGCCTGGGCATTGCTCTAATGCTGCAATAATTGGATCGGAAAGCAATGGCTCGCGTTGATTCCACACAAATAGTGCTAATCCAACTGCAATAATACCAGTAACGCCAACTAAGATTAATTGCATTGACTCGGCCTTCGTGGCTTTATGCGGTATCGGATGCTTCGGTGCGAGCATTTGCGCCAGAAACAGAACCGCTAGGCCATCGAAAAAGATGCTTTGGCGCACTGAACGAAATGCCATAAAGCCAAATAATAGCGTTGCTAACATTAAAAACCAATCGTAGCTTGTGCTCGGTTTATAGCGTTTTTTATACCAAACTAGTCCAATCACACCAACTAATAAAAAGAATGGGTAGCTGCTGATATTACTCAGGCTTTGGCTGCGCCATTCTTCAATAAAGCTATAAGTGCTGCTATCGAGTGAATTAAGCGTGAAAAGCCATAATTTATAGCCATGCGGATTAATCATGGTTGCACTTACTGCTGCAATGCCAATCATCAGCCAGTGTAAAATTGCTTCACGTTTGATAATTGCTGCAATGCCAACTAAACCAAGCAAGACGATGCCAATCACAAAGCCTGCATGTAAATTGGCCCAAATCAGCATATATGGCACAATCCACCAGTGCAATTTTGGCTGACGAATCAACACAATCAAACTAATAAATAATAAAAATGAAATAATTTGTGGCCGAATACTCCACGCACTAATGTTATCAATAATGCCTAAAGTGATCAGCAATAGGGTTATTTTGCTGCTACTGGGGCTTAATCGATAAATAATTAGCCATGTGAGCGTTACCAATAATGCAAATACAATCACAATTAGGCCAAGCCCACCAATTGAATAAACGAGATACATCAGCACTTGGGTTAGCCATTCATGATTTGGCCAGTAGGCATTGAGGTTGGTCCAACTGTGGAGATCGGTGGTAATAATGCTTTTCTGCTGAAAAATATCTTGACCTGTGCGCAAGAGCCACCATGTATCACTGCTAAAGTTCATACAGGCACTCATTGCGAAAATCAATATAAAAGCAATCAGGGTGAGATAATCTTGTTGGAGCAACCAATTTCTGAGTGGTTTGAACATTATAATCCTCGCTATCGGTTGGGGCTGAATACGAGGATTATACTGGATTTGCTGGTTAAAACCGAAAACTGCCTACTCAAGCATTGTGATGCGAGTAGGCAGTTTTGCTCGTTTAATTGCTGATCACCGAAAGTACCCGGCGCAGGACATCGTTGATCGAATGTTTGGTTGTATCAAGATAAATATCGGCAGCAGCACGTGCTTCTTGCAAGCGTTGTTGCTGCTGATTGTGTAACCAAGCAGGGAATGTGGGTCGGCCACGTTCATGGACGGCTGGTAAATCGACATCAAGATAAATCACATAATTTGCTTGATGTTTGCGCCAAAGCCCACGGATGCCAGAATGTTCTTGGGCAATCACCCGCGCTTGAATTCCATGGGTTTCCAAGCCTTGGCGTAAGGTTGTTTTACCGGCGGCACATGGCCCTACAATGACCACTGTTTCAGCTTGATCACTCATCGGCGGTTCCTTTCAGCGTATCTGCTGACCGCCAGCTTTGCCTCGATGAAGCCTGTGAATTAGGCTCGTTCTACTGGAAAACAGACGGTCATGCGGCGAACTTTATTTTCCGACTCCATCGGTAAGGCGGCCATCACGATCACGCTCATATCGTCGTTCGGTCGATTTTGATCGAGTTCCACTGCACGTCCTAATACATCATCGGTAACTTCTTGGGCTGTTCGTCCTTGGCGAACGTTGAAATTGCCAAGATAGTTTTCTAGCTCAATACTTGCGTTGTAACGCCGGCCTGCATGCAAAATGCCATCGGTAAACACCACAACATACACATACGGGCGCAAGGTAATTTTGGTGATCACCGGTTTGGTCATCGAATATAAGCCAATCGGCGTTGACGGCTCGTTGTAGGTCGTCATTCCTTGTTCATCGATTACATAAAATGGACAAGGATTATTTCTTGATACTAACACACTTCGGGCTGAAAGATCTACTGAAAGTATATTAAGTGTTGCTGAGACTTGGCCATGGCGGTAAGCATACAGATAATCGTGAACTGCCCGCGCAACAGCACCATCGCGTGCGCCATCTTTGAGCATGGAAATTGCCCTGGTTGTAACAAGGTTACTCAGCGTTTTGGCTCCGCGCCCACTGCCTTGGCCATCGGCCAATACAAACGAAAAGCCGCCATGCGGTCGCTCGATCATCTCAAGGGTGTCGCCGCTTTCTGGGGTGGCATACTTGCCAACTTTTGCAACACCAACTTGCAGTTCCAACATAACAATCCTCAGATTTCTAGTATTGATGGTGCGATTGCCTTTGTTCATCATACCACGAGACAGCGCGCTTTGGGTGCGGTACAATTGGCCTTAGTAGTATAAGGAGGCCGCTGTGGAGCAGCGCGTTTTACGCTTTGAAACCCAAGCTGGTGTACGCATCTACAGCCTGCCTGTAGAGGTTTTTCCGCAGTTTTATGCTAATGTCTATTTGGTGGTTGCCGATAGTACAATCTGTTTGATCGATACTGGCTCAGGCCACGGCAATTCCAACCGCGATCTGCTGGCGGGCTTCGTTGCGCTTCAGGATCAATGGGGCGAACGATTAAGCTTGGCCGATGTTAATCAGATTATTCTGACCCACGCCCATATCGATCATTTTGGCGGCTTGCCGTTTGTGCGCCAATTTACCCAAGCCCCAACCGCCATCCACATTGCCGATCGGCGGGTTATTACCAATTATGATGGGCGGCTGCTCTTCGCATCGAAGGCATTAAGCCGCTTTTTGCGCCATGCTGGGGTTTCTGCCGCGCAACATCAGCATTTAATGGGCATGTATTTGCAAAATAAAGAGGCTTTTCAAACTGCGCCAATCGAGCAAACCTTTGAAGATGGCGATCGGCTGTGCGATTTATTCGATGTGGTGTATACGCCTGGCCACTGCCCTGGCCAAGTGTGTTTGCGTTTGGATGAGGTGTTGTTCAGTGCTGATCATATTTTGGCTCGCACCGCGCCGCATCTTGCCCCCGAAATGATTACCCCAGGCACTGGTTTGGAGCACTATATTTGGGGCTTGCAACAAGTCGCTCGGCTTGATGGCATTGAGTTGACCTTGGGTGGCCACGAGCAGCCAATCGAAAACTTGCCCAAGCGTTTGGAGCACATTTTTGCTTCGAATCAGCGTAAAATCGAGCGCATTAGCGATTTGCTCAAGGCTCAGCCGCAAACTGTGGCGCAGCTGAGTGCTTCAATGTATCGCGGTTTGCAGGGCTACGACGAGCTATTGGGCATCGAAAAAGTTGGCGCATTTGTCGAATATTTGTATCTGCGCGGCTATGTGCGGCCAGTCAATATCGCTCCCGACGACGATGACCGCGACCCGATTAATGTGGTGTATGAGTTGTTTTAAGTGGCCTAGCCGCTTCAATCCAGTTTTGGCTTATGTGTAGATAGAGAAAGGCCATCGATGTATACGATCTTTGACACAGATATGGTGAAATATCGCCGGAAGACGCTTACTGCCGAATGTTTGAATTTGCCACCCTTGGATATTCACAAAGCATGGCAATATGCCGATCCATTGGTTCCCTTGGCCTATCCAGAAGTGTTGGAGTTTGTCGTCCATTCGGTGCCGAACATGCCCGATAGCTATTGGAATGCTTCTGGTTTTTTATTGATTCACCAGCGGCTTGCGGCGATATTGAATGCGTTTGACACGCCCCATGAAGCCTATCCCGTAGTGTTGCGTGATAAGCGCACCAAGGATGTCCTGCCCCAAAGCGAAGATTATGTGGTCTATCGCATCTTGGAAACGGCATCCATCATCGATCCGCAGTGCGCAAAAGGAGCTGATCGAGATACTCCATATCAGCTGAATCCAGCGCTTCCGAGCGATCTTCCTCCCGTCTTCCGTGATACGATTTTTCGCTCGTTGATCTTTGTCCATGACCATGTTCGTGCCGCTATTGAGGCGCAAGCCATGACTGGATGCAGATTTTTCACCGTGGATGAATTTAATCAGGAATTTCGCTTTCCACTTACCGCAGCACCCCCTGCAAACGAATGATCCTTGCCATGGCTGGTTCACAAATTCATCGGAATATTCCTGCTTGCCACAGATTGCCCTTGAGGGGGTGCAGGGGGATTAAAGCCCCCTGCGTCTCCCGCCTAGAGGCGGGACGGAAGGGTGGTGATAACCAATGGATTTCGATCATCACCGATCTAAGTAGCTAGCAGGCGAGCGAACGATCTTATTCGCCAGTGAAGAAGTTTTGAATATCGTATTGGACGTTGTTGGCCCATTTGCTAATTGGATTATCGAGCGCAATATCATTCAATGTGCTCATTTGGCCTGTCACTAGCAAAATTCCAACCGCAATTAACAAGATGCCGCTGATGACGCTGGTGGAGTGCAAAATAATTGTGCGCTTGCCAATATTAAACTCCAAAGCGCGCCCGCGCAGAATCTTCCAACCCTTCGAGCCTTGACCAAGCTTGTTGAAGAAGGTCGCAACAATCATCAAGGGCAGAGCTAGGCCAAGCACATAGATGAAGGTTAATGTTGCGCCGGCGATAATCGAAGCTCCGGTTGAGATCAGCAAGGTCAAAATTGCACCCAAAATTGGGCCAATACACGCCGTCCAGCCGAGTGCAAAGGTCAGGCCATAGAGATAGGCGCTGCCAACGGTGGCGCTTGAGCTACGCTTGATATTCGCTCCGGTGAAGCCAATGCCAAAGATGCTCATCACGCCCATCACGATGATGATAACGCCGCCAATTTGGGCAAATAAATCTTTGTTGGATGAAATGCCGCGGATGGCTTGGCTGGTTGCGGTAATTGCCATGCCCAGCACAACCATCGTGGTTGCCAAGCCTGCAAAGAAAGCCAACGACGAGATAATTGTGCGCTGGCGTTTTTGGGCGACGCTCTCCTCGCCAGCACTATTGATGCCGAATGTCCACGCAAAATAGGCTGGTAGCACTGGCAAGGTACACGGCGAGAGAAACGATAAAACGCCCGCCATAAAAGCCGGAACCGCCAAGGTAATCACATTTTGCCCACCTTGAGCAACCCCAATCAGCAAAATTGCTGCTACCACAAACACGGCTAGCCCAATCATAGCCATGGTAAACAGTCGGGATGGTTGGCGCTGAGTTTGCGCTTGTTGCATATGTTATCCTTCGTGACGAACTAAGGCATCGGTCATTCGACAAACATCGACCATCGCAGCAACATCGTGAACGCGCACAATATCGGCTCCTGCCTGAATTGCATAAGCAACGGTGGCGGCTGTGCCCCACAAGCGCTGCTCAACTGGTCGGTTTAATGTTATCCCAATCATGGATTTTCGGCTAGTGCCGACCAATAATGGGTAGCCCAAGCTGGCAATTGTTCTAAGTTGACGTAATACCTGGAGGTTTTGCTCAGGGCTTTTGCCAAAACCAATGCCTGGATCGAGCAAAATCAAATCATTGGCGATGCCACTTTGCAAGGCAAAATCGATGCTTTGGCGTAATTCAGCACACACTTCGCCAATAATATCGCCATAGTCGCTGGCGGCGTAATTTGTGCCATGGGCAAATTGTTCAACCGTGCTGACCCGATTGTGCATCAAAATGATTGGCACTTGAGCCTGTGCCACAACCTGCGCCAAAGCTGTATTCCAACTGCCATCAGCCTGCCGCAAGCCCCAAATATCGTTGACGACGTTCGCGCCAGCCGCCAGCGCCGCCGCCACAACCTCTGCTTTGTAGCTATCAATTGAAATTGGCAGCTGGCACACTTGGCGAATCGCCTGAATTGCTGGCACAACTCGCGCAATTTCTTGCTCAATGCTGACGATGCTGGCTCCTGGCCGCGTTGATTCGCCGCCAATATCCAACATATCGGCTCCAGCAGCGGCAAAATCAAGTGCTTGCTGCTGAATCTGGCTTTGGCCTGCTTCAAGCAACCCATCATTCGAAAATGAATCGGGCGTGACATTGACAATACCCATCACCAAGGTTTTTTGGCCCCAATGCCATTGAGTTGAGCCAAGTTTGAGGCTGCCACGGGCTTGATTATGCACAAGCAATGCGCCAATTTGTTGGGCCAAGGCCTGTAGCGCTGGCAACGGAATCGCTTGGAATTTGGCGCATAAGGCCCGCCACGAACGCTCATTCGCCCACGCCAGCAGCTTGGTTGGGTTGCTGCTTTGGCCTAAATAGACGTGCGGGCTAACCAAGGCATCGCCGTCAAGCGCCAATAACTCTTGCTTCACAATCATCGCCGTATGCGGATCAACCTGATCGCAATGCAGCATAATCAGGTTGGCCTTGGTCAAGACCCGTTCGGCGGCGTTGGGATAGGTTTCAATTTGAGCGATAACCTGCAACAATTCAGCGCGTTGTTGGGGGTAATATTGACGAATGTTATAGGCAAATTCAGGCATAATCCAATCTTTCGTGCTAAGCCATGGCTATTCTAGCCGATATGCCGCAGTTTGCGACTCGGTTCAATAGCTGATTTTAAATGTGTATTGTACTTGGGGATGGGAAAATAGTGATCCACGAAGCGCACGAAGTGTAATTTGGCTATAGGCTGGAGGCTATTGGCTATAGAAACCGCGAAGGACGCGAAGAACACGAATGATGATTATTTTTTGGCCACAAATTGACACAGATTGAGTTTCTTTTAGCCACGAATTACACGAATTGCCCGAATGATGATTATTTTTTTGCCACAGATTGGCACAGATTTTTAGGATTATGCTTCCCATAGCCCATAGCCTCCAGCCAATAGCCTTCACTTCTCTGCGCCTCTGCGTTAAATTTTCGATTTTTGAATGTTCTATGCTCTCTGTTCTATGTTCTTTTCTGTCCTTTGCCTTCATCCCTCATCCTTCATCCTTCATCCTTTCTCTGCCTTCTCAGCTTACTATCAGCACTCGTTCATTGTGCGCTCAGCTCGCTGCGTGCTAGCATAGCCCTGAATTGGATGAGTTGCGGGAGTTGTAGGTGAAAAAGTACCGAATCTTCGTAAATAGTATTGTGTTTGGAAGTCTGTTGTTGGTTGCCTGTGGCCGCACAACCTTGCCAGCCCCCAGCCAAATCCCTGATCCGCGCTTGAGCCAAAGTCAGCCCATGATAACTGCCACATCGCCAACCCCAACCGCGAATCTAACCGCGACGATTCTTGATCAAACTGCTGTTGTCGAAGGCGCAACCAAAGAAGCTGAGTATTTGGCGGTAGAACAACGCTTTGCTGATGAGACCGCAACCAGCCTTGCTGAACCCTATCGTACTATGCTTCCAATGTCTACTTTCGAACCCGTAACTCCTTCGCCAACCTGGGAATATCGGTTGTTTGAACACCTTGAATGCACAACCGATGAACCCGGGCGACCAATGTTCATTACGAATTGTTGGCATGGGGAATCCAATAATAAGGATTTCATTGTTCGTGGCTATGGTATTCGCGATAAATCTTCAGAGATCATTTATGATGGTTTTCTACAAGTTTTTGAGAATGACGTGCTAGTATATCGCTATTATCTCCCATCTAACACAAGTGCATTAACGATTGTGCAGGAACTCTCGCCCTATTTGGTGATTTCGGTGGGCGATCAATATGAAGTGTTGTTTAATCTTGAAACCTACCAATGGGCCAATCGTGCTGGTACGCCAATTCCGGTAACGGCCACGCCCACCAGCGCCGATAAGTGATCCACGAAACGCACGAAGAACCGAAACCACGAAGGACGCGAAGAACGCGAAGGGGAATGAGGCTGTAGGCTGTAGGCTATTGGGCTTCACCCCTCATTCCTCATAATTCATCCTTTCGCTCTCTGCGCCGCTGCGTTAAATGCTGATCCACAAAGGACACGAATTGTACAAACATTCATTGTATGGAAGATGAGGAGATTTAAATGGTGCATCATGGATTCCTCCGCAGTATGATTTTGCTCGCACTTTTAATCAGTGGGCTGCTGCTGAGTTGTGGCCACAATCAAGCTAGCGAGCCGCGTAGTGGCCAATCTATAAGCGCCGTTGCTCCCGCTGATACCACCGCTACTGCTGGCGCAGTGGCAACTCAGGTTCATACAACCCAGCTGGCAGTTATGGAAGCAACAGGGATAGCAGCCGACTTCCCGCTAACCGAAGTAGCCTTTGATCTTCAAACCGTCGAAGCGGGCGGCGTATTACCAACCAGTGCCGCAACCATGGATGCAGAGACTGCGAGTTGGGCTACAGCTTTAGCCTCCGGTGCCACATTTACCCCTGAGCCGCTCTTTAGTGAGGGTCGATGTGACTCGATGGAAGATGCCCCTGATATCTATGTCGCGGGGAAAAAAAGTTGCTGGGTGGTCAATGATTGGCAACGCCAAGAATCGTATACAGTCTATACGGGGGTCTTGTGGGAAGACCCGATGCAAGGAGGCATAACCTTTTCACGGTATGGTGGTGAACTGACGTATGTCGAAATGCGGCCAGTTGATGTGCTTGCACCGCAAAAGCAAGGCATTTTGCTGATCGAATCGGCGACATGGCCATTGGTCTACCTCACCACCCAAACCACGCCGACCCAGCACTTAATCTTCAATCTCGAAACCCGTCAATGGCTCGATCCGAATGGCACGCCGATTCCGGTAACGGCCACGCCCACCAGCACCGATAAGTGATCCACGAAGGGGAATGAGGCTATCGGCTATTGGCTTTTGGCTTTTGGCGATAGAAACCACGAAGGACGCGAAGAACGCGAAGGGGAATGAGGCTTTGGGCTATTGATTTTTGCTCTTTCATCCCTCATCCTTCATCCTTTTCGTTGGCCACAGATTGCACAGATTGTTTTGATTATTGTTCCCATAGCCCAAAGCCTATAGCCTGATCATTTTGACTTTTGATTTTTGACTTCTGCCTTTCGATTGTTCTATGCTCTATGTTCTTTTCTGCCTTTTGACTTTTGACTTGGTGTTTCATCCTTCATCCTTTCGCCCATCTCCCCCACATGTGTGACGGCTATGCTATAATCTGCGCTTGGATTGAGTTTTTGAAGCTGTCTGCTGAACAGGAGCCGCATTGTGCTACCTCGAACGTTTGGCAACTATACGATTGAGCGCGAATTAGATCGAGGCGGAGTTGCGGCAGTTTTTCTCGGCCAACATCGAGCCTTGCCGCGCCAAGTGGCAATTAAAGTTTTGCTCAATCATACCGAAGAGTTGGTTGAGCGTTTTCAGCGCGAAGCCGAAATTACCAGCAAACTGCGCCATCCGCAGATCATCGAAATTTATGATCATGGCATGCAAGGCCCGTTTGCCTATACGGTGATGGCGGCACTCATGGGCGGCTCGTTAAAGCGCATGCTCGAAACAGCGCCTCAGCAACATCTAACGCCCGAGCTTGCGCTCAACGTTTTTTACCAAATTGGCGAGGCTTTGGATTTTGCGCATAGCCAAGGGATTGTCCATCGCGATGTTTCGCCTGGCAATATTCTGTTTGATCAGGATCTGCAACGGGTTGTGCTGTGCGATTTTGGGATTGCCCGTTGGGAACAGGCCCATAGCAACACGACCAACCGCGTGGTGATGGGCACGCCTGGCTATTTCTCGCCCGAGCATCTGCGCGGCGCACGCGAAGTCAACGCTCAATCCGATATTTTTGGGCTTGGTTTGATCTTGTATGCGATGTTGGCTGGCCGTCTGCCGTGGGCCGAACCGCTTGATTATGCCGACCCTCAGAATGTTCAACCGTATCCACCCATATCGACGTTAGTTGGTCTTTCGCCTGACATCGACCCAATTATTGCCAAATTGCTGGCGGTCGATCCTGCTCAACGCTATCAAACAGTAGCCGAGGCAAGCGCAGCACTACGTCGGATTTTTTCGGAGCATCCTGCCTTGACTACCAGTGAAGGGAGCGTCTCTGTGCAGCGCCACTCGATCTATCTCTCCCCATCCTTCCGTTCGGAAGGTCTCGAACCCAATGCCGTCGAAGAATACCTTGGCCCGCAGCTTAAATCGGAACCTATCAAGCGTGCCCATCGGCGTGCCGCTATTTTGAGCCAGCCCGAGCATTTGGTTAATTTGCTCGAAGCTTGGAGCATGGGCGAACGCTTCCGGCGGCGCAATCTTGGTCGCCTTGCCACCTTCTATCGCATCCAAAGCCAAAATATCTATTACTACAAGCTCGATGTGCTATATGAACATCGTGGCGAAGCCTTCATCAAACAAGAGGCCGACCGCGAACGCCAGCCGATGAGTGGCGAGATGGAATTGGGCGTGTGGGATGTGAAGCTGCCAGAATTTAGCGATTTTGTAGCTTCCGAAGGCTTGGTCGATCGGATCAAAGGCTCAGAACAGGTCAGCCAATGTGGCCGTTGTTCGACCAAGGGCAATATCTTATGCCAAAAATGTAAAGGCAATGGCCGCGTCACCATCACCAAAACCGTTGAAAAGATGGTTGATGTCACCGATGCCAATGGCAATAAGGTTCAAACCCCAACCCAAGTGGTCGAAAACGAAGTCCAAACCTGTAGCGATTGTAAAGGCAAAGGCTATTTGGTCTGCCCCGATTGCCAAGGCATTGGCATGATTGTCAAACGCAAGGCCTTCAACTGGCAGCGCATTCCGCTCAACTGGAGCATTCACGACGATTTGCCCGAGGTTGATGAGGGTTTATTGCAGGCCGAGGCCGTCGAAGTTTGCAATTATATGCTGACTAACATTCCCAAAGAATGGGCGCTGATTCCTAAGCTCGATAGCTTGGTCGAAAAAGCCATTGCCGAAGTGAGCAAAGATAAGCGGATTGTGCTGGCGCGCTTGATCGTGCATATGGTGCCAGTTACGAAGTTGCAATTTGCGCTTGGCCAGCAGCTTGATGATGGCGATGTGGTCAAGCTCTATGATACCGATAACGATGCTGATACTCCCAGCGTGCCAGTGATTGTCGAGGAGCCAGGCGAATTGCCACGCGATTTGTTTACTCTACACTTGCTAGGCTTCAAAAATACCATTAGCGAAGAAGAATCGCGGGTTTTCCGCGATTGGGCGCGCATTATCAGCTGGCTTGGGGTTGCGGCACTCGCCGCTGCCTTGCTGATTACGTTGATCTTCGTTATCTTTATTTACTAGCTCGACTAGTTGGCATTAAAAACAGCGCTGGCGTTGCTTATAACGCCAGCGCTGTTGGTTTTTTAGAAGTAGCGGCTGAGGTTTTCGAAGATTTTATCAATATCGCCAGTGCTGCCCTCGACCAATTCGGTGCGTGAAAAATCGGCAATTTGTTGCAAAATGCTTTTTTCTGCATCAGCGCCGTAGGCAATTGGGAAAATTTGAATGCTCGATTCGCCAAAATTCCCCAACATCTGATCGATTGAGATTTGGCTGGCGGTATCAGCGCCATCGCTCAAGACCACAATCGCGTTGATTCGGTCGGGCTGTTTGAGCGCTTCCAGCTCTTGACGGGCGAGATCAACCGCATCGTAAAGCGACGTATTGCCATCGGGCACCAGCCCTTGGGTTTGCATTTGCAGCTTCGACATATTTTCGCTGCGGGTGGCGAGCGGCACCAATACCGTTGGGCTTGATGAGAAGCCAATCATGCCGACGTTGTCTTTGCTTGGCAAACGACTGAGAAACACTTCCACGCCAAGTTTGGCTTGATCCATCTTATCGTCGTCGCGCATCGAGCCAGAGCTATCAACAACTAACATAATATTGGCTGGCTTGCGGTTATTGGCCCAAGCGTTTTTGGCGGCCACAATCACATCTGCTGGTGGCGTTGCCAACGAATTGCGTGGCTGATTGGGGTCTACGCCGAATTGCGGGGTTAATGGCGAGGCCAATGCAACATCAACATTCGCTGGCCGAAAGCCTTGCTGCATCGCCAAATTTTGGCTGTCGGGAGTAAGCAAGAAATCGTAGAACACGCTGGCCGCAGCTTTTTCGTCGGCGTTGGCATCGCTCATCACAATAAATGGGTTATCGTGAATAAACGTACCTTCTTTAGGATAAATTGCCACCAACGGCACATTTGGCGCTTGCTTATTGAAGTCAATCAGGGTAATTTCTTCCATTGGGAAAGCCGAGATATAGGCCATGCCATATTTTTGCATGTTTTGGCTGAACACCAAGGTATTCGAGCCATAGTGCTTGATGCCCTGCGCCAAATCGCGCAAAAATTGTTGGCTTTTTTCTTGGTTAATGTCTTCAACCGTCAGATCGCTGGTTTTACTGTTGGCTGCATACAATTCGGCTAACACCGTTGAAAGCGCGGTCGTGCTAATGTCGGGGTCGGTGTGGCCCCACGAGAAGCGGCCCCAATCTTGTTGGCCAAATTTGCCCCAGCCCTCGGAATCCTGAATCAAGGCTAGCATATCCGACCAGCCAACCTCTTTGTCGGGGTAGCCCATGGCTTCGGCCATTGGTTTCCACATCGAAATAACGACTGGCGTTAACACCAACGATTGTGGATCTGGCTCGGCAATATTGGGATTATTGCTTTCTTTCTTCAAGACTTCGAGCCAAGTTGAGGCCGATGGAGTCCAGATGGTGGTTTTCAGCTGGCCAGCGCGCAGTTGAGTGCGGGCCGTGCCCGAGGAAAGCTCAGTGCCTTGGACGACAATCCGTTTGCCATTTGATTGCACATTTTGGTTGTTGAACGTGCTGATGCGCTCTTCGAGCCATTTGGTTTTTTCAGGGCTATAGGTGATGCTAATCAGCAGATCATTTGCCCCTACAACTGGGCCACTGGTTTGGCTCGTTCTCGTAGGTACTTGGGCTTCCTCGCCACAGGCGGCAAGGATGAGCATAATGAGGATGAGAAAACTACGGAAGAAGCGTTGCATAAGCTTAATCTCCTTAAACTGACAAGCTGTATTGTAGCGCTTTGCAAGGCGTTAAGAAAGGTTCGTTGCTGATACGCGGGTTGGATGGCTGAGGTTACGCGTGGTTGCGCAGCACCGTGCGAATGCCTTGTTGCAAGGTGGGGTAGGTTTGGAGATCATCGAGATTGCCGCCAACGCTGATCAATGCTTGGGCTACATCTGGCTGAACGCCCGTCAAAATGAGGTTTGCGCCGAGCAAGCGAATGCCTTGGGCTGCCCGCAACAAGCGGCTGGCAACTTCGCGGTCAACATTTGGCACGCCAGTCATATCGAGCAGGGCAACCCGCGCGCGTTGGCTCGAAATGCCATCAAGCAGATTATTGGTAATTTGTTGCAAACGCTCGCCATCAAGCGCCCCGACCAATGGCATAACCATCACTGTATCGCTCAGCGGAATTAACGGTGCACTCAAGCGAGCCAGCATCGCCGTGTGGCCGCGAATCATTTCAGCTTGCAGTTGATTGCGTTCTTGCTCGGTGCGGCGGCGAATCTGAATATCGCGCAGGAAGGCGATCCAGAGTTGTTGCTCGCCAGTTTGCATCGTGCCAAGCACCATTTCGACAGGTTGGGTTTCGCCGTTGGGCAAGCGCACATCAAACTCAGCGGCTGCGCTTTGCTGCTGCAGGCTTGCCAATTCAACCCCTAGCACCTCGGCGATGTTTAATTGATCGACGTTGCGGCCTAAAATGCGTTCGGCAGCCCGATTGGCCGAGCGAATAATGCCCTGCTGATCGTAGGTAATAATCGCTTCGGCAGCGTGGTCTACAATTGCTTGGCGTTGGCTGCTCGATTCGACCATGGCGCTGGCGATTGAATTGAAGGAAGTCGCAACTTGACCTAATTCATCGCGAGTATCAATCTTGACGTTGCTCAGCGTATTCGAGGTGAGCATACTGCCAGCAGCTTGTTGAAAGGCCCGCACCGTATCCATCACCGCGCGGTAGAAGCCAAGGAAGAGATACACTGCCAGCAACACCAACAAGGCAATCAGGCTAATGAAGAAGGCGCGGCGAGTTTGGGCTTGGCTAATCCGCTGATTGAGCAGCGCATCAAGCTGGGTTGAGGTAGCATCCCAAAGCTTAAAACTACTATCGATTGTGCGTTCGGTTTCTTGGCGAAACGTTATTGGATCGACGGTTGGGGTTTCAACCCGAACTACTTGGAGCAGAATTTGGAAACTGAGTTCTTCGGTGGCTTGAATAAAGTTGCGCACCGATTCTTCCATTACTGGGCGTAAGGCTTCGTTATTGTTAAATACCACGCCCAAACTATAGTTGATTTCGGTGTTAGTTTCTTGCAATTGGCTATTGACGACCGTGAGCGTATTACGTTCCTCAGGGCTGATCGTGCCGCGATCGATTGCATTGCCGCCGGCGCTGGCCACGCTCGCAGTTGCCGCTTGATGCGCTGGCAGGGTTTCAATCAGCGCATTCATTAAGTAGTAACTATCGATATTGGGATCGAGAATTAAGCCCGATTGATCGCCGATGCGCTGCATACATGCGCGCACCGCTTGCAATACCCGATTGTGGGCGGCATTACTATCAGGCACGCTGCGCAAGGTCAATTGAGCTTGCAGCCGTTCCCATTCATTGAAAAGCACAGTTACTTGGGTTTGGGTATCAAAGCGGCCTTTATATTGCTCATCGAAGGCTTTAAATGCTTCAAGTTGTTGGCTAATCGTCTCGTTTTTGAGCAAGAGTGGGCTTAATGAGGCTTGGTCGCCACCGAGATAGCGTTCAGCCAATAATTGTTGCTCGACAACCGATTGCATGAGGCCACGCAACGGTTGCAAATAGGTTGTGCCATTTAATTCGCTGCGGGTATAATTTATTTCACGTTGCAGATCAGTTAATATTGCACTCAGCAAAAAGGTTAATGGAATGGCAAAAACCAAACTCAATAAACCGAATTTTTGGGGATACGTTAGGCGTTTCATCAGCCATGTGGCTGGAGTAAAGAATACACGCATGGTTCGTATACCTAATGGCTGAGGTGTGGTTGGCCCTTATGATAGCACACCTACGTACTTTTGTGCAGTAGCACTTTCAGGCTGCTTGATGGGCTAAACCGCAGGCTTTGTCGTAGCTTGCTGAGGTTGGTTTTGGACTGGCAACAAGGCTTGCTCGATAAATTGCAACAAGGTTGGCTCGTAGTTGCTCACATCGCTTTCGCCGCGCAGCATCGCCATGGTTACAACCCACTCGATTAAGCCGGCCAGAATTTCGGCTAAGGCCAGTGGTTGATAGTGGTAGATGCTGCCTTGCTGCATGCGTTGAGCGAGCGCTTCGGCCAAAATCGCGTGCAAACGCAAGCGCGATGGTTGTTGTTGCTCGGCCTCAAGGTTCAAGCCAGCTTCCAGCCC
Organism: Herpetosiphon giganteus; assembly: GCF_016907925.1. GTDB lineage: Bacteria > Chloroflexota > Chloroflexia > Chloroflexales > Herpetosiphonaceae > Herpetosiphon > Herpetosiphon giganteus. The sequence goes on along the minus strand of NZ_JAFBCZ010000039.1, from coordinate 35,848 downwards.
CAGCAAGCGAAATAAATCGGTGTGTTGCAGTGAATAGCGAATTGCGGTTTGGACGCATTCGCGAATCATGGTTGGGGTTGATTCGAGCGCCAAGATCGGCACAATGACTTCAGTTAAGCCCTCTAAAACTGAATCGGCCAGCGCCATCGCCAAGGTTTGCTTCGAATCAAAATACAGATAGAGCGTTCCCGTGGCCATTTCAGCGCGGGCAGCAATGTCGAGCATGCGGGCTTTGGTGTAGCCTTGCTGCATAAACACTTCCCGGGCGGCACTGAGAATAGCTTGGCGGCGATGAGGGTCGGCGGTGCGTGCCAATGGATAGCTCCTTTGTCGGCTTGAACAATGTGGCGAGTGTTGCTTGATTATAGCAAAAATCGCTGGCTCCAGAACTAGTCAATTGAACAGTAGAATAGGCTTTTTAGCCCATTCTAAAGGCTTAGAAATGGCTAAAAAAGAGGCTTGCCATGCGTTTTGGCTGTGATATACTTGGCCGCAAGTGAATGTTTTGGTCGCGACCTCAAATGGAGCTTTGCTGCCCCACTCGCAATCGGCTTTCACGCTTGAGTTTTGCGTTGACCCAAACCCTTTCACCCCGAAAACCGGTCTTACCTTTTGGAAGGAATCCTATGAGTTTCACCGACAAAACCCTCGTCTGTGTCGATTGCGGGAATGACTTCGTTTTTACTGCTGGTGAACAAGAGTTTTACGCACAAAAAGGCTTTACCAACGAACCACGGCGCTGCACTCAATGTCGTCAAAGCAAAAAACAACAACGCAGCGAGCCAAGTGGTCGCTCAGGCTATGATCGAGATAGTGGTTTTGGTGGTCGGGAGCGCAGCCGCGAATATGGCGGGCGCGATAGTTTTGGTGGTGGTCGCTCTGGCTTTGGTGGTGGCAATCGGCGCGATGCTGCTGGCCAAGCTCCCCGTGAAATGTACGATACCGTTTGTGCTGAATGTGGTCGCACCACGACTGTGCCATTCAAGCCAACGCAAGGCCGTCCGGTGTATTGCCGCGATTGTTTTCAAAAACAACGAACGTCTTCGCGTTGGTAGGCTAGCGTCGTTTTAGGTTGGTGGGGCAGTCGTTCAGTCGCCAATTGGGGCGGCTGAATTGTTTTTTAGCCGCTTAACCAATCGATGACTGTTGCTCCTTTGCTATAGCTCACCTATATTGGTACATCGTGTTAACGACCGATTTCCTCTCACCCCCTAACCTGCATCCAGTGGGAGAGAGACCGCGGGTGAGTGCACGTGATTGGTTGCCAATCCAATGAACCATTACACTTATATCCAAACTTGCTGAGTAATACCAAGGGCAATATTCAGCTTGGATAGCATTTTATCCCAAGGTCTTGTATGATCGCCAGATACTAGCTGTTTTTGGAGGTAGACAATGGCGTTATTGGCCGAAAAAGTGGCATTGATTACGGGAGCTGGCCGTGGAATTGGCGCGGCAGCCGCCCGTTTATTTAGCCAGTATGGTGCGCAGGTGGTATTGTGCGATTTGGATGCTGCACCAGTGGAGCAATTGGCAGCAGAATTAAAGGCTGCTGGTGGCCAAGCCCTGGCATTTGCTGGCGATGTGACCAGCGCCGAATTTGCGCCGCAAGCGATTGCTGCTACGTTGGAGCATTTTGGGGGCCTCGATATTTTGGTCAACAATGCTGGCTATACCTGGGATGGCGTGCTGCATACGATGGATGATGCGCAATGGCAAGCGATGCTCGATGTGCATTTATCAGCGCCATTTCGCCTGATTCGGGCCGCTGCTCCCTATTTGCGTGATACAGCCAAAGCCGAAATCAAGGCTCATGGCTCAGCCAAAGCACGCAAAATTATCAATGTTTCTTCGGTTTCGGGCGTGTATGGCAATGCTGGCCAGGCCAATTACTCAGCTGCCAAATCTGGTGTGGTTGGTTTAACCAAAACTTTGGCCAAGGAATGGGGCCGCTTTAATATTCAGACTAATGCAGTGTGCTATGGCTTTATCGAAACCCGTTTGACCGCTGCCAAAGAACAGGGCGAAACGATTCAGCGCGGCGAACAGGAAATTAAACTTGGCGTGCCCGAAAATCTGATGGCTGGAATTACCATGTTTCACCCGATGGGGCGGGCTGGTACGCCAGAAGAAGCTGCTGGGCCAATGGTCTTTTTGGCTTCGAATTTGGCCAATTATGTGAATGGCGAAATTCTAGAAGTAACCGGCGGGATGGGGATTTAGTCAAGCTCTTATTTCTCCGCCCTTCCGTCCCTCCGCTGGAGGGAAACGCAGGGGGTTTTCAGCCCCCTGCACCCCCAAATATTTGTTTTGAGGAATATTCCGATTTATTCTCATCCTCGGCTTCGTGCGCTTCGTGGATCAACTAGCCTGCTGCTTGTTCTTTGCCGTTGGTCGATTCGATGATGCCGCGATCAAGCAACTCTTGTAAGCCTTTGGCAACCGCTTCGACCGTGAAGTCGATTTGCTCGATTGTGTGGGCGCTGGTCAAGAAGTTAACATCGCGGCGCAAAATCACGCCATGTTTGGCAATTGCACCCAACAGTGCTTCCATCAAACGAGCATGGGTTGGCATATCAGGGGCAAACGAGAAGAATGGAATTGCATCGTAGCCACAAACCCGCAACGCCACCCCAAGCGCCTCGGCTTTGGCATTCACGCCTTCGCGCAAACGCTGGCCAAGCTGGGCAACATGCGCAAAGTAATTGGTATTCCGATAAACATTGATCACTGCGTAACAGACTTCCAAGGAAAGCATTTCGCCGCCAAAGGTGGTTGAGACTTGCAAATCTGATAATCGTTCGAGATACTTTTTGGGGCCTGCAATCGCTGAAAGTGGCATGCCTGCGGCGATACCCTTCGAGAGACAGACGAAATCTGCATCAATGCCATAGAATTCTTGCGCGCCGCCGAGCGCCAATCGGAAGCCCGTCACCACTTCGTCGAGCACAAATAATGCGCCAACTGCATGACATGCGGCCTTGACTTCGTTCAAATACTCAGCGTCCAAGCAGTGTTTGTAGGGCATTGAGAGCAAAACAGCGGCCAATTGATCGCCATGTTTATTGATTGCGGCAATCAAGTTGGGCTTTTCGTGGGGAGCCATCAACGATACTTGTTCGGTATATTGGCTCAGGCCTGCGGGCACGCCTGGCGTGTAATACATAAAATGATCATGCCAACCGTTGTAGCCAACCGTGATAATCCGTTCGCGTTTGGTAACGTGGCGGGCCAAGCGCACGGCTGCTGAGGTTGCATCAGCGCCAGTTTTGAAGAAACGCGCCATTTCAGCGTTGGGAATAATATCGAGCAAGGCTTGGGTTGCGCGAACCTCAACTTCCGTGGGCAGCGAATGAATCAGCCCTTTATCCAAATTCTTGCGAATCGTTTCGACAACTGCTGGATGATTGTGGCCCAAGGTGGTTGCGCCCAAACCACAGATGTAGTCGATATATTGGTTGCCATCAACGTCGGTCACTAATGCGCCAGCGCCATGATCAATAAAGACTGGAAACGAACCATAGGCAAATTGTTCGGGCCGTTTCATCAACGATTGGGTTGTGCCAGGAACAATTGCTTCTGCTTGGGCCAATAATTCCATCGATTTACTGAGATTGAGGGCTTCGCCGCTGACCTTTGGCAGTTGTGCTGCGCTCATGCTGCTCGATCCTTCCATATATGCTTGCTGTAGTTTGATGATTATGTAGAATAAAATCAATTTAGTCGGATTAAATAGATTTTATTTGAGCGCTAGTATACGGAAGGGGTGTTGGTTTGTCAAAAATAGCTTAATTACGCTGGCTATTGGCTTTTGGCTATTGGAGATTCGTTGGATTGACAATCAAAAGGGCATGCCCTCACCCCAAACCCTCTCCTGCCCGCGGGCGAGGGGCTTTACTGCCATGGTTTTTGCATGAGTTGTGGTGAACATTGGTGCTCCCCCTCGCCCGCGATTTCGTGGGAGAGGGGGCTGGGGGGTGAGGGCATAATCGCGGTTACAAGCTTATGGCGTGACTAATGCTTGGGTTTGGCCAGCCCATTCAACGCTAATTGGACGATTGGGATAGACAAGTTGCTCTAGTTCAATGCGTAATGGCTGTTGGGGCTTGAGATCAAGCGTGCCTTGCCAGAGGAGTTTGCCTTCGCTACTAATCTTGATTGGGGTGGCAGCGAAGGCTTGGCTTGGCTGAATTGCGACGACCAAATGGCCGGTGCTGCTGCGATCCAGCCCAACTGCGCCAAAGCGATTGCCCGCACTGAGATCGCCAAGGTCATGCAAGGGCAGCCAATGGGCCTCGAATGAACGGCTTTGGCCTGCTGGCAAGGCTGGATAATCCCAGAACGTGCGTTGAGCGCCATGCCATAGCTCTGCATAATCGCTGCCATCGATGGTGTAGAGGCTGCGATCAAATTGATCATCAAAGGCAAAGGTTTTGATGCCAGGTAAATTTGGGTCAAGATCAACCAGCATGAGGCCTTGGTTGAGCGCCGGATCATACACGCCAGCCCAGCCGCCGCTGAGGTTGTCGGCAGCAAACAGGCCAATGTAGCCGTTCCATGTTGCATAGCGACTAAGATCGCGATTGTTGAAGGTGGGCCAGCTAATGGTTTGTTGTGGTGCAGGCAAAGCCGAATCTTGGGTGGCATGGACAATCATCTGCTTGGTTGGCACAACGAAATGGAGGCTTGGTTGCAAATGGTTGATGCCACCAGGTGCAATCATCGCATTCATCCAAAATTGAAACGGTTGCGGGCTAGCGGTTGGGTTGCGATAGTTGCCACGCATATTCACGATTTGGCTATCGTTGGTTAGCTCAACCGTGATTTCAATTTGAACTCCGGTGTGGCGTTCGGTGGTTGAAACGATCACCCGCGCCGCATCGTTAGTTTGCTCCAAACGATAATCCCAAGGCTCAGATTCAAGGTAGCCATGTTCCTCGGTTGGCGCTGCCCATTCGATCCCACCCGCTGCCAACCACCAACCGCGTTGACCTAAATGGCTGGCTTTGATCACCGGATTTTGATAGAGCAAGTTTTGGCCAGTAGCTTTGTTGGTCAATTGATAGACACGGCCACCAAGTTCTGGCAGTATCGTCAGCATGACATAACGATTTTCAAGCTTGAGCAAACGATAAATTTTTGCTTGATAGGCGGTGATTTTGCTGCGATCAATCCGTTTGTACGGGAAAATTGGGTCGTTGGGTTGGCTATCGACGAGTGCGCCTTGATAGCCTTCGGTGTTCAACGCGATCGTGCCCGCCTCCGAAACAGTGGCTTTGTTCTCGCTCCCCTGAAAATAATGCATTGGCGTGGCATAGCGCCAGCGATAATAATGGCTGCCCACATTGCCCATTTCAACTTGCCAATTGGCCGCATTATTGGGATTGTAGGTCAGCACGCGGCGCTCGAAGGCTTGGAACAGCACCCGTTGGGTTTGGCCGCCGATTCGGGTATCGATCCAATAGGCCTCGGTGATGGGATAGCCAAACGTGCCTAACACATTGGTTACATCGCCCAGCGATTGCTGAAAATCGACAAATACTTTGGGCACATTGTGGCCAGTTACGGCTTCGTAATGGGCAATTGTGGTATTGGGCGTTGCCAGATTTGGCTCATCGCTAATTTGACCATTGGCTGCCAGCACGCTGCTAATGCGTTGGCCTTGGCGATTTTCGCTGCGATTATAACCATTGGTTGTGGCAATTGGCCCAAGGCTGGCGTAGGTTGGACTGGGGCTATCGGGATCGCCTGCAATTGGCACATTGGCTGCGGTGCGTGGCTCGAAGCGCTGATCGCCGGTTTGCATATGACCACTGATCATCTCGACCACCAACAAACCATTGGTGGCAAACCACTCGCTATTACGGTCGGCATCTGGTTGGCTAATTTCCATGCGAGCTTTATCAAAATACTGGGTCAAGCGATTGTTTTGTGGCGATTCCTGATAGCGCTCAAAGCTGCGTGGCCCAATTTGCTGGCCCCAAACCCACGAGCGACTGGTCTGAGCATCGGCAACCGATTGATCGGCGCGTTGCCAGCGTTGGCGAAAGGCCGAATCGGCAAAGCCATCGGCAAACGCAGCATAACTCGGGCGTTGTTGTACCAAACTGAGAGTGACAATTAAGAGGCAAAAAACCAAACTTGTTCGGCGCATCATCTATTCCTCCAAAACCAAACATCTGGTGCGAGTATAGCGCTGGAGGTTGGCAAAAACCATAGCATCTCGCTGAAGTTGGCCTGAGAAACCTGAAAATCGCCAAAGCTTGGCCGAATATGCTCTATAGTATTGGCAGTGTGTATGGTCGAAAGGGGTTGCCACAATGAACGATTTGCAAATTGCCGAACAACTACAAGCAAGCTATGGTCTTTTTGCGCCAATTCGTGCCCATTTTCGCGGGCCTGGCGTTGAACGTGGTGGCTGCCCACGCCACGGCATGCATGCAGTTTATGCCAAAAAATATGGCGAGCATCTGGCAACCATTTATCCAGGCATTAGCTCAATTGGGGTTGAATCGTCGTTCGAGGCCAGCCAATTGCCAGCGATTATGGCGGCCTTGGCGGCGCTGCGCGAGGTGCTGCTGGCAAATTTAGCCCATCGAATTGTTGAATATGCGCAAGCCAGCAAGCCCTATCTTTTGCCCGCCTATTTGCGTAGCATCGAACTGGCGCTTGAACATTTTGCCAAACGCTATCCTGAACAGCTGGCGGCGCTTGATGCGGTTTTTTCTGTTGCTGGCGGCGAGGGCTTTCGCGATTTAATTGTGTTTCATGGTGGGCATTTGTTGGAGCAAGCCAAGGCTGGCGCACTCTGGACGAATATCGATATGTATTCGTTGGTTGATTTACACGACCGTGAAACGCCTGAGGGCTTGCAAAAATTCGAGGTTTGGTGCCTTGGTGGCGATTTGGCCAAAGCAGTCTTGGCCGAATTTCAAAAAGCCGCGTTGATGCTGGTGACCCAAGGCTGGCAACCACAGCCACTCACCAAAGAATTAGCCTTGTTGCCAGTCGATCTGAATCGCCATTTTGGCCAGATGGTGCGCAATTTACTGCACACTGCGCTATCCCAATATGTTTTGGGCTAGTTCCCTCACCATCCATAAAAAAAGCCCCTCTCCCGCATCGCATGTGGGAGAGGGGGGTGAGGGATTTCGAATTTAATGGCGCATGCGTGATTGAATCGTTTGGCTGATGATATGCGCCAAATCTGGGCGCTGAATATCGGCGTGGGTGAAGGTCAGCTTGGCATAACGCTCATTGAGATCGAAATCGGCAAACAACTTGGCAAAGCCATGCAAGCGCTTGTCGATTTCCAAATAGACATCGACCCCATAATCTTGCAGATCAAGCACGACTTCTAATTCTTCGATGTGGAAACTTTGGTGGCCATAGGGCTTAAACTCAAGCTCTTGCACAAATGGATACGGGCCGCGCCAGCGCGAATTGTATTCGTTGTGCACGGTGTAGAGTTGGAAACCAATTTGTTGAATGGCCTGAATAATCGTTGATTGCGATGGATGTGGCTGAATGTTCAGCTGATCAACATCGCTGGCATCGACCCCACCGCTAATTGATAAGCCAGTGCGAATAAAGACTGGCTGATGACCCATGGTCAATGGCGTATCGAGCGGCAAATTGATGCTAAATGGAATCCGTTGCTGCGCCTCTGGTTGCAGCACAAAACGCTGCGTCAGCGGATATTGACCAATCGTATGATCTTGGGTCATTTTGTTGTCGTCGTATTCGCGGGTGTAGCGCGTGACCAAAAACAGAAACAGCGCTTCAATATCTTGTTCGACATCGCCGCCGATAATATGCACTTCACCGGCAATTGTGCCACCAGGCGCAGTTGTATTGTTGTGGAGATGAGTTTCGATACGAGCATTGCCAATACCAACACTGGCGAGCAATTTACGGAACATGCACATCCTCCTAGGTTATCGAATTATTATCGCCTTATACGTAGACATAGTATCAAAAGGTTTCACTTAATCTTGGCAATTACGTAGACATAGTATCAAAAGGTTTCACTTAATCTTGGCAATGTTGTAACACACAATGCAGACAGGTTTCAAGCGTGGCGCAACGGCAACGCAGCCCGCGCTGCAACAATTGCTGCACATGGCTGGCCTGTTCGAGCAATTGGCTAAGATCAGCCAACTTCTGTTTGGCCATTTTGCGCCATAAACCAGCAAGCGGAGCCTGTTGCTGCTCGTGCTGAAAGAGCAATTGAATTTCATGCAGGCTAAACCCCAGCCGTTGGGTGGTGCGAATAAAAGCGAGGCGCTCGAAAATCTGCTGATCGTAATATCGCCGCCCATTCTGGCGCGCAGCAGGCGGCAAGAGATTAATTTCTTCGTAATAGCGAATGGTTGAGGCTTTGATGCCAGCCTGTTTGGCGACCATACTGATGCTGAGTTGTTGCATATGCCGACCCCTGAAAATTGCTGCTTGACTTCCAGTTAACTTGAACTTGTAGACTCCTAACAAGCTAGGGTAATCATGCAATAGCTGTCAAGTGGAGGAACAGATTCATGCCAACCGTGATCGATCAACCAGTTCATATTACTGATGCCAGCTTTGAAGCCGACGTTTTGCAATCGGCAGCGCCGGTGATTGTGGATTTTTGGGCACCGTGGTGTGTACATTGTCGGGTGATTGCGCCGATTTTGGCCAAACTAGCTCAACGTTATGCTGGCGAAATCGTGGTGGCCAAAATTAATACTGATGAAGATGTGCAATATGCGAGCCGTTTAGGCGTGCGTGGTTTACCAACGATGGTGGTATTTCAGCATGGTCAAGAGGTTGACCGATGGATTGGGGCGATGAGCGAAGCGGCGTTTGAGCAACGAGTGCAGCGCTTGCTTGGCCATTAAATTATAACAGGCAGGCTGCTTCTCACGGCGGCCTGCCTGGTTTATTCTTCCTCGATACAGTATCTAAGCTCCCACAAGCGGACTATTGGCATTCTTCCAACCTACTCCATTGTTCTTCTCTCCCACAAGCGTTAATGATAGACTGATGGTAGCTGGTGTAACATTGTTACAGCGGCTACTGTGGGTTTGCAATGGGTGGCAATGTAGCCCTCTACAGCTACAGAGCGCACGGCTGGCGACCATGAGACCTCCTAGGGGTGACCGATTGAGCGCGACGACGCTTGAATCTGGCTGCTTGCCTAGCACATGCTGTTCGTTGAAAACCAATCGTCGGCTATAATGATGCTCAGCAATGCCCTATTCGCACTGGTTCGGTTGGTTATTAAGTTATGGATTGCGTTAGCAGTCGATAGTGCTACGATAGCATACAATCAAGCGCTGCAAATGCGGCTTTGCTCTTGATTGTATCTAGAGTTTTGCTGGAGAACCTTGGAGAAATTACGAATCCGTAACTGGCGGTTGTGGTTCGTTCGGGGTTGATGCTGGTTGAGAAAGATAGCGATCAAGCTCGGCAGCAGTTGTATACCAATAGCGATCAAGTTTGATGCCACGGATTTTACCTTTATTAAGGTAAACGCGCAAACTGCCTTCGGTTAGCGACTGGGCTGGGTAATATTCACGGGTATAGGCCGCCGCCTGCTGCAAGGAGAGCAGTTGGCTGGCTGGTGGGTCGTAGGTTAGACCAGAGGGCTGTTCCATGCCACATCCTTGGCCAAATAAAATGCTTCGCCAATTACTCCGCGGCGAGATATTATCACAATCGTTGCAGCAATGGGTCGATAATCATGGTGGTCGTCAGGTGGTTGTGCAAACCTTGCGCGATGGCATGAGCCACGATGTTGATGCACTTGCCTTCTTTGAACAGCAGGTCAATCGTTATACCACAGAAAGTCAAAAAGCTGCAAATCTTAATATGGCCGATAGCACCTACTATGCCAAACGTGGCCGCTTCTACGAGCAATTACGCCATCTCTTAGATCATCTGCCGAGCCTGCGGCCTACCACAATTATCGGTCTGCCGATTCCGCTAACTCCGTTGGTTGGCCGCCAAGCTGTGCTGCAAGAGTTGCTTGAGCTTTGCCGCGATTATCGGCTGGTGACCTTGCATGGCATCGGTGGCATTGGCAAAACTCGCTTGGCAATTGCCTTGGCCAGCTATATCGCCAATGCTGGCTTTGCCCAAGAAGTGGTTTTTGTTGATTTGCGCAATGAATATACGGTGCACGATAGCTGGCAGGCCTTGCTCAATCGCTGGCTGGGCGACCCGAAAGCCGATCTCGCCAGTTATATTCAGCAATCCAATCGACGCACAGTGCTAATTATTGATAATTGCGAACATATTCGCTCGATTGCTGAAATGTTGTTGCCGCTGTTGAATTTTGGCAATGTTTCAATCATTACCACCACCCAAATTGCTTTAAGTATCAACGGCGAGCGGCGGTTTCCGGTGCCAGCTTTGAGCCTTGAGGAAGGAATTTTGCTGTTTGAGCAACGTGCTCGCGATTTGAATCGCCAGGTTGAACGCCGCCAAACCGAGCAAATTGTCCAGCGCTTGGCTGGCCATCCATTGGCCATTGAAATTGCTGCCTCGCAATTATTATTAGTCTCGGCCAGCGATATTTTGGCCATGACCAATGTGGAGATGCTCGACATTGAATCGTTGGCCAATGGCTCAGCGCCGCATCGCACCTTGCGCCAAATGGTCGAATATAGCTTTTCGTTATTGAGTGATGATGTGCAGGCTGCATGCCTACGCTTGGCACTGTTTGAACATCATTTTAGCCTAGCCCAAGCCACTAAAGCCTTTAAAGTCAATTGGCGGGTGGCGAGCAGCTTGGTCGATGCTTCGTGCTTAGAAGGCAGCGTTGATAGTCGTGGTGAAACGCGGTTTAGTATGCCGCTGGTCACACGTTTGTATGCACGCCAAGTTGCGCTAGAACGCGATGTTTATCACCAGCTGATGCTCGAATTTAGCCAATATTGGGCTAACGAGATTAAGCAGGTATTGCAACAGTGGGAACAAACAATTGAACGCGCTAAAGATCATGGCGAATTGCTTACGCCAATGAATGATCTTTCGCTCTTGCGTGATAGCTATACGACGATTCGGGGCTGTTTGCAGTGGGCTTCGATTTATGCCCACGATCAATTACTGGAGTTGATCGCTGGTTTATGGAAGTTTTGGCTGCACTATGAAAGCCCAGAGGGCAAATTGTGGCTGCGTTCGGCGATGAGTATGGTTAGCGAGCAACAGCGGGCCGAATTGCAGCCGATTCTGCTGCTATTTAGCTGAAAATTGGCATTGGGATGTCGCTGAGCCAACTTTGCTCCCAAACTGCTTCGCCAGCAAGCAAACGGGCAATTTGTTGAGGAAAATAGGCTGGACGAATTGGCTTACCCAAAAAGCCAAAAAAGCCAAGTGCTTTGGCACGTTCAACAATGCTCATATCACTAAATCCTGTCAAGGCAATGCAGGGAGCAATTGAACGCAGCGAGCCAATCAAATCAAAGCCCGATTGATCTGGCAACTGGACATCGAGCAAAATGAGTGCTGGTTGCAAGGCCTGAATTGCTTGGGCAGTGGCAATGCGGCCATTGGGGAAGAAATGCAGTTGATGGCCTTGTTGATGCAAGGTACTGCGAATAATTAACAGCGTATCTGGTTGGTCTTCGATGACAACAAGCGTAGCGATACAAGCCTCCTTGGATTCAGCGGTTGGCTGAATTGTACCGCGAAAGCTGTGCGCTGAGCAATATGCTTAAGCGTTCCCTCACCCCAACCCCTCTCCCGCGCACGGGCGAGGGGCTTTTCATGGTGTGGTTCTGGTGTAATGTGTCGGTACAAACAGGTGCTTCCCCTCACCCGCGTTTTCGTGGGAGCGGGGGATGGGGGGTGAGGGAATGTTTGACCACCACGCTTTAAAAACCTACCCTTGAAAGAGAGGGGGCTGGGGTGAGGGAACTCAGTCTTTAGCCACCGCTTGAACGGGCAACCGACTTTTGCAATTGCTTCGAGCTGCGCCAAATTAAGAATGGAATCAGCACCAGCCAAATCAGCACTGAGATAACCCAAGGCTGTAAAATCACGCCACCACCTAGCTGACCTTGGAGATCTAATGTCCAGAGGGTAGCATTGCCCTCGCTAATGCTTTGAATCCACATGACGAGGCTGAAAAACGGGCTAAACGATAAAACAACCACGCCCAAGTTACGGAGAAAACCATTGTTCATAATCGACTTAAACAGCGCTTCATCGTTTGAAAGGATTGCCAAAACCAAAAGTGCTAGCAATGGCAAGCCAACGGCCATGACCAGCGCTAAGCCTAAGGTGGCCAGCATTGCGCCACGACTGGTTTTGGCCCACGAAGCTCCCCAAATGCCGACTGTACCATAGCCCAAAACTGTCACGACCTGAATCGCCAAGGCAATCAGCAAATCGCGAATTTCAATCCCGCCAATCAGCAAGGCCATTGCGCCAATCGGCAAGGTGGCGAGACTGAGCAGAAACAGAAATAAACATGGCGCAATCAGCTTGCCCAAAACGATTTGGTAGCGGCGCACCGGCGTTACCATCAGCACATCGATGGTTTGGCGATCGCGTTCGCTGCCCAATGATGAAGCATTCAACGATGGTGCAAAAAAAGTCAGTTGAAATAAGGCGACCACTGCTGAAGAAACATACAACGATAGCCCAATATCACTGCGATCAGCAAACCCACTGTCGTTGTAGCCAGCATAAATCAGCACACACAAACCACTTAAAATGAATAAGTAGATGCTGAGCATGGTAAAGGCCCGATTGCCGCGCAGATACGAGCGAAATTCCTTTTGCAAAATTGCCTTCATGCCACCACTCCTTGCGTCACATGCAAAAAGACTTCTTCAAGGTCGGATTGGCGTTCGGCAAAGTGATTGACCCGAAAGCCTTGGCCAATCAGGTTGCTCAAAATGCTGCTGCTCTCGTCGCTTGTGCCGCTAAAATTGATGGCCAATTTGCCACCCACTTGGTCATCGGCAAGCTCGTTAATTAAATTGACATCGTTGATTGCTGGAATTTGTTTGAGCAGCTGCAAGGCGGCCATCGCCCGCTCAACAACTTGAATTTCAATCAGCTTGTGAGGCCGTAAGTCTTGCATAATTTCGTTAACTGGGCCACTTGCCAAGAGCGTGCCGCGCTCGATAATGCCAATATGGCTACACATTTCGGCTAGCTCCGACAAAATGTGTGAGCTTACCATAATTGTTTTGCCCATGCGGCTTAATTCGCGTAGCAATTCGCGTAGCTCGATCCGTGCCCGCGGATCAAGCCCGCTGGCCGGTTCATCGAGGATTAATAAGCTTGGGTCGTGGGCCATGGTGCGAGCCAAACTCAAGCGCTGTTTCATCCCACGGCTTAAATTCATTACATAGCTATCGTGTTTTTCGGTCAAATCGACCAATTGCAAGAGTTCCTGAATCAGGCTCGTGCGGCGGGGCTGTTTGATACCATACACGTGAGCGAAGAAATCGAGATATTCCCAGACCCGCATGCTATCGTAGACTCCAAAATAATCGGGCATAAAGCCAATTAATTTGCGCACCGCATCGGGGTTTTGGCGCACCGAAATGCCATTAACCAAAGCTTCACCAGCGGTTGGTTGGAGCAAGGTGGTCAAAATGCGCATCGTCGTGGTTTTGCCAGCGCCGTTTGGCCCGATAAAACCATAGACCGCGCCTTTGGGAATGCTCAAATTGACCTGATTGAGCGCGACATGCGTGCCAAAACGCTGGGTTAAATTGTGAGTTTCAACGATCAATTCCATCAGCGTTGCTCCAAATCAACATATAAATTGTAGATATTGCTACTTTTTTGGGGTGCGGCTAGGCCATCGACCATAATTTCGTGCAAAACTTCGCTATCGAGCACCGTGATATGCGGCGCGGTATAGAGCGAATTTTTGGGCAAACCATTGAAATTGGTGCGCTCGTTACCTGCGGTCCAGAGCAATTCTAATGCTTGATTGAGTTGTTGATTGCTAGCAAGATATGGGCTGCTTTGGTTTGTGCGATTGAGGCTATTATCGATCGTTACCGAAGCACCAGGCTCAAGCGTTGGTAAGATAATGCTATCCTCGCCAGCGAAGACTACCGCATACTCAACTTTACGTTGGCTGCGATTGGTAATGGTCGCGCCTTCCCATGAGTTAGGTTTGGCAACTTTAATCTCAAAATTATAGGGCACAGTGACTGAGCCAATCGCCGCGAGGGTTTGCATATCGCCAATGTTGCTTTGCCAGTTTGGCAGGAGTGTGCGGTTATCGCTGGTTTGCTCGATCGTTCCCGAGCCATTATCGCCAAACGCTTGCGCCGATTGATTGCCAGCAGTTAAGTTCGAATCGATACTGCCGTTCCATGCGCCCCGTCGCCCAGCATTGAAGCCATAATTAACACTAACCCTGCCTTGCTGCGCGCCAAGTTGGCTATCGACAACATTGATTGTCGTGACGTTGATATTGCCAGTGCGCAAATCGCCACCAGCCAAATACATAATCCCGACAAAGCCAACCACAATCAAGGGAATCGTAAACCACGCCCATTCGCGCCGATCTAAGCGCCGCAAAACGAAGTAGTTAATTGGCCCAATCAGCAAAATGTAGCCAAACAAAATACCCATGAAGGTGAAAATTGAAGGCAAGTTTTGGTCGCTACCTCTAATTTGCATTGACCATGGCGAGAGCGCCACGTTCCAATCACGATAGAGTTGCGGTTGGAGAATTACCGGCCACACGCGGCGATCGTTAATTTCGGCTGGTAAATCGCTTGGGTTGAAGGCGGTGAGCAGCACATGACCCGTGCCAAGCTTGCGACTGAGCAGCAACGGCTCGTTATTCGCGCCAAGGCCTAAAGGTATTGCCTCGGCATTGGGCGTAAGTTGATTGACCTTCAGTTCGACTTGGGCAAATTGGGGGACTGTCTGTTTATTGAGGCTGGTCAAAACTGCTGAAGTATTACTGCTGCGACTGCTGCCAGGCAAGAGTGCGGCTAATGCTTTGGGCAATTCGGCGACATTCGGGCCGCCGCTGACGATCAAGGTGCCTCCAGTTGCAACCCAGCGTTCTAAGGCTGCTGCTTGCTCGGCAGTTGGCTGCACATCTTGTAAGACAATCGCGCCAAAGTTAAACAGCTCACCATCGTTGCTTGGCAGCTGAGCTGGATCGAGCAGCATAATCGTGGTTAATCGGCCTGGAATCGCAGCGCCCGCCAAACTTGAGGCTGGCCCGCCAAACACCCCAACCAAGACCTCTGCGCTATCGTGAACCCGTATATTGCTACGATTGAGCGCAAGTTGCTTGCCTTGCTGATCGAGCACTTTGATGGTTACGACGCTTTGGTTGAGATTGGCGCGCATCAACAAGCGGACTTGTTTGCGTGCTCCACCAGGCAAATCGACAGTTTGCAGCAAATCTGCTTGGCCAAATCCAGTTTCAACCACCACTTGGGCTTGAATATCAGCCCCAGTATTTTCGATTGTCGTGATAACCGGATACCAGCCATTATTGAGCACATGCCCTTGGGCATCGAAGCCAACTTGATCGATGGTAATACTAATGGGATTGGCATTTTGGGCATAACTTGAGCTTGGCCAAAGCAGATAGGCTAGGGCTAAGCCAAGCCAAATCCACCCACGCCACCGGGCTGAATGCGCCATGAGAACTCCTTCGCACAACAGATTCTGACTCCCACTGCGTTGATCTTAGTTTCCGGTTTCCAATTGCTCAGGGGGCGGCAATTTGGATTCGATATGGGTTCGATGATCATCAAACAACACTTGCAGCTCCTCACGTTGGAGCTTGTGATAATGCTGCAACAGCATCAAGGTACTATCAAAATCACGGTCGCGGGCACGTTGCTCAAATTGGTCGCGATAATCGGAAATGACCGCCAGCACGCTATCGGGTGCTGCTACGCCGCGAAAGGTGAAATTTTCGTTTTGACCAGCGGTAAACAGCTCGACATCGCCGTACTTCAAAATCCGTGCCCATAAATTTTCTTGATTGAGCGAAATATTCTGGATTTTGTCCCAGGTTGTTTCGCGTTTGGTTTCGCGGCCCAACGGCTTGCGCTCAATATCAATAATATTAACTGGCGTAACAATATATTCATCGTTGCGCCAATCGATGACCTCGTAAATCAGCCAAGCAATACAAAACAGATCGAGTACAGCCAGAATGAGCAACGAACCACCAGAGCGAATAAAATCGTTGCCGATTAACAGCGACCACGACAAATTCAAAATCAAAAACAGCAAAATTGGGTTGGCAGCTTCGACGAATAAAAACAGCCAATGTTTGCGCCAGATAATCGAATTGCCGCGCACTTCGGGGCTTGGTGGAATAATGCCCAAAAGTGTACGGCCAGTTTGTTCTGGTGGAATAAAATCGCTTAATGGCGGCAGACTTGGTAGAACGCCTTGCTTGAGCACTTTGGCTCTGACAATTTGCTCAACCCGCCCAACTTGTTCTTCTTCTTTAACTGGCTCAACGAATTCGAGAATCGTATCGCGAACCAATGTAGGATTGACGATCCCACGAAAGGCAATGTTGCGCAAACGGCTGGCAGTTTGGACTTCAATTTCGCCATAATCAAAATAGCGGGAAAATACCGATTCGGTGACAGTTTTTACGTCTTCGATTTCGCGCACATACAGCTCGTTGCGCTGGACGCTAATCAAAAAGCGCGAGTTGTAGGAAATAACGCGCTGGTTGGTTACGACCAGGGCATCGTTGCGCCAATCGAAATAGCTATAAATCATGGCGAAGAAAAAGATCGTGCCAGCGCCAAACAGCACCGTATTCAAGGTATCGATGCCAACGAGCGAGACCCGCCACAAGAAAATAATGGTACAAAAAAACCAAAACGTGAACCAAATTGAAAGGTTGCGCGCCAAAACCAGCCAATGGCGATAGGCGATCAGCTTGACACGTTCATCAGATTGCAGGTTGATATTGAAGCTGATTTGAGGCACGGTGGTTGGCATAGCATCCCATCCTATTCATAGCTGAGTTGGCTGACATTCGTGCCGCCATTGGCTTGTAGGTATCCAAACTGCAACGTGGGCCATCGTTTGCTCAGCCAAAGAATTGCGCTGCTGGTTGAATGGCAGCTAGGGTTTGGCTAGCCGGGTGTTGGACTCAAGCCTAGTGCTATAGTATTTTGTTTATCAGCCAATCGTCAAGCGCCAATTGCTGCGGCTGCGCTGGGCGATTGTAACAATGTTTAAACAAAAACAGCGTGGATGTAACTCCACGCCGTTGATTTGCTGCTTAAGCTTGGGCTTCAACGCCCATAAGATTAACGATTGCTTGAAAGACATCTTCCGGCGAGCGGCCATCGGTGCTGATGGTGATTGCATCGGCGGCTAAGAAGGTGTTAGCTGCATCGATTGCATCGCGGCGGGTCAAGTCGTCCAAGACTTCGCTATAGCTAATTGCGCGACCACGAGCATTGAGTTCTTGGGCGCGGCGTTGAGCACGTTCTTCAACCGAGGCATCAAGATAGATTTTTAATTGGGCATCGGGCATAATCACCGCCCCAATATCGCGACCAGCCATCACGACATGGCCAGCTTTGCCGATTTGGCGTTGAGTATCGCGCAAGGCTTCGCGCACCGCAGGATGAGCGGCAACTTGCGAGACATTACGTTCGACATTGGCGGCGCGTAATGGCCAGGTAATGTCGTTGCCATTGGCCAGCACCGTGTATTGGCGACCATCGGCGACACTTGGCGCGAGTATTTCAAAATTGCTCGTTTGGGCGAGTTTGGCGAGAGCGGCGGCGTTCGCGAGATCAACAGCTTGTTCAAGGGCCACATAGGTCAATGCCCGATAGAGCACCCCTGTATCAAAATAGATATAGCCAAAATGGTCTGCTAACAACTTACCGAGCGTACTTTTCCCCGACGCTGCCGGGCCATCAATTGCAATTGTATGTGGTGTAGTCATAGTCAAAAACACAGATATTCCTTGCTGGATACCTCCGAACAGGCAATATTTGAGCGCATGCTGAAAGGTGAAGGGTACACATCGCAACCACTCTCCTGTTGAGTACCCAGCGTATGCAATACCCCACTTGTGGAAGTGAGGAGACAATAAATCATGAAAAGGCTGGAAAAGCCATGGTTCTATTGTAGCATAATGAGCTAAATTTGCAGGTATTATGGCAACGACCCAGACGATCTGCTATAATCGCACGCCGAACCATGATCATAGTTGGAGGTTGCGATGCGCTCTGGCATCTGGCGAAGTTGTTGTTTATTGCTCTTAGTCGTGTTAACAGGTTGTGGCAGCCTGACAATTTACGATCTTACCGGAAATCCGGCAAATTATAACGGTCAAGATGTGACGGTCGAAGGTGTTTACCTGTGGAAGCCGGGCAATCCTGGCCTCTCGGTGTTGGCGAAGGGGGTTTCGACCCGCAATGATGGCACCGATGCCCAGCCAGTCGATACGTTGGTCTGGCTTGAGAATTTTCCTGCTGAGGCTAGCGCCGATTTACACCGCCCAATCGATAGCATTTATGGCGCAGTGCGGGTCAAGGGCAAGTTTGAAACTGGCTCGTTTGGCCCAGATGGCAGCTATACCAGCCGCTTGGTCGTGCAATCTGCTGAAGCGATTGAGCAAGTTGAGCGGGTTGAATATCCAGCGCCGACCGAAGCACAACCCAATCAAGTTTCAATTTATGAGCTTGAGAAAAATCCCGCCGCCTACAACGGCCAAACAGTGACTACGCGCGGGATGTATTACTGGACCCAAGCCAGTTCTGGCTTGTTGGTAACTGGGGTGCGCACCGAAAAGCCGCTTGGGGCTGATATTGCCAGCGGGGTTAATCCGCAGCCAATGGGCACGCCAATTTCGATGGAAGGTTTTCCACCTGATCTTTCGAGCCAACTCAACGTCGGGCCAGGCAATGGCTTTGTTTGGGGCTTGGTTGAAGTAACTGGAACTTTCCAAACTGGCGGGCAATTTGGCTTAGAAGGCCGCCATGGCTCGCAATTGATTCTCGACCCAGCATCAGTTAAAGCAATTAAATAAGCATTCATCAGCATAGAAGGCTGCAATGTATTACTTCCTAAAGGCAATGCACGAGGATGATATTCCGCGTGTGCAAGAAATTGAGCGCCAAAGTTTTTCTGCGCCATGGTCGGCCAATACCTATCGCCGCGAATTAAGCTCGCCAGCGACCAGCCGCTATATTGTGGCGCGATCAAGCCCGACGTTGCCGCCAGATGAGCCAATTATGCCCTATGTGCCACGGCGTTCGTTGCTCCAAACGTTGCTGCCATCGGTGTTTACCAAACCGCAGCCAGTCAGCCCCTATCCCTTGGTTGGTTATGCTGGCTTGTGGCTGATGGTCGACGAAGGCCATATCACAACGATTGCCGTAACGCCTTCGCAGCGCGGTCAAGGCCTCGGCGAACTTTTGCTCAATGGCTTGATCGACCAAGGTGTTGATATGGGTGCAACCCGCTTGACCTTGGAAGTGCGGATCTCGAATGAATCGGCGCAACGCTTGTATTTGAAATATGGCTTCGAGCCAAGCGGCACGCGGGTGCGCTACTACACCGACAACGGTGAAGATGCCCTGATTATGTGGACTGATGTGATTACTGAGCCGAGCTATCAACAACGCTTGGGTGAGTTGCGCGAACGCTTGGCGCTACGCCTTCAGCGTCAGGCCGGAATGGTCGAATAGTCCTGTTGCACAAATGCAGCATGTTGGCTATGATGCATAAATTCATGGCTGATAATCAGTTGTCTGGTGCGGCGAGGGCGCGCAGCCATCAATGAGGATGTTGGTTCATTGTTCGCTGGTTAACATGGGACGGTGCCGTTGCTAATTAATGGTTGGGGTTGCTTCCACCGTCGAAGCGGCCTACTGAAGGAGCTTGCATGAAGATCGTCGTTGCAGGAACAGGCTTTGTGGGCTTACCCCACGCTGCGGTCTGCTCAGAATATGGTCACGAAGTCTATGCCTATGATATTGATACCAAGCGGATTGCGGCCTACAAAACCGCCAAGCGCGAAGAAATTGAAAAATATGTCAATGAGCCAGGCTTAGCCAGCATTATCGAAGAAAATATCGATCGTTCCCTGCATTTTATTGATGATCTTGAGCCAGTAATCGAAGGGGTCGATGCCTTTTTCTTGTGTTTGCCAACCCCGCCTAATCGCGATGGCTCCTCGAATTTGAGCTACTACTTCGATGCGGTTAACCATTTGGCCAAGCTGTTGGCCAAACGTGAAGATCAACGCCGCGTGGTGATTATCAACAAGAGCACCGTGCCCGTTGGCACTGGCCGCCAACTTGAGCAAATATTGAAAAGCCATAATGTGCCAAACGTGGGCATTGCCTCAAACCCCGAATTCTTGCCCGAAGGCAACGCGGTTGAAAAATCACGCCATCCTGATCGGGTGGTGGTTGGGGCCGATACCGAGGAAGATTTCCGCATTTTGCGCCGTATCTACTCACAATTTATCAACCACGTGCGGATTGCCTTTATCGAAACCACGCCCGAAACTGCCGAATCGATTAAGTATGTTGCCAACACCTTGTTGCTGACCTACATTTCGTTCTGGAACGGGGTTGGCGGACGCTTGGCAGAATCGGTGCCAAACGTGCGCATGGAAGACCTCAAGCGCGGCGTAACTGCCGATACCCGCATTAGCAAATGGGGTTCGTTTGTGTCCAACGGCGCTGGTGGCTCGTGTTTTGGCAAAGATATTCAATCGCTGATCTATCAGCTCAAGAGCCGCAACCAAAGCACCGATTTGCTCGAATCGGTCTATGAAATCAACGAATATCAAAAGACCTATTTGATCGATCGGGCTGCGGCAGAAGCTGGCGTGAAGTTCAACAACAAAGTTGTGGCGTTGCTCGGCTTATCGTTCAAGCAACGCACCAATGACATGCGCGATGCCTCGGCCTTGAAGGTTGTCGAAAGCTTGCTTGGCCGTGGGGTCAAGGAAATTCGGGCCTACGACCCAATGGCCGAAGAAGAAGCCAAACGTTTCTTCAACGCCGAACACAACCACTTGTTCGAGCGCATTACCTATCACTCATCGGCTAAGGCTGCCCTCGAAGGGAGCGATATTCTGTTTATCTCGACCGACTGGGAAGAGTTCCGCGGGCTTTCGAGCACAATTGAAAGCACCGTGCCAGCGCCATACTTGATCATCGATGGCCGCCGGATGATTCCCGACTACGATGAATTGGTCGAACGCGGCTACAGCTACTTGGCAGTTGGCTCACCCTACTTAGACAAATAACTTTATTGTACGCTCAGCCGCCCTTGATTTGCTTAAGATCAATGGCGGTTGCTTGTTTTAGTGACCCACGCTGCGTTGTTGATAATGCTGAGCTAATTGCAAGACCTCGCTCAGCGACCATTGATCGTAGCCATGCACTCCATATTTGCAGGCCACAATGGTGCCATCGGGAGCAATCAGAAAATCGGCGGGCAAGCCCAGCGGGTCTTGGCCTTTTTCGGGCATGCCTGCTCCATGCTTGAACAGGCCTTTGAGTGCTGGCAACCACGATTTTGGGTGCAGCACCGCCCAAATTGAGCTATCGACCCCAAAAGCTGCGTAGAGTTTTTTGGTGGGGTCGGCAATCAGTGCAAAGGGTGCCGCTGCATGGCTGGCGAGCATGGCAGTTTTCGATGAATGAAAGACCGCAACTTCTTGAATTCCAGCTTCAGCTAAGGCCGCATAGCCTTGAATAAATGAACGAATGTGTAAATTGCACATCGGGCAGCCTGCAAAACGCCGAAATTGTAGATGGGTCAATTGCTGCTGGTGGGGAATACTAATAGGTTGATCAGCAATGCTGATCAAATGCCGTGGATCGATCGTTTGGCCTGCTTGATAACGCGGCATAAGCTTGCTCCTTGCTGCTAAATTCGGTATAATAATTGTGTAGTGAATATTACAGAATAGTATAATAGCAATAAATACTCGACGCAAGGGGATGTGATGGCAGAGCAAGAACTTTCAAATACGAGCACCCAACGGCGTGGTCGGCCACGCGAATTTGACCGCACCAATGCCTTGGAGTGTGCGATGCGCCAATTTTGGCAACATGGCTACGAAACGCTCTCGATGGCTGATTTGACGAGCTGCTTGGGGATTAACCCGCCAAGTTTGTATGCAGCCTTTGGTAGCAAGCAAGCCTTTTTCCTTGAGGCGATTGACCATTATTTGGCCACGCGTGGAGCCTATGTCTACGCCATGCCAAGCGATCAACGCTCGCCCAGAGCGATGCTGAGCCACCTGTTGCAACGGGCGGCTGAAGCCTTCAGCGATGCAGCCTATCCAGCTGGCTGTTTTGTGCTAGCGAGTATTTCAGCAACCTACGATTCATATGAAATTGAGCAAGCAATTGTCGAGCGCTGCCAGCAACGGATGGGCAAAATCAACGAATTAGTGGCGTTGGGCGTGCAAATGGGCGAGTTGCCAGCCACCACGAATGCTGAAGAATTAGCCCAATTTTTCGTTTGTGTATTACAAGGCATGTCGTTGCAAGCGCGCTTGGGAGCGAGCACCAGCCAACTGCAAGCAATTGTGGCAAATGCGCTGCAATTATGGCCGCAAGCAGCGCGTTTGCGCTAGGCTAGTTTCTGGTACAATGCCTCTCCGGAGGTTCAACTGTGGAACGCACAACGCTTGCAAGTGCTCAAACCACAACGTCATCACCGTTTCCTTGGACGGTGAGCATTGTGATTCCAGCCTTTAATGAAGCCGCAACAATTGGCGGGGTGGTGCACGAGGTTCGCACACGCTACCCTGAGCTTGAAATTATCGTGGTTGATGATCATTCTGCTGATGCCACCGTGGCAATTGCCACCGAAGCTGGCGCACGCGTGATCACCCGTCCTTATAACATTGGCAACGGCGCTGGGGTCAAAACCGGTGTTCGCGCCGCAACTGGCGAAATCGTAATTATTATGGATGGCGATGGCCAGCACAACCCTGCCGACATCGAACGCCTGCTGAGCTATATCGGCGCTTACGATATGGTGATTGGCGCTCGTTCGCGGGCAGGCCAAGAAAATTGGCTGCGTTGGTTGGGCAATAGCGCCTTGAACGGCTTAGGTTCGTATTTGACTGGCATGGAAATGCAAGATTTAACTTCGGGCTTTCGGGCTTTTCGGCGTTCAATTTTGCTTGATTATATTCACCTCTTGCCAAACCAATTTTCCTGGCCAACCACCAGCGCCTTGGCCTTTGCCAAAGCCGGCTACCACGTGCGCTTCGAGCCAATCGCCATGCAACGCCGCCAAGGTGGTCGCTCCAAGCAAAAGCTGCTGAAGAATGGCTTTAAATTTACGATCATCATTTTGCGCATTATCAGCCTGTTTAATCCAATTCGCGTGTTTATGCCAGTTAGTGGCTTTTTCTTTGTGCTGTGTATTATTTCGTATGTGCTTGGCGCGCTGAACGATAATAACTGGTTGCATTTGCCGCCGACGGCGTTGTTTTGTTTGATTGCAACCATGTTTTTCTTCTGTTTTGGCTTGCTGGCCGAAACAATTGCGGCCCTGCGCTTTGAACGGATTCGCCAATGAAAAAAAGAATTATCAATGGGCTTTTGACGGCGTTGGGGCCAGCAATTTTGATTTGGTTTCTGGCTACCAACGATTTAACGAGTATTTGGAATGTGATTCGGACGACCGATCCATTGCTGTTTGGGGCTTCGGTTGTGCTGGTGTTTCCTTTTCTCTATTCCAAGGGTTGGCGCTGGCGCTTGATTTTGCAAGGCTGGAACATCAACATTAGCCCATGGTTTGCCTCGTTGCTCTATACCTTGGGGATTTTTGTTGGCTCGGTCACGCCTGGGCAGGGCGGCGATGCAGTGAAGGCCTGGTATTTGCGCCGCGAGGGCCATCCCTTGGGGCCAAGTTTGCTTTCAATTGTGGTTGATCGCTTCTTCGATGTGGCGATTATGGGAATTATTGCTGGCTCAGGTTTGTATTTTTATCGCACCTTTTTGCCAGGCAATGTGCAACTCTTGATTATCGCCTCGCTGTTGGGCGTGGTGGTTGGGGTGGCAATTTTGGCTAGTGCTGGCTTGCGGCGTTGGTTTAGCACCAAAGTTTTGCCCGTGGTCGTGCCCGCCAAATTGCGCCAACTCGCGGTCAAAGCAGGCTTGAAAGATCGCGTGTTGCATATGCCGTTGAGCCGCATCGCGACCTTGGTGCTGTTTTCGTTCCTGACCTTGGGTTGGACGTTTGTGCGACTGTATTTGCTGTTTCTGGCCACCGGGGTCAAGATTGATATTGGCCCGTATATGGCCATGATTGCGATCATCTCGTTGGTGAGCGTCATTTCGATTGCTGGGATTGGGATTCGCGATGTCGTGATGATTTTGATTATGACCAACTTGGCCCAGACTGGCCAGATGGTGCCAGTTGCTGGCGGCAGTTTTACCAGCGAACAAGCTACCAGCTTGGCACTTGGTATCTCAACCCTGTTTTTGGTGTTGAATGTGATTAATGTGGTGCTAGGCTTCTTGGTTTCGTTGCGCTACCCGCTGGGCGATGCCTTGCTCAAAACCGATTTAGCAACTGCCGAAGAGTAGGTTTGCAAAGGATGAAGGATGAGGGACTTTTGGTTTGCAGATGTTTGTTGGCGCGAGCAAGAGTCTTTGATTAGAAACCACGAAGGACACGAAGAACGCGAAGGGAACTGGGCTATTGGCTCAGCATATTAACCAATAGCCCATTCCCCTCACCCCCAACCCCCTCTCCCACGAAAACGCGGGCGAGGGGGGGAGCACCCGTTTTCACCACAAATCATGCAAGAACCACGGTATTAAAGCCCCTCGCCCAGTGGATGGGAGAGGGGTTGGGGTGAGGGGATTTTAAACCTGTGGAATGACTGAGTAGTTTGCGAACTTCCGACCCCCGATCCCCAACCCCTGACCCCCAAACTTAAATTTGCCAAATAAACAGGGCCAAGGTTGCCAAGCTGACGGCGATGATTTTGCGGGCGGTCAATTGCTCGCGGAACAGTGGCACGGCGATAATCGCGGTAATTGGGGTTTTGAGGTTAATTGCCAGC
Organism: Herpetosiphon giganteus; assembly: GCF_016907925.1. Classification (GTDB taxonomy): domain Bacteria; phylum Chloroflexota; class Chloroflexia; order Chloroflexales; family Herpetosiphonaceae; genus Herpetosiphon; species Herpetosiphon giganteus. The sequence continues at coordinate 10,815 of NZ_JAFBCZ010000039.1, read as the reverse complement.
AGCACAAATGGCAAGGTCGCCGCATCGGACAACGCTTGGGCATGCATCATTGCTATAAAGCCGCCAAAGGTTACCAAGCCAACCACTGCGCCCCAACCCCATTCGTGGCGGCGCACTTGGGGCGTAAGGTGGAGGCCTGGAATCACGCCAGCAGCAAAATCAACAAACATCAACAAGCCAATTTGAGCACCGAAATTGCGGGCATAGGTGACGGCGGCAAAGCTCGAAATGACCAACAGGCCTAAACAAACATAAGTAGCTTTGCTCAAGGTTTCGCTGCCTTTAACTTGCGCGCCAATCAACACGGCAATAGCGGTTAAGATACAGGCCAGTACATTGCCAAGCGTTGGATTGCCAGCCTGCGAAGGCAAATTGATTGTGACTGAGCCAAATTGCAGCGCATTCCAGGCTGCGGGCAAGAGCAAAATCACCACGCCAGCAATTACTAAATCCAAATTGCTGATCGCAAAAACCAACGAGGCGGGCGAATGTTCGAGCGCTTTGGCGCGGGCAATCGTGGCAAAATAAAAGGTCACGCCTGCCAGAAACGCCAAAATTGCCGCAGGCCACGACCACGATTCGCCGCTAGCGATAAAATAAATCAGCCCACAAATTGTTGCGATCACGCTTGAGGCATAAACCATTTGGGCCGGACGCGTCCGACTTGCGAGGGCCTTGAACAGCAGCGACAATCCCGAATAGGCCACTACTGCTAAAGCGGTTAATCCAAAAACCATCGTGTTCCACCTTGGTGTGTCAATAAAAAGCTCGATGCTGGTTGAAACAGAGACACAAAAAAAGCGCGGGAAGACCCGCGCCTTAAGACTCGTCAGCGAGGCTACTCTGTAATGGTTTCGCCTGCCGCCGTCCAGGGCGGCTCAACGATACATAAAAACTCTAAGCGTTGCTCGCCATCATTGCGCAGCCATTGTGAACAACGGGGCGGAATATAATAATACGAGCCAGCTTCGACTGCATGGGCTTGACCATCAAGCACCATCGTTCCACGTCCAGCGATAATGTAGTATACCTCAGATTGTTCAAGCACATGATCGGCAGTTCGCCCACCAGCTTCAACATAGGCATGGGCTAAACTATAGCCAAGCGCAACCGGATGGCGCTCTGGATGCAGCAGTTCGCACAAGTGACAGCCATCGCCAGCCACAAACTCAGTTTGCTGGCGCAAATGGGCCACATAAGCTTGTTCGCTCATTCCATCCCCAAGTAGGCTTTTTGCACATCTTCGTCTTCGCGCAAGGTAGCCGCATCGCCAGCTTTAACAATAGCCCCAGTTTGCAGCACATAGGCGCGATGGGCGATGCCCAAGGCCATCAAGGCGTTTTGTTCGACCACCAAAATCGTCGTGCCTTGGCTGTTGATATTTTGAATAATTTCAAAAATCAGGTCAACCAACACTGGAGCCAAGCCCATCGATGGCTCATCGAGCAACAGCAAGCGAGGCCGCGACATAAGTGCGCGACCAATCGCTAACATTTGCTGTTCGCCACCAGAGAGTGTGCCGCCACGCTGAGCAACCCGCTCCTTCAAACGGGGAAATAGCTCAAACACCCGATCCATATCGCTGGCGATTTCGCTTTTGTTGTTGCGGGTGAATGCGCCCATTTCTAAGTTTTCGCGTACCGTCAGATTGGCAAAAATCCGCCGCCCTTCTGGCGATTGCGAAATGCCTTGTGAAACAATTTTATGCGCCGGAACGCTATTCAGCGGTTTGCCTTCAAAGAGCACTTGGCCAGTTCGTGGCGGCGTAATGCCAGAGATTGTGCGCAAGGTCGTGCTTTTGCCAGCGCCATTCGAGCCAATCAGGGTCACAATTTCGCCTTGATTAATTTCCAGCGAAATGCCCTTAAGTGCATGAATGTTGCCATAATACGTATGTACATTTTGCAGTTGCAACATCGCGAATGTCCTTATCATTAAAGGATGAAGGATGAAGGATGAGGGATGAAATCCCAAAGCATCCATGTTAATCCTTCAATAGGAAACCACGAATACTAGGAAGCAGCGATCGGGTTGTGAACAGGAAGGCTTGAATATCGCAGCTACTATTTTTGCGCTCTTCGTGCCCTTCGTGGTTCCAAACCCGATCCCCGACTCCTAACAACCGATCCCCAATCCTACGCTTTATCAAACACTGGAGCGCCGCCGCCTTTGCCCTTGGCCGCGTGGCCAGTGCCAAGATAGGCTTCGACCACCTTGGGATCGGTTTGGACTTCGCGTGGCAAGCCTTCGGAAATTTTAATCCCGCGATCGAGCACGGTCACTCGTTCAGAAATGCCCATGACCACTTTCATATCGTGTTCGATCAGCAGCACGGTCAGTTCGCGCTCATCACGCACCCGATAGATCAACGCAGTCAAGGCATCGGTTTCTTTGGGATTCATGCCAGCGGTTGGCTCATCGAGCAACAACAATTTGGGATCGGTTGCCAAAGCCCGCGCCACTTCCAAACGGCGTTGATCGCCATAGGGTAGATTTTTGGCCATTTCGTCGGCGCTATTGCGGCCCAAGCCAACATATTCGAGCAACTCAAAGGCTTTTTGGCGCGCCGCTTTTTCTTCGGCACGCATGCTGGCTGTGCGAAATAACGTGCCCAGCAAGCCAGTATTCATGCGGCAATGCTGGCCGACCAACACATTTTCGAGCGCCGTCATATGCGCAAACAAGCGAATATTTTGGAATGTGCGGCCAATGCCAAGCTTGGTCACTTCGCTGGGCTTGGTGCCGTTGATCCGCTTGCCATCGAAAATCATATCGCCATCGCTGGGCGTATACAAACCAGTGATCATATTAAAGAAGGTGGTTTTGCCAGCTCCGTTGGGGCCAATGAGCCCAACAATCGAACCTTTTTCAATTTCAAATGAAACATCGCTCACGGCGGTTAGGCCACCAAATCGCTTGGTAATGGCGCGAGCTTGCAGCAAGGGTGCCATAGCAGGTCTCCTACGCCGCCAACGACGGATCAGATTCCGCCTCGGCTGCAACACTATTGCTATTGATCGTATCGTCATCGGGATGCAGTTCGGCTTTACGGCGTTCGTTGGGTAAGAGGCCTTCCGGTCGGACGAGCATCATCACTACCAACACAATCCCAAACAGCAACAAGCGTTGTTGAGTCAGATCTTGCAGTGCTGAAACCCCAACCGTACTGCTGCCCGTTGCGCTTGCTCGCTCGTTGGCAATATCGCGGAACAATTCGGCTCCCTTGGGAATAAACATCTTATCAGCACCTTGAATCAACAAGCCGCCAATAATCACCCCTGTCATATTGCCCAAACCGCCGAGAATCACCATACATAGCAAGATGATCGAGACGCTAAAGTCGAAGGAGCTTGGGAAAATCGCCCCGATGAATGCGCCATAGAACGCGCCGCCAAAGCCAGAGAACATCGCGCCCATCGAAAAGGCCAGCAATTTGGTGCGCACGACGTTGATGCCCATTGCATCAGCAGCCAATTCATCTTCGCGCATGGCCATCCAAGCGCGGCCTTGACGTGAATCACGCAGGCGATTGATGAAGAAAATCGCCAAGCCCATGATCACGATTAGCAGGTAATACCATGGAATTTTGTTTGATGGCTCGAAATCGCCAATAAATGGCAAATGCGGCGGCGAAATTGGGTTAATCCCTTTGTTGCCACCAGTCAAGTCAACTTGCTCAATCCCAATTGGCATGCCAAAGAAGCGTAAGGTCAAGGTGCCACTTGGTGGGCCACCGCCAAGGCTGCGGAATAGAATTGGCACAATTTCGCCGAAACCAAGCGTCACAATCGCCAAATAATCGCCGCGTAACGGGAGTGTCGGCGCACCCAAGGTCAAGCCAGCAATGGCCGCCACCGCTGCTGCCACCCAAATCACCAACCAAAAACTGAGGTTAATGCCAAGGTGTGGCGATGAGAGCATCGCCGTGGTGTAGGCTCCAATCGCGAAAAAGGCAGCATAGCCTAAGTCGAGCAAGCCAGCATAGCCCACCACGATATTCAAGCCCAAGGCCAACAGAATGAAGATATAAATTGGAATCAAGGCATCGAGCAACAGCAAATTGCCAGCCCGATCGATCAGCGGAATCAAGAGCACTGGCAGTGCGATAACCGCCAACAGTGGAATGTTTGGGCGCAATGGCAAACTGCGAGCAGCACAAGCAGCGGCCCCCAAGATGGCTGCCGAGAGCGTCGAAAAAGCGAAGGCAAACAGCAAAATCAGAATATCGCTGCCCAAGCCAAGCGCATCGGCAAAAATCACGGTTTCGGATAAATGCTCAGCAAACTCGCCAGCATCAACCCCCGCCGCAGGAGCGATCACAAACGCGGTTAAAAGGAGCGCGAGGGCTGTCCATGCCCCGGCAATTGCTCCTGCTTCGGCCCCTAAGATTGCGGCCTTCTTGGGATTAGCCTGCGGGCTACGTTGAAAGACCAACAAACCAGCCCCTAAACCACTGAGCATGCCCGCAATAATCGCAACCCCTGGTTTATCAGTTCCATAGACAATCGTCATGACCGCGCCGAACATACCAGCAATCAAGCCAGCTTTAATCATATCGGGCAATGGCGCACTATACAGCAAACAGAGGGCGGCAATCACCAAACCACCAAGCAATGCTGCGCCAATTCCAAGGTTGGGATAATTCCATAGGAAGAATGCCCCAACCGCAAAGCCAATCCCGCCAGTTTTTACATAGCGCTGTGTATTTGGCATACAATCCTCGTTTCTAGGCTTTTTGGCCACCTTCTTGCCCGAGCAACCCAGTTGGTCGGAAGAGCAAAATCAAGACAAGAATGGCGAAAATCACCGCGTTCGACCAGCGTGTACCAATGTATTGATCGCTCAAGGCGAGGATCAAGCCAATCAGCAAGCCACCCAAAGCCGAACCAAGGATATTGCCAATGCCACCAAGCACTGCTGCCGTGAAGGAGAGCAAGCCTGCGGTAAATCCCATGGTAAATACTGCTGTCCCGTTGTAGAGGCCAACGATCATACCGGCAGCACCGCCCAACGCGCCACCAATAAGGAAGGTTACGGAGATGGTGCGGTCGGCGTTGATGCCCATCAAACGTGCTGCGTCGCGGTCTTGTGCGGTTGCCCGAATCGCCTTGCCAAGCTTGGTAAAACGCACAAACGAATATAAGCCCGCAAGCAACCCAAGGCTTACAACGGCTACCAGCAGATCTTTATAGGTATATTTCAAACTATTAGGAATAAAAAAGACTTGGCCGTTGGGCAGCAAGTCGGGAATATTCTTGGGGGCAACTGATTGGCTCCCCATCGCATCGGCAACTCGGCCAATTGCATCTGAGCCCAGCCCATCAGCAATTTTATCCCAAATCAGGCCATCGCCAAGGAAGATCCCCAAATTTTGTAGCACAAACGACATCCCAATTGCCGAAATCAAGGGAGCCAAACGCGGAGCTTTGCGCAATGGCCGATAGGCAAAGCGCTCAATCCCTGCATTCATCAAGGCGGTGCAGAGCATCACCAAACCCAAGATGCCAATTAGCGAGAAGAAAATCGTGATGCCTGAGCTGGTTTTGGGATCTAAGCCAAACAAACTGATAAAGATCAACGACAAAAATGCGCCGATCATAAATAAATCGCCGTGGGCGAAGTTGATCAACTCCAAAATCCCATACACCAAGGTATAGCCAAGCGCAATCACCGCGATATAGGTGCCTTTGGTCAAGCCAATCACAATCTGCTGGGTTAGTTGCCCAGGATCATCCCACATCTCAAGTAAAATTGTTTGGTATATGGGAATGGCAAAGAATCCGAGGAAAATAATCAGGCCGACAATCGAAAAAGCTCGTCGCTTGGTCAGAAATGGCTCGCGTGGTACAAGCGGAGCCGCCTGCGGCGACGATGGAGTTTGAGATGCTGCCATAGCGCGTTATTCCTATGTACCCAGCAAGGGGCTGGTGACGATAATCCACACAGGGGAAAGGGACGATCAAGCGATCGTCCCTTGGAAACGGTATGCAAACTTATTTGAGGACTTGCACGAATTCGAATGCGCCATTCTTGATTTGTTGGCCGCTCATTTGGGTCAACGTCGTGTCGCCACTAGCGTCGAAGCCCCATTTGCCCAACACGCCATCGAAATCTTTGGTTGCGAAGACGTTCTTCAAGATGGTTTCGCGGTTGATGCTATCGCATGATTTGTTGATTGCAGCCAAGGCAACGTTGGTTGAATCATAACCATAAGCAGCGTAGGCTTCTGGCTCAGCGTTGAATTTGGCCTTGTAGGCGTTGTACCATTCGGCACCCTTGCCTTCAAGTTTTGCTGGTGGAACGCCACCGAAGGTTGCGTACACGCCTTCAGCGTTATCAGCACCAGCTGCATCAATAAAGGCTTGTTCGTAGATGCCGTCTGGACCCATGAACTTGACTTTATCAGCGGTCATGCCAGCAGCGCGCATATCTTTGACCAATTGGCCTGCGTTGCTTTGGGTGATGCCACCGAAGTAGATCATATCGGGGTTGGTGGCAGCGATTTTCGACATCAAGGCTTTGTAGTCGCTGGCTTTTGAATCGATGCTATCGCGGCCTGCGATTTTGATGCCGTTTGCTTCTGCGGTAGCAGCGAATACGTCAGCAATCCCTTTGCCATACAACTCGGTATCATCCAAGATGTAAACATTGGTTACGCCCAATTCTTTGGCCCAATTGCCTGCTGCTGCACCTTGTAAGTCATCTGCTGGCACAACCCGGGTGTAGTTGCGGGTGCCTTTTGGATAGTAGACTGCTGGTTCGCCTTCAGCGCCTTTGCCATCCTTGGTCAAGCCAGGATAGGTGTTGGCTGGGCTGATCATCACAATGCCTGCGTTGTTCAAGATTGGAATCGCAATCTTGGCTGCACCTGAGTTGAAAGTCCCAATGTAGACCATCACATCTTTGTTTGAGGCAGCAGCGTTGGCGTTTTCTGCTTCCTTGGTTTCGTCCCAAGCGCCTTTGGCTGCGGTTGCATCATCAAGATCTTCATACTTGATTTCAACATTACCATTGCACGCGGCGTATTTGTCTTCTTCTAAACGCATCTTAATGGCGTTTACGATAGTATCTGTTTGTCCTTTTGAGGAACCGGTGCGAGGTAAGCTGCTAACAATCGTGACGGTGGTTTTGGTGCCTGATCCACCAGTTTGGGTCCCACATGCGGCCAAAATTACCATGATCATGGTCAAAACGAGCGAGAATGAAAGAAAACGTTTCATAATTCCAGTTGCTCCTTGTTTAAACCCGAGGAAAGCCTAAAACTGGCTAGCCCAAAGCCATACATGGTTTTAGTGATGAGGCATTAACCTCCTTAAAAGCCACATTGAACTCTAAGGTGCAATCATTGAACGACGAGCTACCTGCAATGGTAGCGGGTTGGATTGGGAGAAAGTAGAGGGACTTATAGGGCGGTAGTGTACACAACGACCATGGTTTTGTCAAACAATCGAGGTAGGACAATCAAAGGATGAAGGATGAGGGATGAAGGATGAAATACCAAATCAAAAGGCAAAAGTCAGAAGTCAAAAGCCCATAGCCACTAGCCCAAATCCCATAGCCTCATCTTCGTGTTCTTCGTGGATCAGCATTTAACGCAGCGGCGCAGAGAATGAGAGAATGTGGGTTATGGGCTTTATGCTATGGGCTAGTGGAGCATAATCCTCATAATCTGTGCAATCTGTGGCGAAAAACGTGCTTCGTGATCTTCGCGCTCTTCGTGGTTTCAGGGGGCAATTGCTCGTTAACGCAATGTACCAGTAGAGATAGCTACTAGCTACTGTTCAAAATATGTGCTAAAATCTAGACAGACTAGCTAGGAGGTCTTTGTGGAACATATTTGGCAGTTACAAGAGGCGAAAAATCGCTTTAGTGAGGTCGTTCAAGCTGCGCAGACCAGCGGCCCGCAAATTATCACCAAACATGGTCAAGAGGCTGCTGTCGTAATTGGTTATCAAGAATATCGCCGCCTCCAACTTGAACAAGAGCCATTATCAGCTTTTTTTCGTCGTTCCCCCTTAATTGGTGGTGACATTGATTTAAGCCGCGACCAAAGCGGTTTACGTGATGATCTTGAATTATGAATTATTTAATTGATACAAATGTTATCTCGGAATTAATTAGCCGTCAGCCAAATCAAAATGTGATTGAATGGGTCGATCACCAGTTAGCAGCCCAATTGTATTTAAGTGTTATTACAATCGGCGAATTACAAAAAGGGATTAGTAAACTCTCCCCATCACCACGAAAGATTGAATTGCAAACATGGCTCCATGAAGAACTATTAATTAGGTTTCAAGGTCGAATCCTAGGCTTAGATACATTGGTTATGCTCAAATGGGGTGAATTAGTTGGCCATTTATCCCAAATAGGGCATAATTTACCTGCAATCGACTCGTTAATTGCTGCTCAATCGATCTATTATAATTGTTGTCTTGTGACTCGTAATATCAGTGATTTTCAAAATACTGGCGTACAATTATTCAATCCATGGACGATATAGAACATAGAACATAGAACATAGGAGTAAAATCAAAAGTCAGAAGTCAAAAGTCAGAAATCAAAAAGGAACGAGGCTATCGGCTGGAGGCTTTGGGCTTTGGGAAACATAATCAAAACAATCTGTGGCTAAAAACTATTCGTATCGTTCGTAGCTCCAAATGCCGATAGCCAAGAGCCACAAGCCGATAGCCTCATCTTCGTGCCCTTCGTGATCTTCGTGGATCATACCAAACTGACCCCTAAATCTCCATTTTGCCTGTACAATAAGAACACCTGAGTCGCAGTGGACGAAAGGAGCAAACATGCGACGGATTCTTCTCCTGCTGGGCTTGATCTTAAGCCTAACCATCATTCCCTCCAACTCGCCCGCAACCAGTGCTGCCGAGCCTTCGCGCCCGGTTTTTGCCTACTACTACGGTTGGTGGGGCAGCCAAACGTGGTATCTCGATAAGATTCGCGATCGCCCGCTAGAACTCTACGAGAGCGACCGTGATAGCACGATGCTCAACCAGATTCGCCAAGCCAAAAATGCTGGCATCGATGGCTTTATTTGTACGTGGCGCTATACCTGTGCGCGTTTGCTGCAACTCGCTGAGCAAGAAGGCAATTTCAACATCGCCTTCAGCGTTGATCCGGTTGCCGATGGCACGCTTGGCTCAACTCAAGCGATTGTCGATAATATGCGCGAAATGGCTGACCTCGCCAAAAGTAGTGCTTACTGGCGTTGGGATGGCAAGCCAGTCTTCATCTTCTGGAACGATACGATTTTGCCTGGTGGCCGTGGCTCACTGAATGATTGGACTGATTTGCGCAATCGCGTCGATCCCAATCGCAATCAATTTTGGCTTGGCGGTGGGGTCAATTTCAATCTGCTTGATGTGTTCGATGCACTCCACTTTTTCGATATTACATGGGAACGCAAACAAGGCGATGCCATGAGTTCGTATAGCCGCAATTTGCGCGACTACAACACGCGCCGCAATAGTAACAAACCATTTGTGGCAACTGTTATGCCTGGTTATGATGATTTGCTCTATCGCAACGGCCACTTGCGCGACCGCGAGAACGGCAACTACTACCGCGCTGGCTGGGATACGGCCATGAATTATCAGGCGCGGGCGGTGATTCTGACCAGCTGGAACGAATGGTATGAAGGGAGCCAGCTTGAGCCAAGCCAAAGCTATGGCAATCTCTACCTCGATATTTCACGCGAAAAAATCAATGCCTTCAAAAATAATGTGCCGACGATTCCCGATGGCTTTGCCGATGCCAACTTTGAGAAAACCTGGCAACGCACCGATAAGCCAGTCCAAGATGCGCGGAGCAACCGTTCGTGGGTTTGGGGGCCAGCAATCGCCAAAGGCCAATACGAGCCATATGGTGGCAGCACGCGCTTAGTCCAATACTTCGACAAATCGCGCATGGAAGTTAATAATCCCAATGGCGACCGCAGCCAGCCGTGGTTTGTGACCAATGGCTTGTTGGTGGTTGAAATGATTCGTGGCCAAGTGCAAATTGGCGATAGCTCGTTTGAGCAACGGATTCCTGCCGATGAAGCATTGGGCGGCGATCCACGGGCAATTAACGATGTTGCGCCAGGCTATAGCTCGCTGCGCGATGTATTGGGTGCTCAGCCCGACAAAACTGGCCAAACCATCGTTACCCAACTCAAACGCGATGCAACGACCAGCGCGATTGATGCGCCAAGCGTGGTGACCAACGCCAAGTTTGTGAGCCAAACCAGCCATAATATTCCCGATGTTTTCTGGAATTTTATGAATCAACGTGGGACAGTCTATGAAAATGGCCGCTTCGTTGAAGGCCAAGTTGTCGATTGGGTCTTTGCTTTCGGCTATCCGCTGAGCGATGCCTATTGGATGCGTGCCAAACTTGGTGGGACTGAAACCTGGATGTTGGTGCAAGCCTTCGAACGCCGGATTCTGACCTATACCCCAACCAACTCTGCTGCCTTTCAAGTAGAGATGGGCAATGTTGGCCAACACTATCGCCGCTGGCGCTACGGCAACTAAGTGTAATGGTTCATTGAATTGACAACCAGCGGCATGCCCTCACCCCCAACCTCTCTCCCACTGAACGCGGGTGAGGGGATCACGGAGTCAGCGGTTCCCCCTCGCCTCGCGGGCGGGAGAGGGGGTTAGGGGGCAATCGAAGGCTAAGGCAATGAACCATTACAACTAAGCACTAGGATTAAATCAAAACGTGTAATGGTCAAATACCCTTTGCATCCTGAACCCTATGCTGCTACGATAGAACCATGACGAAACGCATTCATTTTCCGCTGACTACGGCTCAGCA
>NZ_JAFBCZ010000038.1 GCF_016907925.1 Herpetosiphon giganteus | reverse complement strand
ACCTGGGCGAGGGCGTACAGACACTGACGGGCATCGTCAGCCCACGCCGCATGGGGGTCATAGAGAAAGAAGCGAATCGGTAACGCCATGGCATCGGTGGCAATCACAATTTGGAGGATACGTACACGGTCGGTGTGATGCGATTCATCGATGCAAAGACAGAGCGTATCGGCGCGATGGGCCGCCAAGACCGAGCGGATCAAGGGGTCAAGGACGGTCTCAACGGTGAGACGCTCATCGCGGAGAATGCGGCGGACTTGGGTGGCATTGCTAACCGGAGTTGCGCGGAAGGCGCTCCCCGTGGCAAGCTGCTCAACGCGCACATCAACGGTTTCCATCAAACCCGTGGTGAGCTGGATGAGGCGATGCTGGACGACGGGATGCAGGGTGGGAAGATGCAGCCGAATCCATGGACTAATACACTGGGCTGTTGGCGAATCGGCGTATACTAAAGGGGCTGATTCCATCGCGAACTCCTGCTAGGATTAAGGTTTAAGCATCCATATCATAGCGGATAGCGTTGATGGAGTCAGCTTTTTAGTTCCAAGGAGCAATCGATGTCATGCAGTAAGAGGGACAAGGGATAAAGAATGAGGGATGAAGGATGGAGGATGAAGGATGAGGGATGAAACTTATCAAAGCCTATAGCCTATAGCCCTCTCCTCTTCGTGCTCTTCGCGTTCTTCGTGGTTAAAAAACGCACTATGTCTTTTTTCAATTCCCAACATCAAAACTATCGTCCCAAAAAAGATAGCGCCTACAATCAACACTAACTGGGATTAATTTGGCAACGCAACAATGCTATAGTCAGCCATTCGCGTTTTGAGGAGAATAATCATGAGTAACCAACCCAATTACTACCCGCCAACGCCACCCAACAACCAACCAAACTCCCAAGATCCCTATCAAGGCCAATATCAGCAAGCGCCGTATGGCCAAAATCCATACCAAGCTCAATATCCACCGCAAGCGCCGTATGGTCAAAATCAGTATCAAGCCCAATATCCACCACAAGCGCCGTATGGCCAAAATCCATACCAAGCTCAATATCAGCCAGTCAATTATCCTTATCAGGTGCCGAATCTCCTGCAGATCGATCCCAAAATCGATCGACGACGTTCGAATATTGCCTTTGGATTGTGTATTGTGGGGTCGATTATTGGTGGTTTTCTGCTCAATAATAATCGTATTGAGCCTGAAAGAACGCTATCCTTGATCGCTTTTGCGCTTGCTGGCATTGCATGGGTCACTGCATGGTGCTTTTCAACCAAAAGCAAAGGCTATTCGCCATGGCTCGGTTTGGTATCAATCTTAGGGGTTTTGGGCATGATCGTATTAATGGTTATTCCCAATCGCAACAAAATCCGCTATTAAAAAAACTGCGCTGCCTGAAATTCAAGCAGCGCAACTTTTAGTTAAATTTAGGCTTCGGCGGCTGCCAAGGCTGGGTACAATGGTTGCAAAGCGGGATAAATTGCGCGATAGGTTGCGTATAATTCAGCATAACGCGCTTGATCGGCGCTTGGCTCGGTAGGGTCGCTCAAGCGCACGGTTGCCGCAACTGCTTGATCAACATCATTAAACCAGCCAGCTCCAACCGCCGCCAACAAAGCAGCTCCATAAGCAGCACCTTCGGTCGTGCTCACCCCAACCAATGGAGCGCCAAGCACATCAGCCAAAATTTGCCGCCACAACCGATTACGCGTGCCCCCACCAGAAGCCCGAATCGCACCAATGGTACCGATTCCAGCTTGGCTCATTAATTCAAGGCTATCGCGCAAACCAAAGGCCACGCCTTCAAGCACCGAGCGGGTAAGATGCGCTTGGGTATGGCGCACCGTCAAGCCAATAAAACCACCACGGGCTAATGGGTCGGGGTGCGGCGTGCGTTCACCAGTCAGATAGGGCGCAAAGAACAAGCCTGCACTGCCAACCGCCACCTGTTCGGCAGGCTCCAGCAATTGATCGTAGCTTAGTTGCGGGGCAAAGGTATCGTGATACCAACGCAAGCTACCAGCAGCGCTCAACATCACACCCATCAAATGCCAACGCCCAGGGACTGCATGACAAAAGGCGTGCAAGCGGCCTTCTGGCTCGATAATTGGGCTGGCTGTTGCTCCAAAAACCACGCCCGACGTGCCAAGGCTCAGCGCAATGCTGCCAGCCTCGACTACGCCAGTTCCCACCGCATTGGCAGCTTGATCGCCACCGCCGCCAACAACCGGAATGCCAGCCACCAAACCCAAGGCTGCGGCAGCCTCGGCATGCAATTGGCCAGTAACCGCTGGGCCTTCAAACAAACGGGGCAACCAAGCAAGGTCGACCTCAAGCGCCTGCGCCACTTCTGCCGACCATTGGCGGCTGCGCACATCCAATAACAATGTGCCTGCACTATCGGCCACATCGCTGGCAAACTCGCCAGTCATACAATAGCGCACATAATCTTTGGGCAACAAAATATGGGCAATTCGGGCATAAAGCTCTGGCTCGTGCTGCTGCACCCACAAAATTTTGGGCGCAGTAAAGCCCGTTAATGCACGATTACCAGTCAATTCGATCAGGCGTTGTGCGCCAAGCCGCTCGGTAATTTGCGCGCACTGCTCAGCCGTGCGCTGATCGTTCCAAAGCAAGGCTGGGCGTAGCACCTCGCCAGCTTGATCGAGCAACACGAGGCCGTGCATTTGGCCCGCCAAACCAATTGCCACAATTTCATTGGCTGCCACGCCTGCTTTGGCCAACACTTCTTGGGTACTTTCGCAGCAAGCCTGCCACCACAAATGCGGTGCTTGCTCGCTCCACAACGGGCGCGGCGTTGCATAATCATAGGTCGCCTGACCAATTGCCACCACCGTGCCTTGTTGATCCATTAACAGTGCCTTGGTCGCCGTCGTTGAAATATCATAACCAAGTACATATGCCATGCTCATGCTCCGTTAAAAGGCTATTGGCTATTGCCTTTTGGCTAACGAAATTTGACCTATAGCCAATAGCCACACGTCTATAGCCAGTTTAACGAACACCCATCAAAAGTCAAAAGGTAAAAAGAACAAAGAGCATAGAACAGAGAACAGATGGCTATTGGCTAATGGCTATAGGCTATCGGAACAATGGTTGTAGTTTCCAACGAATCCCCGATAGTCAAAAGTCAAAAGTCAAAAGTCAAAAGTCAAAAGTCAAAAAGAACAAAGAGCATAGAACAGAGAACAGAGAACAGAGATGTAATGGTTCATCACGTTAACTACTGATTTCCCCTCACCCCCTAGCCCCCTCTCCCGCCCGCGAGGCGAGAGGAAACCGCTGAATCCGTGTCCCCTCGCCCGCATTCAGTGGGAGAGGGGTTGGGGGTGAGGGCATGCACCTAGTTGTCAATCCAATGAACCAGTACATATAGCCCATAGCCCATAGCCCATAGCCAATTTAAACATTGCTTGTAATACTTTTGCTGGTTGAGTGTAGTTTAAGTGCGTCAGATAAGTGAGGCAATGATGATTAGGATTCAGCAACCAACGCTTGATACAAGCACAACCCAAATTGATTTTGGTGAACTGTACGCACAGCATTACGCGGCAATTTATCGCTACATTGACTATCGCGTGCGCGACCCCAGTATCACTGATGATCTCGTTGCCCATACCTTTGAGCGGGCAATGACCCGAATCGATACCTATCGCGCCGATCGTGGCTCGTTGGGAGCATGGATTTTTGGAATCGCCCGCCACTGTGTTGACAGCCATTTTCAGCGGCAACGCCGCCAGCGTTGGCTTTCATTAGATTTTATCCGTGAGCATGCTGCCGACAATAGCGACCTGCTGGCTGATACTGTGCGCGGCGAAACCCATCAGCAATTGCACCAAGCTTTGGGCAAACTCAAAGCCCATGAACGCGACGTGATTGCCTTGAAATTCGGGGCACGTTTGAACAATCGCCAAATTGCCGAAATTACCGGCCATAGCGAAAGCAATGTAGGGGTGATGCTTTATCGCAGCCTGCAACGCCTCCGCCAATGGTTGCCAAATACAGGATACGAACAATGATCGATAAGCAAATCCAGCAATTTAATGCTGATGTTGACCATTTGCTTGACACTGGTCAACTACCATCGTCCGCTGACTCTGATCATCAAGCCCTACTCGCTCTGGCCCAACAGTTAGGCCAAATCGGTTTGCAGCCAAACAGCACTCAGCAGGCGGCTACCGCCAAACGAGTACAGCAGCTGCTCGGTAATCGCAAACCACTTTATGGAGGTTTTATGTTGAAATCGAAATTGCGCATCGGCTTAGCGCTCATGATGGCACTCGTTGTTGCAACCGTGGCCGTGCCGCCATTACGCAGCTATGCCAGCCAAATTTTGTACCAAATTGGCTGGTTGACCGTCAATAATGAGCCAACCAACGTTGAAAAATTGATCAACGAGCCTGAGTCGGAGGCAACTCCAATTCCAGACGAGCCAACCGCAGTCCCACCAGTGTTGAGCGACGAGTTTGTCTACGCGCCAAGCTATTTACCAGCAGGCTACGTTGCCAAACCTAGCTACAATGGTCGCTACTATGCCAACGAAAATCCAGCCGATTCGATCTATATCCATGTCCGATCAATCGAAGAAGGCGATACCTTAAGCGTTGGCGCAGCCAGCACCACTCCAATCACTGTGCGCAACAAGCAAGGCTTGTATGTTGAGCAAGCACCGTTGTACATCAAAGATTTGGGTGGCAAAATGTATCATGATGATCTCGAAACGGTGGCAGTCAACTTGATCTTGTGGGAAGAAAACGGCCAAATCGTGACGGTTGAAAGCTATATCTTGGGCCAAGCAGAGCTCGTGCAAATTGCCGAAAGCTTGCAAGCCAACTAAGCTAACAAGGCTGCTGTCGCTCGAATCAACTGTTCTAGCTCATCTAAGGCTTGAGCAATTGATTCGGGCTGCGGCTGAAGCAGGCTAAATATCCGCGCAACCTGCTGATCGTAACCAGCTGGCACGTGCTTAAACCCACTTGCCAGCGCAACCGAACCTTTTTCGTTCATCCAATAGTGCTGATTGAGCGCAAAGAGCGTCTGGGTTAGAACCATAACCGACCGAAAGCAACAGCCTGCAATATACGCCGAATCACCGTGTTTCACTGCTTTGCGCGCATTAGCAAGGGCAAAATCAGCTTCCCAAAAACGTCCAATCAATGCTTCTTGTAAGGTAGGTGGGTAGGCATGCAGCTGTTGCTTGAGGTTGGCCACGTTCAAATGGGGATCATACAAGGGCTGGCAAAGCGCCACTTCAGCCAGATAAATTGCCGAAACAAAGCCATGAGGATGGCCTGGCTGATAATCAATTGTCACTTGGCCAGCGTTACAAGCAGCCAACACCTGCTCAACCTTGTTCAAATCGCGATACAGCCAATCAACAGGCATCGCCTGGATCGTCAACCAACCACCGCCATTAATCCACGGCCCCCAACCGCCGATGTCGGTCAGCAATTGCTCGCGCTGCAAATCATCAAGCGCCTGCGCATGGCCTTGCAAGGCCATAACATCCAAAGCGCTGCGATAATAAATCCCAATATCATAATCCGATTCGGCGTGATGCGTGCCTCGTGCCCGCGAGCCACCAAGCACCAAGGCCTCCACTCCAGCCACCGTTCGCAAGCGCTCCACTACCACATCAAGAATTTGTGTAGGCATAAATTGAGTGCTCCTTTCATAAACGTTTATAGCACAAAAGCAGCACTCTCTCCATTAAACTTATTCCACATCCTGAAAATGAATTAAACGTGTACCTGTGTCAGCTCGCCAGATTTCTGTCTCATCGCGCACAATTATCAATGGAATTTGTAATTGCCCTTGAATAAATTCGATTCCACGCTGATTTAGACAACGAGCTTTATTACGATCACAATTTTCGACTAATGCCCAAGGAGCTAAACTCAGTTTATTATGATTACCATATGCACTCGCGCCAACCAATTGATAGATTTGTGATTTTATAATCGTTCGAGGTGTGCCATTATTCCATAAATACAGTAGCAAATCTTTATAATAGCTGGCAAATGTTTCTTTTCGAAGAGCTTGAGTGGTCATTACAATCAATCCTTTCATGTTTATATCAATTATCAAAAGCTATAATTATCAAGATTTGGAATAGCAAAGCCAGTATATTCAAAGTATTCTTCCCACGCTGGAACTAACTGGTAGATCATATGAATATTCGTACAACGTTGGCAAATATAGGCATAATTTTTATTAAAGACCTTAACAAGCATTGGAATTGAGCAAAGAGTACATAGAGCACTAGGAATATGCTCAGGTCTGATTGCGCGGGGTTTGCCACAGCTTGTACAATTTTGAGTGATAAATCCGCCTTCACGACTAACAACAATGAGGCTGCGGCTAGCACAACAATGTGACGATTGAAGGCTATACAATAGCGACTTTGCCATCTTAATAATCCTTTCGTTAATCATCGTTAGTAGGTTAGCTGCAATTAAATGCCAAATTTTGCACACTCAGGATTAAATAGAAAAAACACGCCTAAGGCGTGCTTCCAACAGAACAGAGTATTTGTTTTGGTTATTGCGGTAGGTACAAATGAACATGCACGTTTGGCACGCGCTCAAAGGCCTTGATGATCAGTGGCTCAACGTCGGCCCACGCCAAGCCGCCATAGCCACAGCCCAAGGCAGGCAGCGCCAGCGAATCAAGCGAATGCGCTGCAACTACAGTGATTAAGGCATCTAAGCCGCTCGCAATATCGGCCAAGCGCGATTGCTGCTTCCAATGCTGTTTGGTGGGGAAATTGATAATTGTCACTGGCTGCTCAACGCTTGATTCAACAAACACAAACATCGAGCCAAGCTGCACAACTCCAGCCCGACATGCCTTGACATAGGCTTGATAATTGGCAGGAAAAGCTTGGCGAAATTGCAGCGCCAGGCCCTTGCCCATCACCCCAACACAATTAACTGGGTTTACTAAGGCCGCAGTTTTGGCTGCTAGCAGATTTCCTTGGCAATATTCAAGCATGGCAATGCTCACTTCTATCGTTTGCCACCCTTCCGTCCCTCCGCCGGAGGGAAACGCAGGGGGTTTTCATCCCCTGCACCCCCTAAAATTCATTTGGTAGATTGTGAAGATCGTTCGATTTCCCCATCATGCATTTTCTTCGTGTTCTTCGCGCTCTTCGCGGTTGCACTCCCCGTTAACTTTGATACATTTGAATCCAATTACCACATGTGTCATCGAAGATTGCAGCGCGAGTTGGCCCCATGTCGGTGGGTGGGCTACGAAATTCAACGCCCAAACCCTGCATGCGCTTATATTCTGCATCAATATCTTTAACTGCCAAACTCAAACAAGGGATTCCATCGGTTTTGAGCGCCGCTTGGTAGGCTTTGGCAGCCGGATGATTGTTGGGTTCGAGCACAAGTTCAATTTCATCGGGGGCTTCGGGCGAAACCACAGTTAGCCATAAAAATTCGCCAACCGGCACTTCAAACTTTTTAATAAACTCCAACACTTCGGTATAAAACTTCAAGGCCTTGGCTTGGTCGTCGACAAACACGCTGGTCATCTTGATTTGCATACCATTCACCCTTTAACTATACGAACACATGTTTCAAACAGTATACGCCTGTTGTCAAGCAATTGGTAATGTAATGCTAAAACTCGTCCCTTGACCTACGGTCGATTCGACCTCGATTTGGCCAGCATGGGCCTCAACAATTGCTTTGACAATTGCCAAACCCAAGCCAGTCGAGGCTTGATCTTCACGTTGGCGCGAGCTATCACCACGGTAGAAACGGGCGAAAATATAGGGCACATCAGCAGCGGCAATTCCGCTGCCAGTATCGCGAATAATCAGTTGGACTGTTTGCGCTTGGCGCTTGGCAAGCAGGCTAATGCTGCCAACTTTGGTATGGCGCAAGGCATTATTAACCAAATTATTCAAGACCTGGGCCATGCGATCTGTATCAACCGATACTGATGGCAAACCTGCTTCAGTTTCAAGTTTTAGCTCGATATTTTGACGCTCAGCCTGCACAAACGCGCCCAAAACGGTGCGCTCCATCAATGCCGCTGGATCAACCAAACGTCGATTGAGCGAGAGTTCGCCAGCATCGGCCAACGAAAGCACGCGCAAATCGTCAACCAAGCGCTGAAGATGCGTCACTTCATCAAAAATCACGGTGTAGATCGTCTCTGAGGGCTGCAAAACGCCGTCGCGCAAGCCTTCTGCATAGCCACGCAAAATGCTCAGCGGCGTGCGCAAATCGTGGGCAAGATCGGCGGTCATCTGTTTGCGCAAATGGGTGGCTTTGCTCAAATCGGCGCTCATATGATTAAACGAACGAGCCAAATCGCCAATTTCATCATTTGAACGCACTGCCACTTGTTGCTCCAAATGGCCAGCAGCCATAGCTTGGGTTGCCACCGTCAACTCGCGCAACGAGCGGGTTAGCCGTCGCGCCAAAAACGTGCCAACCAATAAAGCAACGCTAGTAGCAAAAATCGCACTGATCGTAATCGCCCACGTAATCCGTTGATCAAAGGCCAGCTGGCCGGGCGATGGCCCAGTTTTGGTCAGCATTTCGGGGCTGAAGGCAGGTGGTTGCACGCCTTGAATAATCCCAAACGCAATATAGCCCACAGTTTGGTTGGCAACAGTCAAGGGTTGGGTCGCATCCAAGGTAGCTTGATCAACCGTCACGCCTGGAAGATACGGGCCATTGGCCAAAACCACCTTGCCATCACGGTCAAACAGAGTTGCGCTGCGCCGATAAAAGGCCAAATCGGGCGCTTGATTGATCTCGGTTTCTAAGCCATCCCAGCTAGCGTGGCTCACATAATAATTGGTCACGGCAGTAATTAATGCCGTTTGATCGCGCTCCGAGATAAAGCGATCAAACTCGTTGCGCGCGCTTTGGCGGGCCAGCAAAGCCACGACTAAAGCGCCAATCAAGCCAACGCCCAAGAAGGCAATGGTCAATTTCCAAGTCAATGAGCGCAGCATCATCATTCTGGCCGTTTCGGGCGGGCAAAGCGATAGCCAACCCCATAGACAGTTTCGATATAACGCGGGTTCTTTGGGTCGGGTTCGATTTTGCTGCGCAAATTGCGAATATGCACATCAATTGTGCGTTCATAGCCTTCATACGCTTGGCCCGAGGTGCGATCAAGCAAATCTAAGCGCGAAAATACGTGTCCAGGCGAGGCCATTAATGTCGCCAAAATTTCAAATTCCGATGGCGTGAGGTCGATAATCTGCTCGCCAACCATCAAGGTGCATGCCGAACGCTCTAGCACAATTTCGCCAATTCGCAGCATATCGGCTTGAGTTGGCGCTTTATAGCTGCGGCGCAACACAGCTCGCACTCGTGCCATAACTTCGCGTGCATTAAATGGCTTGGTAATATAATCATCTGCGCCAAGTTCCAAGCCAATAATTTTATCGTGGTCTTCAATTTTGGCAGTTAATAAAATAATTGGCGTTTCTGCTTCTTTATTCCAAGCGCGCATAAAATCAAGCCCACCAAGTTCGGGCATCATAATATCAAGCAAAATTAAATCGGGCTTGACTTCACGAGCCACATACAAACCTTCACGACCATTTTTGGCCTCAAAAACGTTAAAGCCTTCATTTTGCAAATAACTGCGCAGCAATTCGCGCAGCTTTGCTTCATCATCGATGACTAAAATTGTTTGAGCCATTATACGTTTCCAATCTCCCGCAGCGGGTGCAAACAAGCAGCTAGAGCCAAACAACATCGCGGCGGCGACGCAACCAGCGCATGCCAAACGCCACCAACGCAATAATAATTGCCATAATAGCAGCATTGCGAATGATATGGCCAAAACCACCTTCATGATGATCGCCACCACGCTCGCGGCCAGCAAATTCCGGTCGGGCAGCGCTGGTCGATTGCTCAGTGGTTGGTTGGTCAGCCTCAAGTGTCAATTGGCGTTCAGGTCGCCCAGCAGCAAAGCCAGTTGCCGCACTATTTGGCACGAATGTAACTAAACTTCCAATTACCAAGGCCGCTGCCAGCGCGATAATAACAATGCGTCCTAATAGTTTCATGATGATTGCTCCTTGGTAGCTAATTGATTGGTTGGTTTGTGCAGGCGCTTGGCAATTGGCTGAATCAAATAGCGCTTCGAGCTGCGCACAATCCAATCCCAATGCAACGCCAAATGCAAGCCTATCAGCACCACACCTATGTTGGAAGCAAGCCCGTGCAGGCTACGCCACGTCATATTGCTGGGTAATTCCAGGCCCAACAAGGGCACAACCGTTTTGGAAATCATCACGCCAGTAAACATGATGATCGTCAGATCAATAAACAGGCCAATATTTAACATGTAATTAATTCGTTGTTGCCAAGCCACGTTGCCAAAAAGCTTCTTCGTGATCGCCACAATCCATTGCCAGTGTAAGAGCAAGTGCACCACGATCATCACCAACAAGCCCATGCTGAGCCATTCGTGAATTGGCTCGCCGGTGGCGTTGGGTGCGGTTGCAATTAAAAAGCTCATTCCGATCACCAGATCGACGATATAGTTTGTTTTGCTTCGATTGCCAGTTTTGAGCTTGGTTGCCGTCTGCATACGCTAATCCTTTATTGGTCAAGGTTGTTCAAATCGCTAAAGCTAGTTTAGAAAATAATTGTTCAAAGATTATGAAGAACTCGCCAACAATCTATTGGGATTAAGCCCAACGACTGATTCCAATCGGTCTGAGGGCTATGGCTCAAGCGCAGGCACATCGGCTATACTGCGGGCAGATTCAAATTAATTAGTAGTTGGAGGATTCCAGAATGGCTAAATTAAATCAAATCATCGCGGTTGAAAAAGGGGTCAAAAGCCGCTCATTTTCGGAGTTGACCGAAGCGCACCAAGCGCTGCAAAAACAAGCACTCTTAGCCGGAATTAGCCGCACCTATCGCCCAAAAGATGAAGAAGGCGAACAATTACCGCCAGAATCGACCAAAGTGCAAATGCGCGCCGAAGAAATTATTCGTCAAACAAGCACGATTTTAACGCGTTTATTTGATGTTACTGCAACCAAAGATTGGACAAATTGCGTTGCCAAGGCCAATGTTGTCGTCGATGGCCAAACCTTGCTCAGCGATGTACCAGTTGCTTATTTGCTCTTTTTAGAAAAACAATTAGTTGATTTGCAAACATTTGTACGCAAATTACCAACCCTTGATGCAGCAGAAAGCTGGAATCTTGATCAATCGACCGATACATGGGCAACCGAGCCAGTGCAAACCGTGCGCACCAAGAAAATTCCCCGTAACCACGTTAAGGCTGAAGCAACCGAAAAGCACCCAGCTCAAGTTGAAGTGTATTATGAAGATGTGATTGTTGGTTATTGGCGCACAATTAAATTCTCAGGTGCGTTGCCAGCCCGCCGCGTTAATGAATTGCTCGAACGGATTAGCAAATTGCAACAAGCAGTCAAATTTGCCCGCGAAGAAGCGAATAATACTGAAGCAGTTGAACAAAAAGTTGGCGAACGCTTCTTGAGCTATTTGTTTGGGGCATAAGAAGAGCATAGAACATAGAGCATAGAACATAGAGCATAGAGCATAGAACATAGAGCATAGGGGAATTTAACGCAGCGGCGCAGAGAACCAAATTTCACACGAAGGCTTGAAACCACGAAGAGCACGAAGTAAGGCTATCGGCTTTTGACTTTTGACTTTTGATTTCATCCTTCATTCTCTGCGCCGCTGCGTTAAAAATAGCCACTCTTTAACATTGAGATCATCATGCAACAAGCAACAATTGCGTGGCAACGCTACGCGGCATGCTTGGTTGGCGCAGCAATTGGCGATGCCCTCGGCGCAACTTTAGAATTTCAGCGCCCAGGCAACTTCGCGCCAATCAGCGATATGCTTGGTGGTGGCGTGTTCAATTTGGCTCCTGGCCAATGGACAGACGACACCGCCATGCTGCTCTGCCTTGCTGAAAGTTTAATCGAATCCAAGGGCTTTGATCCGGTCGATCAAATGCAGCGCTATCGGCGTTGGCTCAAAGAAGGCCATTTAAGCAGCACTGGTGGCTATATCGATAGCGGGCGTACCATTCGCGAAGCAATTAACTATTTTATTCAAACTGGCGATGCCTATGCAGGTGACCAAGATCATTGGTCGGCGGGTAATGGCTCGTTGATGCGGATTGCGCCAATTGCCCTTGCGTATGTCAATAATCCCCAATTAGCCGATAGCTACGCTGCGGCTAGCTCCCGCACTACTCATGGCAATCAAATTGCGATCGATGCCTGTCGCTATTTCACTGGGTTAATTATTGGTGCATTACGGGGTGTGCCAAAAATGCAGCTTTTAGCAGCCAATTATCATCCATTGCCCAACTACTGGCAGCAGCAAGCGCTCAGCCCTGAGATTGCCGAAATCGCCGCTGGCTCATTCCGCGAGCGCCAACCACCAGCAATCGAAGCCTTGGGCTATGTACCACGGACGCTCGAAGCAGCGTTATGGGCGTTTTACCACAGCACTTCATTTGAGCAAGGCTGTTTATTGGCAGTCAATTTGGGCAACGATGCTGATACGACGGGAGCAATTTATGGTCAGTTGGCAGGCGCGTATTATGGCGAAAGCGTACTGCAACTGCCATGGGCCAATAGAATTGCGCTGAAGCACACAATTGGAAAATTTGCGGCTAAACTCTATCTTTTGGCAATGCGCGGAGCCAGTTTTTGATCCACGAAGAGCACGAAGAGCACGAAGTAAGGCTCTAGGCTTTTGGCTTTTGGCTAGCGGAATTATTTATTCTACCACCGTATGTTCCGATAGCCTAGAGCCTTCAGCCTAGAGCCATTGATGCTCTGCGCCGCTGCGTTAAATCAATTTATGCACTAATTAAGGCTATTGGCTCTAGGCGTTTGGCTATCGGGGATTCGTTGGAAATTCCAACCATTGTTCCGATAGCCTATTGCTCTTAGCCGATAGCCCTCTGTTCTATGCTCTGTGTTCTATGTTCTTTATGGATAAATCCGGTAAAGTTGGCGTGGGAATGGAATTGCTTCACGGATGTGGCGCGTGCCAGCCAGCCAAGCGACACAGCGCTCGATGCCCATGCCAAAGCCAGAGTGCGGCACACTGCCATAACGTCGCAGATCCAAATACCATTGGTAATCGGCGACATCAAGGCCATGTTCGCGAATGCGGGCTTCGAGCAACTCTGCATCGTGGATACGTTGCGAGCCACCGATAATTTCGCCATAGCCTTCTGGTGCAATCATGTCGGCGCAGCGCACCACTTCTGGGCGGCCTTCAGCTGGTTGCATATAGAAGGCTTTAACCTTGGTTGGATAGTTGTAGATAAACAAGGGCTTATCAAACAAGCTCGCCAAGTAGGTTTCGTGAGGTGCGCCAAAATCGTCGCCCCATTCCAAAGGTGCTAATGGTGCATTATCGGGAGCGACAGTTGCGCCAGCAGCCACACCTTCTTTGATCTTTTCAATCGCTTCGTCGTAGCTGATGCGGGGGAATGGTGGCACAATATTTTCGAGCTTCGAGGTATCGCGCTCTAAAATTTTGAGATCATCTTCGCAGCGATCAAGCACCCGCTGAACGATATATGAAACGAAGTTTTCTTGCAGTTCCATATTATCGTCTTGGTCGGCGAAAGCAAATTCTGGCTCGATCATCCAAAATTCGGTGAGGTGACGGCGGGTTTTCGATTTTTCAGCCCGAAAGGTTGGGCCAAAACAATAGACCCGTCCAAAGGTAGCCATGCCCGATTCAACATAGAGCTGGCCGGTTTGCGCCAAATAGGCATTGCCCAAATCAAAATATTCGGTTGCAAACAAATCGCTGGTGCCTTCGGCGGCGGTTGCCGTCAGAATTGGCGAATCGTAGCGCACAAAATGCTCGCTATTCAAATATTCTTGGGCAGCAGCAATGACTTGAGCGCGAATGCGCAGCAAGGCGTGTTGTTTGGCCGAGCGCACCCACAAGTGGCGATGCTCCATCAAAAATTGGGTGCCATGCTCTTTGGGGGTAATTGGGTAATTTTGGGTTAGATGCACAATTTCAATATCAGTCACATCTAATTCAAAACCCAGGCTTGAGCGTTCGTCGGCGCGCAACGTGCCATGGATATAGCACGACGATTCTTGGGTTAATTCCTTGGCGCGAGCAAACACTTCTTCGCTAACGTTCTTTTTAAACACCACACATTGAATGGTGGCGGTACCATCGCGTAATTGAATAAAAACCAACTTGCCTTTTTCGGTTTTGTTATAGACCCAACCAGCAAGTTTTACCGCTTCGCCAACGTGGTCGGCGCTATCGCGGATATACATCGAGGGCAGCAGTGCCATAGATGCTCCTTCCAACAAAACAACACGATGGCGATGCACCAAGGCACCGCCATGTTTCTCGCAATAATACCATGTACTGCCGCAAGCCAATACGTGATGGGCTATGTCACCAGTTCGTCACCATCAAGTATTGCCAACTCTTCGGCGCTGGGGGTTTGCGAAACAACTTTGCCAAAAATTTCGCGCTCTTTGTTATCGCGAATCATAAAGGCTCGTTTGCGAGCTTCTTCTTCGCCATACTTGCGCACCGACACCGAAGTCCGATGGATTTCATTTGGGCGCGGACACCAGGTGATTTCATAAACATCACGCAGATAAACCTCGCCTTTGCGATTGCGATCTTTGCGGCGCACTCTGGTCACGCCAATTTTGCCAGTCGCGTTGCGGCGACTAACCGTAACCACCGGGCGATCAGTCCGTGGCTTGCCCAACTCGCGTTCGGCCTCGTCACGAAAATCCAAAGCAGCAGCCAAAGCGCCTTCGCGACCATCGTAGAGCATATCACTGAAGAATTTAACTCGTTGTTGGCCTTTGTAGAACACCCGCACATACCAGCCATGTGTCCGTTTGATCTCACGATCTATCCGGCTGATACCCTTGTAATGCACCTCAGGATCAACCGTTTCAATGTGGGGTCGCCCTCGTTCGCGCTTAATTGAATCGCGATACTCTAAAGCATTGCGCAGCGCATTACCAGAGCCATTGAACGCATTGTCGCTGAAAAACTTGCTGAACAATTCACCATCGATCCTCACCCGCACCCACCAACCATACGAATTGGCCTCGACGTTCTCAATCCGTCGGATGTTTTTGTACTTTTGTTGTGTTGCCATATGCATCCTTGTCCGTTGGTGTAAACCTCTACTTAGTAACCCTTCTCTCATGGTTAGGAAGAGGTAAAACGTAGCACGATTATAACGCGAAAATCGCTTATTGAATCTATGCACTTGGCCCTATCTACATGGGTAGCTTTTGGATAAC
This sequence comes from Herpetosiphon giganteus, assembly GCF_016907925.1. Taxonomy (GTDB): domain Bacteria; phylum Chloroflexota; class Chloroflexia; order Chloroflexales; family Herpetosiphonaceae; genus Herpetosiphon; species Herpetosiphon giganteus. Next base: position 38,666 of record NZ_JAFBCZ010000038.1, on the reverse strand, counting down.
CGCAGTTGGTATATGCTAGCCTAGCAACTATGGGCAGTTAGCGGGCGAGTGGGGGATGGAGATAAATTGTTCTAATCCTTGTGGTGAATGTTTCGATCACCTCATGAACATCACTCGCAAAAAGCGGGTCGTAGGTTGCATGACCGACATACCATTGTAGCACGTTGGTACAGCGTGCCGCAATAATTACGTCAAGCAGCTTGGAAGCGGCTTCGTCCCAGCGTTGGAGCTGACAATAGCCCTTTAAAAAGTTCTGCCAAATGCCATCCCACTGGGGGGTGATCCGCCAACGTCCCACCGCAATCGCCAAATCATACAGCCAATAACCAAAACCACAATCATCAAAGTCGATCGCACGCGCCGCGCCATCGGCAAATAAAATATTGCCCCAATGTGGATCAGCATGAATCAAGCCATAAACATCGCGACCTTTGCCTAGCATGCGCTCAACTTCAGCAAAATCATCCATGGTTTGTTGCAAAAGTTGATGATGTTGCGCCGGAATCGCTGCCCAAACCGTGGCATGATCAGCGCCGTTGCTCACATTGGCCCCAAATTGGCCTTCCCAATCCCAACTGCGGCGCTGAAAATCACTTGGCAAAACCCAATTTTGCGCATGTTGATGTAATTGGCCGACAAGTAGCCCAAGTTGTTGGCAATGGGCTGGCGTAGGATTATTGATTTGCAAACGGCCATCAAGCCATTCCATCAATGAGCAATTGTAACGATGAGGAATTTCGGCAATCTGCACGCTTTGCACATAACGCCCATCTAAGCCAGCAACCGGCAAGGGCACTGGTAATTTGGCTTCTTCAGCCAAGGCTTTGAGCCATTGCAGCTCCGAATTTATTTCGGCAGCGCTGTTGTAGTTGATGCCATGCAAACGCAGCAAATAATAGCCAGTGCGATAAAACCCAGTCTGTGAGCCATCTGCCGCAGCAGTTTTGACGCGATAGGTTGTATTTTCACCATGATTAATAAACGTTATTTGTTCAGCTTTGATGCCAAACGCCGCCAAGGCTGCCTCGGCCAAGCGCCGTCGCCGCTGATGCTGCCCACGCTCAGTTAATTGATCAAATGCTTTCATTGCCAAAGGCTCCTGTCTAGCATAACTGAGCAAGTCTAGCCGATTGGCCTAGCGCTGCACTCCATCGCAAGCCTGAAGCTACTTCAGCAATTGGTATGTTTCTTGCTTCGCTAGACAGTGAAGTGTGGTTACGTGTTAAGGAGATAAAGATTATGTCAAACGAAGAAAAAAAACAGCAATTTCCACCCCAAACCCAAGATCAACAGCCTGGCATCGAATCGGAAATGCAGCCCAAGCCCAAAGCCCAGGATCGCCGCTATCAAGGGAGCGACAAGCTTAAAGATAAAGTTGCCTTGATTACTGGGGGCGATAGTGGGATTGGGCGGGCAGTCGCGATTGTTTATGCCAAAGAAGGCGCTGATGTTGTGATTAATTATTTGAATGAACATGACGACGCACAAGAAACCAAGCGCTTAGTCGAGGCCGAAGGCCGCCGCTGCTTGCTCTCAGCAGGCGATATTGGCGATGAAGCTTATTGCCAAAGCCTCGTCGAGCAAACAATAGCGAAATTCGGCCAGCTTGATATTTTGATTAATAATGCTGCTGAGCAACATCCGCAAGAATCGATTACTGATATTAGTGCCGAGCAATTGGAGCGTACCTTCCGCACCAATATTTTTGCCATGTTCTACCTGACCAAAGCAGCCTTGCCACAGCTCAAAAAAGGCAGCAGCATTATCAATACGACTTCGGTCACAGCCTATCGTGGCAGCCCGCAATTGCTCGATTATTCAGCGACCAAGGGCGCAATCGTGGCCTTTACCCGCTCGCTCTCGCAATCCCTAATCGAAAAAGGCATTCGGGTTAATGGCGTAGCACCCGGCCCAATTTGGACACCGCTGATTCCCGCAACCTTTGATGCAGAAAAAGTAGCGACCTTCGGCAGTGATGTGCCGATGAAACGCGCAGGCCAGCCAGAAGAAGTTGCCAATTGTTATGTGTTTCTGGCCAGCGATGATGCCTCGTATATGGCGGGGCAAATCTTACACCCCAATGGCGGCGAAGTGATCAATGGCTAACTCAGGCCATGTTTTTCGAGCCGATACAGTAATTGATGGCGCGACAAGCCCAACAATTCGGCGGCGCGGGTTTTATTGCCATTGGCACGTTGCAAGGCTTGCTGCAATAAACTGCGCTCAACCAATTCTAGTTGCAGGCCAGTTGCGGGCAAGGCAATTGGCTCGGCAGTAGCCAAAGCCAAATCATGCGGTAAATGCTCAAGCTGAATCGTTTGGCCATTTGCCGCCATCGCTGCCCGCTCCAACACATGGCGCAACTCTGGCAAATTGGCGCTCCAATGGCTTTGCTCAAGCTGTTGGAGCGCTGCTGCACTTAACGATTGCGCGCCAAGCCAAGTCCTAGCAAACAAACCAATGTCGCTGCGGCGTTGGTTCAAACTAGGAACCTGAAGCGTTGGCAGTGGTTGTTCAGGCAATTTAAGGCTGGTCACTATGATCCTCGGTTGGAGGGTTTGGTCTAAAAGCCAATCGAGCCAATTTAGGCCATGGCGAATCAACAGAGTGCCTTGGCCAGCCTCGTGCAGCGCCGCTACGAGCATCGGCTCAGTTAATAACGCTCCATCAAGCTCAATCAAAGGCGCATTGTGGCGCTGGCTGATTGCATGAGCATAACGCGCCAATTGAGCTTTGCCAACGCCTACTTCGCCAACCAACACCAGCAATGGCAAGCGATCGATCATGCGCTCAAGTTGCGCGCGACAGGCGAGCCAAGCAGGATGGCTACCAATTAAACCAGCAATCGTGGCTTGCTGCTGGCTTTGGCGCAAATAGCGAATCTCTTGCTGGAGTGCAGCCCGCTCCAACGCCCGTTGCAGCTTAAAACCAATTTCTTCCAAATCAAAGGGCTTGCGCAAATAATCGGCAGCTCCCCGTTGCATAGCCTCAACTGCACTCGCAACCGTGCCATAGGCGGTCAAGATCAGCACTACCACATCAGGCCAGCGTTCGCGCAACCGAGCCAAGGTTACCAGTCCATCCATGCCTTTTAATTTCAAATCGAGAATCACGACATCGGCAGGCTGGCGACTCATCGCCGCTAAACCATCATTGGCATTGGCTGCTACCACAACCTCATAGCCTTGGTCGCTCAAGGCTTCACTCAGCACCCAACGCAAATTCGCCTCATCGTCAATTACCAAAACGCGTTTGCTCATGCTTGTGCTCCTTGCCGCAACAGAGGTAGCCGCAAACGAGCCAACGTGCCTTGATTTGGCCCAGCTTCGAGGCTAATTGTGCCGCCATGTTCGGCAACACTGCGCGCAACCAAGGCCAAACCCATGCCTGTACCATCGTCTCGGGTGGTAAAAAATGGATCAAAAATCCGCTCGCGAATCGCCGGATCGATGCCCACTCCCTGATCCTGCACCAGAATTTCAAGCTGTTGGCCGACAATCAGGCTTTCAAGCTGAATCACTTGCCCAGTTTGGCTTGCTTGCAGCGCATTCAAACTTAGGTTTAATAGCATTTGCCAGATTGCATCGCGATCAGCTTCAATCCACGGTTCAGTAGAATCGAGGATTAGCTGCAAGGCAACGCCATGTTCTGCTGCCAACGGCTGACAGGTAGCCCCAAATTCGGCTAATAATTGGTTGATTGCCAATGGCTGGCGTTGCAACGCTTGGGGCTGGGCATAGTTTAACAGCGAGCTAATCAAGCGATCCAAACGATCAACCTCGCTATTAATCACGCTTGTATAGTGGGCTAAGGCTGGTTGTTGAGCCAATTTATGGCCCAAGAGTTGGCTGGTAGCACGCACAATGCCCAATGGATTGCGGGCCTCGTGGGCGAGACCGCCAGCCAATTGGCCCAAGGCTGCCATACGTTCAGCTTGGCGAATGCGCTCGGCGATTGCTTGCTGCTCGCGAATATCCTCAAACACCAAAACCGCCCCAATTGGCTGACCCTCAATATTATGTAATGCTGAACGCCGCACCGCCAACGCGCCTTTAGCAAGCTGCATTTCGCTATAGCCATTGGTTTGGGGCAATTGGGCGAGGCTTGGAGTTGGCTGCAATAAATGTTTCGCTGTTGGATTTTGCAATTTCAACTGCTGCTGCTCAATCGTGGCAACGCCTACCGGCAGGCTTGCTAGCACGTCGTGAATGTACACCCGCAAGCCTTCGGCACGGCTGTGGGCCTGTTGTTCGCGCTCGGCTAAACTGCCAAGCAACGCTGCCACCACAATCAAGGTCACCATCTCCAACGTATTATCGAGTAAGCTATTAGAAGCATGGACATCGAGCCAATGGGCATGCGGTAAATAGACCAACGCGGTAAAAAGCGCCAGCCCAAGCCCAAATGTACGGCCCCACATCACTGCCGCCACACCAACCGGCAGATAATACAAACTGCGATAAATCGAATGATAGGGCAAAAGATGGGCGCTGGTCAGATAATGCAGCGCCGTAATAATCAGCTCGCTGCTGAGCACAAACCACAACCAATGCCGTTGCTGAGCAACCTTAACCATAAAACAGCCTCGTCGTGTTACACCAATCGTCATGAGCATTGTAGATTCATTCTGTTCAGCAAACAATTTTTTATAAAATTATTACTGTAATGCAGCGCAGAATGTGGCATTTGCTACAGAATGTGGCATTTGCCACAGCCGAATCCTGCTAAAAAGCCGCAAATTGCCGAAAACTAGCCGTTGCTGCCAAATGTGGGTAGGCTAAGGCTAGGCACATTTGGTTTGAAAGGAACTTAATAATGCAACGATGGATGATGGTTATAACGCTCATTTTCTTGCTCGCAGGCTGTAGCGCCAGCAACGACGATCACGCTACCGAAGCTCCCACAATGGATCATGGCAGTATGAGCATGAGCGATCTACAGTTTCTTGATGGCATGATCGAGCATCATCGGGGGGCAATTGCTATGGCCAAGGATGCCCAAACGCAAGCCAGCGATCCCCGCGTGCAAGAGCTAGCCAAGCAAATTATTGCAGCCCAAGAGCCAGAAATTACTCAGCTGCAAGCATGGCGCAAAGCCTGGTTTGGCGATGCGCCAGCCAGCGATCTGAGCGCATTGCACATGGGTTCGATGGATGTTCCCGCAGGCAGCGAAAGCTACGATCGGCGCTTTTTGAGCGCGATGATCAGCCATCACGACGGTGCAATCGCGATGGCCCAAAGCATCAAAAGCAGCACTCAACGCAATGAACTCAAAAGCTTTGCCGATGCAGTGATCGCCGCCCAAACTGCTGAAAACCAACAAATGCAGAGTTGGTTGCAGGAAATCAAGTAGGTAGCAGGGGCCAGGAATTATAATTGGGTTGCGTAATACAAATCTGGCCCCTGACTTCTGAATCCTGCCCCCTCGCTCTTCGTGTCCTGCGTGGATCAACAAAATACCAAATCGCCCATAGCCTAAAAAACTGCGGTATAGTGTTGACTGTGATTGCTCCGATCCGAAGCAACATCTGTTAAGGAAGCACTATGCGTCGTGTTGTGATTACGGGAATGGGAATTGTTTCGCCGTTGGGTTGCGGAGTCGATGTCGTTTGGCAGCGCTTATTGGCGGGCCAATCGGGGATTGGGCCATTGCCAGAGCAGATTAGCGCAGGCTTGACCAGCACGATTGGCGGGGTTGTGCCAAGTTTGGCAGCTGATCCAGTGGCTGGCTTTGAGCCAAGCGCCATCGCCAATAGCAAAGAGCTCCGCAAAATGGATCGCTTTATCGTCTTGGGTTTGGCGGCAGCCGCTGAGGCCTTGCAGCAAGCGCAATGGCAGCCAGAAACCGAAGATGCTCAAGAGCGCACAGCAACCTTGATTGCTTCTTGCGTTGGCGGCTTTTCTACCATTACCCAAGCAGTGCGCACTTTAGATAGCAAAGGCCCACAGCGGCTCTCACCATTTACCGTCCCAGCCTTTTTGATCAATCTGGCAGCAGGTCATATTTCAATTCGCTATGGCTTTCGCGGCCCAATCGCTGCACCAGTCACCGCGTGCGCCGCCAGTTTGCAAGCAATCGGCGACGGCGCACGCCTAATTCATAGCGGCGAGGCCGATGTTGCGGTTTGTGGCGGCACCGAAGCAGCACTCGATCCGGTCAGTTTGGGTGGGTTTGCTGCTGCTCGCGCCTTGGCAACCGAATTCAACGCCAATCCAACCAGCGCCTCGCGTCCGTTTGATCAAGCGCGCGATGGCTTTGTAATGAGCGAAGGCGCAGGCGTATTGGTCTTGGAGGATTTAGAACATGCTTTAGCCCGTGGCGCAACGCCCTTGGTCGAAGTAGTGGGCTATGGCACAACCGCCGATGCCTATCACATCACCTCTGGCCCAGAAGATGGCTCAGGTGCAGCCCGAGCAATGCGTTTAGCATTACGTCAAGCTCAAATCTCACCCGAGCAAATTCAACATCTGAATGCGCATGCCACCTCGACCCAAGTTGGCGATCGCGGCGAGTTGGCAGCTATCAAGCACGTATTTGGCGAAAACTCCCGTTTAGCCGTGAGCGCCACCAAATCATCGACTGGTCACTTGCTTGGTGCTGCTGGCGCGGTCGAGGCAATTTTCACCGCCTTGGCGATTCGCGACCAAATTGCTCCCGCCACGCTCAACTTGGAAAATCCCGATCCAGCCAGCGAAGGCATTGATCTGGTTGCAAAAGAGCCACGGCCAATGCCCATCGAATATGCCTTATCCAACGGCTTCGGCTTTGGTGGAGTCAACGCCAGCGTAATCTTCAAACGTTGGCAAGGCTAGCACTATAAGGATGAAGGATGAAGGATGAGGGATGAAGAGGAGAAGGAGTTATTAATTCAGGAAGCTAATCCAATCCATCTGTGTAATCTGTGGCTAAAATCTTCTTCGCGCTCTTCGTGTTCTTCGTGGTTTCAGCCCTTCGTGGATCAATCAATTTAACGCAGAGGCGCAGAGCAATAAGGCTATGGGCTTTTGGCGCTTGGCTAAGGGAAATTAATAATCTGCGCTAATCTTTGTAATCTGTGGCTAAAATGTCCTTCGTGTGCTTCGTGCCCTTCGTGGATCAATTCGTTAACGCAGAGTAATAAGCAAATCAGAAAGCAAGCAAATGAACATTTATTCTTGGCATAGCGCATTGACTAACGACCTTTGCTTTGATCAAAATGACCAACAGCCCATTAGTAATTATTTTAATAGCTTTCCTATCGATCAGCACAAACTATTGCCAGAATATGCCCTAGAATACGCACCAGTCCATTTCTTAGAACAATTGCTTGAATTTCCAATCTCAATCAATGAGCAACTATTCCACTTCACCCAATTTGTTATTCGTGAGTATGGAGAAATTCCGCTGGAATGTCCGCATGGGCTGATCGTCTATCAATTAGTTGTTCAAGCCCAGCAATTTCCCCATGGCGAATGGCTACATGTTTTTGTTAATTATAATTATCAAATCGTTGGCCTGCGAATTGAGCTAAGCCAAAACACGCAATCATTAGCAGAGCAACCCAAAAGCCCCACTCATCGAATCAGAGTGGAGCCTTTGAATTGAGTAACTTAGATCGCTCGGCAGCAATTGTGGCCAGCATTCCTGGCCCCTAGCCCTGAACCCCGACCCTTCATTGCTACTGTAATTTCTTCTCCATTTGCGCTTGTGATTCGGTTGCGCGCCAGCAAGCCACAAAATGGCCGCCACCATAATCTTGGAATGGTGGATCTTCTGCTTTGCACTTTTCGATGACAATTGGGCAACGAGTATGGAAGTGACAGCCAGAAGGTGGATTAAGCGGGCTTGGCACATCGCCTTGCAAAATAATCCGCTGGCGTTGTTTCTCAATCTCAGGATCGGGAATCGGCACTGCTGAGAGCAACGCTTGCGTATAGGGGTGCATTGGGTTGGCATAAAGTTGCTTCGAAGGAGCCAACTCGACCATTTTGCCCAAATACATCACCGCTACTCGATCGCTGATGTGCTTCACCACGCTCAAGTTGTGGGCGATAAACAGATAGGTCAAGCCAAATTGGCCTTGCAAATCTTGCAACAGGTTGATAATTTGGGCTTGAATCGACACGTCGAGCGCTGAAACAGGCTCATCGCAGACGATAAAATCTGGTTCAACCGCCAAAGCGCGCGCAATCCCAATCCGTTGGCGCTGGCCGCCAGAGAATTCGTGCGGGTAACGGTTGATAAAGTACGGGTTGAGACCCACAACCCGCAGCAATTCCTCGACCCGCGTGCGCACCTCTTTGCCAGTGCGCAAATTGTGCACCCGAATTGGCTCGCCCACAATATCGCCCACGGTCATGCGTGGATTGAGCGAAGCATACGGATCTTGGAAAATAATCTGCACTTTGCGCCGCATCTGGCGCATAGACTCGCCATGAAGTTTGGTCAACTCTTTGCCATCGAAGTTGACCGTGCCAGCGGTTGGACGATGCAACTGCAAAATTGCCCGCCCAGTCGTCGATTTACCACAGCCTGATTCACCCACCAAGCCGAGGGTTTCACCGCGTTTAACTGAAAAGCTCAAGCCATCAACTGCTTTAACTGCCCCAACCGTGCGGCGTAATAAACCGTTGGATTTCACTGGGAAGTGCATTTTTAAGCCGTTAATATCGAGCAGATTCTCATTTTGTACTGCCATGTGGCCTTCCTCTGGTTCTACGATGCTTGTTCGTGGGCTAAAACATCCTCAAGTGCTGCATCCAAGACTGCTTGTTCTTCGGCAATTTTCTTTTCAGCCATCACTTGGCGCTGATCACGATCAATATCGAATAAGCAGGCCGCCGTGTGATCGGGTGCAACTTGGCGCAAACTTGGGGTTTCGATCCAGCATTGCTCTTGCACAAAATCGCAGCGTGGCGCAAATGGGCAGCGATTGGTCTTTTCCAACAAATCTGGTGGAAGCCCCGGGATTGGCGTAAGTCGGGTTTGAATTCCATCAAGCCGTGGAATCGAATCGAGCAAGCCAATGGTGTACGGCATGCGCGGATTGCGGAATAGCTCGTTGGTCGACGCTTGTTCGACCACGCGCCCTGCGTACATCACAATCACGCGGTCGGTCATGCCTGCCACAACCCCAAGATCGTGGGTAATGAAAATAATCGCTGTCCCCGTCTCGTTCTTGAGACGGTTAAGTAATTCGAGAATTTGCGCTTGAATAGTTACATCAAGTGCGGTCGTTGGTTCGTCGGCAATCAACAGCTCAGGGTTACAGGCCAAACCCATGGCGATCATCACCCGTTGGCGCATCCCGCCAGAAAATTGATGCGGAAAATCGTCAAGTCGTTTGTCGGGCGCTGGAATCCCAACCATTGAGAGCAAGTCAATGGCTCGATTGCGCGCCTGTTTGGCAGTCATCCCCATGTGCAATTGCAGCGATTCAGTCATCTGCTTGCCAATCCTTAGCACCGGATTGAGCGAAGTCATGGGGTCTTGGAAGATCATCGAAATCCGATTACCACGGATTTTGCGCATCTCCGACTCACTAAAATCGACCAGATTATCGCCATCGAACAAAATCTGGCCGCCGGCAATTTTGCCTGGAGGCGAGGGAATCAAGCGCATAATCGAAAGTGATGTAACGCTTTTGCCCGAGCCAGATTCGCCGACGATCCCGAGCGTTTCGCCGCGATTGACCGAAAATGAAACATTATTGACAGCATTGACCACGCCATCAGCGGTTTTAAATTGAACTTGTAGGTTTTTGACCTCAAGCAAAGGTGCTTCAGCCATATGTGCTCCTCATGATGTCGAGCAATTTGCCTTGATCTATTGACGGGGATCAAGTGCGTCGCGTAACCCATCGCCCAATGCCACAAAGGCAATCGTAATTGAAGCAATCGCAATCGCCGAGGCGATCAAAATCCATGGTTGCGAATCAATCGCCGACTTACCTTCCAAAATCATCTGGCCCCAGCTGGTAGGAAACGGATTATTTGGGTTGGTATCAGGCTGGATGCCAATCCCCAAAAAGCTGAGGGTTGCTTCGGTGACAATCGCGCTTGGCACAATAAACGCGCCTGCCACAATAATTGGGGCCAGCGTGTTGGGCAAAATGTGGCGGAACAAAATTGAGCCACGGCGAACGCCAACTGCCTCGGCGGCCTCAACAAATTCTTTTTCTTTTAATGAAAGCACTTGGCCACGCACCAAGCGCGAAACACTGGCCCAGTTGACTGCTGAGAACGATAAGAAAATCAACAGCAAGCCATTAAACGTCTTGCCAAATGCGGTCTGGCTGAAGGCCGTTTGCACAATAATAAAGAACAAAATATCGGGCAACGAAAAGATAATATCAGTGAAGCGCATCAGCAAACTATCAAGTTTGCCGCCCGCAAAGCCTGAAATCAAGCCAATCGTAATCCCAATCGTCAAGGTAAAGATCATGGGAATAAAGCCCACAACCATCGAAACCCGGGTTCCATAAATCAAACGACTAAGTACATCACCGCCAGCAGAATCGGTGCCGAGCGGAAACTTCCAAATCCCACTGCGTTTAGGATTTTTCTCATCAACAACCCACGCTGCTTGGCGATAAACGCCCCGTTCGCGTAATTCGGTTGTGGTTGGTCGGCCAGGCGAATGGGGTGCGATGACTGGGGCGAAAATTGCGACCAACGCCAGCAAAAACAAATAAATAATACTTGCCATTGCTAAACGATTGCGGCGCAAACGCATCCATGCATCGCTCCAAAGACTCCGAACAGGCCGCGTAAATTCTTGGGCTTGGGCAGGATTCGTCCCTGCCACATTCGATGCGGTTGCCATTGTTCGAGTCTCCTAGCTGTTACGAATCCGTGGATCAATCAAGCCATACGAAAGGTCAACCATAATATTGCCCAATGCAACCAGCAATGAGAAAAAGAGGGTCGAACCCATAATCATTGAATAATCGCGGCTTCCAATTGCCCCAATAAATTCACTGCCAATGCCTGGGACGCGGAAGACCGATTCGATAATAAACGAACCAGTAACCAAGCCAGCAACCGCAGGCCCCAGAATGGTGATCACCGGAATCAGGCTATTGCGCAGGATGTGGCGCAAAATCACCACCCGATCACCGAGACCTTTGGCCTTCGCGGTACGAATATAATCTTGGCGTTTAACTTCAAGCACACTACTACGGGTCAAGCGCGTAATATACGCCATTGTGCCAAGCCCCAAGATAATTGCTGGCGGGAAATACGACATACTAAAGCCTTCCCAGACCGAGGGATCTTTAATTGGCGCAATGCCAAAGACTTTGCTCATGACCAGCAGCAAGACCAAACCAGTCACAAAAGTTGGCACCGAGAAGCCAATGGTCGAGATAATCAAGCTAAAGTAATCGAAGATCGTATTTTGGCGCAAAGCACCGAGAATGCCTAAGGGAAAACCCACCACTAAGGCAAAAGTAAGCGAAATTAAGCCAAGCCGCAATGAAATCGGAAAGGTTTGTTTAATTTTATCTTGAACCGTTTCGGTGCCTTTTGAGGCATAGGTTGGCCCCAAATCACCTTGGACTGCGTTCAGCATATAGTTGCCAAATTGGCTATCGAACAAGCCACGAACTGCCGCGAATGGGCCATCAGCACTCATACGATTATTAAATTCGGCAGTATTGAGCCACGCAGGTTTATCTAAACCAAATTTACGATTAAGTAGGGCAATCGTTGACGGGGCAACTTCTTTCTCTTGATCGAATGGCCCACCTTTGGCCTGTTTCATCAGAAAAAAAGTGATTAATGCCACGAGAAACAACACCGGAATCATCGCCAAGACGCGACGAATTATAAAGCCAATCATGCCATGCCTCCATTGGCGCGAGAGCGAGCCGGGGTGTTGCCTCGCGAGCCTTGATTGCAATTTTTTAACAGGGTGCTTGCAAAAAATTTAAAGAGTGGGAGCTAGGTTTGGGTGGGGAGCAGCGCAGGCCAGCGCTACTCCCCAGAAGGTTAAATCAATTACTTGATTTCGATGCTGTATGAAGTCCATTGGCCAGGGAATTGATCATCAGCAGCGGTCTTTGAGAAGCCGCTTACGCGTGGGTTGATCACGTATTTATTCACCCGGTTGTACATCATAGCGGTTGGCAAGTCACCAACGATCAACTTTTGGGCAGCGGTGTAGGCTTCCAAACGGGTTGCGTCGTCGGTGCTGGTGTCGGCCTTGGTCAAGAATTCGTCAACCGCTGGGTTGCCGTAGCCTTGGCGTTGGGCAAAGGTGGCGTTGCTGTTCCAGAACACGCTCAACCAGTTTTGAGCATCGGGATAGTCTTGAATCCAACCACCCAATGACAATTGAGGATAGGTCGAGTTGTCTTTCTTAGCAGCGGTCAAATCTTTGCTTGGCAATGGCTGCAACTTAACTTCAACACCCAAGACTTCGCGGAAGGTGTTGGCCAAGAACTCGTGGCGAGCTTGGTTAGCGGTGTCGTTGCTGCTGTAAGCCATGGTGATTTCTGGCAATTTTTCAGCTGAGCCATAGGTTGATTCAGCCAAAGCTGCTTTGGCTTTTTCTGCGTCAAACGCAAAGCGATCTTCGGTTGCATCATAACCAGGAATCCCTTGAGGAATCCAGGTCAAGGTTGGCAAACAGTCGCCGTTGCGAATCACTTCGCAGAAGGTATCGCGATCGATCGCGTAGGCAAATGCTTCACGCACCTTAGGATCGTTGAATGGTTCCTTGGTGGTGTTGAATTGCAAACCGGTCGTGTTGGCACCTGGGTATGAAATGTACAATGGGCCAAGGTCAGCGTCGCTTTGGACGGCTGGAATTTGGCTTGGATCTGGAGCGAAGATATCAAGTTGGCCGGTGCGATATGCTTCCAAGGCAACTGATGAATCGTCGATGTAGATCATGCTGATGCCATCAAGTTTGGCTTTGTTCCAGTAATTTTCGTTCCGCACAAAGTCAATTTGTTGGTCTTCAGCAATCCGGCTGAATTGGAATGGGCCGTTGCCAACTTGAGCAGCAGGATCTTTCCACCAGTTTTCGCCACCTTTTTCGATCAACTCTTGCTTGGCTGGGTACATAACCCACAAGCCAGCAATCGTTGGCAAGTATGGTGCAGCTTGAACGGTTGAAATAACGATCGTGCTATCGTCTGGGGTGCTAACACCCAACGCAGCTTTAGCAGCATCGTACTTGGCGGTGTCGGTGATGGTCGTGCCAGCGAAATCAGCACAGCCAGTAATATCAAACAGAATTGATTGATATTCGCCAGCGGTCACTGGGTCACAGGTGCGTTGAATCGAATACGCGAAGTTCTTCGAGGTCAACGGCGAGCCATCGCTGTATTTGAGGTCAGGGCGCAAGGTGAAGGTAAATACGGTACCATCAGCGTTTGCTTCCCATTTCTCGGCGGCACCAGGTACGGTTTCCAGTTTGTCATTGAGGCGGGTTAGGCCTTCGTAGTTTTGCGACAGCAACACGATTTCGGCGCTGTACGAGCTTTTCTGTGGATCAAAGACATCTGGATAGGCAACTTGGTGAACGCGAAGAATGTTTCCGTCAGTTGCGGCTGGTGGAGTGGTTGCTTCTGCAGTTGCATCTGCGGTTGTTGCGGTTGCTTCAGCAACAGGCGCAGTTGTAGCAGTTGCTTCTGCACCAGTCGCAGTTGTAGCAGTTGCAGCGGCAGGTGCAGTCGTTGGAGTTGCATCCCCAGCGCCACAAGCGGCCAAGGTTGGTACGGTCAATACCATTAAGGCCAATAAGCGGGTCAAACGACGTTTGAGCATGAAGGCTATCTCCTTAATTCAACGAGTACGAAAACCAACACAACGATAATCCCTGATGTGTCACCCATCACCCCCTTTCAATAGGTTTGGCAAACACAGCCTAGGCTGGCAAAATGCTCCATGATGCACGTGATGAATTCATCACATAAAATAGCAAGTAAAAGCTTGAGCATGGTTGGCCACCAGGCCCGCCACCGCGCACGCGACGCTCATAACTTGGGGTCGATTTAAGTCGTTGAAGTAAGCTGACTTTTGGTGCTGCATGCGTTAATTCTTGCTGCAATGCATCACGAAAGAGCATGTCCACGGTAGTATCATCAAGATCGTTGTGAACTGGCATACGTAGCTTCCTAGCCTAATAGAGCAAAGAGTCGGTTAGGCCTACCAAGGTGGTGCTTGGTAGTTGGGCAAGTTGACGATGCAACAAGGCCTCAATTGCGGCGCTATGTTGCGGTTGCCCCCACAGCCTTAACAACAACTGGCGTGCCATCACAAATGAATAGGCAAACTGGGCGTTGTTAAGCACATCATATGGAATGAATAATCCGTGTCCCTCTATGGTAAAGCTATTTGCCACAGCCCGCAACATGGTACTGCGCCAAGTCTGGGTATAGGTCAAATTGCTTTGCCACAGAATCGCCATCAATTCGCTTGGTGGCTGCAAAATATCATCGAGATGCGGCCCAAGCAGCGTATGTAAGCGATCACTTGCTGCCTCATCACTGCGATACTGTTGATCAAGCAACAAGCGTTGCATGCCCACCGGAGCCATCCGTTGTTGGCGTTTAACTGTGCGAATGTTGCTTTGCAACCATTGTGGCTGCATATAGACACAGTTAATTTGGGCCAACAATGAGCTTTGATCGCGATCAACTGGATGTTCAGCATCCAGCGTGCCAGTAATAATTACATTACTCGGCAAGGCTGGCCATTTATGCGGCGGGTAGCCGCGCATCACCAAACGGGTAATCCCATCAGGATCACGACTCACATTCGCAAAGTAGGTATAAATATCGTGAGGCCGTAGGTTATCGAGACAGAGGAAGAACAATCGGCCAGCGTTGGCTGGCGCAGCAGCATTCTCCAATGTCTCGACAAACTTCATCCACCCAAACCGATCTTGTATTTCGCTCGCTTGCAGGCTGCTGCCAAGATTCACATAGGTATATTGATCATCAAAGGGCAGCACCAAAGCCTGGGCAAACAAGCGGGCCAGTTCAGTTTTGCCCTGCCCGCTTGGCCCAAACAACAAGACAAAGGGGCTAGTCTTGATTGCAATCAGATAATCAATCACCAACAAGGGCGGAATCGCATATCCGGCGGCATGACAATAGGTCAACACCTGTGCTATCAACCGATGTTCGTCGGCGATAAGATGGTGAAAGCCGGTGCCACGCTGCAAGCTGGTTGGTGGGGACATCCAGTCCCCTGATTGATCATGCATTTACTGAATCGTACTACCAAATGTAATCACTGATGAATCGCCGACGTTCAGGTGTTGGAATTCGCCTCTGATATGCGCGCCTTCACCGATGAGTGAGCCTTCTAAGGTTGATGATTGAATGGTGGCTCCTTGGTTGATAATCGAATCGCGGACAATCGAATCGACAATCACGCTATGGTCGGCAATCGAGACAAACGGCCCAATAATCGAGTTGCTAATCTCCACATGTTCGCCGATGAACACTGGTGGAACGATAATCGCGCCGTCGCGTTGTTCAACATTGCCAGTTTCATGTTGCAGCAAATAGCGATTGGTACGCAACAAGGCGGGAGCCGTGCCACAATCTTCCCACATGGTCGCAGTTTCAGCGCTGAATTTGGTGCCATTGCTAATCATCAATTGCAAGGCATCGGCCAGATAAAACTCACCTTTGGTTTGAATGTTCTTTTCAATCAAGACATCGATTGCTGCAAACAGGTCTTTTACTTCACGCACATAGTATGCGCCAATCAAAGCCAAGTTGGAAACAGGGGTGCTTGGTTTTTCCACCAGCTTGGTAATTACCCCATCTTCGAGCAATGCCACCCCGAACCGAGAAGGATCATCAACTTCGCTTACATAGATCACGCCGTCTGCGTCGGTTTGGTTCAAAACATTCAGGTTTGCTTCAAAAATCGTATCAACAAACAAAATCAGAGTTGGGCCAGAAACCATATCTTGGGCCAAGGCAATCGCATGGGCTTGGCCTTTAAGCTCAGTTTGCTCAACAAAATGGCTCTTGAAGTTATAGTTCTTGCGAACATATTCCTCAATTTGTGTACCCAAATACCCGGTAATAAACACCACGTCATCGATTGGTAGAACTTTGAGTTTGTCGAGCAAGTGGCCAATCACGGCCTTGCCCGCCACGGGAACCAACGGCTTTGGACGGGTATGTGTATGTGGTCGCAGGCGGGTTCCAAGACCAGCGGTAGGAATAATTACATTCATACTGCATTTTACGGTGATCAGCAGGCGTTAAACGCTGCTAGCCAACCGTACTCCCTTTCATTGATTTGCAGAATTTAGCGTTTGTTTTGGAATGCATGCACGCAGCTTGCTGCCGCGTGGAGTACAAACCCACGGTACACTGAGGACGCATTGAGTATATCAGGCAGCCTGATGATTGGCAAATATCCCAATCTTGCTAATCGAGCCTAGGCCATCGCCCAACCCACCGCACCAACATCCTTCAAGCGCTATGTCACCCTCTCGAGTGAGATCACAAGCCGCAAAACTAGCCCTTTCCTTCCACAGCGGCTACGGACCATTGAACCATGGCATGTATGCAAAAAATTGCATATACTTTTACTAATTAAACAACCGTCACTTATTAATCCACGTCTTTGGCGCAAGCATTCCATAACAAACCCTGCAATCGCCCACGAGTCCTACTGTAAATTAGCTAGTAAGGTTCGTTTGCTACAGTACATTTGGATACGAGCAGATCAGAAGGTACAATTTTAGGAGATACCCATATGCCAACCATCTTAGTTGTTGATGATATGCCTGACAACCGTCAGCTTTTAGGAATAATGCTCCAACGGTCTGGTTATACAACCGAGATGGCTCGTGATGGGGTCGAAGCCCTGGAAGCTATTCAAAAGAGCCAACCAGACCTTGTATTGCTTGATTTGAATTTGCCACGCATGGATGGCTGGACAGTCTGCCGGACGGTCAAAGCTAGCCCACACTTGGCTCATATCCCGATTGTAGCGTTAACTGCGAGTTGCAGCCCTGGCGAAGTCAAGCAATTGATGACCCCCGACTGGACTGATTATGTCAGCAAGCCCTTCGACGTTATGTCATTAATGGAGAAGGTCAAGCTTTGGCTCGCCGGTTCCAATCAATCCAAGCCATGGTATAGCTAAGTTCCAAGCGTCAATTAAATACACAAGCGGTAGTTGAAGCAATTCAACTACCGCTTTTTTGTTTCAGCGCTGCTTGGTTTAGGCCGACGGCGCTTGAATAAACTGCAACATGGCGTTCCACAAATCGCGCAGGTTGATTGGCTTGGAAACATAGCCATCACAGCCAGCAGCCAAGGCCTTTTCAGCGTCGCCCTTGAGTGCGTTGGCGGTTACGGCCACAATCGGAATCGTGGCGGTTATGGGGTTATCGCGCAAGCGGCGCGCCACTTCATAGCCATCAATATCCGGCAAGTTAATATCCAATAAAATAATGTGGGGCGTGTGTTCTAACGCCAGTTCAATCCCCGTCGAGCCATTGATCGCTTTGACCATCTGGCAGCCACGAGCAATTAACAGACGCTCCACCAACAACATATTATCAGGGTTATCTTCGATATATAAGACAACGGTTGTACTCATTGGTCCTCACTATCACGCTCTTTGTGTTCAATGACACTCACAACCTGTTCGACAAAGGCAACCGGTGAAAGTGAGCCCTTTTGATACACAGCACGGGTATGGGTGGCTAAATGATGGCGTTCATCGGGCGTAATATCCTTAGCGCTCACCACAATAATCGGAATATCACGGGTCTTGGGGTGCTGACGCAAAGTGCTCATCACCTGAAACCCATCCATGTTGGGCATCATTAAATCCATCACGATTGCATCGGGCAAGCGCTCAATTGCTTGGCGCACGCCATCAGCCCCATCGTTAGCCCGATAGACCCGATAGGCTTTGCGGCGCTCTAAGATTCGTTGCACCAATTCTGCATCGTCAGGATTATCATCAATCAACAACACCGTTGTTGCTTTTTCGTTCAATTGCTCAAGCGCCGCAAGCAAGCCTTCTTGGGGTGCTGATTGCTGCGTATCGCTCACATGCACATCGATGTGCCATTGATCATTCAGCACATGCTTATCGACCGGAAAGGTGTGTCCGGTACAATTTACCACAATTAGTTCTTCTGGGTTAACTTGGCCTTGGGCGACCATCTTTTGCAGGCCAGCAAATGCCACCGCCGTCGCTGGCTCGACCGAAATGCCTTCGGTACGGGCCAACAAGCGCATAGCACTAAACGCTTCCTCATCGGTCACTGCTTCCATCGTGCCGCCCGAAGTTTGGATGCGCTGCCAGAGCCGGGTATAAATTTTACCTGGATCGCCAGTCGAAAGAATCGCGATTCTGGTGTTTGGCACAACTTTTTCGGCCACCGATTTGCCAGCATGAAAGGCTTGGACCATCGGCGAGCAGCCATCAGCTTGAATAATGGCGGTTTGCGGCACCCGCTGGGTCAAGCCCATGGCATGCAATTCTGCAAAGCCATGATACACGCCTAACGGCCCTAGGCCGCCGCTCACCGCCTGAATATACCAATCGGGCGCTTGCCAGCCAAGTTGCTCGCAAATCTCGTAGCTAATCGTTTTCATGGCTTCGCGCGCAGGAATGCTATTGGCCCCACGGTCGTAGATAATATTGCGGTTTTGGGCAAAATCTGCGGCAATCTGCTTGGTTTGATCATAATTGCCACTCACTTTGATGACCTCGGCCCCAAACAAGGCCGCCTCGCGCAATTTGGCCTCTGGCACAACACTGGTCATAAAAACCCACAGCTTGATTCCTGCTGCTGCACAGGCCGCTGCATAAGCTACCGCTGCATTACCAGTCGAGGCAATCACGCATTCGCGAATGTTGTTGGCAACCAAGGCCGCCACCGCCACCGCCGCCTGCCGATCTTTAAACGAGTTGGTTGGACTATAGCGCTCATCTTTGATATACAAGCGGGGCAAGCCCAACAAACCGCCAAAGCGCTGGGCATGCACCAAGGGCGTGCCGCCAACATAGGTTGGCGAGCTTGGCGCAGGCACTGGCAAGACGCTGGCATAGCGCCATAACGTCTGGCCAGTCAGTTGTTGATTATTCACCAACTCGCGAAAATTCGCATAATCGTAATGAGTTTCAAGCCAATCGTTCGCGCATTGGGCACAGCTATTCGAGCTACGAAAGGTGTATGGCTGAATATGGCCACAGTTTTGGCAAACTAAATCTGTCATAACGCCCTTACCACCACGCGCTTATGCCTTGGCACAATGCGCATAACCATTACTCTACAGATATAGGCTGATTGGCTGGCGCTTCGTTAGGATCAACTTCATCTTCGCTGGCGTTGATTGGCAATTCAATTGTGAAGAGCGAGCCTTCACCAGGATTGCCAGTACTGACCATTGAAAGTTTGCCGCCGTGCATTTCTACCAAGTGGCGACTGATTGGTAAGCCTAAGCCCGTACCGCCCGCCTTACGGGTTGTCGAATTGTCAACCTGATGGAATTCCATGAAAATCGTGTCTTGATTATCCAACGGAATCCCGATGCCTGTATCTTGGATTTTAATCATACGGGTCGTTGGCGTTGTGTCAATGCCTATTATCACCGAACCTTGCTCGGTAAATTTCAAGGCATTGCCTACGATGTTCAATAATACTTGGCGAATGCGGAAACGGTCAGCATAGACTGGCAGTTTGAGCTGCGGTTCAATATCGACCTTCAGTTCCAGATGTTTCTGGGTGGCTAATGGCCCAACCGTGCTAGCAACTTCATGCAACACTTCAACCACATCGAAGGTTTCGCGGAACAAGGTCAGCTTGCCAGATTCGATCTTCGCCATATCCAAGATGTCGTTGATCAAGTTGAGCAAGTGGCGACCGTTACGATGAATAATGCTCAAGTCATTATGAATCAGGTCGTTGATTGGCCCGTTGATGCCTTCGAGAATAACCTCGGTAAAGCCAAGGATCGAGTTGAGCGGTGTGCGCAATTCGTGCGACATATTGGCCAAGAAGGCCGATTTGAGTTGGTCAAGCTCTTGCAAGCGCTGCATTGTGGCGGTTTGCTCCACGAACAAGCGCGCATTTTGCAAGGCGATGGCAATTTGGCTGGCCAAGGTTGTTTGAATCTTGCGGTCATCATCAGTAAAGATGTGGTCTTTGTCTGATTGAATATCGAGCACACCCAAGAGCATCGAGCCAGCGATCAGCGGCGTAGCCATTTCAGCGCGGGTTTCGGGCAAGAGTGGGTGCGGCAAGAAGCTTGGGTTTGAACGCACATCATTTTCAATAATTGAGCGGCGTGCCCGACCAGCTTGCGCCACCAGCGATTGCTCGCGATCTAGTGGAATTGTCCGCCCTTCCTTGACCATGGTGCGGCCAATTTCGCCAGCCCCGAAGGCCAACTCAAATTGTTGGTCATCAGGGTTGTACAAATAGATGTGAGCGTGGTAGAGACCGAAACGATGTTTGGTCAGATCAACCACCGTTTGCAGCAATTCTTCCACATTCAACAGACCAGCCGCCGAGGTACTCACCTGGGCCACGGTTTCGAGTTCGAGTGCGCGATATTCCACTTGGGTCAGCAGTTGTTCACGCTCGCGCTGAGCGTTGCGTTGTTCAGTCACATCTTGAATCAGCGAAAGCACGCCGGTCAATTGTTGGTTCTCGTCGAACATTGGCACTGAGGTTGAATCGACAGAAACCCGACTGCCATCAAAGCGCATCACATCAACCAACTCGTGGGTGACCTTTTTGCTGCTTAGGGCTTTGAACAAGCCAGTTTCATGCACTTCCAATTCTTTATCGGTGGATTCATGCAAGAACTTCGGTCGTGGCAAGTCTGCTTGGTCTAAGACCGCAGCGCCCATCTGGCCAGCTACGCCCAAGATTTCCATCGTCGAGCGGTTGATCAACTGGCTGACACCCTTGTTATTGACCACGTACACGCCAATCGGCATGTTATCGAGAATCGCTGTGAGCAAGCGTTCTTGTTCAATTGTTGCTTGCAACAAGCGTTCACGTTCTTGTTCGTTCAGCTTGCGGTCAGTAATATCTTGCAGCAAGGCAATGCCGCTAATAACTTGGCCTTCGTTGTTGAATACTGGTGCACCGCTGGCCAACACTGTGAAGCTGCGACCATCAGCGTGACGAATATCAAATTCAGCTTGGCCCCGCTCGCCATGTTGCAAAGCGCGGAACACAGGAATCATGTTGGGATCAAATGGGGTATCCGTCCCAGGAATGAAGAGTTTATAGGCATCACTAATCGATTCCAACTGCTCGGAATCAACGTCACCCAATGGTTGCCCGACAATTAATTCAGCGCTTTGATTGCGCAATTGCATTTCGAACTGCGCGTTATAGACCACTACACCCACCGGCAAGGCTTCGAGAATCCCTTGCAGCGTTCGGCGTTGGCGGTCAATTTCGAGCAAGGTTTGTTCACGTTCTTGTTCGTCGCGCTTACGGTCGGTAATGTTACGACCAACGCTCATAATCAAATCTGGGCTGTTGGTTTGATCATCAAGAATTGGCAGCAACTGGAAGTCGAACCAGGTTTCCTCGCCACTCAAGGTAAACATTGACTCACGAGTAAGGCTCTGACCAGTATTGAAAATAATTTCTGCATCTTCGCGGCGCGCTTCAACCGTTGATGGCAAGAAAATTTGCTCATCAAGCAAGCCAACCAAGTCATCAGGTTTCTTGTCAAAAATCCCAGCCGCAAAATCGTTGATATATTGCAAGCGATTTTCGCGGTCGAAGATGAAGACCAAATCGCGTGATGATTCAGCCAGCGAGCGATAACGGGTTTCACTATCACGCAAGGCTTGTTGTTGTTGCTTGGCCGTGCTAATGTCATTGGCGATTTTAAGGTAGCCAGTTACTTCGCCTTGGCGGTCACGCAACGCCGTAATCGACAGCAAGACGGGGAAGCGCCGACCATCACGGGCCACATACGTCCATTCAGTGTTTGATGGCCGTCCGCGCTGGGCATCATAGACCAAGGCATCGTGGTTGCTCAAGGTCATGCCTGTTTGCTTACGCAATTGATTGGTAAATTGCTCAACTTCTCCAGGATCATTGGCTAAGTCAAGCAGATTCTGGCCAATAACTTCGTGAGCCTCATAACCAAGCATTTGCTCGGCAGTGCGGTTGAACGAGGTAATTTTGCCATCGAGCGAGGTTGCAATAATCATATAGTTGGCGCTATCAAGCATGGTTTGCTGGAAGCCTAAGGATTCTTGCAAGGCTTGTTGGGCCTCAACCCGCTCGCTAACATCTTGTTGAACGCCGATAAAGTTGATCAACTCGCCGTTTTCATCAAAGACTGGGTTGATGTCGAGTTCGTTCCAGAACAACGTGCCATCTTTGCGATAGTTGCGCAACAACACACGCGTAGCGCGTTTTTCACGAATGGCATGACGTAATTCGCGCAAGCCTTGTTGGTCGCTATCATCGCCTTGCAAGAAACGGCAATTTTTGCCAAGCACATCTTCAGGCGTATAGCCAGTAATCCGCTCGAAGGCTGGGTTGACATACACCACTGGCATATCAAACTGATAGGGATCAACAATTACAATCCCGTCATTACTAGCGGTGATTGCGCGTTCACGAATCCGCAGCAGTTCTTGAGTGCGATTGATTTCTTCGAACGATTGGGCATTTTCCAACCCAACCGCCACTTGGGCTGCAATCGATTGAAGCAAGGTTGCGTCATCGTTGGTCAACGAATTGACTTCAGCATTTTGTACGTCCAACACGCCGAGCACTTCATCGCCCAGCATAATTGGCACAGCAATTTCAGCCTTCGTTTCGGGTAGCAATGGGTTTGCCAACCAGCCTGCTTCTTTGCTCACGTCGGGAATCAACACCACATCTTTGGTGCTGGCGGCGCGTCCAACCAAACCACGACCTTGCGGAATGCGGTGATTGCGGGCCAACAACGTGCGACCTGCTTGCCCCGTACCACCCATCATCACAAAATCATTGGTTTGTTGATCAACCAAGTAGATGTGAGCGTGATAGTAGTTGAAGGTATTTTTGAGCTGCTCAACCACTTCCAACACCAATTGGTTGGGATTCAAAATCGTTGAGAGGCGGCGGCTGACCTCGTTGGAGGTTTCCAAGGCGATTGTGCGTTGTTGCAAGCCTTGCAGCGTTTGGGCCAACTGCTCCGACATACTATTAAAGGTTGTCGTGAGCTGGCCAATTTCGTCTTGCGAGGTTACTGGCGCACGGGTTGATAAGTCGCCAGCGCGGAAGCGCTCCACAAAAGCGGTCAAACGTTCAATTGGCGTGGTCAGAATGCGCGCTGCAAAGACAGCGATCATACTAATCCCAACCAAAAGCACCAACACAATCAAGGTTGTCGAACGCTCAGATTGCCGAATTGGCGCTAAGAAGGTCGATTCGCTTTGGTGATAGAGAATCCGCCATTGCACGGTTTTGGTCGCTGTGTAGGCATAAATATCGTTGCCTTCAGGATCAGGATCGCCTGGTTTTTGCTCTTCAGCAACCGAGCTTGGAATCGTGATCACTTGACCAGTACTTTGGGGATCGAGCACCACGCCCTTGATTGCATTAATCAAGGCTGGATATGGCACAAGCAGGTTGGATGCATTGATATTTTGCAAGCGCCGTTCGTCTTGCAAGCGTTTAATTTCATCTGGTTGCAAGCTATCGGCAATTTTATACAAAAGGGTTAATTCGCTGCCTTGGGCGATGCGCATGCCATATTCATCAAGCACAACCCCGAATGAGTTTTGCCCAGCGCGGTCGTTGCTGCGCGCAACCAGCGATTGAATAATGCTGGCGCTGTAGCGAATCCGCAAAACGCCGATAATTTCTTGGCTTTGCGGGTTACGCACCGGCGTACTGAAATAAATTGAAGGCAAATTATCATTGCCGAAGGTAACTGGCGAAATAATGCTTTGGCCAGTGCGAATCGCATTTTGATAATACGACAGGCCTGAATCGTTGACCCCAACGTTGGTTGGCACGGTATCGACCAAGACAATGCCGCGATTATTCAGCAACGCAACCGAGAGCGTATCGTTATTTTCGGTGGTAACTGCGCGGAACAAGTTACGGGTATCGCGATCTTGGTCGGGAACCAAGGTGTTTTGTTCGGCGGCCAGCAAATATTCGCTGAGTTCAGGAATCCGCGAGAGTGCGCTGACGCGGTTGATATTCCGATTGACAAAATCGTCAATTTCGTTGGCAATATTGGTCGCGTTGACCAAAATCAGGCTATTGGCTTGGTTGGTCAGCGACGTTCTGGTTGAGCGCAGGGTAATAAACGAAATAACCGCAATTGGCAGCGTTGTTACCAGCACAAACGAGATCAGAATTTTATTGCGAATTGAGAGCGTGCCAAATTCGCGAAAGACAAAGAAAATCAAGATTAATATGGCTGCGATAGCCATCACAGGCATATAAATTTCTTGATTGCCCGAAACCCGAACCTCTTGAATATTGAGGAAGGTTTTGAGCAAGGTTGCAATCACGCCAAGGCTAATAATCCCCAAGATAACTGGGAAAATATGGCGTTCGGGGAGGGTTTGGATCGAGATAACCAGCACAAAGAAGACATTTAAAATCGAGAGCATAAAGCCAAACTCAGCAATAAAGAGCTGGCTCGGAAAGGTGGCAACCGCAATCGCGATAATTAAACTATAGGCCCCAGCGATCAGCCAGCCTTGTCGGGCGGAGATCGTTGCACACAAGCCACCGATTGTTGCCACAACAATGCTGATCAGGCTCATGTAATTTTGCCACGATGGCACGCGCACTGCTTCTAAGCCATAGGGAATTGCCATGATGAAGCCAACAATCATGGTAAAAATACCAAAGCGAAGAATGCGCTTGAGCCGAATGTTATTCAATGTGCTATGCGAGATTCCACTAGCCATAACCCTACCTCGTATACTGTGCCAAATTTGCGCTTGGGAACAATGCTGCCAACCGTTGTTGCAGGTTAACCTAAAGGGAACAACTGCATTGTGTGATTATACCTATTTCCAACCCAAATTGACTGCTATTGCTGATTGTCCTTAGTCCCGTTTATGTTGCAACTTGGGGGGGATATTTATTGACCCGCTCATTGGATAAGGTTTAATAGCATTTCAATTCGTTGGAAGGCTTCGATATAGCCATGGTTGGTATAGGCGGTCAAATGTGGGTCATCGCAGCAAATATTTTCTGCTTGCGTATCCAAGCGGCTATGACGTTGGTGCACATGGCTCAGCAAGGCTGAACCAACCGACTCAGGATCGCCAGCTTCAGTATGCAACCGAATATGCGACATGACCAACGGTTGGCGACGGAAAATGCACCAACCACGGCCACCATCGGGCAAACTTACGCGGCACCCTTCGACCATAGCCATATGGTCATAGGAATCAGCTTGGTTGGTCCATGGCACGCCTTGCGCTTGTTGGCGCACGAGCCGTTGCAATTGCGACCAATCAAGCCATTCGACCGAGCCAACTGCGGGAATTTTGACTGGGCCTGGAGGCCGCCGCATCACCAGCAGTTGGTTGGTTTCCTCAAAGCCGAGCGCCAAAAAAAGCTTATGCGCTGGCGTGTTATTCAAAATAACTTCAAGCTGCACATATTTAAGCCAATGCTGACGCGCAGCTTCGACCATTGCGATCATCAAGGCGCGGCCAATGCCACCCTTGCGCCGATTGGGCAACACGCCCAGCCGGGTAACCCAGGCATGGTCGCGGCGCACGCCCAGCATTGCCAGGCCCATAATGTCGCCATCGGCCTTGGCGACAAACGAGGCATCTAAGTTAACATCATATAACCGAATATATTCAGCGAGCCGCTGGCTGTTCATTGGCATTGGCACAATATAATCGATCCGAGTCTGGTTATAAATTGCGACCAATTCATCAATGGTAAAGCTGGCTGCGGGAGTAAGCTCTATGGCCGAACCATCGTGAAAACCATCTGTTGTCATATAGATCCTTGATAGCTGGAACCTATTTAGGAGAGGTAACTGGCAATCGCTTGAGCAAAATCAACAACTGACAGCGGTTTGCGAATAAAGCCGTTACATCCATAGGCACGAACCATTTGGCGGGCGGTTTCTTCGGGCCAAGCGGTAAAAACCACAATCGGAATGTTTTGGGTTTCAGGCGTACCGCGCAATACCCCAGCCACTGTTTGGCCATCGGCATCAGGCAAGCCCAAATCAAGCAAAATCAGGTCGGGATGTTGTTCGAGCGCCATATCCAAGCCACTGGCAGCATCAGCCGCTTCGAGCACCGAATAGCCATAGGCATTCAAAACTCGGCGCGCCAAAGCAGCATTGTCAGGAATATCTTCAATCACTAAAATCGTCGGCATAAATACCTCTATTCTTGATCGTACCGTCGTCTATTGTAACGGGTTTGGTAGATCGTGCCTAGACCATTTGCTGACGGGATCTTAACAATTTGGCCCAAATTGGCGGTTGCAGGCGGCAATGCTTCATCACGATCAAGCCATTCGCAGAGCAGTTTTAGTGCTGTTCAGTCGCCAATTCTTGCACAATCGCTGGGATAATTTGCTCAAATGGCGTGGTTGGACGCTGGCTCAAAATTAGCCATTGGGTTTCACCCAAAATTTGAATCAACTGTGGTTTCAGTTTATCGATCGCTGCATGGATTTCACTATCAATTGCTTCGTGATGCAGCACGATCTGAATCAAATTGGCGCTGGCTTCAGCTTGATTGGTTGCTAACCGCCATTCTGCCAAAGCAACCAAACTATGTAAACATACTAAGGTCATATGTTTGGTATAGCCCAAGTTTAACGCTTCATAAAGATAATGGCGTGCTTCGTCCCATGCTTGCTCAACAATTGCCAAGCCACCAAGATTAAGCTGGTTGACCGCGATGCCAAAATCGTGGCCTTGCTCGCGCGAGGTTGCCAAGCCTTCGCGATAGGCTTCACGCGCAACCTGATAATCGCCCCGCGCAAACGCCACAACCCCAACATTGCTCACCCCGCTAATAATCCCGCTGTGGTAGTTGGCATGGCGCGCCCGATTGACGCTGGCCGAAAAATGTTGTTGGGCGGTGTACAAATCGCCTTGCACATAGGCGATATTGCCAAATTGGCGGAGCACATCGGCCTCACCCACGCCATCGCCAATCCGTTGAGCGGTTACCAACGCCGAATCCAAATTGGTCAGGGCCATACTGTGGTCGCCCAAACGCCAGCGGGCTTGGCTCAAATTGAATTGCATGCGCACAATTTGTTGTTGAGCAGCAAAATCATCATCAACTGCCAACAAATGCAAGGCGCGCTCGAAAAAGGGAATTGCCTCGCGATAGCTACAGCGCAGCAGCGTTTGCTCACCAGCCCGTTGCAAGGCCTCAATCGCTGGCTGGCGGCTTTCTGGCTCATCTGGATCAATCGCATGGCTCCAGTGGTGGGCCAAAAGGCTGCTGCCAGCCTCGGCCAAATGCGGATGTTCACTGGCGTACCACTCGGCAATCGCGCGGTGTAAAGCCCGCCGTTGACCAAAGAGCAACAACGAATAGGCTACATCGTGAATAATTGCTTGGCTAAATCGATAGCCCTCGCTGGCCTCGTGAATAAACCCTTGCTGCACAAGCAAGTCGAGGTGAGCTGGAATATGCTCACGTTCGTGGGCTAACGGATAAATCGCCTCAAGCAGCTGCACCTGAAACTCATGGCCAATCACGCTAGCGATTTTCAGCGTCAATTGGGGCTGCGGAGGCAGTTGGTCAATCCTGCTGACCAACACCCCTTGGATGGTGCTTGGCAAATTGAGTTTTTCAAGCTGGCTAAATTGATCAAGCTTGCAAATGCCGTTGTTGATCCGAATCATGCCAGCGTTGCGCAAGGCCTGAGCAAGCTCGATGCTCCACAAAGGATGGCCAGCAGCCCGTTGATTAATAAACGCGGCCACACTTGGTGGGATTGCCTGCACGCCCAACGATTGGGCGACGACCGCAATACAAGCCACTGGATCAAGCGCTTGCAAGTGCAAAAGCTGTTGGGCTGCAAGGCCTGCTAGTTTGGTCGGTGCAGTCGTAATTAAAATAATCTCAGGCTGTTGTTGCAAGAGCTGCTCAAGCGTGTTGAGCGCCAGCGAATCAAACCATTGCAAATTATCGATGCACAAGACCAAGGGTTTTTGCTGATGGAGTTGGCTGAGTGCATGGCCAATTAATTCATGAATGATTTGCACTTGTTGGGCTTGATCAAGCGTGGCGTTGCTTTCGGCACGGCCAGGTAATTCCAAAACATCGTGCAACAGCTGCACCGATTTGGCCAATTGGTCGGGCAATTGCAAGCGTTGAATAATTAATTGATAGCATTGGCTGGCTTGATGTGGCCATTGCTCAACCGCCAAACAGGCCTCAAGCAACAAGCGCCAGCCAGGATATTGGGCCGATTGGCGCAGGCTGCTGCTGGTGATCAGCAAGGCTTGGCGCTCATAGTGCTCGGCAATTTCGACCGCCTCATACAACAAAGCCGATTTGCCCATGCCACTCTCGCCAGTGAGCATCAGATGTTGGATTGTGGGCAGAGCTTGGGTAAAAAGCTGCTCAATCTGGCCACGCTCACGGCGGCGGCCAATCAAACGCCGAGGCCGAATCTGGTCGGGGCTATAATTGGTTTGTTGCGGGCGATAAATCGTAATTGGCTGGCTTTTGCCTTTGATCATAATTGGCGGCAATACTTGAAAACGCACCTGCTGTTGGCTAGCTTGGGCGGTGGTTTGGTCGCATAAAATTGGCGCAAGATTGGCTTCCATCAAGCGCGCAGCCCGATTAACCACATCGCCAATCATGGTAAATTCGCGCCGCTGGCTATTGCCAATTTCGCCACAAAAGGCTGGGCCAGTTGCAATGCCAATTGTGTGAGTCAGGCTCAATTTGGTCAGTGCGGTCGAGGCTTCGAGGGCAGCTCGCACAGCGCGTTCAGCATCATCGCGATGTGAGAGCGGCGGCAAGCCAAAGGCCGCCAACAAGCTCACGCCTTTATCGTCAACCGATAATTTATCGATGCTGCCTTCGTAGCGAAAAATAACCGTTTGCAACGCGCTAATCGCTGCTTGCACCTGCTCAAGGGTGGTGAAAAAGCTCAAGGCTGGCACATTAATAAACATCACACTCAGATGGCGCAATTCGGCCAGCCATTCGTGCAACCCTGCATTAATGCGCGCAATCACCGCAGTTGGCATAAACGGAGTCAATTGTTCAGTTGGGTAGTTGGGCAGCGACTGATTGATTTCAGGCAAGGGCAGATTTTCAACTAAGCCAGTTAAGCGAAAGGCTTGGGCGCGTAAATCCTCGCCTTGGCCTTGCTCGCGAATCAACGAGCGCGCTTCTGGCGAGATGACGACTTGGCCAGCATGGGTTTGCGAGCCAAGCAAATGGACTTGCAGCAAAGCCTCGCCACTGATCAACTGTTCCCAATGATTATTCACGCCGCCCACGATAAAGTTTGAAATTGAGCCAGCCCCAATTTGCACCCGAATTGCCAAGCGTTCAGCAGCACTTGGCAAGGTGAAGCTTGCTTGAATCGCTAGGCCACATTGGGCTGCAAGCTGAGTTGTTTGGCGCAGTTGCTCAAGATCATCGGCCATCCAAATGGCAATTAATGCATCGCCAGCGAATTTAACCACATCGCCGCCATGGGCAATCACGGTATCAATTAATTGGCTAAATGAATCGTTGAGCACATCGGAAATATATTCGAGGATCGTGGTTTGATCGTAGGCAAATTGCTCGCTGAGCCGACTGAAACCAGAAAAATCGGCAAACAAGACCGTAGCCAATTGATCTTCGGCCAGCGGTTGGCGGAGTTGTTGCTCGTCAATGAGCCGTTGCAGGACATAGCGTGGCAGAAAACTGCTGATCTGAGGATTGGCGGCCATGCAGGTGCGTCCTTTATCAAACGATCAACGCTGAACGTGGATTAAGCTTAGAATGAATGCATCCATCCTAGCGGGACTAGAGTAAGATCGCAAGAGACGATTTTACTATTTCAGGGGTGAACTTTGTGGCTACTTTACGCCTTGGACATTGGTTATGGGTAGGTTATTTGTTTGTTTGGGCTTGGAGTGTGCCTTTATTGGCGTTTGACCTTGTGCCTGCTGGCGGCGAATTTATGGCAACCTTGATGCTGGTTGTGCCGGGCGGGCTTGCTGCTTGGTGGTTAATTCAACGCTACGGCAACATGGGCTGGCTGAGCACTGGCATTATTGGCATTGGCTCATGGCTAACCGAGCATCTCGGCGTGACGACTGGCTGGCCATTCGGCGCATATCAATATAACGGCGTGCTGCTGCCAGAGATTTTGGGCGTTGTGCCCTTGGCGATTCCGTTTGCATGGTTGTTGGTTGTGCCAGGCGCACTCGAATTGAGCCGCATGCTGATGCCCACGGCGGGGTTTTGGCAACGAGTGCTTGGGGCTGCTAGCTTGGCAATGTTGTTTGATTTGGTGATCGAGCCAGTCGCCGTTTATATCAACCGCTATTGGACATGGCTTGAATCAGGCCCGATCTTTGGCATTCCAACCGCCAATTTTATAGCGTGGTGGGTCTTGGCCTTGATTTTGGCCCTCGCAACCGAAGCGCTGTGTCGCAAACCAATTAATCAGCCAGCAGAAGCTGCGAGCTTAACGTTGCCAATCGCAATTTATTTGCTGAATTTGGCCTTGTTTACGATTGTGAATCTGACCCATCAACAGCTGGCCGCAGGCACATTGGGTTTATTGCTGCTCGCCGGATTTGGCTGGCGTTTGCAGCAACGCCAAACCCGCTGGCATTGGAAGTATGATCAATTAACCAATTGAGCTTATGCCAACAGATTCCGCAAGCGCGCAGCCAAGCGATCAAGCAACGGCGCATCCGCATCAACCAAGCCAAGTTGCGCCGCTTTGTGGCCAATCACTTGCGGAATCGAGGTTTGGATCGTGACCTGATTCAGATCCCATAATGGTTCACGTTGAATTTCTAAGCGCGGCCAGCCCTGAACCTTGCTTAGATGGTCGGCATAGCCCCGCGCGGCCAAGGGCAGATTATGCTTTTCGGCGACATAGCGCCGTGCATTCTGCTCCAAAGCTTCGCGCAACGCCACATCGGCCCATAAACGCTCAGCATAGGCCGCAATCAAGCCAACTTCATCGCGGTCAACTGGCACATGGGCCACCACATCAGCAGGCAATTCGCTAAATGTAGCAATATCGCTGACCAACACGGCACGCCCAGCGCCCAATAAGCGCAGCAAGCTGGCCGAAGTCTCGCCAGCAGAAGGATAGCGCCCATTGAAGCAAAGATCGGCGGCAGCGACATAGCGATTAAAATCAGCGTGATCAACATAGCCCGTCACCTGCACGCTATCGCCTAATTGCAAGCGTTGCAGCAATGCTTTAAGATCGTAGCTTGGCGAGACGCTGCCAACCAACATATAACGCGCATCGGGGTAACTGCGGCGAAATTGGGCAAAGGCGTGCAAGGCCTGTTCGATCCGTTTGTAGGGGTTGATATGGCCAAAACTAGCCCAAATTGGAATCTCGGCGGGTAGTTGCAGCGCTTGGCGAGCGGCCAAACGATCGGCTGGCGGCAAAAGCGGCACGCCCATTGGCACGAGTGAGGTTGCCAAATCGGGGCGTTGCTTTTGTGCTCGTTCAAGCACATAGTTGCTATGGCCAATCAAGCTGCTTGCTTGGGCAATCACTGGCTCAGACAGCGGAAAATCAAAAACTGCATCGCCAAGCTGGCCGCGCTCCATGCGTTGGGCCAGCTGTAGGCCCTGTTCAGCGTAATAGTGCTGCATTTGTTGGCGATAGCTGGCCAAATTTTTGAGTCGATTGGCTGCATGCCAAAGCATTAAATGGTGCAACACATAATCATGCAGCACCACAATCCCCGGCAAGCGCTGCAAACTCTGCCAAAAGCGGCTGTGAGCGGGGCTGTTGCCTATGTGGTAAATAATTGCATCGAAGGGTTGGCGCGCATGCTGTTTGGCTAAATCGCTAATTCGGATAACGGGCAGCGTGGCGATTAACTGTTGATTGGTTGGCTGAACCTCATCATCAACCACGACAGTTAAATCAACATACTGCCCCAAGTAGGGCAATAATTCCTCGCTATAATCCGAAATGCCCGATTCAACTGGATTGACCGGAGTGCAAAAAGCCACACGCTGCATGACACGCCTCAACTAACATTTTGGCTATAGTACCTTAAATGCCGCTAGTTGCTGCATATCGTCCAAGCGATTGAGATTATGTAAACATTGCAGCCATGGGCTAGCGCTGGCAATCGGCCAAATTTGGGGCGGCAATTGAGCAATAATCCTGATTAATTGATGCTGGCCAGCAGCCAACGCTTGCTCAAAATACGGCAAGGCTGCCCGCTGATAGAGCGCACACAACGGTTCCCAGCCAGCATGACGCTGATCAACTGCTTGGATCTGGGGCACGACCGCCAAGCCATGGCGTGGTTGGGCCAGTAATTCAGCCAAAAACGGCGTTGCTAGCAAGGGCAAATCGGCGGCCAGCACCAATGTCCATTCACTGGCAAAATGCTGCATGCCAGCCACAATTCCAGCCAATGGGCCTGCGTTGGCATAACGATCTTGCACCAAGGGCACACCTAATTCGGGCCAAGCACTGGGATCATTGAGGCTCACGACAACCTGCGCGCAAACAGTTTGGGCAACTGCCAGCGTATGTTCGAGCAGGGTTGGACCTGCTTCGCCCCACAAGCGCAGGCGGCGTTTATCACTGCCAAAGCGCCGCGCTTGGCCACCAGCAATAATCACACAGCTTAAATCAATTGGCATTAGCGGCTCAATTCGGCAATTTCACGCTTAAGCGCTTCAATCTCATCAGCCAGATTATTACGTTGATTAACGAGATAAACCGGGATTTTAATGCCATAACTTTCAATCTGGCTCTCGATAGTTTGCAAATTCCGTTGTTTGATTGCTAAGCGTTGTTTTAAATTATCCAAATCTGAGTTATTTGGCTGATTTGGCGTATTTGTTTGATTCAAATTGCCCTGAACTGTATTGCCAATTGCAATATTGCCGCCATTAATTGTATTGCCCTGAATATTATGCCCAGCTTGGATTGTGCCAAAATTAACAGCGCCATTATAGGTATTGCCGCTACCAGCCAGATTACTGACGCTATTGCCTGCTGGCGAGATCGGATCGCTGGTTGAGGCAATAACCTGATTACTCGGGCCTGAGATACTTGGTGGCGTAAAGAGCAAACCATCGCTAGCCCGCATGTAGAGCGTCGCCAAGCCCCAATCCAACTGGCCAAAACCATAGGTAATAATCGATTTACGACCTTCAGCGACGCAGGCATCAATTGGCGTACCGCTAACCAAAACCCGATAAAATTCTTCGGCAAAGGCCTTGCCTGCTGTATCCAAAATTGACGATTGCATCGCCACCACTGCGGGAATATTGGCCGCCATCAGGGCTGGAGCAATGCCACGCAACAAGGCCGTCGAAGAAACAGTGCTAGTTTTACAGGCATTCAACACAACTAAATGGACGGAACTATTGCGCAAGAGCATTGCCAAGGTGCGAGCTGTTGTAAGATGTTTCTTGCCATTGCCATCATCAAGAATTAATGCGCCCGTCGTGCCTTGAAAATCGCCATGGCCAACATAATGCAAAATATGAGGCCGCTGTTCGCGAAGCAAGCGTTGCAATTTGGGGGCAGTTAATTGGGTTTCTTCGATAATTTCAAGCTGATTTTGGTTGACCAATGGCGCTAATGAATGCTGAATTGCCGCCAATTCGCCTTGAATATCAACCGGATGGGTGCTGGCAATTTCGGCAGGTAAGGCCCCAACTAAGGCAATTCGCAATTTTTCTTGGCCTAAATTAAGCACTGGAAGCGCTTCGGGGAAACTCAAAAAGCGGCAAATCGAGTGATCTGTTGCCAAAGGGATGCCAGCATTATCGCAGGCAAATTCCCAAGGAATTGTCGCAATTGTAGCCAAGGCAGGGTTATTCGCATCAATGTTAAGTTTGATTCGCAGCGACTGACCTTGCGAGCGTGCTGCATCGCGGGCAGCCATAAATAGTGCCCAAATCTTGCCCTTCAATAATGTTTCGTAGAGCACAATTCCAAAATCAATTACCTGATCTTCGGTTAGCGGCGTGCTATAGTCAAGCGCTGTTTGAAAGGCTTGATAGCGTGGATCATCGATGGGCAAAATCAAGCTATCACTATCTTGCATCCCCTTAGCTGTTCGCCCATGCACAACAAAACTCTGTTCAGCATCTTTTGGATTGATCGTCAGCTCAAAATCGGCATAACTACTCATCAGCAACAACTCCATGGCGCTAAGGTGCGAAACTAGCAGCATCATACACTGAAAGATCTTGTCAGGGCAAGGGTACAATTTTTGATCCACGAAGAGCACGAAGGAACACGAAGACTGGAAACCGGAAGAGCGCGAAGGTTAAGTTTTTTAGCCACGAATTCCACGAAAGACGAAACCGCGAAGAGCGCGAAGATCGCCAAGGTCTTTTTTTAGCCACAAATTCTCATCCCTCATCCCTCATCCCTCATCCTTTGCTCCGCGGCTCTGCGTTAAAAACCTAGCCACGCAAGAACCGCAACATCCCGCTAGCCAAAAGCCTATAGCCTGATCCCTGCTCCCCGATCCCCAATCCCCAACAACCGATCCCCAGTTCTATGTTCTCGCTTCTAACACTTCATCTATAATTGAAACACAATTAACGGGGGCTTTTTATGAAATTTGTTTCATTTCGACGGTATGGCGAAGGCTCGGAGGCTCGAGCCGGGGCTTGGCTGCCAATGGGCATTATCGATCTGCAAGCGGCAGCAGCATTGGTTTTTGAGGATCTGCCCCACGATTGGTCGCTGATGAGCATGCTTCAACATGAAGCCGATGGCTTTGGCATCGATGCAGCAATCCAGATCGTTGCCGCAGTTGTTGATGTGCTTGGTGGTGACGGCGATGGCATCGAATGGGATGATCCCGATGCGATCAATAGCATGCTTTCACTGGGCGGCGAAACTGTGATTTACCCACCAGATAGCGTGCGTTTATTAGCGCCAATTCCCCAACCCCCAACCATTCGCGATTTCTATGCTTTCGAGCACCATGTGCGTGAGATTCGCGCCCAACATGGCCGCGACGTACCGAATTCTTGGTACGATATGCCAGTTTTTTACTTTGGCAATCCGACCACGGTCGTTGGGCCAGATACTGATGTGATGATGCCGCGCACCAGCCAGCTTGATTACGAACTGGAAATTGCGGCGGTTATCGGCAGGCCATGCCGCGATATTGAGCCAGATGAGGCCGAATATTATATTGCTGGCTTGATGATTATGAACGATTGGTCGGCGCGCGATATTCAAGCCCGCGAGATGAGTGTTGGCTTGGGGCCAGCCAAGGGCAAAGATTTTGCCACCTCGTTTGGACCAGCAATGATCACGCTCGACGAAATTGAGGATAAAGCGCTGGGCGATGGCCGCTACGATTTGGCAATGGTTGTGCGGGTTAATGGCGAAGAACGCGGGCGTGGCTCGTTTGCCGATATTTACTACACCTTGGGCGAGTTAATTGCCCATGCCTCGCGTGATGTGACGCTGCTGCCAGGCGAAATTATTGGTTCTGGCACGGTTGGCACTGGATGCTTGCTCGAAACCACCCGCGGCGAAGGCCCATGGCTCGAAGTTGGCGATGTGGTCGAGCTAGAAATTGAACGGATTGGCATCTTGCGCAACACAATCGTCGAACGCGATTAATTGCAAACAGTGGTGGCAGCCAACCCAACTGCCACCACGTCTCGGCAAACTACGCTTGGCCTACGGCAACTTGGTTGGGAGTTTGTTGGGCGAGAATTCCAAAGGTTTTGCGCACTGCTTCGACCGCAGGTAGCGGATTATAGCCCAACTCGCGCTTGGCTTTGGCAATCGATAAGCGCTGTTCAACTCCGCAATACAAGCCCACTTGGCTACGCAAAATCAGCGGCTCACGCCCTGTCAGATTCGCAAGCAATTCCATCATGCCAGCGGCAACGCGCGTAATGCTTTTGGAAACCCGCATTGGGATTTTAATTTTAGGGTTGAATTCTTGGCCAATTTCAAATAAGCGCCGCAAGGGCAATGATTGATCGTTGGCCAAAATATAGCGTTCGCCAGATCGACCTTGGCGCTCAGCGGCAATCAAGCCTTCGGCAACGTCAGCCACATCAACGAAATTAAAATCCATATTGATGTCAAGCGGCAGTTTATTGCTCAACACAAGCTCCAAAATGCCTAGCGATGGCGTGGTACGGCCATTGGGGTCGCCAATAATTGTGCCCGGCAAGCCCGCTACCATATCCAGACCATATTCCTGCGCCAACTTCCAAGCCAGCTGTTCCGAGGCAATTTTCGATTGATAATAGGGATTGCCATAGGTATATTGGTTCCATGTGGTTTCATCAGCAGGGATTTGGCGCTGTGGATTATTTTTATCAACCGCCGCAATCGAGCTGACATACACCACCCGTTTGACCCCAGCTTGTGCCGCTGCCCGCAGAATATTGCGCGTGCCTTCAACATTGGGTTGAATGATCTCACGCTGCGGATTGCGCGACCAATGTTTGAATACTGCAGCCACTTGATACAGCGTGTCAATGCCAACCAAGGATTGCTGCAACGAATTAATATCCATCAAATCGGCATACACCTGCTCGTAGCCAAGCTCGGGCTTGATTTGGCTGCGATTACGCACGCTTGCCCGCACATCGCAGCCCTGTTCAACCAACCTTTGGGCTAACACCGAGCCTAAATGACCATTTGCGCCAGTGACCAACACACGTTTACTCATCAGAGTTCCTTTCAATTAACAAACTAGATAAATAGTTTATCGAGTTTCAAATAAAAAAACATGGCGAACACAATAAACTAGATACAAAGTAGAGCTAGTTTATCCCAAAAAAATCAATCGATCGAAAGATCGGCCAAAGAAACCGCTTGCAACTCGCGTTTCATGGCATCCTCAGCGCGTTGAAAACTATCGAGCATACGTTGACGAGCAGCGAGCGCCGATTCTTTTTGCTCTTTGAAGGTGATATTGACGCGAAACAAGGGCTTCGCTTGCTCAATCGCATTAAAAATATCCAACAGGGTAATCGCTGTGCTTGCGCGGGTAAGCCGCACACCACCTTTTGAACCCTCACGGGTTTCAATCAGGCCATTATTGGTCAAGGCTTGGACAACTTTGACCACGCTTGGCTTGGCAATCCCTAAAAAATCGGCAATTTCGTGGGTTGGCACGAAATCGTAGCAATGTTCCTCGACTTTATAGGTGATGTAGAGGCTGATGGCAATTGCCTGCGAAAACGCCAGTGAATAACTCATAATGCTCAGCAATAATTTATACTAGATATATTGTATATTGAGTTTCCAGTTTGTCAAGCATGAATTTTGGCTCAGTGGATACAACAATCGCCTATAGAGGTGATGTTGCAGCAAGCAAGCATTTGCTACGATGAAACTCATTCTTTTAGCTAAGAGGTTGATCGAGCAAATGCAGCGTTTATTGCGTTTTTCAATTTTGGTTATGTTAAGTATTATTCTACTGAGTTGTAGTCGCGTGAATCGCCAATCTACGCTTGAACCCAACTCAACCAGTCAACCAAGCACAGTAAATCCCGAAGGCACAATCCACAGCAAAGAAGATTTGCTCGTTGCTGGGGAAACTCGCCATTTTAGCTATTATCTGCCAGCCAAACTAGACCCAGCTGGAGCAGCCTTGATTTTTATGTTACATGGCGGCGGCGGCGCAGGCGCTTCGGCCATGAATTTAACCACCCAAGGCCGTTGGAACACGCTTGCCGACCAGTATGGCTTTATCGTGGTCTATCCTGATGGCATGAATCGGCGTTGGAACGATTGCCGCGCTGATTGGGATAATCCTTCGACGAGCGATGATGTGCAATTTATCAGGAGCTTAATTGACCATTTTGCCCAAGCGTATCCAATTGATCAATCTCGTGTGTATGCGACTGGCCATTCGAATGGCTCAATGATGGCGCTGCGGCTTGCGATCGAATTACCCGACCGGATTGCAGCTGTGGTTGGTAGCGCTGGGTATATGGCTCAAAATAGCCAATGCACAGCGATTGGAAGACCTGCGCCATTGATGCTCTTGGCTGGCACTGCCGACCCAGTTATGCCGTATGCAGGTGGCGCAATTGATATTCCTGGCGAGAGTAAGCAAGGCATGGTGCTTTCCGCCGAAGCAACCATCCAACTGTGGCTTGAAATGCTAGGCATAACCACGGCCCCAAGCATCAGCCAACTACCTGATGTTTATCCCGCAGACAACAGTACAGTTACCATTAATAGCTACCAAGATAGCCTCGTTCGTTTCTATCGGATTGATGGTGGTGGTCATAACTGGCCAAGTTTAGAGCAAGCAGCCCGCGTGAATCAGCGCCAGAATCCCCAAAACCGTGATTTTTATGCCGCCGACGCTGCTTGGGAATTTATGCAACAGCATCAGCTTGAGCAGTAGTAACCTCAAATTCATAGACTCAAACAAGGATGAAGGATCGATAAAAACGGGGAATTTTCATCCTTCATCCTTCATCCTTCATCCTTCATCCTTCATCCTTCATCCTTCATCCTTCATCCTTCATCCTTCATCCTTCATCCTTCATCCTTCA
>NZ_JAFBCZ010000037.1 GCF_016907925.1 Herpetosiphon giganteus | reverse complement strand
CGGTTTTGCTCTGGGTTTGGTTTCGTCACCATCCAGTATACCAAACCGAGGTCGTGCTGTATCCCCTGGTTGAGCGTCCCTGTCCGCCCTTAAACGCCTGGAGGCGGGACGGAAGGGTGGTGATCAACAATGCTGAGTAACAAACTGATTTTGCTCCCCAAGCAGCGCGAATGAACACAGAAATATCAGCAGTAGCATGGGGATTACGATCTTAATTTAATCATAATAGATTAACGAGATTTTACCCCACATGGATTTTGCCCTATAATACGAGCACCGCACCGCTCTGGATCAGTGGAGATGACGAGTGTAAGACTATCGTAGGAACGCCTAGCTTAAGGAGGTCTCATGTCTTTCCGTAAACCGGGTAAGCGTTCGATTGGCTGGCTCTTGCTGCTGGTATTGATGATACCGCTGATTGCCGCCTGTGGCGCAAGTGCCACCCCAACTGCCACCGTTGCTTCAACTCCTGCGACTGGTGGCGAACCCACTGCCGCCGCAACTACCGCTCCTACAGATGACACCGCCGCAGCCACGCCAACCGAAGCCGCTGCCGCAACCGAGGCTCCAACCGCTGGCAATGCCGATGATTATTTGGTCTTTGGTGGTTCGGGCGAGCCAGATTCGCTCGATTCAATGGATACCACGACTGGCACAGCCTTGATCGTGACCCGCCAGATCCAGGAATCATTGCTTGGTTTCAAGCCAGGCACCTTGGACGTACAGCCAGAATTGGCGACCAAATGGGAACCAAACGCCGACTCGACCGAGTGGACGTTTACCCTGCGCGAAGGGGTCAAATTCTCAGATGGCACCGACTTCAATGCTGATGCAGTTGTCTTCAACTTCCAGCGCTTGTTCGTGCCCGATTTTGAGTTTGGCTTCCGTGCCGAGGGCAAGCAATACAACATCGTGCCCGACATCTT
Source organism: Herpetosiphon giganteus (assembly GCF_016907925.1). Classification (GTDB taxonomy): domain Bacteria; phylum Chloroflexota; class Chloroflexia; order Chloroflexales; family Herpetosiphonaceae; genus Herpetosiphon; species Herpetosiphon giganteus. The sequence continues at coordinate 54,013 of NZ_JAFBCZ010000037.1, read as the reverse complement.
TGGTGGCTATGCTGGCGATGCCAACAGCGCTTTCAAAGAAGTTGTGGCGGTTGATCCAACCACGGTCAAGTTTGTCTTGACCCGCCCTGTGCCGTTGTTGCCAAGCTATTTGGCTGCTTCGTACTTCGGGATTTCATCGCCAGAAGCGGTGAAAGCTGCCAAAGAAAAATATGGCTCGCCTGAAGTTGGCGGCGTTGGCACTGGCCCCTTCAAATTCGAGCGCTGGGATGCTGGCCAAAGCATTACCTTGGTGCGCAACGAAGACTATTGGGGCGACAAGGCCAAAATGCCAGGTGTGGTTGTACGCTTTATTGCCGAAGCTCCCCAACGCTTGGCCGAGCTAGAAGCTGGCACGATTGATTTCACGATCAACTTGAGCGCCGATAGCCGCGATAAAATCGCTTCGAGCGCCGAGTTGCAAGTTGTCGATTTGACTCCGTTCAACATCGCTTACTTGTCGTTGAACATCAACAATAAGCCATTTAACGATGTGAAAGTTCGTCAAGCAGTGGCCTATGCAATCAACAAGCAAGAAATTCTCGATGCCTCATATGGTGGCGTTGGCTCGATTGCCGACGACTTCTTGCCCGATGGCTTGTCGGATTATCGCCCAAGCGATTTAGAGTCATATGCCTATGACCCTGACAAAGCCAAAGCCTTGTTGGCCGAAGCTGGCTATGCCGATGGCTTTAGCACCATGGTCTTGACCGATGGCACCGAATTGCCTTTGGAATTGTGGTATATGCCGGTTTCACGGCCTTACTACCCCGATGCAAAGTCGGTGGCCGAACTCTACGCCGCCCAACTCTCCGACGTTGGGATCAAGGTTGAACTCAAAACCGAAGATTGGGGTGTCTACCTCGATAACTGGGATGCTGGCCTGAAAAACGGCATGGTGATGTTGGGTTGGACGGGCGACTATGGCGACCCAAACAACTTCTTGTTCACCCACTTTGGCCCAGGTAACGCCGACGAAGCTGGCTATGCCAACGAAGAAGTTTGGAAGTTGCTGGCTGATGCTGGTGGCGCAACCACACCTGCCGAATCGATCAAATTGTTCCAAGAAGCTGGCAAGTTGATTAACACCGATTTGCCACGGATTCCAATCGTTCATGCTCCCCCAGTCTTGGCAGCCAAGAAATCTCTGCAAGGTTGGGTGCCAAACCCAACTGGTGGCGAATCCTTCGCGCCAATTTCGATCACCAAATAACCAATAGCCGAGCCTACGCCGCTTGTTAGCCCTTAACAAGCGGCGTATAGTAAGGAAGAATGCATGCTTGGGTATATTTTTCGTCGGCTGCTTGGCATTATTCCCGTCCTGCTTGGCATTTCACTGCTGGTTTTTACTCTGTTGCGCACCATCCCCGGTGATCCCGCGATTATTATTTTGGGCGAACGTTCAACCCCTGAACAACGCGCAGCTCTGCGCACCAAACTCAAGCTTGATCGGCCCTTATACCTCAATTTTGAGGGCGGCAATGTTTTTGAAAGCCAATATGTAACCTATATCACCAATTTTGCCACTGGCGATTTTGGCGATTCGATCAAAACCCGCCAAGCAATCTCCAAAGAATTAAAGGAGCGTTTTCCAGCGACAATTGAATTGGCGCTGAGCGCCTTGTTGATTGCGGTCGTGGTTGGAGTCACCACGGGCGTGGTTTCGGCGACCAAACGTGGCTCGTTGCTTGATGCTGGCAGTATGATTGTGGCGCTGCTGGGCGTTTCAATCCCCATTTTCTGGCTTGGCTTGATGATGCAATATTTGTTCTCGGTCAAGCTCAAATGGCTCGACCCCAGTTTGCGGCTTGATACCAGCTTGCATGGCACATTTAAGCCAATTACGGGCCTGTATTTGCTCGATGGCTTGTTACTTGGGCGATTTGACATATTCACGAATGCCTTTAAACATTTGATTATGCCGAGCCTCGCCTTGGCAACTGTGCCGCTGGCCAGCATTGCGCGTATGACGCGTTCGGCGATGCTCGAAGTGCTCTATCAAGATTACATTCGCACCGCGCGGGCCAAAGGTTTATCGGCGCGGATTACGATTTTGCGCCATGGCTTGCGCAATGCCCTGATTCCGGTGATTACGGTAATTGGGCTGCAACTGGGCTTTTTGCTGGGCGGAGCCGTTTTGACTGAAACGGTTTTTTCGTGGCCAGGCATTGGGCGTTGGTTGCTCGATGGCATTTTGGCGCGCGATTATCCAGTGGTGCAAAGTGGCGTGATGTTTGTTTCGCTAGTGTTTGTGTTGATCAATACCTTGGTTGATATTTCCTACCGCTTCTTTGACCCACGGATTCAATTTAAATAACGCTGCTCGGCGTTTTGCACTGGGCTAGTAAAGGGTGACTATGGCGACAACTGAACCAACTATCACCAATAAACCGACGAGCGATCAAGCGTTACTGTTGCGCAAGCCGCGTTCGCTCTGGAGTGATGCTCGGCGGCGGCTATTGAGTAGCACGGTTGGCATAATGGGGCTGGCGATTTGTGCCTTTTTGTTTGCGATTGCGATTATCACGCCGATTGTGCAACCACTCGACCAAACCCTCAATCGTGATACCGCCAATAAATTGCAGCCGCCATCGTGGCTGATGAGCCAAGAAGAGCGCGCCGACGCTGCCAAGAAAAGCATCGATAAAGCGCGCAAAGATACGCCGTGGGGACGTTTTGAACGTCCATTCGGCACCGACCAACTAGGCCGCGACATCTTTATTCGGGTGTTGCATGGTGCGCCAATTTCGCTGACGGTTGGCACGTTTGCGGTGGTTTTGGCGGTTATTTTTGGCTCGCTGCTGGGCCTGGTTTCAGGCTTTTTCGGCGGCATTATCGATACGATTACGACATGGCTGATGGATATTTTGCTGGCCTTTCCGTCGATTCTGCTGGCAATTGCTTTGACCGCAATCAGCAATAATCGTGAATCGTTTTCGTATAAATTTAGCCAACAAATTACCAACCTGCCAATTTTGCAAACGATCTTTGACCCGCCGTTGTTCAATGCGATGTTGGCGGTGGCCGTAATCGAAGTACCAATTTTCGGGCGGATTGCACGGGCGGCGGTGTTGAGCGTGCGCAATCAAGAGTATATTCACGCTGCCGAAGCGGTTGGAGTGAGCCGCACTCGGATGCTGATGCGCCATATTTTGCCCAACAGCTTAACTCCCATTTTGGTGCAAATGACCTTGAGCGTAGCTTCATCGATTACCAGTGTGGCGGCGTTGGGCTTTTTGGGGCTTGGCGCACAACCGCCGCGACCTGAATGGGGTTCGATGCTATCAACTGCCCGTGAGTATGTTGGCACTGGCCAATGGTGGTATGCGCTGTTCCCGGGGATTGCGATTATGCTGACCGTGCTGGGCTTTAATTTGCTGGGTGATGGTTTGCGCGATGCGCTTGATCCGCGGCTGAAGCATTGATCGCGTAGCGATGAGCGGTCAGGGGTCAGAGAAAAGGATGAAGGATGAATTATGAGGGATAAAGGGGCCAGGGGTCAGGCTATGGGCTATAGACTAGCGGAACATTGTTCGTGCAATTCGTGGCTTCGGCCCCTTCGTGTTCCTTCGTGCGCTTCGTGGATCAGATGTTTAACGCAGAGGCGCAGAGAAATAAGGCTATGGGCTATGGGCTATCGGAACATTTTTGGGATTGCAATGGATTCAACAGCCAACAGCCTTTCGTGGAATTTGTGGCTCAAATGCGCTTCGTGTTCTTCGCGTTCTTCGCGGTTGCTTGGTTCCTGATCACTTCCAACCGATCCCCAAAGCCTGTTTCGCCACCCTTCCGTCCCGCCCCGGCGGGAAACGCAGGGGGTTTTCAGCCCCCTGCACCCCCAAATGTTTCTCCGTGGATTGTTCTTCCGCTGGCTGCTCACCAAAATTTTCCTTTCCGCTGTTTAACGCAGCGGCGCAGAGCAACCGAAGGATGAGGGATGAATCCAATTGCCAATAGCCAATAGACTATAGCCTTTCGTGGAATTCGTGGCTAAAAAACCAACTTTCGTGATATTCGTGCGCTTCGTGGATCAGATGTTTAACGCAGCGGCGCAGAACAACCGAAGGATGAATGATAAAGGATGAGGGATGAATCCAAGAGCCAAGATCCAACATCCTATAGCCCCAGCTTCGTGTCCTTCGTGCTCTTCGTGGTTAAAAATGGTTACATCGAAAGTTGTTTTGGCAAGCCAGCGGCCCACGCTTCAATTGCTGACCAATTGCGATAATCGCCTTCGCGCCAGCGCCGCACGAGCATTGCAGCGCGAAATAAGAGTCGATAACCTAAGCTGATTTTGCTGAGATCAAGCACGCCAGCAAACATACCTTCGCTCTGGGGCTGCACCAAATTGCGCACAGGTTGCAGCCATTCGGCCACTTCGGCGCTGGTTTTGGCTGGTTGCTTGGTCATTGCCAGGGCCAAACAGGTCAAAAAGGCAGCAAAGGGTTTGGTTTGTAATGCAGTTTGATGCTGCTTGACGAAGGCCAACGCCTCTGGCAACCACCGATTTTTATGAATCGCACTGCCCGCCACGACTGCCTGATAGCGACTCAAATCGCGCACTTGTTGCATTGGTACAAGCTCGACGTTCAAACCTTGTGCAGCGAGCACATTGGCGATCGTTTCGGCTACGCCAATCGTGGAGCCGCCGCGACTGGCATAGGTTACGAGGATTGTTGGATTCGCCATACCAAACTCCTTCCAAAATTAAATGCCCTCACCCCAACCCCTCTCTCGTGGCGCGAGGCTTTAACCCGCTGGTTCTTGCACAATTCGTCGGTGAACAATGGCTCTCTCCCTCGCCCGCGTTTCAGTGGGCGAGGGGGCTGGGGGTGAGGGCATTTAGCGATTTATGCTAGCAAGTTGCCAAACACCACGGGCTGCTGCTTCACGGGCATAATTGCTGAAATCATTGGGCTGGCGACCTAACGCGCGTTCGACTCCATCGCTGAGGTAGGCATTGCGACCATCGAGCACTTCGCGAAACAAAAATTCGACTAACCAAATCATGTCGGCGGGCCATTGTTGCTCGTGCAAGGCCCTAATATAGGCTTCGATTGGAATTGGCTGATAATCGATTGGGCTACCATTGGCTTGGGCAATTTCGTTCACTGCTTCAGCAAAGGTCATTAAGCGTGGCCCAGTCACTTCGTAGAGTTGGCCAGCATGAGTTTGCACATCATTCAAGGCGGCGATTGCAACATCGGCAATATCATCTGCATCAATAAATGGCTCTTTGACCTCGCTGGCAGGCAAGAAGATTTGGCCATTCAGTAACGGCTCATGAAAAAACGATTCGCTGAAATTTTGCATAAACCAGCTAGCTCGCACAATCGTCCAAGCGATTCCTGAGGTTTGAACGACTTGCTCGCATGCTTGAGCGGCAGCTTCGCCGCGCCCAGATAACAGCACCAAATGCTTGACTCCGCTGGCGACGGCCAATTGGCTGAATGCACGAATCGTTTCGATGGCACTGGGCACGGCTAGATCTGGTTGGTAGCTGAGGTAGACGCTTTGGACATCGGCCAAGGCTGCGGGCCATGGTTGTTGATCATCCCAATCAAAGCTGGGGCTGGCTGAACGTGAGCCAACCCGCACGTTATGGCCTTGCGCTTGTAAACGCTCAACAATTCGTTTGCCAGTTTTGCCAGTGCCGCCAGTTACCAAAATCAGATTATTCGCTGTCATGGGTTTTCCTCACTAGAAAATCAAATCCATGAGCAGTCTAAATCTTCACGTAACGTTAACTGCAAGCCCTATTTTGGCGCACTCATCAGATATTCATTTTTGAATTGGCTCGATTGGAAATTGCACTTCGGTCAGTAAATCGCTGCCATCGGGGTTTTCGGGCAAGCGCAGCGAAATTTCACGTGGCAGGGCGGTTGGGCGATAGCCATTAAGTTCGGCCCAACGCCCAATCTGCTCATAACTGGTCAGAATTTTTTCAATTGGGCCTTGCACAACGCTGGTGGCCATGAGTTCGTTGGCTGGGTGTTGATCAAAGCTTAATTGAAGTTGCTGGGAAATCTTGACCGGAGCATGCGCAGGTTGCTCAATAAAACAGCCAATTTCGAGATCCATATCAAACAGCGAGTCATTGTGAGTTTGGCAAATGCAAAAACACATGCCATAGCGTTTGCTGGTTGGCAAATGTTGGCGAATTTGTTGAATTGCCTGCAACCCGGATTCGAAATTTTCGGCGACGATGCGGGTGCTGAGCACTGCTTGGCTGGGCATTGGCTTGAGCACAACATTTAGCGGCTTATCGAAATCGTTAAACGCATTCAGCCGCGATTCTATGCGCTGAATGCGTTGCATTTCTTCGCGCAGATGGGCCTCGATTTCAGCTTTTTTCTGGCGCAAGAGGCCTTGCATTTGGTCGGCAGAAATTTGATCGTGGGTTAAATCGCGAATCTGTTCAAGCGAAAAGCCCAAATCTTTGAGCACCAAAATGCGATTTAATGCAGGCAATTGCTCGGCACTGTAATAGCGCCGACCATTACTATGATCAATAGTTGCTGGTGGAAATAGGCCTAATTCATCGTAGTAGCGCAAAAAACGCTTCGAAACTTGAGCAATTCTGGCGAATTCACCAACCGTAAACATGCGCAACACCTCATTTGTGGCTGAGATCAACACTCGTCGGAGCAAGCTATGCGTCATTAGTCCATGCTTCATTATAGTGCTTGTTGGTGCTATGGGGGATAAATTGCTCGATAGGACGAATAGCCTATAGGCAGGCGTTGGTAATAGGCGTATTGTTGTCGCTATCTCATCGCAACAGCTTTGTTTAATTCGTTTTCTCGGCACAAGCGCTTAAGCCTGCTGGCTATTTGAGTGTGCCTTTTTTCAGGGCCTTGTTTGGGTTCAATTGTAGGCTTGGTGGTATTAATAAGGGAGCTTCTATGATTCGTGAAACCAGTCGGTTTGCCCGGGCTGTTCGCCTGAGCTTAATCCTATTGTTGGGCCTTCAATTGGTAGTCCATCCCCAAACATCGTCTGCAGCTCCCAACCCTGCTGCCGCCTTGCCCGCCCAAGCCCAAGCAACTGGCTTAATTCGTGGCAAAACCGAAGCGCTCGACCCCTACTTGCAACGCGTTGCCGCTACTGATCCTGATTTATTTCAAGAAGCTGCCTTATTGGCTGTCCAAGATGTATTTAATGGCACCTTGCCCGAGATCGCTGGCGATAAAGCGATCGAGGAGCAAATTAGCTATTATCTTAATCGGGTGGCGCTGGGCTTGCCAATGCAACCAAGCGTTAATGATCCAGCAGTCAGCTCGGCGCTCCAAGCTGATGCCTATTTGTGGGAAAATAATCAAGCGGCGATTGGCGCAACCTGGCAGATGACTGCCCGCCCTGATACTAACCCGCAGGCCTTTGCCCAAGAATTCGATGCCCTCGCTGCTGCGCAGATGCCAGCAGTGATTGTAAACTCGCCCCGCACTGAAACTCCAACACTTACAGTTGTCGAGCCAGCGCTTGATCCGGCGGAAACCGTATTTGTCCCAGCCTTGCCAAGTAGCCCAGCTCGACCGAAAGCCCGCTCGGTTACGCCAAGCAGCCCAGCAATGAGCCAATTTTTGGCCAGCTTGCCAAGCCAGCAGGCAGAAGCCAATTTTAGCGGGTTGCGGATTCAACCCCAAGTGGCGATCAATAATCCAGTTCAAACGCCATACGCCAAGTTGGCAATTACTGCAACTGCTCCTTTAGCAACAAGTTTTGATGAGTTGATCACCTACACGGTGACGATTAGCAATACTGGTGGTCAAGCTGCCTCAGCGGTTGAAATGACCCAGCGTTTGCCAGCAAATGGTATTTTTCAAGCGCCAGTCAATGGTTGTCTGCTCAAAGATGTTGATCAGGTGATTTGTACGGTTGGCAATTTGAATGTTAATCAAACCAAAAGTTATGAAATCCCGGTAAAAATGAAGGGTAATGGCATTTTAACCAGCACCCTGACGGTCAAAGATTCATTAATTATCAACCCTGATACCAAACTAGCCTCGATTAAAGTGACTACAGCTGTTACCTCAACCAAGCGAACCCAACAAGAGGTTGGCAAGATTGTGATTGCGGCTGAAGAATTTACAACGTTTTTTGGCGAGACCGAGGCTTCGGGCGCGGTCGAAATTGGCTTTAAAAAGAATGGCAAATATACCTATCACCTGCGCCTCGGGCCAGATGATAAAATTAAATGGGATGCGGTTGGTACGCCAACGATCGTGACAACCTATGGCAGTGTCTCGCAAATTGAAGAAAATTTTCCCTTGTTCAAGGGCGATTTTGAAATTGATGTGAGCAAAGACAAGCCATTTATCACGCCAAGCCCCACAATTACGCCAACAATTAAGCATTTGGCTGGCTTCCAACTTTTAGGCAGCGCCGTGATCAGCGATGTGGCAATTCTGTCTGGTGAAGCGGGCTTTATGACCGAACTCAAGGTCTCGTTGCCTGGCATTACCACCACCTCGAATTTAACCCCTACCACCAAAATCACTACTACCACCTTGCTGCAACCAAGCGGCATTCTCACAGGTACAAATCCTGTTTCAGGCACGGTGAAGCAGAATACCTTGCGCGTGACTGGGCTGATTAAGCCAGGTGGCAAGGGCGAAGCCAAAATCAACGAGTTTGAAATGTTCTTTGCTGGCTTGAAGGTCAAAGTAAAAGATGCGACCTTCAGCGGCGATAAAATTAAAGTCAAGCAAGCGCTATTAACCATGCCCAAGCAGCTTGGTGAGCTAACTGGGATTGTCGCGCAGATCGAAGTAACCTCAAAATCAATTACCTTTGGCGGGGTTGGGGTGAAAATTCCCTTGCCCAATATTTACCCCTTAGGTAAACCGACGACGAGCACCAATCCACTGAGTTCAACCAGTCTTTTGGCTCAAACAGCTGCGTTGAGCCAAACCGGAGCGTATACTCCAGCAATCGCCTTTATCAAAAACTCCGCCACGATCATGTACGATAGCAAGGATGGCTTTAGCCTCCAGATTGATAGTACGCTTGATTTACATGTCGCCAGTAACGATCGCAAAATTCCGGTTGAACTCAAAATCGATTGGCAAGGCAACGTCAAAGGCACAATCAAAAAACTTGAGCTTAAAATTGCCGGCCATGATCTCGAAATGAAAGATGTGGTGATTAGTAATTCGGGCTTGAAGGTTGATGAAGCCAGTTTTACCATTACCTTCCCATCGGAGAAGAAGCAAGAGCCAAAAGCCGCAGCTCGGGCCGCAGCAACAGAAGGCGATAAGAAAAAAGAAGATAAGAAATTAACCATCACAGTCAAGAAGGTTTCAATCACCAAAAATGGCTTTGCGATTGGCGAAGGCGCGATTGCTAGCGATTTGCCCGATTTTGGGCTTGGCGAGAGCATTCGCTTTACTAAAAATAAAGTTAAGTTTGTAGTCACCAACCCGATTACCGATGCTGCCATGGAACTAGAGCTTGAAGGCACGCTCAAAGTGCTGATCAAGAGCAGCGAAATGGAAACCAAATTCAGCGCCAAATGGGATAAAAAGGGCAAGTTCTCTGGCAAACTCAAAGAATTAACCCTGACCGTGGCCAGTTCGAAGCTCGAATTGAAAAATGTTGAATTCAACACCCAACGCTTTTCAACCAACTCAGCCAGTCTGACCTTGCCAGCGTTTCTTGGCAGTACCAAAATCATTCTCACCAAAGTGGTGATTGACGAGAATGGGCTTTCATTTGGCGATGCGGCGGTCAAAATCCCGGTCAAATTTACGATTGGCAAAGAAAATGGCGAACCAAGCCCAACTAATTCAGTCACAATTTCGGGCACGCTGGGGCTTGATTTCAAGCAAGATAAATCGTATAGCTTTGTGTTTGCTGGCAAAGTTTCAATCACCCTCGCCTCGCAAACTGCCGAAGCTGAAGGTATGGTCCAGATCGATAAAGATGGCAAAGTAACTGGCAGCGTCGATAGTTTCGAGTTGACGATTGCAGGCATGAAGCTGGCAATCAAAGAAGCGAGCATCGAAAACGGCACGGTTAAAGCCCGCGAAGCCACATTTGCAATCCCCAAAGAATGGGGCGGCTTATCGGTCTCGGTCTACAATATTGAGATTTCCAAAGAAGGCTTTTCGATTGGCGGTGGCTCGTTCAAATTGCCAGAAATTAAAGTTGGCGATATGTCGCTGAGCCTCGAAGGCACGCTCAAGAAAGAAGGCAATGGCTGGATCATCGCTGCTGGCGGTGAGTTGAAATTGCCCAATGCAAGTGGCGCTGGCTGTAGCGGTCTCGGCGTGAGCGTCGAGATTTTTGCTGGCAGCAATCAAACCGTGGCAATGCGGATTGTGCCTGCTTCGGCAGATGCGATTAATGCCTTCCAATTGCGCAAAGTTGGTGTCGTGCTCAAGTGTACGATTCCCTTGGGGACAAGTGGCTTTGATCTAACGCGGATTGAGGGTACGGTAACCCTGACCAGCAATGTGACCAAAATCGAAATGAAGGCCACAATCGAAAGCAAAATGGGGATTGGTAGCTTCCGTGCCGTCACAGCCGATGGCAATATGTCGATGGAATATGTCAAAAACCCCTATAAATTTGAGATTGGCATCGGCGCATCGATGAAGATTTTCTCGATGTTTGAAGCAGCTCGTGCGAGTGCCAAAATGCGCTTTACCGATGGCGCAGTGCCCTTCTTGTTTACCGCCGAAATGAATATTAACGCTGTGATTGCCCGTGGCAATATGAAACTGACTGCCTGGACCAAAGATGGTGCATTCAACTTGGTTGGGCGCATCTATGGCGAAGTTGGGGTTAAACGCGGGGCCTTGGTCGATAGTTGTTGGCGGGTTTGGCTGCCATTCCGCACCCGTGAAGTCTGTTTGCGCATTCCCAGCGACGATTTCTTTATTGGCGCAGGCATGGAGTTTGGCAAGTTCAAGCGGGGCAATGGCGATACGTGGGGCTTCAAAGCCAGCGTCAATATTGCCGGAGCCAACTATGGAATTTATGTTGATACCAATGGCCGATTTAGTGTTGGCAATGTTGATGATTATCGTTTGATCGATGCTCCATCGCTGCGCCGCGCGCAATATTTGCACGATTTGAACGCCAAACAGCAACTCAATCGGGCGAGCCTAAGTGCTGAAGATACAGCCTTGTTCAACGACTACAGCTTCAACAATCAAGAAATTATTATCAGCACGGTCGAAATGACTCGGCCTGGCGATTTGATGTTGAGTATGTTACGCTCGGTCAGCGATAGCGATTTGCAGGTGAGTTTGGTGCGGCCTGATGGCTTGCGCATTACCGGCAGCAATCCTTCAGGCAACGTGACCTTTAATGAAGTGTTTGTTGATCCACGCGATATTCGCGACCCAATCACTCAAGCACCTGACCTCACGTCACCGCCAATGATTCAAACCAGCCTGAATGTGACCAATGCAGACCTTGGTCAGTGGAAATTGGTCTTGCAACGTGCGCCAGCCTTCGATTTTATTATCAATATTAGCGGCACGGTCTATGGCCCGCCAATTGAAAAATTGGCAGTTAGTAACCAGAACGACAGCAATAATCTTGTTGATTTGGCATGGATGCAAAGCACGCCTTACACCGCAACCGCAACAATTTATGCTAGCCAAGATACGATCACCGATACGGCGAGCTATACCAAAACCAATAACTTCTTGCGTGCCGATGGCATTATGGCCACCGAGACGATTACGGTTGATGTTGGGACGGTAACGAAGTTTGGTGGCTATCCGTTAGCAAGCTTCGATTACGCCGAAGGCGTCCAAAACGCTAGCGAAACGCTAGATCTTTCCTCGCTCAAGAGTGGCGTTTACAACCTGTGGCTCGAAGTCAACGATGGTCAAAATCCACCAAGCCGTCAATACTTCCCCAATACGGTGAGCGTGTTGCACGAATTGCCGCCGACTTGGACGAGCACCACCGTGATTACGCCAGGCTATGGCAGCTTGGATATTGCTTGGGAACCGCATCCAAACCCTGATATTGATGGCTATGAAATTCATGTTCGCAGCCAAAACGATCAATTTGATGAGGATCTCGCGATTATTGATGTTGGGGATGCTGGCACGCAAATCGTGACCGGCTTAACTGGTGGCGAGGCCTACGATGTGATGATCGTTGGCTACGATTCAGGTACAGGTCGAACGTCGGAGTCGAGCTTTGCTGCGGCAACGCCATTGGTTGCGCCATTCAGCATCAGTGCCAATCCAAGTGGATTAACCTTGGATGCTGGCGTGGCAGGCACAAGCAATTTGACGATTGCTTCGAGTGTCAATCCTTATCCAGAGCAAGTGTTTTTGGAAATTGCCGAATTGCCTGAAGGCTTTGCAGCCCAAATTAACACGCCAATTCTGACCCCAACCTTGGTTGGAGTTCAATCGAGCGTGGTGCTAACCCCAGCCGCCAGTTTGCTTGGTGGAACTTACACCGTGACCTTGGTGGCCTTGTCGAATGGCAGCGAGCGCTATCTCAGTATTCCAGTGACGGTGCGCGAACCAGACTTTAGCCTGCGCACCAGTGTCGATAATCTGACCCTGACGAATTTCAATAGCACCAGCGTTGAGATTGATGCAACCTATCAATTTAGCGAACGTGATGAGGTTTTCGTTGATGTGGTAGATATGCCAGCTGGTGTTGATTGGTCATTCACCCGCTCAAGCTTTATGCCAGGCGAAAAAACGCGCTTGATTCTTACCGATACGCTTGATCTTGAGTATGGCGATTACCCAATTACCTTGTTGGCTTTTGATAATGAACATGCCTACACCAAAACCCTTAATCTTGCAGTAACTGGCTTCTATGTCGAAGCAGTTGAGAATCAAGCGGCTCGACCGCATGAAGTTGGCGCGCCCTATGTTTTGACGGTCGATGGCAATGATTGGAATCAGCCAATTGAACTTACTATTGAACAGAAATCCGATCAGCCATTGTTCTTTGCTAGCTTGTCGAGTGCTACTGCTGAAGTTGGGCAACTGGTCAATCTGCAACTAAGCCCATTGATTGATACTGCTCCTGGTAGCTACGAAGTCTTGGTGCATGCGGCGAGCGCTGGCTATACCCAAACGATTCCATTGTATGTCACGGTTCAAGCCAACGAACTGACGACCGACGTGGCGATGGGCTACGAGGGTTTGACTGAAGGCTATGTGGTTGCCGGCGAAAGCTACAGCTACATCCTTGCACCGAAGAATATCAGCCTTAATCCAGCGCGTGATGTCATCGTAACTGAACGCATGCTGAATAATACATTGGTGACGCTTGCTGATGCTGATGGCTGTGGCGTGGCAACGAATGGTACGACAACTAGCTTGAGTTGTAGCATTGGCGATATTGCCGCTGGCAGCCAAAATAGCGCCAAAACGCTGACTTGGCAGGTCAAGCCCGATGTTGCTGAAGGCTCCTTGATCTCACATACTAGTGAGTTGTTGGTCAACGATACAACAATTTATAGCGAAACCTCAGCAATTGATAATCGTGGCGAAGTGGCCTTTACGGTCGAACGTTTATCGGATCTCGATTTGACGGTTGATTATGCAGACGTGGTGAATGCTGGCGAATTGGCCACCCTTACCGCGACAATCACCAATCTTGGGCCATCGGTTGCAGCCGAAACGGTCTTGGAATTCTATCTCCCAGCAGGTACAAGTTTGCATACTGCCAGCGTTGGCTGTGTTCAAGAAGCTGAATTGGTCAGTTGTCAGTTGGGAAGTTTGGCAGTTGGTCAGGTTGCAACGGTTGCGGTGACGCTCAAGATTAATCCTGATCAACGGGAATATCTGGAAACCTTGGTCGCCGTTGATAGCGATTCGTATGATGAGGATTTGAACAATAATGCCGTTTACACCTTCGCTGAGGTTGCAGCTGCTGCTGATTTAGCCGTCACGATTACGCCAAATCGGAGCGCAATCAACGAAGGCGAAGCAGTTGAATATCTGGTGACGATCGTCAACCAAGGCTCAGCCACCGCCAATAATCTACAAATCGAACTTGATTTGCCAGCCGAAGCCGATATTGTTGAGCTGCGGATTGGCAATGTGTTGGAGCTGCCTGAGCAATTGATGCTTGCACCTGGAGCAAGTTTGACCGCAACGATTGGCATTCTCTATCCTGAGGACGACGCTGGTACGCCAATCAGCATTCAAGCAACCGCCTTGGCCGATGAAGCGAGCGCTGTAACTGCCACGAGTGCCAATCTCAGTGTGGCGAATTTGGCCCCAACTGGGCTGTTTACCAACACCATGGTTGTCAACGAAGGCGAGTTTGGCGTGCTTGCAGTAATGATCGACGATGCTGGAACCAGCTACGATCCATTGAGCGTGGCCTGGGATTTGGATAACGATGGGGCGTTCGACGATTCGAACACGGCAATTACGCGCTTTGATGCCCGCTCGATTGATGGAACCACGACCCGTCCAGTTGCGGTCAAGATTCTTGATGATGATGGCGGCGAAACGATTCTGAATGGCACGGTGATTGTGCGCAATGTTGCGCCAATGGTTGCTGCTGGCCCTGATCAATTCCAAATCTATAACGAGCAATTTACCCTTGATTTGGCCTTGAGCGATCCATTTGCCAACGATACCAAGACCGCCAGCATTGATTGGGGCGATGGGGTGATTGATACGCTGCCGCTGGCTGCCCAAGTAACAGCTGCCAGCGCAGACCATACCTATGCCGCAATTGGCAAATATGCTACCAAGGTTTGTGTGACTGACGATAACCAAGGCCAGGGTTGTGATGAAGTGGTGTTGTATGCCATGTGTCGCGATAATGGACTCTTAGTACGCGTCGTTCAACAAAACACCCAAATTAGCATTATTTTGGAGAATGCGAGTGGGAATGTGGCCATTCCGGCGGGCATGCCATTGACCCTGTATCACGGCAATACGGCCTTACAAAGCTTTGTGCTGGATCAGCCGTTGGCGGTTGGGGCTTCGCGTACGCTCAACTATACCTGGGCCAATGCCCCCTTGAGTGCAACTCTGCGGGTGGCCACCGACGATAACGGTACTGGCACAAAATCGACCGATTTCTGTTCGGGGAGTGTCTACAAGTGGGCGATTAACACGACGATCTATGCACCGGTGATTATGGTTAATCGCTAAGTTTGCTGATTGCGCTTGCTCGTTTGCGGGCACGGGCATCACTATAAAAAACCTGACTGGGGGCTGGAATGCTTGCTTATTCCGGCCCCTAGTTGCATTTTTAAGCAGCGTGGGGTAATTGCGAGGTGGGTTTACAATTCATCGCGTTCGAGCCATTTGGCAATGCTGGTTGGCGCTTTGAAATTGGTCACATCGTGGAGCACTTCATCAAGCGTTGTGCGAATTGAGATAAAGCGCCGATGTTCTGGAGCCACAAAGCCTTGGCTGACCGCCGCTTCGATGAATGTCAGCAGCGGGTCGTAATAGCCTTGGACATTCCAGACCACAATTGGTTTGGCGTGAATGCCAAGCTGGGCCCAGGTTAAAATCTCAAATAATTCCTCGAACGTGCCTAAACCACCGGGAAGCGCGATAAAGGCGTTTGAGCGTTCGGCCATCATTGCTTTGCGTTCGTGCATACTGCGCACAACAAAGCGTTGCGATAAACGGGGGTGGGCAACTTCTTTTAAAAACAGGCCATCGGGAATAATGCCCTCGACATAGCCGCCAGCTTCGAGCGCGCTATTCGCCAAGATGCCCATCAAGCCATTTGAAGAACCACCATAGACTAAACCGAACCCACGTTGCGCGGTCGCGATTCCAAGTTCCCTAGCAGCATTGCTATAGTCGGGCTGCGCTCCATTGCGCGAACCACAGAACACACACACACTAAATCCTGGTCGTTTGGGTGTCATGCCAATCTTGCTCCTTGTGTTGTTGCCTGCGGCACATGTCATCATAGCATGGAACCGCTTGCAATGAACCATGCGCTAGTTAAATTAATCGTCAATGATGGGAGATAATTTTTTGCAGTAAAGTTTGCTCTACAAACACGATATAATGATTAAGCTCCATGCTGATTCATCGTTATTAAATGGTGATGCGCCGCTCGGCTTTGCGGCCAATTGCAACCCAGAAGGAATAGAAATGGTTAACCCTGAGAAAGTGCTGCAAACTTTGCAGATTTTGCGCGAACGCTTTGGGCCACGGGTGCTACACACCCAACGCGATCCGCTTGATGAATTGGTTTTAACGATTCTTTCGCAAAATACCTCTGATCGCAATAGTGGGCGGGCCTTTCGCGAACTCAAAGGACGTTATCCAAGCTGGGCCGCAGTGCTCAACGCCGAAGCAAGCGAGCTTGAGGAGACGATTCGGGTTGGCGGCTTGGCCAAAATCAAAGCGGCCCGCATTCAAAATACCTTGGCTGTCATTTTAGAGCAACGCGGTGAATTTAGCCTCGATTTTTTGCGCGATTTGAGCCTTCACGAGGCGCGTGCTTGGTTGACGGCCTTGCCTGGCATTGGCCCCAAAACTGCTGGCTGCGTGCTCTGTTTTGCCTGCAACCAGCCAGCCATGATCGTCGATACTCATATTCATCGCGTGGCCAAACGCATTGGCATGATCGGCCCCAAAGTTTCGGCAGATGCAGCGCACGATTTGCTAGAAGCAGTTGTGCCTGACGATCAAATGTACCAGTTTCATGTCAGTGTCTTGCTCCATGGCCGCCAAATTTGCCATGCCCAACGCCCAGCCTGCGAGCGCTGCCCACTCACCGAGATTTGCGATTTTTATCAGGGGTCAGGTGTTAGGGGCTAGGGGTCAGGGATCGGGAACCAAGCAACCGCGAAGATCGCGAAGAACACGAAGCTGGGGCTATTGGCTATTGGCTATTGGCTCTTGGATTCATCCCTCATCCTTCGGTTGCTCTGCGCCGCTGCGTTAAACAGCGGAAAGGAAAATTTTGACGTGCAGATAGCGCAAAACAGTCCACGGAGAAACATTTGGGGGTGCAGGGGGCTGAAAACCTCCTGCGTCTCCCGCCTGGAGGCGGGACGGAAGGGTGGCGAAACGATGATTAGGGATCAGTTATTGGGGATCGGGGATTGGGCGTTGTGTAACCGCGAAGAACACGAAGCACTAATAGCATCAATTTTGGCGTGCAGCTAGCGGAAAATCATTGGGGTTGGCAACAGATGGTTGGCACAGCACGGGCTTCCGATCCCTAGCCCCTGACCCCCGACCCCTCGCGCGAAACCCCCTGCGTCTCCCGCCTAGAGGCGGGACGGAAGGGTGGCGAAACAATCACATAGGCATGAATCCGATCAATCGAATTGACAATTGATTAGCACGAATGTGAGCAACAAAAACGATTGCGCTTAACACAAAATCTTTGCTTCAATCAGTTTGTTCGCCAATAAAACATATTCGCCCAAGTGCTAGCATGATTTAATCATCTTGCTCATGCGATTGTTGTGAAAAGAGGCTGAATCTGCTAAGATACGCTCTGAAACCGGTTCCAAACGTGGTTTTAAGCGAAATCAAGCAAAAAAGCCCATTGCCAAGCGTCGCAACCTACCGTACAATAGCGGGCGTGGGGCAATGCGGCTAGAGTATGCAGACACTGCATGTCTGTAAGGAGTACTCCGGCATGACTCAGCGTGCTTTTCCTTCCGATTTCCTCTGGGGTTCCGCTACATCGTCGTATCAAATTGAGGGCGCTGCGTTTGCCGATGGCCGTAGCGAATCAATTTGGGATCGTTTTTGCAAACAACCTGGCGCTATTCTTGATCAATCAAATGGTGATATTGCCTGCGACCATTACAATCGCTATCGTGATGACGTAGCTTTGATGGCACGTTTGGGCTTGCAAGCCTATCGTTTTTCGGTGGCTTGGCCGCGCGTCTTGCCAAACGGACGCGGTGCGGTCAATCAGGCAGGCTTGGATTTCTATCGACGCTTGGTTGATGAACTTTTGCAACATAATATTCGGCCATTTGTAACGCTCTATCACTGGGATTTGCCCCAAATTCTCGAAGAGCAAGGCGGCTGGCCAGTGCGCGCCACCGCTGAAGCCTTTGTCGAATACGCCGATGCGGTTAGCCGCGCTTTGGGCGATACGGTCAAGGATTGGATTACCCATAACGAGCCATGGTGCGCTGGTTTGCTCGGCTACCAAAATGGCGAACATGCTCCAGGCCGCAAAAATTGGAACGATGGCCTCAAGGCCAGCCACCACTTGTTGCTTTCCCACGGCTGGGCCGTCGATGTGATTCGGCGCAACGTTCCCCAAGCAAGCGTTGGGATTACCCTGAACTTTACGCCAGCCATGCCTGCCTCGCGCAGCACCGAAGATCTTAATGCCACCCGCCATTTCGATGGCTTCTTCAATCGCTGGTTCCTCGACCCAGTGTATGGCCGCGAGTATCCCGCCGATATGGTGCGCGATTACACTGAGCTTGGTTATTTGCCCAATGGCCTCGATTTCGTCCAAGACGGCGATTACAAGGCCATGGCCGCAACCACCGATTTCTTGGGCGTAAACTACTACAGCCGCGCTGTGCTTCACGATCCCAAAACTGGCACCGCACCCAAACTGGATTCGGAATACACTGATATTGGCTGGGAAGTTTATCCTCAAGGCTTAGGCGATTTGCTCAAGCGCTTGGCATTTGCCTACAACCCAGGCAAAATTTATGTGACTGAAAATGGTGCTAGCTACAACGATGGCCCTGATGCCAATGGTGAAGTCAACGACACCCGCCGCACTCAGTATTTGCACGATCACTTGAGCGTTTGCTCCGATGCAATCGCCGCTGGCGTGCCCTTGGCTGGCTATTTCGTTTGGTCGTTGATGGATAACTTTGAATGGGCCAAGGGCTATAGCCAACGCTTCGGCGTGGTTTGGGTCAATTACGAAACCCAAGAACGGATTCCCAAGGCCAGCGCCCACTGGTATAGCCGCGTGGTCAAGGCCAATGCAGTGCAACCATTGGAAGTTTTAGCCTAATTAAGTTTTCGTGGTGGCGGATTTGCGCTTGCTGATCCGCCACCGTCCGTAGCACGCCCCCAAGCCAACCCCAAGCCAAATTCCTATCCATCCTAGTGTTCGCCACGGCCAACTTGCGCCCCGCAAGGCTAATGGCTGGCGATATTCCGTGCGTTTGGCGGCAAAACGTGCACTTGCTTGATCTTGATCTGTCGCAAATCGGCCAAGTGCCAAGCCAAAATAATTGCTATTTTGCGCCAAATCGATGCGTTCATAGCCGATGTTATGCTGTTGCGCCCATGTTTTGGCTGGTTGATTTGCCCCAAAGCTGAGCAAACTATCAATTGTCGGGGCTGCATCAGCCTGAAAGCGTGGAATCAATTGCACGCCATGGGCTGAACGAATGCTTGGCTCAGCAGCAATTGTACGAAAATCATAGACCCACGAACCAGTATAAACATCAAAAAACGCCGCTAGCGCTAGCTCGTCAATTCCCTGCTCAAGCCAAATGCCCATGGTCTGTTTAGGCCAATAGAATGCTGCATTTAGCAGATACACGCTATCGCTTGATGCAATGCGATAGGCTTGCATGGTAGCGCTTGCAAGATAACGCTGATCTGCATAATTAATTGCTTGGCCAAGTTGTTGGATCACTACTGAACCATGGGTTTTTTGCAAAAAATACAGAGTTGCATCAATCCCTGAGGTTAGCCCAGCCGTGGTGATGATTTGCTGATTTGTATCGACATAACGTTGATTGCTTTGCCATTGTACCTGTGGATAACGCTGCGCCAAACGAGCAAGATCGGCCCAATGTGCCGTGGCAGGCAATCCATCAAGCAAGCCGCTTTCGGCCAGAACTTCAGCGCCAGTGCACCACGCCATTAATACGCTGGCTGACTGGCGTTGTTGGCGTAGCCATGCCAAAACTGGCTGATTTTCGTGAGCTTGAATCTCGGTAATTGCTGGCACGATAATCAGCGCTGGCGGTTGATCAAGCAGCGCCGCTACGCTCGCAAACGAGTGATCAGGCAGCACATCCAGTCCACCGCTCAAGCTACGCAAACTCGTTGTTTCAGCGACAATATACAAATTGTACAGGCCAGTTTTGGCTAATAAGGCATAGGGCGCGAGCACATCGGTAATTTCGCTGACTGTATTGCCTAGCACTATCAGCGTAGTAGGTTTTTGGGCATCGTGGTGCTTTGGTTGTATTTGAATGTTGGGGTTATTATTGCGCATACTCATGGCAATTTGCATTGAGTAATAGCTGCCAACGCTGGCGGCAAGTGCTAATGGCAGGCAGGCGAGCAGCAAGTAGCTCATGCTGCGCAAAAGACGTTTTAACATGAAACTGACTCCTGATGATGGCGATGTTGCGTGGGCGTTGTGCCAAAATTGCGCTGCCAAAGCCGCCGAAAATGGCGCGCATCACTAAAGCCTACCTCTTGCGCAACCTGCTCAATGCTCCAAGCCGGATTATTGAGTAAGGTCGCAGCAAGTTCGAGCCGCAGCTGTTGCTGATAGCCAATTGGGGTTAGGCCAATGCTTGCACGAAACGCTCGATTGAGCGAACGCACGCTGAGTTTGGCAATTTCGGCCAATTGTTCGAGGCTAATTGCGTCGCTAACGTGCTCAGCCAAATAATCTTGGGCACGATGCACCCCGAGATGCAGATGATTGCGATATTGCAAATAGATGCTGTGTTGAGCTTGTTGGCCGCTGCGCCGCAAATACAGCACTAATTGACGGGCAATTTTGGCGACAATTAATGAGCCATAATCTTGCTCAACCAGCGCAAGCGCCAAATCGATCCCTGTGCTGATGCCTGCGCTAGTGATAATTTGCCCAGCTTGAATGTATAACACATTGGCTCGAACATTGGCTTTGGGGTAGCGCTGCTGCAAGAGTTCAATCGCAGACCAATGGGTGGTACATGCGCGCTGATCGAGCAGACCAGCCTCGCCCAGCACAAATGCTCCACTACAAATTGCCGCGATTCGGCAACCAAGCGTGGCCGCAGTTTGCAGCCAATGAATGATCGCAGGATCGATTGGCTGCGCTTGGTTTGCATAGGCATCAAGTTGCACCCCTGGAATTAAAATTGTTGCCTCAGGCTGTAATGTTGCTAAGCCCGATTGGGTTTGCAGCACTAAACCTTGGGCGCTAACGACGCTAGAATCTATACCACAAAACTGTAATTGATAGCCTGCGCCTTGCAAGCTTGCTTCGTGAAATACTTGGCTTGGTCCAGCGCAATCGAGCAATTGCACAGCTGGCAACAGCAACACATAAATTGGCCTGCTAATCTCAGTCATACTGCATCCTCAAATTGGTTTATAACAACGATCTGGCCATAAGCATAGCTGGCAGCAATCGTGGCTACAAGGCTCGATCGTGCCAATCAGCGGACGGATTTGGCCAAGCAGAGAACATAGAACAAAGAGCATAGAACATACTGCCCAAGCAATTGATTCACGAAGAGCACGAAGAATGGCTATGGGCTATCGGGGATTGTTTGAAATTCCAATACTTGTTCCGATAGCTCATAGCTGTACTGGTACATCAGGTTAACAACCGCCTGATCCCCTCACCCCAACCCCTCTCCCACGTGGCGGGCGAGGGGCTTTCATCGCGTGGTTCTGTCGCTCTGCGTGGTGAACCTGGGTGCTCCCCCTCGCCCGCGTCCAGTGGGAGAGGGGGCTGGGGGGTGAGGGGACATGGTTGCCAATCCAATTCCCGATAGCCCATCGCCCATCGCCTGTAGCCAGTTCCCTACCTACATAGTGACATTTTCTAGCCACTTGACGAAGTGCAGCCCATGGTTTACAATCTTTTTCTGTAAGCGTTTGCATAAATAAAAACCCAAACAAGCCTCTCTAGGTGCAAAACCCCACAACATTTCTGTAAGTGCTTACAATCACAATCTGGTTCGCAGATGCAAAGGCGCACAACGCAATGAGCAAGAAACTCGACCAAGCAACCCAAACCCTCAAAACACCCCGGAGCCGCCGTAGTAACGGCAATGGCCTAAGCAGCACCACGATTATGGATGTGGCGCGTGAGGCCGGGGTATCGTATGCAACAGTTTCGCGGGTAGTCAATAACAAAGAATATGTTAAATCGGATACCCGTGAACGTGTGTTGAAAGCGATTACAAGCTTGGGCTATGTCGTCAACCAGCAGGCCAGAAGTTTGGCTGGCGGGCGTTCATACGCAGTTGGGTTGTTGGTGCGTGATCTTGGCTCAAGCTATATGGGCGAAATCGTCAAAGGTATTGATGATGCACTGAGTGCAGCGCAATACAACTTGATGCTCTACACTACCCATCGCCGCAAAATCAAAGAACGGATTTACGTCAACAATTTGATCCAAGGGATGACCGATGGGCTGCTGTTGGTTTTACCAGAAAACCTCGAAGCCTACTTAGAAACCCTTGATCAAACCCAGTTTCCCTATGTCCTGATCGATCATCAAGGGCTTGATGAGCGCACGCCAGTCGTAATTACGACGAATTGGCAAGGTGGCTATGATGCCACGCGCTACCTGATTGAGCTTGGTCATCGACGGATTGGCTTTATCACAGGCATGATGGACATGCTCAGCTCGCAAGATCGCCTGAGTGGCTATCAAGCAGCCTTGCGTGACCATGGCTTGCCTGTCGATCCGCAATTGGTTTATGAGGGGACGTTCTATCAACCAGGAGGCTATAGTGGAGCGCAAAGCTTGTTGCGGCTACCAGAACCGCCAACAGCAATTTTTGCCTCGAACGATGTTATGGCCTTTGGGGTGATGGAAGCAGTTCGCGATGCCGGATTGCGGATTCCAAGTGACATCTCGGTGATTGGCTTTGACAACATTGCGCAAGCCTCGCAGGTAGCACCGCCACTGACGACGGTCGCCCAGCCATTAGAACAACTAGGGCGCGAAGCTGTTCGAATGTTGCTCGTGCGGATGAATAATCCTGAGCAACCGATTGAGCGTAGCATTTTGCCAACCACCTTGATCATTCGCCAATCGTGCGACGTTCCTCGGAACGTGTAACGCGACAAAGTTGTCGCCCGCCTGGAAAGTAGGGCCCACCGACCAGCGCGGGTGTGTGGATAGAACGATCTATCGCATACAGAAAGGGTATCCACCATGAAGCTACGGTTTCCTGCGTTGATGATGCTGGTTATTATCTTTACCAGCATGTTGGCCGCATGTGGTGATGCGTCAACCCTCACGCCACAAGCAACTCAAGGACAAAGCACAACCGCTCCAGCCGCTACTGCAACAGAAGCTCCTGCCACCGGCAGCACCGATGCAACCGCCGAACCAACTGCTGCGGCAACCACAGATACCGGTTCCACGAGCAGCGATGGCAAAGTATTTTTGACGGTTTCTGACCAACAACAATCAACTTGGGTGCGCAACTTCAACCCATTTGCCAGCGATAACCGTTGGCCAACCGCCGCCGGCATCTACGAACCAATGTTTATTTATAACATTGCAACCGGCAAAATTGAGCCATGGCTCGCCACCGAATGGGCTTGGAATAGCGATAACACCGAGTTGACCTTCACCATCCGCGATGGCGTAAAATGGTCAGACGGCGAAGCTTTGACTTCAAAAGATGTTGTCTACACCCTCAACTTGATGAAAGATAACGAAAAGCTGCAAGGCAATGGCCGCGCTGCAATGCGTTTCATCGATACGGTTACTGCCGATGGCAACAAAGTTGTCGTGAAGTTCAAAGAAGTTTCAACCATCGCCATGTATGATATTGGCCATCAAATGATTGTGCCAGAACATATTTGGAGCAAGATCGCTGATCCTGTGACCTTCACCAACGAAACTCCTGTGGCCAGCGGCCCATTCACCGAAATCGTGCGCTTCCAAGACCAAATTTGGGAGCTTGGCAAGAATCCAAACTACTGGCAAGCTGGCAAGCCATACATCGATGGCATTCGCCAACCAGCCTACCCAAGCAACGATGCTGCCAACTTGGCAACGATCAATGGCGAAAACGACTTGGCCAGCAACTTCATTCCTGATGTTGAAAATACCTATGTCGCCAAAGATCCAGAAAACAACCACTACTGGTTCCCACCAGTCAATGCGCCAGTGATGTTGCTGTTGAACACCACCAAGGCTCCGTTCAACGATCCCAACGTGCGCAAAGCAATCAGCATGGGCTTTGATCGCCAACAAATTACCGAAATCGCTACCTACAGCTACAACTCACCATCAGATGCAACCGGTTTGCCCGATTCATTTGCTGATTGGAAAAATCCTGAAGCTGTTGCTGCTGGCGATTGGGTCAAATTCGATGTTGAAAAAGCCAACAAAATGTTGGATGAAGCTGGCTTGACCCGTGGTGCTGATGGCATCCGCGTGTTGCCAGATGGCAAGCCAATGACCTACGACATCAACGTGGTTTCAGGCTGGACCGACTGGGTAACCGCCGACCAAATCATTGCTGAAAGCTTGAAGGAAATTGGCATCAACGCCACCACCCGCACCTACGACTTTAGCGCTTGGTTCGATAAAGTCCAAAAGGGCGAGTTTGATATGTCGATTGGCTGGAGCAACAATGCCCCAACGCCATTGCAATTCTATCGCGGCTTGATGTCGGGCGAAACCGCCGATACTCCTGTTGGCGAAGCCAACGGCGACAACTGGCACCGCTATGGCAATCCAAAGGTCGATGAATTGTACTCACAATTTGTCAAAACCTCAGACCCAGCCGAACAAAAGAAAATTATGAACGAAATTCAGATGATCTTCGTTCAAGAAGCTCCAGCTATTCCAATTATGCCAAACATCTACTGGGGCGAGTACAACACCAAACGCTTTACCAACTTCCCAACCGCCGAAAACCCATATGTCTTGCTTTCATCGTTCGCCCAACCCGACCGCTTGATCCTCTTGACCAACATCAAACCAAAATAAGCAGTGTCTGGTTTGGTCGTGTGCTGGAGCCATTATGGCTCCAGCACCAACCCGACCCAGGCGCGAAACCCTGAAAGGAAGAACCATGCGTTTCTTGTTGCGACGGCTGGGCTTTTACGCGGTCGCGGCTTGGGTCTCGCTTACCGTCAATTTCTACCTGCCACGGCTTATGCCTGGTGACCCAGCCTCTGCCATCTTCGCCCGTTTTCAAGGCAAACTCCGCCCTGAAGAAATCGATTCGCTGCGCAAAGCTTATGGCCTAAGCGATGCCCCTTTGCTCGAACAATATTTCACCTATTTGAAGAGTTTGAGTCGCGGAGAGTTCGGCATCTCAATCAACTTCTTTCCGGCACCAGTTACAACTGTGATTGCTACTGGCTTTATGTGGACGATTTTGCTGGCTGGTTTAGCCACCGTGATTAGCTTTTTCTTCGGTAATGTGTTGGGAATTATCGGCGCTTGGCGGCGTAACGGTATTCTCGATTCAGTCGCTCCACCACTATTGACCTTCATCGGCGCATTCCCCTACTTCTTTTTGGCGATGCTTGCGCTGTATTTCCTTGCCTTTCAAGCAGGCTGGTTCCCCTTACGCCACGCCTATAGCGATGCGCTATCGGTCAATTGGGGCAGCCTCACCTTTATAAAAAGCGTGGTTACGCACATGATTTTGCCAGCAAGCTGTATTGTGCTGGCTTCGATCGGCGGTTGGATGCTTGGCATGCGCAATACGATGGTCGGGATTCTCTCCGAGGATTACATCACCATGGCGCAGGCCAAGGGTTTATCGCAAAAACGGATCATGTTTAGTTATGCAGCCCGCAACGCCTTGTTGCCCAACGTTACTTCGTTTGGCATGGCGCTTGGCTTTGTGCTCAGCGGCTCCTTGCTGACCGAAATCATCTTTGCGTATCCAGGTTTGGGCTATTTGTTGTTGCAAGCAGTGCGCAACTTGGATTATCCATTGATGCAGGGTTTGTTTTTGATGATTACCTTTGCGGTGCTTGGAGCCAATTTCTTGGTTGACATTTTGTATGTGTGGCTCGACCCACGCACTCGACGTTAGGAGTAGTGCCATGCAAGCAACCCCTGAAAAAACCTTGGTCTCAAAGTCCAGCGAAGCAACCAAAATCGCTCGGCCTTGGCTCGCTCGCTGGCCCTTGCTACGGGCTTTTGTGCGCAATCGCAAAGCCATGCTTGGCGTAAGCATTCTGTTTTTCTTCATTATGGTGGCCTTACTAGCACCATGGATTGCCCCAGGCAACCCCAAGAAGATGGAAAGCCGTGCTCACTTAGCTCCGGCGTGGGTCGCTGATAAGCCCGCTCCTGGTGGCAAAACCTTCTTACTCGGTACAACTGGCCAAGGCCAAGATGTCTTTCGCCAGCTAATCTGGGGTGCACGCTTATCGCTCAGCGTTGGCCTTAGCGTTGGCATCGCCTCAACAATTGTGGGCACAATTATCGGTCTCACAGCTGGCTATCTTGGCGGCTGGGTCGATGATCTGCTGTCGCTGTTGACCAATGTGATGTTGATTATCCCGGGCATGCCGTTGCTGGTTATTCTCGCGGCCTTTCTCAAGCCGGGGCCAGTGACGGTGGTGATGGTTTTGACGCTCACTGGTTGGGCCTGGCCTGCCCGCGTGATGCGTTCGCAAGTGCTTTCGCTGCGGGCCAAAGATTTTATCGCGGCCTCAGTCGTCAGCGGTGAACGCACACCGCGAATTTTGTTTAGCGAAGTCTTGCCAAATATGTCCTCGGTGTTTGTGGGCAGCATGGTTGGTTCGACGGTCTATGCGATTGGCGCTGATGTTGGTTTGGCCTTCCTTGGCTTGACCGATGTTGGCACGACCAGCTGGGGCACGATGCTCTACTGGGCGCAAAATAATGCCGGCATTTTGACTGGCGCGTGGTGGACATTCGTTCCAGTCGGCATTTGTATTGCCTTGTGTGCCTTTGCCTTGACCATGCTTAACTATGCCCTCGACGAAATTACCAACCCTCGCTTACGTGCCGAAAAGGAGACTACTCATGGCAAGCGCAACCGTGCCAACGTCCTTGTCACCCCAGTCGTCCGCAAGTAGTGCGGCTGAGCCGTTGCTCGATGTTCAGGATCTTTCGGTCGAATACCAGACCTTGCGCGGGCCTGTTCAAGCGGTTTCGCACGTTTCGTTCAGCATCGGCCAAGGTGAAGTGTTTGGCCTTGCTGGCGAATCGGGCAGCGGTAAATCGACGATCGCCCACGCGATTATGCGTATTTTGCACTCGCCCGCGGTGATTACTGGTGGCAATGTGCTGTTCGATGGCGACGATGTGCTCGAAATGGATATGGATGGCCTCGAAGCCTTCCGTTGGCGTGATGTTTCGATGGTGTTTCAGAGCGCCATGAACGCCCTCAACCCCGTTTTGACCGTTGGCGAACAAATTGCCGATGTGATTCAGCGCCATCAGCCCAAAACCACCAAGCAACAAGCCAAAGATCGAGCTGCCGAATTGCTCGATATTGTGGGGATTGATCGCAATCGGGTTGATGATTATCCGCATCAGCTTTCCGGCGGGATGCGCCAACGGGTGGTGATTGCGGTCGCGCTTGCGCTCAAACCACAATTGATGATTATGGACGAGCCAACCACCGCGCTCGATGTGGTCGTCCAAAAAGATATTATGCAGCAAATCGAGTATCTCAAAAAAGAGCTTGGTTTCTCGATTTTGTTCATCACCCACGACTTATCGCTGATGGTTGAGTTTTCCGACCGCATCGGCGTGATGTACGCTGGTGAGATTGTCGAAACCACCAATGCTCATGAGCTATTCAACAAGCCGCTGCATCCCTATACCCAAGGCTTGATGGCCTCGTTCCCAGCCTTGGTTGGCCCCAAGGAAACCCTAACTGGGATTCCTGGTTCGCCGCCAAATATGCTCGAACCACCAAGCGGTTGCCGTTTCCACCCACGCTGTTCCAAGGCCTTTGCCCCATGTCCACTGCAACAGCCAAGCCTACGCGAAGTTGAACCAGGCCATTTTGTGGCTTGTCACTTGTATTGAGGTGCGTCATGACCAAAACTGTGTTAACTGCTGAGCAGTGGCAATTAGCCCAATCTCCCGACCCTGTGGTGCTCGAAGTGCGCAATTTGACCAAACACTTTCCAGTTGGTGGCATGTTTCGCAGCAAACATGTGCATGCCTTAACTGATGTGTCGTTTGCAATTCGCCGTGGCGAGGTGCTGGCGGTCGTGGGCGAATCGGGCAGCGGTAAAAGCACAACCGCCCGTTTGATTGCGCGCTTGATGGAGCCAACCAGGGGCGAGATTTTATTCCGTGGCCAAAATGTCTTGCAAACTGAAAAACGTGGTGCCTCGCTCAGCTACCGCAGCGGCGTGCAGATGATCTTCCAAGATCCGTTTGGTTCGATGAATCCAACGCACTCAGTTGCCCACCACATTATGCGCCCGCTGCAGATTCACCATAAAGTTGAGCGGCGCAGCGATTTGTTGCCGCGCGTGCACGAGTTGTTGGCGACGGTCGGCCTTAATCCGCCCGCCGATATTGCCAACAAATATCCCCACGAGCTTTCTGGCGGCCAACGTCAGCGGGTTGCCATTGCTCGCGCTTTGGCAGTCGATCCCGAAATTGTGCTGGCCGATGAACCAATTTCGATGCTCGATGTCTCGATTCGGATTGGTGTGCTGAACCTGATGGCCAAGCTCAAAAAAGAAATTGGGATTGGCTACCTCTACATTACCCACGATATTGCCAGCGCTCGCTATTTTGCCGACCGGATTATGGTATTGTATGCGGGCCAAATGATGGAAGGTGCCGATAGCGATGAATTGATCGGCAATCCGGCCCATCCCTATACCAAACTCTTGCTTTCAGCGGTGCCGAACCCTGAAGTTGCGCTTGGGCAGCGTGAAGTTGTGGCCCGTGGTGAGCCACCTTCGTTGATCGACCCGCCGCCTGGTTGCCCGTTTGCGGCGCGTTGCCCCCAAGTTATGGATGTCTGTCGCAAGGTTATGCCCGATGTGCAAACGATTGCGCCAAATCACTGGGTTCGTTGCCATTTATATGGTGAGGGTAGCGGAGGAACTGCGGCATGAGCGTCACGCTAACTGCCAATGGTCTCGCCGTCAATGGTCAGGAGGTGCCGGTTTATTCCGGCACTATCCACTATTGGCGCTTAGAGCGCGACCGCTGGGAATACATTCTCGACCAAGCCAAAGCGCTTGGTTTTTCCATGGTCGAAACTTACATTCCTTGGGGCGTGCATGAAACCGCTCCCGGCGAATACGATTGGGGCCAAATCGATCCGCGCAAGGATTTGGCGGCCTTTATTCGGCTATGCTATGAACGCGCAATCTGGTTAATTGTCCGGCCTGGTCCATTGATCAACGCCGAACTGACCGATTTTGGCTTTCCCAAATGGATTTTGGATGATCCCGCGATGCAGGCCCGCACTGCGCTCGATACGTTGCATTTTAGCTTGGCAGCCGGCTTGCATCCGCCGCATCAATTTCCGGTGCCATCGTATACCAGCCCCGAATATATGGCCGCAGTTGGCGTGTGGTTCGACCACATGTGCCAAGTGATTGTGCCGCAACTTGCGCCGCATGGGCCAATTGTGGCGGTGCAAAGCGATAATGAAACCTGCTATATGTTTCATGAGCAAGCCTACGCCACCGATTATAGCCCCTCGGCGTTGGCCTTGTATCAAGCAATGTTGGCTGAGCAATATGGCGCAATCGAGGAATTGAATCACGCCTACGCCACCAATTATGCCAGCTTTGAGGCGGTGGTTGCACCGCGCGATGCAGATATTGCCAGCCGCCCCGATTTGATTGCCCACCTCGATTGGGTACGCTACAAAGAAGTGCATGTGAATTGGATTGTCGCCACCATGGCCGATATGCTGCGCGAGCGCGGCGTAGTTGATGTGCCCTTGTTCCACGACGTAGCCTTTCAATATCGCACGCCGCTCGATATTAACGCCATGGAAGCCAACGGCCATGTCGATTGGGTTGGGATCAATTATTACCGCCAACCGCAAGGCTTTGATGGTGCGACAACCTTGGTGCGTTATATGGCTGGCACGACCCGCTTGCCCTTCATCCCTGAGTTTGGCAGCGGCTTGTGGATTCACCACGCCATGACTCCAATGCCAGCCGAAACTGAGTTTGTGAGCTTGGCGGCACTCATGTATGGAGTCAAAGCCTTTAATTTCTATATGTTGGTCGAGCGCGATCGTTGGCTGGCCTGCCCAATCACCCGCCATGGCGATTATCGGCCAGAATATGCCCAATTCTTCGAGCGTTTGCTGGGCTTTTTGCAGCAGCAACAATGGTGGAACTTTCAGCGCAAGCCAGAGGCGTTGGTGCTGATGAGCTATGATCTAGGCCGCTACCGAGCAGCAACCTCGACTTTGCACTATGGCCATGTTGATCTGTTGGGGCTACCGCCAGCGCTCAATCGGGTCGAATTAGATTTGGGTTTTGGCACGGATCTGGAAGCTGAAAGCGACGATTTTGATCCTCAAAGTTGGTATGGCTCGTTGCGACGCACGCTCGAAATCAACCATATCGATTACGATTTGAGCGATAGCCATTTGCGCAGCACTCGTATTGCCGACTATAAATTGGTGTTTGCCCAAAGCGTCGATTGGATGAGCAACGCCGATCAACAACGCTTGTTGCAGGCTGCCGAAGCCGGAGCGACGGTCTGGCTTGGCCCAACCTTACCAACCCTTGACGAATATTTTCAACCTTGTACGATCTTGGCTGATCAATTGGCGGGCAAGCGTCAAGTTGCTTTGGGTGCTGGCCATTTGGGCCTACTTAGTCAGGCCGAATTAGGCCCGTTTTGTGCCGAACTGGCCGCTGGTTTACCCGTGCGTCCACAACATCAACAGCTGGCGGTTACCAGCCATCACTATCAAGGTCGCGAGATAGTGTTTATTGCTAATCCAACCGCCGAAGCCATCAACTCAAGCTTGGATTTTGCCCAGCCAGTGCGCTTAACCAGCATCTGGGGAGCATTCGAAGGCGCTGCATTGCAACCACAGCACCCGCTTAGCCTAGCAGCCTACACGATTGCCATTGTTGAGGTGCAGCATGATTGATCGTTTCTGGCAGGTGTTGGATCTTGATCCAATCACATGGCGCAATATTGGGCGCTTTATCGAAGTTGGTAAATACTTCCAGGCAGCAAGGCCTGGCGAACATGGCCTGTATGTGCTTCACGATGGCCAACAGATTTTGCGCGCGGTGGATAGCAACAATCAAATTCAGCGTGAAATTACGGGCCAGCTGGCAACCACGCCGCAAGCCTTGGCCGAAGAATTGGCCAGCGAAGGCCGTTGGGATCGGGTGCATGTGATCAGCAAGCAGCATTTGGCCGACGTTGCCCGCCAAGCGCAACAGCCGGAACAACGCGGCCTAAGCATGCCTGCCTACTATCATCTGGTGTATTCGCTGTTGTGGGGCGAGGGCCAAGGCTATGTAACCGTGCCGCCGCCAGCAGGCCACTGGAACCATTGGACGTATGCTGGGATTGAGCAATTTTTGGCGCAACTTGGCTCAGAGGCTGGGCTTGCGCTGTGCGTGTTTGATGCTGAGCAATTGGCGATTGGCTTGCTTGCTGAATTGCATAATGGCCAAATCGCCTATGTGACGACCTTCGATGCTTATGCAGCTGAGGCCGTGCCCGAATTGAGCGCGCATGGTTTAGAGCATGTGCTGAAATTGCTTGAACAGCGCGGCATGCCAGCGGGAGCAGCGTTGCTCTGTAGCCGAGCTGCCTTCGAAGATTGGCTGGTTGCGCCCGACAAACTTGCCAGCTTACAACACGCGGCGGTGGCTAATGAAGCGTGGTGGTGGTTGCGCGAGCCATTGTAGCAAACACCACCTTCAAAAAAACACCACTCCCAAGTTGCATCAATTGCCATGAGCCACTATGATGCATGCAACGAATTTTTAATCATTACACTGCGTGGCAAGCATGAAGCATGCAACAACTTTAGCAGCGTTACATGCTGCATTGGCCGAAATTCATAACCCAATGCAGCATGTCGATGTGCTGAACCGATTAGTTGCCGAATTGCGTTTAGTTGACCATGAACAGGCTTGGGCGCTCAATCATCAGGCCGAGGGCTTGGCGCGCATGGCTGGCGACGATGGTAAGCCCTACACCCAAGGCTTGATCGATTGTTTTTATTGGCGCTCCAAGCTGCTCTTTAGCGAACAATCGTATCATCAGGCCTTGACCTATCTTTTTCGCGCCAGTAAATTGTGCCAGCTGACCCCGCCACGCCAGCCCGACCCGCATTGGCTCGATATTTTGGATACCAGTTTTCAATCGGCCTCGCTTGGCACCGAAGATAGCGATGCCTTTTTGGCAAGTGGCATTCATAGCGCAGCTGTACATAATGCGTTGGGTGTGTTGCTGATTGTGTTGGGCAATTATACCGAGGCGTTGCAATATTTGTTGCGCGCCAAGCGCGATGCTGTCCAATTAAATGATCAATGGTATGAAGCCTTGATTTGCAATAATCTGGGCTTTTTGCATTGCGAATTGCAAAGCCCAGAAATTGCGCTTGATGAATTGGCCCATGGCTTGCGTTTGCTCGAAGCAATGACCCAATTTCCGGCCCACCTACGCATGCGCGCCGAAATCCTCGATAATAGCGGGCGTGCCGCTTGTGCCCTGCGCCAATTTGAGCAGGCAGTTGGCTATGGCGAACAAGCGCTAGCGCTGTATCACGAAATTGATTGGCAACAAGGCCAAGCTGAGTGTCATAATAATTTGGGTTTGGCCTATGCTGGACTGGCGCAATCCAATCAAGCAATTGAGCATTTTACCTATGCCTATGAATTAGCATGTGCCTCAAATAATAGCCATGAAGCAATCGAAGCATTAATTCGCCATGGTGTGTTGCTCAATCAGATTAAGCACTATCAAAATGCCCGTGTCATTCTGGAACAAGCGCTAATTTCGATCAACCCAAGCACCAATCAACAAAAAGTCTATCGAATTCATCAAGCCTTGGCTGATACATACGAAGCTTTGGGCGATTTTAAAGCCTCATTAAAACACTATAAACACTATTATGAATTAAAAGATACGGTTTTTAACGAGCAATCGGTGCGTCGTATGCAAGTGCTGCAAACAATGTATCGTTTAGATGAAGCACGCAATCAAGCTGCACTCTATCATTTACAAAACGATGATTTACACCAGCAATTAGCCGATATTCAACAAATTAACTTGCAGTTGACCGAATGGGCCAAAACTGATTCGCTAACCGAGATTCTCAATCGGCGCGGCCTCTACGAGCAAATTGAGCAAGCACTCCAACATCAACCAGCAGAGCATCAAGGCTGGGCCTGTATTATGTTTGATATTGATTTCTTCAAAACGATTAACGACACCTATGGCCATGATAGCGGCGATGAAGTGTTGCGCGGCATTGCTCAACGAGCGCGCTTGGTGCTGCGCCATAGCGATGTATTTGGGCGCTACGGGGGCGAAGAGTTTTTGGTCTTTTTGCCGCATACCTCAATCCAAGAGGCAATCGTTATTGCCGAGCGCTTGCGCACCGCGATTGCCAACACGCCATATGTGCTCAAACAAACCGCTGTCACTGTTACGATTAGCCTTGGCATTGCTTGGACTGAGACAATTAATGAGGCTGAACGGCTGACTCAAACCGCCGATCAAGCCTTGTATCGCTCGAAGGCCGCAGGCCGCAATTGCTATACAGTCGAGCGCTTCGATCCAGCAATTAGCCAACTGTCAGTGTAATGCGTTGCGCAGCTGAAATTGCTAAAGTGTTGGCGAGGGTTTGCAAATGCTCGTTAATATAGGCCCGATCATAGGGATCACTAATTCCTTGATCGGCTCCCCGCGTGATGATGCATGCTTGCTCCCAGAGCATTGCACGACGCTCTTGGTCGTTGCTCGCTAAGGCAACTTCATTCAACAACACCAACAAGCGCGCAGTTACTGCAATTTCGCTTTTGGCATATTGCCGAATTTGGTTGATGGCAGTGCCCAACATCTGACGAAACGTAATTGTGTTTGCAACCACCCGTAGCTGATCAAATTCATCGTAGCGACATGGCGATTGCTCAGGGCGACGAATGGCCTGGGCTAGCACATCGCTCAATAAATCGATCGCATTAATGGCCGTGCTTGGGTCATTCACCGCAGGCGAAATCGCTTTAAGCGCAATATCAACCAGTTGGCGAATGCCAAACAACACATCATCAAACAACGTGCGCTCTAAGCCAAACTCAAACACATCTTGAAATTCAGCGATCGCATCGCGATCAAGCTGCCGTTGAGGGAACATGTGTAATAATGGATTCCCAGTTGGCACAAAATCGCCGACCGCACGATCCATATAAACGACAACATCGAAACGCTGGGCTAACGCCAACAATGGCACTGGATCGATCGCCTGAATATAGCCACCTTTGGGATTGTGAATTGTGGTTGAGGGTGTGCTGGGGGTTGGCGGCGCTGGGATGTGCTCCATTGCATGGCCCAAGGTTTCTGGGAAGCGTCGATCTAAAACATCGATTGTGCGTTCAGCTGCGCGGGCAATTAACACGCTGGCTTGAATTGTCTCGGCAATGTGGTGCACAAAATAGATAAAGGCCACAATACTCAAAAGCGTGAGCAGAATGCTCGTGGCAAGTGAGAGAATCGGCACAAAAATTAACGCTGCTTGATCGTTAATCTGGCCTAACACCAGCAAACTATAGATAAATGTCCCAATAAATGTGCCTAAAACATACTGCGAAGGCGTATCGCGCATCAC
This sequence comes from Herpetosiphon giganteus, assembly GCF_016907925.1. Classification (GTDB taxonomy): domain Bacteria; phylum Chloroflexota; class Chloroflexia; order Chloroflexales; family Herpetosiphonaceae; genus Herpetosiphon; species Herpetosiphon giganteus. The sequence continues at coordinate 19,356 of NZ_JAFBCZ010000037.1, read as the reverse complement.
ATTACGAATAATCCGTGGCGAAAATTGCTGCGAGGCTAACACCAAGGCCACCATAATGATCGAAAACGTAACCGTTGTCACGGTCAACATCGAACTCGTGACCGATGAAAGAATCGCCCGTGCATCGTCGATTCCAGCCCGTAAAAAAAACACCCGATCAACATCGAAAACGCGATCAAACTCGACGGTGATAAAGGCCAAAATCGCTGAACCAATTGCGATCAGCGTTGGTCGAAACCATAACGATGAATCCAGCTTATGATACTGATTTTCGAGTTCACGGGTTATACGCATAACGCCTCTTGCTTGGGCAATTAATCGCCTGAAAAAACAGTAAGATGGGCTGATCGTGCACCAAATTTTCAGTTTATGCAAGTTTTGCAGCTTGCAGCATGGGTGCGATTAACCACAAAAGGGGATGCGAGCATGCCCGCATCCCCTTGCCTAACACTTTTTAATTAGTTAAGCTGATTCACCGCCCAAATTTCAGCATCGGCGGGAGTTTGAAACATTCTGGTTGGGCGGCCACTGCCACGGCTAATCGTCATATACAAGTTGCCGGTAATCCGACTTGTTGCCGATTCGACCACGATTGCTAAGCCGCGCGAGGGAAACTTCGCATCGCTATTAGTATAAATATGACGAGCTTCGCGATCGATCGCTTCTAAGGCCCGCATATCGAGAATAACCGCACTGTTTGGCCGATTGGCCAAGAGCCGTTGCATGACTGCTACATTTTCAGTCGCGTCAGCAGGCGTTTCTTGGGCTGCAGGGAGCGAGATGATCCATAAGATCCCACGTGGATCTAAGGAGAATTGCGCAGTACGGGTCTGCGCATCAATCTGGCGTGAGTACATTGTCATGCGAAAAGGCTCCGAACTAGGACTGTCATGCGAATACGACGGCAAAAACGGGGCCGTCAGTTGCAGCATTCGCTGATCACGGGTAGGATAAGCGCGGTTCATTGGTTCGAGGTTGACGATGCCAGATCATAGCGCTGCGGTGCGTGCATTTCACGAGGCGATTGGAATGGAGTTGCCAGATAGCCCTCAACTCCCATCTGTCGCTGTGCAAGTGTTGCGCCAAACATTACTTCAGGAAGAATATACCGAGCTTCAGGCGGCGCTTGCCGCTGGCGATCTCGTGGCTATTGCTCAAGAAGCCGCTGATTTACTGTATGTTACCTATGGCCTATGCCTTGCCTATGGCATCGAGCTTAATCCGGTATTTGCCGAAGTGCATCGGGCAAATTTAGCCAAAACTACAGGCCCGCGCCGTGCCGATGGCAAACAGCTAAAACCTGCCGATTGGCAGCCACCTGATGTTGCAAGCGTCTTGGTGCAACAATCCAAAGCGTCGTTTGATGTCTAGGGTTCAGCACATATGAACCGTTGCTGATCCTAGCCTATTTCGGAGCTGGCGATAACCCCTGCAAGCAGGATTAACCCGCAGGATGTTTGCTCCCACCTTAATTGGCGCGCTGCTTGCTTGGAGTGGGATAGCAGCGCCATGATGTGGTATAGAAATTTGGAAAGATAGTTGTCTATGGCTCATATGCGCCAGTTTGATCGGGTGCTGGCTTTGCTCGTCGTTGGCCTTTGTTTCTGGACGTTGCTTTTGCCAATGCCAGCCTTATCGAATGCCAATGCGCCGGCTGCCTTGGTACAATCGAGCTTAACGACGCTCAATCAGCAGGCAGAACAACGCCAAATTGCGGTTGCGGCAGCAGCAGTGCTTGATGGCGAGCGCGGTGATTTCGAGCGGCGTGGCGTGCAATTAGCCCAACTTCGCCCCGACCAACAAGCTCAAGCCCGTCAAGCCTTGGCCGATGATGTGAATTTGCTGGCTCAAGCTTCGTTGGCTGCTGAACAAGAGCGCCAAGCCTTGCAGGCCTACGATGCTGCCTTGATGGGCCAAACCCGCGATTTGGGAGCCTTGTCCGAGCAATTGCGTTCTGCCACATGGCCAATCGTCGAGCAGCTTAAATTGTATCCGCCGCCGCTTGGCACGCGAGGCGATTGGCTGGCTCCAAGCAGCGCATATTTTCAAACCCGCGCGATGACAATTAGCACAGGCACACTCGATCAAGCAACCGAAGCGGCGATTGAAGTTGGGCGGGCTAGTTATAGCCAGCGCCAATTGCGTGAACTCGACCAAACCTATCGCCAAGCGCTCGACCAATATGCGCAAACCTTGCAACAAACCAGCGCCAGCCAAACAACGCAGCGCCCATGGTGGCGTTGGGCCTTGGCCATTAGCTTGGCGTTAGGTTTGGCAGGCTTGTTGTGGTGGGTTTTGCGCCAAGTCTTGGTCGCCGATTGGCTGTTTTTAGCTGCTGGCGTGGCCTTCGCCGCGTGGTTTGGCTTACCTTGGCCGTTGGCTGGGCTTGGGTTATTGGCATTAGTTGGCCTGATTATGCTGCGCCCAAGTTTGGCCACATGCTTGCCCTTGCTGGCGATTCCGCTCTATTATCGGGCGCGCTTAGTTGGCAATCTCAGCTTTCCGCTCAACGAAACCTTGTTTGGCATTAGCTGCGTATGGCTTAGTTTGCACGTGATTTGGCGCTGGTTTCAAGGCGAGCGCCCGCAATTAAGCTGGCTCAAAGTGCGTTGGCATTGGCCAGTTATTGCGCTTGGGCTGGGCTTGCTGCTAGCCGCTGGGCTTAGTTTTAGCTCAAGCGGCTTGGTTGAACGCGCCACCGCCTTGCGCGAACTGCGCCGCACCATCGTCGAGCCAGCATTGTGGGCCTTGCTGGCGCTTGGTTTATTGGCGACTCAGCGCGTCAAGCCCCAAAGCATGCTCTGGAGCTACAGCATAATGGCGGCCTGGATCGCAGGCGATGGCTTGGTGCGCTTTGCTTTGGGCGAAGGCGTTTGGGCGACCACCGGCGTGCCGCGCTTAATCGGCCTATTGCCTAGCTCGACCGCACTCGGCGTGTATTTGGGCGCTGGTTTGGCTGGCAGCGTGGCCTTGGCCTTGAGCGCTGAATCGCTGCAACAGCGCCAAGCTGCCTGGCTGTTGAGTATTCCACTGAGCTGCGGCGTATTGTTGACCTTCACGCGCGGGGCATGGCTGGGCGTAATTGGGGCAATTGCGTTGGTGTTAGTGTTGCAACGACGTTGGCGTTTGCTGCTTAGCGCTGGTGGCGTGGCGCTTGTTGGCTTAGTGGGCTTTGGCTTGATTCAGCCCAGTTTGTTGGCGCGGGTGCTGCGGCTAGGCGAAGGCACTGGTTCAGCTCGCCAAGAAATTTGGGCTTCAGCCTGGCGCGCCGTGCAGGATCACCCGCTGCTGGGCTTTGGCTTAGATCAATTTGCTCACCTTGAGCCAAGCCGCTATGGCATTCCACAAATTCGCTTTTTGACCTTGGCCCATCCGCATAATCTGTTGCTTGATGTTTGGTTGCAACTAGGTTTATTAGGCTTGCTGGTGGTTTTGGCCATGCTTGCTTGGCAAATCTGGCGCTGGTTGCGTAGCAGCGAAGCCTTGCGCTACGTTGCGTTGGCCATGCTCGCCGATTTAATCATTCATGGCATGCTTGACCAAACTATGCTCGGCGGTGATATGATATATCTCTGGTGGAGCTTGCTCCTTATCAGTGTGTGGCGGCCAGCCGCAACGGAGGAATCATGAGCGACGGTTTCTTTACTTTGCCCTGTCGAGTTATCTTGCCTGCTGAACAACGTGAGCGGTTGGAGCGGTTGTGTCGGGCGCGTGCGATGGAAGTTAGCGATTTGGTCAGCGAATTAGTGGTGCAATATTTGGATGAAGTGCCCGATTCAGCTTTGGCCGAGCCAATTCCCGAGCCATATGCACCATCGCTGAGCGAGCAATTGCGCCAAAACGAACGCGAATTGCGCCGTTTGCGGATGCGTCAAAATCAATTGGGCGCTTCGGCTCCTGGCTGGCTCGATAATTATGTGGCCGATATTGAGCGCGAAATTGCGGCACTGCGCCAAAAGTTGGCAGGGTAGGAACAAGGGGGCAGAGATTAGGGGTCAGAGGTCAGGGTAAGATCGTCAAGTAATGTGACCCTCTCGCTCTACTCCTGATCCCTCATCCCTAACCCCTGACTGTAATGGTTCATTGGATTGACAACGAGGTGCATGCCCTCACCCCCAGCCCCTCGCCCACTGAACGCGGGCGAGGGGAGCATAGGTCTCGTGGTTCCCCCTCGCCTCGCGGGCGGGAGAGGGGTCTAGGGGGTGAGGGGATCAAAACGTGGTTAACCTGATGAACTATTACACCTGACCCCTAGAAAAGGACTTTCAATGAACATCTTATATCTCTTGCACGATCGGCTGCAAATTGCCTTTATGCTCTTTATGATCATTATTGGTATTTGGGGTTGTTTTATCTTTTTTACTGGGCGCTCGATAACTGGTGATTTTTGGGGTGCGTTGGTGATTGGCGAAGGCTTGGTGATTGTTGAGGCAATTGTCGGGATTTTGCTCTACATTGGTGGCGCTCGCCCGCAGCGTGATCTGTTTCATATTTTGTATGCAGCAGTCGCGGTTATTTCGATTCCGGCCACCTTTGCCTTCACCCGTGGCCGCGATAATCGCTTTGAAGCATTAATCTATGGCTTGCTCGGCTTCTTTTTGATGGGAATTGCCTTGCGCACCCGCACCACCGCCTTGTTGGCCCTCTAAACTACCGCCAACCAACGACAATTGCCTCAGTGCTCCGCTAAATGATTTAGTGGAGCACCCGTGTTTTAGGCCAACGCGTGAAACTGAGCGGCCAAATTCATAGATTCCTCGCCTGTTCAGCCTCAATTAATTTAAAATCACGAGCATTTTAGCAACATTCTGCTCAAAAATTGTAGCGTTAGTTACTACAACCGCAGTTTAACCTATGCCTAAACAATTCAATTAGCATAGGAGCCGCTTATGTTTGGCAACAAAAAGGCAAAACAAGAACGTCACGCTAAAATTGTTGAACTGGTACGTCAAGCCGATCCTGATGGCGTAACTCCCGCTGAACTTGCCAAATTACTTGATGTGCCCAACTCCACAATCCTCCGCGATTTACCAGAGATTGAGAAAAAAGTGAAGTTTGATGAATTTAACAACCGATTAAGAATCGCTACATTAGATTACTGGGATTAAATTTTGCAATATTTTGCGCTACACTATGCTATATTTGGTATACAAAAGCTGCCTAGTGTGAGGTTGGCCTCATGAGCGATGATCGCCTACGAGCAAGAGCTGCCCGCTTATATGGAATTGCCCGCTACCTCTATGAATGTGGCAACCAAGGTGCAAAGGTCATTGAGATTGCTGAACACTTTGATATTCATCGAACCCAAATTTACAAAGATTTGAAGTTTATGGAACAAGAAGGTGAACCGATTTATCAAGCTGGCTCGCGCTGGTATTTGGATCGCGATCGCTATATTCATCGCTTACCAATTAATTTACGCGAAGCATTAGCATTTTATCTAGCTGCAAGGTTACTTTCTAAACAAAGCGATAAACATAATCCCTATGTTGTTTCTGCTTTAGATAAACTTGGCAGTGCTTTGGCCAATAATCATCGCAATATTGGTTTACATATTCAACAGGCAGCGAATGTTGTCCGCCAGCGCCCAGCAGATGCTGGGTTTACGAAAATTTTTGAAACCTTTGCCCGAGCTTGGGCTGATCAATGCAGAGTCGAGGTAACCTATCTCTCAGCTAAATCCAAATATAGCAATTGGGAGCAGCGGACTATCTCACCTTACTATTTAGAAGTATCGGGCATTGGCTACTCAACCTATGTAATTGGCCACGATAGTAAGTCGAATGCGATTCGCACTTTCAAGCTTGAACGGATTGCTACAGCTAATTTACGGGTATTCGATACGTTTGAAATTCCCGTGTCATTTGATCCACAAGAGCGGCTTGGCAATGCTTGGGGCATTATCTGGCCTGCTGAAGGCGAAGATCCGGTTGATGTACGTTTGCTTTTTTCACCAGCCGTTGCCCATCGGGTCAAAGAAACAATTTGGCATCCCAGCCAAGTTATTGAAGATTTGCCCAATGGTGGTTGTCGCTATGGGGTGCGGGTTGGGAGCACCTTGGAAATGCGGCCATGGGTGCGAGGTTGGGGCCGCGATGTTGCAGTTGAATGGCCGCTGGCATTTCGCCAGGAGATGGTCGACGAATTACAAGCAGCCTTAGAGTTGTATACGGACGAGTAGCACTCAGAAAAGTATCCTCAACGGATCGATGGTGATTGTAAATAATCCTACGATAGTTTCAGTACGCTCAGCGCGTCACTAGTTAGGATGAGTATATAGGAAATTCATAAGTTTGACAAATTTTGTTGATTTAAATTATCCTACGATAAGGCTGAAAGTGTGGTAAAATGCTTTCAACGCTTACTTTGGAGGGTATATGAAGCCACAACCGCTAGCTGTTTTGAAAGACTTGGAACAAGGTCGGATTGGTCTACGCTTTGAAAAGATCGGGCAGAAAGGTCAATTTGAGCAATTATTGAAACTCTTCCGTCAAGCTTTTCCATTGGCGACTGGTCATTGGATTGGCGCTATCTATTGGTTAGTTCTTCAGGAATCGCAAATTCCATTCATCTATGGATTTGCTAACCAATATGGATTGAAAGTTCAAAAGGAGGTTTAACCATGCTTAAGGAAACTGGGCATCCGCTGGTAGATGTTGGTTTTGCCACGATTGCCGCCCACGTCAATAAAAATAGCATCACGGCGGTTACTGCCGATGATCTTGAAACCGTGGCGGCCTATCTTGAGGCTGAGTTTGTGGTAAATCCTTTGCGCTCGTTTCTCACCGTTGCATTTACCAGCAATGCCTGGTTTATCCAAGATGCTTACAACCCCGATAAGCCGCAATTGACTGACGAACAGCGGGCAACTCGCCGCGCAACCCGCAAAAAATTGGCCGATGCTCACTTGCGCCAATGGCAACAACCAAGCACCAGCGAGCACCGTTGTGTTTTTACTGGCGAGCCAGCGGTTGCAGAGGTTTTATCAAATACATTAACTGTTGGCCGAGCAGCACGGGCGCAAATTCCCTTATTGCAAGGGGATGATACGATCAACTTTTTTCCCAATGGTAATGCTGGGTTGCCAGTTTCGGGCATCGCCTTATTGGCCTTACAAGCCTTCCCACTGGGGAGCGCCAAAGCCGGCAATGGCATTCTGGTAGTGCACTCGGCTAACCCACGCCTAACCTTAAATTTTGCTAAAACCTTTTATCAGCGGAACAAGCTCAAGATTGGGCACGCGCATATTGCCGGCGATGATCGGATTCCAGGCGAAGTGCGCTCTCCAAAAACCTTATTAATTGAGACACTGTTTGAAATTCAAGCCGAACGCGAAAATTACGTTGATGATGACCAAATTACCAGTATTGTAGCCTACAACCTGAACAATGGTAAAACACCAAGTCTAGCAATTTATGAGCTACCACATGAAACTATTCATTTTATGATCAAAGCTAAAGGCCATTCCCCAAAGCAATGGAATCAATTAGTCCATAGCTCGTGGGAGCAAAGCGCTGGTAAAAAATCAAATAATGATTTTGTGCCACGCCGTAATTATTTTTATGAAGATATGTTTGATCTACCTAACAATGCCAAATACTTTATACGTAGATATTTTCTCAAAATGCCATATTTGACTAGGATTGATGATGATATTCAATCACGCTATTACTTGCATGATACCTATCATTTGATCGATTTTCCGGTGGTTGAGCTTTTTCTAAGGGAGGTTTTTCTGATGGATGATCTGCGGATCGAACGGATTAAGCAATTTGGTGATAAATTGGCCAATTATATTCGTGCTGAAAACGGTAAACGCTTTTTTCGGACATTTGCTGGTGAATCTGATTATACTAATTTTCGTCAAGGATTGATTAAATCTAATGAAGATTATGTGCGCGTAACTAAAGAGCCATTATTTACGATTGATGAATATGTAGATGTGTTTGAACGCCAATACAGTGATAAACACCATGATTGGCGCTTATCACGCGATCTGGTACTAATTCGCATAATCGAACAATTAAAGGATTGGTTGGGACAGAATCCAGATGCACTGCCTGAACGACCTGAACCAAAACATTAATAGTCGAAATTAATCACGATTTATACTAATTTAGGAGGATTGTACAATGGCCTTTGTTACGGGATTACTCTTGATCGATGCCTCAGCATCAGCATTAAATAATCTTGGTGGTATTGAAAAAGAACGTGATGCTAATACCGTTGGAGTCAAACATATTCAGGTTTATGGTGATGGCGATTACCCCTACGTTTCTGCCCAAGCTTTCCGCTATTGGCTGCGTACGACTTTGGAGGATCGTTTTCCTGTTTGGGTTGCTTCTCCAATATATCGTGAAGATAAAATTGCCTATACTGATGCCAACCCTATGAAATGGTGGGATGACGATTTGTTTGGCTACATGCGTGCGCCATCCAAAAAAGAATCAGCAAAACCTAAGCGTGACTTAAATCAAGCGACTGAAACAACCGACACGATCACTAGGGTTTCACCATTTCGGGTTGGAACGTTGGTAGCAATGAAATCAGTCAAAATTGTGAAAGATTTTGGTACGATGTCGCGCCACGAAGGTGATCCAGTTCCCCATGTCCATCAATTTTATCGTGCAACCTTGAAGGGCTTATGGTCGCTTGATTTGCGGGCTGCTGGCACTTTTTCCTACCGCAACAAAACTGGTTTCCGCAACCTCGATTCGGTGCGCGAAGGGCTGGCCAAACAGCAACAACTTGAACACCTTGAGCAAGCCAAAGCCTATCGTTTGCCTTTAGAAGTACGCCAACAGCGGGTTAAAACCCTGTTTGAAGGCATGGCGCATCTCGAAGGTGGAGCCAAGCAAACCTTGCACTACACCGATGTCGCGCCAGTCTTGACGATTTTTGCAGTCACCAAGGGCGGTAATCATATTTTCAATCATGTTGTGACCACAACCGATCGGGGCAAGCCAACGATCAATACAGCTGCGCTTGATGAAGCCTTGCGCGTATTTGCCGATGAACTGCTTTCGCCGGTATATGTGGGCTGGGTGCGCGGCTACAACGATCAAGAACGCCAAGCCTTTGAAAGCTATCTTGCCAACTCGTCTGCGCCGATTCAATTAAGTCATCCTCGCGAAGCCTTCTTGAACTTTGCCGAAAGCATTTTGGTCGCCGAAAACCATCACTGGATGGAATAGGAGCAGATTGATGGATGTTTTGAAAATTGTGGCGGAGGGCGTAGTTACGTCCTTCCGCTACCCCCACTTTGCATTAAGCGTGCAGCCAAGTTTTACTATGCCGCCGCCCGCAACAATTTATGGCCATATTTGCTCAGCAGTTGGTGATTGGATTGACCCCAGCGGAATTCAATTTGCCTACCATTTTACCTATGCTGGCGAGGCTGAAGATTTAGAGCATATTCATGTGCTTTCGGCTTCATCGGGCAAATTGCCCCAAACCAACTACCCGAAGGTGCTTGAAGGCAATGTGAATCCCTTTCAGCGTAAAATTCTGTTTCAACCACGCCTAACCTTGTATCTCAACCGCGTTGATCTGCTCGCTGCGTTTAAAAGCCCCCACTACGCCGTCGTTTTAGGCCGTTCGCAAGATTTATTTAGTTATCGGTCGGTAACAACGGTCACATTAGAACCGCGCGATCAGATTTATCTTGAACATACATTGCTGCCGTTTGAGATGGCGACTCGGATTCCAAGTGGCCTTGTCACATTAATGCCTCGCATGTTGGATTACTACAATGATCGGCAGCCAATCTGGGAGCGCTATGTCACATTGAATCGGCGAATTTATTCAAACCATGCCAACTTTCTCCACTTCGAGCACGATCATTATCTAGCTGATCCTGAGGAAGTTACCGCCAATGGCTTTGCGCGTGGGTTGATTTTTCATTCATTTCTAGGAGGCTAGGTTAAATGAGTGATGGTTTTGTTGAGCCAGACTTCCTCATGCCCATTTTGGCCAAAAGTGCTGATCGTAGCGAGCATAATATTCCCGAAACGCTGGCCCGTCATACCTGGTTGGTGGTGAAAAAAGTTGCCGAATTGGCAAAAAATCGGCCAGATTTAACCGTTGTGGCCAATACAGCAGATCTTTGGCATCTGCTGTATTGGGGCTGCTTTCTGCATGATTTTGGCAAAGCCACTGGTGGCTTTCAACAACAATTGCAGGGTGTTTCGTGGAATGGTCATCGCCATGAAGTAATCTCATTAGCATTTTTAGATTGGATTGCTGCTAATTTTCCGAAACATGAACAAGCATGGTTGGCTGCGGCCATTGCCTCGCATCATCGCGATCGTGGCGTTATTCAAGAAAAATATCTGATTGATAGTGTGCTCGCTGATGCTTGGTCGACATTTGATCGTGCCAATGTGCCGTTGATGTGGCGCTGGCTGAGCGAATATGCCAACCAGTGGATTAGGGTGTTGGGGCTTGAGTCGTTTGGGGTTAGGCCTTTGCAATTTCCCAATTCAGAACAGGCAATTCAGCAGGTTCAAACTGATGCATGTAGCCGCATTCGCTATTGGTTACGCCAATATTATCGATTAAAACAAGTTTTCGATGATCAGCCTGAGCATGCGCCGGTTCCACTGCTAATTTTGCTGCGCGGCTTGACAACCACTGCCGATCATATGGCATCAGCGCATTTAACAAGCATTCCCTCGCCGCTGCAAGAAAGCTGGCAAGCCTTGGCCAAACGGATTCTGCGCGGCGACCAACAAGTTTATAGCCATCAGCACCACAGTGCTCAAGCCCATGGAGCATCATGTTTGCTGATTGCGCCAACTGGAAGCGGCAAGACCGAAGCTGCATTGTATTGGGCTTTGGGTGAGGGCCAGCAATTAATTCCGCGTATTTTCTATGCCTTGCCTTTCCAAGCGAGTATGAATGCTATGTTTGACCGTTTACGTCAGCCAGATAAAGGCTTTGGCGAACAAGCGGTAGGTCTTCAACACGGTCGAGCTTTGCAGGTTTTATATCTACGCTTGCTAGAGAGTGAAAATGGGCTTGATTCACGCACAGCTGCCGAGCGAGAACGCTGGGAACGGAATATTAATAGTTTACATGCGCGACCGCTAAAGGTATTCAGTCCCTATCAAATGCTTAAAGCTTTATTTCAAATTAAGGGCTTTGAGGCGATATTGAGCGACTATGCCCAAGCGCGGTTTATTTTCGATGAAATTCATGCCTACGAGCCACAACGCCTTGCCTTGATTATTTGTTTAATTAATTATTTATCCAAGCATTTTGCGGCAACTTTTTTTGTGATGTCAGCGACATTCCCTAAAATCATTCGCGAGAAGCTATCAACAGCCTTGGGTCAGCCTCAAATTATTCAAGCATCAGAAGATTTATTTCGAGCCTTTGCTCGTCATCGTTTGCAATTACTTGATGGCGAATTGACTTCATCCAGCAGTATTGAGCAGATTATTCACGATTTCAAAGCTGGCAAGCAAGTCTTGGTCTGTGCTAATACAGTTCGACGTGCTCAAACAATTTTAGCACTCTTGAATGAAGCTGGAATCGAAAAAGTAGATCTTTTATTAATTCATAGTCGGTTTACGATAAAAGATCGTAGTGCACTCGAACAAATAATTATGCAACGCTGTCAATTAGGCTTAGCCCAACCTGAACCATTTATTTTGATTGCAACCCAAGTAATCGAAGTCAGCTTAAATATTGATCTTGATACGTTGTATAGTGATCCAGCACCACTTGAGGCGCTTTTACAACGCTTTGGGCGGGTAAATCGGTCGCGCAGCAAGGGCATTGTTCCTGTGCATGTGTTTTGCGAACCGCGTGATGGCCAAGGCGTATATGGCCGCAATAAAGATCCGAATCATCAGGGCCGGATCATTCAAGTTACACTCGACGAGTTGGAAAAACATAACGGTACAGTTATCGACGAATCGCTGATTGATCAATGGCTTGATAATATTTATGCAGATTCGATTATTGCTGAGCAATGGCAGGCCGAATATCAAAAAACCTATAATAATGCTCAATCGATTGCCGATAATTTACGCCCTTTTGAAAGCGATAAAACAACTGAAGATGAATTTGATCAGCTTTTCGATAATGTTGATGTTATTCCCCAAGCACTTGTTGCAACCTACCTTGATTTATTGAATAAGCACGACTATGTTGAATCTAGTCGTTATTTTGTTGGCATCAGTAAACAAAAATATGCCCAATTCAAACAAAATGGTTTAATTCTCGCCTTAGAAGATGCAGCATTAAAACATCCACGTTGGATTATTAATTTGCCTTATAGTAGTGAAAGTGGTTTGTCATTTGAGCAAGCCCCACTTAATGATGATTGGAGTTAATATGACCTTTAGCGTGCATCATATTCGCGTTCAAGCTAAGGCGATTGCGCCGCTTCAGTTGCACGTGCATACTGGGGCGGCGTTGCGCGGCGCGTTTTTTAATGCGCTCTGGGAGCGCTTTTGTACTAATCATGCAGCCAAAACTTGTGCTGAATGCCCGTTATTGCAGGCTTGTCCGGTGAGCAGTTTAATGGCTCCGCATCGCGATGATTCGCCACGTGGTAATGACATTCCGCGGCCATTTGCGATTCGGCCACCGCTCCATCATGCTGGTTCGTTCGCCCCCGATGAACAATTTGCCTGGGGCCTGACCTTGATTGGCCAATCAACCAAGCTTTTTCCCTATGTGGCGATGGCTTTACATATGATGGGCCAGAATGGGCTTGGCAAACGGGTTGCCGCCAACGATTGGGAACGCGGGCGGTTTGTCGTCGAGCAGGTTGACGCTGTGCAATTGCTGCACGATCAGACCCAGCTTATTCAAGCTGCTGGAAGCCAACGGATTCAAACGCCCAACTTGCCAATGACGTGGGTCGATGCTGAACAAATTGCGCAAACGCTCTCAAACGCGACCATCAGGCTGCATTTTATGACTCCACTGCGCATTATCGAGCAAAAAATTCTGCTCAAAGTGCCCCTGTTACGGCCAATTGTTCAACGCCTGACCGAGCGCCACGATGGCCTCGCGCGCGAGCATGGCAGCGAACCATTTTCCTACGAACAACGGCAGGCCTTTCTCGGCGCAGCAGCTGCGATTAAGCTCGTCCAAAACGATACGCACTGGGTCGATCTTGATAGTTATTCAGCACGTCAGCGCCGTAAAACCCCGATTGGCGGTCTCGTTGGTAGTGCCGAGTATAGCGGCGATCTGGCGTTGCTCTTGCCGCTGTTGGTCTGGGGCAGCGTCATTCAAGTTGGCAAAGATACCACCAAAGGCAATGGCGTTTATCGAATTTCATAACCAATCTTGGAGCATACGATGGAATTAATTGTCCATGAACGGGGCACATTTATTCAAAAACATCAAGGCCGCTTGCGTGTTATGCGCGAAAAAGAACGCTTGGCCGAAGTTCCATTGCTGATTCTCGATCAAGTAATTATTGAATCGTATGGAGTTGGCATTTCATCCGATGCTGTGCGGGCTTGTGCTGAACACGGAATTCCGATTCATTTTTTGAGTAGCACTGGCACTGCCTATGCCTCACTCTACAGCGCTGGATTAACTGGCACCGTCCAAACCCGCCGTGCCCAACTCCAAGCCTTTGAAAATGCGCGTGGAGCGTGGCTGGCTCGGGCTTTCGTCTGTGGCAAATTAGAAAATCAACATAATTTGCTGCGCATGATGGCCAAATATCGTAAAACTGCTGACCCCGCTTGTTTTGAACGGGTTCAGCCGATTATTGCTGAAATGCGTGACCATATTATTGAGGCCGAGCGCGTGCTCCCTGAGCAGCTTGAGCACATTCGACCGATGCTCTTGAGCATCGAGGGCCGTGGTGCTGCGCGCTATTGGCTGGGAGTACGCGAATTATTGTTGTGTGATCTCGATTGGCCTGGGCGCGAAACCCAAGGTGCACGCGATCCGCTGAATAGTGCCTTGAATTATGGCTATGGCATTTTGTATAGCCAAATTGAACGCTGCTTGGTTTTGGCGGGGCTTGATCCATATGGCGGTTTTATGCACACTGATCGGCCAGGCAAGCCCTCATTAGTGCTCGATTTAATTGAAGAATTTCGCCAAACCGTGGTTGATCGTACCATTTTGGGCTTGGTGAATCGCAAAATGACGATTGAGCAAGATGAAACTGGCCGATTAAGCGAACATACCCGTGAGATGATTCGCGAGCGCTTATTTAAACGCCTCGAAGCCAGCGAACCCTATGAGGCAAAACGGGTCAGTTTACGGGTGATTATGCAATCGCAGGCTCGCCATCTGGCAACCTTTGTGCGTGGCGATCGCGAAACCTACACGCCTTTTATTGCAGCGTGGTAGCCCATGCGAACCTTACTAATCTACGATATTGTGGATGATCGGATTCGCACAAAAGTCGCCGATTTATGCCTTGATTATGCGTTGCAACGGATTCAATATAGCGCTTTTATGGGCGATATTCCACGCACGCTGAGCGAAGAATTATGGCTCAAAATTAGCAAATTAGTCAGCAATCAAGAACATTCGATTGAACTGATTCCAATTTGTGCCAAAGATTGGGTTGAGCGCCGCAGTTCATCAGGCAAGCCCAAACCAGCCGCACCAGTTGCCGACGACGACGATGGCTGGGGCGCAAGGAGCAATGATGATGACGGATGAAGCAGGCTATTTTCTCGAAGTTACCGACATTAAACAGTATCGAATCTGCCCGAGAGTGGTGTTTTATCGCTATTGTTTGCCGCGAGTTCGGCCAATAACTGGCAAAATGGCGCTTGGCATCGAGCGTCATCGCGAAGAAATTGGCCGCGAAGAACGGCGCTCGTTAAGGACTTATGGTTTGACGAGTGGCGAGCGTCAGTTCGATATCTTGCTGCGCTCAACACGCTATCGATTGGTTGGAATGCTCGATTTAATCATCATTACAGAAAATGAATGTATTCCCGTTGAATACAAGCTCTCGGAACGCATGCCTGGCAGCCATGTCAAAGCTCAATTAGCTGCCTATGCGTTGCTGCTGACCGAACAATTGCAAAAGCCAGTTCGGCGTGGATTTAGCTACCTCTTGCCATTGCGTAAGGCAGTTGAAATTCCGTTGGGCCAACGGCTGCTGAATGATGTGGAGCGGAGCATTGAGCAAATCCATCAGCTGATTGCCCATGAAACGATGCCAGCAGCGCCCAAGCAACAAGCAATTTGCGTAAATTGTGAATTTCGCCGCTTCTGCAACGATGTGCTTTAGTTTTTTTTGACCAGCGCAGCGCCGAATTCGCAACTCGATTAATTGAGGGCTGATTTTTGGCTAATGTGGGAGGATTGATCGAGTTAGGATGTGGATATAGCTGATTGCAAAGCCCTAGCTTTGTTTCGCAACTCCCCCCATTTTTCGCCCAAAATTCGAGTTGCGAAACAGCCCTAGAATCGAGTATGATACCGTGAGCATGAAGCTTCAACCGAGACGCTACACTTGACGCTGCGGCGTAGAATGCGGCATCCGCAGGATTTACCTAGGCGCAAGCGCGTAACAAATCGGCGATTTCAATTAATCGATCCGCATAGAGGATACTGAAACCCGAATATTGAATGCTGCCCAGCAGGGCCAAGCATATTTCAATTAATCGATCCGCATAGAGGATACTGAAACATTTTGAGCCAGCGGAATGATTGCCAGCGTTCATATTTCAATTAATCGATCCGCATAGAGGATACTGAAACTTACCTTTGGGCTTTTAACTCCACAATCGAATAAAATTTCAATTAATCGATCCGCATAGAGGATACTGAAACTGAAATTATTTCACCCCCATTTTTAGGCTTTTTCATTTCAATTAATCGATCCGCATAGAGGATACTGAAACATTAAGTCCATCATCTATCAAGATACTGGAATATTTCAATTAATCGATCCGCATAGAGGATACTGAAACGGGCGTTTGTGGCTCATGGTGTTGCCTCACTTTCCTATTTCAATTAATCGATCCGCATAGAGGATACTGAAACTGCAACCACCGGATATCGCCAGGATGTACTGGTTTTAATTTCAATTAATCGATCCGCATAGAGGATACTGAAACAGGGCAAGGGCGCAAGCTTCGCCAAAAGCATCGATTTCAATTAATCGATCCGCATAGAGGATACTGAAACCGCGCCTCTATCGTCTCTACGCGGCAAACAACGAAATTTCAATTAATCGATCCGCATAGAGGATACTGAAACGTTATCGGCGGCTACGAAGTCTATTACAACGGCAAATTTCAATTAATCGATCCGCATAGAGGATACTGAAACGTTCTTTTGAGTGTGTACCGCTGCGATAAAAAACTTATTTCAATTAATCGATCCGCATAGAGGATACTGAAACACAGATAGTATACCACAGATAAAAAGACGATCGTATGATTTCAATTAATCGATCCGCATAGAGGATACTGAAACACTGCACCACTTGCCCAACGGCAGCAAGGCTGGATTTCAATTAATCGATCCGCATAGAGGATACTGAAACGTACCGTAACCAGTCGAAGCCCAAGCCCAAGCAGATTTCAATTAATCGATCCGCATAGAGGATACTGAAACAGTACAACCGAACACGCTCGCGTTTGATGTCGTCTGATTTCAATTAATCGATCCGCATAGAGGATACTGAAACACCGTCAACGAGGCAACCCCGATGCACGCCGGAATGAATTTCAATTAATCGATCCGCATAGAGGATACTGAAACACCAACACGGACGATTGTAATCGCGTCAAGTAGTGATTTCAATTAATCGATCCGCATAGAGGATACTGAAACGCGCGAAGGCGGGCCATGATTATGGTCGAGCTATATATTTCAATTAATCGATCCGCATAGAGGATACTGAAACTGCTCGGTCAAGGTTGCCAGTATCATCGCAAAGCTATTTCAATTAATCGATCCGCATAGAGGATACTGAAACGATCAATGGGTTGTTTAATCGGGCGTGCGATCTGAATTTCAATTAATCGATCCGCATAGAGGATACTGAAACACAAGAAACGATTCCTGCACTTCCTGAGGAAGCCGGATTTCAATTAATCGATCCGCATAGAGGATACTGAAACTGCACTAACATCGCGCGCTGCATTCCCTTTTGTAAATTTCAATTAATCGATCCGCATAGAGGATACTGAAACAGCGTTGCCAGATACATTTCAAAATGGGAGCGGAAATTTCAATTAATCGATCCGCATAGAGGATACTGAAACTTGACGTAAACTTTGCGGACGTTCGGCCATTAATTAATTTCAATTAATCGATCCGCATAGAGGATACTGAAACAGTCGAAACCAGCAGGGTCGTTCTTGTTTGCGTCAATATTTCAATTAATCGATCCGCATAGAGGATACTGAAACTTGCCTGCGGCTTCCACATCGGCAGCAAGGCCGGTCATATTTCAATTAATCGATCCGCATAGAGGATACTGAAACATTTTGACCAATTCATCAAACGTCAAGGCGCAACGCATTTCAATTAATCGATCCGCATAGAGGATACTGAAACTCAGCTACATGGCAGCGGTCTACGGCTGGTTTATATTTCAATTAATCGATCCGCATAGAGGATACTGAAACAGGCAAGACCGCCAAACGCAACCGCCGCTATAACGATTTCAATTAATCGATCCGCATAGAGGATACTGAAACCTAGGGTCAAAGCTACTGAACGTGGCGCGGCCAAGGATTTCAATTAATCGATCCGCATAGAGGATACTGAAACTTGCGAACGTGTGCCATGGGTTGCCTCACTTTCCGAATTTCAATTAATCGATCCGCATAGAGGATACTGAAACAACTGGTACAAAGTGGTTTGCTAACGATTTTGGCGATTTCAATTAATCGATCCGCATAGAGGATACTGAAACTAGCCACGTCGATCAAGAGCGCTGAAGCTGAAATTTCAATTAATCGATCCGCATAGAGGATACTGAAACACGCGTTGACCACGATGGATTCAGCCTGTTGCGCGATAATTTCAATTAATCGATCCGCATAGAGGATACTGAAACACGGTCATGTTGACGCAAACAAGAACGACCCCGCATTTCAATTAATCGATCCGCATAGAGGATACTGAAACACCAAAACCATACTATAACGAGTACTACACAATATTTCAATTAATCGATCCGCATAGAGGATACTGAAACTGATTCATATTCCACGCTCGTGATCACGCCTTGCATATTTCAATTAATCGATCCGCATAGAGGATACTGAAACATGACTTAGCGATTGAAGAGGTGCAATAAATGAACTATTTCAATTAATCGATCCGCATAGAGGATACTGAAACTAAGTGACCAAGCCAACTAACCTACAGGAGCTACGAATTTCAATTAATCGATCCGCATAGAGGATACTGAAACTTTTTCTCCTAACAGGTGGTTGCTTTCGATGTGTATTTCAATTAATCGATCCGCATAGAGGATACTGAAACGTTAATCGTCAAAAGCCTTGTTCGACACCTCGCCCTCATTTCAATTAATCGATCCGCATAGAGGATACTGAAACTTGCAATCAGGGCAATCATTGTTGATTTGGGGCAACATTTCAATTAATCGATCCGCATAGAGGATACTGAAACAGCCCACGCCGCGCTACCTGAAAACGAAGGCACGTATTTCAATTAATCGATCCGCAGAGAGGATACTGAAACGATCTGATCGAGCAAGGGCTTGAAAAAATTGAGATTCCAATTAATCGATCCGCAGAGAGGATACTGAAACGCAGTTGCAGGCGGTCTAATCATCGGCGGCGCGTTATTCCAATTAATCGATCCGCAGAGAGGATACTGAAACGTGCCATGCCGTTGATCGACATCATCGTGCCATCGGATTCCAATTAATCGATCCGCAGAGAGGATACTGAAACACTTAGGCAGTTCAGCCCAGAGGCTTTGGTGAATATTCCAATTAATCGATCCGCAGAGAGGATACTGAAACAGCCTTGAGCGCATGCGCTGGTGTCCTCGCTGTGGCCATTCCAATTAATCGATCCGCAGAGAGGATACTGAAACACTCCCGATTGTCTTACAGCCGAAGAAAAAAGGCATTCCAATTAATCGATCCGCAGAGAGGATACTGAAACTTGATACCATCATCGCGCAGCGTCCACGTTTGCGGCATTCCAATTAATCGATCCGCAGAGAGGATACTGAAACGTGCGATTGACCACAATCTGGTAGGCAATGCCAGCAAATTCCAATTAATCGATCCGCAGAGAGGATACTGAAACCAACGAGCGCAGTCCGGAACGTGTCAATATTTTTGAGACGGGTGACGATCAGGAATTCCGTTTCAGCCGCGCCGGGTCGTCGGCCTGCGCAGCCACACTGAGTGGCGGG
>NZ_JAFBCZ010000036.1 GCF_016907925.1 Herpetosiphon giganteus | reverse complement strand
ACGGAAGGGTGGCGAAACGAATTTAAAGCAATCAGCGATTAATAAAAATGAAACCACGAAGAGCGCGAAGAACGCAAAGGGAGTGTTAACACAGCAGCGCAGAGGAAGTGAGGCTCTTGGCTTTTGGCTAGCGGACATCGGGGGAATAGACAACCCATAAACAATCCACGAAACAACTATTAGGGGGTGCTGGGGGATGAAAACCCCCAGCGTTTCCCTCCGGCGGAGGGACGGAAGGGTGGCGAATCAAAAGTAGCAATAAATCATTGACAAAGCCAAAAAACGCCAATCCCGATCGACTCGATCAATGCTAAAAAATCGTTATAATAACACAATTGTTCGATAATCAGTCGCAAGAACGACCATAAATAGCAGCAAGCGCAGTATAATTAATGATGTGATTTAGGAGGTCGTATGCCACCATTAAAAGTCCATGCACCCTACGAACCGCGTGGCGATCAACCACAAGCCATCGCCCAATTAGTCAATGGCTTGAACAGCGGGCTTGTCCACCAAACACTCTTGGGGGCAACAGGGACTGGCAAAACCCATACAATTGCACGGGTCATCGAACAGGTTCAACGGCCTACCTTGGTAATGGCCCACAACAAAACCCTTGCCGCCCAATTGTATGCAGAGTTTAAAGAATTTTTTCCTGATAATGCCGTCGGCTACTTCGTTTCGTACTACGATGCCTACACTCCCGAAGCCTACGTGCCATCGAAGGATTTGTATATTGAAAAAGAAGCGCAAATTAACGAAGAAATTGATCGTTTGCGCCACGAAGCAACCCAAGCACTGTTTACCCGCAACGATGTCATTATCGTCGCCTCGGTTTCGGCAATCTATGGGCTTGGCTCGCCAACCGATTACGGCCAAGTTGCATTAAAACTCAAACGAGGCGAGGTTCGTAACCGCGATAAAGTGCTGCGCACGCTGATCGATCTGCAATTTGAGCGCAACGATATTGATTTTCACCGTGGCACCTTCCGCGTGCGTGGCGATACACTCGAAATCTTCCCAGCCAATGCAGAAACCGCCTTTCGAATTGAAATGTGGGGCGATGAAATTGAGCGCATGGTCGAGGTTGATCCATTAACTGGCGAGATTTTAACCCAAAAAGATCACATCGAAGTCTTTCCGGCCAAGCACTTTATTCCCAACGCCGAGAAAATGCAGGCAGCCTTGAATGATATTCGGCTTGAGCTAGAACATCAAGTTGCGCATCTCGAAGGCGAAGGCAAAATTCTCGAAGCTGCGCGGCTCAAACAGCGCACGCTCTACGATTTGGAAATTATGGAAGAATTGGGCTATTGCTCAGGGATTGAAAACTACAGCCGACATATGGATCGGCGCGGCGAAGGCCAAACCCCGTGGACCTTGCTCGATTACTTTCCCGATGACTTTCTGTTGGTCGTCGATGAATCGCACATTTCGGTGCCGCAAATTCGCGGGATGTTCAATGGCGACCGTTCGCGCAAGCAAACCTTGGTCGATTTCGGCTTTCGCTTGCCCTCAGCGCTCGACAATCGCCCATTGATGTTTGATGAATTTTCCAAGCATGTGCATCAAGCAATTTATGTTTCAGCCACGCCTGGCGTGTATGAATATCAACATCATGAACAAGTGGTTGAACAAATTATTCGGCCAACTGGCTTGCTTGATCCAATGGTTGAAGTGCGCCGCACCCGTGGCCAAATCGATGATTTGCTTGGCGAAATCAAACAGCGGGTTGATACTGGCTCGCGGGTCTTGGTAACAACCCTGACCAAGCGCATGGCCGAAGATCTGACCGATTATCTCAAAGAAATGGGCGTGCGTACCCAATATTTGCACTCCGATGTGGATACGATTGAGCGGATCGATATTCTGCGTGATTTGCGCTTGGGCGTGTACGATGTGCTGGTTGGCATCAACCTGTTGCGCGAAGGCTTGGACTTGCCCGAGGTTTCCTTGGTGGCAATTCTTGATGCAGATAAAGCTGGCTTTTTGCGCTCAGAATCATCGTTGGTACAAATTATTGGGCGGGCAGCGCGGCACATCGATGGCACAGTGCTGATGTACGCCGATAATGTCACGCCAGCGATGGATTATGCCATTAGTGAAACCCGCCGCCGTCGCCAAATTCAAGAGCGCTACAATCAACAACATGGCATTGAGCCAAAAGGGATTGTCAAAGCGGTGCGCGATTTGACCCAAGGCATGAAGAAGGTTGCTGAAAAATCAGCAGCATACAAAACCAGCGAAAATCCCGATAGCATGACCAAAGAAGAGCTGTTCAAACTGATCAGCGAGCTGGAAAAGCAGATGAAACAAGCTGCCAAAGACCTAGAATTTGAAAAAGCGGCCTTACTGCGCGATCAACTTACCCAAATGCGCCAAACCTTGGCCCTGATCGACAACACCGCCTTGCTGGAAAGTGTGAGCCACAAACCACGTGGCTCAGCGCCAGTTGCCGTGGAAGATTCGGGCAAACGCAAAGTTAAAGGGCGCTCGCGCGGCAAACTTTAATCATTGCACTGCGCGGCTGGTTGAAGCAGCTAGCCGCGCACCACCACCCACACAGCAACCCCCAAAAAGAGTTGAATTACTGCGCTACCAATCAATAGCGCAAATGCGCCAGCGCGTGAAGAGCGATAGACCAACGCGCCAAAGCCTGCATTGATCAGCCACGCCAACAAGCCGACGAGTGGCAAGGCCAATAATTGCTCGCGGGCCTCAACGCCGCTCACCGCGCCAGTTGCGTCGATCCGAATTGGCACTTCTAAAGGCAATTGGTTATAGCGCCATGCAATTAAGCCCCAAACCGCAAAATTGAGCAACAGCCCAACAACTAATGTCCAACGGACTGCGTTATTCAGCCAAAAATCGTAGGCGATGCGGCTTGAGCGCACCACACCTTCGCTTTGAACCTGCACAACCCCCAAGTTGAGCCGACTTTCAAGCTCTTGGATAAAGCTCTCGCGTTGGGCTGGGGTAATGACATAGCTGCCGCCAGTTGTGCGCAAAAGCAGGGCTTGAGCGGCTGGCTGCGTGCTGAAGAAATTCAACACATGGTCATCAGCAGCTTGGCCAACCCCGGTTGTATAGGCAAATCTGGTCAAAAGGCCGGGCTTTTGTTTCACGCTGACACTTGGCTCAACCGCCGTAATCAAGTTCATCGGCACAACGGCGGTATTGCCAAGCCAGTGAATCGTTAAGGCATTGCGGTCGACCCGATAATGCAAGGTTAAGGCGCTACCAACCCGATAGAGCATAATTAAGCTAATCAAAAAGCCCGAAACTGCGCTTGCAAACCAAGCAAAGGTTGTTAAATCGATGCGCCATGACGTTGCAGCACCGCTGATATCGGCGAGTAATTGTGTGGTTGCCCAAATTGTTGCCGCAATTACTAGCAGCGTAATCACTAGCGCAACCCAGACTCGCAAAGTTCGTTTGGCCCACCATCGATTCATGGGAACTCCTCAGCTTAAACAACAAGTGGCGGGTCGGCATTGACCCGCCACTATTCTACCTGTTTTTGCTTATGGTGTTGGCGTTACGACAGGAGTTGAGGTCGTTGCGCTGGCAGGGGTTGCCGTTGGCGTAGCTTCGCTTGCTGGCGTTGCCGTTGCCGCCGCCGGATCGGTGGTTGGCTGCGGAATCGTGGTTGGAATTGGCTCAATTGTTGGAGGAATGGTGGTAGCGGTCGGTTCTGGGAACTGCTGCACATTCGATGTAGCTCGTTTCTCCTCGACCCACTTCGTCACCGCTTCATCACGCTTGGTTGCCAAATCGCTTTGGCTTGGGCGTAATTCGCGTTGATGCACCAACACAATGTGCCAACCTTCAGCTGATTGATATGGCTCACCAATGACCCCAACCTCTTGGGTTGAAATTGGCTCGGTGATGCCCAAGGCTGCATATTGGGTCAGTGGTTGCATCCCAGTGGTTGGATTATCGGTTGCATTATCGGTAGTATTCAACAACTGCACATCGGTAAAGACCTCAGTGCTGGTCAATTGAGCAGCAACATCATCGATTTTGGTTTTGGCTTGCGCCCACTTGGTCACCGTCAAGGGGTCGGTTGGATCGGTGATATTGGCGGTTACGAAAATTTGCTGGGCATCAGCATAAATTTCCTTGGTTGCCTGATCTTCGGTTACCAACTTTTCGCCTAGCTTTTTGCGGAGCAATTGTAAGCGTTCTTGATGCAACACAAAATCTTTGAAGGCAGCGCGATCGAATGGCAAGGTAGCCAAGCCATAGCTTGAAGTTTCTTCAATAAATTCGCGCAACGTGCCAAAGTAGGTCGTAATGGCTGAGTCAACCCGAGCGCTTGCTTCGCTCAAGGTTGGAGTTGGCGTTTGCGTTGGGGTCAACGAAGCGGTATCAGTCAAGCCATTAGTTGAGGTAACTGGGGCAACTGGGTTCATCACTTCGTTGGCGGGTGCAAACTTGGCGGCCAAACTTTGTTGCAATTCTTCGTCGCTTACGGTGATACCTTCAGCGGTAGCATTGCTTTCAAGCACCTTATCGTTGATTAACTGATTGAGCACAGCATAATCAAGCGGGGCATTTTTATCTTTCAAGCCAGCAATATAATTGGTCACATCAGTTGCAAATTGCTCGGTGCCTTGCAATTGATATTGAGCATATTGCTGAATTTGCTGCGCCAAGTTAACTGCTTGCTGCGCTTGCATAATTTGGCGATATTGTTGATATTCAGCGTTGCTAACTTCAACCCCAGCGACGCTAGCCACAGTTTTGTTGGGCACAATCACCTTTTGGATGACCAAGCCAATCCCAATTAACAACACAGCCAAGCCAACTGCGGCAGCGGCAATTAGCAATACCTGTGAGCTTTGCTTACGTTCTTGATCCCAGCGCGCTCGTTGCCGTTTGGTCATGGGCTTTGCGGGCTGCACGTTATCGTTCTTTGCCATAATCCTTGCCTACTCCAATGGGGGGTAATCTAAAGTAAAGCAGGCACAGCGCGGATCTCGCGACTGTGCCTGAGCTTCGTTAACCAACGACGCAGAATTAACCGCGGGTATTTTCTGAAACGAATGGCAACAGCGCTAAGTGACGGGCGCGTTTGATTGCAACATTCAATTTGCGTTGATATTTAGCACATGTGCCAGTGCGGCGGCGGGGCAAAATCTTGCCACGATCGGAGACCATGCGTTGCAAGCGTTTGATATCTTTGTAATCTGGCACAATACCTTCAGCCGTGAAGACACACACTTTGCGACGTGGTGTGTATTTGCGGCGACCTGCCGACTTACGGCGTTGATCTGACATGCGAACGGCTCCTTGTATGTTCTAGTAAGTGAATTTCAAATTAGAATGGGATATCGTCATCGCCGATATCTGGCTCGTTGGTGTAGCCACCGCCATAGTTACCGCCACGATTATAATCATTGGCGGAGTTATCGCGTGGCGGGCGGGCATTGCCGCCAGCTTGGTAGCCACCGCTGCGCGCTTGGCCTTGGCCCTGTTGCTGGTCGCTGCGATCAAGAATGATCATATCGCTAGCAACCACTTCGGTGCGAAAGCGCTTTTGGCCGCTATCGTCGTCCCACGAGCGGGTTTGCAGCCGACCCTCGATATAGACGCGGCTGCCTTTGGTCAGATACTGATTACAGATCTCGGCCAATTTGTTCCAGACCACGACCGAAAACCATTCGGTTTCATCGCGGGTCTCGCCATTGGGGTCTTTCCACTGACGACCAGCGGCGACAGTGAAGTTGGTCACGGGTGTTCCTTGAGGCGTAAAGCGCATTTCAGGATCTTTGCCCAAGCGACCAATAATCATCACTTTATTTAAATCTTTCGCCACGGTTTCCTCCCCGTTGGTTTTAGCGCTTGGTTTCGTCGCGGATCAACAAATAGCGCAAGATTTGTGGAGCCAATTTCAAGTGGCGTTCCACTTCGGTCACGCGATCTGCGTTCAAGGTGAAGTGGGTCAAGAAGTAAAATCCTTCGGTGTAGTCGTCGATTGGGTAGGCCAATTTGCGACGGCCCCAAGGAGCGCCTTGTTCGGTGCTAGCTACTTCGCCGCCTTGGGCTTTGATGTAGCTTTGGATGGTCTCGATGGTCGTGTTGAGTTCTTCCTCGCCACCCAAATCAGGGCGCAGGACGGTCATCATTTCGTATGCACGCACGATGTTTTCACCTACATGAAACATTAAATGCCACCGTTTCATGGCACGGGGCCGCCAATATCCAATTGAGTTATATGCATGGAGTCAAGGTGTTGCCAAGGCAACAAGCACCCAAGGGTGCGGGGAGGGTTCGCATGGAACCACTCGAAGACTCCTTCCTTCGGGTTTGCCCCGTTTTGGCGTTGGGTTTGGTGGCCGCAAGCCTACGGAGCAGAAAGGCCGCAGCAGTATAGCATAAAAGTTGCACCTAAGCAATGAGAACATAGAGCATAAGGATGAAGGATGAATGATGAATTATGAGGGATGAATTATGAGGAAGTAGGATTCAGGGCTTTGGGCTTTGGGCTATTGAAAAATAATTATTCGTGGCTAAAAATAAAGAACATAGAACATAATCCCACAAATCTGTGTCAATCTGTGGCTAAAAAACAAGCCTTCGAGCAATTCGTGGATCACTATTTTAACGCAGAGGCGCAGAGAAGAGTATGGCTATTGTCTATTGGCTTTTGGCTAGCGGAATTTTAGAGTGTGAGACCTAATCCTTCGTTCTATAGCCAATAGCCTAGAGCCAATAGCCTGAACTTCGTGCCCTTCGTGGATCAAAATTCACACCCAATCCCCAGCCCCCAACAACCGATCCCCACCATGTACGTGGTCAAACCCGCCACTTTTGCTTGGTAACTATCGACCAGCATTGTGAAAAGCATCGCGTATAATAGGCACACTATTGATTCGAGCTTTCACGTGGAGGTTTTATGTCGGCTGAGTTTCGTGTGGAGAAAGATTCGCTCGGTGAGGTACAGGTGCCAGCGTGGGCATTGTATGGAGCACAGACTCAACGAGCAGTGCAGAATTTCCCAATCAGCGGCCTGAAACAGTACCCTGCATTCATTTGGTCAATGGCGACAATCAAAAAAGCTGCCGCCCTTGTCCACCAAGATTTGGGCTTGCTAGATGCCAAAATGGCCGAAGCGATTGTGCAAGCAGCAGATGAAGTGATCGCTGGCAAATTGAATGATCACTTTGTGGTAGACCCATTCCAAGCTGGCGCTGGCACATCGCACAACATGAATATCAACGAAGTGATCTCAAATCGGGCTAACCAAATTTTGGGCTTCGACATCGACGATCCCAAAAAGCCAGTCAACCCCAACGATCACGTTAATATGGCGCAAAGCACCAACGACACCATCCCAACCGCCTTGCGCTTGGGTGCATTGTGGCGCTTAGATGAGTTGGTCAACACGGTTTTGGGCTTGGCCGATGTTTTGGCTGCCAAAGGCCAAGAATTCGACCACGTGGTTAAATCGGGCCGCACCCACTTGCAAGATGCAGTACCAGTGCGCTTGGGCCAAGAATTCAATGCCTATGCCAAAGCTGTACGCCTCGATGCCAAACGCATCCAAGCTGCTGGCGATCGCTTGCGCGAACTTGGCATCGGCGGCACGGCCACCGGTTCGGGTTTGAACGCGCACCCAGAGTATCACGCGCGTATGGTCACCAAACTGATTGGCCTGACCGGCATTGAATTGCAAACCTCAGACGATTTGTTTGAACGTATGCAAAGCATGGGCGACCAAGCCGATTTCTCAGGCTCAATGCGCGCCTTATGTGTCAGCCTGATTCGGATTGCCAACGACCTGCGTTTGTTGGCCTCTGGCCCAGCTACTGGCCTAGATGAAATTCGCTTGCCAGCGGTGCAGCCAGGTTCATCGATTATGCCTGGCAAAGTTAACCCAGTGTTGGCCGAAATGCTTAACCAAGCCTGTTTCCATGTGATGGGCAATGATCACGCTGTGACCTTGGCCGCCCAAGCTGGCCAATTGGAACTCAACGTGATGATGCCAATCATTGGCTATAACATTTTCCAAATGATGGATGTGCTGATCGGCGCAGTTAAAGCCTTTACCGAAAAGTGTGTCTTGGGCATTCAAGCCAACGAAGAAAAAGCCACTGGCTGGCTGGCCAAGAACGCGATTTTGGTAACGGCACTCAACCCAACGATTGGCTATCTCAAAGGCGCTGAAGTGGCCAAAGAAGCCATGGCCACCAACCGCACCATCCGCGAAGTGGTGGTTGAAAAAGGCTACCTAAGCGCAGAAGAAGCCGATACACTGCTCGACGTTCGGGCCATGACCGAAGGCGGTATCTTCGGTGGCGGCGGCGCTGGCGGCTAAACCGCAGCCCAAAATCAAATAGCATTGAACCCTTGCTTGAATTGAGCAAGGGTTTTTTTATTGCTGGACGCAAACATAAAACTGTGACTTTGTTTGACACAGCGGCTTGCTAAAGTAAGGCCAGCAAAACCAAGTGGCACAATGCACAGGTTTGAGCGTTAGACGATGGTTTGAGTATATGCGAGGTGCAATTGTGGGTACTGCAATCGGTGCTCCCCAAGGCGAACCAACCCAGCGCCGCAAATTCCAGCTGACCAACCTAGATGGCAATAACAACAAATACTATCTGGTTGAAATCTGGCAGCTTGCAGCGAATGATGTTTTTTTTCGCGCCACCTATGGCCGCGTTGGCTCCGCCGCCCAAGTGGATGAGAAAGTGACGAACCACGAATGGATCGAGCGCAAAATTCGCGAAAAGGTCAAAAAAGGCTATCACGAGGTGGCATTACACCGCCCAAGCGTTGTGGCAGCAGCACCAGAGCCGGTTGTGACCTTGGCCGAGCCAATTCGCAAGGTGATTGATTATATTTTCGATGAGGCTGGCGAGGGCATTGCTTCGTACTTGGCAGTTGGCCTCGATGCAATTTCGGCTGAGCAAATTGAGCATGGCCGCAAGTTGCTCAGCCTCGCCCATTTGCAACATAGCACATGGCAGCAAAGCCAAACGCCAGCAAATTTGGCCTTGCTCAGCAGCACAGTTCAACATTTTTATAACACTGTGCCAACCAAATTACCCAGCAAGATCAAGCGCGAAACTGTGGTCGAGAATTTTTGCAACGACTTCGACGAGCAAGAAACACGCTTGCATCAATTAGAAGCAGCAATCGCCACCATGACCGCCCAACAGCGCAATCCGCAGGTTTCACGCTACGAAACCTTGGGCGCTGAGCTGGATCTGCTGGCCCAAAACGATGATCGCTATCGCCAAATTTGCGATTACGTGGATCGCACCAGCGTCCATGGCTACAAAGTGTGGGTCAACAGCATTTTTACGCTCGATATTGGAGCCGAGCGCCGTAACTTTGAGCAAAATCAGCTTGGCCGCAGCAATACCCAATTGCTCTTCCACGGCACAGCGGGCCAAAATGTGCGCCACATCTTGCGCAGTGGCTTGGTTTGCCCACGCACGCCATCGAATGGCCGTATGTTTGGCCACGGGATTTATTTTGCCAATAAAGCCACCAAATCAACCAATTATTGCTCGGTCCGGCGCAATCGCCCGCTGTTTCTCTTTTTGGCTGATGTGGCGGTGGGCAAGCCCTTCGTTGCGCCAACTGCCCAAAGCGATTTTCGGGCAGCGCCCAAGGGCTTTGATTCGGTTTGGGGCAAGGCTCAGCACACCACTGCTTGGGGTGGCAAATTGCAATACGATGAATTTATTGTCTATCAATCAGCCCAACAAAGTTTGCGCTATTTGGTGCTTTTCGATCGCTAGCTTATTAATTTTTGGAGGCTTATATGCAACTCGGTGATTGGGTTGAATTTGAAATTATTGTCAGCAAACAATCAAAAGGCCCAGGCAGCAGCCCATCAACCCAAAATATGGGTCGGGTACGGCGGGGCATGGTGATTGGCGTGCGCAATGTGTATGATGTGGTTGGTGGCAATCCGCCCCAATTAGCCAACCCCCAGCCAGTTTTGATTGTGGCGGTTTCGTTGCATCGCGCGTATCGGGTTTTCCCCCATGATGCGACTCCAACCAGCCCACCAACGCCGCGCCGCAGCCGTCAACGGCGGGTTGCCTCGCCCCCAAACCAACCTGTGGCGATGAGCAACGACGACGACGATTGGCACGCGGTTGATGATCAACAATTAAGTTTATTAATTGCCGAGCAAATTGGCACATGGATCACCGCAGGCCAAATGTTTACGGCCTATGACATTACGATGGCGCTGCGTACGGCCAACCCACGCTTGATCATCAAGCATGATCGGGTACGACCACTGGTGCATAGCGTCATGAATTCGGCGGTGGTCAGTGGCTTGTACGAACGCGAAAGCGCCTCATTTAACACCAACCAAGCCACGCGCTACTTGCCAATCGAAGCCTAAGCAAAAGGATGAAGTATGAGGGATGAGGGATGAAAGCCAGAACAAAGAACAAAGAGCATAGAGCATAGAACATAGGAGTTGGGGATTGGGGATCGGAAATTTAACCCTGCGCCGCTGCGTTAAACGAACAGGTATTTAATGCAGCGGCGCAGAGCTTTTTTAGGATGGAGGCTAAACGAAAGAACATAGAACATAAGGAGTGGTTATAGGCTACAGGCTCTTGGCTAGCGGAACATTTTGTGGTGTTGCAATAGCCCATAGCCCATAGCCTTCTCTTCGTGCTCTTCGTGTCCTTCGTGGTTACCAACTCCTAGCTCCCGATCCCTGAACCCTAGCCCCTCGTTTAGCGCTCGGCAAAATGCTCAACTGGCTCACGTGGCACGCGCGGCAAGATCGCCGAAACCACTTCATAGGCATTTGTGCCCAACCACTCAGCCACTTCTTCGGCGCGAATCCGATCAGTGCCCTGTTGACCAATCAGCACCACCTGGTCGCCACGCTGAACATGATCAAGCTTGGTTACATCGATCATCGCGTAATCCATACACACCCGACCAACGACTGGCGCTCGTCGGCCATGAATCAGTACTTCGCGCCACGGCTGAGGCGCACGCCGAAAGCCATCGGCATAGCCCACCGGAATCGTCGCAATCTGCGAGGGGCGCTTGGTAACGAAGGTGCAACCATAGGAAATTGGGCTGCCAGCCGCCAATTGGCGCACTTGGGCGACTTCGGTCTGAAATTCCAAAACTGGTTGTAAGCCCAAACGCACATCGCTGCTTGGGTCGATGCCATACAAGCCAATGCCAGCCCGCACCATATCGTAGCGCGCACTAGGATGAACCATCGCTGCGGCACTATTGGCGGCGTGCACCACTGGCGGGCGTAATCCGCGCTCAGTTAATTGATCAAGCACATGCTGAAAGCGCTGTTGTTGCAGTTCAAAAAAGCTGGTATCAGCTTCATCGGCATTGGCAAAATGGGTGAAAATACCCACAACTTCAATGCCCGCCAAGCCATTCAGCCATGCGATAAAATCCACAGCGTGCTCGATCACCAAACCAAGCCGCGCCATGCCAGTATCAATTTTGACATGAACTTGGGCTTTAATCCCCAAGGCTAGGGCTTGTTCGTGCAACGATTGAGCAACATGACGATCAAACAGGGCCACGCTAATCCGATTGAGCAACACTTCGCGCATTTGCCAAGCTGGCGTATAGCCCAAAATCAAAATCGGCGCAGCAATATCTGCTTGACGCAAATGCAAGGCTTCGCCCAAAGTTGCCACTGCCAATTCACTTGCGCCATGCAACAACACCGTGCGCGCTGAACGCACTGCGCCATGGCCGTAGGCATCGGCTTTGAGCACCGCCATCAACGGCACACCAGCAGCTTGGCGAATCGCCTGCACGTTGCTCGCCAAGGCATCAAGATCAATTCGCACGGTTGTTGGCCGATCGGGTAGGCCAATTCGCACGTTGCGCCAGACATGTTCTTGCCGCACCAAGACTTGGCGCGGATCGCTTGCTGCAGACAATAATCCAGCCACCACATGTTCCATACGAGCTTCAGCAGCACCCTTAACCAGCACCAAATCGCCTGCGCCAAGATCGCTTGGCACTGCGGCAAGCGCTGCCGCCGCACTATGCACGCTAATGGTGTTAATTTGATAACCGTTGGTTAAGCTTAGTTCACGTGCCCGATTGGCCGCGAGCGCAGCTTGATCGCCTTTGGTAATTAATAGATCAACATGCTCGGCGGCGATTTGGCCCACTTGTTGATGAAAATGAGGACTGGCAACACCCAATTCAGCCATATCACCCAGAATTGCAATCCGGCGGCGGGCTGGCAACGAACCAAGGGTTTGCAGCGCAGCATACACCGATTCGGGGGCTGCATTAAACGTGTCATCAATAATTGTTGCGCCATTGCGACCAGCCACTGGGTTGAAACGACCATGAGCTGGCGCTAAATCGGCTAGGGCTGCCTTCATTTCGACCAAACTCAGGCCTGCAACATAGCCAACCGCAATTGCAAACGCCGCCGCCTGCACACTTGGCACGCCACTTGCTGAAAGGTGAATGCGTTCAGGGGCATGTTCAGGTATGTGGATAGTAAAACGGGTTGTCTGAACGGTGCTGGTCACATCGCTCCAACGAATTTCACACGCTGCATTCTGCCCAACCCGCAGAAGGCGAGCGTGCGTTTGTTCAGCCATCGCAGCCACAAGGGGATCATCGCCATTCAAGATTGCGTAACCGTGGGCGGGTAACTGTTGAATAATAGCGGCCTTTTCGTGGGCAATTGCGGCTTGTGAGCCAAAGGCCCCAATATGTGCCGAACCAACATTGGTGACAATGCCAATCTCGGGGGGAAACAGCTGACAGAGCTGGCGAATCTCGCCTGGATGATCGGCCCCAAACTCCAAAACTGCCCATTGCTGGGCCTCAAGCTCAGCCATCGTTACCGACAAACCTAAATCGGCATTGAACGAGCGCGGGCTACGCAGCACTGCGTAACGGCTCGCTAAAACTTGGGCAATCGCCCGTTTGGTCGAAGTTTTGCCAACGCTGCCAGTAATCGCCACTGTGCGCGGCGCGTGTTTGGCAAATTGGGCTTTGGCCCAACGCTGTAACAAGCCCAACGGATCATCACAAGTTAAGACGCTGATTGATGCAGGAATGGCGCTTGGTGCATATTGACAGACCACGCCGCTCGCACCAGCGGCAATTGCATCGCGAATAAATCCATGACCATCAGCCCGCGCTGTTTGCAGCGCAATAAATAGATCACCAGTTCGGGCGAGACGCGAGTCATAGGCCCAACCTGACCATTGTATTTGGTCGCCAGCCTGCGCTAGGTGCGCTCCGGCGGCGAT
This sequence comes from Herpetosiphon giganteus, assembly GCF_016907925.1. Taxonomy (GTDB): domain Bacteria; phylum Chloroflexota; class Chloroflexia; order Chloroflexales; family Herpetosiphonaceae; genus Herpetosiphon; species Herpetosiphon giganteus. Next base: position 47,223 of record NZ_JAFBCZ010000036.1, on the reverse strand, counting down.
TAAATCACTCATATGAATCATGAAATTCCTACTCAACATACAACCCAACCTGTGTGGTTGGGCTAGCAAGCAACAGCCGCGTATCCCACATGGCTTCCCTACTTATGGGGATGCATTATAGCCAAAATTGGCGACCTTCGTCCTATCAGGATATGTGCATAGCGCCAAGTAGAACGGTTGTATAATCGCAGTGTGTGTTGGTATTTTATCTCGTGGAGGGATGTTTTATGCAACGGATTCGAGTAGTGCTACGCGAAGTGGCGCAACAAAAGGGTTTCAACATCACATCACTAGCCGACGCAGCCAAAGTCAACCCCGAAACGGTTCGCAAACTGTGGCACGATGAATCGAAGCGCATCGACCGCGAGAACCTTGAGAAAATCGCGAATGCGCTCCAAGTTAGCCCGCTGATGCTTCTCTCAGTCGGCGGTAAAGACTAAGAAACAATGAAGGTCGGGATAACCCGACCTTCATTGTTTCTAGTAGTAGAATATTCAACACATTTCATTGACAGCGAGGGGTAGCCATGCTATGATCGCAGTATCTAAAAAATTTGCTCCATTATATGCGAAAGTCGGCTCCATGCCGTGCGCTCGGTAAACGAGCCTAGCTATAATGGAGCAATTTTATTTAACTCAAAACTATTTTTTCGATCATAAAATTTTTCACGTTCTCTTGCTTTTGTATCGTATAAATCGAAAATGAGGCTAATTTTTGAACGAACAATATCAATATACCGAATTTCACTGTAGATAAATGCTCGCTGCACAGCCCAATTCATATAATCAATAATTGATAAACAAGGCTCAGCACTAGGAGTTTGCGCATAAATCTGGCGTTGATTCTGCATAATTCGATTATTTTTCTGCTCAAACCTTGTAACTGCTTCGTTAATGGCACTATTGAGTGGCTCTTGGCGGGTACTGGAACCACGCTGAGAAAAATAAATATGATTTGTACGATGCAGATGCAAATTATTTTGAAATAAAACGCTAATAAGGTGATGATAAAATTGTGTTTCTTTGGCTTGAAAGTTATTGCGGAAAACTTTTTCTACCTTCCGCGCAACCACAAACTGGGCACTAAATTCCATCGTCGCAATTTCTTCGAAAAAGCTATTGCGAATTTGGGCCACATCATTTTTTGCATGCAGTGCCTTCTTGGTTTTAGCCAATGATGGAATCTGCTGATACTCAGGCTTATTCACAACAGACTGCTGAAATTGCTGAACATGGCTGCGCAATCGTGCTGGATCATCGGTTTTGATGAAACCAAGCAGCAATATTTTAGAACATCCCTGTTCACCAACAATTAAGTTACCGCGTTTATCGTAAAAAGTCGGATCGCCAGATTCATCCACGAAAAAAATAACAATCATTTGCTTTCATTTCGTCCATCCTCGTAATTCGATCGTTTACAATCATAGCTAAAGTTGCGGGCTGAACAAGCTATAGTTGTAACCCATAGTCATTCAGCCCGCAAAAAATTCAATTCAGTAGTATATTCAGCTTAAAGGAAATCGATTTCGCACGCACCTGACATACAGGCCAATTCTTGCGCTGCCGTGGTCAAATCTTCTTCTTCGTAGCGATAGACTTTCGAGAAGTCGATTGGCGGGAATTCTGCCGCCAGCTTTTCGTATTCTTCGCGGCCAATTTCCACATATGGCATTTGGGCATAATTGGCATCAAACGATGGCAAGAAGGCCATCCCACCAATTACTTCGCGATTTTCCCAAATCCACTTCATCACTTCCATCACTTCATCGGGCTTGTAGGTAATCGTCACCGATGGATTGTGCTCAGTCCAATTGAGTTTGTTTTGCAACCAATAGTTACATTGCTCAATCGCGCCCCGACTGTTGCGCGTGATGGCATTTTCTGGCGCTTTGACTGGGAAGTGCACAACCCAGGTCGTTGCATCATCACGGGTCTGTCCGTTTTCAGGGTCCATCGGCACGCCAGCATCACGCAACACTTTGTAAATTGGCGAGTGCGTACTGACCCGCACGTTGCGAATGTAATATGGTGCCCAGCGTGAGTGCAAACCTGAAGCACAATCCAGCAGTTGGCTGCTGTTGCCGCTTGGCTTAACACAGGTAATCGACACCGATTGATTGATGCCCAACTTTTCGGCATACTCGCGATTGACTTCAATTGCAATTTCGAGCAAACGGCGCTGCACTTCTGGATCTTGGGCCACTGTGCTATCCATTTGGCCAGTGATGTCTACGCCGAGCAAGCGTTCTTCTTGGCAATTTTCCGACCATTGAGGCCGCAAGCCTGGGAAGTGGGTCGCCATCGATTGGATCGTGCCGATAATTGTGGCAACTTCGACTTTTTCGCGCAAGCTTTCAAAGGTATCGTCGGCGCGAGCAACCGCTGCCGTCAAATTACAAAACTGGTAAGGCCGCAGAATAATTTCGCCACATGGATTCGTGCCAAATTCGGCGGGCTTACGACGAGCTGGGCGCATATCGATCGCGCTTTGGCGATTAAAAATGCCAGGTTCGCCACGACCAGATTTCACCATCGTCAAAACTTGCTCAATAATCTCGAGTTGGGTCAAGCCACGAGCTGGCCAAACCGCTGAGTTGTTGGCATTCCAGCGCTGGCTATTTTCGCGGTCGAAATCGCCATCTTTAGCGGTCAGCATATCGTGATCATCATAATCGAACAGACTGATCATTGCTGTTCTGCGGACCCCACCACTGACCGCAGCATTGCCAACCGAGCACATAATGTCGTGAGCATCGATTGAGCGCAGGAACGAGCCTTGGCGCGCCAAAACCCGTGAGCGGGCAAAATCGAGCATCTGGCGGAACGGCTCAGGCCCTGAAGCACGGCCACCTTTGATCCGCAAGGGTGCGCCAGCAGGTCGCAACTGCGAAAGATCAAAACTGACATCGTTGCCATCGAACCAGGTTTGCAAGCCAAAGCGTAGCGCGTCGGCCCAGCCCTCAGCTGAATCTTCGACGACATATTGGGTGGCAGGCGCGCCAGATTGACGCTTGACCCGTGGGAATTGCTCGATGTACTTGTGTTCGACTGAGAAGCCCACGCCACAACCGCTCATCGAAATAATCAAAGCCTCGACAAATGAGTCGATGCTATCGACTGGCAAATACGAGCAGTTGTAAATCGCAATATTGTTGCGGCGAGCAGCAGGCCCAGCCATCGCCAACAAGCGCATCGATGGCATGGCGCGCATTTCGAGAATCGCTTGGCGCACCCGATTGTAGTCAGCGTCAGCAAGCTTATTATCGGAAATTTCGCGCAAGAAATTCACCGAGCGATCGACGGTTTCGATCCAAGTTTCGCGGCGGCCCAAATCGTAATCGAAGCGCGAATACTTATCGAAGAATTGGAATTTTTGCAATGGCGAGGGAAAGTATTGGTCTGATTCGGCAAAGGCATGGCGAATCGCTTCAGGCACAGGTCGTTGTTCACGCTTTTTGGCATGTTCAGCCCGATAGAGAATATAGCTCTTGGCGGCATCAAACTCGCCAGCAGCTTGCAACATCACCTCAACCGTATCTTGCACGGCTTCGACAGTTGGGGTGGTGGTATATTTAGCTGCCAAAATATTGACCACCCGTTGGGCCAATTCGCCAACGGTAATATGTGGTTGACGGCCTAAACCAGCAAAACAGCGGGTTAAGGCTCGTTCAATGCGGGCTACATCAAAAGCCACTTCACGACCATCACGCTTGATAATCGTGGCTGGCGGCGTTACTTGGCGGTCATCGAGCGGGGTCAAGGTGACCTGTTCCGTCATAACCAAGTCCTTTCAAACATCCAAAAAATGAGAACAAAAAATTAAGCGTGCAATCAATCGGCGATTACAAGCGCAATTACAAGATTTTTTCGATTGGGTGCGTGTGCATTTAACGCAGAGGCGCAGAGCAATCCATTAATAGTGGCCGCATTAATTCGCAACCATGAATACCTAGCGATTGAGCCTTCCCATTAAAAAACAGCAAGCAAAAGATGAATACTCTTGCTTACTGTAGAAACTCAAAAAAAGATGCGTTACGCAATGTAACGCATGGGTAAAGCTCAATTGTAAAGGGTGCTTTGTTGAAAGCTAGGAAGCTTGTGCAATCCAATATATAGTATGTCTTTTTAGCTGTCAACACTACATCTAGTAATTTTTATGGAAAGTGAGCTAAAAAAACGAGTTGCAATCGTTGGCTATTTAGCAGATTCTAACGGTGCAAAACTTGCTTATCCACAAGCTATAAACAGTAGTCTAACCCATTTTAATGAAGATTAGAAAATCCTAAATTGCTCAAAATCACGCCTAAAGGTTAAACCAAAAGCGTGATTTAAACGATCATCATGCAACTGTAATGTACGCCCAACCACGTTTGGCTCTATAATGAGCTAGGGACTTTAGACAAGGTATTTTTATGGCGCACGCAAGCAAGCCAAAACCAACCATTGCATGGAGCTTGATCATCGGGCTGCTGCTTGGTCCAGCCTTATTGATTATCCTGCGCCTGTTTCCTGCGCTCGATCTGCGGGTTCAATCGCCAGCTGGCCATTTTTGGATTGTCACGATTGCCCTGCTGATCGGTTTAGGCATGATTGGCTTGATGATTCGGGCAGCCTTAGTGCGTCGCGATGGCCGGGCATTAATGCTTGGCTTAGGCTTTTTGGCCATGTCGCTAATGTTTTTGGTGCATGCGATCGCCACGCCTGGGGTAATGTTCAGCAACACCTCGGTCGCAACCCAATGGTCAACGCCATTGGCGCTCTTCGTGGCCTCGATTATTTTTGCCTTGAGCATGAGCCAACGGCTTGCAGAAGGCCTAATTCGCTCGTGGCAACGCTGGATGCTGGTTGGCTTTGGGCTGTGGGTAGGCTATGCGCTCTTGATGATGGCCTATATTCCGAGCACCATTACTGAAACTGCGCCCGCGCCAACCAGCCAGCCAACCCAGCTTAGCGCTGACACAGCGCCTGTGCCAGTTACCACGCCGCAACCAATCACCAGCGCTAACCCCCATTCGTTGCATAACGAAATGCGTAGCCTTGCGCCAAACGTCTTTCCGTTTATCGTTTGGCTTACGGTGGCCTTGTTTGGCTGGACGGCGTGGTTTTATGCCAAGCAATGGCGAGCCAACCCAACCTTGCCCTTAGCAACGTTTATCATTGCGGCGATTCTCTTGGCCGAAACTGCCTTGGCTGCCTTGTATGGCGAGCTATGGCAATTATCGTTTTGGAGCTATCACGTGCTGCTGCTGGCAGCGATTGGCACCATTACCTATGGCGTGATTCGCGGCGTGGAGCGCACTGGCTCGTTGACCAGCGCCGTCGAGGGCCTATTGCTCAAAAGCACGCTGCAACGCCAACAAGCAGGCTTTCAGAACGCCATGAGCCAATTGCTGAATGCCTTTGAAGCAGGCGACCGCAGCACCAGCCCAAGTTTGCGCCGCGAACTCAGCCAACAATTTGCCTTGGCCGAAGATCAACTCGACCTTTTGCAGCAAGCTGTCGGCTTGGTGGCCCAAGATCGCGAGCAAAGCCGCCGCTTGCAAGCCTTGGTCGACATCAGTTATACCGTGACGCTCGAATTAGAAGCTGATGCCTTGATCAGCCGCGTAGTTGCCAGTTTGGCCAATATGCTGCAACCAGCCTTGGCCGCAGTTGGCTTGCTTGATGCAGAGCATTTGCAAATTCAAGCTCAACATTATTTGATCAAAGGCGAGCCATCGCACCAAGCCTTGAGCCTGCCGCTCAGCGCCTTCCCGATGGAATGGTTAACGGTCACCGATTTACCCTATATCAGCGCGCTTACCGGCCCACTCAAGCCCTTAGCGGTCAATCAACAACAAGCCTACTTGATTCCATTACAACACCGCACCCAGTTGATTGGGATTTTGTTCTTGCAACTCAACGCCGATCAACAGATCGATGCCCGCAGCGAAGGCGTGTTGCAATCGGTCGCGGCCCACCTTGCCAACGGCATTATCAATAGCCGCTTGTATAGCGCCTTACAAACCGAGCACCAACAATTGCAGCGCAGCGAGCAATTGCGCGAACAAATGAATCAGATGGTTGTCCACGATCTCAAAAATCCGCTGACGGTAATTATCAATTATCTTGATTTGTTGCGTCGCCAAAACTTGCCTGAGAGCCAACGCGAGTTGGTCGAGGGGGCACGCCGCTCGTCGCGCACGTTGGTGGGCTTGGTTTCCGATTTATTGGATACAGCGCGCTTGCAAGAAGGCCACATGAGCATCAACCGCGAACATGTGCCAATCGCCCCGCTTTTGAATAATGTGGCCAACGAGTTGCGTTCGTGGGCAGAACAAGAAGCCAAAGTTATTTCAATTCAGGCAGATGCAGAGCTATATGCGACGATCGATGGCGATTTGATGCGGCGGGTTTTGAGCAATCTGCTTTCAAATGCCATCAAGCATACGCCAATCCAGACCGAAATTAAATTAATTGCCTATCAAACAGCTGGCAACATTAATTTCCAAGTGATTGATAATGGGCCTGGCATCCCTGAGGCCTTGCAAGACTCGCTGTTTGATCGCTTTACGACGCTAAGCGAGCAGCAATATGCCCGCCAACGCAGCACCGGCTTAGGCTTGTATTTCTGCAAATTGGCGGTCGAAGCTCACGAGGGCACAATTGGGGTGGTCAGTAATCCAGAATCAGGCACAACCTTTACCATCACCATGCCCGACCATAATTAAGCACCAGCAACTTTGAGCGCCACCAGCGTAATATCGTCGTGTTGGGGATGATCGCCGATAAATTGGTTGATTTCGTTAATCACCAAATCAACCCATTCAGCGCTGGTTAGGCTATGCTCGTGTTGGCGCAGCAACTCCTCGAAGCGCTCAAAGCCCCACATATCACCTGTGTTATTCTTCGATTCAACCACGCCATCGGTATAGAACAACACCATATCGTTTGGCTCAAGCTGATAGCTGGCGGTTTCGTAGGGCGTGTTGGCCATAATTCCCAGCGGAAAGTGCGGGCCGGGCGCGGTTGCATAGACCAAATCGCCATTCGCGCGCCGAATAATTGGATCAAGCTGGCCTGCATTCGCCAAAGCCAACTTTTTATCGCCTATATCAAAGGTCGCATAGGCCAAGGCCACAAAGGTATGGCGCGGAATATCCATCGTAACCCAGCGATTGGTTTCTTGCATGACGATTTGCGGCGTTTCGTGATCCCACGCTTCCGAGCGCACAATCGAACGTGCCACCGCCATCAACATCGCGCCTGGAATGCTCTTGCCTGAAGCGTCGCCGACCATCAAGGCCCAGCGGCCATCGCGTAACTCGGTTACTTCGTAGAAATCGCCGCCAGTTTCGCGGGCTGGCAAACAGACGGCTGCCAACTCCACGCCGTGGGCCACCGGCAAACTCCGCGGAAACAAGTTGCTCTGAATTTGACGCGCAATCTCTAATTCTTGCTCAACCCGCGTTACCGATTCTTGATACAAGCGCGCATGCTCAAGTGCGGTTGCTGCTTGATTAGCAAAAGTCATGGCCAATTCGGTATCGCCTTGGGTAAAAGCATTGGGCTGTAACGAATTAATATTCAGCACACCCAACACAACCCCTTTGCTAATCAAGGGCACGCCAATCCACGAGCGCACGACGCTGGGCATCGGCGAGCGCGTCCATTGCGGGTCGCTAACCGTATCGGGAACCACCAACGGCTTGCCGCTCAACATCACCCGTCCAGCGCCACTGCTCAGATCAAGCGGGAAGGTCAATTCGCGCCATTCAACCGCCAATTGCTCATCTTGGGCTTGGCGCGCGACAATCCGCAACAAATTATTCGATGGCAACATCACCGAAGTCGAATCGAAGGTAATAACTTTGCGCAATTCACGCAAAATCAAATCGAGCACTTCATCGGGATTAAAGGTTGTGTTGAGCACGCGGGCAATTTCGCGCATGGTTTCGGCGGTGCGGTGGGCAGTTTGTTCAGCTGCATACAAGCGGGCGTTGCGCACACTCAAGGCTAGTTGTCGCCCAACATTAAACAAAAATTGCTCGTCGCTTGGCCCAAAGGCTGCTGGCCGCGTTGCCCGCACTGCCAGCACACCCAAAGGCTGGGCCGAAGCAATCAGCGGCACGCTCAGCCACGAGTGCATAAAACCAGAATTGGTCGGAATTGGCGGCTCAACCAAATCGGGGTGCAAGGCCCAATCGCGATAAATATCGTTCATGCGCAGCGGCTTGACATGCAGATACGTCCAGCGCGTCAGCGAGCCATCGGGCAAAGGATGGCCAATCACCGCAGTTTGAACTTCGTGGCCTTCTTCGAGCACAACCGCCGTTTCAACCCGATCGGCGCTGCCAATCACCACTTGGAAGGCATCGGCATTCAGAAAACTGCGCAACACCAAATCCAACGAACGCAGCATTTCATACAAATCGAGGGTCGACGTGACCAATTGCGTGATTCGTTGTTGGGCATCAAGCTCGGCCAATTGGCGCTCGCGTTGGGCAAACGAACGCGCATTTTGAATTGCCAAGCCCAATTGATGGGCCACTTGCAACATAAATTGCTCGTCGCTCTCGCTGAAATGACTGGCACTCATCGATTGAGTGGTGATTGCGCCCAGCACTTCGCCACGATGGTTGATCAACGGTGTGCCAAGCCACGACAGGGCCACCTCATCGTTGACCTGCACCGTTTTCAATTCAGGGTAAAGCGTAGGAATATCAGTGACGGTGTTGTTGAAGCGCAGCGCTTTGGCATTGCGCAAAATCCAAGCAGTTGGCGTGTTTGGCGGGAGCGATGTACCAACCATCGAGCCATAATCAAGCAACTCACCACGCTCAACCACACACAAATCTTCAATTACATAGGTTTTGGGATTATTTAATAAGATATAAAAGCCATCGATTTTGAGAAACGAGGTCAATAATGGATTCAGCCCACGGAACATCTCATGAATATCCATGGTGCGGTTGAGCAATTCGCCAACCAATTTGAGCGTATTCAGCTCGTTTAATTGGCGTTCACGTTGGGCAAATAAGCGCGCATTTTGAATCGCCAAGGTCAGCTGTTGGCCAAGCTGCGCCATAAACTGCTCATCGCGGGTACTAAACACATTAGCCTGAAAACTTTGGATCGCAATCAAGCCAATCACGTTGGTGGTTTGGTCGTTGAGCGGCACGCCGAGCCACGCCTTGGTGCGCTCGGAGGAAATTCGCACATTATTATCTTCAGGCGCAACAGCGGTTGAGGTTTCCTGCGAAATATCGCCAAAGCGCAGCGGCTTGCGGGTATGCAACACTTCCCAGGTTGGCGTGTGTTCGGGCGGAATCAGCCCAATCATCCAACGAAAATCGCCCTCGCCCTCACGATTCAAAGCATAGACCGCCTCGACCATGTGCGTTTTTGGCTGATTCAGCATCACAAAAAAGCCATCGATATGCAAAAACTCAGTTAATACTGCATCGATCGCGCGCAGCATTGCCTCAATTTCAAGCGTCGAGCCAAGCAAACTGCTAATTCGTTGCAGGGCGTTGAGTTCGGCCAATTGGCGCTCACGCTGCTGATAGAGCTGCACATTCAGCACATGCAAACTAACTTGGCTGGCTACCGATTGCAGAAAAAAGCGGTCGCGGTCGCTGAAGGCATAGGGTTGATAATTTTGAATCGCAATCACGCCCAAAGGCCGACGATTGGCATCGAGCATCGGCACGCCCAGCCAGCTTTCCGAAGGCGCGCCTTTGATCGTGCGCCGAATAATCGTCGGATAATGGCGAATATCCCGCGAAACATGGCGCAAAAATAATGGCTCGCATTTGCTCAGCACCCAATCAGTAAACGAGCCTTTACGCGGCATCGCCTCTTCGCTCAAATAGGTCGCTTCGTTATCGTCCTCAATCGCAATGCTATCAGTCAATAATTGGCGTTCAGGATCGTAAATCGCCATATAAAACACATCGACTGGCAAAAACGAGCGAATCGCATCATTTAATTGATGCAGCAAGGTTGAGAGGTTGAGGGCGCGTACCGTGGCGGCGCTAATCGCGCTCAGCGCCTCTAGTTCGGCAATTTGGCGGCGTTGCTGGGCCAGAATATTGCCATGCTCCAAAGCCAAAGCCAATTGATTGCTGACTACTTGCAGCAACTCAACTTCTTCAGTTTTAAAATCCCGTTGCTCAGTTTGACCAACCAAAAGCACGCCAATCACGGTTTCATGGCGACGCAATGGGATGGCGAGCGTCGTCGCGAGGTGGTTGAGTTGGGCCATTTGCCAATATTTGGATTGGCTCTGATGATCGACAATTGCGCTATTGCTGCTAATTGCAATTCCAAAAATCGAATCCAGCGCCACAAACGATTCGGGCAAGCTGCCGTTGGGCAAACCACGCTGCACAATCGGCTGTAATTCGTTGGCGTTGAGCGAACAGACCACGCCAGCATCGAGATGCATCAATTCCAGCATAAAATCGAGTGCCAGCCCAAACATCTCAGTTAATGGCAGCTGCTGGGTTAGCATCGCCGCAATATCGCTGATGACGAATAAATCGGCGTTACGCAGCTCAATTTGGCGCTCTAACGAGCCAGTTAATTCAGCTTGGCGATGCGAAAGCAGGGCATTTTCCAGCGCCACCGCCATGGAGTTAGCAATCCGCGTCAGCAGATCAAGATCAGCTTCGTCGAATGCGCCAACGGTATAGCTTTGCAGCGAAATCACGCCCAGCGCCGAGGTGCCAATCACCAAGGGCACGCCCATCCAGCCGCGTGAGAGCTTATCGCTGCCAAATTGCAACAGTCGGGGCAGGCCAATCGATTCACGCTCAGTCGTCAGATCGCGAAACAACAACGGCTGGCGCTGGCGAATCAAATAGCCAGTCAGCGGGCCAATTGGGTCGTGTTCGCTAAACTCAATCACCCCTTCATCAACCAACATAGCGATGCGATAAGCGCTATCGTCATATTGGTCGGAAAGGGCGATAAAACAGGCATCAAATTTCCAAACCGTCTGCAATTCTTGGTAGATAGTACGCAACAACTCGAACGAATCCTGTTGCCCACGACAAGCAAGCCCAATGCGATAGAGCGCATCGAGAGCACGTTGAGTTTGATGGCGTTCAGCCTCAAGGGCTTCCACCCGACTTTTGAGCGTGGGTTTACGAGTACGTTGGGTCATAAGCAGAACCGCAGCAGTTTTACCAGCGCAAACATAGCACAAAATAGCATGCAGATCAACCAACTCCAAGAGCAAACATAGTACCAACAGCCTAATCTGCTTGGGGGCACGTGGGCTAGCCCACGAGGTTAGGCTTAGGGTAAGAGCGGCTCAGCCTTGGGGTTACCTCCGCGAGCACGCCGCACCGCCAAGAGATCGGCCACATGTTCAGCAGCTAAGGGGTACAAATGGCCCATGCTGAGGGCAGTGGAGATGATCGTGGCAGCTTGTTCGACTTGCTCCGTTCGATGGAAGGCTTTCGTTAAGCTGCTAGCAACGGTCAGCGAGCCATGATGATCCAACACCAACGCATCGTGATCGCGAATAAAAGGCTTGATCGCCTCGCCCAAGGCTGCCGTGCCAGTTCGGGCATAGGGCACAGTTGGAATTTTGCCCAAGGTCAGAATAATATCTTCTAATAATGGTTGGGTCAGTTCGATGCCAGCAATACTACAGGCAATCGTACGTGGTGGATGGGCGTGGACACAGGCGCGCACATCGGGGCGTTCAGCATACACCGCCAAATGCATCAACAATTCGCTTGATGGTAAGGGGGTCTGTGGGTCAAGCGGGACACCTTGACGATCGACGATAATTAAATCGGCTGGTTGGAGCAAGCCCTTGCAATACCCGGTTGGGGTGGTTAAAATTCGTTGTTCATCGAGCAAAACCGAATAATTGCCACTATATGAAGGAGTCCAGCCGCGTTCATAGAGCCAGCGGCCAATTTGCACCATTTCGTGGCGATAGTGCTGTTCTTGATCAAAATTCATCCGAAAAATCCCCTCAAAGGTGGATCAAAGCCTGCTATCTCACCTGATATGGCAGCGCAATCCTCACCCGTACTAGCCAAAAAATAGGAAAACATAACTAATAAAAGCCAAAAATTCAGTTCAGGAAATATTGCAAGAGCGCGTATAATGGCACTGTTCAGGCTTTGACCTCCATTGCAACTGAAAGGCACCCTAATGTATCGTTTTGAACGACATGCACCATTTGACCTGACTGCCTATGCTGACCCTGGTCAAGATCGGAGTGGCCCGCCATTAACGCAAGGTGGTATTTTCTTATTAATTTCGACGATTGCCTCCGAACATTGTACACCGGAGATGCTTGCTGTCTTGGACGAGATTGATCCGGATAAATGGTATCATGGGCAACTCCTAGAAACCATGCTCAACAGCTTTGAAGATCAAGATCAAGCCTTGGTGATCGATGTTGGCAAGAATATTTATTATTCGCTGGAAGCCCAATTTCGCGCGGTTGGCATCGAAAAGCCCGAAGACGTAATCACAACGATTCCGATGATTTGGCTCTACGCAACCCGTGGCAATGGTGGCGAATGGCGCAGCCGAATAACTGGCGACAAAACCGCAATCATCGAAATGGAACAACCGTATAATTGTATGTTTGAACAAGGGGCGATGCGTGGAGCACTTGAATGCTTCAATGCCCGCGATGTTCAAATTGACCATTCTAAGTGTATCCGCAATGGCGCTGCCTTTTGCGAGTTACATGTTTCTTGGAAATAACTTCTATGGACCAACCAGAGCGCCCAGAGCAACCTACAACTCCTGCATCGACCAACCAACCGCGGCTTTCGCGTGAAGATCGGGCGCTGATTCGCACGATTGGGAGTACCTTGCGCAAAGTTATTCAAGGCGAGGCCGCTGAACACCTCAACATTGATCGGCTTGACGAACTCGGAATCTTGGCCAATATGGTCAATCGGGTCAGCAAAGAACTAGCCATTTCACGCGAACAAGATCAAAAGCACTTGGCTGAGCTTGAGGCTCGGGTCGAGGAATTGAAGGCGGCCCGCGAAACTGAAGAGCGGCTGCTGTATACAATCGATGAAATTTCAACCCCGATTCTGAATATTTTTAGCAACGTGGTGTTGATGCCCTTAATCGGAGCCATCGATAGCAACCGTGCTCAACGAATGATCTCGCTCTTATTGGAGCACGTCGTGCGTACCCGATCTTCGGTCGTGATCTTGGATATTACGGCAGTTTCATTAATTGATACCCAAGTTGCAAATGTGCTGATTCGAGCAGCGCAATCGTGTAATTTGCTGGGAGCTGGCGTTATTTTATGTGGCATGACCCCTGATGTTGCCCAAGTGGTTGTAAGCCTTGGGATTGATCTTTCTATTTTTCAAACCTCCAGCGATTTGCAAGAAGCACTCTCGACAGCCATGCGTACCCTTAAGTACCGTATACAGCCTATGTAAAGCATAGACTATTGGCCTATTGAGCCTAGTACTATCATCATAATAGAATAGATGCAGTCAGGACAGATGCAAAAGCTGACGCGCAGATTCACGCCAAACACCTCATTCCAGCCCTTCGTCATAGCTATTAGGTGGTGAATTTGCGGTCAGTTTTTTTTACCGAAAACGAGGGACGTTATGACGCAACTTAGCCGCCGTACATTCTTGAAAAGTCTCGTTGCAGGTGCTGTGGTAGTCGGTTTTGATCGGGCTACCAGTTCGTGGGTCACTTCAACTCACGCCGCCGAGCAACTCGCGCCAAATTTCCCAACGTTCGATGGTGTGCTCTACACCGATACCGCAACTCGCGCCGAAGCTGCCGAAGATTATGGCCACATCATTCACCGCACGCCAAATGCGGTGTTAAAACCTGGCTCAACCAATGATATTGTCAAACTAGTGCGCTTCGCCAAAAATAACAACATCAAAATCTCAGGCCGTGGTCAAGGGCACTCAACCTATGGTCAACCCCAAATTCAAGGCGGGGTTGTGATTGATATGAGTACCTTAGATACGGTGCACGAAATTGGCCGCGATTATGTCATTGCCGACGCAGGCCTGAAATGGCACCAACTGCTTGATGCGACCTTAGCCCAAGGCCTTACCCCACCAGTCATGACCGATTATATCGAGCTGTCAATTGGCGGCACGTTGAGCGTCGGCGGGATCGGCGGGGCCAGCCATCAACACGGCGTGCAAATTGACAACGTGCTTGAATTGACCGTTGTCACTGGCGAAGGCAACTTAGAAACTTGTTCCAAAAACCGCAACAAAGATTTATTCGAATCGGTGCTTGGTGGCTTGGGCCAATTTGCCATTATCGTGCGCGCCAAGCTCAAATTGGTTCGCGCCGAAACCAGCGCTCGCGTCTTCAACCTGTTCTACGATGACATCGAAACCTTCACCGACGATCAAATTCGTTTGATTCGCGATGGTCGCTTTGAATATGTCGAAGGCCAAGTTGTGGCCAAAGCTGGCGGCGGCTGGAACTTTATGCTCGAAGCTGTTAGCTATTATTCAGCCAATAAATTGCCCAATAACAACCGCTTGCTGCGCAATTTGAACTACACCCAAGGCACGGAAGTTATTAGCGATACCAGCTACTTTGATTTCTTGAATCGCTTGGCTCCAACCGAGGCCTTCTTGCGCCAAATCGGTGCTTGGTTCTTGCCACACCCATGGTTGGATCTCTTCATCAAGAGCCGCCATGTCAACAACTTTGTTGGCAATATCTTGGAAACCTTGACCCTCGAAGATACTGGTCAAGGCCCAATTTTGCTCTATCCCGTCAAAACCAAACATTTCACCAAGCCATTCTTCCGCGTTCCCGATGGCGAAATTGTCTTCTTGTTTGATATTTTGCGCACCGCGCCAAACATCCCTGAAGTAATCAACGCAATGTTGGCCGACAACCGCGAGATGTTTGAAACCAACCGCGATCTCGGCGGCAATCGCTACGCAATTGGCGCAATCGAGTTTAGCCAAAACGATTGGAAACAACATTTTGGCGAGGTTTGGAACGACTTCCGCCGCGCCAAGAACCGCTACGATCCATGCAATATCCTTGGGGGTGGCCAAGGTATCTTCTAAAATAGCGAATCCAATCGTCCCAACGCCTATCGAGCATTTCGATAGGCGTTTTTGTTTGTTGCGATTTGGCTATGGGCTATGGGCTTGGCAATCAGGATCATTCCCTCACCCCCAGCCCCTCTCCTTTCAAGGGTAGGTTTTGAGCGATTGGGCGGCAGTGGGGCGATCCCTCACCCCCCAGCCCCCTCTCCCACTGAACGCGGGCGAGGGGAGCAGGCCATGGTTAACGAAATAAACCAGTACATCTCTGTTCTCTAGTTCTTACGCTTCATCCTTCATCCTTCACCCTTCACCCTTCATCCTTCATCCTTCATCCTTTATCCTTTGCCCTCACCCCTTTGTTGAATAGGTTTTTTAAGCTACACTGATAGCAACTCACTTTTAGAGGAGTGCTGCTCATGCGTCGTGAGGCTTTATTACTTGCACGGATCACTTGGTTTGCCGGGGTTTTGGGCTTGGTGATTGCGATTATCACCAAACACGACACCATGCTCACCACCGCTGGTCTCTTGATTGCCGGAAGCACGGTTGGCTATGCCGTTGCTGCTGATAAAGATTAAAGGAGTCTGCCTGTGTCTGTTGTCCTTGATTACACCCTCGCAATTCCTCAACCTGAACGCCATATCATCAACGTCACATTGCGGATTGAGGGTTTAACGGGTTCTGAAACGTCATTGCAATTGCCAGCATGGACACCAGGCTCGTATCTACTCCGTGAATATGCTCGCCATTTGCGCTTTGTCGAGGCCCATGCCGATGGCCAAGCGCTGCCAATCAGCAAAACTGATCGCTTAACTTGGCAGGTGCAAACCAATGGAGCCAGCGCCATCACCGTAACCTACCAAGTGTATGGTTATGAACTAACCGTGCGCACCAATCACGTCGATGCAACCCACGCTCACATCGTGCCAGCCGCCACCTTGCTTTATTTGCCCGATTATCAGGATTGTAGCTATCGCGTACAGCTGGAATTGCCGAGCCATTGGGAAATTGCTACCGGCTTGCCGCAATTGGCCGATGGCCGCTACGCCACCAACGATCTTGATGAATTGATGGATTGCCCGTTTGAGGTCGGCGAGTTGCGGCGCTATCGCTTTGAGGTGGCCGAAAAAGCTCACGAGGTGGTGGTTTGGGGCCATGGCAACGAGGATATTGAGCAAGTTTTGGCCGATACCAAGCAAATTGTCGAAACTGAACACGCCTTTTGGGGCGAGTTGCCATACGATTATTATTTGTTTATTGTGCTATTAGCTGGAGCTAACACGTATGGCGGCTTAGAGCATCGCAATTCAACTTCGTTGCTGCTGCCACGCCATGTTTTTAAGCCCAGCAAAACCTATGAACGCGCTCAAGGCCTGATTGCTCACGAATTTTTCCATACGTGGAATGTCAAGCGTTTGCGGGCTGCGCCACTTGGCCCCTTCGATTACACCCGCGAAAATTACACCCGCTTGTTGTGGGTGATGGAAGGCTTTACCGAGTACTACACCGATTTGATGTTGGTGCGGGCTGGCTTGATGACCCCGCAGCGCTATCTTGAACGCTTGGCTGATGATATTGCCACCTTGCAAGCCACACCTGGCCGCTTGGTGCATAGCCTCAGCAGTTCATCGTTCGACGCATGGATCAAATTCTATCGGCCAGATGAATCAACGCCCAACAGCACGGTTTCATATTATCTCAAGGGCGCGTTGGCAGCGCTGGTGCTCGATATGCAATTGCGCGAGCGTAGCAACGGCCAGCAATCGCTCGATGATTTGATTCGCTATCTGTATCAAAAATATCCCATCACAGGCCCGGGCATTCCCGAAGCCGATGGCATGCAGCAAGCACTGCAAGACCTAACAGGCAACGATTGGAGTGCTTACTTCGCCAACTATATCGATGGATTAAGCGAATTGCCCTATGCAGAAGCCTTTGCCACCGTTGGCATCAACGTGCAATGGAGCTACAAAGATCGTGATGCGCAAGGCAATCCACGGCCCCAACTTGGCATTCGCAGCAAGGCTGTCGATGGTCGGGTGCAAATTACCCATGTGCTCGATGGCGGCGATGCTGATCGAGCTGGTTTAGCGGCTGGCGATGAAATGATTGCGCTCGATGGCTGGCGCATCGATGACGATAGCTTGAACAAACGGCTCGCCGATTATCCGATTGGCGCAACCGTACAACTCAGTTTCTTCCGCCGCGATGAATTATTACACTTGCCCGTGAGCTTGAGCAAACCACAGCCCGATCACTTGAGCTTGAGTTTGGTCAGCCAACCAAGCGCAAGCCAACGCCAACAAGCAGCCTCGTGGCTCGGCACTCCTTTGTTCAAATAAGTTTGGCGGCTCTTATGGCCATTGTTGCTGTTTAAGCACAGCGCAGTGGCCATTGTTAATTGAGGTATTTGCTATGTCATTGGTTGATCGGCGGATTGTGCTAGGCGTAACTGGTGGCATTGCGGCCTATAAAGTGGTGCAATTGGCGCGCAATCTGAGCTTGGCCGGAGCGTTGGTCGATGTCGTGATGACCGAAGAAGCGACCAAGTTTGTCACGCCCTTGACCTTTGGCGCATTGACCCATCGCCCAGTTTATACCGATATGTGGCAGCTTTCCGAGGGAAGTGATATAGGCCATGTGACGATTGGCGATCGCGCCGATCTTATCATCATTGCCCCAGCCACCGCCAACACCATCGCGCGCCTCGCCATGGGCATGAGCGACGATATGCTGACGACCACGGTGCTGGCTTCGCGTGCGCCGATTTTGCTTGCTCCCGCCATGAATGTCAATATGTGGGCCAATGCCGCGACCCAAGCTAATGTTGCCACCTTGCAAAGCCGTGGCGTGCAGATTATTCCACCAACTGCTGGACGTATGGCCGAGCCAATGGTTGGAGTCGGCAGGCTCGCCGAAATCGAGCAAATTGAGGCTGAAATTCGCTTAGCGCTTGGCAAAAAGTTTGGGGCGTTGGCTGGCAAACGCTTGGTCATTAGCGCTGGTGGAACCCACGAGGCGATCGATCCAGTGCGCTTTATCGGCAATCGCTCGTCGGGTGCGATGGGCTTTGGCTTGGCCGCCGCCGCTCGTGATGCTGGCGCAGATGTGCGCTTGATTATCGGCGCAGCTAGTGCCACGCCGCCGCTTGGCACGCAGCACATCTATGCCGAAAGCGCCGCCACCATGCAAGCTGCAATCGAGCACGAAATTGATCAAGGCTGCGATATGCTAATTATGGCTGCCGCTGTGGCCGATTATCGCCCAGTCAGCGTAGCCGATAACAAAATCAAAAAAACTGAGCAAGGCGATCAATCGCTCACACTGCAATTAACCCATACCACCGATATTCTGGCCAGCCTCAAAGATCGCACTGGCTTTGTCAAAATTGGCTTTGCTGCCGAAACGCATGATCTTGAGCAGTATGCCCAAGCCAAGCTCACCCGCAAAGGGCTTGATGCAATCGTTGCCAACGATGCCCGCACCGCGCTCGGCGCAAGCGATAACGCCGTCACCGTGTTTCGCCGCGATGGCCAGCGCTGGGATTTCGCGCGCCAAGCCAAAACTGAGTTGGCACAACAATTAATCGCCTTATTTAGTAGTTTTTTGAGAAGATAAGGGTTAGGAGTTATGATCCACGAAGGACACGAAGAGCACAAAGTAGGGCTAAATAGTGCTTAGTGCTCTTCGTGCTCTTTGTGGATCAAAAATTAACTGAGGCTGGCAAACATTGCTTGGCGCACGCCCAAAACGTGGCTCAGCAGATCGGCCAAAGCAACCATGGTGGTTTCGCCAGTGCTACGAATTTTGACCTCTGCTTGGCCATTTTTCAGGCCACGCGAGCCAATGATGACCTGAATTGGATTGCCAATCAGATCAGCATCGCCAAACTTGTTGCCAGCATTCACATCGCGATCATCCAACAATACCGTCACGCCTTGGGCTTGCAAATCAGTATAAAGCTGATCAGCGACGCTCTTGGTTTCGGCGTTGCTTTGATAATCGGTGCCAACCACATGCACTTGATATGGCGCAACGGTGATTGGCAACATCATGCCGCGGGCATCGTTGAATTTCTCGATCAACGAGGCCAAAATCCGTTGCACACCGATGCCATAACAGCCCATGATTGCTGGCTGCATTTCGCCCTTTTCGTTGGCAAACATACATTTCATCGCTGCTGAATATTTGGTGCCAAGTTTGAAGATATTGCCAACTTCGATGGCACGGGCAATCGTCAATGGCGCACCACAGCGGCTACATGGCTGGCCTTCGAGCACATCGGTGAGGTCGACGACCTCGCCAGTAAAATCGCGCTCCCAATTCAAATTGAGATCGTAGTGGCCAGCTTTGCCAGCAGCAGCAACCAAATTACGTTCAGTCGTCAAGGCGCTATCAACCAAGATCCGCACCTTGTCGCTGGCCTTCAGGCTGCGGGGTGCAACGCTGGCAAAGCCACTCAAGCCATAGGTGGCAAGTTCGGCTTCGCTAACGTTTTGCAGCTCTGCTCCCACCGCATTTTGCAATTTGATATGGTTAATTTCGCGGCCTGCTGGTGTGTAGGTCACAACCAACACCCCGTCGGCGGTTTTATAGAGCTTAATTTGCATGACGCGGCTTGGCGCAACCCCAAAGTGGCCAGCCAAATCTTTGGTGCTAGCTTCGCCTTGGCTCAACGCTTCGAGCGCAGCCGTTGAAGTTGGGTTGGCTCCCACAGCCACTTCACGATTAGCCGAATAGCCACAGCTTGGACACAAGATCAGCGTATCTTCGCCAGCTGGCGTAACTGCCATAAATTCGTGGGCAATCTTGCCGCCCATCATGCCAGGGTCAGATTGCACAATTTCAACTGGCAAGCCACAGCGCTGATAAATGCGCTTGTAGGCGTTCAACACTTGCTCATAATATTGGTCGAGATCTTCGATCGTAGCGTGGAAGGAATAGGCATCCTTCATCGTAAACTCGCGCAACCGAATAATCCCGCCGCGTGGCCGTGCTTCGTCACGATATTTGGTCTGAATCTGATAGACCATCACGGGCATTTGGCGATACGATTTGATGTAGCGGCGCATGATGTCGGTGACCACTTCTTCGTGGGTCATGTTCAACACCATATCTTTGTTGTTGCGATCTTTGAAGCGCAGCAATTCTTCGGTTACGCCGTCGTAGCGGCCAGTTTCACGCCACAAATCGGCGCTGGTAACGACGGGCATCAACAACTCCTGGCCATCAATCGCATCCATCTCTTCGCGAATAATTTGGGAAATTTTTTGGGTCGAACGCACACACAAGGGCAGCAACGAGTAGATGCCTGCTGATTGTTGCTTGACGTAGCCAGCCCGCACCAACAGCGAGTGACTAATTAATTCGGCATCATTTGGTGCTTCTTTGGTGGTACTCGTTGCCAGTTTCGACATTCGCATACGAATTAGTTCTCCATTTTGGTGCTGCTGGCAACAATTGCCAGAGTGCGCTGATTGCATGGTGCTTCGCGGTTGGGCGATAGCGAGGGCAATTGTACCACTTACCACCAGCACCCACGATCACATTGAGCGATCAATTGGACAACTGATTTGGGTCAAGTTCTGCGCATTTCGGCGCACAAGCTCCCGCGCTTTGTTGCGGCTCAAATTGGTACTGCGCCAATCAGCATCAGTTTCGTCAGGATTATTCCAAGCGCCTAAAAGTTGGGTCGCAATTTGGCAGCTTTGCTCAGCAGGCAAGCTTGGCAGCACATCGATAATTGCGGGCACTGCATCAGCATCATCAGCCAAACTACCAATATAATAGCCATCAAAGCTGGCAACTCCACGATGGCTAGCGTTATAGCGCACAATGTAGTTGCTTGGATTCAGCATAAGCAAGCCAATTAGCACAAGCATCGCCGCAACCAACGCGCCATTGGCAAAATATTGACCGTGCTGACGCAACACAGTTGCCACAAACCACAGCGCTACCAGCACAATCCAAATCATCAGCGCCGTCGCTTGAATCCGCGATTCGGTCAAACCATAGGCATCGATGTACAAGAGCATGCGCGAAACCGCCGAAGCCAAGACAATCCCAACTTGCACCAACAACACCAGCGCCAAAACCCGAAATAGCGGTTGGGCTTCAGCCCGTTGTTCGATCAGCCAACCGCCAAGCAGCAGCGTTGGCAAGACCAACAATGCCACCGTTACCAGCTCAAAAAAGCCGCGTCGCGCATAATCAGCATAGGTAATGCCTTCGGCAATTTGCTGCTCGCCGCCAAACAGATAGCGAATTTGAATGATTACAAACAAGCCAAACAGCGCATTCAGCAAGCCCAAAATAATCCCAACTTCAACTTTGCCAAGATTGAGCAAACTTGGCCGTTCACTAAACGAAATATCAGGTTTTGGCGAGGCAAATAAAATCCAGCCACAGCCAAGAATCGCCCACGTGGCAAACAGCACCACAAACACATGCTCAAACAGCCAATCCAAATTCCAATTAAACAAATCGGCAAAGATATTTTCAAATACTGCATCAGCCGAGGCAAATAAGCCGCCAAAAATACACAATAACGGCAAGGCCAATCCCAAGCCAATCAGAATTGGCCGCAATTTGGCGCTGGTACCAGTACCACCTCGCAACGGAAGATTCAGCGCTGCGCCAAAGCTGGCAAATGCCGCTCCCAAACCAGCGACCACGCCCGAAACAATCCAGCCGCGAATTGAGTCCAATTGCCAAGCGGCGCGATAGGGCTGGGTAAAAATCAACATCCACGCCAACACCCAGCACAAGCCCAGCCAAACCAATAGTGCTTCATTATCGCGGACGAAAAAGCCCAAACTGGCCAGATTGGCGATGCCCAGCCAAAGCCAGGTTTCTTTGGCCAAAGGCTGAGCCTGCTTGAAGCCAAGGCCAATAATCGCCGCGCTGGCGAGCAACGTCCAGAGGCCGAAATTAATTCCCCACGCTTGGTGAAACAAGCCTAGCAAATCGGCAATTAATCCTAAACCAAATGCAACTGGTAAAAGCGCCAGCGCAATTCGTTGTTGGCGTGACATACAGTTTCCTCGCAATGAATCGAACCCGTGTGTTTGGATTGTAGTTGCCTGGGCTAGCACCCAAGTGCCAGATTATCTGCACTCAAGTGCGATGCAATGTACCCTCTCCAGCAAGCGTTTTCATCACGGAGTGCAGCAGAATCACGGCATGAAAGCCCTCGCTCGTTCGACGGGAGAGGGGTTGGGGTGAGGGGAATTCGTGGCGCAAAAACCTGCGATAATAGCCCCAATTGTGCTATTGTGGAGAAACCTATGCAGATCAAACAGATTGAAAGTGCCGCCGAGATTGCCAGCACCTTTGCAGTTATGCAGCAGTTACGCCCGGCCTTAGTTGAGGCAGAATATGTTGCCCGCATTCAACGCATGCAACAGCATGGCTATCACTTGGCAGCTGTGGTGGTGGCTGGCGAAGTTCAAGCGCTGGCAGGCTATCGTTTTATTGAGATGTTGTATGCTGGAATGTTGTTATATGTCGATGACCTCATCACATCAGCCAGCCAACGCTCAAGCGGCCATGGCAAGGCGTTGTTGGATTGGCTCAAAGCTGAAGCCAAAGCCCAAGGTTGCAACGAACTGCATCTTGATAGTGGTGTACAACGCGAGCAAGCGCATAAATTTTATTTTCGCGAAGGCCTGACGATCAACGCCTATCACTTTCGGATTGCCCTCGATTAACCAAAAAGCCCAGTGCGGAGTTTTGCGCTTCGCACTGGGCTAATTATTTATCCCAACAATGGAATAACGTCTAACGGAGCATCGCTGCTATCATCCAAATAGCGTTCAATCATGGCTGGGCGATAAATTCCGCGATCAGTCACAATACTGCTAATCAATTCTGGCGGCGTAACATCAAAGGCTGGATAATAGCCACGCACGCCTGCTGGAGCGATGCGCTGGCCATTCATCATCAACACTTCATCGCCATTACGTTCCTCAATTGGAATCTCAGCACCGGTTGGTGTGTTAATATCGGGGCCATCGTAGCCCAGCACATAAAACGGCACGCCATGGCGTTTGGCTAACACAGCATTGGTATAGGTACCAACTTTATTGGCAATCGAGCCATCGAGCGCAATCCGATCAGCAGCGGTGATATAGACGCTAATCATATCGCGGCTCAAGCAAAAACCCGACATATTATCGTTAATCACTGTCACCTGCGAGCCAATTTCCAAAGCTTGCGAGGCGGTCAAGCGAATGCCTTGGCCATATGGGCGAGTTTCGGTTGGCATCACCGCCACTTGTTTGCCCTGTTTCACCACAGCCGTGTAGAGCATCCAATTGAATGCAGCGCCAGGATAGCACACCGTCAAAATAGTATCGCCATCGGTCAGCAACTCAGCAGCGCGCACGCCACAGCGCTCCGCCGAACGGTCGCCACGTTGAATTTCGCCAGCAACATAGCGATAAACTACGTCGTTTGGCGCTTTATTTTGATTAAGTGCCTGCAAGGCCAAGCGTTCTGCTTCGGCCAAAATGGTGTGCAAATCGTCGGCAGTTGGGCGAGTGCGGCGCAAACGCTCCAGCGCTTGACCTAAAACCGCTTGTTGCTCAGCCAACGAATAGTCACTAGCGCGATCGAGCGCCAAGGCCAAACCATAGCCAGCAGCGTAGGCCAAGGGCGGGCCGCCCTGAATCACCATCGTTTCAATTGCTTGCGCTACGGCTTCAAGATCGGCGCAATCGACCCAAACAGTTTCGGCAGGATACAAACGGCGATTTAATATGGAAACAATGCTTTTTTCGCGGTCGTAGCGCAAGGTATCGCCACGGCGGGTCAGCAAAGGTAAACGTCCAGTCATCGGCAACCTCATATTTCGTTGATGCTAAAATTGTAGCAGAGATTGCACGCCAACTCGCGTGAGCGTGGTAGTATAGGGCCAAAATCAGCAAGCATAGGGCAAAGGATCGCAATGCAATCACCAGCAAAACAATGGCTCCGCCGCAGCCTTCGTGGGCTATTCGCCAGCATCTGTTTGGCAACTGTGCTATTTATCAGCACTGGCTATATTGTGGCGCGCCAAGCTGACCGAGCAGAATTGCGCCCAGTTGATGCTTTGTTGGTGCTCGGCGCAGCCCAGTGGGATGGCGAGCCGTCGCCAGTGCTCGAAGCCCGTTTGAGCGAAGCAATTCGGCTGTATCGCTTGGGCTATGCCCGCCGCATCATCGTTTCTGGCGGCACTGGCCTCAACGACACCCGCTCGGAAGCCTCGGTAGCCTATGATTTTTTGATTGAGCAATCGATCGATCCAACCTTGATCATCAGCGTGGCCCAAGGCAGCGACACTCGCACCACCTTGTTGGCAGTGCGCGATGAAATGCAGCGCCAGCAAATCGATAGCTTGTTGATTGTGACCGACCCGCCACACATGTTGCGCGCGCTCAAAATGGCTCACGACTATGGCATTACCAGCTTTGGTGCGCCCGTCAAGGCCAATACACCAACTACGAATTGGGCTAGTATCAAAGCTACCAGCCGCGAAACATTGGCCTACTTAGCCTATGTACTCTTAGACCAATAAGATCGTGACTTTTGGCATACCAAAACGTGAGCATCCGTGCGTCAAAGTCAGCGTATGTGCTTTCAGAGGAGGCCACGCGATGATGACAGTACACTCTTTGCCCACCGCCATCCAAGCTGTTTACCATAGCTTGATCGACCACCCCCGTTGGCACACCTTCGGCAAACAAACCTGCGGTTCATGGCGCGATTTATTATTAATCGAGTCGGTTGTTCGCTATCCCCGTCAAACCTTGCACGGTTATGTCAATTACCTCCATTATTACACCCCGTTGATTGTTGCAAGTGTGCTCGAAAAGGCCTTGCAGCAAGGGTGGCTCGTGCTTGATCATGGCAAATACGAGCCTGGGCCGCGCTATCCCAGCTATTTGCTCGAACGCGCCGATTTAATCCAAGAATTATTGAATCTTTGGCCAACTGCCGCTGCCCAAGCTGTCGCCGAATATGGCGAACGCTTATGTGCCACGATTCCTGCTCAAGCCTGCCTTGACCATCTTCTGTATGCCTATGGCCCACGCCCCAGCGCCAACAAAGCAGCAACCTTTGAAGAACGGGCGTTGTTGGTTTGCACGGCGCTGAGCAACTATCGCGCCGATGCCAAGGCCTTGGCATGGCATGCCTGTGGCATTAGCCCAGCCCAAGGCATCATTTTGCGCACAATTATCAAACAGCATAGCCCAATTTCGCGCTGCAATTTGCTGATCGCGGTCGATCCCTATTTGGGCATCTGCGCCGAAAGCGCCATCGAAGCCCTGTTGGCCCAACAATGGATCACCCGTGACGATCGTGGTTTGCGCCTAACTGCCACTGGTTGGGGCTATTGGCATGCTGGACGCAGCGCCTTGCGCCAACGCATCGCCCAACTCTATGGCGTGCTGAATTATCAAGAAACCCAAGAGTTTATTATGGGCGCACAAACTCTGGTTAACACAACCAAATATGTCTTTGCTCAACATTTAGCACTGGCTTGATCCACATTTAACCAAAACCGTGGTACAATGACCTGAATACCTCCCGCCAGACGGGACTCAAATTTGCCATCTAAGGCACAAGCGATGATGCTTGTGCTTTTGTGCAACATAAGGAGGCCAAATGGCTTTAGAACAAATTGATACCCTGCTGCTTAATGGCATCGTCGTAACAATGGACGCAGCAGGAACGATCATTCGTGATGGTGGGGTGGCAATTCAGGCTGGTGCGATCGTTGCGGTTGGGTCAAGCAGCGAATTACGCGAGCGCTATACCGCCAATCAAACGATCGACTGTACCAATCATGCCATTGTGCCTGGCTTAATCAATGGCCATGCTCACGTTCCAATGAGCTTGTTGCGCGGCATCGTCGCCGATCAACAGCTGGATGTGTGGCTCTATGGGTATATGTTTCCGGTCGAAAGTCGCTTTGTCAACCCCGAATTCGTCTACCATGGCACGCGCCTCTCGTGTGCCGAAATGATCAAAGGCGGCATTACTAGCTTCGTCGATATGTATTTCTTCGAGGAAGAAGTTGCCCGCGCCGCCGACCAAGCAGGCATGCGCGCCATCTGTGGCCAAACCGTGATGAAATGGCCAACTCCTGACGCAGCCTCCTACGATGAAGGTTTAGAGCGCACTCGGCGCTTTTTTGAGCAATGGAAAGATCATGGGCGTGTGATTCCGGCGATTGCCCCACACGCACCCTACACCTGTAATAGCACCATCTATCGCGCTGCCGCCGATTTGGCCCGCGAATTCGATGTGCCGTTGGTAACTCACCTCAGCGAAACCGCTCGCGAAGTTGAAGAAGCTCGCCAGTTGGTCGATAAATCGCCAATCGCCTATGTTGCCGATTTGGATGCTTTCACAGGCAAAGGGATTGCAGCCCACTGTGTGCACATCGACAAACGCGATATGCAATTGCTCAAAAAACATAACGCTGGCGCAGTGCCCTGCCCAACCAGCAACCTCAAACTGGCCAGCGGCGTGGCCAAGTATAGCGAAATGCTCCAAGCTGGGGTGAATGTTGGGCTTGGCACCGACGGCCCCGCCTCCAATGATGACCAAGATTTGTGGATGGAAGTTCATTTGGCGGCAATTTTGCCCAAAGGTGTGACTGGCGACCCAACCGTGGTCACCGCCAAACAAGTCTTTGCCATGGCTACCAGCATGGGAGCCAAAGCAGTGCACCTTGAGCATTTGGTCGGCAGCCTTGAAGTTGGCAAACGCGCCGATGTTACCATTGTTGAGCTTGGCGGATTACACGTTGTGCCAGCCCCAGCCTACAACTACAGCAACGATTCAATCTACAATCACTTGGTCTACTCAGTCCGATCAGGCGATGTGCGCCACGTGTTGATCGATGGCGCGTGGGTGATGCAAGATCGCCAATTATTGACCCTTGATGAAAACGAAGTGCGGGTCAATGCCATGCGCATCGCCGAAACCATCAATCAATTCCTCAGCCAACGCGAAGTCAATCTATTGGATAAAATTTTGGCCATCGGCGGAGTCAAGCAGGCCGAAATCTTCGAAGTTCAAGTCAAAGCGCGCTTGGAAGATGCCAGTGGTGTCGAAGCCTTGCTGGCCTCGCATGCGGTTCAAATTACCAAAGCCAGCGAACGCAAGCAATACGATACCTATCTGCTCTTCGATGATGCAACCCGTGGCCGCATTCGCTACCGTGAAGATCATCGGGTTGATGGCTCGCGGATTGAGCCAAAATATAACTTGACCTTGACGATGCCCAACGAACGCGAAGATTTGCCCTCGGCAGTGTTGCTTTCCCGCGCTCGCTACACCGCCCCAGCTGATCGCTCGTTGCGCTTCTATCGCGAATATTTCTCGCCCGACCATGTGCTTGAAGTCGAAAAATATCGTCGCCGCTGGCGGATTATGTATGGCGAGGTTGATTTTGCGGTCAACATCGACATGATCACCAGTGGCCCAGCCAAAGGCACCTATTTGGAAATCAAGAGCCGCACCTGGTCGGCTCGCGACGCTGAAAGCAAAACCCAAATTATCAGTGAATTGCTGCAATTGGCCGGAGTCAGCGCCGATCAAATTATCAAACAAGAGTACGTCGAATTAGCTCAAGCCTAAATCAAAACCCCGCAGCCATGAGCTTCATGGCTGCGGGCTTGATTCGTTCGGTTGGCACGCAGGCTATTTGATGTTGATGCTCGAAGCCGAGCCAGAAAGATAAATATCTAAGCGATAGGTTTCGTCGCTCTCTTCCCAACCTGGGCTGCTATACAGATCATCATCAATCAATTGAATATCCAAGCTTTGGTCGAGGTTGAAGGCCGTAGCCGTATCATCGCGATGAATTCGCACCGGAACGCCAAGCGGCAAGGTCAGGTCTAAAGTCGTGGCATCGATATTAAAATGATACTCCCCGCGCTCAGCCAAGGAAATCGTTGCCGTGCCAGCCTGCAATTTTGCATCAATTTTGCCAATTTGCAACGACGTTAAATCAGCGTTTAAGCTTACATCGCGCAAATCCCAATCGAAATCAACCGCATGATTCATCGAGACCAAAATTGTTTGATCTGATCGATTGGTACCTAATGGGCTATCTTGGCCTAAGACAATCGTTATTTGATCGCTGTCTGGTTGCAATTCGCGCACATTGATATTACTTGCTTGAACAATTCCAGCGATCGACGCTTGGCCATCGAGCATTTCTGGCTTAATTGTCAGCGTGCTGGTGCGTTCCTTCACGATAATATGCGCCGTTTCGGGCATTGTTGCGCCTTGAGGGTAGCTAATAGCGTAATTTGGCTCGTTGTAGGTAAGCCCATAAACGCCCATAATTGCCAACACCAGCAGCGCCAAACCAAGCCCCAACTTCGGGCGATTGCGCACCAACAACAAATCAAGGCCAGCCCCGATCAACAAGACTGGCCAAAACTGTTCAAGGATGTCGAACAAACTGGCCTCAAACACATCGATTGCTGAAAGCGCGCCCAGCAAACCGAGGCCAATCAGCAGACAGGGCCAGAATAATGAACGGCGCGGTGTTTGCTCCGTTACAGTTGTCATCGCAAACCCCTCTCTTATCCGCGCCGACGAAACAGCATGATCCCTAAACCAATCAAGAGCAATGGTGTAATGAATTCGGCAGCGCCGCCAAATTTATCGATCATCGTAATCATGCCGAATGCCAGCAGCAACAAACCAAGAACATGCTTGTTGTTGCGGGTTGAACGGGGCGCTGGCGTTGGAGCTGGCGCTGGTTGTTGGCCTTGGATAAATGGCGGCATATATTGGTCTGGCCGCACTTGGACGGTTGTGCCAGTATAGGCCTCTGGTTGCTCAGCGATTGGCTGGCCCGTAAATGGGTCATAGCGATACGGCGGGCGGGCAGCGTTGATTGGTTGCTGTGGTGGTGGCACAACGCCCGCTTGCTGGTGTGGCATAAAAGGTGGTGGCATAGCCCCAGGTTTTTCGCTTGGCATAATTAACCACAATACAGGATAAATAAAGAAACTTAAGCCTGTAAAGATGAGTAAAATCATGACTAAACGCACCAGCGTTGAATCAATTTCAAAATAAGCACCTAACCCTCCACATACGCCAGCAAGCTTGCGGTCGTAGTAGGAGCGCAATAACCGTGGTTGCATTGTTTGCCTCCGAACCTTGTGTTCTGTATTTGCTACCGATATGACGTGCTTTGTGGTTCAATTGTTGCAAGCAATCTCTGAACCAACAGCCTAATCGTTGAAACCTTTTTTTGCAGGGTTCGTACGTGCTAAGTTCAAGCCTTGGTGTGGGGCTTGCAAGCGGTTGGCATTGTATGCAATCAAGCCAAGTCTGTCGAATTTTGATTCAAGCTAGCATTAATAAAGCACGATGGTATAATTACGCCTCAATTCAAGCATGTCTGTTACAGCGCCGATTAAGGCCTGTCTAATAGTTTTTTAAGGAGTCGCTTCATGCCTTCTACCCGCGCTCGTGTTCGCCGTTCACTGCCAGGTATTGCCATCGAAGGCATGCCTTTCATCGGGGCCGGCTTGGGGTTAACTGCCCTAACAGCGTTATTTAGTCGCAAGGCAGCGGCACTACCCCTCGCACTTACCGCGTTTACCAGCTATTTCTTCCGCGACCCCGACCGCGAATGCCCCGCCGATAGTTCAATTCTCTACGCCGCCGCCGATGGCCATGTCACAATGATTGATGAGGTCGATGAGCCACGCTTTATTGGCGGTAAGGCCACCAGAATTGTTACATTCTTATCGGTGTTTGATGTTCACATCAATCGCACGCCTTGCGCTGGCACGGTGCAGTATCGCGATTATGTGCAAGGCGAATTTCGCGCAGCTTGGGATGGCGAGGCCGATATTGTTAACGAACGGGCTTATATTGGGCTAGAAACTGAGCATGGCCCTGTTTTGATCAGCCAAATTGCTGGTTTGGTGGCCCGCCGCATTGTAACTTGGCCTGTGGTTGGCGAAGAATTAGGCGCTGGCGAACGCTTTGGCTTGATCAAGTTTGGCTCGCGCACCGATATTTTGGTGCCAAGCGGCTCAATCAACGTCTTTGTCAAAAAGGGTCAAGCCATCAAAGGTGGGCTGACTCAGATTGGAGCATGGCTGTGAAATTTCGCCGTTCATGGGTTCCCAATCTGGTTACGTCGGGCAACCTGTTTTGCGGCTTTTTAGCAGTTATTGCTGCTGTTGATGGTCAGGCTTTCAGAGCCGCAGTACTAATTTGTTTGGCTGCCATTTTCGATACACTCGATGGGCGAACTGCGCGCATGCTGGGCGTAAGTGGCGAATTTGGCAAGGAACTTGATTCGCTGGCCGATGTGGTTTCGTTTGGCACGGCTCCGGCGCTGCTGATTTATCAAGTTTCTTTGCGCGAGGTCGGCTGGCTGGGCACGATTGCCGCAGGCATTTTCGTCTGTTGTGGCGCTGGCCGCTTGGCTCGCTACAACTTAATCACCAGCTCGGATAAGCGCTTCTTTGTCGGCATGCCGATTCCAATGGCGGGCATGACCGCAGCCTCGTTGGCGCTCTACACGGGCGCGCTCGACCCCTACGTTGCCACCGCATTAATTGGCTTTACGGGCTTTTTGATGGTCAGCACGTTGCGTTTTCCCAGTGTTGAGCAAATTGCATTTGAAGCCTTTTTGCCGATTCGCATCGCCTTTATTGCGATTTTCGTCTTGGCTCTGTCGCGGCCAAGCCAATTTCTGTATGTCTTACCGCTAAGCTACATCTCCTATGGCTTGATTGCCAACATCGTTTGGACAATTCGCGGGCGTGGCTCGCGCACAGCTGCTTAACGACACTTGGGCGTAGTTGTTTGCTACGCCCAAGCATTCTAAAATGTCAGCAATACCTAATTTGGTGGAATAACCGAATCTTGCGGCAGGCCTTGGCGGCGCAGCAATCCACGCAGCATGCCAAAGCGTAAGCGGGCTAATTGGGCTTGAGCAGCAATGCTAGTGCGCAAAGCAGCCTCTAGTTTGCTGCGGCGGGCTGGCTCGATTGGCGCAGCAACTGGCGCTAATTGGCTTTGCTCATTGAGATAGGTTTTGGCACTTTGATAGCCCAGTTCCATCAACTGGCCGCTATAGCGAAAATCGCGTACATCAAGCCCACTATAATGCAACATTTGAATATGATGGACTTTAACTCCCGCTTTGGCTGCCAAGCGCACTAATTCGCGTTCGTGGGCCATTTGACGACGCATCAAGGCATCAAACGTGCGGGTCAACGAGCCACGCATGCCAAATGGCGGCACCGTTGAAGCAGCATCAAGCCCAATTTCCAAGGCCCAAATTTCGCTTGCACCTTGCTGTAAGGCTACACCGATGGGCAAATTTGAAACAAAGCCGCCATCAAGGTAGGTTTCACCGCGATAATGATAGGCTGGCAAGTAGGGCGGCACGGCGGCACTCGCCATCAAGGCATCGACCAAACGCTCGCGCGGATCGTCGCCAAACAAATGCATATCGCCAGTACGATAATTGGTAGCGGTCACAAAAAAGGGCATTGCCAAATCGCTGAAGCGGCGAATATTCGGTGGCAGCAATGAGAGAATAAAACGGCGTAAGCCATGATTATTGTGCAGCGAGCCACGCCCACGCATCACGCGCCAAGCAGAGCGCAACGAGCCACCAGGAAAAATATCCTCGCGTTTAACGGTTTTCCAGCGCTGAGCAATGCGTTGAATGCCAGCCAAACTGGGATTACATGCGAGAACTGCTGCATTAATTGAACCAACTGAAGAACCAACCACTAAATCGGGGGTAATGCCTGCTTCGAGCAGGGCAAGGGCGGCTCCTGCTTGGAGTGAACCGCGATTGGCACCGCCACTAAATACAAGTGCGCGCATAGAGACAACCTTTCATGACCATTCTGCCGCGTCGTTGAGACAAATGTAGGTCACAGGCAAGGCGCTCTACGCTCGATAGTCAAAGCTTACTCTGAGGTATCAAGCGGAGTGAGGGGATGCTGGAAGTCGCCCCGTGCGCCGCCCGTTTTATTGCGAACAAAAACCTGCTCAATCACCATAGCACGATCAACAGCTTTGACCATATCGTAAATGGTCAAGGCTGCGACTGATGCTGCCATCAGCGCCTCCATTTCTACGCCAGTGCGGCCTGTACAACGCACCGTGCTGATGATACGCAATAACGATTGGTCGGGATGCGCCTCGATCTCAATCGCGACTGCACTCAGCGGCAGTGGATGACACAAGGGAATCAAATCGGCAGTGCGTTTGGCGGCCATAATGCCAGCGATGCGGGCAGTTGCGAATACATCGCCTTTGGGCAATTCTCCGGCCACCAATAATACGAGGGTGGCTGGCAGCATACGCACATCAGCTTGCGCTTGGGCTTCACGCTGGGTCACATCCTTGGCCCCAACATCAACCATATGCGCCCGACCATGATCATCAAGATGGGTCAACATGAAATATGTGATTCCTCAAGCAGCGAAACGGGCAAGGGTCTGTTCAAGTTGGTCAACAACTTGGGGAATTAAGCCAGTTTCGCGCACATCGATCAATTGGGTAAAGCGACCTTGTTGGCTGCGTTGCTGTGCCCAACTATGCACCTGAGGCCGAAAGCCATCTTCGATCCAAATAATTGGCTTTTGCCACTCGGCTAGGTGTTTGGCCACACTATTGAGTTTCCACAAAATTGCCTTTGGATTGTCGGCCAATGGCTCAATTAAGGGTAATTCTGGCAAGCCAAGGTCGCTATGCAAGCCAAAATTTGCTAATTGCAGCCACGTCGAACACCAGATAAGCTGGCCAAGTTTGGCTAAGCGGGCGATTGAAGCATGAATCTGCGGCGGATATTGCACTGGAATGCCTGGCGGAATGTGCTGTTGGGTTGGCCCTAAGCGTCCAAACATATTAATCACGCCATCAATATCCAATAAAATAATTGGCCGCAGATCGTGCCAATCGAGCTTATCCACGGCGTTGCTCTTGCAAGGGGCGAATGCCAAGCCCAACTTGCTCCAGCGCATATTCGATACCATCTTGCAAGTTGGCGCGAACCGACAATTGGCGCAGGTCGATTTCAAGGCCAACGATGGTTTGGGCCACTTCGGCGCTAATCCCGACCAAAATGACTTGCGCACCCAACAAACTCACAGCTTTGGTGGTTTGCACTAGGTAATTGGCGATATTGGTATCAACAATTGGCACGCCAGTAATATCCATAATCACAATATCGGATTGGCGGGCAACGATTTGCTCAAGCAGATCTTCGGTGAGCATTTGGGCACGGTTGGTATCGATCGAACCAACCAACGGCAGCACCAAAATATTATCGTGAATTGGCGCAATCGGCGCTGCTAGCTCACGCAACGCAGCATTAGCTTGATCCAATTCGTTGGTCATTTGGTGCAAGGCTTGCTCGCGCTCGCGAATGCTGGCCTCGCGTAAATCAACAAAGGTTTGATAGCTGGCTTTATTGGCAATAAACGTCACTTCGGCAACAACCGCTCGTGCCAAGGCATAATTCAATTCATCATCGGCAAAAGCTTCGCGGGTTGCCACTTTGAGGGTTTCGTAAATTGCTTCGCCCACTTGGGCCACAATGTCGCTGCTTGCATTTGGATTTTCCACCACCGACTTAATCGATTGCCGTGAAAAATCGATCAGGGCTTGCATATCGCCGCGCAAGGCTTCAATGGTGGCGACAAACGGTTTTTGCATGCGGGGAATCAACTCTGCGTCCGAGATTTGCGTGTAGGGCGAATTGGGCACTTGACGCAGCAATTCACCAGCGTGTTTGGCGAAGCGCGCAAGATTGGCTTCGAGAAAGTCGGCTAATACATGTTCGACGCTCATTGGTATCCTCGTTATTGACTAAATTGCTGATCGTCAGCGCCCGTTTGTCTCGTACAATGGTGATTATACCCGTTTCTGCGGCGCGGTTCTATGGTTCTCTTTACGGTTCTTAATAGTACTTTTGTGGAATGAGGAAAACGATGACACATACCACTCCGGATAATTTTTTGGGCTTAGACCAGCAGTATAGCACGCTCGAGACCAGCAAGGTGGTAGTTTTGCCTATCCCCTTTGAGGCTACGGTAAGCTATGGTGGCGGCACAGCCAATGGGCCAGCAGCAATTATCGAGGCTTCGCAACAGGTCGAATTTTACGATCGCGAATTTGATAACGAGCCAGCCAAAACCTGGGGCGTGCATACGCTGCCTAGTGTCGAGGTGAATGATCAAGACCCAGATAGCGCTATGGCCAGCATTGCCCAAGCAGTTGAGCAAACTGCGCGTTTGGGCAAATTGGTGTGCGTGCTGGGCGGCGAGCATTCTGTTTCTGGCGCGGTAGCCCAAGGTTTGCATGCTGTTCATGGCGATTTTGTGACGGTGCAAATTGATGCCCACGCCGATTTGCGCGACGAATATGAGGGCAGCAAGCACTCGCATGCCTGTGCCATGCGCCGAATTCTCGATGTTGGCGCTGGCGATTTGTTGCAATTGGGCATTCGTTCGTTGGATATTAGCGAAGCCCAAATGATCAAGAGCGATCAACGAATTACGACCTTCTATAGTGAAAATGTGCATGATGGGCTGCATCTGCAAGCCTTACGCGATTTTGTGCGGGGCAAGCAGGTCTATTTTACAATCGATATTGATGGCTTGGATGTGGGCCTTGTGCCTGCCACCGGCACGCCTGAGCCAGATGGCTTGACATGGCGCGAAGTACTCGACATTACCCGTATTCTAGTGCAAGAATCCTCGAAGGTTGTGGCCTTTGATGTTATGGAATTAGCACCAATTGAACAGCTGCATGCGCCAAATTTTGTGAGCGCCAAGCTCACCTACAAGGTTATGAGCATTATCATGGCCCAACAAGCCAATTTGTGGCAATAAACCCCACATATTAGCCCCAGTAGTTTGGAGCAGATCACAACGAACACCAAGCATCAGCATTTGGTGTTCGTTGTTGCAGCATTGGCAATTTCCCATCAGCGCTAATTCCAATAGTGTGTTTTGTGTGAGGTCGTCAATGCTGATGCCAGAGGTAGGTGTATGAAGCATCCATTCTCGCTCCGTTTTACTCGTTTGCTTTCATTGGGTATGGTTGGTTTTTTAGGCTTGAGTGGCTTGCAGCTTAATCAGCAAGCAGCCGCCCAAATTGGCAGTTCTGCTCATTCCACAGCAGCGCTTGATCAAACAATTCTGCAATGGGCTGAGCAATTAAATCAAGCGCCAGCCCAACCAGCACTACCACTCAGTGTAAAACGCTTGCGGGCCTTGAATTCGCCGCCCGCAGCGACCATGCCCGCGACTCAACCCAAGCCATTTGCCACCCAAGCCAGCTTTATCGTCAACACGGTTGCCGATACTGATGATGGCGCGTGCGATGCATTTGGTACTGGCACTGGCAACCAAGATTGTAGCTTGCGCGAAGCGATTAATGCGGCTAATGCTAACGTCGATGCCGATACGATTAATTTTGCAATTGCTGGCGCTGGCGTTAAAACGATTGCCCTCAGCAGCAATCTTCCCGCCTTGCAAACCCAAATTCAACTTGATGGCTGTAGCCAACCAGGCAGCGATTGCAGCGTTTGGCCAATGAGCTTGCAGATTGAAATCGATGGTGCTGGCTTGAGCGATCCCGTTGGGCCAACCAGCACCCAGATTCTCGCCGTAGAAAGCAATGGCTCGGTTATTCGTGGCCTTGTTTTAAATGGCGCACGTAGCCCAAGCTTTTATATGTGGTATGGAATTAATGTTAAAGCTGCTAATGCGTGGATTACACAGAATATTATTGGCCTCGAAGCAGATGGCCAAACCGCCAATGGCAATAATGCAGGGATTGGCTTGAGTTCTGGCAGCAGCCAAACAATTATTGGCACCAATGGCGATGGCACGAATGATTCAATTGAAGGCAATATTATCGCAGGCCAAACATTCGATGGCATCTATTTCTCTGCTGGAGCCAACAGCCGAGTGGCTGGCAACTATATTGGGGTTGCCAGCGATGGCACGACCGCACAGAGCAATGACACTGGCATCCGATTTTTCGGCCCAGCACTTGGCAATGTCACCATTGGTACTAACAGCGATGGCGTGAGCGATCTTGCTGAACGCAACATCATTAGTGGCAATACTGCGAGTGGCATTCAAATCGATAGCTCCTCGAATAATCGGATTAGTGGCAATTATATTGGCCTCAATGCCGCTGGAACTGCTGCCGTGCCAAATCAAACTGGCATCAATCTCAATGGCAATGCGAGTAATAGCATCGTTGGCACAAACGGCGATGGGATTCGCGATGCAATCGAAGCCAATGTGATCAGCGGCAACAGCGCCGAAGGCGTGCAAATCGGGCAATTTAGTGGCGGTGTCAACACGTTTCCAACTGATAATGTGGTTGCTGGCAACATCATTGGGCTTGCTCCCACGGGCACGACGGCAATTGGCAACCAGCGCGGCGTGGTCGTGCGCTTTGGCCCAGTTCGCACCCGCATCGGCACCAATGGCGATGGCACCAGCGATACATTAGAGCGCAACATCATTAGTGGCAACAGCGATTTGGGGATTGGGCTTGGTGGCGGCACTGAGTACACAATTCCCGATACAATTATCAGCGGTAACTACATTGGCACCGATCACACTGGCTTAATCGCCCGCCCAAACCGAGTTGGCATTCAAGTGCAAAATTCGGTTAATCGGGCCGATATTGGAATTACTGGCACAGCCACAAATGGCGCAGCCCAAGCCAACTTGATTAGCGGCAATGATGGCCATGGCATTGCCTTCGTATTTGATCCCAAAACAGTCCGTGTGCGCGGCAATCGGATTGGCGTAGCGCTTGATGATAGCCCGCTTGGCAACCAAGGTGATGGGATTAGCATGGTGGAGTTGAGCCAATTGGCTCCAGCCAACATTCGGATTGGCGGCGATGGGTCATTCGGCGAGAATAAAATAGCGTTTAACGGTGGCCTCGGCATCGATATTAACAACGATGGCCCGACGGCAAACGACCCGCTTGATGCTGATGCAGGCCCAAACAACAGCCAAAATTATCCAGTTGTGACAAATGTGGTTGATAATGGCACGACCGTCACCGTACAGGGCTATCTTGAAAGCGTGCCGAACCATAGCTATCGCTTGGCGTTCTATAGCAACGCAACGTGTGATCCTTCTGGCTATGGCGAAGGCCAAACGTTCTTGGCAAGCAATGAATGGAACACGAATGTAACTGGCTTGCTTGCCTTTACTCAGATATTTGCCAGCCCAGCCCCGAATATCACAATCTTGGCAACTGATACCAATGAGAACCAAACCTCGGAGTTTTCGCAATGCTGGGTTGCGCCGCTGCCAACCGAAACTCCAACCTTTACGCCAAGCAACACGCCAACCGAAACTCCAACCTTTACGCCAAGCAACACACCGACCAACACGGAGACTGCGACTCCAAGCAACACACCGACCAACACGGAGACTGCGACTCCAAGCAACACGCCAACCAATACGGAGACTGCTGTGCCAGTTACGCCAACCACGCCGCCAAGCGCCTGTGTTCCTGGAAGCAATTTGCAAGTCTTGTTCAGCGATAGCGTTAACACCAGCACGCAATGGAATGTCAGTGGTACAGGCCCAACTTGGGGCTTGGATGGTAGTAGTTTCAATAGTCCTAACTTTTCGTGGCACGCCGATGATCCTGCAGCAATCAGCGATCAACGGCTAACTACGATGGCAGGCATCACGATTCCTGCGGGGGCCAGCGACGTAACCCTGTATTTCAACCATAACTATAGTTTTGAGTTTGAGTTTGGCGGCGGTGGCGGCGAACCAACACCTATGCCAGAGCGCTCAAGCAAACGCAGCAACACCCCATTCGAGAGCTATTACGATGGTGGCGTGGTTGAATACAGCACCGATGGTAGCAATTTCAACGATCTTGGGAGTTTCTTTACCAGCTCGGGCTACGATGGCATGATTATCAACGAGGGTGATAATCCCTTAGCAGGACGATCGGCCTTCGTCGGCATGAGCGGCGATTATCCATTTTATATCGAAGAAACTGCCGATTTGACCTCGTTGGCGGGCCAAACAGTTTGGTTGCGCTTCCGCCTTGGCAGCGATAGCTCAATCGGCGATCTTGGTTGGAACATTGACGATATTGTGGTTGCTGGCTGTGTCGGCAGTGGCAGCACCAACACGCCAACCGCGACCAGCACCGCAACCAATACACCAACCGCGACATCAACCAACACGCCAACCGCGACCGCCACGGCAACGGTTAGCACGCTAACCAATACGCCAACCGCGACCGCCACAGCAACGGTTGCAACCCCAACCAATACGCCAACCGCGACCGCCACAGGCACACCATTTGTCGGCACGAGTCGCAATTTCTTGCCCGTGGTGATGCGCAATTGCTACCCCGATTTGGTGGTGAGCAGCATTACGGTTGAGCAGCAGTTGGAAGTTATCGTGACCAATCAAGGCAATTGTGCTGCCAACGAAGCATTTTGGGTCGATTTGTATCTCGCGCCCAATCCAGCGCCAAGCCATGTCAACCAGCAGTGGTGGGATGTTGCGCAGCAAGGGATTGTGTGGGGCGTGACCCAAAGCCTTGAGCCAGGTCAATCGATCAGCTTGCAGCCGTATGATCAATATTATTCAGCGCGCCGCAGTGCATGGTCGAACCGAATAGCGGCCCAAACCAAGCTCTATGTGCAGGCCGATGCCTACAATGCTGCAACCAATTATGGCGCAGTCTTGGAAGTGCACGAAGCCTTGAATGGCGAATACAACAATCTCCATTCCATCACGACGAGCAGCAATTTCAGCCAACCAACTGGCCAACGCCAGCAATTGGCAAATGAACATGGCTTACCTGCTCGCCCTGCAACAAGCAAATAATTAATTTCAACCGCAAAGGCCGATTAATCACGTTGATTAATCGGCCTTTGACTATGCCAAAAAATGCTTGCTTATGGCTCTATAATGAACTATTCAGCCAAACCAAATTTGACGATTGCTCAGCTTATCTCTACAATCGCCAAACCAATCCAGCTCATGAGGGATTTTATGCTCAATCAACGTGTTATGCGCCATTGGCAATTGCCAACCAAGGCCACGCCAAGCCAACTTCGCAGCCTCGGCGAATATCATCCATTGCTAGCAACTATTTTATGGAATCGCGGCTGGCGCGATGCAGCAGCGGTTGAGCAGTTTCTCAATATCGAGTGGAAACAACGCCATGACCCGTTTTTGCTCCACGATATGGATCGCGCAGTCGAACGAATTAAGCTGGCAATTGAGCACAAACAACGAATTGTGGTCTATGGCGATTTCGATACCGACGGCGTGACTGGCGTTACCTTATTAATGCAATTATTCAAATCCTTTGATCTCGAAGTAAAGCCGTATATTCCCAAACGCGAGGGCGAGGGCTATGGCCTGAATTTGGCGGCAATCGAAAAATTGCATCAAGCAGGCATTGATCTGCTGGTGACAGTTGATTGTGGCATTAGCAATGCAGCCGAAATTAGCCGCGCCAACGAGCTTGGCTTCGATACGATTGTGCTTGATCACCACCAACCGCCGTTGCATTTGCCCCCAGCTTATGCAGTCGTTGACCCTAAACGCAGCGATTGCCAATATCCGTTCAAGGGTTTGTGTGGCGTAGGTGTAGCTTTCAAGCTTTACGAGGCTTTGTGGCGGGCAGGCATCCAGCCCAACAACCTGCGTGCTCGCGAGATTCTCGATGTGGTGGCGCTTGGCACAATCGCCGACATGATGCCCTTGACTGGCGAGAATCGCGTGCTGGTACATTTTGGCTTGCAGGCCATGAACGAAAGCCAACGACCTGGATTAAAGGCTTTGTTGCGCGTTTCAGGCGTTGAGCAAGGCAAAATCGATGCCAGCAGCGTGGGCTTTCGGCTTTCGCCAAGGATTAATGCTGCTGGCCGTTTGGTCGATGCCAGCATTGCCTATAGCTTGTTGTTGGCTCCTGAACAAGCCCAAGCCGATGGTTTTGCCGACCAATTGAATAGCACCAATATTGAGCGCCAAGCCTTGACCCGCGATGTGCAACAGGCAGCTCGAGACTTGGCCCAAAGCAGTGGCCAACTTGATCAACGAATTTTGGTGATTGTTGGCGAGGATTTTCATCACGGCGTGGTTGGGCTAGCCGCAGGCAAATTGGCCGAGGAATTTGCTCGCCCTGTGCTGGTGATGGGCAGAGAAGAACATACCAGTCGCGGTAGTGCGCGTTCAATTCCAGGCTTTAATATTGTCAATGCCTTGGCCGAATGTGCCGATTTGTTTGAAAAATATGGTGGCCACGCCGCCGCCGCTGGCTTTACGATTGCCAACCAACACATTCCAGAGCTTACGCAGCGTTTGCAGGCGATTGCCAACCAACAGATTAGCGACGAAATGATGGTGCCGCAATTGGCGATCGATGCTGAGGCCAGTTTCGACCAACTGAATCTTGAGATGCTGGCTGTGCTCGAAAAAATGGCTCCATTTGGGCTTGAAAACCCACAACCACGTTTTTGCAGCCGCCGCGTGACGGTCATCGAAGCCAAGGGTGTTGGCGCTGAAAATCAACATTTGCGCTTGCGTTTGCAACAAGGCCGCCATTATCAAAATGCAATTGGCTTTAATCTTGGCGATTGGCTGGCCGAATTGCATAATGGTTCGCAGATCGACATTGTGTATACGGTTGGTCTCAACGAATGGAATGGCCGTAGTTCGGTACAACTGACGCTGGTTGATTTGCGCTTGAGTGAACAGCGATGAGCATCGTTTTAGCCTCAGCTTGGCAACCACGTGGCGAATTGGCCCGCTTTGAACGGCTCTTGCCCCAATTAAACCAGCTCTATCGCTCGATTGTGATCAGCACGCCGCCAACGATTGAGCCAGAGCTATTGCAAACGCTCAACAACTTGCCGAATGTGCGCGCCGTGCCAACCAGCGAGTGGGCGCAGGGCAGGCATGTGGCCTTGGCGGAAGCGCTCAAAGCCCAACCAAATTATATTCATGCGATTGATTTTGATCGGGCTTTGCGCTGGATCGAAACCCGACCCAGCGAGTTAACCAGCATCGCTCAGCGTTCGCAAACCCATTGTTTGATTATTGGCCGCACTTGGCAAGCCTATGCCACCCATGCTCGCGCCTTGATCGAAACCGAGCGCACCAGCAATACGATGGCCTCGTTCTTTTTGGGCACGCCAATGGATTTTAGCGCTGGAGCACGCGGCTTCACGCCAGTTGCGGCGCATTTTATTTTGGCCAATAGCCCGCCAATTGATGCGCTTGGCACCGATGCTGAATGGCCAATTTTGCTGCATCGCGGTGGGTTTAAGCTGAATTATTGTGAAGTTGATGGCTTAGATTGGGAAATTCCCGATCAGTTTCAAGCCCAAGCCGCTGATGTAGAGGCTCAGCAAAGTGAAGCAGCAACCTATGATACCAAGATCGAGCATTGGCGCTATCGAGTTGAGGTGGCACAACGGATTGTGCAAGCAGGCATTGCGGCAGCGCGGCGGCCATTGCAATTTCTCTCTTAACGTAAAACCGCGCTCCAAAATAATGGAACGCGGTTTGGAACAGCAATAATTTAGCGGAAGCTCTCGGTAATATCGCGAACTTCTTCATATTTGGCTTTGAGATTTTGCAACGCTTCGTCGGTGACAGTTTGCAAATTACGATAAATTTGCTTATCGAGCATTTTGCTCTTATCGCCATCGGGCCACAAGCGCCATGAATCGTTGTCGATCATATCGGCCACGATCAGCGTGCCATCGGGAGTGCGGCCAAATTCAATTTTAAGGTCGACCAATTGCACGCCGCGTTCGGCCCAGGTTTGTTCGAGCAATTCAAACACGCGCGTGCCTTCTTGCTCAATAAAATGCACTTCCTCAGCTGTTGCCAAGCCCTTTGCCACAATCCCAGCCAAATCAATTTGCGGATCGTGATTGGCATCGTCTTTATAGAAAAACTCAACCAACGGTGGGCTAAAGCGCGTGCCTTCTGGCGTTTCAGGGTGGCGACGGCAATATGAGCCAGTTGCCAAGCGCCGCATCACAACTTCCAAGGGCAACATATCGCAGCGTTCAACCAGCATCAACCCAGGTTCAGGATCAGCTTTGTAGTGGGTGCGCACGCCACTGCAATTGAGCAAAGCAAAGACATTAGCCGAGGTGCGACCGCTGATCGCGCCTTTTCCTTCGATTTCATTGCGTCGTGCCCCATCGCCAGCGCTAATCGAATCCTTTTGCAGCATATAGGCCAAGCTTTGGTCTTCAGGGTGAGCATAGATAATCTTGGTTTTGCCTTCGGCTAATTTGGTGCCGTATTGCATTGAAAACGCTCCTTCATGCGTTGTTGAGCAAGCAAATTCAATGGCAAACCCGCCAAATGGAGTCTGCCCGCCCCATTATACATGCTTATGCGCTTTCGCTTTTGATGCCCTGCAACACAATTGCCAAATAGCGTTCGCGCTGCTCAGCCTGATCATCACCGATCGGCAAGCCCGCCAACAAGCCCGATAAATCGCCCGCTTGCAGATCG
The DNA here is from genome assembly GCF_016907925.1 of Herpetosiphon giganteus. Taxonomy (GTDB): domain Bacteria; phylum Chloroflexota; class Chloroflexia; order Chloroflexales; family Herpetosiphonaceae; genus Herpetosiphon; species Herpetosiphon giganteus. Next base: position 4,635 of record NZ_JAFBCZ010000036.1, on the reverse strand, counting down.
GCGCGCACCACCCCAGCCGCTTTGGCGCGGTCAATCAGGCTTTGCATTGCTGGATTGATGCCCTGTTTGGCTTGGCTGCTGGCTTCAATTAAATTTGTATGTTGCTGAATCATGGTTTTAAACGCCCGATCTTTGAGCTGGCGTTTGGCCATGCCGCGCACCAGCTGCTCGACCGCCCACCAAGCGTCATCCGAATCCTGCAAGCCTGCCAGAAAATCCATCACCACCTGAAAATGCTCATGAATCACCAGATTCAGCAAGCCTTCTTTGGAGCCAAAATGATGATAGAGCGTGCCAACCGCCACGCCTGCATCCCGCGCAATCGCATCCATCGCGGCGTTTGGGCCGTCGCTGGCAAAACGCACTTTGGCTGCCGCCAGAATCCGTCCATGGTTTTGTTGGGCATCGGATCGTTGGGCTGTTGGTTTTTTCACAGTTTTGGAATCATCAGCCATTATTAATTTCCCTCTTGACAAATTGAACTATAGTTCAATATAATCAAGTTGAACGCTAATTCAACATATTCAATCAGTATAGCATACCAACAAAAGCAAGGAGTCATTGATGGCAACAGCGCTTCAGCATCGCACAATTCAGCTTGGGCCAAGCACAATCACGGCAATCGTCGATGTCACCACGCCATGGCCAATACTGCCGGTCAACGGCGACGTTTGGGATAAAGTTCGCGAAAGCTATCCCAGCTCGTTTTACAATGCGGAAACCCTACTAGGCCGCGTGCATTGCTACCTGATTCAACAAGCAGAGCGCACGATTTTGGTTGATACTGGTTTGGGCAAGGCTCCAGCGCCAACCCAACCACTCAGCAGCCAACAACTTGAAGCCCAATTGGCATTGCTGGGCGTTGATCCGGCAGCGATTGATACCGTCTTTCTAACTCATTTACACGTTGATCATGTTGGTTTAAATACCCATTATGTCGATGGCACGTTGCAGGCGCGATTTCCGAATGCGCGTTATTTGGCGCACCAAGCAGAAAAAGGCCTGATTGCCTTTATGCAACAGCACAGCCCTGAGCGCGCTGGCTACTTACAGGATCAAGTTTTATGGCTCGAAGCCCAAGGTCGGCTTGAGTTTTTTGATGCAGATTTTGAACTGGCAGAAGGCATCACAACTTGGTTTACCCCAGGCCATAGCCCAGGCCACACCGCGCTTGTCATTGATCATGGCACTGGCGAACGAGTGTTGCTTGCTGGCGATATATTTTTCAACCCGATTCAAATGTTCGAGCCAAGCTTTGCAACTGGTTTGGATGTTGATAGTGATCAAGCACATGCCACGCGGCTGGCGGTTTTAGGCCAAGTAAGTGATGGCAAAACCTTGGTTGCGCCATGCCACTTTCCAACTCCAAGCTTTGGCTATGTTGTGCCCGAGGGTGCGGCCTATCGCTGGCTGCCAATCGAGGATGAACTAAGCAGAGGCTAAATAATTTTAGAAAGGGCATTGGAATCACCACCCCTCCGCCCCGCCTCAAGGCGGGGAACACAGGGGGTTTTCATCCCCTGTGTTCCCCTAAAATATGCTTTGTTGTTATCAGATCCACGAAGAGCACGAAGGATGGAAACCGCGAAGGGCGCGAAGAGCGCGAAGCAATCTTTTTAGCCACGAATTGCACGAATTCCACGAATACTTATTTTAGCCACAGATTGCACAGATTTTTCTGATTATCTTCCCATAACCTATAGCTTAATCACTTATCCCCGACCCCTGATCCCTATGCTCTATGATATTTCTTCATCCTTTGCCTTTTGCCTTCTGACTTTTGACTTTTTGCGGTACTATAGCTAGCTAGTTGTCAACAGTTGGCAACCAAGGAAAGGCGGTAGGTCATGGCAATCGTAAGTTTAATTTTGGTGGGCTTGGTGGCGGTCGAACACATCTATATTTTGTATTTGGAAATGTTTGCTTGGACCAAGCCACGCACTGCCAAATCGTTTGGCTTGACCCCTGAGTTTGCCCAACAAACCAAATCGTTGGCGGCCAATCAAGGCTTGTACAATGGTTTTTTGGCGGCGGGCTTAATTTGGGGCTTGGTGCATCACAATCGTGATTTTGGCTTACAAATTCAATTATTTTTCGTGTGTTGTGTGGTGGTAGCGGCAATTTATGGCGGCTTGACGGCCAAACGCTCGATTTTATTGGTCCAAGGTGGCCCAGCAATCATCGCCTTGGTGGCATTATTAATCCACATGTTTAGCTAATTACTTATAAAATCTTTAAGTTTTCTTCATTATTCTTTGCTATGCTGCTTGGGCGGTTTATGCACAAGGAGTTATTGCCATGGATAATGATGATCAACCAGTTGGCCGGATTTTGAGTCGCCGCGAGGTGCTCAAGCTGTTTGGGTTGGCTGGATCGGCAGCGGTTTTGGCTGGTTGTAGCAGCGAGGTAGCGCCAACTGCAACCAGCGTTGCGCAGGCCAATGCGCCAACGACAACTGCCACAACAGCAGCAACCAACACAATCGGCGAGGTTGCAACGGCGACCAGCGCCGCAACCAGCACAGTCGAGGCAACCGCCACCAGCGAGGCCGTTGCAGCCTTGCCCAGCTGTATTGTACGGCCCGAACTAACCGAAGGTCCTTATTTTGTTGATGAAAAATTAGAACGCTCCGACATTCGCTCTGATCCTAGCAATAATGCGGTGAGTGCAGGCACGCAATTGGATGTTAAAGTGGTGGTCAGCCAAATTGGTGCTGGCACGTGTACGGCCTTAGCTGGGGCAATTGTCGATTTGTGGCATTGCGATGCTGATGGAGTCTATTCGGATGCGACTGATCGCAGCTTCAACACGGTTGGTCAAAAATTCTTGCGTGGCTATCAGCGCACCGATGACGCTGGCGTTGCCAATTTCACCACCATCTATCCTGGCTGGTATCAAGGGCGGGCGGTGCATATTCACTTTAAAATTCGCACCGATGCAGGCTATGAATTCACTTCACAATTTTTCTTCGATGAAAGCTTGACCGATGTGGTGCATGCCCAAGCGCCATATGTTGCCAAAGGCGTGCGCACCCTGCTCAACGATGGCGATGGCATCTATCAACAAAGCGCCGGCCAAACAATTTTGACGGTTGTGCCAAACGGCCAAGGCTATAGCGCAACGTTTGAAATTGGCCTACAGATTTAATTTTTAACCACGAAGAACACGAAGTGATTAGGCTATTGGCTATTGGCATTTGGCATTTGGCTTTACAACCAAATGCATGCCCTCACCCCCAGCCCCTCTCCCACTGAACGCGGGCGAGGGGTGCTGGTTTAGTGGTTCGCTGAGATTTGTTGGCAATGCAGCCAGCACAGCAACAAACTATTTGTGCCCTTCGCGCTCTTCGTGGTTAATATGCTCTATGCTCTTTGTTCTATGTTCGCTCCTTCATCCCTCATCCTTTTCTATGCGCTCTCGGTTCATTTTGCATTTTGCCTTTTGCCTTCTCCCTTTCATCCTTCATCCTTCATCCTTCATCCTTTTCTATGCTCTCTCGGTTCATTTTGACTTTTGCCTTTTGACTTTTGACTTTCATCCCTCATCCCTCATCCTTGTTTATACGGGGTTGACATTTCGGGCGGGCTTAAGCATAATTGCCGTTGGTACGATCCCGTAGCTCAGGTGGATAGAGCAACAGTTTCCTAAACTGTGTGTCGCGCGTTCGAGTCGCGCCGGGGTCACCATATGCCAAACAACCACGAAGCGCCAAGGCTTCGTGGTTTTTGTTTAGGAGTACGCAGGATGGATCTCAGTCTGTGGGCAAAGCTCAATGGAACAATCATCAACATCGTGACGGTAGCACTCGGCACGGGCTTAGGTTTGGCGCTACGCGGGCGCTTGCCAGAACGCATGCAAACCGTGATTATGCAAGCATTAGGCTTGGTAACGCTGTTTATTGGGTTATCGATGGCTGGCAGCATGAATAAAGCAGGCGCAACCTTGCAAAGCACGGCCCAAGCCAGCCAACCAATTGTCGTCGATGGCGTGGTGATTGGCTTGGTGGGCTTGGTGGTTGGTGGCTTGCTTGGCGAGTGGTGGCGCGTTGAGGAGCGTTTAGCGGCGCTTGGCGATTGGCTCAAAGCCAAATTTCGCGGCAGCGGACGCTTTACCGAGGGCTTTGTCGCAGCTTCGTTGCTCTTCTGTATTGGCCCAATGACCTTGATTGGCAGCATCAACAATGGCTTGGTTGGCGATTCGCAGTTGTTGGTGATCAAGGCAGCGCTTGATGGATTGGCGGCTGTCGCTTTGGCCAGCAGTTTTGGCATTGGCGTGGGCTTTTCGATTCTGATTATTTTGATCTATCAAGGTGGCGTAGCGCTCGCAGCTGGCTCCTTAGCCACAATTTTGCCCAATCCAGCGGTCGATCCACGTGTGCTGATCATCACGGGGGTTGGCGGTTTGATGGTGGTTGGCGTGGGCATCAATCTGCTTGATCTGACCAAAATTCGGGTGGCTTCGTTGCTACCAGCATTGCTCATGGCTCCGTTGCTGCACTGGCTAATTAGTTTGCTGTAAGGTTCCCTCACCCCCTAGCCCCTTTAAGGGCGGACAGGTTGGGAAATGGGTATTAATGGATGTTAGGGCATGGCCGTCCCGAGCCGGCCACCCCGCGTCACGGTCGTTGCCCATCGT
>NZ_JAFBCZ010000035.1 GCF_016907925.1 Herpetosiphon giganteus | reverse complement strand
CACCATCACGTGGAAACTCCCTGCCTTTCGGACGCTTGACTATGAACGGGTTGTCGTCCCATTGCCCGTTCTTGGGCTGGATGTCATGCAGTAAGCTGTCTCTCCTTGTGATTAAATTGGCATTATTCTAACGTAGAAATTGGCTCACGAGCCAGTGCTGCCATAATTCCGCAGCCCCAACAGCCAACCTTTATAGGCAATCGTGATGCAAACCAGCGCCACAACGGGAGCCAGCCACGCCATCCAGCCAATCTCGTGGCCAAGTAAATAGCTAGCGGGATAATACGAGGCAAAGCCATATGGAATGAGCCACGTCAAGACCATGCCGATTGAGCGATGATAAAACGTCAGCGGATATTGAGCAAATTCATTGGTATGAAATACAACGTTGGTTACCGCAATCGAATCCATAATCCAAAATGATGTTGCTGCTGTGATTAAATTTAGTGCAATGAAAATTACGCCACCGCTAATCACCATTAATATGATAAAGCCAATGCTGGTGAGATTAATTGGTAATTGCAATTGTACCATTGCATAGCTGACTAAGCTCAAGCCAACAATAAAATCGCCAATTGCATCATGACAAATCCGATCGGCTAATAAATGGAATAAGGGATTAATTGGCCGAACCAAGAATCGATCAAATTGGCCGGGCCGAATATAATCGCGACCAACAACCCAAAGATTATCTGCAAAAAGATGATTAATTCCTTTCGATAAGGTTAATAAACCATAAATTAATAAAATTTGCTCGAATGTCCAGCCTTGGATGCTTGGAACTTGACGTAAAACTGCCCATAACGCAACGAGGCTTGCTCCTTGAAAGAGTACGGTTGAAATCGAGCCAATAAAAAAATTAAGCCGATATTCCATCAAAATTTTGAAACGCTGGATAACAAAATACCAATAAAGTTTTGTATAACGGAGCATTATTATCCACCTTGTACAGTTATTTTGCGCACGCTGAAATTAAACATCAAGCGTGAAAGGATAAACATCACACTAAGCCAAGCCAATTGTTGGAGCCAAATGCTGCCAAGATTACTTAATGGAGTCATGCCACTTAATATCGAGACAGGAACCGAAACACTTTGGGCAAATGGCAACCATTTGGCAATCGTTTGTAATGCTGTTGGTAGCATAGTTAATGGCAAAAGCACGCCACTAAATAGCAGTAGCACTGAACCACGCACCACTTGCAAGCCCCAAACTTCGGTTGAATAAAAAGCAATACAGCCAAAAATCCAATCGAAGCAGAACAAGATACTACAGCCAAGCAATAACGAAATCAGAAAACTGAGCCAAACCAAGGGATCAGTTGGTAAACTAATCTTAAATACAAATAGTGCAAGGCTGCCAACCACAATTAATTGCTGTGCTAATGACACAAACGTGCGGGTTAGATGGCCAATGTAAATTCGTTCTTGAAAATCGACAGGCCGCAATAATTCGCTTGAAATTGTACCTTCGCGAATCCAAAAGCCAAATTCTTGGGTATAGCCCCACTGCACCAGTGGCATAACAATGCGTGCCAAGATGATATAAGTTAGGGTTTGTTGCATATCCAATCCGGCAATTGAATCACGTTCGCTATACAGTGCTTTCCAAAATGAAATATAGGCAATTGTAAGTAAGATATGGGCACCAACTTGCGACCAAAACCAAAAATTATAGGCGAGGATTTCTTTAATATTCATCCCAACCACGCTACGGTATGTCCGCAGCCGATAATAGAGTTTATCCACGAGCGCCAACCTCATTATAAGCAGTCGGATTCTGATATAAATGCTTGATAATGCTCTCTAAATCTGGCTCGTTGAGCGTAAAATCGGCTACATCAAGCTGCTGCATCACAGCGTTTGCCACTTGGCTGGCGCTGATTTGGCTGCGATCAAAGCGTACTTCTAGGCTGAATTCGCTTAAATTCAGTTGCTCACAGGCTGGCGGCAAATTCACGCTCACGATTGGTTGATTGGTTTCAAAGGTAATTGTGCGAAATTTGCCAAATTGCTGTTTAATCGCATTCAATGGGCCGTCGTAGACCTTGCTGCCTGCATCAATAATAATCACCCGCGAACAAAGCTGCTCAATATCGCCTAAATCGTGGGTTGTGAGCATCACCGTTGTATTGTGAGTTTGGTTATAATCTTTGATAAATTCGCGAATGCGCTGTTTTACCATCACATCGAGGCCAATTGTTGGCTCATCGAGATAGACCACTTTGGGTTCGTGAATAAAGGTTGCGGCTAATTCGGCGCGCATCTTCTGGCCTAGCGACATCGAGCGAATTGGCGTTTTTAATATTTCATCAAGCTCTAAAACCTCAGCAAAATGGCTGAGCAATTGTTTGTAGCGGCTTGGCTCAACTTCGTAAATATTGGCAACCAAATTGAGCGATTCGATCAGCGCCAAATCCCACCATAACTGGCTACGCTGGCCAAACACTACGCCAATATTGCGCGCATTGGCCACCCGTTCACGTTGTGGATCGTGGCCCAGAACTGAAATCGAGCCAGTGGTTGGGTAAAGAATGCCGGTTAACATTTTGATTGTGGTCGATTTGCCAGCGCCATTAACTCCGATGTAGCCGACAATTTCGCCGGCATCAATTTGGAAATTTAAATCGTGGACAGCCACTTTTTCGCGATATTGTGGCCGAAAGAGGGCCTTAACTGCGCCTTTGACCCCGCCTTCTTTTTCAATCGTGCGATATGTTTTGCCTAAATTACGAACATCAATAATTGGCACCGTGGACTCCTCTAGCATGGATTGGGTGGGTGAGTACAACTCAGTTTAAGCCGCTGGCCACAAAAGCTAGCCCATCGCATGATGGAGTGCTCCTCAGTCGCAAGGCGGATTCTTTGCACGCAACTTGCAATAGGTTGCTGTGAAGATTGTGAACTGAATGAAGGAGCAGACTCATGCATTTAAACGATACGGTGGCGTTGGTGACGGGTGCAGGTTCGGGCATTGGCAAGGCAGCCGCCTTACATTTAGCGGCGCATGGCGCTAAAGTCGCCGCGCTTGGCCGCACCGAAGATGAGCTAAACGAAACGGTTGAAGCGATTAAAAAGGCTGGTGGCGAGGCCTTAGGCATCATTGCCGATATTAGCGACCCCGATGAGATGCAAAAAGCCGTTGATCAAACCCTTAAACAATGGGGCAAGCTGAATTGTGTGTTTGCCAACGCGGGAATTAACGGCGTGTGGGCACCAATTGAGGAATTAAAGCTCGAAGAATGGCAAAAAACCTTAGATATTAATTTAACTGGCACCTTTTTGACGATTCAAAAAAGCGTGCCAGCGCTCAAAAAACAAGGCGGCTCGATTATTGTTACCTCGTCGATCAACGGCACGCGCACCTTTAGCAACGCTGGCGCAACTGCCTATTCAACGACCAAAGCGGGCCAAGTTGCCATGAGCAAAATGTTGGCTTTGGAGCTTGGGCAATTCAATATTCGCGTCAATGTGATTTGCCCTGGCGCAATCGAAACTAGCATCGAAGAAAGCACCGAAAAACGGGCAATTGAACGGGTGCAAGTGCCCGCCGAATTTCCCGAGGGCGATATTCCGCTGACCCACGGCAAGCCTGGAACCTCCGAGCAAGTTGCCCAGTTGGTCGGCTTTTTGGCTTCCGAAGCCTCAAGCCATATCACTGGCACCGAAATCTGGATCGATGGCGGGCAATCGCTCTTGCGTGGCTAGTTGAAGTTCCTTCACTCCCCAGCCCCCTCTCTCACTGAATGCGGGCGAGGGGGAGCAGCCGTGGTTCACCAAAGAATTAGGAGAGAGACACGAGGTTAAAGCCCCTCGCCCGCGCCACGGGAGAGGGGTTGGGGGTGAGGGAATCTTAACAACGACCCTTGTAATGAGGGGTTGGGATGAGGGATTTCCAATCAAATTGCCTGCAATAAATATTGTTCGCTATTGTCTTCATTCGAGCGAAAGGCCCAAACCCGGCCCGCCTCGACATTACCCGCCAGATAATCGAGCAATGGCAGACGGGTGCTTGGCCAGCGCAACGCTTGCACCATCGTCGGAATCTCGTGCAGATCAAACCACGCACATTCTTCGATCTCATTATCGGGATCGTTGATCGCGATTTCGCCCTCGGTTGTGCCTTCGAAGGCGCAAAAAACCACAGTTTGGGCCTTGCCAACCAAATAAACTTGCGACATATAGGCTAAAGTGCTGGGCGCGGCAACTAAGCCTGTTTCTTCGCGCACCTCGCGGGCAAAGGCTTCGAGCCAATGTTCGCCAACCTCGACTTTGCCACCAGGAATACTCCAATAACTGCCGTTTTGGCCCTGCTGGCGCACCAATAACACCTGATTTTCGCGCCGCAACAACGCTAGCACAACATGCACAATTGGTTCCATTCAATGCCTCCACATTTAGCGTAATGCCTGCCATAATCCACGTAAGGAAAATTTGCTGCCGCGTAACAAAATCGTGGCCCGAAATAAACGTGCAGTTAGGCTGAGCGTCGCCACAACTGATAGGGCAAGCAACCCAATGCTTAACCCAATTTGCCATGGCGGCACAACCGTCATAACCGAACGCAGCATCATTGTTGAGGGCGCAGTGAAGGGAATAATGCTGAGGATTAATGCTAAAGTGCCGTTGGGCTTGCTCAGCAGCGAGGTGATAAACATCAATGGAATCATCGCCGGAACGCTGACCAAAATAATTAATTGCGATAATTCGCGCATCGATGGACTAATTGCCCCAATCCCTGCGGTTAAGCTGGCATAAAACAGATAGCCGAGCAGAAAAAAGATGCCGAGCAACAGCCAGGTCAATGGCTCAATTTGTACTTGGTTGAGAGCTGCGCGAATTGCTTGACCACGCAAAACCCCAACTGCCAGAAAGGCCCAAAAGCCCAATTGAATAAAGGCCACAATGCCCAAGCCAACCATCTTGCCAGTCAAGAGTTCGCGCGGCGAGATTGAGGTCAGCAGCACTTCGAGCGTGCGATTCTCTTTCTCCTCCAAAATGCCTTGCATCAATAAGCTTGCGCCCATAAAAATTGAAATATAAATTGCCATGGCAAAGCCGATTGGCACCATCGAGCCAGCAAAATTTTGATTCAGATTGCCCGCAACCCGCACATTGTTGCCAATAGCTTCTGCTTTGCTCAGGCTAATTGGCTCGAATAAAAGTGGCACAAAATCGATATGTGGCGAGCGCAGTTGATTAACTGCCAACAAGGTGCGCAAGGCATTCGTATCAGCCTGATCAAAAATGCTGGCCGTGCGCGTGGTACGGGTCACAATTCCCGATTGCTGATAATCTGCAGGAATCAGAAACAAACTTTCGATTTGCGCTTGGCGCAAGGCACTTTCAGCAGTGGCTTGATCGTCAAATTGTAGCACCGTTGTTGGCGAAATAACCTCGAAATGCTGGTTAATTACGCCCGCTTGATCAACGATGCCAATGCTGTGATCGCGATCATTGTCGGGAATAAACAGGCTGGCGGTGGTTTGGCCCGACGGATCGCCACCAAAGAGTTGGGCAAACAAATAGATTGCACCAATCAGCAAAGGCACGCCCAAGGTTGACCAATAAAAATCCTTTTTGCGAACGTGATAGAGCAAATCGCGGCGGGCAACAAACCAAATCTTATCCACGTTGCGCCTCCGTTCGCTCAAGATGATTTTGGTGAACGACAAATGAACTAGTTTGCGGAAAGCGCCAAACACCCAAGACCTTCCAAAGATCGTTGGTGGTTAGCCCGAGATTAACCGCACCCCATAAGGCGAGGTAGGCCGCAAGCGGCTCGATTACGAGGCCAAACAACAACAGTACATTCAAGCCCAAGGGCGCTAGTAAATAGCCGATAACTTGACGACGAGAAAGTGGCTGCGTTGGGCGAACGCGCGGATAGAGCAAGCGGCGTTGGAGTTTCCATGGCTGCTTTTGGCCAATTAAGCCCAGCACATGGCTCAGCGTATGCGCTAATGGCGCAATGATCAACATAATTACGATATCGACGATCAGCCATGCCTGAATGCCTTCAAAATCAAGTTGGTGCGCGCTCGCATGCAGCATATAACGAATGCGCATAAACAAGACCAAGCTGAAAAAACCAGCTAAACCACCAATCAAGAATGGTAAGCGCCCAGTTAATCCTTCAACGATGTTAGATTGAGGTTGCGTTTCGTTTGCCATGCTGATCCTCATGTCTCATCGACGCAGTGCCCAAAGCGACCATCCTACGTCATTTGAATAAATGCTAACGTATTATAATCAGTTCCTTGTAGAGTTTGCAGCCAAGCAAAAGCGCCGTGCTTCTAACGGCGCTTTGAGTAGGAGCATTGCGTTGGGTTAGCTTTGGCGTTTGGCGTAAGCTAAAGTGCTTTGGACAGTGCGCCCAAAATAGCTCAACCAAAAGACAATCCCAATAAACTTAAGGCTATCTTCGGTAAAGGTGGCTAGCTCATGAAAGGGCATAATCACATCAAAAACAATCGATAAGCCCATAAATCCGGCGGCAATCAGAAACAAGCCATAATCTGTGCTTAACATTCGTGGCAAAAAATAATAAAGATAGGCGATTCCTAGGCCTAAATAGCTGGCAAGCACCAAATTTTCGGGAATATGCAGATGCACCGGAAACACCCGTTCGTGGAGTAAAATAGCATCATCAAGGGTCAATAAACCAGACAAGAGTGCTGAGGCCGCTAAAAAACGCCGCTGCGGATGGCTTGGCTCAAGCAATAACCAGCCAACTGCACAAATGCCAGTTGCTGCCGACCAGAGCATCACACCCAAGGTTGAAAGAATGCCAAAATAAAACGGCACGCCCGTAATATCGGCGGGGTCGCGGGTAAGCGTGCTCAACGGAATATGATCAAATTGACTAAAACTATACAGAATGAGCAACAAACAAACTACAAAGAGGCTGATCCAGCCAATAATCCGGCGGCTTGCAGGATGCTGCTTCAGCGCAGCGCTATGCAGTTGTTGGTTGCCAAGCGCAAAAAATCGTGGCTTCATTCGGAAACCCTTTCTTGGTAGAGGTTGCGTTTGGCGGAATGTCGTATGAGTATACGCAATTGGCTCGTAACTGCCAAGGGTGAATTTACCACGAATCAATCTAGGCTTGAATGAAGGTATTGCGCTGAAACTGGAATTATTGGCTCAAGATTGTTAAAAATAGCAACAAACCTTGCTGCAAGGAGTAACCCTTACAGCAAGGTTTGGTTAATGTTTTGGCCAGAGCAATGCACCTAAAGCTGCAAAAGCTGCCACAACGGTCACAAGCTGGGCAACATCACGCCCAAGCACGACCAAAACCGTCACAGTGATACACATTATCACCATTGTAAGCATAAACATCAGCCGCAATGGCCGATTTTGCTGTTGTTGATCCGGTTGCTGACTCATGCGCAATACCTCCTTCATCCAGAACTTGTATTTGTGATAGAACACAAGTTCTGGTTTAACTATAGCGGATATTGCTGCTTGCTGTCAATCAACGACATTAAATAGTTTTAATTCTCTCATTTTTGCCACTTACTGAGCTGGTTGATCCCACACCCGATTGGCATTTTTGCGCAATTTGGCGCGCACTGCTTCGACCAAATTGACGTTGGTGGTATCGGCCAATTGCAGCAAATAGAGCAAGACATCGGCTAACTCGCCCTGCCATTCAGCTTGATCAACAATTTCGTCGCGCCATTGCAGGTGTTCGAGCACTTCGGCGGCTTCGAGGGTCAGCGAAATGGCCAAGTTGCGTGGCGTTTGCGGGCGTTTTGAATTCGCCTCGTACCAACCCTTCGCGCGAACAAACTCATTCATCTCTGTGGTTAACGTTGCGATGCTGGCATCACGTGGCTGCTGCAATTGAGCTAACACCAACGCATCGTGATCAAAGGCTAGCGGCGGTAGTTGATCAAGGGCAAAAAATTGGGCCAAATCTGCATCGCCGCCAGCCTGCAACTTGCCTCCGCTGACCGTGGCCTGCAACCAAACCCCAAGCGGATACGGCGGCTCGCGATCAAGATTCGAATGCACGGCGATAACCTCGCCAATTTCTGCATGCAAGCCCGTTTCTTCGAGCACTTCGTGGGCGAGGCCTTGGCGCATTTCCTCATCGTGCTCAAGGTATCCACAGGGCAAACACCACAAGCCAGGCCGAAACGAACCAGCCCGCCGCACTAGCAAGACCTCACCAAGCTCGTTTTGGATGACGGCAGCAACCCCAGCTGGCGCACTATTAAACCAGACCCAGCCACAATCAGGGCAACTCAAGCGTTCGCGTCCGCCGCGCAAACGTGGCTCCAACCGCTGGCGACACTGGAGACAATACATTACAAAACCCTCCATCAACTAGGCTGGCCATAGAACTACTGCGCTAGCCCGATTGTCAATTTACTAAATCCATGTATACTACAGCTTAACACATGGCAGCGTGGCCATACGACAGGGCAATGATCGCCTACTCCTCTATCCGGGGGGTGGGATTTTTTAATTCCGCCAACTCCGGACACACCACCCACACAAGGAGGCCCGTCATGGAAAATCGTTCGCTCGAAGAACGCCGCTGCCCCGATTGCGGTGCTCGATTGGAACTCGTTGATGATGGATCGTATCGCTGTGTTACCGACGAAAGTGTTTGGATGGCCTATGGTCCCAAGCTTTTGCTCAAGCCTGCCTTGGTGACTGCCTCACGCCTAGCTCTCGATTTGCCTTGGGAATCACAAAAGGTCGCTGCTTAAACCAAAAAGCCCATGGTTACGGCTGCGGGAGCAGAAACCATGGGCTTTGTTGTGCGCGCTTATTTGGGTGGCGTATAGCGCGCATAGCGTTCGAAAAACCAAATCCCAACAACTGCAATTGTAATCAACAAGCCTGCAAGAGCATAGGCTTCCTGCACATCGGCTTTGCTCAACATCGTCGCGGTAATGCCACAGCCAACGCCAAGCATATAGCAAATCAACACAGCTTCGCGGCGGGAAGCTCCCAGCGCTACCAACCGATGTGAAATATGGTCTTTGCCTGGCGTGTTGAATGGGTTTACCCGCCGGCGCAAACGTGCCACAATCACCATCGAGGTATCAAAAATTGGCACGCCCAACACCACAATTGGAATCATCCAAGTGACGATGATGCTGTTGCTGGGAAAGCGCAACTTGATGCCCAGCACTGCCAAAATAAAGCCCAAAAACAGGCTGCCAGTGTCGCCCATAAAGATTTTGGTGGGCACGAAGTTGTGGCGCAAAAAGCCCATGCACGCGCCCATCGTTGCTGCCGAGAGCGCTGCTACCAACACTTGGCCATTCAAGACCGCAAGTTGCAAAAAGAAGGCCGATGCTACCGCAGTCAAACCTGCTGATAAGCCATCCATATTGTCGAGAAAATTAATTGCATTCGAGATGCCCGCCACCCATGCAATTGTGATGATAGCATTCAGCACTGGCGAGGCGAATAATTGCACCTGAATGCCAGCAAAGATCAGCACAAAACAGGCAATAATCTGGCCCAGTAATTTTAATGAGGCTGATAAACCCCATTTATCATCGAGCATGCCACAGGTAACCACAATCGTCGCGCCGCCCAAAATGGCCGCCAACTCGCGCAGAATAAATTGTTCATCCCAAATCAGCAGAGTAACCATTACCCCAGCATAAATTGCCAAGCCGCCAAGCAAGGGCACTGGATTAGTATGGACTTTGCGCGCATTGGGTTGGTCGATAATGCCAACGGCAATTGCCAAGCGCCGAACCAGCGGTGTACTTACAATCGACATGGTGAGCGCCGAAAGAAAAATGAGGAAGATTTGGGCCAGCGAAACACTCATATAGCTTCTCTTGGTGAAAGTTAATATTGTTGAGCCATGCGAAAATAACGCTTCCCCTCTCCCACGCAATGCAGGAGAGGGGTTGGAATTGATTGGACTCAGTTATTGTTGGCTTTGAAAAAAGCTGAGCAATTGCTCAAAGCCGGTTCTGGTATCAGCATAGGTGGTGTTGAACGTAGGGTCTTGCGCCCCCATTTTATCCATCTCAGCCAAAGCCAATTCAACTTGGGCCAAGCCAGCATCATAGCGCTTGCTATCGCTCAAGACTTGGGTATAGATCTGGCGATACGACATATCGCCTGGTTTGCTGGCGATTGCCCGCTCGAAGCCCGTTAAGAAGCTATCGAACGCCGCTGGATCGCTTTGCATCGAGGCAAAGGTTGCTTGAATCCGTTCGCTGCGTTCAGCAGGCAATTCGGCCACGTCAACCAAGCCGCTGTTGTTGAGTGCCCGTGGATCAAGGGCCAAGGCGTTGGCAAAGGCTTGCGCGGCATTTTGCAAATCGCCCTTGCGCCGATAGGCCTCGCCCAAGCGAATGAAATTGATCGCCCACAGCGGATCAAGCGTCGTTGCCTTGCTCAATTCGGCAATCGCTGTATCGTATTCTTGGCGATACAGATAGAGCATTGCCCATTGGCCTGTCAATTCCACATCCTGCGGCGCGATGGTATGGGCCTGTTTGTAGGCTTCGATTGCCGCATCGAGATGCTTGCGCGCGCCTTCTGGGTCGCTTTGCTCGGTGTTGCGGAACCACGATGAATGCAAACGGCCTAAGTTGGCTGGGTGATCTTTGTTTTGTGGATTGAGCCGTTGCGCCTCTTCCAAGGCCAAGCGAGCATAATCCAACACTTGCAACGGCCCAAATTTGGTGAGGAAATCGCGGGCAGTAGTTTGCATGCCAGCAATGCTATATTCAGTTTTGGGCAAATCGTCCAGCTCTGCATTGGGCAGCGGGCGGCTATTCAGCACTTGGGCAATAGCCTGATTTTGATTTTCGCTCACCAACTTGTTTTGCTCGATGCTCAAATCGGTGGCCAAGGTCATCAAGGCCCGTCCATACATCAAGAAATAGAGATCTTCGTTTGGTGCATGCTCAACCGCATCTTGAATCGCTGCAAAGCCTAAGAGATGTTGATCGAGGCCTTGACCTTGGTCGATAAATTGTTTGCCCTGCAAATAGCGCATATCGGCAAAAATGTTATCGAGGTTGAGGAACCAAACCAACAGCAAGACAATCGGCACAACCACTGCATACAAAATGCGGGCTGGAGCTGCACCCGTTACGCCGCTGCTGGTGCGGCTACGATTGCCACTTGTGCGGCGAGCATTTTGGGCTGCTTGGCGTTTGGTGCCAGCTTTGGCCGGCGCTGCTTCAGCCACTTCTTCGATCGCTGGGGTGGCAGCCACAACCGCAGGCTTGCTGCCAAGCTGGAAGGCTCCTGCTTGCGCACCAGCAACCACACCAACTGCCATAATCACCCAGGTATACAACAATGATGAAACAATCGGAATCCCAAACAGGGTTTCGACAAAATTGGCTGCCACTGCCGAAAGCGCGGTGATAATCAATAATTGCCAGCCAAAGCTAATTGGTTCATCCAAGGGCTTGGCATAGCCCAGCCATATGGCGAGGCCAACTACCAACAAGCCGACACCGCCAGCAATCAACCCTAATTCTAGGCTCTTCAAAAAGACGGCGAAGAATAGTCCAATCCCTAGCATAAACACGGTTGTAATGCCAAGATTGACCAAGCGTGGAATGCGCAGCAAGCGCAGCATGAGAATCAAGAATGAACCAAACAAGAACAAATGGCTGAACAACCCAATTGCGCCTTTGGTCACCAATTCGTCAAGCAAGGCTTGGTGCGAACGGTCGGGCGACGCGCCACGCGATTCATAATTGGCCAAGCGCGGCGGGTAGAAGGGATTGTAGGCCACAAACATCGATTCGGGACCCCAGCCAATGACGGTGCGCAGCGGGTTGCTCAAGGCCAAACCAACTGCACCTTTGGTATGCTCATCGCCGCGCCAAATTAGCACCCGCACCAAACCAGTGCCGCCATCGGTTTCCAGCAAGTTGCCCAAGCGGTTGATATAGCGGTTGCTTTGGCGCAAGCCACTAAAACTGCTCGAATCGGTATTGAGCACTACCAAGAAGGCAGCGCTTGCCAATGAAAGCACGACCCAAGCGCTGAGCGCTGCGCCAAAAAGCCGTTTGAAGCTGGTGCTGCGTAGCCCTTGCAACAAAAACAGCGTAAAGAACACAAAGATGCTGACAAACATGCCAATTTGTGGCCCACGGCTTTGGGTAAAGAAGATAATGACGACGGTGAAGATGCTGAGGCCAGCATACACCGCAGCGCTGAGCCATTGCACCAAGGCATGGGGTGCGGCGGCAATTCGGCGTGGCAAGGCCACAACCAAGCCATAAAAGCCAAAATAGGCCGCCATCGCCAACAAGAACCAGGTGCGGAAGTTGCTGGCGCGATCTGCTGAAGCCATATCGAGGTTGTAGCAGGTTTTGCTAATCTGGCCTTGGCACTGATCGGCAGTTAAATAGCCGCCGATAACCAGCGCCAGCATGTAGAACAAAATCAAGCCGCCAGGCACATACAAGCGCCAATCATTGCGGTTGCGGGTGCTGGTTACCCACGAAATCAAGGGCAACGTGCTGCTGGTAACAATGACCGCCAGCGGAAAGATCCACCAATGGCCAATGCCAAGCAATGGTGCTTGAATCAAGGCTCCGAGCTTGAGCGTGGCATACAACAAGCTTAATTGACCAAGCGGCAGCAAGCCCAAGGTAACAAACCATGCTGCATCTAAGCCAACCGAGCTTGCGCCTTCGGTCTCAGTGCGTTTGGTGGCCATCAAGCTCGTAATCAAGCGATAGAGCATAAATGGTAGCGTCAGAATCAAATAGGCAGCCACAAAGATCGAGTTGCCCATGCTTGAGGCAACCCGCGCTGCGGTATCACCAGCCCATGGCAAGGGATCGCTGCGTTGAAATTGGACCCAACCATAGCCTAAAGTAGGCAAGGTTGTGGCCACAATCACCGTAATAATGCGCTCAAGTTGCTCGCGGCGGCGTACATGGGCCAACATCGCTCCAAACACCACCACATACGAGAAGTTGGTGTAGAAGCCCTGAAGCCGATTATAGCCACCAAAAAAGCTGGTAAAGACCAAGACCGAGGTGAGTGTCGTAAAGAAAAAGACCCCAACATAGACAATTGCCGGAGCAACCAGCGGCGAGCGCCACCAATCACGCCAGCGTGGCCACAAACGAAACACTTGGCCGCGCTCAAGCCAATTGATAATCCACGCACCGCCAAGGATCATCACGATGGAACGCAAGGCCACCGCTTTATCTGGCTCAAAGTGGCGGTCACTAAGCAAACTAAAATAGATCGGGATCATTGCTAAAGCCAGTAGCCAGCAGGCTTCCATCACCCGCCGCGACCACAGGCTGATCGTTGTCTCGCGTGAATCCAAGGCAGACTCCTTCAAAGGCATGGATATTGTTGAATTATGAATTGCTGGTTGCCAGTTTGTAGTTGGCAGCACGTTCTAGCATGGCGCTTGCAGAGCGTCGGCTGGCTTCGCTCACCGGTGTTCCATCAAGCATCGCTGCTAATTCTTCGATGCGCTCTTGCTCGCTCAGTGGGTGCACAAAGGTTTGGGTGCGTTGATTGACAACTTGTTTGGCAATTGCAAAATGACAATCGCCAAAGGCTGCAACTTGAGGCAAGTGGGTAATACACAACACTTGATGGGCATCGCTAATGCCCCACAATTTTTCGCCGACCACATGGCCAGCCCGACCGCCAACGCCCACATCAACTTCATCAAAAACCAAGGTTGGTACGCTATCAACCGCCGAAAGAATCGATTTCATGGCCAATAGCAAGCGCGCCGATTCACCACCAGAGGCAATTTTGGCCAATGATTTGAGCGGCTCGCCAGGGTTGGGGCTGAGTAAAAACTCAATCTGATCAATCCCCGTGCGGTCAAAGGCCAAATGGCGCTCATTGATCAAAACGCCCTGTGGGTCTGGCCGTTGCGAGAGTTGCACATGGAATTTGACATGCGGCATGGCCAAATCGGCCATGGCAGCGGCAATCCGTTCGGCCAATTCATCGCCTGCTTGGCGACGGCGGCTGCTCAGTTCAGCGGCTGCAATTGCAATGCTGGCTAAAAGTTGTTGCTCTTGTTGCACCAATTCAGCAATATGCTCGGCGCTGTAGTGCAAGGTTTCGAGTTCTTCGCTGGCGTTGGTCAAGCGTTCGAGCAATTCGGCAGCATCGGCGGCGCGGTATTTTTTGGCCAAATCGCGCAGCTCTGCCAAGCGATCTTCAATTATTTCCAGCCGGCCTGGCTCAAATTCCAAACGATCGCGATACGCTCGCACGCCCTCGATCACATCGTCGAGCCGATAGCGCACTTCGAGAGTTTGCTCGTTGAGCGCTGCCAAGCTTGGGTCAAGCCGCAACAGCTCGCTCAAGACATTCGTCACATCATCAAGGCTATCGACAATCGAACGGGTTGCGGTTCGGCGCTCGCTCGCAGGCGTGCCAGTGCGCAGCAAACGATACATCGTATCGACCATGCCAGTAATTTTGGCACTGTTTTGCAACAAACTCCGCTCGTTGGTTAATGTTGCTTCTTCGCCAGCAATCAGTTTGGCGTTGGTCAATTCTTCGACCAAGAAGGTTAATTCTTCGATGCGATCGATGCGGCGGGCTTCGGCGTTGCGCAAGGTTGTAATTTGGCTGCGTACTGCTTCGACCGCGATCACCTGTTGGCTCAATTGCTCACGATCGATAACCACGCCTGCATAGCGATCGAGCATTTCGGCATGGGTGCGAACGTTAAACAAGGTTTGGCTATCGTTTTGGCCGTGAATATCGACCAAACGTCCGCCAATTTCGCGCAGCACAGCGCTACTCACGGCACGACCATTAATCCTAGCGACGCTCCGGCCACTGGCTCCGTGAATTTCTCTGGTCAGAATAATCTGATCATCATCAGTACCATCAAGGCCATATTCCGCTAAAATTGGCAGAATATCTGGGCGATCGGCGAGCGTGAAAATGCCTTCAACGCGAGCTTGATTACTACCAGCACGCACGAAACTCGGATCGCTCCGTTCGCCACGTAACATGCCGAGGGCATCAATCATAATTGACTTACCGGCTCCGGTTTCACCAGTCAGCACATTAAATGCTGGGGTAAATTGTAAGCGTACTTGGTCAATAATTGCGAAATCGGCAATAAATAATTCTAGCAGCATAAACTCTCGTGTTTGCCCTAAAAAAACAGCCGTTTGCGAACGCGCCAACGGGCTGCATATAGATCAATTGTACCATATTCGCTTTGGATAGCCCATTTGATTCAATTGGCAAAGCGCCGCGCTAGTGATTGGTTTGCTGGTCAGGATTGTGCTGTGGATATTTGAACTTGCTTTCTCTGGTACAATGCGAGGGTTGCAATTGGCCTGAGTGCTGGCAACACCATCCTTATTAATTAATGCATATTCGAGATTCGCTGATATGACTGATCAAGTACCACCATCACAGCCGCGCCAGCCGCAGCCATCGCAGGCCCGGCCCGAAGCAGCTCCGCCACAGGTTGCCGATGCGCAATTGCGCCAGTTGGTCGTCGCCTTAGATAACGCCAACGATCCCAACCACGAACGAGCAGAAGACGATTTGATTCGCTTGGGGGCGCAAGCAGTTCCTTTGCTGATCGAAGCGCTTGATCCAAAATATCCGTGGTTGCGGGCCTATCGAGCCGCCGAAGCCTTGGGCCAAATTGGCGATGGTCGGGCCAGCCGCCCCTTGAGCCAAGCGCTGAATCACCCTAACAGCAATGTGCGTTGGGCTGCCGTGCGGGCCTTGGGCAAAGTTGGCGATGGCCGGGCCTTGCTGGCCTTGCGACGGGTTGCGCGCGATGATCGTAGCCGCACCAGTTGGGGCGAGCCAGTCGCCGCCAGCGCTGCTGCGGCGCTACGCGAGATGCAACGCAGTAGCACCATCCTGCGGCTTTCCGACCCAATTCGAATTGCGTTATTAGTTGCAGTAGCGTTTATCGCCTTATTTTGGGCCAATGAACGCATTACGACCGTGCGTGGCGCGCTCAATCAATCAAATCATGCAGCGTGGGGCACGGCGGTTACGCCAATTTTGCCAACTGCAACTCCGGTCAGCGAAGATACAGCTGAGGGCGAAGACCCAGAAGATGATGAGGCTGAGGCAACGCCGACGGTAGATACTGCTGCTACGCCAACCGTGGCTCCAGCAACCGCTAGCGTAACTGCCCCAACCGCCAATGTGCGGCCTGCCCCAAATACCAATAACGACCCGATTGCCCAGCTCAAGGCTGGCGATAGCGTGCAAGTGCTTGGCCAATCAGGCGATTGGTATCAAATTCAGTTGCCCGATGGCACAGGCCGTGGCTGGGTTGCTGCAAGTGTGCTCAGCCCACCAAGTAGCCCTGTTCCAACTGTAACGAACTAAGAACATAGAACATAGAACATAGAGCATAAGGATCGGGCTAGTAGTAGCTCGGTCCTCTTTCTTTTAAGGATGAATTATGAAGGATGAGGGATGAAAGGCTCTTGACTATTGGCTTTGGGCGATGGGTTATTGGAACATAATCCTAATAATCTGTGCCAATCTGTGGCTAAAATAATTCTCATTCATGCAATTCATGCAATTCATGCAATTCGTGGCAAAAAACTCAGCCTTCGCGATCTTCGCGTCCTTCGTGGTTGCCGCGTTAGGGGTCGGGGTTCAGGGGCTGGGGATCGGTATCCCGTGCAATATCAATCGCCTGTTGCCAACCCATCCATTCTCCGCTAGCCAAAAGCCTATAGCCTTATCCTCTGTGCCTCTGCGTTAAAACTTTCTGATCCCTAATCCCTCAAGCCTTCGCGTCCTTCGTGGTTACGGTTCTTCGTGCGCTTCGTGCGCTTCGTGGATCAATCTGAGGCAAAAAACTCAGCCTTCGCGGTTCAAAACTCCTAAACCAATAGCCAAAAGCCCATAGCCGATAGCCTATGGATCAAACGCTTGGTATAGGGTTTGCTATAGGTTCGGCAGATACGTGCTCGCATCATAAGAGCAAAGGAGTTATTGATTATGAATGAGCAAAAAGAACAACCATTATTAACTGCCGCGCTGATTGCTGGTGGTGTGATTGGTGGGGTATTGGGCGCACGCAGCCGCCGCAATCATCCAACCAGCTTGGGCGAAAAAGTCGCCTTGCTCACCGAAAACCTCCGCGATCAAGTTGAACATCGGGCTGCCGATGCCAATAGCTATTTGCATAGCCTCAGCAAACAAGCCCGCAAAGAGCTGAAACGCGAGCAAAAGAAATTGCGCAAAGCTGGCAAGAACGCCAATCAACGCTTGAATGCGAGTCTAGAAACTGGCCGCGATCAAGTTGAACATGCTGTTGACCAACTTGGCAAAAAAGCCGCCCAAGGTCGCGATAAAGGTAGTTCGTTGTTGAGCGCCGCAACTGCTGGCTTAGCTGCGGTTGCTGCCGCCAGCCGCGATCGGGCCAACGATTTGGGCGACCAAACCAAAAGCCGTTTGGCCGATGTGCGCGATCAAGCAGTTGATCAAGGCGAAACCTTAGCCGATAAAGCCAAAAATATTTTGAATGAAGTGCGCGATCGTTTGAGCAGCACCAGCGAAACCGTGCTTGAGCAAGCAGACGATTTGCGTCATCGAACGGTGAAAGCTGCAAGCAGCAAAAGCGCCGATGCCCGTAGCCGTTTGGCCGATGTGCGCGAACAGGCGATGGATCAAGGCGAAACCTTAGCTGATAAGGCTAAAACCATTTTGAATGAAGTACGCGATCGTTTGAGCAGCACCAGCGAAACTGTGCTTGAACAAGCAGACGATTTGCGCCATCGCGCGGTTGATGTGGCTAGCAGCAAAGGCGCTGATACTCGTGATCAAGCCAGCGATTTGGTGCAACGCTTGAGTGGCATTGTGCAAGAATTTTTGGCAACAACCAGCGAACGTGCCAAAGAAGCCCGTGAGCATGCGCCCGATGCTTTGCGCTCGGTCGCCCAAACCGTGAGCGCCAAGGCCCAAGATGTAAGCGCAACCGTTATTCCAGCAGTTGCAGGCGCAGCCTCGGTTGTTGGTGGTCGTGCCAAAGAAACCGCCTCGGTCGTTGGCGAACGGGCGAAGGATGTTGCTAGTGTCGTTGGCGAGCGAGCCAAAGAAACGGCCTCAGTCGTCGGTGAACGGGCCAAAGATGCAGCCTCAGTTGTCGGCGAGCGCGCTAAAGAAACCGCCTCAGTTGTTGGTGAGCGCGCCAAAGATGCTGCCCATATCGTTGGTGAAACGACCCAGCAAGCAGCCCAAACAATCGCCCATAAAACTGGTGAAGTAACCACCGAGGTTGGTCGCAAGGGCCGCCGCGCGCGGACTGGTCTACGCTCGTTTATCTTGGGGATTGTGGCTGGCTTACTGACCACGCCCGCAACTGGCGAGCAAGTGCGCCGCGACTTACGCCAAAAATTGGAAGATAATCTTAATCGCGTTCTTGGCTAATTTGCCAGCCACATCAACTATTTTCTAAGCGCAACAAAGCCCCTGCAACCGTCATTGCAGGGGCTTTTGAATAGGCTCGAAACGCTAAATTAGAAGTGATGAACTTGGTGGCGACGTACGACCATGCGGCGACGACGAATCAACAAGAAGATCCCACCACCAATTAATAAGGGAAACAGCAAGAAGCCGAATGGTGCGCCATCGCGGTGGCGTGGGCCATGCTCGAAGCGTGAATCTGCAAAGCCGTTGGCTGGCATTGCGCTACGCATTTCAGCTTGAGCATCATACATCTCAGCTTGGGCATCTTGCATTTCGGCGCGCAGGTTGGCCATTTCTTCGTGAAATTCGGCAGCATTATCTTGCCATTGTGAGTTTACAGCTTCGCTGATTTCTGCTTGAACATCGCTTAGGTCAGCTTGCAAATTACTCATATCGGCATGAAAATCGGCCATATTCTCGTTAAAATCAATGCTCCCTTGATTGAGGTTATGCGCTACTTCTGTGCGCCAAGCCTCATCGTAATCGTAGTGGTCGCGGCCAAACAAGCCATTCCCAATGTTGCTGAAGAGTGCAATAATCCCTGCTCCAATCAACAGCAAGCCTAATGTTCGTTTTGTCATGGTGTTAGCCCCTTCGTGATGGCACAGAATTGTCGATAGCTGTTCATCTGACGATAGGCTATAAAATTTTGTTGCAGCGTGATTTAGCGCATTTGCCAATTGCTGCCTGCTGGATGCTCCAAAGCGCTGGTGTAGGGAACGGCGCGCACAATAATCCGTTGATCGAAGGCGTTTGGGCCAGTTGGCGGCCAACACGTAATCAGGGTAATGGTTTCATCAGCAGTTGGGTTCATATAGGCAGCATTGGTCAGGCGTTGTTCTGCCGAAACGCCAACCTCTTGCACGCGCTCGTTGGATTGCACCACATACAGATATTGCTGACCATTGCTATACAACACAATTTGGTCGCCTGGCTGGGTTTCAATCAAGCGATCAAACACAGGAGCCGAGCCGCCAACATGGCCCGCCAAGACAATATTGCTTGGTTCGCCAGGGTTGGCGCTGCCTTGATGATGGCCAACGGCGTATTTCGCAACCTGCCATGTTGCCACGCCATCGATCAATTCCCAACCAACCTCAATCACCTTCTGATCAACGTCAATACGCGGAATTTGAATCCGGCTGATGCTTGAATGGTCGCTTGGCATGTTGGCGATTGGTTGATCGCTGGGCTGGTTGGCGTTTAAATTGGGGGCTTGGAATGCGCCAAGTTCAGGCTCAGGAGTGGCAATTATTGGTGCAGCGAGTGGCAGCGTGCTATCGCCACGGGCTGCTTGTTGATTGTAAAAATCGTCGGCGTACATGCCGCCAACATACAACAACAAATACATGCCGCAAAAGAGCAAGCAATTGCCTAAAGTCCAGGCGATCGGATGTTGAGGTTGAGTTGTTTTTAGCATAAGCAATGTTCTATTGGTCAGGGTTCAATTAAAAAGGCATTCTGAGCAATGTAGCCCACAATGCCTTTAAGCTTACAGTGTTACGCCCATTTCGGCGATGCGTGGGGTAACGAGGGCAGTAGCGTTGCTGCTTTGCAGGCGTTGGCTCAGATATTCAAGGTCGAGTTGTTGGCGCTTGATAATGCCTTCGCAATCGACAATATCGAAGCGTTGTTGGTCTGAACCACGATACAAATTTAATTTGTGCACCAAAATATCTTCGGGAGCCAAAAAGAGCACCCGCGAGCCAAGCAATGGTTTGCGTTGCAGACGTTCGATCATTGGTTGATCAAGCACAAACGGGTAAACAGCACCATTTTGGCGAATCGTCAGATCTTCTTGCAGAATAATGCCGCGCCATAAAATGCGCCCACCATCGTATTGCACTGCTTTTTGGCCTTGTTGCAACAAGCGCGCAATTTCGCTCAGCATGTTGGCTGGCACCACAATATCAATATCATTAATTGGGCGACGACTGCCATAGAAGTGAGCTGCAGCTCCGCCATAAATGCCCCACGCCATTTGCGCACCGTCGAGTAGTTTTTGAACAACTGCCAAGTTTCCTGCAATCAGCGACATACTGCTTCCTCTTTTATTGATTAACGTGGATAACTGACCGATGTTGAGCCGCTTGCCAATCACTGCGGGCGAGCGTCATGTCGTAAAATTGTACCCACACCCCGTGACGACCTTCCTTGATAAAGGGGGCGATACGTTCGCGGGTGGCTTGATCGAGCGTTTGCATAAAACGCCAGCCAGCATCACGCCAATGATGACCATTATATTGGAAGCCGAGCCGCCGATAGCAGCGTACAGCTCGTTCGTTAACCGAAGCCACATCGAGCACCATGGTTTGAAAGCCAAGAGTGCTGAAAAATGCTTGAAGAAAGGCGGCTAAGCCTTCGGTGCCATAGCCTTGGCTCACGTAGGGTGCGCCAATTGTAATCCCAAGCCGTGCCGAGCCACTAGCCGAATCAATGTTGCGTAACGTAATTCGCCCAACTAGGGTATTATCACGCAGAACAATCGCATAGGTTCGCCGGATGTCGTTCATCCAATCGCCGCCAATTGTCACCCGATCTGGTAAGTTCCAAATGCTGCTCAATGGCTCGGTGAAAGGTGGCCAGCGATCCATGGTTTGGTAATCTACCCGTTGCCAGCGACGAATTATAAGTCGTGGTGCGGTCGCAATGATTGGATCATTCGTCATAGGCTGCCTGTTGCTGATAACCGTTTCCAGCATTTATTATAGCATGGTGATATGAAACGATTCTATATTGTTTTGGTACTAATTGGCCTGTTGTATGGGTGTGATTTGGCCCAGCAGCAACCAACCGCTGTGGTTATTCCGACCTTGGAGTTGCGGCCAACGCCAAGTTTCGTGGTGCGGGCCACCGCTCGTCCAACGCCGAGCAGCAATCCAGCGACGGCAACGCCGTTGCTCACCCCAACCGCCAGCCCGACCACTGCGCTTAGCCCTAGCGATCAATTGTTGGTAGCGGCGAATGGCGTTATTCGTGCTCAATTTGGCCCGCTTGCGCCAAGCCAACAATGGCTCATTACCCAATCGATTAGCCAAGATCAGTTTGAATTGCATGCGCCAGGGCTGAATTTTATCGAGCTTAGTCGTCGCTATCAAGGCCAAGCGTTGAGTTGGTCTAGTGATGGGGCCTTGCTTTTGTGGCGTTCGCAACAAGAGCCTGATCTGTTGCAAGCGATCGAGCCATTTAGTGGCCAACAACTGCACGTTCTGACCTCGACCAATGGCTTGGTGCAAGCAGCCTTGATGACCCAAAGTGCCTTGTATTATGCAGCCGGTGATAGCGACCTGCGGATTATGCAAGTTGGTGGTACGAGCAAAGAACAAGTGATTATTCGCCTGCCCCAGCGGCAGTTGGTAGCTGGCGGCTTGCAACTTAGCCCTAATCGCGATCAACTAGCTTTGTTGGTGCAAGTGCGCGACCAAGCTGCTTTAGAGTTACACCTCTATAATCTGCAAACCAATCAAATTCAGTTGCTCGATCAAAGCCAGCGTGGCACGAGCACACCCAAGCTGCTTTGGAACAAGCGCGGAGCCTTAGCCTATTATCTGGGCGATGATTTTCGGGTCTATGAGCCAAGCCTGAATTCGATTCAAGCCACCAATTTGGGGGTCGAGCCATTGGTGTGGTATCGCGATGGGGTTTTGGTGCGGGCCTTGGATAGCAATAGCTTGGTCTATTGGTCGCCAACGCAGGTCTATCCAATTAATGATGCTGCTGGCCAACCACGTTTGGTGAGTGATTTGCAGGCGTTGAATCAAACTGAGTTTTTGCTATTGCATGAAGGGGCAATTTGGCAGATTGAGCTTGAGCCGTAAAGATTCCCTCACCCCCAGCCCCCTCTCCCACGAAAACGCGGGCGAGGGGGAGCACCAATGTTCACTACAAATCATGCAAAAACCACGGCATTAAAGCCCCTCTCCCGTTGGACGGGAGAGGGGTTGGGGTGAGGGAATCTTACTTTTGCAAGCTATCGCGAATTTCGCGCAGCAAGAGCACTTCTTCGCTTGGTGGTGGCGCGGCTGGTGCTTCTGCTTCTTGCTTGCGACGGGTAATGTTAATTGCTTTGATAACGCCGAACAAGACGAGGGCTACCAATAAGAAATCAATTACTGCTTGGACAAAAATGCCATAGACGATTGGAGTTTCACCAACCATAAATTGCAATCCAGCAACGTTTGGTTTAGTAAAGATCGCGGCAATTAATGGCATCAAAATAGTATCAACCAAGGCCGTGACAATTTTGCCAAAGGCGGCCCCGATGATCACAGCAATTGCCAAATCGAGCACGTTGCCTTTGAAAGCAAATTCCTTGAACTCTTTAAACATCGTCGATCCTCCACATACTAGGCCACTCTAGGTCTGCAATCGAAACAATAAAAATAACGTTTATTTGAAATTAATGCGGCTAGAAATAATCAGACTTGCTGCTGCTAAAGTCGTTCTGGAGTGCTGCCATAGCTGGTTTGGGCTTGGCCTATGGTAGCATGGGCTAGGGCAAAAGACAATTATGCAACGATACATATGTGAGGAACGCAATGCATTCACCAATTTCATTTACTCAATTAACGCTTGCCGCTAGCAATATTGAACAAATGGCGGCTTTTTATAATGCTGTGTTGTTTACCAATTTTCGCAAAGTTAAGCATGGCGAACATACTTTTTATGAAGGTTTTTTGGTTAATATTCCTTTGTTGCTTTGCCCCAACGCGATTGCTGGAGTTGTGGCCGAACAAAGCCGCTTGCAATTTCACGTGTGCGTACCTGATTTAGCCAGAGCGCTCGAAAAAACCGTGCAGCATGGTGGCACAATCGTCGCTCCACCAACTGAGGGCGGCATCAAAGCAGCAATCGTCGCTGATCCCGATGGCAATAGTTTGGAGCTAATTCAAGAATAATTACTCGTTGCTCAAGACAGCGGTCAACACGTTAATCGCTTGTAAATACTCGGCCAACGGCAACCGTTCGTGTGGCGTGTGATCGAGCGCTGCATCGCCTGGGCCATAGGCAACAACAGGGCAACCCCAGGCTGGCCCAACCACGTTCATGTCGGCGGTGCCAGTTTTTTGCACATAGCGCGGTTGTTGGCCGTTGGCGCGAAATACCCGCCCAAAGCGCCGCGCTATGCTCGATGTGCGCTCGCTGCTGTAGGCTGGCGTTGCGCCGCTAATGTTCAAGTGGGCATAATTGGGCAACAATTGTTGGAGCAGCGCAGTATAGGCTGCCGGATCAAGATCTAAGGGCAAGCGGGCATTGACCAGCAACTCGCACCAATCGCACAGGCCATCGCCACCAGATTCGATGCGCACAAGGCTTGGCAACAGTTGATCGAAGGCTCGCTCGCGGCCTTGGTTAAACTCATTGGCGTGCTGGGCGATGCTTTGCCACAATTCACAGCCATGCTCGGCGGCGGTTTGGCTGGCGTGGGCAGAATGAGCCGCATCCTGCTCGATGCGAATTTGTGCCCGCAAGTTGCCTTTGTAGCCCAAGGTTAGGCGGTCTGCGCCGCTTGGCTCGCCGACGATGCACCACGTTGGCGCGGCCATGGTTTGGGCTACAAAATGCGCACCTTTTGATGATGCAATTTCTTCTTCGACACAACCAACCACAATCACCCGATAGGCCAAGCGTTGCTCGACATGAGCGCGGGCGGCAGCAGCAATAAACGTCGCTAATGAGCCTTTGGCATCAACTGAACCGCGCCCCCACAACTCGCCGTCGCGCATTACGACTGGAATCTGGCCGGGCACGGTATCCATGTGCCCAAGCAGCACGACGGTTTCAGCAGCGTCGCCAAGCATCCCAACTGCATTGCCAACTACATCAACATGCGCATCAAAGCCAGCGTGGTGCATCTGTTCGACTAAAAGTTGAGCAAGCGCGGCCTCATCTCCAGAAACGCTGGGCGTTGCCACCATGGCCTCAATTAATTGCAAAGCTTGGTGATCGTTCATGCTACTGGCTCCTCGAACATGCTGCGTAGCGTTGCCACCACACGCTCCAATTCAGCCCACGAAATGACCAGCGGTGGGAGCAAGCGCAACACGTTGCTGCCAGAATTCAGCGCAATAATCTGATGCTGGTTCATTAATTTTTGCAGATAGGGCGCAACTTTCTCCTTGAGTTCAATGCCGATCATCAAGCCCAAGCCACGCACTTCGCGAATTTTGGGCGAACGAATCGCTTGCAATTGAGCCAATAACCAAGCGCCTTTTTCGGCAGTTTGATCAACCAATTGTTCGGTGCGAATCACGCTGAGCGCAGCCCGCGCCGCCGCGCATGCCAAGGGATTGCCGCCGAAGGTCGAGCCATGCGTGCCAATCGCCAATTCGCCAACTCGTTGGTTGATTACGACCGCGCCCATTGGCATGCCGCCGCCCAAGGCCTTGGCCAAACAAACCAAATCTGGTTCTAAGCCAACGTGCTCGAAGGCAAACATGCGTCCCGTGCGGCCAAAGCCAGTTTGCACTTCATCAAGAATCAGCAATGCTCCGCGTTCGCGGCAAATTGTTTTGGCTGCTTGCAAAAATTCAGCGGTTGCCAGCCGAATGCCGCCTTCGCCTTGGACAACTTCGATAATCAACGCAGCGGTTTGCTCGTTGATTGCGCTTTGCAAGCGCTCGATATTGTTATAGGGAATATGGCTGAAATCGGGCACGAGCGGCATAAACGGCTCGCGATAATGGCTCTCCCAGGTGGCGCTCAAGGCTCCGAAGGTGCGGCCATGAAAGCCACGCATGGCTGCGACGATTGCCGTGCGACCTGTGGCCATGCGGGCAAATTTCAAGGCGGCCTCAACGGCCTCGGTGCCACTGTTGCACAAAAATACCCGTTGAAATTCGGCAGGAAATAATTGTACAAGCTCTGCTTGCAACAAGGCGCGTTGATCGTTATGAAAGGCTTCGGGGCAAACCGTCAAGGTGGCTGCTTGCTCGGCAATTGCCTGCACCACCGTTGGATGGCAATGGCCAATGTTGGCAACCCCAATTCCTGAGCCACAATCGAGATAGGCCAGACCGTGATCGTCGTAGAGGGTTGCGCCGCTGCCGCGTACCAAGGTAATTGGGCGCTTGGCGTATACGCCCGCGCTATGAGCAGCTTCCAAACTGGCAAAAGGTTGTTGTTCAGTCATTGTTTGTTCCTGCCAAATCCTATTCGATAATTGTTCCATTGCCTGCGAGCGCGGCGCTGACTGGTTGCTCGCTGCGGCCATCGCCGATTATCACGCGGCGCACGCCAGCCTCAAGCGCGGTTTGTGCTCCCAGTAATTTTTTCTTCATGCGGCCTTGGGCGAGTTTTTCGCTGGCGTGAGTTAATTCCGTTCGTGGCAAACGCTCGATTAGGCTGCTTTCGTCGGGAAAATTACGATATAGGCCGCTCACATTGGTTAGCAGCAACAAGGTTTCGGCTTCGAGTGCAGCTGCCACACTGGCCGCGCCGCGATCACCATCAATATTTAATGGCTCGCCCGCAGCGCTGACCGCCAATGGTGCGATGACTGGCAGATAGCCAGTGCTCAGCAACATTTGCAATAAATCGCGATTAACTTGGTCGATGCTGCCCGTCCAATCGTCGCGAATCACGCGCACCCGACCGTTTTCGACCGCCCGAACATTGGTTTTGCGGTTGCCTTGCAGCAAGCCACCATCGAGGCCCGATAAACCGAAAGCGTTGACTCCCAAGCCGCGCAAGCGCTCAACCAGCTGGCGATTGAGTAGGGCTGTCGCCATCATAAAAATTTCGAGCGTGCGGCGATCAGTTTGGCGGCTGGTGTGGCCCGACGGCGAGGTGATGAATCGCGGCGGATGACCAAGCTGCTCGCCAAGCGTGTTGGCTCCATCCGACCCACCATGAAACAGCACAATCGGTTGGCCTTGGGCGGCAAGCTGGGCAATATCGTTGCAAAGATTGCTATAATCAATGCCCGCCGCGCCGCCAATTTTTATCACAAGCATGGTTGTTCCTTATTTGATCCACAAAGAGCACAAAGGGCACGAAGCCTGAAACCGCGAAGGACGCGAAGATCGCGAAGGTTGAGGTTTTGCCACAAATTGCACAGATTTACCTTTGATCTTCATCCCTCATCCTTCATCCTTATCAACGCTCTGCGCCTCTGCGTTAAAATCCAGCTTAATATCCTCGAAACCCTGATCCCCTACCCCCGATCCCCAGCTCCTGACCCCTTTCAAGGGTAGGTTTTTTCCAATCATGGGTGATCACCACCCTTCCGTCCCGCCTCAAGGCGGGAAACGCAGGGGGCTTTAATCCCCCTGCACCCCCTCAAGGGCATGGATCGGCAGTCATTCATCCACCGATGAACCAGCATATCCGTGGTTTGCAGCGAAAATCTACCCTTGAAAGGCCCCTGACCCCCCGACCCCTAGCCCCTGACCCTTATGTTCTATGCTCTATGCTCTATGTTCTTACACCGGATGCAAGCCTGTAAACTCAAGGCCTACTGTTTCCTCGAAGCCATGCATCAGATTCAAGCATTGGATGGCGGCTCCGGCTGCGCCCTTCATCAAGTTATCGAGGGCACACAGCGCCACCACGCGGCCAGTCGCTTCATCAAGTGCCCAACCAATATCGGCATAATTGCTGCCAGCCAAGATTTTTGGCTCAGGATGGCGGTGCAAACCACTACGATCATGGACAATCCGCAAAAATGGTTGTTCGGCGGCGGCAGCGCGATAGGCTCGCCAGAGATCGCGTTCGTTGACCGAGCCTTGAGTAAATACATGGCAAGTAGCCAAAGCACCGCGCACCATTTCCACCGACGTGATCGAAATATGCACATTTTCAAGGCCATGCGCTTGCATAATTTCGGCGGTGTGGCGATGGCCAACTGGGGCGAACGAGCGCACCACGCCTGAGCGTTCGGCATGATGGCTGCCATCGTTGGCAACTGCGCCCGCTTCGGACGAACCAACCTTGACTTCGGCCACCACCGGCTTGGTTTGATCGATCAATCCTGCCTTGACCAAGGGCAAGAGCGCCAAGTTGATCGCTGTTGCATTGCAGCCCACGCCGCTGACATAGCGGGTTGAGCGAATTTGCTCGCGATACAGCTCCGGCAAGCCATAGACAAAGCGCTCAAGCCAGTGCGGGGCTGGGTGTTTTTCGCCATACCAACGGCTATAGGCCTCGGGGTCGCGCAAGCGAAAATCGGCAGAACAATCAATAATTGCTTGGCCAAGGCCAGCATAATGCTCGATGTTTTTGGCAGCCGAGCTATGCGGCAAGGCCAAAATCAACACATCACACGGCTCCAAGCTACTTTGTGGGCTATAGCGCAACTCCGTGCGCCCGCGCAAATTGGGGTGGGTGCTGTAGACATATTGGCCTGCTAAGCGTTCGCTGGTGACCTGACGCACCTCGACGTGGGGATGCCCCAACAATAAACGCAGCAATTCACCACCGACATAGCCAGAACCACCAACGATCGAAACTGAAAGCATAACAACCTCAATTTGGCTACAGCGCGCCAACTATTGTGCTTGAGCTAGCACATAATCAACAATGCGTTCGGGAATGTTCACCCCAGTTGTGCTAATGCTGTTGCGAAATTCCATGGTGTAATTAACTTCGTTGACCAAATAGCGACCTTCAGCAGTTTCGAAGACATCGATTGCAACCACGCCGCCGCCAACCGCGTTGGCCGCGCCGATGCAAATATCGGCCAAGGCTGGCGTAATAGGGCAATTCGAGGCTGCGCCGCCGCGCGCAGTATTGGTGATCCAGTGGCCGCTGGTGCGATAAATCGCCGCAATGCACTCATCACCAACCACAAACGCCCGAATATCGCGGCCACCTGGCTTGTTGATATATTCTTGAATGTAGAAAATTGCGTGCTGATAATTGCCCAAGGTGTCGCGATGTTCGAGCACTGCTTCGGCAGCTTCGCGATCGTTGATCTTCGAGACCAAGCGACCCCACGAGCCAATAACTGGCTTCAACACCACCGGATAACCCAAGCTTTCAATTGCTTCGAGCGCCGATTCTTGGGTGTAGGCCAGCAAACAGCGCGGCGATGGCACGCCGTTGCGCAATAAGGCTTGGGTCGTCAAAAATTTATCGCCACAGGTCAAGGCCACGTTATAATTGTTGACCGTTGGAATGCCAGCATCGTTCAAAGTTTTGAGCGTGTATAAGGCCCGACCATGGTGCAACGAACGCTCAATAATCACATCAGGAAATTGCGCGCGCACTTGACGATTAGCTTGCAAAGCATTTAAATCAAACCATGTCTGATCATCATCAATTCGTTCAAATTGGACATTGCGCCGCTCAAATTCATTGATCAGCAGCTTTTCTTCAACCCGAATTCGGGAACACAACATACCTACACGCATTGCCATAACTCCCTTACTCGCCCCAGTCTTCTTCGACTTCAGGTGCTAATTCCAAAACAACTGGGTTCAGGCTGACGACTTCGAGTTCTGCGCCACAATCGGGGCATGGCACAATCTCTCCATCCAAAATATCGGCTGCCAACGCGATCGTTCCTTCACATTCTGGGCATTGTGCGCTCATTTGTTTAATTCCTTTATTTAGTTAGGGGTGATATTCCCTCACCCCCAGCCCCTCTCCCACTGAACGCGGGCGAGGGGAGTTAAATTATTCCGATAGCCAAAAGCCTAGAGCCTCATCATCTTCGTGCTCTTCGCGTCCTTCGTGGTTTCAAGGGTAGTGGTCGGGGGCTAGAAGTCCCCTCACCCCCAACCCCTCTCCCATCCGATGGGCGAGGGGAGTTAAATTATTCTGATAGCCAAAAGCCTAGAGCCTTTCATCCTTCATTTCTCACTCCTTCGTGCTCTTCGCGTTCTTCGTGGTTTCTGGCCTTCGTGCTCTTCGTGCTCTTCGTGGATCAAAACTGGTCAATCACTGCCTGCACCACCTCAGCCGTTGTGGCTGTGCCGCCAAGATCCGGCGTGTATGGCCCATTGGCTAATACTGCTTGAATCGCGGTTTGTAAGCGTTCGGCGTAGCTGTTCAAGCCCACAAATTCGAGCATCAACACGCTAGCGCTCAAGGTTGCCAATGGATTGGCGCTGCCTTGGCCGGCAATGTCGGGTGCGCTGCCATGAACTGGCTCGAACACCGCCGTGCGCGTGCCGTAGTTGGCCGAAGCCGCCAAGCCAAGCCCGCCACCCCACACGCTGGCCACATCCGAGAGAATATCGCCAAACAAATTGGTGGTGACCAGCACTTCAAATCGTTCGGGCGCACGCGCCAATTGATAGGCCGCGTTATCAACCAACATTTCTTCAACCTGCAAATCAGGTGCATCGGCCAGCACCCGCAGCGCGGTTTCACGGAACAAACCACAGGTTTCGCGCAACACATTGGCCTTGTGCACGATGGTTATTTTGCGGCGGCCAGTGCGCTGAGCATAATGCACTGCCCATTGCACAATTCGCTCGCTGGCTTGACGCGTGATAATTCGCTGCGCTGTCGCCCGTTCATCGCCCTCGCGGGTTTCTTGGCCGCTATACAAACCCTCGGTGTTTTCGCGCACCACCACCAAATTGACTCCAGCCCGCGCATTGGCCAACGGCGGCGTTTGCACAGGGCGCACGCAGGCATACAAATCGAGGGCTTTGCGCATGCCAACAATTGGGCTGCGATAGCCAGCAACTCGTTGCGATGGCGAGCTAACTGCGCCAAACAAGGTTGCGTTGGCCGCTTGGATTGCAGCTAAAGTCTGTTCGGGCAAGGCGTTGCCAGTTTGTTGAAAGGTTTTCCAACCTGCTTCGGCCTCGACAAATTGGGCAGGAACGGCCAAGGCTTCGAGCACTTGGCGGGCTGCTTGCACGACTTCGCGGCCAATCCCATCACCAGCAATCAAACACAAGCTGGTCATGCTTAGGCTCCTGTCGCCGGAAAGCGACCATGGCGGCGGTAAAATGGCACGATTCCGCCTTCAGCCCAAACTTCGCGCATCCAGCCTTCTGGTGGTGGCAGCTGAATCTGGTTGGCATTGTTGGTGATCAGGCCAGCAGCCAAATCAAAATCCACAACATCACCATCGGCAACTTGCTCGCGAATATCGGCGGTGAAGCAGGGAATGCCCAAGTTCAAGGCGTTGCGGAAGAAAATGCGGGCAAACAGTGGAGCGATAATCGCGCCAACCCCACAGCGCTTCAAGGCCAAGGGCGCATACTCGCGGCTTGAGCCACAGCCAAAATTTGGTCCAGCAATAATCAAATCGCCTGGCTGAACGTTGGGGGCAAAATCGGGCCGCGCTTCGATAAAAGCATAGCGCCGCACATCGTCGTTTGCGCCCAGCATGTAGGGAGCATAACGGCCTGGAACCATCTGGTCGGTGTTGACATCATTTCCAAAAACCCAAATCCGTGGCATAGTGCTGACTCCTGTGCAATTGCAAAAATTAGGCGAAAACTGCTTGTTCAGTGCTTTGCAGCACATTGCGCGGGTGGGTGATGTAGCCGGTGATGGCGGTAGCGGCGGCCACTTCGGGCGAGGCCAAGTAGATATTGGCTCCTGGGCTGCCCATCCGTCCGCGGAAGTTGCGATTGCCAGTGAAAACGCAGACTTCATCGGGAGCCAACACGCCCATATGGCGGCCAATGCATGCGCCACAGCCAGGCGTGCCGATCGTCGCCCCAGCAGCAATTAAGGTTGCCAACGTGCCATCGCTAGCAGCACGATGCAGGCTTTCGCTCGAAGCTGGCACCACAATCATGCGCACATTCGGAGCCAAACGCCGCCCCTTGAGGATGCTGGCGGCAGCGGCCATATCTTCGTAGTGGCCATTGGTGCAGGTGCCAAGATAGACCACATCGACCGCAACCCGCCCGACATCAGCCAAATCGACGACGTTATCGACATAATGTGGAACGCTGACTTGCGGTTCGAGCGTGCTCAAATCGCATTCGACAACGCGGCTGTAGTGGGCATCATTCTCAACTCGCAACCACGCTGGCACAGTATGTTCAGCACCCAAGCCAGTTGGGGCAACAATTCCGGCCTTGGCTCCAACTTCAATCGACAAGGTTGCCAAGGTCATACGTTCGCGCCACGAAAGAAAATCAACGCCATGCCACTCGACGCTTTGATAGGTTGCGCCATCAGCTCGCAGCGTGCGCGCCGCCCACAAGCCAAAATCTTTGACGCTTACGCCTGGTTGAAAATTACCAACTGCATTAACCCGCACGGTTTCTGGCACCCGAAACCAGGTTTTGCCTGTGGCGAGGGCTAGCGCGATGTCGGTCGTGCCCATGCCTGAGCCAAATGCCGCCGCCGCGCCATAACCAGTGCTATGCGAATCGCTGCCAACTACTAGCATTCCTGGTTGCACAAGGCCTTCTTCAATCAAAACAGGGTGCGAGATGCCACGCCCAACATCAAACAAGTGCGAAATACTTTGTTGGGCGACCCAACGCCGCACATGTTGTTGTTGCTCTGCTTGGCGCACCGTGGCGGCTGGCGCAACATGGTCGATCACCACTGCAACTTTGTCGCGATCCCACACGCGTTCAGCACCCAATTCGTTGTGCAAGGTTTCGATAATGCTTGGCGAGAGGCTATCGTGCATCATCACCAAATCGACGTTGACTACCACCATATCGCCTGCTTGCACGTCGTTGCGACCGGAAGCATGCCCCAAAATTTGCTCGGCAAATGTCTGACCCATTGCAAAAACTCCCAAAAATAGCTGAAAAATGGCACATCAAGGTATAGCAAGCTACGGCATTGAAATAACAATTTCAATGACCTGCTCGAAAAATCGTTAGGCTGCTTGGAGGGTGCTTGAGCGCAGCAGCGCATCCACCTCATCGAGCGTCAACGGCTGATCATCGGCGGCAGCTTTGAGTTGGGCTGCAAGCGCAATGATCGTGGTGTCGCTCAGCTCCAAACCGAGAGCGTTGGCGCGGCTTTGCAAGGCATGGCGGCCAGTTAGGCGATGACCAATCAGCACATTGCGTTCGCGCCCAAAAGCATTGGGATCGATCGCTTCATAGGTGCTGGGATTGGCCAAAACAGCCTTGGTATGCAGGCCAGCTTTGTGGGCAAAGGCGGTTTCGCTGGTGATACAGGCATTGAACGGCACTTGAATGCCCAAGATTGCCGCAACTGTATGATCAAGTTGGGCCAACATTGGCAAGGCATAGCCTGCAACACTTTCAGGTTCGGAGAGGTAGAGGCGGGCAATCAGGCCGCTGAGGGCGGCGATGCCGTTGCGTTCGCCAATGCCAAGAATGGTTGTATCGATGTGGGTTGCGCCTGCTTCGAGCGCTGCATAGGCATTGGCAATTGCACAGCCGCCGTCGTTGTGGCCATGAAATTCAATGTCGCAGCGAACTGCATTCCGTACTGCCCCAACCACCCGCTCAACATCGCGTGGCGTGGCAATGCCCACGGTGTCGGCGATGCCAACCCGCTGCACGCCAAGCAAATCGACAGCTTGGTAGACGCGCAACAAATCGGGCAAGGGAGTGCGGAATGAATCTTCGCAGGAGAAACGGACTTCGATCTGCCGTTCTTGGAGGAAACGCACGACTGGGCCAACTTCTTCCAAAATCGCTTCAATTGAGCGACCATGGCTCCATTGGCGCAGATAGGGTGAGGTGCCAAAGAGGATATTTACGCCAGCAACGCCACATTCAGCGGCAAGCTGTACGTCTTCAAGGTTGCAACGGGTATGGGTCAGCAGCTTGGTATTGCCGAGTGGCAAGGCTGCAATGCTGCGCAAATCTGCCGCACTTTGCGGCGAGGCGCAGGGCGAGGTCATTTCGATATATTCAACGCCAAACTGAACCAGCAAATTAGCGATGGTTAGGCGATCTGCGCTGCTGAAGTGGGCGTTGGCCCATTGTTCGCCTTCGCGCAAGGTGGTATCAACAATTGCAAACTGACGGGTCATGAAAGCACAATCCTTCCGCAAGAACATCCGGTGAACAATTCAGGGCGAACTGCCGCAGGGCGGTGAAGATGGCTAATCCGTTTAAGTTGCTTGAGTGTGGCCATGGGAAAATCCTTTCAAAACCGACGTTTGGGACAAAAAAAGACTCGCCGTTTGTGGCGGCGAGCCTTGAGTTTATTGAGCGCGTGCAGTGTTGCTTAGACGCGACGCAATAAACCAGACTCGCTGCCTGGCTTCTTTGCGCTGCGTTTTTTCAAGTTCAGAACCAATTGTTGACTGAACATAGCAACAAACTCCACAAATCAAAAGTTCTGCGCCGAAGCATAGCAGGCAGATTTCAGTTTGTCAAGTGATGATTTTCCGAGGGTTCAGGGAGCAGGATTCAGGGGCTAGGGAGTTTTGATCCACGCATGGCTGAAACCGCGAAGGACGCGAAGAGCACGAAGGATGAGTTTTTCGCCACAGATTACACAGATTATGGGGATTATGCTTCCGTTCGCCCAAAGCCAAGAGCCTGACCCCTGAACCCTGACCACTGCTCCCGATGCTTACTCTCTGCGGCTCTGCGTTAAAAGCAAATTCCTGATTCCTCGCCCTCAACAATCGATCCCCAGCCCCTATGTTCTATGCTCTATGTTCTATGTTCTGGATAATTGCCTCACGCATGGCCTTGCCGACCGCTTCCCAGCGATAGCGGGCCGCAATTTCGACACTGCGTGCGCCAAAACGTCGACAGCGCTCAGGATCGCCGACCAACTTGATCAAGGCGGTTGCTAGTTGATCAACTGTGCCTGGCTCGACCAAATAGCCATTGCGATCGTGCTCGATGAAGTCGGGCATGGCTCCAAGATTGGTCGAAACCACGGGCAGCCAATAATTCATGGCTTCAATCGTCACGATGCCAAATGGCTCTAGCTTGGTGGGCATGCAAAAGACGGCGGCCCGTTGGTAATACTGCGGCAATTGCTCCACCGGAATCCGCCCAATCACCTCAACGCCTGGTTGGTTGGTTTGCGGGGTTGCGCCGATGATCGTCAGGGTTGCATTGGGATAAACTGCCCGAACTTGGGCGAAGGCTTGCAGCAATTCAGGGCCACCTTTGCGCTCCCAATCTATCCCAACATAGACGATATTTTGGCTGGCATAGCGCGCTGGATCTGGTGCTTCGCTGATGACAGGTGCATTGCTGCCAGCATAAACACAACGCACTTTCTCCGGTTCGCAATGATAATCATCAATCAACGAGCGTGAAACATGATTGGAGCGTGTAAAGACTATTTTGGCATTTTGATAAATTGTTGGCTCTAAGTTCATCCAGTCTGGGTGATAGAGTGAGGCTGGATTAAAGCCCGGATATTGGCGATTTGCCAGCAAGGTATGGTCGGTATAAACAAAATGCGGAATGTTCGGCACGCTGGCATCAAATAATGATTGCATCTGGAAACTGAACACATACTCATCATCGCGCAGCAAATCGGCAACCAAATGCTTGACAGCTTTGAAAATATAGCTGGTGATTAAAAAGGCATCTTTGGGGCCGCGCCGCCGCAAAGCCAAATCGCCAGCGTATTGACGTAATGTCCACCAGCCGTTTAAGGCAACCAGTGCAGGCTTTCGTCGAATGATAGGAATTAAATCGATCTCACGGAGTTCATATTCGGGAAATTGAGCACGCAAAGTTTCGGCAGTTCGCACATTAGCCAACGGCCAGCGGCCCTTGCGAATAAAGGCAATTTTCGGAGCCACACGCACCTCCAACACAGATCACGACCGACAGCAACTCAAGGCTACTGTCGGTCTGAATTGGCAATTTTAATTTGAAAACGGAGCTATCGACTTGGATCAATCACGGTCACATTATAGGTGAAGCTGCGTGGTTGTGAATTGACCAGAACATTGCTGATGGTGATTGTGTAGGTTGTATCTGCACCAGGATTGTCCCAGCTTGAGCTATGGTTGTAGCCCTGCGGAATCCAAACGATCGTATTTTCACCCATATTAAAGGCAACTTGCTCTTTGGTGACTGGAATGTTGGTGCTGCCTTGGCGCATGGCAATGGTTGCGTTGGTAAAATCGCCATTATGCAAGGCGAACGACCAACGCCCAAAGACCACTTGATAGGGCACAAAACCTTCTGGTGGCCAAGGTACATACTCGGTGCGCGTGGCAGGTCGTGCCGTGCCAAAATCGCTGGTGATCACATACAACGCATTTGAGCCAGCATAACCACTGCGGCTTGGCACATCGCCAGTGCCAATCGATTTATTTTGCGGATACAGAATCCAGCGCCGATGCCCAGCAGAGCTATTGCCAGCCCCAGGATCAAGCATATAGCCAGTAATCGCACCTGGGCCAATTTGACCGAGATACAAATTCGATTTGCCAGCGGCAGTTTTACCTGCGGCGGTGTAGCACGCCCACGAGGTTGGTGGACTGTGGCTGAGGCTATTATTGCGGCTCATCATCAAGGCCGCTTGTTGAGCTTGGCTGTTGTAGCTTGCGTTGAGGGTAACGGCGGCGAGGCCAGCCATTTTACGAAAATAATTGACCCGTAGCAGAATTGCATCGCGATAGGCTTGGCTGGTTGTGCCAGCATCACACGTGGCTTGATTGCCAGTCCAGCCATCAGCAACATTATTGCTGGGCAAGTAGAAATTGGTATAAAAATTGACAACCGATTGGCGATTGTGAATATCAAGCTCAGGGTTCGAGGTGACGACTGGAAAATAGGTTGTGCTGCCACCAGTAATTGCTTGGGGTTCTTGGGCTGCAAGCGGGGCAACCATGCCCAATAACACCAAACTTGCGATAACCAAACCCAGCCAGCGCTTGCGCGGCCTGTATTGTGCCACTTGCATACCATGCCTCCATTGATTGATTCGTTAATGAATTTTGACAAATATTTGCCATTTTGGCTATAGCCCATCTGCCCTAACGATTTGGGTCAATTACGGTGACTTGGTAGCTGAATGAGCGGGTTTGGCCGTTGTGGACAACATTGCTCACCTTGACGGTGTACGTAACGTCGGTTGCAGGCGCAGGCCAGTGGATATAGCCTGCAACATCCCACACAATTGCATTATCACCGCTGCCACTGCTGCGCGAAACAATCGTGGTGGTTTGCGGCTGATTGGCTTTTTGCATCGTAACCGTTGCATTGGCAAAATTGGCGCTAGGCAAGCTAAATGACCAGCGTTTGACGACATGGCTAAATGGCACAAAGCCGGCTGGTGGCCAAGCGATATATTCGGTGCGAGTTGCTGGGCGCGGGCCAGTATTGCCAACGACCCACAAACTGTTAGCGTCAATTGTGCCGTTTTGGCCATCGACATCGCCCGTGCCCATTTTGAGCGTTGGTGGGTAGAGCAACCAACGTCGATGCCCCACAGTTGGCTCGTCACTATCGTCCATATATAGCTCAATCGCGGTAACACCATTGGCCGTAATTCCGCCCGCCAAATTTGATTTACCAGCAGCTTCTTTGCCCTCGGCGGTATAACAAAGCCATGTGCTTGGCGGATAGTGGTTGAGGGTGCGGTTGCGGCTCATCATTAAGGCTGCTTGCTGAGCTTTGGCATTCAACGCTGGATCAAAAGTAACTGTGCCCATGCCTGCTAAAAGCCGAAAATAATTAACTCGGGCTAGCACATTATCGCGGAAGGCTTGGCTGGTCGTGCCTGGTGTACAGGTGCTGGCATTGCCCGTCCAACCTGTAGCCATGCCAATTTTATAATAATTGGTATAAAAATTAACCACCGATTGGCGATTGTGAATATCAAGCATAGGGTTGGACATCACGACTGGCAGATAGTTCATGCTGCCGCCAGCCACCGCAGCTGGAGCTTGGCCAGCAACCGAACCAACCAAGCCAAACATCAGCGCACTAATAATGACCCAGCGCTGGTTTGCGCGCAACCAATCTGAAATACCCTGCATACAAATACTCCTGAATAATAAAGAATGATGCAGGGTACTATCACAGAGCTAGGCTGAATTGGCTATAGCTCTTTAGAACTATTTTTACGTGCGTTTAATAAAATCGTGCCATTCCTCGCGCAAGATGCCAAAGCCTAAGCCATCGTAATAGTGGCCAGCGACGATCCGCGCTTTGCGAAAACAGGCTTCTTGACGAAAACCAAGCGCGGTTGCCAATTTGGCCATGCGCTGGTTGCCCGACCAGGTGCGCAAATCGAGCCGCACAAGTTCTGGGCGTTGGGCAAATTGATAATCGATCCATAAGCTGAAGGCTTCGCGGCCAATCCCCCGTTGCCACCACGCCGGATCGTAAATCGCAATCCCCAAGCACAGCCAGTTGGTCTCGATGCTTTCCCAATAGCTGGTGACTGTGCCCAATAATTGGTCGGTTGCGGGGTCGGCGATCACCAAATTCATGCGTGGGTTGGGCCATTCGGTGGCTTCAATTGTTGCCCGCTTCTTGGCAACCAAGGCTGGAATTTCAGCCAGCGTTGGGCCTGGGTAATAGGGGCCATCCCAGCGTTGCCACTCGTGTTCAGGCCGCAGCCAATCGCCCCAAATCGCCAAATCATTCAGCTGCCAATCGCGCAACATACAGCGTTGCCCTTGAATCTGCATGCAAACTCCTCAGAGTGAGAATCTCATCACCATTATGCTCGATGATCGCATAGTTTAACGTGAACAACAAATAGTTTAATAGCTTGAATACGTTATTCCCTCACCCCCCCCAACCCCCTCTCCCACGAAAACGCGGGCGAGGGGGAGCACCCGTTTTCCCTACCAATCATGCAAGAACCACAATAAAAAGCCCCTCGCCCGCCACGTGGGAGAGGGGTTGGGGTGAGGGGATCTTAACAACCTACCCTTGTAGGGCTAGGGGGTGAGCGGGCAAACCGTCGTTAAAATGAACCATTACAAATAGTCTAATAGCCCAACGCGAAATTTTTGGCACAACCCGCCCGACCAAAGCCCAAATGATCGCCCAC
This sequence comes from Herpetosiphon giganteus, assembly GCF_016907925.1. Lineage (GTDB taxonomy): Bacteria > Chloroflexota > Chloroflexia > Chloroflexales > Herpetosiphonaceae > Herpetosiphon > Herpetosiphon giganteus. Next base: position 23,155 of record NZ_JAFBCZ010000035.1, on the reverse strand, counting down.
GAGTCGGCTATTTCAGACCATCATGAGCGCTGGCAAGGTTTTATCATCACTGCCTACGAAAACGAGCAGCCACATGAATTGTGTTTTATCGGTGATTCCGGTGATTAGGCTTGGTTGAAATAAAAAGCTCTTGCACCGCGCAAGAGCTTTGTCGGCTAAAAAATCGAATTAGGCTTGTAGCAGCGCAACCAACTCAGCATGCACCGCGCCATTGGTCGCCACCAAGCGATCAATCCATGGATTCCATTCTGCGCCAATCCATGTACTGAGCTTGCCGCCAGCTTCAGTCAAAATAACCGCTGCTGCTGCGGTATCCCACGGCTTGAGGCCAAGTTCCCAGTGGCCTTCGCTGCGTCCAGCTGCCACGTAGCAAATATCTAAGGCCGCTGCCCCGCCACGCCGAATTGCTTGGGCTTTGAGCACAATCTTGGTGAATTCAGCAATATTGTTATCGGGATTTGTGCGGATTGTGTAGGGAAAGCCAGTGCTCAGCAAGGCTGCATCAACCGTGTTGGTGCTCGTGACATGCAATGGCTGATCGTTGAGCCATGCGCCAACTCCGCGCTCGCCGACAAAACATTCATCGCGCCATGGGTCGTAAACCACGCCGATTGTTGGCTGATTGTTATGCAACAAGGCGATTGAAACCGCGAAGAAGGGAAAGCCGTGGGCATAATTGGTTGTGCCATCAAGTGGATCGATCACCCAGCAATATTCGGCGCTGCGGCCATCGTCGCCTGATTCTTCGGCCACAATTCGATGCTCGGGAAAGTGTTCGTGGATGCTGCTAACAATCAATTTTTCGCTGGCTAAATCGATATTGGTCACCAAATCGATGCTGGCACTTTTATGTTGAATCTGACGCTCATTGCGTAATCCATCGCGCAGAATTTGGCCTGCTGCTTTGGCAATGGCAATCGCATGACTTCGCATTTGTGGTATCCTTTGGGCTATGAAAAATCCATGCTCTCGTCGTTGGCGACAGCGACTCAATTGTACCATCGCTCTGCTGGCAAGCCCATGGCTGTTGCTTGGCTGTGGCAATGTTGATCAACGTTTATCAACTAACCCACCATTTGTTACTATTCAGGAGCCAGTCATGACCAGTGGGCCTGAGTCTATCAACGCGCAAACTGTGATCAGCCTGCATCAGACTCAATTTGGTGCTTCTAGCGAGCAAATTAAGGTTCTGGTTGATGAAGCCGTTACGTGGCCTGCGAGCAATCTTGGCTGTGCCGATGATGGCGGTATTGGGCGGGCTGTGCTTACGCCTGGTTTTCGCGTGGTGTTAGAGGTGGGTGGCGAGCAATTTGCCTATCATGCAGGCCGCGATCGTCAGTTCTTTTTGTGCAATACCCCAGAGTAACCTATGCGGATTCTGTTTCTCACGCCATATCCTGCCTACCCCGCCAATAGTGGCGGCACCCAACGCATGTTTCAGCTCATCCGCGAGCTGAGCAGCCAGCATGAATTATGGTGTTTAAGCCTCTCGCCAAGCCATAAAGCTAGTGCCGCCGCTCAACCACTTAATCAATATTGCAATTTAACCTTGATTCCTGCGCCGCAACGCAGCCTTGCCAAACGCGCTTGGACGACACTCGCTTCGCCGTTGCCTGATATGGCCTTGCGCGCGCCTTTGCCAATGTTTCGCTCGGCCTTGGCCAGCTTGCTCAATACCAATCGCTTTGATTTAGTCCAAGCTGAAAGCATCGAGATGGCGCAATATGCCTTGCAAGCGCAACGTTGGGGTGTGCCCGCAACCCTCGATCAATGGAATGCTGAATATCTGTTGCAACAACGCGCCGCCCAAACCGACCGCCAACAGCCCAAGCGCTGGCATGCTGCGCTCTATTCGGCGATTCAATGGCGTAAATTGGCGCGCTACGAACGGCTGGTTTGCAACCAACTGGATCAGACCTATGTGGTTTCGCCAGAAGATCGCACGATGTTGCAAAAAATTGGGGTTACCAAGCAGTTGTATGTAGTGCCAAATGGCGTTGATAGCCAGCAATTTAGCCCAAGCCAGACCCGCCAATTCGACCCCAATACGCTGCTTTTTACGGGCAGCTTAGATTTTCGACCAAACGTCGATGCGCTGCGCTGGTTTGTGCAGGAAGTTTTGCCCTTAATTCGGGCTGAACGGCCAGCAACCAAATTGTTAATTGTTGGGCGAGCACCAACTGCGGCGGTGCTGCAACTGGCTCAGCCTGGCGTGATCGACATTATGCCAAATGTGCCAAGCGTGCAGCCATATTTCAACCAAGCTGCGGTGTTTGTGCTGCCAATGCGCATGGGCGGCGGCGTGCGGCTCAAATTGCTCGAAGCCTTGGCCACCGAAACTCCCCTCGTTTCCACCACTATGGGCGCTGATGGCGTAACTGGCTTAGTGCCAAATCAGCATTGTTTGCTGGCCGATACGCCCCCTGCATTTGCCCAAGCAACCCTCAAACTGCTCCACGATCGCCAATTAGCGCAACGCCTCGCCACTGCTGCGCGCAGCTTCGTGGCCGCCAACTACGATTGGCAGGCGATCACTGGGCGCTTACAACAGGCGTGGGGCGAAATAAGTCATGGGTAAGACTCACTAAAAGAACTATAGACTGTCGGGAACCATGCCTCTATACTCTGTCGTTGTGTCCCATCCTGATTTGGGGAGGACGTATGGACTCGCACCACGCCAGCGAACAGCCGACTGTAGCCCCACATCCTAATCCTGCTCGTCATGAATATGAATATGCCGCCGACGCTGTTCAGCCCGACGTTGATCGTGATGGGCTGCTGCAAAAGATTGAATCAATTTTAGGCCAAAATTTGCCGTTGGATATGCTCTATCGCCAGCTTGTAACGGTGCTTGCTGAGCGCTTTGCGAATAGTTTCATTTGTATTTATGCAGCCCACACCGATATGCTGCAACTCCAATGCCAGCATGGCTTTGGCCATAATCCTGAACAATTGAGCTTTCAACAGGGAATTGTTGGGCGTTGCGCTCGCACCAAACAAGCCTATTTGGTGGCCTATGTGGATCAAGATCCCGATTTTATTCGCAGCCATCCGCATATCCAATCGTCGATCTGCGTTCCGCTGTTGGCTGGGCAGCAATTATTGGCTGTGTTGATGATCGAAAGCATCGTTGATACCTTTAATCAAGCCGATGCAACACTGTTGATCAATGTGTGTCGCCATGTGAGCAATGCGCTTGGTCAAGCGGCGCTCTGGCGACCAAATAGCCTGATCGACCAACATTATCGGGCCATGCTCGATGCCATGCCCGATGGGATTGTGGTACAACAGGCAGGCCGAATTGTCTATATCAATGCGATTGGCATCGCCTTGCTTGGCTTTGAAAACTGCTATCAAATTCTTGGTAGCGATCTCGCAGGCATGCTTGATCAAAGCTCGAATACCGTGCAAAAACTATTTGATCAAGCGCTGGCAACCAAGCAGCCGCTGAGCCATGAACTACGCTACGATCCAACCAAAACTTCAGAAATCCCCCTAAGGTTGACAATTATTCCCATAACTTTTGCTGGTAACTCAGCGGTACAGATAGTAATTCGCGATCATACGGCCATCCAACAACGTGAAGCTGCCCAACAACTTGCCAACGAACGCGAAAAACGCAAAAGTCTTGGCCTGCTCGCCGGCGGAATTGCCCACGATTTCAATAATATTTTGATGGGCATTCGGGGCAATGTTAGCCTAGGATTGCTCGATCTCATTCCGACCCACCCAATCTATCAGCAACTGCAAGAGATCGAAGCCCTCGCAATTCGTGCTACAGAGCTAACCCAGCAAATTGTCGCCTATACCGGAAGCAGCCTCTTTGTCAGTAGTCCTGTCGATCTGAATGCGCAATTGCGTGAGCTAACCCCGACGTTTAGTGAGCAGGCGCATTCGACGACCAACATAACCTATGAGCTTGATGATCAATTGGGGCTACTCAAGGGCGATGTTAATCAACTGAACCAAATCATCTTGAGTATCTTCAAAAATAGTATTGAGGCGATCGATCATCGGTTTGGCGCAATTCAAATTACCAGCAAGCTCCAAACCTATGCTCAAGCTCCGCATACCGCTACTGGCTTGCCCAAACTTACCGCAGGCAGCTATATCACCCTGAGTATTCGTGATAACGGCGTTGGCATGGATGCCCACACCCAAGGGCTGATGTTTGATCCCTATTTCAGCACAAAATTTGCCGGACGCGGGCTTGGCTTAGCCGCAGTCTTAGGCATGGTACGCGCTCATCATGGCTCGATTGCCGTGTGGAGCCAACCCCAAATGGGAACGGAGGTCACGGTGTTATTACCACCACATTCGATTTTACAGCCAACTCCCGCAGCATCGAACGATGTTGTTCAATCAGTGCACAATCTGGTGATGCTGATCGACGATGAACCACCAGTCCGGATGGTTACTGAGCGCATGTTGCAACGTTTAGGCCGAACTGTGCGCGGATTTGGTGATGGCCAGAGTGCAATTAAGGCCTTTCGCGAGCAGGCCAACGAATATCAGCTGGTGTTGCTCGATCTGACGATGCCCCACTTTAATGGCATCGATACGGCCCGTGGTTTGCGCGCCATTCGCAACGATGTGCCGATTGTGTTGATGAGTGGCTATAGCGTCGATTCGATGCTTGACCCGTTGTTGAATGACGGTTTGGCTGGCTTTTTGCAAAAACCGTTTACACTCAGCGATTTGCAACGCACAATCAATAGCGTGTCGGCCACCAAAGGCCGCCATTAGCCAAAACCACCTAGCTTCAAAATGGAGATTGCCGCACGCCGATTAGCGCCGCAGGCTAGATCGGCGTGGCTGCGTGCGTTTGATGAATACTCATTTTAAAATCCTTGTGTTGTTAAGGAATCCACATGCAGCTTGAAGTTCAGATTGTCAATGCGTTTATTGATGGTGCTCGCGGCGGAAATCCAGCAGGGGTCGTGTTTCAGGCCGATGGCTTAACAACCGAACAGAAATTGGCGGTTGCCCAGCAGGTTGGCTTATCGGAAACAGCCTTTGTCAGCGCATCGGATGTTGCCACCATTAAGCTTGAATTTTTTACTCCAACTCGCCAAATTGCCCACTGCGGCCACGCCACAATTGCCACCTTCAGCCTTTTGCGTCAGCTTAAGCGCGTGCCCGCGGGCCAGCTTTCCAAAGAAACCATCGATGGGCTACGCGAGATTATTGTGGCTGATGATCAGGCCTTTATGCAGCAAGTTGCACCGCGCTACCAACAGTTTGAGCGAAGCGACCCCATCGCCCAACAAGCTTTGCAATCGCTCAATCTCAGTAGCGATGCCTTGCTGAGCGGCAGTTTGCCAACCTTGGTCAACACCGGCAATAGCTTTTTGATTATTGGGCTGGCGAGCGAGCAAACCCTTGCCGAATTGCACCCAAATTTTGCGCAAATCCAACAGATCAGCGAGCAACTTGATTTGATTGGCTACTATGTGTTTACGCTTGCGACTAAACAGCCAGACCGCTCGGCGGGCACGCGTATGTTCGCGCCGCGCTACGGCATTCGCGAGGAGGCAGGCACTGGCATGGCTGCTGGCCCGCTGGCCTGTTATTTGTACAATAAACTGGGCTTGCAGCAAACCAACTTTTTGATCGAGCAAGGTTGGCTGATGCAACCAGAATCGCCAAGTGTGATCGAAGTGCAACTCAAACTGGCTGATGGAGCAATTCAGAGTTTGCTGGCTGGAGGTCGAGCCAAAGTTATGCAAACGCTGGAGGTTGAGATCTAACATGGCGCAAACAGCGAATATTCAACAGTTGCTTGAATCAATTGCCAACTATATGGCGCAAGTTGATCCTGAATTATTAACTGCCTTACAGCTAGGCTATAGCCCTGAACAAATTGCCAGTGTAATACCATTTACCCTACCAGCAGAGATTCTTGAACTCTATGCCTGGCATAACGGAACGAATAATGAGTATAAAAAATTATTTTACTACCATCACTTTCTTGCAATCGAAGCTGCTTATCAAATTTATCAAGAATTTACATCTGAAGCCTATGAACCATTTTTATTCCCATTATTTGATTTCATGGGCGAATATTATATGGTTCAAATGGATGCAACCCGTGATGATTATGGCTCAATTTGGTTTGTTTTCCAAGGTTCTGGCCAAGTCTATGATTCATTAACGACGATGTTGGCGGCAATCGAAGAATGTTATGCAACTGGGGCTTATTTTATTCAAGATGCTGAATATGAGCCTGATGAGCCAAAGGTCGCAGCGATTAAAGCCAAATGGAATCGTTGTCGCTGGCGTGCTGATGGCACAACATTAAATTCTCACCCATAACATTGCTTACTGCATAAATTTTGCCGTTTGCAGCAGATTAATTAGCTCGTCGATCGTTTGTTGTGCGCCAGTGCGTTTGAGGCTTGCAAACTGCTCGCTGCCAAGGGTTGTAGCTAATCCAGTTTCGATCATGGTTTGTTGGCGCTCGTCATACCAAACCGGATTTGCTTGCAGTTCGGCAAATCTGGCGCTGGCATAGCCCCAGGCCAGCGCCGCCGCTTCCGCCAAACCAGCCTTGAGCAACATCTCGCTGGCGGTTTTGGCTCCTACCACAATGCCACTTTGTGATTGTGCATTGTTACGCACAACCAAGGCTTCAATCAAACAATCGCGCGCACGCTCAAAGCGACCTTGACCAGCCAAACAGGCGGCTAAATTGGTCAAAAAATAGCCTAAGCCGTTGTAATCGCGATGCGCGCGGCAAAGCGCCAAGCCTTCTTCAAGCAATGGTTCGGCCTCAGCATAGCGTTCTTCGAGAATCGCGATCAAGCCAAGGTTGCTCAGCGGCATGATGAGATTAAACGGGTTATTGGCTGGGCGAAAAAGGGCTAAAACTTCAGCATAAATTTGGCGCGCCGCCGTTAAATTGCCGCGATCAATTTCAATCAAGCCCAGATTGTTGAGCGTAATTCCAATCATTGCTTGATCATCACGTTCTCGATAGAGTTCTAGATAGAGTGCTAAGGTTTGCTCAAAATAGGCACTAGCTTGCTCGGGAAGTCCTTGGTTGTAGGCTACCAAACCCAAGGTATTGAGCAAACGGGCTGTTTCATGCTGATTAGTTGATTCAATTGCTAAGGCGGTTTCGAGATAGGTATTGGCCTCACGATAACTGCCTTGAACCCAAGCGATCGCGCCGACTGAAGCCAAACCTGTGCGCACCGTCGCTGGCTCGGCGTTGGTTTGCTGCTCCAAGGCGGTACTGATCCAGCGGCGGCCTTCGCTTAAGTAGCCTTGGCGAATCCAAAAGCGCACCAAGTTGCTACTGAGTTGCAAGGCCAGATTCGCTTGGTTGTGGCTCAACGACCATTGCAGCGCCGCGCGAATATTGTGAATCTCGCTGAGCAACCGATTGTCCAGAATTCGTTGTTGGGGCCACCTAAATCTTCTTTGGCGCTCGCGCTCAAATCGCGGTAGTAGGTTGCGTGATAGAGCTCGATTTGCTGGGCCTCTTTGCGTTTGCGCAAGCGCTGGTGGGCATATTCGCGCACTGCATCGAGCATAATGTAGCGCGACTGTTGACCAGGTAGCGTTTCTTGCAATAGCAAATGTTTTTGCTGCAAACTGGCAAGCCCCGAATCAACCGCTGTAGGAAATTCGCCAGCGGTTTGGTAAAGCGCCATCACCGCATCGCTGGAAAAACCGCCATTAAAGGCTCCCAAGCGACTAAACAAAGTTTGTTGGGGCGCAGATAAACGGCTAAAACACCAATCGAGCACTGGATAGAGCACGTGATGCCTGCTTGGTTTGGCAACCGTTGCACCGCGCCCTAGAGCCAAATAGTTGCGTACCAAGAGCAATAAATCGCTTGGCGAGAGCGCTGAGCTATGGGCGGCAATTAATTCAATCGCCAAGGGCAAGCCATGCAGTAGCCGACAAATTTCGACCACCGCTTTGGCTTGGGTATCGCTCAACACAAAGCGCGGCTGAATCGCTTGCATCCGATCAACAAACAAGCCAATCGCTGAATATTCCAATAATTCACTTGCAGGCAGCTGCGCTTGGTCGGGCACTTCCAGCGGCGGCACGTTGAACTCATATTCATTCGCCAAGCCCAAGGCCACTTGGCTGGTTACCATAAATTGGGCCTGATCGGTGCCTTCGATCAAGAGATTGAGTTCGCTGGCTGCGCGTTTAACCTGCTCGAAATTATCCAGAATTAACAACACTCGCTTGCCCTGCAAAAAATTAATCAAACTATCAAGCAACGATTGATTGGCGGTTTCATGCACGCCCAAGGCGTGGGCAATCGTTGGTAGCACAAACACCGCATCATCAACTGGCGCAAGATTGATAAAGTAGCAGCCATCAACAAAACTATCGCGAATAGTTTCGGCAGCTTCAAGCCCAAGCCGAGTTTTGCCAGTGCCGCTGGCTCCAATCAAACTGACCAAGCGCTGAGCTTGCTGCTGAAACAGCTCAGCGAGGGCAGCAACGACGCGGCTGCGGCCAATTAAGCTGGTCGAATACTGGGGAAGTTGCTGCATGATGAACTCCAGTATGCTAGTTGAGGGTTTTCGCGTAGGGTGGAATTGGGCGTTGGGCTGATCAAGGCTGCGACGTTTGGGTGTTTAATTATAGCGCGAGAATTGCCAAAAGCTAGGCGAATTTTTGGGATTGGTTGCTCGGCTAGAAAGGAGAAGCAGATGGGATCTGATGCAGCGGTACATCTTTTTGATTATCAGGTTTATCGTGAATTGGTTGTGCCTGCCATCCAAGCCTTTATTAAAACGGGAGTTGCTGACCCATGGCTAGAAGCGATTATTCAGGGCAGCAATAACGTGATGCTGCCTGCCTATCGTGAGCAATATGCGGCTAAATTTTTGCATGGCGCTGATTTCCAAGCGCATTGCAGCTACCTTGACCACGATTGGGCTTGGAATGGCCAGCATCAAAATACTAAAGCATGGTTTGTCGATTGGAAAGAGCGTGCTTGTCGTTCAAGCAACTGTGTTGAGATCAATCAATGTTCACTGCATATACTGCAAAATGGGCATTTAGCCGATGATCTTTCATTTTTATTCAATGAGGTTGTTGAACAGCTTTGTTTAGGGCCAAGCATGTTTGTTGGCCGAACCGTTACCATCCGTTTTCATCAGGCTTGGTTGGAGCAACAAGGCATGGAGCCTGTGCATCCAGCCTATCAATTATTGAATCGTTTGGGCCAACGCGGCTGGGTTATTGGCTATGGTTGGGGTGGCTCAGCAGAAGGGATTCATGGCTGGCTTGATCCAGCAGAAACTGCACGTTTGGCCTACCATTTATCAAAAATTGAGCTACCAGCGATCAAACCAAGCTTAGAAGCGATGCAACAAGCCCTCAGAACCTTTCAGAATCAAGCTTTACGCGAGGAATATTTTCCGAATGTGGCGTTTGAGGCCTTGGGTTTGGCGTTTATCCGTAATCTGGCGCTTTTAGCCATGCAACGCCAGCAAGGCTTGTTATGGCAAAACATCTAAAAACATCGGGCGGGTGCTATCAGTCGATTGCACCCGCCCGTGTTTGCTGTGTGGAGAGGTCTGGCATAAGGGAAACCGTGCAGCCTGCAAAAAAGATACGGCTCGCGATCCAGAATCTCGAAAGATCACCCCTTGGGGTGATAAAATTGGGCTAACCACTCCGTTTTAAGGGCGTGCCCCCAAGGTTACCTCGACTGTTTGCTCTTCCTCACCCCGAATAATCGTCAAATTAACTTTATCGCCAACCCGCGAATCGTTGATATGGGCAATCAGATCGTCGCTTGAGCGAATGCGCTCGCCATTGAAGGCGGTCACAATATCGCTATCAATAATCAATTCAGCGCCTTCAACTTGGATGCTGTTTGTGCCCAAGCGAATGCCTGCCTGATCGGCGGGGCCATCGACAACCACATTGGTCACGAGTGCGCCTTGATTGACTGGCAATTTCAATTCTTCCGCCAATTGCGAGCTAATCGTGAGCATGCTCACGCCCAAATAGGCCGAATCGTGCTTGCCAGTTTTAATCAAATCTTCAACAATGATTTTGACCGTATTTGCAGGTACGGCGTAGCCAACCCCAGCAAAGGCTGGTGCTGCCGTCGGATCGCTGACCCGAATCGCGGTGTTGATGCCAATCACTTCGCCGTTGCTATTAAGCAAAGGGCCGCCGCTATTGCCAGGATTGATTGCTGCGTCGGTCTGAATGATGCGGCTGATGCGAAATTGACCGCCATTAGCTAGGGTGCGCCCAGGCAACGAACGGCCTTCGACGGCGCTGACAATGCCCAAGGTCATGGTATTTTGCAAGCCAAAAGGATTGCCAATCGCAATCGTATCTTGGCCAACTTGAACCTCGCGCGAGTTGCCAAAAACCATGGGCGCGATGCTAGATACTTCCTCGGCCTCCACCTTAATCACCGCAATATCGTTATCTTGATCAGCGCCGCGCAAGCTTGCTGGCACTTGGCGGCCATCGGAGAAGGTGACAAAAATGCGGGTAGCGCCTTCGATGACATGGTTGTTGGTGGCGATATGGCCTTGGTCGTCGACCAAAAAGCCTGAGCCAAGCGCCTCTTGGGTCACTTCTTGGCTGCTTTCGCCTGCAACTTCAGTATCGATGCTCACGACAGCAGGCCCAACCCGCTTGTACAAATCGATGCGGGCTTGCTCATCACTGAGATCATTGCTTGGATTGGCATTAACTGGGCTGACTGCAACTGGCGTTGGCTCAGCTGACAGAGTTGTGTTGGGATTTGTACTTTGCTCAGGAGTTGCTTGCTCATTTGGGGCAAAAATCCAAATCAAGATACTGCCCAGAATACAAAGCCCTAGTGGAATAAGAAATGCTGGAATCAAAACACGCATGCTGCGTTGCTTCATGCAAAACATCCTTTCTGCATAATCACCGAAAATGGTGTAGGCTGCATGCTATAATTTTATCGCAAAATTTATTTGTGGGGGTTGGGGATTAGGGGTCAGGGATCGGGAATATGCTGATTTTAACCAGCCCCCATTCCCCAGCGACCATTCCCCAAACGACTATGGCACAATCAAACAGCGATCAACCACAATTAACTGCTCGGCAGGAACGGCGTTCGGCGCGGGCTGCTCGTCGTCAAGCGCGCCCATGGTGGCTCAAAACACTGATTCTTTTGGTGCAACTGCTGCTGATTGGGGTATTTTGCATCCTTGCAGCTGGCTTGGGTGGCTATTGGTATTTTAGCCGCAATTTGCCGTCGATTGATAATTTGGGCACCCATCGCGCCTTTGAAACCACCAAACTCTATGCCCGCGATGGCACAACCTTGCTGTATGAGATTTTCGATCCTAACGCTGGCCAACGCACGGTCGTGCCGTTCAGCGCCTTCTCCGAGTATCTTAAACAGGCCACGATTGCGGTCGAAGATAGTAATTTCTATACCAATCCTGGGGTCAATTTGCCTTCGATTGCCCGGGCAGCGCTGGCCAATTTGACCGACCAAGAAACTGGCCAAGGCGGCGCTTCGACGATTACCCAGCAATTGGTGCGCAATGTGTTGCTTTCGCCAGAAGAACGCGGCCAGCAAACGCCCAAGCGTAAAATTCGCGAGGCAATTTTGGCCTACCAAATTAGCCAACGCTACTCCAAAGATCAAATTTTGGCCTTGTATTTGAACGAAATTCCCTATGGCAATAATGCCTATGGTGCTGAGGCCGCTGCCCAAGCCTATTTTGGGGTTAGCGTGAGCGATTTAAGCTTGGCCCAAGCATCAATGTTGGCAGGCTTGCCCCAATCGCCATCGCAACTTGACCCCTTGGTCAATGCCGATGCCGCCAAACAACGCCAAGAGATCGTGCTGGCGGCGATGGTGCGCAACAACATGATCACCCAGCAGCAAGCAGAACAAGCTTTTGCTGAAGTGCTGTATGTTAAGCCGTCGCAAGTGAATTTAACTGCGCCTCACTTTGTGTTTTATGTGCGCCAATTGCTTGAAGCGCGTTACGGCCCCGAATTGCTCTATCGTGGCGGCTTGCGAGTGACCACGACGCTTGATCCGCGATGGCAGGCAACCGCCCAGCAAGAGGTGCAGCAGCGGGTGAGCGAAATTACTGCCCAAAACGCAACCAACGGCGCGGTAGTGATGCTCGATCGCAAAACCAACCAAGTTTTGGCGATGGTTGGCTCGGCTGATTACAATAATGCGGCGATTGATGGCCAAGTGAATGTGGCTTTAGCTGAACGTCAACCAGGCTCGGCGCTCAAACCGTTTGTCTATGCGGCGGCGATGATGCGCGATTGGACGGCGGCCAGCGTGCTTTGGGATGTACCAACCGAATATCGCTTTGCTGGGGGCGAGGTGTATGCGCCCAAAAATTATGATCGTAATTTCCATGGGCCGGTTTCGATTCGGGTTGCCCTAGCCAATTCATTCAACGTGCCAGCGGTCAAAACCCTTGATCATGTTGGCATTGACGAGTTTTTGCGCTTGATGCAGCGGGTTGGCATCAGCACCCTCGATGATCGCCCACGCTATGGTTTATCGTTGGCGCTTGGCGGCGGCGAAGTAACCCTAATGGAATTGACCACTGCCTACAGCGTGTTTGCCAACGAGGGCAATTATCGACCTGCCTCAACGATTTTGAAGGTGGTCAATACGCGGGGCGAAGTGCTCGAAGCCTGGAGCGAACCACCAAGCCAACCAGCCTTGGGGCCAGATGGCAACGGCTTGGCGTTTATCGTTTCAAGTATGCTGAGCGATAACCAAGCCCGCGAGTGGATGTTTGGCCCTGACAATGCCATGGAATTGCCCAACGATCGGCCTGCGGCTGTCAAAACCGGCACGACCGACGACGATCGTGATAGCTGGACGGTTGGCTATACGCCGAGCGTGGTGATTGGCGCGTGGGTTGGCAATAGCGATAATACCCCAATGGATGCAGTGCCTGGCTCGTTTGGCGCTGCTGTGATTTGGAATCGCTTGATGACTAAGTTTCACGAAGACTTGCCAATCGAGCAATTTACGCCGCCAGCGAATGTTGCCGAGCACGAAGTTTGTATTCCAACTGGCACCAAACCATCGAAAGCCTGCCCCAACATTCGCAGCGAATATTTTGTTAATGGCACTGAGCCAGTTGAAACCGAAAATGTCTATCGCACGATTCGGGTTGGGCCAAGTGGCGATTGTGTGGCCTTGCCCGACCAGCCAGGCGAAGATCGGGTCTTTGCAATCTATCCCGATGAGGCGGGCAATTGGGGCGAAACTGGCGGCTTGGGAACGCCACCAACCAAGCCGTGTGCTTTGGTGAATCCAACCAATGCAGGCAACGCCAATGTTCCAATTGCCTTGATCGAGCCAACAGATGGCGCAGCCTTAGCCGCGCCAATTCGCATTCGTGGCAGCGCCGCTGGTGATTACACGGTTGCTTGGGGCACTGGCGCGAACCCTGGCAGCTGGACGACGATTATCGAAGGCTTTGGCGGCATTTCTAATGGCTTGTTGGCAATTTGGAATGCTGATGGTTTGCCCGAAGGCGAGTATAGCTTGCGTTTGTTAGTCAAGCAAAGCAACGGCATGAACGAGCAACGAGTCACGATCTATCTTGATCGCACTGCACCAACAATTAGCATCACGGTGCCAGCTACGGCCTTGCGCGGCCAATCAGTGCAGTTTCAAGCCAACGCCCAAGATGATCGTCAGCTTGCCAAGGTTGAGTGGACGGTCAATGGCGAGGTGTTTATGCGCGATCAAGCGCCGTATAGCCTTGATTTCAGCCCAACCCAAGCTGGAACCTATCGCGTTGTCGCTACAGCAATCGATCAGGCTGGCAACCGTGTAACCAGCAGTGTCAGTGTATTGAGCGTGAAATAAGTTTTTAACTAAAAAATGCTGCTGAATGCACAAACATTCAGCAGCATTTTTGCTTGCATTGAAATCTACACCAGCCAGCGGGCCGCAGTTGTTGCTAGCTCAGAGAGTGGCTTGCGCTGCACGGTGCACGCGGGCAATGATTCAAGGAACTGGCGGCCATAATTTTTGCTGAGCAAGCGCCGATCAAGCACCACCACAATCCCGCGATCATCTTTGGAGCGAATGAGGCGGCCAAACCCTTGTTTGAAGCGCAAAATCGCTTGCGGCACTGAGTATTCTGCAAAGGCATCGTCGAAGCCCTCGGAACGCGCCGAAAACACTGGGTCGTTGGGCACGCTGAAGGGCAATTTGGTAATCACCAACACGCTCAAGGCATCGCCAACCACATCAACGCCTTCCCAAAACGAGGCCGTGCCCAGCAAAACCGTGCGTGGGTCAGATTTGAAGCGCTGGATCAACGAGCGCCGTGAGCCATCCATACCTTGCGCCAAGGTCGAAATATCTGCTTGCTCAAGGCTTTCGCTAATGCCATGATAGGTTTGGCGCAACGAGGTATTGGCGGTGAACAAGGCTAAGGTTCGGCCACCAGTTGCTTTACATAAATTAATTAATGCGTCTTCCATGGCGCGTTGATAATTGCGCTCATTGGGTTCGGGCATATCGGTTGGCAAATAGATCAAGGTTGATTTGCTGTAATCGAATGGCGAATCGAGCTGCATGGCCGTGGCTTCGTCTAGGCCCAAGCGCTGTTTGGGGTAATCGAAGCTATTGCTGACCGAAAGCGTGGCCGAAACCAAAATATTGGCACGTTTCTTCATCCATAAATCTTCGGTGAGCAATGGCCCAACATGAATTGGCGCTGCTTGGACTAACAATTCGCGGCGACGTTGATCGGCGGTGAGCCAGGCCACAGTTTCTTCGTTGCCATAAATCACCAAATCAAATTGGCGTTGCAATTCGCTGCATGCATTGACAATGCCCTTGACCCGCATTACCAAATCGTCGTAGCCATTAATATCGCGGCCTTCGAGATTATCCAAAATTGCTTGGAGTTTGCCAAAACCATCGCCAATTTTGCGCAAATTAATGCTCAAATTTTCCCATGTTTGCTCAACTTGGCTCCATTCGGCGTGGCGGCGAATTTTGGTCGTGATGCGAAGTTGGGGATCGTATTGGGTTACGCTGCGATCTTTGGCCATAATATCGTTGAAAATGCTGAACAATTGCTGGGCTGCATCGCGGGCTTTTTCAACATTCGGGCGCACATCGGCGCTAATATCTTCGAGTTTGCGTTGCTCTTTATGGTCGACCGTGCTCAAACGGAAGAGTTGCGGCCACTCGTTGAGCACGCCGCTGGCCAAGCGTGCGCCGCCTGTGCTGTGCATATCGTTGAGCAAGCCATTCAAGCCGTGCTGCGAAATCCGAAAACCCAATTGGTCGGTGGCAACATCTTCAAGGTTATGCGCTTCGTCGATAATCAAATGATCGTAGCGCGGTAAAATGCCAGGCGATTTAACATCGGCCATCAACAAGGCATGGTTGGCGACCACAATATGCGCGTTTTCGGCCTCGGCGCGCGCCTTGAAGAAGAAACATTCGTTATAGAGCGAGCAGCGTTGGCGCAAACATTGGTCGGGATCAACATTAACATTATTCCAAACCTGCTGTTCGCCTTGAATCAGCATTAACTCTGAACGGTCGCCGTTGTTGGTTGATGGTAACCACAGTTGCAGCTTCAACAAGCCCCGGGTTTGATCTTCGTTATGGTCTGGTTGTGCGCGAAAGGCTTCGTAGCGCTTCAAACATAGGTAGTTGCTGCGACCTTTGAGCTGCACGGCGCGCAACGCTGGTGCTTGGTCGGGATGCTCAGCCAAGAGCGCTTGTACGGTCGGAATATCTTTGGAGCACAGCTGATCTTGCAAATTGATTGTGTTGGTCGAGATGACCACTCGTTCGCCGCGTTGACGCGCCCATTGGGCGGCGGGCACGAGGTAGGCCAAGCTTTTTCCCGTGCCAGTTGGTGCTTCGATCATCAAGGTCTCGCCTTGATTGAGCGCTTCGGCGATGGCCACGGTCATTTCGATTTGTGGTTGGCGTGGCTCGTAGCCAGGAAACATGCGGCTAAAGCCACCTTCGGCCCCGAACATCGCACCAATCGCCTGGCTATCAAGCAATTGTTGGTTGCCAGTTGGTTCAAGCGCAACCGGACGCACGATTGGTTTGGGCTGAAATTCAATTGGCGCTTGCCAGACCGTTTGCACGCGGCGTTTGGCAATTTCGCCAAATAATTTAGCCAGCGGCCATTGCAATTTTTGGGTGGTTTGAGCGATGTTATGCAATTCGGCGGCTGATAATTCGGATAATTTATCGAGTAATGCAGTAAACACCAAGCGGCTCGCTTCGGCATCGGCCAAAGCGCGGTGGGCATCAGGATGCTCAATTTGCAAATGTTCGGCAATCGTTGAAAGCGAATAATTGGGCAATTGCGGAATCAACAAGGTCGCCAAATCGAAGGTATCGTAATGCGGCTGGGTGACTTTTAGCCCTTGTTGCTGCAAAAAGCGCAAATCACCATCAACCGAATGACCAATAATTGGATAGCTTTTGAGAAATTTGGCTACTTGGCCACCAATGCTATTAAAGCTTGGCGCGGTGGTCAATTCGTGAGCATCGATGCCAGTTAAACGAGCAATTTTGATTGGTAGCACCTGTTTGGGTTTGACCAAGGTTTGGTAGGTTTCGAGAACCTCGTTGCCACGAAATTTAACGGCCCCAACTTCAATAATCTCATCGCGCCCTGGTTCTAAGCCAGTTGTTTCCAAGTCCAAGGCGATATATATCGGTTCCACAGATGCTCCTCGCTAGCAAGCTCGATGTCGCTCAAATGTTTTGCCATTATACCTGTTCTAGGCCTCAAAACAAGTCGATTGAAGGTCGCATTTTGGCTCAATCCCTCACCTCCCAACCCTCTCTCCCACTGAATGCGGGCGAGGAGGAGCATCCGTGGTGCACCAAGGAATTGGGAGAGAACCACGCGGTTAAAGCCCCTCGCCTGCTGGGCGGGAGAGGGGTTGGGGTGAGGGGATCTTAATCCCAGCCATTTTTTAGCTAAAACTTTCTAATCTAAAATTAATATAAGATAGATTGACAATTATTATCAATGTAGGTTACACTTTTTCGCAGATGAACTGATACTTCGCGAGGTATTGATGAATCCTATCTTGACTCAATGTCCAGTTTGTATGGGCGAACTCACCAGCACTCGGTTGGAATGTGCAATTTGCAACACGGCGATTGAAGGCCAATTTACGCTCGGGCGCTTGGGACGTTTGACCCGCGAACAACTCAGCTTTGTGGAACTCTTGGCCCAACATCGGGGCAACGTCAACCAAGTCGCAGGCTCGTTGAATGTGTCGTATACGACAGCGCGAATGCGTATGGACGAAATCGCCGCTGCCTTGGGCGCGCCGCCATCAATTTCGCGGCCTGATTCCCGCGAGGTGTTGCGGCAACTCGAAACCGGCGAACTGAGTGCTGAAGAAGCGCTCAAACTGCTGCAAGGCTAGGAAGGTATTCAATGGCAACCGAAGAACGCATGCGCATTTTGCGCCTGATTGAAAATGGCCAATTGACTGCCGAAGAAGGCGCACGTTTGCTTGGTGTGATGGAGCCAAACAATCGGATTTCCCGCCCGCAACGTGCTCAATGGGTACGCATTCGGGTCACCGATTTGAAGTCCAACCATCACAAAATCAATGTCAATATTCCCGTTGGCTTGATTAGCATTGGCTTGAAACTCGGTGCACGCTTTGCTTCCAACAAACATACGACGCTTAACTTTGACGAAATGTTGGAAGCAATTCGCGGCGGTATGACTGGCAAAATCGTTGATATGGAAGATCTTGAAGACGGCGAACGTATTGAAATTGTGGTTGAATAAGGAGTCTGAGCGATGCAACAACGTATTAATATTGGTACGAATCCAACCGTGGCGGTTCGCATTTGTGAAGGAAACTTACGGGTCATTGCCCACGATTTGGCCGAAGCTTGGTTTGATGTTGCTGAAGATGATATTAGTTTTCGCGCCCAAGAAGGCCATCTTTCGATCGAGCGCTGCTCCGATGATTTGGAATTGCGCTTGCCCCATGGCACAACCTTGACCCTAGAAGTGGTGCAAGGCGACCTGGATATTAGTGGCATTGCGGCAGTGCACACCCGCCAAATCGAAGGCGATCTTAATATTCGCGATGTGCAAACCTTCGAAGGTGCTTCGGTGCAGGGCGATGCGGTATTAACCAAAAGCGCCAACATTACCATCGCCAACATTGATGGCGATCTCAAAATCTATGAGAACGCTGATACTGTGGTAGTCAAAAATGTCAATGGCGATGCAAAAATCGGCCAAGTGCATAACCTTAGTATTATCAATATTCATGGCGATTTGAGCACCAGCGATATTACTGGTGATGTGGCAATTACCCGCGTGAGCGGCGATGCAACCTTGCGTGGCATAATCAAGAGCCTTGCGCCAATTCACGTTGATGGCGATTTGAAATTGGGGATTGTTTGGACTCCTGAGCACGTCTATCACGCCAATGCGAGTGGCGATCTGATTTTGGAAGTTGCCGACGATGCTAACTTGACCGTCAACGGCTTTGTGCAAGGCGATGTTTCGGGGATGGCCGACCGTGAGCCTGGCTCAATTAGCCTGACGTGGGGCAATGGCTCGGCCCGCCTCGAAGTCAATGTTCAAGGCGATTTGAGCATTCGTGGTGCTGCGGCATCTGGTCAATCGAAGAGTGTTGGTAGCAGCAATTGGGGCGGCAACTGGAATTGGAAGAACGACGATTTCAACCGCGCAATTCGCGATTTCACCGACGACTTAGCCTCGATGGGCCGCGATATTGCTGCTCAATTTAGTGAGATGAGCCGCGATTGGCATGGTGGCAAGGGCGAAAAGGCTGCTGAACGCGCCCGCCAAGCCACCGAACGCGCCGCTGAACGGGCCGCTAAAGCCGCCGAACGCGTAAGCGTACGCATCAACGAACGCGAATATCGCTTCGACCCTGAGCGGATCGAACGCTTGAAAGAGCAAGCCAAGCGGGCTGCTGATGAAGGCATTAGCCGCGCCTACGAGGCGATTGGCCAAGCCTTGGGCAACATCGAGAAAAATGTTGCGCGGCCAAATGCGCCACGCCCGCCAGCGCCACCAGCAGCACCAAATGCTCCAGCAGCCCCAGCAGCGCCAAATGCGCCCCATCGCGTCTCGATTAGTGAAGATGATGGCTCATCATCAAGCCAACACGTGGCCTACACCGGTGATACCGTGCGGATTACACCAGAGCAAGCAGCAGCCGCAGCCCAGGCCGCACCTGTTGCCCAAGTAGCTGAAACTCCAGCAGCTGAAGCTCCAGTGGTTGATAAAACCCAAGAACGCTTGGCGATTTTGAAGATGGTGCAAAGTGGCAAGATTAGCGCAGACGAAGCAGCGCTCTTGCTCGAAGCATTAGGCTAAAATTCGCTCAACAGGCGGGCTAGCGTGCTAGCTCGCCTGTTTTTCATTGCTCGCTGACTGGGTTGCGCACCTCGGCAACGCTCATAGTTTTGAGCAATTGCAAAAATACCTCAACCACCATTGGATCAAAATGCTTGCCCGATTCAGTCGCTAGATATTCCATAATTCGCTGATCCGACCAGCCTTTGCGATACGGACGATCAGAGCGCAAAGCATCCCAAACATCGACCACAGCAAAAACCCGCGCCGCCAAGGGAATCGCTTCTGCTTGCAAGCCCTTGGGATAGCCCGTGCCATCCCAGCGTTCATGATGATAATGCGGAATATCGAGCGAGCCTTGCAAATAGAGAATTGGTGCGAGTAACTGGTAGGCATAGACTGGATGGCGGCGCATAATCACCCATTCGTCATCATCGAGCGGGCCTGGCTTGTGCAAAATTGCATCGGGCACGCCCATTTTGCCAATATCGTGGAGCAACGCGCCGCGCCGCACATGAATTAATTCCTCTGAGCTGAATTTACCCATAGCCGCTGCGAGCTGTTCGGTCATCCACGTGACGCGCTGGGTATGGCCTTCGGTTTCGTGATCGCGCAGATCCAAGGCCCGCGACCAGCCTTCAATCGTCATATCGTAGGCACTGGTAACCTCGTGATTTACTTGTTGCAAATGCTGGAAGAGCAGCGCATTATCCAAGGCGGCGGCAACTTGGCTGGCATAGGTTTGCAGCATATCGTTGCGTTCAGCTTCGAAAAAATTGGCTTGGTTGCTTTGCAAATTGAGCATGCCAAAGGTGTGATTGTGGCTGACCAAGGGAAAAGCCATGGTTTGGCTAGCACTGTCGTCAAGCGGCTCGACTGCTTCTATTTCAATTTGGATGCTTGGGAGTTGGGGTTCGTTGTGATTGGTGTGGTCAAGCAGTTGATCGCTTTGATTGAGCGTGAGCCAAGCTCGTTGTGCGCCAAAAATATTAACACAGCTATCAGCAACATCGCGGGCCAGATCTTCGACTTTGAGCTTGGTGGTTAATCGTTGCGAGCTATAGTAGAGCGCGGTGAGGGTTTGCATTTGCAGGTCGAGCTGCTCACGAGTTGCCTTGTATGAGCTAAGATCTTCGATCATGGCGATGGTAAAGAGTGGGTTATCGTCGCTATCTTGCACCAACGAAGCACACAAACGACCCCAAACAATTCCGCCATCGGAGCGTAAAAAGCGCTTTTCAATTTGATACGAATCGCATTGACCAGCAAGCAACTCTTGATTTAAGCTCAGTTCAAATTCACGATCATCGGGATGGGTAAAGTTGAT
The DNA here is from genome assembly GCF_016907925.1 of Herpetosiphon giganteus. Classification (GTDB taxonomy): domain Bacteria; phylum Chloroflexota; class Chloroflexia; order Chloroflexales; family Herpetosiphonaceae; genus Herpetosiphon; species Herpetosiphon giganteus. Next base: position 2,491 of record NZ_JAFBCZ010000035.1, on the reverse strand, counting down.
AAATGGCTCGTGTTGCAGCTCGCGTTCGCTAAAATTCAGCAAAATGCAGGCGGTTGGGTTGGCGCGGAAGACCACGCCATTGGTATCAATTAACACAATGCCAATCGCTGCATGCTCAAACATTGCGCGAAAGCGCGCTTCGTTGGTGCGCAGGGCAAGTTCGGCGGCGCGTTGGCTGGTAATGTCGCGCAAGGTCGAAATTGTCACCAACTCATCGTTGATCGATTGCAGATCAACATTGACCAAGGCCCACACCAGATGTCCATCGCGATGACGAAATGCCATTTCAAAATCGCGAATTTTGCCGTGTTGTTGGGCCATTTGAATGATGTCGGCACGCTGATTGGGATAAGCATACAACTGTTCGAGCTTGAATTGCATAAATTCTTCATTGCTATAGCCGAGCATGTGGCTGCCAGTTGGATTGACTGCGATGACCGTACCATCGAGTTTGGCCATACCAATCCCGATTGGCGTAGTTTCGAAAAGCAGGCGATATTGAGCTTCAGAATGGCGTAATTCAGCTTCGATTCGTTGGCGTTCGCTCAACTCAGTTTGGGCTTTTTGCAAAGCGTTATAAACTAAGCGCCCACTGACAATTTGAAAAACCAGCATCAAGCCAAAGTAAAAACTATAGCTAAGCCAGCGCGAAAATGGCGTGTACACAATTAATGGCTTTGGCAGCAGTTGCTGGCTTTCGAGCGCCACGGCAGCTAAAGTTACACCTAAACTCAGCAGTGCAACCAGCAAGCTAGCGCGTTCACTGAGCAAAAAGCTGGCAGCAAAAATAACGAAAAAATAGGCGATGATCGCAGGCGATGCAATTCCGCCAGTGCTGAGCATCAAACCGCTAAACACCAGCCAAAATAAGCCAACAAACAGCTTGGCTGCCAGATCAAGGTGGTCGTGTTTGACCAAACTCCAGAGCCAAACGCAGATCAGGTTGACTACTGCAATAATTGCTAGGCGGGGCCAGCTAATATTTGCCTGCATCAAACTTAACAGAATTTGAACGGGCGTAAAAACAAAAAAGACACCCCTCAGCATCACCAGCAATAACTGTTGGCGTGCTTGAGCATCGCTTAATGTGCGTGGAATCAACGAGCGCCAATGCATAACTCTCACCATAGAATGAACGAAACTAGCGTGATTGAGCAATGTTGGGCCGGAACGAAGCTAGGTTAGTTGGAGAACAGCGTAGCTTAAGTATACTATAGGCTTGGTATACGTTGCAGGCCAATATTGCCACGTTCTTGACAAACAGCCCAAAGCGTCCGACCATACCTATTGTTTGTGTGAGGAACGCTCCCATGCATTTTCCACGCGATCTACGCGCTTATGGGATTGAATCGCATTGGCTGAATACTGCGCCAATGACCCGCCGCCTATTGTTTGTCTATGCCCATCCCGATGACGAGAGTTTTGGCAATGCTGGCACGATTGCCTATTATGCCCATCACGGAGTTAGTGTGCATTATATTTGTGCCACCCGTGGCGAAGCTGGCGATGTTGACCAAAGTTTGTTGCATGGCTACGGCGATATTGCGACGCTGCGGGCAACCGAGTTGGGCGATGCAGCCAATGCGATGGGTTTGGCCGCCTATCACTTTTTAAATTATCGTGATTCGGGCATGGCGAACACGCCCGCCAACGAGCACCCCGAAGCTTTGGTGCAAGCCCCGGTCGAAGCAGTTGCCGCCAAGATAACCGCTGCAATTCGGGCAATTCAGCCGCAGGTTGTCATTACCTTTAATGAATATGGCGGCTATGGCCATCCCGATCATATTGCCATTCATCATGCGACCCATTTAGCCTTTGAGCGCGCTGGCGCTGGCTCGTGGTTGCCCGAACAACTTGATGCTGGCTTGCCGACGTGGACTCCGCGCAAACTCTATTACTCGACCTTTAATCCCTTGATGATTAAATTGATGGTGCGAGCATGGCGACTTTCGGGCCGCGACCCACGTAAGGGTGGCAATAACGGCGATGTTGATTTTGTAAAGATTTTGGATGCGGTTAATCCGCCAACCGCCAGTGTCGATTGCTCAAGTGTGATTGACCAAAAAGTTGCTGCCTGGCAGGCTCATCGCAGCCAACTTGGCCAAATGGCGCTGAGCTTTAAATTGCCACGTTTGCTGCGCCAGCGCTTTCTTGGCCGCGAGCAATTTAGCCGCGTTGTGCCAGCGCCCAACGGCCACGAGTACGATTTGTTTGCAGGGTTGTAAGGCGAATGGGGGTTGGGGATCGGGGATCGGGGGTCAGGGATGAGGCTATCGGCTATATGTGTAATGGTTCATTAGATTGGGAATAAGTAGCATGCCCTCACCCCCAGCCCCTCGCCCACTGAACGCGGGCGAGGGGGAGTAAGGGCCGCGTGGTTCCCACTCGCCCGTGGGCGTTTAAGGGCGGACAGGTTGAGGAATAGCTATCAATAGATGTTAGGCCATTTCCAAGCCCAGTCGTCTGCCCCGCATCACCGTCGTTGCCCAGC
>NZ_JAFBCZ010000034.1 GCF_016907925.1 Herpetosiphon giganteus | reverse complement strand
ATCGAGGACGTTCTGCGTTAAGCCAAGGGGTTTAGGGTTCATCCTTTCGGCATGCATCATCACAATCCGTTCATTTAACTAGCAACAGTGGTTATTTATTATTCCTTACTTATTACTAACGGTTTTTGCATCAAAATATTCGGAATCGTCACGCGATCGAGCCATTTGGGCGAGCGATAGACTGTGCGATAGCCCAAACGCTCGTATAATTTCGCCGCTTGCTGGTTATCGACGATAACTTGTAGTTGTGCGCCAGCAACCTTGCGCGCAGCTAATTGCTGCTCAACTGCTTGCATAATTGCCGCGCCATAGCCTTGGCCGCGTTGCTGGGCGCGTACCACAATCCCATGAATGTAGGCATAGTCGGGGTTGAATTTTGGTGGTGGCATCAGCATCGAGGCTGCGACGGTGCTCAATAGATGCAGCGTATGCTTCAGGCCAATCAATTGCACCGCCATATTTAGCGTGCCGCGTGGCACTCGATCAGGGGCTGGCTCGTTGGGGAATTGAATGCCTGCCATGCCGACAACATCGCCTGCTTGATTGCGCACGATATAGCGTCCGCGCACGCCAGCAAAATTATTGGCGTGCAAGGTGTAGCGCAATAAGGCTTGGCGTTGGCTATCGGCTCCACGTAACGAATCGGGCAACTCAGCATCATATAAATCGAGCAACAATTCACCCAAAATGGCTAAATCGTTGGCGTTGGCTGGGCGTAATTCTACGGTTGGTTGATTGTGTGTCATTGCTAACTCCGACCCATGGCGCGAATCGCTGGCTCGGCCAAGGCGCTATCTAAGCCATCGCCAGCATGAATTCGATAAACCGGCACCCGTAGTTCGGCCAAGCGCGCAAAGGTTGGCTCAGGGTCGCGCCAGCCGCCAAACGATTTGCCATCGAGAAACATAATTGAAGCTCGGGCACCGCGATAGACCAAGCGTTGTACCGCCGCTACCCAGCGCTCATCAAGCGCCGCTGTGATGATCAACAACGAGGAATTACGGCCAAAACGTTGGCTTTCAGCGGCCAATAATTCGGCTAATGAGGTATTGCTGGTGGCATGCAGCATCGCCAATGGCTCTAAAATTTTATATAGCTGGCGAGCTTCGCGCTCAGGGAGAATAATTTCCCGTTGCGCCCCGTAGGTCAATAAGCCAACGCTGCGATTGAGCCGCAACAAGTGGCGGGCCAGCGAAGCCGCCAAGGTAATGCTATATTCCTCAGTCGTATTGGGAATCGCAATTTTGCCTTGCAAGCTTTTGATAATCGCCGGAATCGCTGCATCGGGCTGGCCATGGTGAAAACGCTCTTCCATATCCAAGATGATCCACACATCTGCTGAGGGATCAAGCTCGAACTCCTTGACCATCAACGCGCCAGTTCGGGCGGTTGAACGCCAGTGAATGCGGTTGAAACTATCGCCTGGCACATATTGGCGCACGGTCGAAACATTCGGCGTAACGTGAAACGTGCGCGAACGCACATCTTGGCCACCAATTAGCTCAGCAGTTGGTAGCTCGAATTTAGGCAAATCGACGGTTGCTGGATAAACCAAGAGATCGTGGGTCAGATCGACCATTTTGTGCAGTTGGAAGATACCAAAGGGATCGCCGCTGCGCACCGAAACCGGCCCCAAGCGCCATTTGCCGCGCAACGTGCAGGGCGTGCGCACCATCCAGCGCCGTTTCTCGCGGCCTGGAATATAGCTTACAAAGCCCGAACCATGCGACGGCAAATCGGAGTGATCGCGTACTTCGACCCAGAGTTTGGGCAATGGCCAGGTATTGTAAATGGTGATCCGTTCGCGCACTGTTTCGCCAACTTGGGCGCGGGTGGTGCTCGATTCGCGCTCAATCTCGAGGCCTTCGAGGTTGCTCCAAGCCCAAGCATAGGCAATGACCAGCAACCCAAGCAGGGTGTAGGTCAAGTAATAAAAGAAGGGAATATTACTCGAAAGCCCAGTCAGAAATAGAACGACGGCCAAGCTGAGAATGCCTAATGCCCGCATATGCTGCCCCTATTGTGCAACCGCTGGCTGCTGCCGCTCATATCGTCGCCCAGCGCGTGCGCCTGGTACTGGCACTTGGCTCACAATTTGGTGAATCAATTCGTCTGCATGAATGTTGCGAATTCGCGCTGCTGGGCTGATGATCATGCGGTGTGCTAACACCGGTTTGACCAAAACTTTAATATCATCAGGGATGACATAATCGCGGCCTTGCAAGGCTGCTAAGGCTTGGGCAGTGCGATAGAGCGCCAACGAGCCACGCGGGCTAGCGCCGAGATAGACATCGCTATTGTTGCGGGTGGCGGTGGTAATCGCCACAATATATTCTTTGATCTGCTCATCGACATAGACATCGCGAATTTCAGCTTGTAGCTGTTGCAATTCTTCAATCGTCACGACTTGTTCTAAAGCATCGATTGGGTGCGCTTTGCGTTGGCTCTCCAAGATCGCCAATTCATCGGCCTTGGCCGGATAGCCCAAGGTAATGCGCAGCAAAAAGCGGTCGAGTTGGGCTTCGGGCAAGGGAAAGGTGCCTTCGTATTCGATGGGATTTTGGGTGGCAAGCACGATGAAGGGCTGGGGCAATGGGCGGGTGATGCCATCGACAGTCAATTGGCCTTCTTCCATGCTTTCGAGCAAGGCCGATTGGGTTTTGGGCGTAGCGCGATTAATTTCATCGGCCAGCACTAAGTTGGCGATAATTGGCCCAGGCCGAAACTCAAACTCGCCCGATTTCTGGTTGAAAATCGAAACCCCGCTAACATCGGTTGGCAAGAGATCGGGGGTGAACTGAATGCGCTTGAAGCTACAGCCAATGCTGCGGGCAATTGCTTTGGCAAGGGTGGTTTTGCCCACGCCAGGCACATCTTCCAACAGCACATGGCCGCGACACAACAAGGCAATCAGGGTTAAATCCACCGCAGCACGTTTGCCGATGATCACCTTTTCGACGTTGGCCGCCAGCCGCTGCGCTATATCTTGCACATGTTTCATTTCAAAATCCTCCCGAAAACAGAGCCACGCTTAGAGATCTTTGACTAAAACAGTTTGGCGTTCGCCGTTGCGCATAAACCCAAACCACTCGTAGAGCCGCTGGGCATGTTGGTTGGTATTTTGGGTATTCAGCGAAAGCAACTGTACGCCGTTTAAACTACACCAATCGACCAGTTCGGCCAACAGCCGCACCCCAATGCCTTGGCCTTGCAGCGCTGGATCGACCGCAATCCGCACCAGATGAGCCATGATGCCGCCATGATGCACGGTTGCAAAGGCATAGCCCACAATCGTTTGGTTGAGTTCGGCCACGATGTAGAATGGCGCAACCGGAAAAACACCAGCCAGAATTGTGCTACTTTTGACCCATTCGGCAGCAAAGGCAGCAGCGTCGATTTTGGCGATCATAGGCACGTCGGCAGGCGTTGCTGGCCGAATCCACGCCCCAGTATTGCCCCAAGCAGGAATCTGCATCGACCGTTTTTCGTAGCCGACCACATCGAGTTGTTGTTGATAGCCTTCGTGCAAGACCCATGGCAAAAGCCAGCTTGCATCGCGTTCGTCGCTCATCAGCAGCAAGCGCTCAACTCCTCGGGCCTTGGCATAGCCTTCGGCGGCCTGCAAAAAGGTCGTTACTGCCTCGGCGGGGCGCAGCGAATGATGCACGATTAGCGCGCGAATCCAAGCAATGGGGCCAACTGCGTAGCCCATCAGCACGCAGCCCCACAATTTGCCGTTGTATTCCAAAACAATGCTAAGCTGATCGCTGAGGGTTAGGCCAAACTCATCGTGGGGAATCGAAAGCGAAGCCCATGGTGTTTGCTCAAGCAAACCCATGAGCGGTGCGAGATCGCTCTCAACTAGTGGCCGCATCGCCAAATCGTGAATGCTGGGCACGCGCCGAAACAAATGCATAATTTAGGCTTCTTCTCGCAAGACCGAAATGCCCAACGCGCCCGGCCCGCCGTGCACAGCCAAAACTGGGCCAGCATCGGAGATCAACAAGGGAATGCCTGGGAAATGCTCGGCAACCTGTTTGGCAAAGGCCTCTGCTTCTGCTTGCACGTTGGTGTGCAAAATGCCCATGCGCCGAATTTTGGCCTTGCCCACAAACTCTTTTGCTTGTTGAATCATCATGGTGAGCGAATCGGCGCGTGAGCGCGCGCGACCAACCATTTCGGCTTGGCCTTTGCGGTCGAGGCCCAAAATTGGGTAGATACCCAAGAGCGAAGCTGCCATTGCACCGATGCGGCCCAAGCGACCGCTCAGCCGCAAATAGCGCACAGTTTCGAGCGAGGCCACGGTCAAAATATTCGGAATTTGATGTTCGATTTGCGAAACGACCGCTGCGGCGCTAGCTCCGTTGGCCATGGCTTCGGCGGCTTCGAGCACCAATAAACCGGTGCCAAGCGCAAATTGGCGCGAATCGATGTTATAAATCATGCGGCCTTGAACCCGTGAAGCTGCTTGCATGGCGTTGGCATAGCTTTGGCTCAGCATCGACCCAACATGAATCACAATGATGTCATCGGCTGGGTGTTGACGAAAATAATTAATAAACTGGCCTGCCGATGAAGGCGCAGTTGTAGGAATGACATCTTCATGAACTAAACGGCGATAAAATTCATCGAGTGAAACATCTTCGCTTTCGCGCAGATTGCCATCGACAAACTGAATGGTAAATGGAATTAATTCAATGCCATAGCGCTGAATAAGCTCCATTGGCAAGCTCGATGTAGAGGCGGTAACCAATGCAGTGGTCATGTTGTTCAATCCTCGGAGCCACACAGACACTCCAATGCAACCCTGCGGTGGAGCATAGATTAATAAGTATTATAGAGGTTTTTTGGTTTGCCCGAAAGTGCTACTTTGATGAAGAGATGCTGAGGAAATGGGCTTAACCAGCCACGTTTGGCCGATTAAGCCCAATCGGGGTTTTAGAGTTTAATCCGGCGCGGACGAATGCGCGATTTTTCAGCTCGAATAATGGCTTGAATCATACTGGCTGCTTCGTCAGGCCGTGATTCTGGGTTCATCACGACATAATCAAATTCATCGACGCGGCCCATTTCTTCTTCGGCCAAGGCCATGCGGCGCTCTAAACCTTCCGCCGATTCGGTGCGGCGCAGGCGCAGGCGGTTGGCCAATTCGGCGCTCGATGGTGGCACAATGAAGATCAACACTGCATCGGGTACTAATTTGCGCATGGTCGCAGCGCCCTGCACGTCGATCCGCAAAATCACATCTTTGCCACTTGCAAGCGCATCGCGCACCTGCGATTTGGGAATGCCCTTGTATTCGCCATAGACCACGGCATGCTCCAACAAATCGTTGTTGGCAATCATGGTTTCAAATTCATCTTTGGAGATAAAATTATAATCAAAGCCCTCTACTTCGCCTGGACGTTGGCCACGGCTGGTCGTGGTGACCACAAAATGAAAGGGCATGCCAAATTCGCGCATCCGCATCAACACCGTATCTTTGCCAACCCCTGATGGGCCTGAAATAATGACGAGCAGCGGTACAGGAGCTTGGTTGTGCAAAATCGGGTTGAGTTCTGGGTGTGACACAATACCTCCTAAACTAAGGGTTGCTAAATTATTGACGATCCGCCAATGCTTGAGTACGATTGAGCCATGAAGGAGAATCGTCTATGCACATTGATGCGCTTGTTGTAGCAGCGATTGTCGCTGAATTACAGATCTTGGTTGGCGGCAAAATTCAACAGGTGGTTTTGCCAAATCCCGATAGCGTGGGCTTTGAAGTCTATGCCGATGGCGTGCGGCATCAGCTGTTGCTTTCGGCCAATCCCAAATTTGCCCGCCTGCATACCATGCCAACCAAACTAACCCGTGACCCCAATGCCGATTCGCCTTTGTTATTGTTGTTACGCAAATATGTTCGCGGCGGACGAATCACAAAGATCGAATCTGCGCCATTGGAACGGGTTATTTCGCTCAGTATAGCCAAGATGCCAATTCCTCGCAAGGAACTAGAGCCTGATGAGGACGACGACGATGAGGTGATGCTTACGCCACGTTATAGTGAATTGGTCCTAGAAATTATCGGCCATTCATCAAATATTATTTTGGTTGATGATAATGGCTTGGTTTTGGAAAGCATTCGCCACTATAACCCGCAGCGTTCGCAGCGCCCAATTATGCCACGCAGCATCTATGAAGGGCCACCGAGCCAAGGCAAAAGCGACCCGCGCACGGCAACCTCCGCCGCGATTGCGGCTTTGGGTGGCGATTTGGCCAAAGCCTTGGTAACTGAATATAGTGGGGTTTCGCCACAAACCGGGCGCGAAATTGCTTGGCGAGCGGCTGGTGCAACCAGCGTCGAAATTACGCCCGAGCTTGATTTTGAGCAGATCGCTAAACAGCTGCGCGAATTGACCAGCCTCGCGACAATTGAGCCAACCTTGGCCCGCAATGCCGAAGGCACGCCAATTGGCATCGCTGCCTTTGCGTTGCAGCACCAAGCAAACACCGAAGCTTACCCAAGCATGAATGAGGCGTTGGCAACCGCCTTTGCCGAGCTTGATCAAGTGACAGCTCATGCGCAACGTCGCGATGCCTTGCTCGAACGGGTGGCCGAAGCGCAGCGCCGCACCAAAACTAAGGCCGATCAATTGCGCACCCAACTGGCGCGCGTCGAACAACTTGAACAATTGCGCTGGGAAGGCGAGATGATTTTTGGCTATATTTACGCGATTAAGCCAGGCCAAAGCGAATTATTGCTTGACCAAGGCGTAATCACGCTTGACCCAAAATTGTCTGCGGTGGAGAACGCTCAAGCGCGTTTTCGCGAGTACGACAAAGCCAAAGGCGCGTTGGAAGACGTGCCACAGCTGTTGGAGCAAACCGAGGCCCAAGCAGAATATCTGCAACAAACCAACGATTTGCTAAGTTTGGCCGAGAGTTTTGCGGAAATCGAGCAATTTGAGCGCGAGTTGATTGCTGGCGGTTGGTTGCGCCAAACCATTGGCAAAGCCAAGAGCAAGCCCAATTCGAGCGTTGGCCGAGGCCCGTTGCGGGTCATTTCGCCCGATGGCTGGACGATTTTCGTGGGCCGTAGCGCCGACCAAAACGATGAAGTGACCTTCAAACTTGGCCAGCCAGAAGATTATTGGCTGCACGCCCGCGAACGCACCGGCGGTCATGTGATTATCCGTATGCAAGCGGCGAATGTACCACCGCGTACCCTCGAACAGGCGGCCCAACTGGCAGCCTACTATTCATCGGCCCGCAACGATGGCGCAGTTGAAGTTGATATTTCGCTGCGCAAACATGTGCGCAAAATCAAAGGCGGCCCGCCAGGCTTGGTGCGCTACACCGCCGAACGTACCTTGCGGGTTGAGCCTAAGAAAGAGCAGAAAAGAACATAGAGCATAGAACATAGAACATAGAACATTTGAGGATCGGTTGTTAAGATCCCCTCACCCCAACCCCTCTCCCGTGGCGCGGGCGAGGGGCTTTTTCACCCAGATCGTTGGGAAACCATCGTTGACTCCCCCTCGCCCGCGTCCAGTGGGAGAGGGGGTTGGGGTGAGGGAACCTTGCTACTGACCCCTCGATTAAATCACACGCCCGACTTTGCTTTGAGCATCGCGGGGCTTGCCCCAATAGATAATTTGCTTCCAAGCATCGGTTGGCTCGTCGGCAAAAATCATCAGCAAATCGCCACGCTGCGCCGAATCTAAGGCCAAGGCAATAGCCTCGCGCTCTTGGCGGTGATATTGAATGTTGCTCTCAGCAAAGCCAGCCTCAAGCAAGCCCTCGCGAATGTAGCCAGGCATTTCGCCCTCTTTGCGTCCGCGCAAGCTGGTATCTTCTTTGATAATGATCTGATCGAACACCCCTGAGCCGAGCAAGCGCCCAATCTCACGCGCATCAACTTCGCGCCGATCACCAGGCACCGAAATAACACAAATTGCTTTGCCTTCGCGGGGCAATTGGCGCACAACATCAACCAGATTACCGACCGCCGCCGGATTATGCCCATAATCCAAAATCACGCGGAATGGATGCTCATCAAAAACGTTCAAGCGGCCTGGGGTTTGGTAGAACGACGTTGTGAAGGTGCGCAGGCCTTGGCGAATATTTTCGATGCTAATGCCTAAGCTATAAGCCATTGCCGCCGCTGCCATGGCATTCGCAACATTAAATTTAGCGCGGCCTTCCAAGGTTGCAGGAATGAGGTGCGTCCACAAGAGCGGAATATGCCGACCCTTGTCGTAGAGCGTCACCATATCGCCGTTGACCCCTTTTTCGACCACAATTGCCCGTCCGCCATTTTGCACTTGTTCGCGCACCAAGGGATTGGCAGGGTCAAAGCTGAAGTAGAAGGGCTTGGCGCGGGTGCGTTTGATCATTTTGACCACCAGCGGATCATCTGCATTCAAAACGGCCCAGCCATCACGCTTAATCACTTCGATGATCAGCGATTTAACTTTGGCCATCTCTTCAAGCGTATCAATCCCCCGTAAGCCAAGATGATCGGCGCTGATATTGAGGATTGCGCCAACATCCACCTCGTCGTAGCCCAAGCCTTCGCGCAAAATGCCGCCACGCGCTGTTTCGAGCACTGCTGCATCAACGGTTGGGTCGCGCAGCACCATGCGCGCCGATTTTGGCCCAGTCATATCGCCGCGCAACACGCGCTCGCCGTCGATATAAATCCCGTCGGTGCTGGTCATGCCAACGTGGTAGCCCGCCATTTTGAGAATGTGGGCGGTCATACGCGCGGTCGTGGTTTTGCCGTTGGTGCCAGTTAATGCAGCCAAGGGTATGCGGCTGGGCGTGCCTGCTGGAAACAGCATATCGATAACTGGCCCAGCAGCATCGCGTGGTGTGCCTTCTGATGGGGCAACGTGCATGCGAAAGCCCGGCGCTGCATTCACTTCAACAATTCCGCCACCAACTTCGCTGACCGGACGGCTAATGTCGGGAATGATAAAATCGATCCCAGCCACATCTAAGCCCACGATTTTAGCGGCGCGAATCGCAATTTGGGCATTTTCATAATGAATCATATCGGTGCGATCGATCGCCGTGCCGCCAGTTGAAAGATTGCCAGTTGAGCGCAAATAGAGCAATTGGCCTGCCTCAAGCACCGTTTCCAAGCTCACGCCAGCTTTTTCCATGCAGCGTTCAGCTTGATGATCAATTTCAAGCCGCGTCAACACGTTTTCGTGGCCAACGCCGCGCCGTGGATCGCTATTGACGATCTCGACTAATTCGGCAACCGTGTGTTGACCATCGCCAACCACATGGCCCGGCACACGCTCTGAAACCGCGACGACCTCGCCATTAATCACCAACACCCGATGATCGCTGCCGGGCACTAATTCTTCAACAATCACATACGAGCGATGCTCTTGGGCTTGGGCAAAAGCAACTTCAACTTCGGCCTCGGTGGTCAGGCCAATCGAAATCCCGCGTCCATGCGAGGCATCCAAGGGCTTGACCACCAAGGGATAGCGTAAGCGTCGCGCTGCTTCAACCGCACCCTCGGCTGAACGTACCACGCGTTGGCGGGGCACAGGCAGGCCAGCATCCTCAAGCAATTTGTTGGTCAATTGCTTATCTTGGGCAACTTCGACCCCAATATGACTGGTTTGCGAGGTGATGGTTGCTTGAATGCGTTTTTGATATTTGCCATGGCCAAATTGCACCAATGAATGTTGGTTCAGGCGCAACCATGGAATCCCGCGCTCCTCTGCGGCCTTGACCAATGAGGCCGTTGAAGGGCCAAAGGCCAAGCGTACCGCCATGCGAGCCAGATCTTCCTTTTCACGCACCAGATCGAAGGTCACGCGTTCGGCAGCGGGCATGGCTGAGGGCAATTCTGCTGGCAGCAAAAATTGAATTAAGCGCAGCGCCAAATTGGCGGCCTCGATGCCAACATCCTCTTGGCCATATTGAAAAATAACAAAATACTGCCCCTCTTGGCCTGTACCACGGGTTTTGCCTTGGGTGACGTATGTTCCAGCCAAACACTGCAATTCGAGCGCCAAATGCTCCATCACATGACCAAGCCATGTGCCATTGCGCAGCCGTTCCACAAAGCCACCTGGTCGTCCCAACGAACAATGATGATCATCGAGACTTGGCACGAGCGCCAACAACCGATCAACAAAATCACCCAATACATCGGTTGGATAAGCCTCAAGTTCCTCCAGATCAACCGTCATGTTGATGGCTGGCTTATACAACCAATAATTCGGCCCACGATAGACGCGCGTGTCGAGAATTTTCATCGGGAAACCTCCACAGAATAGTGGCAATGGGTAGGCGAGAATTTTGGGGAAATAGGGAAAGTGGGTGGCGCAGCGTTGAACCACGTTGCGCCATATTGTACCACGAGCGGCTAACGTACTAAGGTTTAGGCACTATCGCTATCAGCATCTGGTTGTTCAAGCCGTGGAGCCACAGGCAAGGGCGGCATCACCACTGGCGGAATGACCTCACGTTTGATCAGATCATACGACCAACCTCTGGTCAGCACATGCAATTTCACGCCAACGATGGCCTCTTTTTGGCCAACTTTCAGCTGGTGAATGTTGCTATAGGTAATTCCAGAGCCATCGACCACCGTCACTGAGCCTTCGCCAATCACCTGCATCAGATGATCATCATCGATCTCGGCGGCGGTGTTCTCATCGAGGCCCAGCCCAATCAGAAATGGATTAAAGCTGACTGCCGCGATCAAGCGCCCAAGCCGATGGCGTGCGCCAAAGTGTTGGTCAAGCACGACGCGATTAGTTAGCCCAAGGCCTGGGCCAAACTGGACCATGCCATACCGTGGCACAAGCCCCTTCGCTCCATAGGCAATCATATGGGCGCTCATCGCCGACGCACCTGCACTGGTGCCCGCCACCGGAACCCCCCGCGCGTTAGCTCGCCGAATAGCAGTGGCAACTGGTGTGCCACCAAGCACCGCTGTGAGCTTCAATTGATTGCCGCCGGTCATGAAAATGCCGGTTGCGTGGGAAATAATTTCCAGCGCCTTGGGATCATTGGCGTTGATCCGTTCGCGCACTGGCAGCAGATCGACGCTGGCAACGCCTAAGTTGCCAAAAACCTCAAGGTATTCGCGGCCACCATCAGGCAGTTCCGAGGCAGTGGGAATGACCACGATGCGGGCATTGGTGCCGCCTGCGAGGTCGAAGAAGCGGAATAAAATTAACCGTCTGCGCTGCAAATCCATTGCACCGCCAATTGGCAGCAACGCGCCGCGAACGTGTCCATCTGGCACTGGCGAAGGCATATCCGAGGTGTCCTTCCATGACTGGAGTAGCTTTAACGCTGCATTATTACGGATAGCACTCCATTGTGCAAATGAAGAATAGGGACAAGGGGTCAGGGGTCAGGGGTCAGAAGAGCATAGAACATAGAACATAAACCTATACACCACGTTGCGATTCTTCATCAATCCCTTTTCGCTATTCCTGGCCCCTGACCCCTAACCCCTGAACGCTCGTTGCTAATCAAACGCTAGTTCATCGGGGGTGACGAAGAAATCAACAGCACCGCTGCCAATCTCATAGTAGGCTCCAATCACGGCAATGGTGCCAGCCGCTTCGTAGGCCGCCACAACCGGATTTTGGCGTAAAAGCGCTACTTGGGCGCGCACATGCTGGGTTACGGCTTCGCGCATGCGGGCTTTTTCGTCGCGAATTGCTGGTAAACGCTGACACACAGGCCGAATTTGGTCGATCAGGTAGCGAATATTGGCTGATTCTTTGGCAATTTGCTCGTCGCTGGCAAGCGCTGCTTTCACTGCGCCACAGCCTTCATGGCCCATTACCACAATCAACTTGCACTTAAGATGCGAGATCGCATATTCAATGCTGCCTTGGGTTGCTTGATCGACAATTTGGCCAGCTACCCGCACCACAAACAAATCGCCTAAATTACAGTCGAAAATCATCTGCGGTGGTACGCGGCTATCCGAGCAGCCAAGAATTACCGAAAATGGAGTTTGGCTAATAATTTGTGAGCGGCGTTGATTGACGCTAACCACTGTGCGCTGGGTTTCGCCACTAAAAAAGCGTTCGTTGCCCAGTTTCAGCGCCTCAATTGCTGCCGCAGGCGTACTGACTTCAGGGCTGCGCAGGTTGGCAATATCTTCCATTGAGGCTCGGCCACGAATGGCATCAAGCAGTTGGCGATCCTTGTTTTCATCAGCAAAATCAGTCATCATGCTCCTCGTAAAGTTGATTCATGAAGTACTACTAAGCACCACGAAGGCTTGAAACCGCGAAGATCGCGAAGAGCGCGAAGGTTCAGTTTTTAGCCATAGATTGCCCGAATGATTATTTTTAGCCACAGATTGCACCGATTATGTTGATTGTGTTCCCCATTGCCCATAGCCTAAACCCTGAACCCTGAACCCTGAACTCTAGCCCCCAGTGTAAACCGTTTCTGCTGGTGGATAGCAAATAACTTCGATCACATTCGCGTTTGGATCGCGCAGATAAAAGCCTTTGGTTCCATCGCGATGGCGATCAATCGGCTGATTGTGCTGCGCTGCAAGGGCATTCAACTGGGTTTCATCAACGCGCACCGCCACATGCGGCGGGTGTTGATAGGCCATGACTAAGGCCAACTTGCCTTGGCCAATCCGCAAAAAAGCCCATGTATCGTCAGCATACAAGACCTGTGCTCCACATTGCTCAACATACCACGCGGTGGATTCAGCGATATTGTTGACAACAACCGCGACATGATCCATTTCCATGCTCAAGCTCCTGGCTAAAGTAAGGCCTGATAGTGTTGCTGTAGTTGCAGGCCAATAGCGCGCCAATCGTAGCGCTCGGCAATTAACTGGCGGCCTGCATCGCCAAGTTGTGCGCCCAAGGCTGGCGCTTGCAAGATGCGGACAAGCGCTGCGGCAAAATCTGCTGGGCGTTCGGCAAACAGGGCATGTTCTTCGGGTTTAAGTGGTAAGCCTTCCGCAGCAAGCGCGGTGGTTACCAACGGCAAGCCCGCCGCCAAGCCTTCGAGAATTTTAATCCGCACGCCACTGCCCCAGAAAATTGGCGCTGCCACCACCCGACTTTGGCGATAGACTGCACGCAAATCATCGACTGTGCCTGGCACTTCAATTGTAGCACTCGCCAGTTGTTGAATTTCAGGCGTAGGGCTACGGCCTGCCAGCATCAAACGCGCCTCAGGGATTTGGGCTTGAACCAATGGCCAAACCTCACGCGCCAACCACAAAGCACCTTCGACATTTGGCGGGTGAAAATAGTTGCCCACAAAGAGCACTTGCTGTGGTGCTTGAGGCTGCCGACATAATGGCCATTCAGTTAAATCAACGCCCGAAGGCACGGTTACGATGTTTAATTTGGGCTGCCAACGCTCCAAGGTCTGTTGATCGGTTTCGCTCAAGGTTACGAGCAAATCGCAATGGCGCAACGCTCGCTGCTCATACAGCCACAAACTGAGCAAACCTGCTAAGCGGCGAGCACGCAATGGCCAACTTTTTTCGCGTTGCAAACGTCGCCATTGGGCCACAAACCCAACTTGGTGCACGGTACAAATAGTTGCCTGCACACCCAAACGTCGTGCAAACGGCGCATATTGGGCCATCGTTGTGCCCTCAAGTTGGAGCAAATTTGGGGCCGCTTGTAGCCAGCGTTGCTGCATATAATTCAACATCGGCTGCGAAAACTCCAAATCAACCGCTGGCGGGTCGAGGTTGCGTCGCGTTGGCTTAGTTGGCGCGAATGCCCGCAGATCGCGGCACCATTGCGGCAATGGCCCCCAATCGACGCTTTCAGGTTGCTTGGTTAAACAATAACTATCGACGGTATAATATTGACTTAGTTGACGTAAAGCATTGAGACTATGGGTTTTCGCGCCAGCATGGGCTGGATACAGCGGGGTTGGGGTCAAAATACTGAGGCTTGCAGGTTGCATCAATCGGCCTACCGAAGCTAAAGAACCATTGGCCTCAGTATAGCAGACGAACAGAGAACAGAGTGAAGGACGAAGGATGAGGGATGAAGGATGAAAGGGCTAGGGGTCAGGGTTTAGCACACAAAGATTTGGCTCTAGGCTATGTGTACTGGTTCATTGGATTGGAAACCGTGTTCCCTCACCCCCAGCCCCGCTCCCACAGAACGCGGGCGATGGGAGCACTGACTGCACGGTTCCCCCTCGCCTCGCGGGCGGGAGAGGGGGCTAGGGGGTGAGGGGATCAGGCCATGGTTAACGCAATGAACTATTACAGCTATAAGCTAACGGAATGATTTCCTTATCCTAAATTCAATCCAAAAGCCAATAGCCAATAGCCCATGGCCTAATTCTCAACATCTGTGGCAAAATAGGGATTAGGGTTTGGATGATTGCCGACGAGCTATTAGCCAGCACAAGCTACCAATCCCCAGCCCCTGAACCCCGATCCCTAATCCACCAAGGAGCAAGCATGAGCTTCGCGTTTTTAGCGGCCCAATGGGCCAATCTTGGCTTGATCTCGTATGCCGTGCCAGATCAACTTTTGCTGCCCTATTTGCCACATGGCTTAGAGCTTGATCGGCGTGATGGCTCGGCGTTTGTGAGTTTGGTAGTATTTGATTTTCTGCAAACCAAGGTTTTAGGCGTGGCTTGGCCCGGCTTTCGCAATTTTGCCGAAATGAATTTGCGCTTTTATGTGCGCCGTGGCCAGCAACGTGGCGTAGTGTTTATACGCGAAATCGTGCCTCAATGGCTGGTTGCAAGTTTAGCCAATGTGCTCTACAACGAGCCATATGTGGCCGCGCCTTTGCAGAGCCAAACCCAACACAGCGCAGGCCAAATCACGGTTGAGCACACGTTATACTGGCAAGGCCAAACCAATTTGGTCAAGCTGACCGCCAGCAATCAGCTCTATCACCCTGATGCTGCAAGAACTGAACATTTTTTCAAAGAGCACGAATGGGGCTTTGGGCGCAGGCGCAATGGTAAGCCAATTGTCTATCGGGTTGAGCACCCTGAGTGGGATGTGTATCCCGTGGAGCGTTACCAATTGCACTTCGATTGGGGCGCGATCTATGGCCCGCAGTGGGCATGGCTCGCCAATGAAAGGCCCTATTCAGTCGTTTTGGCCAAAGGCTCGGTGGTTAAGGTATTTCCACATCAAAAGTTGCCCAATGCATAGAACATAGAGCCACGAAATTATGAATTATGAAGGATGAGGGATGAAGTTAAAAGCCTCATTCTCCGAATCTGTGCCAATCTGTGGCGAAAACAGCCTTCGTGCCCTTCGTGGATCAGCATTTAACGCAGAGGCGCAGAGGAACGATGGCTTTTGGCTGATGGCTATAGGCTATCGGAACATGGGTAGTAACTCAAGAATCTCCATAGCCCATAGCTGTATTGGCTCATTGGTTGGCAACCATGTGCATGCCCTCATCCCCAGCCCCGCTCCCACTGAACGCGGGCGAGGGGAACCCTGATCCAGCGGTTCCCCTCGCCCGTTCGACGGGAGAGGGGGCTAGGGGGTGAGGGAGAAAACCGTCGTTAACGCAATGTACCAGTACACATAGCCCATAGCCACATCAGCCTTCGCGCTCTTCGCGGTTTCCGTTCTTCGTGCTCTTCGCGCTCTTCGCGGTTTCCGTTCTTCGTGCGCTTTGTGGATCAAACTATGTTCTATGTTCTTTGCTCTATGCTCTTCTACTTAACTCGCAACACAATTTTGCCTACGTGCTGGCTCGATTCTAGCAAACGATGGGCGGCGCTGGCTTCGGCCAAATCAAACACCGCTTCAATCACTGGCTTAAATGTGCCATCTGCAAAGCGTGGCAATACATCTTGAAGCACTTGCTGAGTCAGCGCAGCTTTGGCGGCAATCGGACGCGCGCGCAAGGTCGTGCCACACACCGTCAAGCGTTTGAGCATCAGCGTGCGCAGATCAAGCTCGGTTTGCGCCCCGCCCATAGTTGCAATAATCACCAAACGCCCGCCAACCCGCAAGCTGGCCAAGTTAGCGTTGAAATAGCTGGCTCCGAGCATATCCAACACCACGTCAACGCCTTGGTGATCAGTCAATTCTTGCAGGCGTTCAGGCCAATTTTCAGTCCGATAATTGATGCCAGCAAGCGCACCCAACTCGCGGCAACGCTCAATTTTTGCTGCCGAGCCAGCAGTGATGATCACTTCAGCGCCGCGCCAACCTGCCAGTTGAATCGCCGCCGTGCCAATGCCTGAGCTGCCGCCATGCACCAACAAGCGTTCGCCAGCGCTCAAACGACCCCAGTTAAACAAGTTGTCATAAGCAGTCATCCAGACTTCGGGAATAGCAGCTGCTTGTTCGTAGCTCAAGCTATCGGGAATTTGCATTGCCAACTCTGCCGGAATCACGACTTGTTGGGCATAGCCGCCGCCTGGCAATAATGCACAAATTCGCGTGCCAAGTGCTGGCGCGCTAACTCCTGCGCTATGGCCAATCACTTCGCCAGCAATTTCCAACCCCAAAATCTCCGAGGCTCCCGCTGGCGCTGGATACATCCCACGGCGCTGCAAAATATCGGCACGGTTGACGGCGGTCGCATGCACCCGAATCAACAATTCGCCAGCTTGCGGCTGCAAATCGGCAACTTCGGCCAAGCGTAAGACCTCAGCATCGCCAGCTTGATCAAACACAATCGCTTGCATAATTCACCTCATCGATATAAAAACGCTTCAAAAAAATTCCCCTCGCCCGCGTTGAGTGGGAGAGGGGCTTGGGTGAGGGCATGAAATTTTAGAACGTCAGCGGATCAGCAGGAATCGGCGCATCGTTGGCTTTGAGCCGTTCGCTAATCAAGGCCTTGATCTTCGCACCATGCTCCCAATCGGCTTGTTCGGTTGGGGTTTCGACCAACAAACGCGGAATCGCAGTTGGACGGCCATCAATGCCCACCGAAACCATCGAATAGAAGCCGGTCGTACACCAGCGCCGTTCGCCAGAAATGGGGTCTTCGGCCCAGGCATCGATCCGTACAATTAGCGAAGTCGTACCGGTGTAAATTACTTTGGCCAGCATATCAACCAAATCGCCATGATGAATCGGCGTGCGAAAATCGATTCGTTCGGTCGAAGCAGTGACGACTTGTTGGCGGCAAAAGCGAATCGCGGCAATCGCCGCCGCGCGGTCCATCATCGCCAACACTTCACCACCAAACATCGTGCCATGGTTATTGGTCTGGCCAGGCAGCACAATATCCGACATACGAATCAGCGGCGTGCGCCGAATTGGGCGTTCGTTCACGCTGCACCCCGCACGCGTAACAGCACTTGATAATAGGCCAAACCCAATGGCCCGCTCATTAGGGTGCAAATCAAGGCTGGCACAATCAACCAGTGTGGAATATTTTTCTCTTGAGCATCGCGCAAAATTGCCCGCCCAACGAAGAAATCAAAGATTAAATAATGTGTCCAGCCAGCAAACGTGCCCTTGGGGCCGCCTTCTTGAAACAATTTGCCAATCGAATCGAGGGTTGGATTGAGCATTGCGCTGAAATTGAAGCCTTTGCCATCGTTTTCAGCCAGTGCGCCACCCAACATGGCTGCATAGAGACCGCCCATCCCAATAAAAAAGCGATCATCGTTGATCACCCGTTGTGTCCAGCGTGAACGTGGTGCGCCGATCATCAACAGCCAACCTGGGATAACCGCGAGGTTTGCGAGGCTAAACAGGCGATCCAACCACGGTGAACGAGGTGTTTGCATAACCAACTCCTATTGGCGAAAGATATACATAATTGCCACAACCGTTATGCCCCAAAGCACAATATCGGCTAACATTGGCAAATCTTTAAGCAACAATTCTTCTGGGCTACCGCCTTCATCTTTTTTATAGACCAAATAGAGGTAGCGGAAAATACCATAAATCACAAATGGCACGGTGATCAACATCAAAGGAAAAGGACTAGTTGGCACATGAGGATTGGTTGGGTTAAGTGTATACAAAATATAGGCAATCAAGGTGCTGGCGGTAATCAGCGAAATCATTTCTTGCAGCAGCTCGGTTGAATATTCTTCGAGCACACGGCGATGGCTGCCAGCGCCACTTTCAAGCAAAACCAACTCGTGGCGACGTTTGGCCAGCGCCAGAAACAACGACAACAGCCCAGTACAAATCAACAACCAGGGCGAAATATCAATGCGCAATACCACCGCGCCCGAAACTGTGCGAAAGACAAAGCCTGCGGCAATGATAAACACATCGAGAATCACGACATGCTTGAGCCGAAACGAATAGGCTAATTGCATCACGACATAGACGGCCAGAATAATTGCTACGCCACGGCTCAGCATCCAAGCCAAAGGCAAGCCAATGCCCAAAAAGATCAGCGTCGCAATAATTGCGCTGCTTGGGGCAAGATGGCCACTCGCCAGCGGGCGATAGCGCTTTTTGGGATGATCGCGATCTTTTTCAATATCGACCAAATCGTTGATGAGATAAATTGAGCTAGCGATTAAACACCACAGGCCAAAGGTTGCGAGCACCCGTAATAAGCTCTGGGGATTGGTCAAGAGCATATCGTTGGCAAAAATTAAGCCTGCAAAGACAAAAATATTCTTGACCCACTGTTTGGGCCGCATCGTCAAAAACAGATATTTGGGCATTTTTGAGAGTTGCGGTTGGGCTATTTTATAGGGCTGTTGCATACAAATTACTCTACTCCTTGAGCCTGACGAATCGCTTTCGCCTAGCAGTGATCATTCTACCTACCCATTGCATGTGCGTCAAACGTTACTATGGGGGATCAGAGGTCAGTTATCAGGAGCTAGGATTTAACCAAATAGTCGTATGAAAACTAAATGCTTTAGGCTATGTGTATTGGTTCATTCGATTGGCAACCAAGGACATGCCCTCACCCCCAGCCCCGCTCCCACTGAACGCGGGCGAGGGGAGTCCGACTCCGTGGTTCCCCCTCGCCCGTTCGACGGGAGAGGGGGCTAGGGGGTGAGGGAATCAGATGGTGGTTAACGCAATGTACCAGTACAGCTATGAACTAGCGGCGGATATGTTGCTATGATCATGATTTGTCATCCTATAGCCAATAGCCTAGTCCCTGAACCCTGACTCCTAGCCCCTGAACCCTTGTGCACAAATTCAGGGCTATACAGACAGCGATGATATGGTATACTAGCCGCGTTGAGTATCCCATGAGAGGCGATGCCGCCCACGCAATACATCATTCCAACTGGTTTGATGTCGTCACATATCAAATTGTATTTGTCTAATTGTTGGTAGTTTTAAGCGGTAATGGGTGACCGTACTCGATCACTCGCCAGAAATTTAATGGCATGCCAAGAAACAAAGAACTACCCAGGAGCACATTGGAATCCCTATGAACAAACCCAAGCAGGATGTTGCGGTTTTTATCGACTTCGAGAACATTTATGTTTCAGTTCGAGAGAAGTTCGACGCTACCCCCAATTTCGAAGCCTTGATGGAACGCTGCGAAGACTATGGCCGTGTTGTTGTAGCCCGCGCTTACGCCGATTGGTATCGTTACCCACGCATTACTAGCGCCTTATTTGCCAATAATATTGAGCCGATGTATGTGCCAACCTACTATTACGATAAGGACGAAGGCCGTATGGGCCGTCCAATCAAAAATAGTGTTGATATGCACATGTGTATCGATGCCATGCGCACGCTCTACACTCGCACCAACATCGGAGCCTATATCTTTATCACCGGCGACCGCGATTTTATCGCTTTGGTCAACTGTGTGCGCCAAGAAGGCAAAGATGTGATTATCGTTGGCATTGGCGGCGCTGCTTCGAGCCACCTTGCCCAAAGCGCCGATGAATTTTTGTTCTACGAACAAATTGTCGATATTCGCCCAATGGGTGGCCGCCGCAACGAACGCCATGATCGCAGCGAAAAAACCTTCGAGCGCGTTGAGCGCCCAGAACGGGTTGAGCGCAACGACCGAGCAGAACGCCCAGAACGCAGCAGCGAACGCAATGAGCGCAACGACCGCAGCAGCGAACGTGGCGAACGCAATGGCCGCGATGAACGCCGCCGCGATCGCAGCGAACGCCCAGAAAAGCATGCCGAGCCACATTTCGAGCGGCTTGATTCGCGGGCTGAAAAATCAGAGCCACGCACTGAAAAGCCAGTTGAAAAGCCAGCCGAAATTGTTGTGCGGCCAGCGCCAAGCATTACGCCAGTCGTGGCCACTACCCCAAGCAACCCCGATGCAGCGATCTACGATAAGTTGGTCGAGGCCTTGCACTTAGCCCGCAAACGCGGCTATGTCACCTCGTTTGGCTCGCTCAAAGTCTTGATGAAAGAGTTGATGCCCAACTTCAAGGAAAGCCGCTATCGCGACGTTCAGGGCAAACCATTTACCAAGTTTACCGATTTTGTGCGCGAAGCTGAACGCCTCGGCAAGATTCAAATCTTCACCAGTGGCACGGTCAACGAAGTGTTCTTGCCCGATGAAGATCCCTACAAGCTTTCACAATTTGCCGAAGATCTGCCGTCGGTTGAAGCAGAACGCGAGCTTGAACAAGAGCTTGAATTGCAAGCAGAAGCAATTGCGCCAATTACAATCGAAACGATTGGCATTGCCGACGAGCCAATGGAATTGAGCGAAGGCGAAGATGCAGCTGCAAGCAGCGATCGTGGCGATCGTAATGGCCGCCGCCGTCGCCGCCGTGGCAGCAGCCGCAGCGAGCAACCAACCGCCGATATTGTGCCTGATGAATTGAGCGAAACGGTCTTGGTTCCCGCGTTACCCGAAGGCTTTAGCTTTGGCGAGCGCGAATGGCAATTGTTCTACCAAGTGATGGGTGTTTACAGCGAGCCTGTGCCGTTTGCCGACATCTTTAACGATTTGCGCGAAATGCGCAATACCGCAGAACTTGAATTGACCAATAATGCCTTGAAGGAATTGATCAAGCAGGCGATTAATGAAGGCAAAGTGCAACGCTCAAACCGCGGTGCCAAAGCCCACTATCGGCTTGTGCTCAATCCAGAACAGCATGATGCTGCTGGCTCGAACTTTGAGCCAAGCGAACATACTGCCTTCGATGATGGCCCAAACTTGCCCGATTTGGTTGACGAAGAGCCACGCTTGTTACCTGCGATGATTGGTGGTCAGGCGATTGCGATTGACGACGATTACACTGCGCCAATCGATGAAGTGGCCTTGCCCGAAAGCTTTGAAGAGCAGCCATTGCCTGATAACGATGCAGATTATTCGTTTGCTGAGCCAATCGATTATGAAGCTCCGGTGGGCGCTGCAACCAATCCAGCAATCAAGCCACGCAAGCCAAGCCGCCGCCGCAAATCGATTGTGCCACTGAGTGTGGCCGAAGCGATTGCTGCCAATAATCAGGCTGAGCCAGTTGCCGAGCCAGTGGTTGAAGCTGTAACCGAGCCGGTTGGCGAAGTCATCAGCGAGCCTGTGGCCGAAATTGTGGCTGAGCCAGTAGTTGAAGCTGTGGCCGAACCAGTGGCTGAAAAGCCCAAGAAGCGTGGTGGCAAGCGCAAAGCTGCTGAGCCAGCAGAAGTTGTCGAAGAAAAACCCAAGAAAACCACCCGCCGCAAAAAAGCTGAGCCAGTCGCCGAAGCACCAGCTCCTGCTGAGCCAGCCAAGCCGCGCCGCCGCAAAAAAGTCACGCCCAGCGAAAGCGGAGAACAAGCGTGAGTTGGCCGCAGCAGGCGATTAAAATCTGTGGTGTGCGTAGTGTCGAGGCCGCTGTTACAGCGGCTTCGGCAGGCGCAGACCTGATTGGCATGATCTTCGCGCCCAGCAAACGCCAGATTGAGGTGAGTTTAGCGCAGGAAATTGCCCAAGCAGTGCGCGCGACCGAAACTGATTGTCGGTTGGTCGGCGTATTTGCTAATGCGTCTGCAAGTGAGATTCAAGCAATTGCTCAAGCAGTTGGCCTCGATGTGGTGCAGCTGAGCGGCGATGAACCAATTGCCATCAGCGAGCACATTGAGCTGCCATTGCTGAAAGCTGTGCGTTTAAGCAATCAAAACAGCGAGCAAGCATGGTATGATATAGCCCAAGACCAGCAGCGAATTCGCTTGGTGGTCGATGCCCATGTGCCAGGCTCATACGGTGGGGCTGGTGTATTAGCCGATTGGGAAGCAGCGCGGCGATTAGCGCAAACAACGCCATTATTGCTCGCTGGTGGGCTTGAACCAACCAACGTCGCCCAAGCAATTCAAGCAGTTGAACCATGGGGCGTTGATGTAAGCAGCGGCATCGAAACCGCTGGAAACAAAGATCTCAACAAAATAATTCAATTTGTGAAAACCGCGCAGCAAGCCTTGAATGCGCTGCGTGTTGCTAGGAGGAATGCATGAAATTTGGTAAATTGTTGCGCTTCGGTATCATCGCTGGTGCAGGGGCCTTGGTTTATCGGGTTTATAAACAATATAAGGCTGATCAAGCATTTGAGTTGGCTCCGGTCAGCAATTTGGCTTCAAACACCACTGCCGTCAGCGCAGGCAACACCAAACGTTCAATTAGCCCAGAGTTGCTGGAAATTTTGGCTTGCCCTGTCGATAAAAAGCCAGTTGAATTGTACAGCGATGCCAATGGCAAAGAATGGTTGCTCAATCCACGGAATGGCTACCGCTACCCAATTGAAGATGGGATTCCAATTATGTTGATCGATGAAGGCGAAAAGCACAAAGATACCAGCCTGATTCGGGCCTAATTTTCCAGCGTGGAACCCTATTACGGAAGGGAAGCCCTCCGGGCTTCCTTTTGTTGTTACTTGGAGTCTGCATCATGCCAAACCTCGCTGAACTTTCTACCTTCTTGCAAACCATTCTAGAGACCGAGTACTTTCCAAGTGAAGAACGGGGTACGATCTATATATCGTCGGTGCGGCCAATTCGCCGCATGGGCTTTGCGCTCGATCCATGGCCAACCTTGCCATCGTGGCTCGAACATGAGGATCTTGATGCGATCTTTTTGCATCGCCCGCAACACCTCGATCGTGATACGGTGCCACCAACTCGTGGGGTGTTATATGCAGGCGCACCCTTTGACGAACGCTTGACGATTGGCTTTGTGCCACGTTTGGCCGAGGTCTTGGGTTTGCGCGGGCGCTCGCCCATGGCCGATAAAAGTGGCCGTCCCTTAGGCATGGTCGGCGATTTGCCCAAGCCAGTAACGCCTGCCGAATGGCGACGCTTGGTGATGGATATGTATGGCGGGGTTGATGAGGTCTGGGAAAATAACGTGCAGTCGATCCGTAAGGTAGCGATTGTTAATCAAATTACCCCAACGCTCGTGCAAGAGGCCGCCAATCGCGGTGCTCAAGCCTTTCTCACGCCAATTTTGCGCGAATCGTCCCAAGCGAGCTGCCGCGCTAATAACATCGCCGCATTTAGTACAGGCATTAAACGCGCTGAACACTGGGGTTTGCGCACCCTCGCAGGCATGATCCGCGAACGCTGGGCTGGTGTGCGCACCGCCATCTTCGAAGATCGGGGTCAGTAGTAATTGGGGATCGGTTGTTGGGGATCGGGAACTGCCAAGGTACAGTTTAACGCAGAGATGCTGAGATAGTAAGGTTTTTGGCTAGGGGGTGGGCATCAGTTATGTATCTGATCCTTGGCCCCTAGCCCTCTGTAATCTGCGCCTCTGCGTTAAATTACTCCACGAATTCCACGGATAGCGATTTTTCGCCACAGATTGGCACAGATTGTTGTGATTATTTGTTCCGCTAGCCAAAAGTCATGAACATTCTTCGCCACGAATGCCACGAATTGCCCGAATCATGTTCCGCTAGCCAAAAGCCAACAGCCCATAATCCTATTTCTTCGTGCTCTTCGTGGTTAAAACAGCTTTTGCCTTCTGCCTTTTGATTTCATCCTTCATCCCTCATCCTTCATCCTTTCGTAGCTCTGCGCCGCTGCGTTAAGCTCCTGACCCCTAGCCCCTGAATCTCGACCTTCAACTCCTACCGCAACAACCCCAATACTTGCTGAATCTCTGGATATTCGCCAAACGCTTGTAAATCAGCGCGAGCCTGTTGAATTAATGGCTGGGGATCGTTGCCATTGCGTTGCGCACTCAGCGCATCAGCGATTGTTAATTCTGCATCGCTCAGGGCATGGCGAAACGGGCTGCGTTGGCTACGGGCCATGGGCAACAAATGTTGGATCATCTGAGCTGCTTGTTGCAGGCTTGAAGATGTTTGGCCTGTGTGCTGATTGACCGTAATCGTGCCTGTATTAACTCCGGTTACCACGCCGTAAACCGAACTGTTATTGAGATTGACCGTGCCTGTATTTTGCACAGGCGCTTGCTGGCGATAATGCTCAAGCACAGTTTGTAACGAGGCTCCGCGAGCTGGATCGCTTTGGTTGCTATGCCCTCGTTGGCCTAGCACTAGATTAATTTGTTCGAGCATGGCTTGGGTTTGGCTAATTTGGGCTTGAGTTTCGGGCGGAACACTGCCAGCGCCCCATTGGCCAGCCTGCTGCGCTAAAATATTCAAATTTTTGCGGTGCTGTTCGCGTAAATCGTATAAGCTTTGGGTGCTCATTTGCTCTAACATCGAAAGTTGCATCATAAAGCTCCTTATTCTGCGTGGCCAATAATTAAGCGCACGCCAATGTTGGGGCCATGGCTAAATGGGCGGTGATGCAGCCGCGACCGGCAACGGGCAAAATAGCGATTATGAAACCACGAGCCACCACGCACTGCCACCACCAAATCACGATGTTGTAAACGACGATTGCGGGTTATTTGCGGATCAAGCTCAGGGTCGCGATTAACGCTATTTGTCCATTCGCAAACGTTGCCCGCCAAATCCATCGGGCCATCGCTCCACGTGCCATAGGGAAACATGCCAACCGGCGTTGGTTGCTCAAGATCGCTTTCGCTGGTGTTGGCATGATCATTGCGCCATTCATCGCCCCATGGATATTCGCGGTTGCTCTGTTGGCTGGCTGCTAGTTGCCATTCAGCCTCGCTTGGCAAGCGCACCACCAAGTTGTGGCCAAGCGCATCGAGTTGGGGCCGCAGTTGTTGGGTTAGCCAAGCACAAAAGGCATTGGCTTCATACCAATTGATGCCGACGATTGGCTGGTTTGGGTGATTAAAACGTTCGTTATGCCATAAATCGGGCAAGCGTCGTGGCGCGGCCCATGGCGGCAACCCATGCAACCACGAAGGGTCGCCGCGTCGCCAGTGACGGGCATCATCGTGTTGCCACCATTGATCATCCAAGTAGCCACGGGCCGCGATAAATTGGCTATATTCAAGGTTGGTCAGCAAATAGCGGCTCATCCAAAAGCGCTCAACGCTATAGGTTTGGGGCCGTGCATGGGGATCTTCAATCTCAACGCTGCCAGGATTAATGCAGACAACCCGCTCTGTGAGCGCAATCAAGGCTCCATCTTCGCCGATAAAGCGCGTGTCGCCAATTGCGCCCAACACCATGGCCGCGCGCATACGAGTTGGAAAGGCAATGCGTGGTGGTGCCCAACGCCGCACACCACGACTGCTGCCGCTTAGGCCGCCGATATTTTTGAGATGATTAATCGCTTGTTGCCAGAGATTGCGCCGCCCTGCGCTTGCGACTTTGGCCTTGCCAATCGCCAAGAGCAAATGCGAGCCTTGCACCTGTTCATCGGGCATGCCACCAAGCAAATCTTGAATGACCCCAAAAATGAAGCTTTGCTTTTGAATGTAGGGCGCAAAATTGGCCATGTAATGCAAGCAAACCCGCCAATGCTCGCTGCCAGAGCGTTCAATACATTCATCGTGGCGCTCTTGATTGAGTAAATACATCCCAGCCAAAAATTGCTGAAACAAGCGATGAGCAAAATCATAATGCGGATTATCTTGTTGATTGTTGCTGGCTTCTTGCAACAAGCCATTGCTATTGATCAGCCGCAAGGTTGCATTGCCTACTGCCTGCGAGAGCATATGAATTTGATTAGGATGCGGGTAGCGATCGCTGTAATAGCGCTGCACGACGGTGTTAATTTGCTGCAAACTGAGCAACGCTTTGCCCTGAATTTCCTCTTGGCTGTGGGCATAATAGCCCAACAAGGCCACCAAATCGTACAGATCTTCGAGCGAAACTGCGATTGCTTCGGGCGCGCGGCGTTTGAGCAATTCGTCGATACAAATGTGCAATAATTTGCCTTCGCTCTCAGGCAAATCGGTATGCACCATATTGACATGCACGGTCAGCGCCAGCAGCAGCGGTGTGCGCGTTAGTTCATGCAACATTCCCGATTTCATCAGCTCGGCGTGCAGTTTGGCGTGTTTTTTGCGAATGCTCACAATATCGGCATGCGAGGCATGCAAGCGGCCCAATTCGCTATAGTAATTGGTGATATAGACGTGCTGCGCCGTCAGATCAAACGGCATCAATTGAATTGTTGGCCAATCGTAGAGCTGGCGCGAGGGAAACGGCGGCGGCAGCGGATGCTCATAATCAAAAACCCGACAGGTAACGATAATCCGACTTTTGTGAAACATACGCTGAGCATGTTCGATGCAGCGCTTGACTGCGGCCAGATGTTCGGGCTGCACTTCATCGAGGCCATCGAGCAGCAGCAAGCCATTGCCGTTGATCAACAATTCCTCAATCGCATCTTGCAGGCGTTGTTGGCGCTCGATCTCGACGCGCTGAAAGCCAACATCGCTGTTGATCGAACGCTGGCCGAAGCGTCCAGCCAATTGCAGCTCGGTCACAACTTCCCAAAATGCGTCGGCAGTTTGTTGCTCTGGGTTGGCTGGCGGTTGCACATGTTTGAGTCGCACGCGCACTGGCACAAGTTTGGTATGCATCCAACCTTGGCTATGCAAAAACTCAGCTTTGCCAGGGTCGAGCAGGGCCGCCGCTTGGGCAGAGGCCAAATACGAAACCACGGTAGTTTTGCCGCCGCCTGGCACGCCCAAAATCACAGCTTTTTGGTGTTGAATTTGGTTCAGCGCCTTGAGAATTGAATCTTGTAGTTGCGGACGCGGCTGTGGGCTGCCCAAGAGCAACGATTGCAACAAGGCATCGCCAGCAATTGGCCCATAAAAATCAGCTTGCAGCATGGTAAAAACTCGCTGCAACGACATACGCTCTTGATCGCTATCCTGCACATCGGTGCCAAGCACCAAGCGATCGGCGTTGCCCTGAATATGGGCCAGATAGTGCAGAATTAATTGATCGGTGCGTTCGCCAGTGCTTAGTGGCGCATTAAATACCTGATTGATCCAAACATGCCCAAGGTTGGTCATAACGCTGGAACCATACACTTGGCCTTGGCTAGCAGCAGGGGCTGGCGGTTCGGCAACGATGGCAGCTTGTTGGGCGATTTGGCTCAGTTGCTGTTGATGTTGGCCAATCATTTGATCGAGGGCTTCGATCAGATCTTGGTCGTTCTCTTGGGCGCGGCGGGCTTGGAGGTTGATAATTTTCTGACGGATTCGCTCAACATCGTGCATAGGCCGCCTCATGGATTACAAAAAAATACCACACACTGTAGTATGGCATAAAATCACTAAGGCAGGGGATGCGTATCCCCTGCCATTTGTCCATAAAGGGTTAGCCTATTGGGGTTAATCCCTATAGTACTTTACGTCATAGCCGAGCCAGCGCAGCTCATTGGGCTTTTGTCGCCAATTTTCACGCACCTTGATCCACAGGTCGAGATAGATTTGGCGGCCAATTGAGCGCTCGATTTCAAAGCGTGAAGTTGCGCCGATTTTGCGCAGCATCGAGCCACCGGCCCCAATGATGATGCCTTTTTGCGAGTCTTTTTCGACCGAGATATTGGCTCGAATGTAAATCACCTTGCCGCGATCTTCCCATTCTTCAACTTCGACCGCGACCGAGTGCGGAATTTCTTCCTCGGTGTTGAGCATAACCTTTTCGCGAATCATCTCGGCGACCAAGGTGCGCTCGGAAACATCGGAAAGTTGATCTTCTGGGTACAGGCGATGGCCGACTGGCAAACGCTTGACGATTTCTTCGAGCAAGGTTTCCATGCCAAGCTTATCGCGAGCTGAAACGGCAACTTCCATTTCCCATGGCGCGAGGTCGCGATATTCTTGCAAATGCTTATCGGCCTCGTCGGTGGCATCGACTTTGTTGAGCACCAAAATATGCGGCTTGCGCGAGAGCAAAACCATTTGGGCAATTTCGCGATCCATGCGGTTGGGTGGCACCGTAATATCGACCATAAAGCAGATCACATCGGCGTTTGGCACGGCCTTTTTGGCCACATCGACCATAAAATTGCCAAGTTTATGCCGTGGTTTGTGAATCCCTGGCGTATCGACGAAAATAATCTGGGCATCGGGGCCGTTGAGAATGCCACGCACTGGTACACGGGTGGTTTGCGGTTTCGGCGAAACAATCGAGACTTTTTGGCCAAGATAGGCATTCAACAAGGTCGATTTGCCGACGTTCGGCTTGCCGACCAAGGCCACGAAACCACTATGAACTTCCTGATCGGTTGGCAGCAAGGGCTTGGGTAAATTTGGGTTGAGTTTGACTGGCAGTTGATGCACGACTGGCCCGTCTTCGTCCTCGTCCTCAACCTCGGCATCGGCCTCAACTTTGGCCTTTGGCGCGAGCTTGACTTCTGGTTGCTCGTCGTCAGCTTCATCGTCGTCGTCGAACTCAGCGTCGCCATCTTCATCGAAAGCAACCAACCAAGGGTTGAGCGCTTCAAGCCGATCGTTGATACCAAACTCGATCATAGCTTGGATTTCGATGCCCAAGGCGCGGCCTTTGCGGTCGAGATCAACAATCGCCTCGTAGGGCAGTTCTTCGCTGGTGGCGACTTCGTGCTGGCCGAAACTCAGGGTTAATTGGCGATTTTCTTCGTCGTAGTGCAGCTCTTCGAAGCCTTGGGCATATTGCAAAAAGCTTTTTTTCGGTGCTGAAGCCAATTGCAACTGCACGCCAACGATCTGCCCAGCGGCATCTAATAAAAAGACCCCTGGAATTTCCAGCTGGCTCGCGTCATCGCCTTCGTTAATATCGGTAAAGTAGGCATATAAAGCCCGTGCATCAGCATCAAAAGTAAGTTCTAACATAGCTCCATCAAATTCTAGTGTTAATCACTTTAAGGGTTAATTGGAACCGCAGTTCCGGAAAGACTACCGCCGCTGCTGGTTGGCGTTGGCGCAAGGTTTGGTTGGGGCGCAACGCTTGGTTGGGCGGTGCTATTGGTCGGGACACTGGCTGGCGCGGTTGGCTCCATCACATTTGGCTGTTGGGGAGCCGTTTGATTGGCGCTGCCAGCACAATCGCCAACTTTGCTCACATTCACTGTCACATTGGTATAGTCGAGTGAATACAATAAATCACTGACATTTTTTTGCGCTTCGATTGCAGCGCGATCAAGCACGCCATTTTCGCAAGCACTCTGAATAATTGATTGTTCAGCGAAACTACGGGCATTACTTTCTAAATTAACATCGCCTCGACTCAGCCAACCCTGCTCACGATCATAGACCCGTGTGGCTTGGTTATCCAAGCGCGAGTAGATGATGCGGGTTGGTGGCAAGGTAATGTTAATCGATTTGCCGTCGATCACAATTTGATCATCGCGCAATTCGCTCATATCGATGCCAAGCCCGACCTCGCCGCGGGCTTGCAGCAAAATCCGATCGCCATACAGCAACTCTTGGAAGAAGTTGCCTTCGTTGCGGGCCTCAATCACTTGATCGGCCTGATATGAAAAGGTGATCCACTCGTTACGAGCACGTAATTGTTGCACAATTGCTGGGCCTTGGGCATTGTTGACGGTTTGTGGCTTGCTGAACCACATGCCAATTGGGTCAAAAAGGCCAGTTATCGAAAGCACAACCATAATTCCAAGTGCTCCGATGAGCAGAAAAAACAAACTACTTATACAGCCAGAATTCCGTTGACGGTACATTTGGAGCCTCCTTTGGCGAAGCTCAATCATAGGTACTTGGTAGTATAGCCGAAAAATGCTGGCGTGGTGCATTTTCTGCTATAGCCTAGGGCGTAGGGCGATGATATTTGTGTTAGGAGTTTGTATGAGTGACCAATTATTTAAAGATGCTGATGAATTTGAGCGTACCTATGTTGGCGATCAAGCATCCGACGCTACGGTTGTGCCGCCGGTTGCACCAAACCCAGCCTTTGAAAATGGGGTGATGCCAACGCCGCCGCTGTATGTCGATCGCGATGGCTTGCAGGTTGCGCCGCTTCCTCTCGATGAGCCAAATCCAAATGAGCGGCGTGAGGATGACTAGGATTGTTCCTTCACCCCCAGCCTTTCAAGGCAAGGGTAGATTTTAAAGAATTGGTGGTTTGTAGCGTCCCTCACCCCCCAGCCCCCTCCTTTCAAGGGTCGGTTTTGAGCGATTGGTCGGCGGTGGAGCGTTCCCTCACCCCCCAACCCCCTCTCCCACTGAACGCGCGCGAGGAGGAGCACCCGTTTTTGCAAGGATTTTTGCACGAACCACGGCGTTAAAGCCCCTCGCCCGTTGGACGGGAGAGGGGTTGGGGGTGAGGGAATATAACTATTGATCGAGTGCGATGGCCCATTGCATATTGGCCCCGCTTAATGCCAAATCGGCGATCGCGCTGCCATTGCTGGGAATCCATTGCAATTGCGTTTCGGCCATAATTGATGGGACGATGACTGCGCCGCTGCCATCAGGCGACCACAAGACGCTGCCAATGGTCTGGCTATCTTGGCGCAATGGCGTGATGCTGCCATCCAAGCCAATTTGGCTGAGGGTCAAGGGAACCGCCACTTCCATCGGATCGTTGCCGCTGGCCGTGCCAACAAAGGCCAAATGGCTGCCATCGGGCTGCATGAAAACACTTGAAACTGGCTGGAATGGCGCAACATTATCGCCATCGATCAACGCCTTCGATTCGCCTGTGCTGGGGTTGATATGCCACCAACCAGTTGGAAACATGCCAAAAACCTCGTTCGTGACGTTAATTGCACTGCCATCTGGCTCCCAGCTTACATGACAACATGGATAATTGCCATTGATCGTAATCGTTAAGGGCGCAGATGTAGCCAAATCAAACAAGACTAAATTGCCACCCTCGGGCACAAATCCTGCCGCAGCCAAAATTTTGCTGCCATCGGGCGACCAACTATTTGGCCCATATAACACCGAATAATCGTAAATATCGGCGAGGGCTGCATCTGTGTTGCTGGTGTGCGGTTGAAGCATCGTTTGCTTACGATCAATCAGGCTGAGCACTTGCAAACCGCCCCAACTAAAGGCAATCGAACT
The DNA here is from genome assembly GCF_016907925.1 of Herpetosiphon giganteus. Classification (GTDB taxonomy): domain Bacteria; phylum Chloroflexota; class Chloroflexia; order Chloroflexales; family Herpetosiphonaceae; genus Herpetosiphon; species Herpetosiphon giganteus. The sequence continues at coordinate 32,180 of NZ_JAFBCZ010000034.1, read as the reverse complement.
GCCATCGGGCGACCAGCGCGGCGTATTGAGCTGATCACGATGAAAGACATTGGTATCTGCTTGGGGATCGATGGTTGGCCCATCGACCAAGATCTCGCGATTTTGGCCCAGCGCATCAACCAAAATTAAATCGTTGTTGGCGATGTAGGCAATTTGGCCGAGGTTGCTGATCTGATAATCGAAGACCCCATTTTGCTCGCTGGTAATTGGCGTAAGGGTTTTGCCATCAGTTTCGAGGCGCACAATCTGCACGCCATTTGGTTGCGATGAAAGCGCATACAACGGCTGAGGCAATAATTGGCTGCTCACGGTTGGGCTTGGTTGCAGGGTGGCAGCAACAGTTGGAACACTGGTTGCGGCAGGAATTGCGCTTGGCTCGGCGGCAATCACATTGGCGCTTGGCTGTGGTTGGTTGCTGGCGCTACTACAGCCAACCAAACCCAACAATAACCAAGCTAACCCTCGACGATAACGCATCACATCACTCCTATATCTTCTAGAATCCAGAGAATCCGATGCTATCAAAGGTGCTTAAGGCTTGTCAATCAGCCATTTGGTGGGTTTTAGTGTGTAGGAGAGTATTCCTTCACCCCCAGCCCCCTTGCCCACGAAAACGCGGGCGAGGGGGAGTACCCGTTTTTACCAAGGAATTGGGAGCGAACCACCAGATTAAAGCCCCTCGCCCGCGTCACGGGAGCGGGGTTGGGGTGAGGGAAGCTTACAACCCCGATTATTTGAATTTACGCAGCCGCACCAGCCAACCAACCGGATAGCCAACCATTTTGGCGACATCGCCAACCACGCGAATAACTGGCGGTAAACTGAGGGTTTTGAGCCGACGAGCGAATGGCCAGCCTTTGGTTGCCCGCCACAAGCGGCGATAGGGTTTGCGGGTGTAGCCAGCAAGGCCGAGGCCCAATAAAGCGCCAAGCCATGGGCGTTGGGGCAGGTTGCGCAGCAAAACTAACAAACCAAAATAGGTTGCATAACGAATCGCATGGCGCAATGGCCAGAGGTTGGCAACGCCATCGCCGCGGGCATAAAAGAAATATTGGCGAAAGAGGGCGCGAAAACTTGAGCGCGGCTGGAAATGTACAACTGCATCAAGCACCGCTGTGCTGCGGAAACCCGCCGCAGTTGCCGCTTGATCAAACACTAAATCTTCGCAGTGGTCGAGCCATTCGGGATAGCCGCCGACGGTTTCCCACACAACTTTGCGAAACGCCACCGATTGGCCAGCCGCCAAAAAACGACTGGGATCAACTTCTGCGGCTAGTGGATAGTTGGTTGCGCCAATTGCGGTTTCGAGGTCGCTGCGCGGCGCTGCTTGATAAAAGCCCGCCACTAAATCTGCTTGATCTGCTTCTAGTGGCGCGACAATCCGTTCAAGCCATTCGCGATCGAGCGCTAACCCCGCATCGGTGGAGGCAATCAAGCGGCCTTGGGCATGCATAATCGCATTATTGCGGCCAGAAGAGATATTAAAACCACCTTGAACCAATCGAATTGCTGCGCCGCGATCGATATAGCTTTGCACAATTGCCGCAGTAGCATCGGTCGAGCCACAATCGTTGACAACAATCTCATCGGGCTGGCGGCTTTGGGCCAACATCGAATCGAGCAAATCGGCAATGGTATCGGCTTCGTTTTTGACGGTGCAAATGAGCGATAGTTGGGTCATGCTGGCTCAATCATCTAATTCATCAGGGCTAAATTTAATCAGTGCGCGAGTCCATTCGGTTTCGCGTTTGAACTCAAAGCTGCCACCAAGGTCGGTGTTGACCAAGGTTTCGATAATGCCAAGCCCCAGCCCAGTGCTGACGCGGCGTTTAACCGGCTCTGGCCTGGTTGGGCCATCGTCACGCACTTGCACCCAAGCGTGTTCTGCTTCCAGCCAGCCATCGATGCCAATAATGCCGCCTTCGGCGCTCAGGCCATGATCAAGCGCATTATGCACTAATTCATTGATTACGATGGCAAGCACCGTTGCCGCCCGCGCATTGACCAACACCGAATCGCCAGTGATCAAAAATTCGACTGGGGTTTCGGTTGGCAAGCTCATCTGAATATTTTCGGCAATTTGCTTGGCAATATCTTGAACGGTGGTTTGGCCTTCGCCGTCGTGGCTGAGCAAATTGTGCACAGCAGCAATCGCATGGATGCGGCGCACACTATCATCAAGTGCCTGCCGACCCTCGGTTTCGGTGTTCAAACGGCGGGCCTGCATTCGCAGCAAGGCCGAGATCGTTTGCAAATTGTTGCGCACGCGATGATGAATCTCTTGCAGCAAGGTCGATTTGATCGTCAGATTGCGCTGAGTTTCTTCATACAAACGGGCATTTTCGATTGCAATTGCACCTTCATCGGCAAACGTGGTGAGCAACTGCACTTGTTCGTATTCGATGTGGCGCGGCGCATAACTATAAAAACACAAGGCCCCGATAATTCGATTGCCAGTGCGCATCGGCAGCGCAAACAACGAGTGAAAGCCCTCGCGATAGGCAATTGCCTGCACGCCTGACCAACGCTCGTCGGTGTAGGCATTGGGTACAGCAATCGCCCGATGCTCACGAATCACCTGCACAATCATATCTTCTACGCCGGAAGTGCGGCCTGGGCCATACGAAGCCAACATCTTAACTTTGTTATTTGGTCGCACTTGGAAAATATCGGTGCGATCAACATCGGCAATTTTGACAGCTTGCTCAACAATCAAATGCAGCAAATTATCAACATCTAAGGTTGAAGCCAAGGCCGCCGTTACGCGCTGCAAGGTGGTTAATTCACGAATTTTTTGGTGCAAACGGGCATCGGTTTGTTGATACATTTGCGCATTGGCAATTGAGAGTGCAATTTCGCCCGCCACCACTTCGAGATACGAGGTTTGCTCTTGCGAAAACTCATGCGGATCGCGATTCTGCACCGTAATCACGCCTTGCAGGGTTTCGATATGGTGGCGCTCGCTGGCAAATAAAATCACTGGAACGGCTAGCAGCGAGCGGAAATGCCATTCTTCGAGCAGCGGCTCAAGCTGGTAGCGTGGCTCGTTGCGCACATCGAAAATCGCCACCGGCTTGCCCAATTCGCCAGCCCAACCAGTTACGCCAACCCCAATTTCAACCTCAACCGTGCCAATTGCCTTGGGATTCAGCCCACGGGTCGCGACCAAACGCAGCATGCGCCGATGCTGATCGAAAAGATAAATCGAACAAACATCGACCCGCATCACATCGCTAACCGTATCGACCACCGTTTGTAGCGAGGCATCAATATCGAGGGTTGAGTTGGCGGCGCTAATAATGCGATGCAAGCCATCGAGCTGTTGCACGCGGCGCATCAAGTGGTTTTGCCAATGGCGGGTGCGCTGTTCCTCGCGGGCAGCGGCATAGCCAAGCAGCAAATCAGTTACCACGGCACTGGGATCAAGCCGAGCTTGGGTAGCGGCATCGATGCCAAGTTTGGTCAACATTTGAGGATCAGCGTTTTGGCTTTGCCACGTTGCGCCAAACGCTCGCAGCTCCTGGGCTTGAGCCACAGCATTATCATTTTGCAAAATCGCGAGAATTGCCGCGTTTGGAGCGTCTGTATCGATCATAACCAGCGTGCCTCATTGCAGTCGTCGTGCCGAATGAGTGTAGAGCAATTGTCGGCTTTTTGCAAGAAAACACCGGATTACAACAGAATCAAAAGCCCCTCGCCCGCGTTCAGTGGGAGAGGGGTTGGGGTGAGGGAACCTAGCAATCATTCATTATTTTGCAAGGCTGCCAGCATTTTGCGGCACATCGCGGTAACGAGGGCAATTTCGCTGGGGTTTGGGGTTGCGCGAGCTAGCAAATCGCGCACTGTGCGCACGGAACTCGCTTGTTGACCAGCAGTTCGCGAGAATTTTAGCTGGCTCAACAATTGATCAAGCAAATTGAGCAAGCGATCGTGGGCTGCTTGGTCGGCTAATTCAACCTTGGGCAAGGCTTCGGCTGAAGTTGCCAAGCCGCGCAGCGTGTACAACGCCACCAGCACGGCATCGGCCAAGTTCAACGATGGATAGCTAGGATCGACCGGAATGCTGATTAATTGGCTGCATTGCTCAAGCGCTGCGTTATCCAGCCCGCGATCTTCACGGCCAAACACCAATGCCAGCGGTGCGTTCGCCGCCAATGCGGCTAAAGTTGGGGCGAATTCGGGCAAACTGACGGCCCGCCGTTCGCCACGAGCGCGACCACTAAACCCCACCACATAGGGAATATTGGCTAAGGCCTCGCCAAGGCTGGTATAGATTTCAATCTGCTCAACCAATGGGCTACTGCGATGCGCCATGTCATCAAGCCGTTCGACCGAGTAGGCGACTGGCTGAACCAAGCGCAAGCGTTGAAACCCAGTGTTGAGCAAGGCCCGCACTGTCGAGCCAATATTGACCTCGCGCTGAGGCTCGTGCAAAACCGTTATCACGTTGGAAAAAATCGTTGAACTCACGGCAAATCCTCTGAAACAAAGCCGCTTGCTATGATAGCACCGATATAGAAGGATGAAGTATGAAGGATGAGGGATGAAAATCAGAAGGCAGAAGGCAAAAATCAAAAGTCAAAAAGAGAATGGATGAAGGATGAAGGATGAAGAACATAGAACATAGAGCAGAGAGCATAAAGTGCGAGGGGATGTGGCTATTGACCATAGGCTATGAGAATAATAATCTGTGGCGAAAAACTTAATTTATAGAGCGCACTTTTAACGCAGAGGCGCAGAGGAAGGCTCTTGGCTCGTGGCTAAGGGAACAAGAATCAAACAAATCTGTGGAATCTGTGGCTAAAAAGCTTCGTGGAATTCGTGGCTAAACAATCGTGCTTCGCGATTTTCGCGGTTTCAACCCTTCGTGTCCTTCGTGTCCTTCGTGGATCAACATCGATAACCTCAGACAACTTTCAGTTGCTTATCATTGAGACAATTCACTCGCCTGTGCAATGATGGCGAGCAAAGCCTTTTTAGAGAGTGTGGAGCTTTTGATGCGTAGCCTTCAGCGAACGATCATTTTTAGCCTCGGTTTATTGCTCATCCTCGCCGCCTGTGGCCGAACTAACACCCAGCCAGCAGTGCAACCAGCAAGTCAAAGTGGCCAAGGATCGGTCGTGAATACGGCTACCGCCATTGTCCCTAGCCCGACCTTGGCGAAAAAATTTGTGTTTGATACTCAAGTAGCGAGAAGCATTGCAACCGAGCTTGCGCTATCACCAACATCCCAGCCGCCAATCCTGACATTTCCGCCATCGCCAACCTTGTACCCAGATGTTCTGTCTAATTCCTGTGAGCCGTTTCGCGGTTTCATTCCTAGAAACTGTTGGTTGAGTGAACGGAGAAATTTAGGTGTTCATTCTGGATCAAAAACCGTCTATCCCCAGCAAGGCAGAATTCTTGTTTTCAACGATGGAAGAGCAATATATGATACACCGCAACGCATAGGATCAATCAAAATCCATACAGTTAATTATCCAATCGTTGATCTGTATACCAATACAACCCACTTATTATTCAATCTTGAAACGCGTCAATGGCTCGATGTAGATGGCACGCCGCTGCCAACCGCAACGCCCTAACCAAGGATGGAAATCAAAAGTCAGAAGGCAAAAATCAAAAAGAACAGAGAGCCTAGGTCTCAAAGCCTACAGCCCTTCGCGATCTTCGCGCCCTTCGCGGTTCCCATTCTTCTTGCGCTTCGTGGATCACGATTAATTCAGTGTGTGGAGCTTTTGATGCGTAGCCTTCAGCGAACGATCAATCTGAGTGTTGGATTGTTGCTCGTCCTCGCCGCCTGTGGCCAAACCATTAATCAGCCAGCTGCGTCGCCAGCGCAGCGTGGCCAAGGAGCCTTAACAATTCCATCGATCACGATTCATCCAACCGAAACGGTGGATGCGATTAATGCAACCCTGCATGCCCAAGCCACGGCTTTTGCCCAAAGCCCAACTCTTGAACCAGCGGCTGCGGCAACCTATTGGGCCGACCGTGATCGCGAATCAGAATATTATGAAGCGACCGTCGCGGCGGGTGGGCCTACTCGCACGCTCAGCCCTGATTTTGCAGCAATTGCTACCTCAAAAGCCAATGGTACTTGTCTCACCCCATTTTTGTCACCAGTGCTAAGAGGTATTGGGCGGCATTATGGATGTTTTGATATTCCTGATCGAACGATAACCGTCCATGATTGTTGGTTCATGGTCGATACGCTCTCCCAATATGAATTGGTACTCTATACAAAAGATGCTGACCCTAGCGTATCGTATATACTGGTGGAAACGCAGACGATCCAAACACAGGATGTTGCGGCACGCTATAGTTCTCCCCGCACAATAGAACCCTTATATATTCATCATACGGATGGTGCGCAGATTTATTTTGCAACCATTACCGATGCCAGCAGCGTAGTTCTGCGGTTTAACCTCGAAACGCGCCAGTGGCTTGATCCACTGGGAACCGTGCTTCTGAGCTTAACGCCAACATTTACTCCAACCGCAACGCCCTAATTAGGGATGAAAATCAAAAGTCAGAAGTCAAAAATCAAAAAGAACAGAGAGCCTAGATCCCAAAGCTTACAGCGCTTCGCGATCTTTGCGCCCTTCGCGGTTTCAACCCTTCGTGTCCTTCGTGGATCGGATTTTTAACGCAGAGGCGCAGAGGGATGAGGCTATGGGAAACATAATTAGGGAAATCTGTGGGAATCTGTGACTAAAAAAATTAACCTTCGCGTTCTTCGCGGTTTTCATGCTTCGTGGATATTTCAGCCTTCATCCCTCATCCTTCATAATTTTATCGTTTGTTGTCATCCCTCTGTCTTAGGTTGTGAAGTTTTTCCTTAAGTTTCAGGGCTGGCTGGTATTCTATAGACAGGTTCGCGATGGCGTGCAGGGGGTTCAATGAAAACCCGACATCGCGAAGCATTGGAGGAATCAGTATTATGAACGCACCAGCCTATGTACGCAATCAAGAACTCAAACGTTGGGTCGATGAAATGGTTGCCTTGTGCAAGCCCGACGATGTGTATTGGTGTGATGGTTCTGACGAAGAATATGCTTTGATGTGCGGGCGCTTGGTTGAGTCTGGAACTTTTATTCCATTGAATCCCGAAAAACGCCCCAATAGCTTTTTGGCTCGTTCAAATCCTTCCGACGTGGCCCGGGTCGAAGATCGCACCTATATTTGTAGTTTGAGCAAAGGCGATGCCGGCCCAACCAATAACTGGATGCAGCCGAAGGAAATGAAGGAAAAATTGACCGGTTTGTTTGATGGCTCAATGCGTGGCCGCACCATGTATGTTGTGCCATTCAGCATGGGGCCACTTGGCTCGCCAATCGCTCACATTGGGGTCGAATTGACCGACTCGCCCTATGTTGTGGTCAATATGAAAATTATGACCCGCATGAGCAGCGATGTCTATGCTGTGCTGGGCGATAATGGTCACTTTATTCCTTGTTTGCACTCGGTTGGTGCGCCACTGCAACCAGGCCAAGCTGATGTTTCGTGGCCGTGCAACGAAAAAGAAAAATATATCGTGCACTTCCCCGAAGAACGCTCGATTTGGTCGTATGGTAGCGGCTATGGTGGCAATGCTTTGCTCGGCAAGAAATGCTTCGCCCTGCGGATTGCCTCGAATATGGCTCGCGACGAAGGCTGGTTGGCCGAACATATGCTGGTACTTGGGGTTGAATCGCCGGTTGGTGAAAAAACCTATGTGGCTGCTGCCTTCCCAAGCGCTTGTGGCAAAACCAACTTTGCAATGTTGATTCCACCAACAGCGATGGATGGCTGGAAAGTCACCACGGTTGGCGATGACATTGCTTGGATCAAGCCTGGCAAAGATGGCAAACTGTATGCAATCAATCCAGAAAGTGGCTATTTTGGTGTCGCACCTGGCACATCCGAGGAAACGAATCCAAATGCGATGGCGGCCTTGAGCAAAAATACGATCTTTACCAACGTAGCGCTCACGCCTGATGGCGATATTTGGTGGGAAGGCATGACCAAAACTCCACCAGCCAAGGCTATCGACTGGACGGGCCAAGAATGGACACCAGATTGTGGCCGCAAAGCAGCTCACGCCAATGCGCGCTTTACTGCTCCAGCCAGCCAGTGCCCAAGTATCGACCCAGCTTGGGAAGATCCCCAAGGTGTGCCGATTGAAGCCTTTATCTTTGGTGGCCGTCGTAGCACCTTGATGCCATTGGTTTACCAAGCCTTCAACTGGACGTATGGGGTGTATCAAGCAGCAACGATGGGTTCGGAAACCACGGCAGCAGCGATGTCGGCAGTTGGCGAAGTGCGGCGCGACCCAATGGCAATGCTTCCATTTGTGGGCTACCATATGGCCGATTACTTCAACCACTGGTTGCAGTTTGGCCGCACGATTCCCAATCCACCACGGATCTTCAGTGTCAACTGGTTCCGCAAGGATAAAAATGGCAAGTTCCTGTGGCCAGGCTTTGGCGAAAATATGCGGGTGCTCAAGTGGGTGGTCGAGCGTGCTCACGGCCATGCAGTGGCCATCGAAAGCCCAATTGGCTGGATGCCACGCTACCAAGATTTGGATTGGAGCGGCCTCAACTTTAGCGAAGACCAATTCCATGAGCTGATGTCGGTTGATCGCGATGATTGGAATAAGGAAATTCTTTCGCACGAAGAATTGTTCATCAAACTTTACGACCGCATGCCCAAAGAATTTCTCTCGATTCGCGAGCTGATTCTTTCGAGCTTGTGGCGGTCGCCAGAACACTGGGAAGCGTTCGAGTAGCGTTGGCTTGATCAGCCATAATCCTTAATCGTCAAAGGCGGTTGCAAGCAAACTTGTAGCCGCCTTTGTTTTTTGCTGAGGGGCTAGGTTTTAGGGATCAGGGGCCAGCAACCGAGAAGGACACGAAGGATAGGAACCGCGAAGCGCGCGAAGAGCACGAAGATGGGGCTATAGGCTATGGGCTTTTGGCTATCGAAGATCATTTGGCATGCCCTCACCTCCAGCCCCTCTCCCACTGAACGCGGGCGAGGGGAGCAATGGTCTTGTGGTTCCCCCCTCACCTGCAGGCAGGTGAGGGGTGAGGGGGAAAACCGTTGTTAAGGCAATAAATCATTACACCTAGCCACTACTCCTCGCTCTTCCTCCTTCATCCTTCTCAACGCTCTGCGCCTCTGCGTTAAACCTGGCCCCTGAATCCTGATCCCTAACTCCTCGCTCTTCATCCTTCATCCCTCATAATTCATCCTTGCTCTTCATCCCTCATAATTCATCCTTCGGTCTACTCCTCGTCTGTCCAGCCTTGGTTTTGCAGGGTGTTGCGCAGGGCTTTGCTGAGAGTTTCGATTTGTTTGAGCACCAGCCGCACTTTGAAGGGTGCGTTTTCATCGCTTTCGAGCCATTTGCTGAAATCGCCCTCGTGGACTGCGCGCGAAATGCGGTCGGTTTCATCGACCATCTGGTCGAGCGAGCGAATGCGGAACACGCGCGATTTATTTTTCTTGGCTTCTGCTTCCTCAACCACAGCGAAAAATTGATCATGCTCTTGTTGAATGCGATCGTCCTCATCATCCCAAATATCTGAATCGTTGTCGTCGAGGCCAACGCTTTCGGTTGAGCCACGGCTCAAGCGCCCGCCGCTTTGCTCAACTTCGCCAATCCGTTCGGTGCGTAGCTCCAAACCGCCTTCCAAGGCATCGAGCGCAGCTTCTACCGAAAGCTCTGGGTTGGCGGTCAAATAGGCGGCCAAGCCACTAATTTGGGCTGCCGACATGCCTTCATCGGCGGCATAACGGGCTAGCTCAACTTGGCGGCGTTCGTTGGGCAAGCGCCGAATATGCTGGGCTTGGGTTACATTCAAATCGCCATTGCGCAGCAACGCTTGCACTTCTTCGGGCAAATCGAGCAGGCTCAAATAGCGGCGCACTGAGCGGCCAACCAAGCCAACCCGCTTGCCAACTTCTTCATCGAGGTCGCCGTTTACGCCAACTTCGCTCAGTTGATCGCGTAGGCGTTTGAAGGCCACAGCTTTTTCTAAATCATTCAGATCCAAGCGCGCGACGTTTTCAGCCAATTGCTGGGTCAGGCGGTCGGATTCTTGCAGATCGAGCTTGATGCAGGGCACGCGTTCGTAGCCCAACGAGGTAATTGCCGCCAAGCGTCGCCCGCCATAGACCACCCGATAGCGATCGCCGCCAATGCCAATTACGCCCAAGGGTTGCAACAGACCTTGTTCGCTAATTGTCGCTGCGAGCGCGGCAATATCGCCCTGATCTTGGCGAATTCCAGTTGGATCGGCTTCTAATTGATTTAGGTTTAAGTAGAGTAATTGCATAGGTTGGAGCCTCATTTGATTTGGCTAAACACCGTGATTATAGCACACCTATTCTGGTTAATCGCTGCTGAAATTTGGTTGAGAGAATCCTTAGCCTTATGGCTTTGGGTCGTTGATCTTTAACCTCATCCTTGGAAATTGGTATTCATGAGTTTTCACCACCCTTCCGTCCCGCCTCAAGGCGGGAAACGCAGGGGGATTAAAGCCCCCTGCACCCCCTCAAGGGCAATTAGTGGTGGGCAGGGATACAATAATGAACCTAGCATAGTTTGGCTCGCAACGAAAAATGATTACTCAAAAAAACTCAAAAACCCCTCGTCCACGCTGATGGCGAGGGGTTGGGGTGAGAAATCGTAGCTTACGAGGCTCCAATCAAATCTTCGACGATTTTGGCGCTGGATAATACGCCGGGCAAGCCTGCACCGGGGTGCGTGCCAGCACCGACAAAATAGAGATTAGGAATTTCTTCCGAGCGATTGTGCGGGCGAAACCATGCCGATTGGGTCAAAATTGGCTCGACTGAGAAGGCACTGCCTTGATAGCTGTTCAGGGTTTCGGCAAAATGCAAGGGCGTAATCATATGCTCGCTTACGATGTGCTTGGATAAATTGGGCAAATAGCGTTCTTCTAAAAAGTTCATAATCCGATCGCGATAGGGCTTGGCTGCCTGTCGCCAATCGGTGCCCGAGCCAAGGTGTGGCACTGGTGAGAGCACATAAAACGCTTCGCAACCTTCTGGAGCTAACGATGGATCGGTCAAGGTTGGCATGTGCAAATACAGCGAGAAATCATCGGCCAGCTGTTTTTTGCTGAAAATATCATCAAGCAATGGCTGGTAGCGTGGCCCCAAAATAATGTCGTGATGGGCGAGTTTCGGCCCATCTTGGCCGCGATATTGACGATCGGTGCCAAAATAAATCACCACGAGCGACATTGAATAGCGCATGCGGGCCAATTTGCGGTCGGTGTATTTTTTGCGCAGGCTGCTCGGCAAGAGGTTTTGGTAGGCCCACGCAACTTCGCTATTGCAGACCACCGCATCGGCTTTGATTTCGCTGCCATCGCGTAGGCGCACGCCGGTGGCCTTGCCGTTGTAGGTCGTAATTTCGGCCACATCGCGATTAAGTTCGAGCTTACCGCCCAAATCTTCGAATAATTTGACCAAGGCCTGCACTAAGGCCCCAGTGCCGCCTTTGGCAAACCACACGCCCCATTTGCGTTCGAGGAAGTTGATCAAGGTGTAGATGCTGGTGGTTTGGAAGGGATTGCCGCCGACCAACAGCGGGTGAAAGCTCAGCACTTGGCGCAAACGCTCATCTTGCACAAATTTAGAAACGAAGCCATAAACCGTGCGATACGATTCAAGTTTGACCATATCGGGCACAATTTTGAGCATATCGGTTAATTTCAAAAATGGCTGATCGGCTAATTCGGTGAAGCCTTTGTTGAAAATTTGCTCAGCGCGGCGCACAAATTCCAAATAGCCATCAACATCGTCTGGATTCCATTCGCGAATTTGGCGCACCATGCTTGGCAAATCGTCGGAATAATCGAAATGGCTTTGATCGTGGAAAAAGATGCGGTAAAACGGGCTGACTGGCATCATCGTGACATAATCTTCGGTTTTGCGGCCAGCCAAAGTAAATAAATCGTCAATCATAAATGGCGCGGTGATGACGGTTGGCCCACCGTCGAATTTAAAGCCATCTTGTTCATAGACATAAGCGCGCCCGCCTGGCTTATCGCGTTTTTCAACAATTGTTACCTCGTGGCCTTTGGCCTGTAACCGAATAGCTGCGCCCAAACCGCCAAACCCACTACCAATCACAACAATTCGCATGGAAATATTCCTCAAACAACCAAAAAAACGGTATCATGCACGCTAATAAGCGCATTCTATGCCATGCTACGCGGATACTCGTGCGCTGGATGGTTGTGGAGGCCATGAAAGGGGAATTTTTGTGCTTGATCTTGAACAAATTGATGATGTAGGAACGTTACTCAGCGCTGGACGCGAGGCTGCTCAGCGCGGCGATAAAACTGCTGCCCGCAATGCGTTGCGCAAAGCCAATCGAATTGCACCAAATGATGTTCATGTGTTGCTTGCCTTGGCCGAGGTGGTTGGCACCTTCAACGAGCGGCGTTTATTGCTTGAACAAGCCCTGAAGCTAGAACCAGAAAATATTGCGGCCCAAGGTGCTTTGGCGGCGCTCAAAAGTGGCGCGGCCAATCCGCATCCAGCGGTGAATGTGCCGCCAATCGACCCAACGCCCTTGATGGCTCCCACCAGCGAGACGCTGTATTGCTATCGCCACCCGACGGTCGAAACCGGCTTACGCTGTATTCAATGTGCACGGCCAATTTGCTCGAAATGTAGCGAACGCACGCCAGTTGGCTTTATTTGCCCTGAATGTCGTAAAGAGCGCCGTTCGCCAATTTACCAAGTTGAGCCGCTTGATGCGGTGAAGGCTGGGGCGATTAGCCTCGTGATTGGTGGAATTGGAGCCTATATTTGTAGCTTTTTCCCGCTGTTTCTCTTCTTTTTTATGGGTGCTGTGATTGGCGAAACAATTATGCGGGTGATAGATTGGGCCACGCGGAAACGGGGCTTAGTGATGCAGATTGCTGGGGCTGGGGCCTTTGCACTAGGGGCGATTCTGGCAGCTTTTTTTGCAGTTGGTTTCAATATTGGGTTAATTATTTTCTTAGTGATTGGGGTTAGCACCCTGGTGGCGCGGTTGCGTTAGGGAAACCATTTTTGATTGAGCTTGGCGATCCAGCCCTCGGCGTGGAGTTGGCCAAGCTCATGGTTAATTTGATTGTGCAATTCGTAGGCGGTGATTGGCATCGCCAGCACAAATGGCTCGTAGCTGAGGCTGGCAAGCGTGCGCGTTTGTTGGCGATTATTGGTTTCTAGGGCAGTCAAATTGCTGACAATCGCACCATCAGCAAAGCCACGCACCACTTGATCGGCGGCGGCAATTTCGGTATAGGGGCTGTTGACGATGCGTTGGGGGCTGAACAATTGGCGGGCAAGGCTCTCGCCTGGCGAGCCAAGTTGCACCGCAATCAAGCCGCTTAATTGGCTTTGTTGGGTGATGGGATTGGTATTACTGACCAATAATTGTTGGCCGCCATCGAGGTAGGCTTGGCTATAACGGGCGCGCCAAGCCTCGGCGGGATTTTGAATAATGCCCGCTGCAATTAGATCAACTTGATTGGGATTGGCCGGATCGATTGCCGGAAACAAGCCATCATAGCCAATTTGTCGCCATTCAACCTCTAAATCGAGCCGCCGCGCCAATTCTTCGACCAGATCGACATCGTAGCCGATTGGCGTTTGGCCATCCAATTGGGCAAATGGCAGAAAGCCAAAATCGGTGCCAACGACCAAAACGCCACGGGCCTTGGCACGTTGCCACACCGGATCATCAGCGCCGCCTTGGCTGCGGGTTGCCAGCCAGGCATAGCCCAATAGAATGCAAATTGCCAGAATATCGAACAAACGGCGCATGCGAAACCTACTCGCTAGTGGCGGCACTTAACGGCACATCTTGATCAACTAAGCCTACGATTTCCATTAATTTGAGCGCGTTGGTGCTTGGCGCTAAGCCAGCCCGCAATTGATAATCGAAGGTCATGGTTGGGCCGTTTTCGCCGCGCTCAAAGTGCTCGGTGAGATACCATGGCTGGCTGATGGCAGCAATATCGGGAGCGGTTGCCAGCGATAAATCGTGGGTTGAAACCGCGCCAATTGCGCCCAAACCAATCAAGCGGGCAATGATATGGCGCGCAGCAACGGTTCGCTCGCGGGTGTTGGTGCCATGCAAAATTTCATCCAACAAAAATAAGGCCTTTTGGCCAGCTGCCCGCGCTTGCTCAACTTCATTCAAGACCATTTTGAGCCGCAGCAATTCGGCCATATAGTATGAAACGCCTTGCTCAAGCGAGTCGTTGATGCGCATGCTGGTGGCCAAGCGCAACACTGGCAGTTGCAAATTGCTGGCACAGACCACGCTGCCAGTTTGAGCTAGCACGATATTCAGGCCAATGGCGCGCATCAATGTGCTTTTGCCTGCCATATTCGAGCCAGTGATCAAAAATAGCGTGCCTGCTGGCCCGATGCTCAAATCGTTGGCCACAGCTTTATCTGGGCGCAACAAGGGATGGGCCATGCCAGTTGCGACAACCTGATCGTTGGCATGGATTTGGGCTTGGCTCCAGTTTGGATGGTCGGCCTGCAAGGTGGCGAGTGCCGCCAAGGATTCAACTTCGCCCAAGGTCGTGAGCCAGTTGCGAGCTTGGCCACGCACGTCGCGTTGCCAGCGCTCCAACAACCAGCCAATGTGAATATTCCACAGGCTAAAGCCTTGCAGCACAATATAAAAATAGCTAAATCGCTGATCGGCGAGGCTCAGCAAGCGACTTAAACGGGCCATTTGCTGATCGGCACGCACGCCGTTGGCGGTTAATTGGCTTTGCGCTTGGCCCAACAATTCTGCTTGAAATTGTGGCTCGTTGATGGCCCGAAACAGCGCGCCGAAGCCAGCAAAGCCTTTGCGCCGCGCACTCACCGCCATAATCACCTGATTGGCCCATAAACCTAAGCCGTTGCTCACAATGATATTGAAAATAAATAAAATCAACCAATAAGGCACATTCGTCCAGCCCGCCAAATAGGCGACCAAGCCAGCAATTGGCCCGATTGGCAACAAACGCGCGAGCCAAACCACCCACATACGTCTGAGCACGCGCGGTGGCTGTTCTGTCCAAAGCAAAAATTGCTCAAAATCTTGGCGTTCGGCGCTGACATGATGCGCCGCCACGTGTAATTCTTCGCGAAATTGGACGTTTTGGGCTAGCTCAGCAATCGCCTGTTGGCGGGCCTTAATCGTATTTGGTTGCGCAGGAGCCAAAAGCCAAGTTAGCAGCGTATCGAGGCCCAAGGCGGTGGGCAAATGGCCAAGCAAGTGCAATAACGAAGCCCGCCCAACCAAATCTAAATCGTTCGCATACGAATCGGCGGGAATTTCTAGGCTTGGCAGGCGCAAGGGCAAATTGGCCCAATCGCGCTCTAGGCGTAGCACCCCAAATTGATTTAATTGATACAACGCTTCAGTGCGTTGGCGTTGTTCTTCAACGCTATTGTGCTGAATCAAAATCCAAACAAAGCCAACCAACAATGCTGCTGCTACGCCAAACCACCACGGGGCGTTGGCAAAGCCAAAAATCACGGCAAAGAGGGCAGCACCAAATAGGAGCAAGCGCAGATTGGCAAAGCGATCGGAGCGTTGGCGGAGTTGGGTTAATGCTGCTTGATAGCTAGCGCTGCGTTGGCGATAGAGTTCGATTGGGGTGGCCTGAATTGAGCTTGACATGTATCTTCCTGCGGCATTCAATCGCGGATAACGTCAGTCATCATACCATATTGGGGATCGGTTGATGGGGATCGGGGATCGGTTTTTGATCCACGAAGCGCACGAAGGGGAGAAACCGCGAAGAACGCGAAGAACGCGAAGGTTAAGTTTTTTAGCCACGAATTGCCCGAATAATCGCGCTTCATCCTTCATAATTCATCCTTCATAATTTCATGGCTCTGCGCCGCTGCGTTAAACTCTTGATCCACGAAGTGCACGAAGGGGAGAAACCGCGAAGATCGTGAAGGCTGTTTTAGCCACAGATTGACACAGATTGTTGGGATTATGTTCTATGCTCTGTGTTCTATGTTCTTCATCCCTCAGCTATCTGGGTTAATCGCAAAATGTGCGCACAAAAAGCCCTTACTAGCGTATAGTAAAGCATCTCGGTACGTTGTAGTAGGAGGAAGTTCGTGTTGGCAAGCAAACATTTTCGAACCCTGATTAGCTTAAGCCTGATCACAATGGGGTTAATGGCGAGCACCTTGTTGACGGCTGTGGCTCAGCAACCTACGAGCATGGCCCCAATTAATGGCACGTGGGATGGCTCGTTGGGCAATAGCTTTCAAAAGGCTGGTGCGATCAACTCGTTGAGCCTCGATGCTGACAACAATTTGTATGTTGCTGGCGATTTTAATTATATCAACCAAACCGAAGTTAATGGCTTGGCGCGTTGGGATGGCACAAACTGGAACGGTTATGGGCTTGAACCAACCGATAGCGGCAAAATTCGCAGTGTTTTGAGTTTTGATGATAGCCTTTTTGCGATTGGCAGCTTTAGTGAATTGCAGAATGCCCGCAATAATATTGCTCGCTGGGATGGCACAAGATTTCAACCAATTGGCATTGGTCTGAGCGGTCATCTCACCCGTGATCCAATCGAAACCTATGCTATGACGCTAGCGAGCTTTAATGATACGTTGTTTGTGGGCGGCGATTTTACCCATCTTGATGTTCAGCCTGCCTATGGGATTGGCCAGTGGAATGGATCTGTCATCGCCCAGCCTGTTCGTTTTGAGTGGGCGGTTGATAGTTTCGCCTCAAATGGCACCGACTTCATTGCTGGTGGCGGTTTTAGTCAAGTTGGCAAGGTTTCAGCTCATTTAGCGCGCTTGGTTAATAATCAATGGGAACCATTTGATGTAGGTCTTGGCAATAACTTCATTAAGGTATTTGACACTCAAAATATAATTTATTTATCAGCCAACAACGGTAGAGATCAGTCGCAGCTTTATCGTTTGGAAGGTACAACCGCGATTACGATCGGGAATCAACTTAATTCGACGATTGATAATCTGGTTAGTATCGGCTCTGATTTGTATATTCAAAACCGTGGTCAATTATTGAAATTGACAAATAATCAATGGCAAGCACCAAATTTGCCATTTACGATTAATCGATTAACTGCACTGACTGCCAATGATTCTACGCTTTACCTTGGTGGTGAATTTCAATTAAATGGCAATCCGAGCCAAATTATTGCTTGGAATGATACGCAAACGCAAAGTTTAGCAAACTTGTTTGTTATTGATGATAAAAGCATGGTGAGTGGTGATGCTGGCCGACCGATTGTTATCAGTCAGCAACAATTAGATGGCCCCGATGCCTCGATTCGGCGTTGGAATGGCACAAGTTGGCAAACCCTTGCAACGACCAGCACCTATACATTTAGTGGGATGAAGATGCATCGGGTTAACAATCAGTTATTCAGCTTTTTCTATGAGCCACAAGCATTTATTCAAGGGCAGCCAGCCAGTAAAGTTTGGCGCTTTGATGGTGCTGCCTTGACCCCCATTGCGGTTGATCTGCCCAGTATGTCTGGTTGGTATCCATCAGGCTCACAGATATTTACCTATCTCGCCGAGCCACAAGCCACGTTGCCCATCACGGGAATTTATGAATTCGATGGCTCAAGCTTGCAGCATCGGCTCCAACCAACCCGGTTTGATCACTTTAGCGAAGTGGTTTTCTTCAATAATAGTTTTTACGCAATCAAACTAATGCCTGATTTGTATGAAGACTATTTGGAAATTCTGCGCTGGAATGGCCAATCGTGGCAATCAATTAAATTTATGTCGATACCACAGGCTGGCTATCAATTTTTGCTTTGGAATCAGCGCTTGTTGATGGCAGGCACGAATGGTAAGTTGTATGAAATTAGTCCCGCTGGCGATATGAACCAGATCGCCGCTGCCAATGGTGGGATTTATGCCATGACTGGTCTTGATAATGGCCCACTCTACCTTGGCGGCGCTTTCAGCGCAATTGACGGTGTGGCAACGGGGGTAATCGCTCGCTTTGATGGCACGGATTTCCGTGGTTTAGTCAGCCCGCCCAATGGCATTGTAACCTCGCTCAGTGTTGATCGCAATTACTTGTACGTTGGCGGCAATTTCACCAAAGTTGGCGCAACGCCATCGTTGGGTGTGGCCGTCTTTTCTGAGATCAAAAACATTTATGTGCCGATAGCAAATCGCTAGATTCTGTTGCTGCGCCCCTCGTCCGCATTGTGTGGGCGAGGGGCTTTAGGTTTAACCATCTGCTAGCGGCGCTAAAATTGGCAAATGCTCGCTCAGCGCTTGCCATGCTGGCTCCAAATGCTCAGCCTCAAGCACAATTCCGGTACCGCCACGCCGATTCAGCGCTGGAATCGCCGTATTTGCCTGATCGGCTGGCACACGCCAAACGACCTCGGCAATGCCTTCATAGCTCAAAGGATCAATTTGCTCTTGCCAATTGCAGTTAATCCACCAGCGCGGCGTAACTTGGAGCCAATCTGGCTCTGCTTGCCAGCGCCGATAGACCGCAATCCGGTCGAGGTAGCCAATTGTGTGTGGCCAGCGTTGTTGAAGTTGACGTAATGCGGTGGGCGCAAGCGGCTGATCGAGCACAATATCCCAGTGAATGCTCAGGTTGGCTTGGGCAATCGGCCAACAAAACGCCTCAAGCACCGCCAAATCGCTCTGTTTGGCCACAACCACAACATGGCTTGCAACCTGCTGCGCATAGTGTTGGCCTTGAGCTTGCCATTGTTCCACGCTTAATTCGGCCCCACAATCTAAAACGATCGTGCGAATTGGTTGATCGCTGACCTGAACTGCTTGCTCGCAGGTTTGTAGCCAAACGTCGCTTGGTGGTTGGGGCATGCCTTCAATGGCCAATGGATCAAGCCCTGCTTGTTCGCGCAAATCCCAGCGCAAAGCACGGAGTTGTTGGTAGTTGAGCCAATTGTTGGCCAAAATATAGTAGGGTGGCCGCAGTTGAAATTGCATGCCAAAGCGTTCAGCTTCGTTGCGCACGCCAGTGCCAGGTAGCACTTGCAAGGTGAAAATATCGTAATCGCCGAGTTGCTGTTGCTGAATCCATTCAATCGTGGCGTGGGTGCTGACGGCATCATCTTCGGGCAAGCCCAAAATCACATCGAGCAACACAGCGACATCATGGTGATACAAACGACGTGTGCCCTCGGCCCATTTGTCTAGGTCGGTGCGGCGGCCAACTGCTTGCAAGGCTGTGCGATTGGCGCTCTGCAAGCCAACTTCGGCCACCGTCAGGCCCGCTTGAACCATGGCCTCAACACTTTCTGGCTTAAGGTGCTCGCCACGTAATTCAGCATAAATTGGGGTTGGCTCAGGCTGATTGATCGTGTGTAGGCCGCGCATCAATTCGCGAAAATTGGGCAATAAATTAAGATTTGCTTCGACAAAGTGAATTGCGCGTGCGCCTTGCTGTCGTGCCCACGCCACTTCGGCCAATACCCGCTCGCTGCCAAACATCCGCCCGCCAAGTTTTGTGCCCAAATTGCGCCCATATAAACAAAATGTACAGCCATAGGGACACCAGCGCGAGCATTCGATAAAGGCAATTTCGCCAGCTCGCAGCTCCAAAAAGCCTAGCAAATAGGGCGATGGAATTGGATCAAGGCTGCCCATGGCTGGGCGTGGCAAGCCAGCATGCAATTGGCCAGCATGATATTGCAATGTGCCAGCAACCAAAGGATATGGCAACGCAACCTGATTATGCATCGGCAAGCTAATTTGCTGTTGCTGATGTTCGAGTGCCAGCAACAATTCGCTAAACGTTTGCTCGCCCTCGCCCTCAACCGCAATATCAACCGCTGGATGCTCCAAAACCCAAGCATTATTGCGCTGCACTTCAGGGCCGCCAACGACCACAATCAATTGAGGAAGTGCTTGTTTGAGTAGGCTTGCAAGCTGCAACGAGCGTTCGCTATTCCAAGTGTACAGCGAAATGCCCAACACATGTGGATTTTGGCCGCTGATCCAATCGCAAATTAAGCCATCGCCGCCGCGATCAGCAATATCGCGCGGCACAATGTCAATTTGCATGCGCTCAAGCAAGCCTTGCTGATAGGCCCATGCTTTGAGGTAGCCCGCTGCTAGCGGCACATTGGCCGCCGGATTGCTCGGCACCGGAAGTTGGAGAAGAACGATTTTTAGCATGCGATTGATTTCTATGTTAAACGCAGAGCCGCAGAGAAGCCATTAGCTTGGCTATGTTCTATGCTCTATGTTCTTTGTTCTTGCTAATTCACTGCCCAGCGCGAGCCATCATCATACTTGGTGATTTCGATTTGAACTGGGAATTGATCCTTCAATTCTTGAATGTGGGTGATGACCAAAATTCGGTTGAAATCTGCTTGAACTTGGGTAATTGCTTCAACCAAGCGCTCTCGCCCGCGACCATCTTGCGAGCCAAAACCTTCGTCGATAATCAAGGTTTGCAAATTTGCGCCCGCGCGGCGGGCCAACATTTTGCTCATGGCAATCCGAATGGCAAAATTGATGCGGAAGGCTTCGCCACCGCTATACAAATCGTAGCGGCGTGTGCCTTGTTCGTCGGCAATTTGAATATCGAGGGTTTCGCTGGTATCGCCTTTTTTGGTTTCGCGTTGGGTTTCAAAGCGCAAGTGCATTTGATTGTCGGTCATGCGGCTGAGCAATTCGTTGGCTTCACGCTCAAGCTCTGGAATCGCCGTTTCGATCAGCATTGCTTGAATGCCTTTTTTGCCAAACGCTTTGACCAATTCGTTATGAATATCGCGTTGCTCTTGCACCGTGAGCAATTCTTTTTCAGCGTCGGCCAATTGCTCGGCAACTTGGGCCACATGCTGAACATTTTGTTGAGCTGCACCCAAATCTTTTTGGGCAACCGCCAAACGGCCCCGAAACTCGTTGATTGTACGCTGGGCGTTTTCTGCTGCTTGCACGGCTGCTGGTAATTGGGCCAACTCTTGGTTAAGTTGCTGAATGGTGACTTGAACTTGAGCCAAATCTTGGCGTTGGCGCTCGATCAACTCGGCCAAACGCTGGGCTTGGCGTTGGTTATTGGCCAAGTTGGTTTGGGCCGAACGCAGTTGATGATATTCGCCTTCCCAATGGCCAAGGCTGGCAACTGCTTCGCGCACTTCTTGGTGGCGTTGCGAGGCATAGCCCAAATCGGCCATTTGCTGATAAATTGCATCTGCTTGTTGTTGGGCGGTTTGGGCAAATTGGCGGCTATCAAGCTGCACTTGCAAGCTCAAAATGGTTTCATGCAAGGCGGCATTGTGGGTTTCGGCGGCCTGAATCCGCTCAAGTTGCTCTTGGAGCACGGCAGCCTTGGCTTCGATTGAGCCACGTTGCGCCAAACGCTGCTCAAGTTGGGCAATTAATTGATTGTTGGCTTGGCGTTGCGCGTCAAGTGCTTTTTGATCAATGCCTAATTCGGCGATTTCGGCTTGGGCTTGAGCCAAGGATGTGCGTTCTTCGTGGGCAAAATCGCCATGTTCAAGCCGTTGGTTCAAATCGCGGAGCGTGCTTTCGGCTTCGCTGCGTTTGTTGCGCTGCTCTTGGGCCTCGCTCAGTTGACCTTCCAAACGACCAACCGTGGCCGCCAAGGTGCTGAGTTGGCCAACTTTGCGCTCGAGGCCTTGAATTTCGCGCTGGCGAGCCTCGTATTCGTTGCTTAGTTGCTTGCGAATTTGGCTTGTTTCACGGTATTGATCGCGCATATCATCGCGCTCGATGGTGTATTGATCAATGACCTGTTGAATGCCATTGTGGCCAATATCGCTGCGACAGAGCGGGCAATGGGTATCGTGAGTTGCACGAAGCTCATCGATTTTGACATTAATTTGTTTGCCAAGCTGATGTAAGTTGCTTTCTTGGGCCGAGAGTTCGCCAAGTTGCTTGGCATCTTGTTGGTCGCGGCTGCGCATTTCTTGCAGTTTGCGCTCATCGCGAATTAGGGCTTTTTGTTGGGCAATCGAGGTTTCAAATTCGCTGCGCCAGCGCGATTCGTTGGCCAAGAAGTTGTCGGCCTCGATAATGCGCCGATTTTGCTCTTCGCGGGCGGCAATCAGCGAATCGCCGCGCACATTGATGAGGCCTTGCAAGCGTTGAACTTCAACGTGCAATTGGGTTAAATTGGTGCTTTGTTGTTCGAGTTCGTTGCGTTGGCTACGGGCTTGTTGCAACTGCTCTTGAGCATCGGCAAAGCTGGCCAATTGTTCGGCGAGTGCTGCTAAATCTGCTTGCTTGCTCGGTTTATTAGCGATCAATTCGGCGTTGGTTTGTTGATCGCGCTGGTGCTGTTGCAATTGATGTTGCAAGGTCACTTCTTCGCGCTCAACCAAGGCCAATTGTTCTTTGCGTTGATCGTTGAGTTGCAAGATTTGCTCGCGCAATTGATCGAGCAGGCCAAGATCTTCGCGGGCAGTTTTTAAGGCCTGAAAATTGGTTTCGATTTCGTTTTGGCGCTCAACGATGGCTTGGGCCACGCCAATATCTTGGGCAAGTTGGCGATAATCTGCATCGCTTTCGGCAATTTGGCGTTCGAGGTCGCGGCTGCGGCCAAGTTCGCGGTCGCGTTCAGCTTTGCGGGTTTCCAAGACGCGGCGTTGCTGGTCTGCTTGCTCAAAAATGGTGCTAGCTTGCTCGATTTCCTGGCCAAGTTGTTGCACCCGCTGTTGGGCTTCGGCCTCTTGGCTGAGGTAAAAATCACGCTTGTTGACCCATTCGCGATAGCTAGTGATCGTGCCTTCGAGGCCTTGGGCACGATCGCTGAAGTAGCGCACTTGCTCTTTGGCGCGGGCTTCTAGCTTGTCATAATCATCTAAGCCTAAAATTTCGGCCAGCACGCGTTTGCGTTCAGCAGGCGCTTTGCGGGTAAACTCATCGGCTTTGCCTTGCACCAAGAAGGCGCTGTTGATGAAGGTATCATATTCCATGCGCAGCACATCGTGAATCACCTCTTGGGTTTCGCGAATGCTATTGCCGGAAATTGCCCGCCAGCCGCCATTGGTTTCGACTTGCACTTCGAGGATAGTTTGGCCACGTTTGGCTGATGAACGGCGACGCAGCACCCGATAGCGATTATTTGCAACGCTAAATTGCAAATCAACTTCCATCTCTTGCGCGCCAAGTGCAATCAACTCGTCGTCGGATGAGACGCGGGCTTTGCCCCACAAGGCCCAGGTAATTGCATCGAGCAAGGCCGATTTGCCTGCGCCATTCTCGCCCGACAAACAAGCAACGTGAATTCCCTCTAAATCGAGGGTTGGAACATCGTCGCGATAACACATAAAATTACGAACACGCAGCTTCTCTGGCAACATCCGGCGCACTCCTACCCAAGCGTACAAATTTGCTAGTTTCTATTATAGCCTGAATTGCGAATTTTCCTATGTTCCTTGATAATAAGCGCAATAATTCTCAGAGGAGGCTCTTTCGATGCAAACAACTCCATCGGGCTTACGCTACGAAGAACAGGTTGTCGGAACCGGCGCACAACCTAAAGCGGGCCAAACGGTGATTGTTCACTATACAGGGACGCTCACCAATGGAACCAAATTCGATAGCTCGGTTGATCGCGGTGAGCCATTTGAATTCATTTTGGGCGTTGGCCAAGTGATCAAAGGCTGGGATGAAGGCTTATCGACGATGAATGTTGGTGGCAAGCGCAAATTGTACATTCCAGGCGATTTGGCCTACGGCGAGCGTGGCTACCCTGGGGTTATTCCACCAAATGCAGAATTGATCTTCGATGTGGAGTTGATCGGGGTTCGTTAATCAGCAGGCCAGCGCTCAATGGGTTTGAACGCTGGCCTTTTTTGTTTAATCTTTGAGTGCGGTAACTGCGCCGAGAGCTGCTTCGTGCACATATTGGTCGCTATCTAAAACGGCGGTGCGCAGTGCAGCCAAGACATCAGCGGTTGCCGCAGTTTGGCCCATGGCAGCGAGGGCATTGGCTGCCGCTTCGCGGGCGTAGGGGTCAGCATCCTGCAACACCGTAATCAGGCTATCCAAAATGCTGGGCGTGACCATCGCGCTGCCCAATTGGCCCAGCACCAAACATGCCGCCGAGCGCACAAAACTATCATCATGAAACAGTGCAGTGGTGAGCACTTCGCGGCTCAAGCCATCGATCAATTGATTGCGCAAGCTGCCAATCGAACGTGCCGCAGCGTAGCGCGCCCCCAAATCTCGATCATACAAGGCCACATGAAAGAGCCGTTCGCGCAGATGGCTAGCAAGTGGGCTTTGGGAGCGGCCAAGCTGGCGTGCTCCCGCAGCGCGTACCATCGCCACGCGATCGCTCAAGGCTTGTTCAATTAATTGCCAATCGCTGCCAGTGTAATGGCCGCGGCGCGTGTGTAACGAGCGCACGGTGCTGTAGCGGGTTTGCCATGGCACTTCGTTCAGCGCGTGGCGCAATTCAGTTAATTCGCCATTGCGCCGATATGGCTCAATCTCATCGCTTAAACTTTGGCGCAACCATTGAGCTTCAGGATCATCGAGCGTGTGCAGCAGATGTTCAATCACATCGAGTTTAAGCAAAATTTGCTCAATCACCAAGCGCAAACTGGGCGAATGTTCAAACTCGCTCCAAAGCAGTTGCTGGCTATAGCGTAGAGTGCTGGCGTTGTGAATCAGAAAGTTAGTGCCCGTGGTTTGGGTAATTGTTGCCAAGGTAACGACTGCGCGCAAAGGCTGATTGCTGAAAGCCTGAAAAAACGGCTCAAGCACCAAACTGCTCAGATAATAGGTTAAGCGTTCAGTTCCGTAGATGCCCATTTCGGTTTGCGGGGCGCGTACAAAGCGGCGCAGGCGTTGCAAAATATCGGCGCGCCACATTTCTAGGTCAAACATTGATTGCTCCTTCACTCGACTCGATTCTCTCGTGAATCCAAGTTGTAATTGCGCTTAACGGAAAGCTCTCCATTGGCAACGTCAGATGGCTGTGTTCAGGCATCAGTTGCAATGTTACGTCAGGAATGGTCGCGAGGTTGCTCAAAACTGCCTGATAGGGTGCAATGCGGTCGCGCTGGCCATAGACCAACAGGATTGGCGCACGAATCCGACTGAGCGAATCGTTCAGATTCAGGGTTGGGAAAAGCTGGTTAAAGCCAATTGCGATCCGCATTGGCGGCGCTTGCCATTGCTGCCACAGCTGAAACAACGTCATACGGTCGGGGTATTGCCAGAATGCTGGGCGTAAAAAAGCGCGTATTTCGCTGCGAATATAATGATTGCTCTCGAGATCGAGCACAACTGGCGAGCCAATAATCACCAAACCATCAACCGCAACTCCATCGGCAATCGCGCGCGAGCCAATACAACCGCCCAAACTTACCGCCACCACAACCACCTTTTGGGCATGTTGGCGCAGCCAAGCCACTCCTGCTGCGACATCGGTGTTGCTATCGGGTACATCCAAGGTTCGCGGGTTTTCACCTTGGCCAGCAAGATCGATTGCCAAAACGCTAAACCCAGCCTGTTGCAATTGGTCGATGGCGCGAGTGGCGTAGCGGGTTTTATCGTTGCCAGCGCCGTGTAAATAGAGAATTGCGGTATTGGTGTGCGATTTGGCATACCACAAACCAGGCACATGCTGGCCAGAATCGAGCATAATCTTGATTGGCTCGCAGCTGCTTGAGCCAGCAGCAAAATTGCGCAGCGGGTTATGCCACAAACTGCGCAGCGAAGCCAAGCCTAATTGGATTGACACTGCCAACCAAACACTTAGCCAGCGCCAGCGCCCGCCGCGCCAGCCCCAAACTGCCAGCAATGCGCCAAGAACGCCGTCATTGCGGCGTTGCGCTAGCCAGCCAAGGTTGGGCGCATTCGCAATTGCGCTCAGCAGATTGAAGATGCCAAGCCAGCCAAGCAGCCCGCGCCCAAATTTAATTAATGCTCGACCAAATCGCAACACTGAAACCACGCTCCTATATCTTGTTGAACTGGCTGGCGATGCCGCCATTCATTGGTTTTGTTGGAATACTGATAATCGTTAGCCCAATTATCGCTGTTGCGCACCACCTGATCAAGTGCATCAATTAAATAATCTGCTTCCTGATCGGTTGTCGTTGGATGAATCGATAGACGCACCCAGCCAGGTTTGCCCGATAAATCGCCTTGATCAATTCGATCGGTGATCCGTTTGGAACGCTGGGGATCGACGTGCAACAGATAGTGGCCATAGGTTCCAGCGCATGAACATCCGCCGCGCACTTGGACCCCAAAACGATCGTTGAGCAGTTGCACCACCAAGTTGTAGTGCAGGTTTTCGATATAGAACGAAAAGATCCCCTGCCGTTGTTCCACATGATCGGCGAGAATGTGCAAGCGCTGGATCGAGCGCAAGCCGTGGAATAAACGCTGGGTCAGCTGGGCCTCGCGGGCTTCGATCTGTTCAACGCCCATCGTTTGCTTGAGTTGCAAGGCCAATGCTGCCTTGATGGTTTGTAAAAAGGCTGGAGTTCCGCCATCCTCGCGGGCCTCAATATCGCTGATAAAACTATGGCCCATCCATGGGTTGGTCCAATTGACCGTGCCGCCGCCTGGTTGGTCGGGCACACGATTGTGGTAGAGCTTGCTGCTAAAAACCAGTACGCCAGGTGTGGCTGGGCCGCCCAAACATTTATGTGGCGAGAAATAAATCGCATCAAGCGCCGCTGCTGGGTCAGTTGGGTGCATATCAATGGCAACATAGGGTGCAGAAGCAGAAAAATCGACGAAGCAAACCCCGCCGTGAGCGTGCATTACTTTGGCCAATTCGTAGTAGGGCGTGCGAATGCCAGTAACATTCGAGCATGCGGTGAAGGCTCCGATTTTCACGCTGCGTTCGGCGTAGGCTGGCAGCAAGGCATCCAAGTTCGCCGGATCGATCAGGCCTTGCTCATCGGGTGGCACAACCACAACCTCGGCGATGGTTTCGAGCCACGAGGTATGGTTGGAATGGTGCTCCATATGCGAGATGAAGACGACAGGCCGCTCGTGTTTGGCGAATTTAATCTGCTCGGCCCATTGTTCGGGCATGCGTAAGCCCAAAATGCGCTGAAACTTATTGACGACAGCGGTCATGCCAGAGCCAGCCAAGATCAACACATCATCGCTGGCGGCGTTGACATGCTGCTTGATCAAGCGTTGGGCAAAATGGTAGGCTTCGGTCATCGAGGTGCCAGTGACATTTGATTCGGAGTGGGTATTGCCGACGAATGGCCCAAAAACCTGCAACATTTGCTGCTCAATTGGGGCATATAAACGCCCGCTCGCCGTCCAATCGGCGTAGACTATTGGCAGCGAGCCATAAGGTGTCATAAAATGCTGATCGATCCCAACAATCTGACGGCGGAAAGCTGCAAAGTGGCTCACAAGCTCGTGCATACACGCTCCTTAGTCGCGGCGTTGCGACCAGCGATGGTTGTTTGCCGAATAGCTGATTATAGACTGCGAATGCTGCTAGCCACAAGAGGGCTATGCTATAATCGGGCCTATGATTTGGATTTGGCTGCTAAGTGGTGTCGTTGTTCTGCTCGGGTTGCTGTATTGGCTAATTATTATTGGCGAAGGCAGCTATTTTGGGCGTGGGGTCGTGCGTTGGATTTACAGTCGCGGTGCATCGATTTATGATCGGGTGCGTAGCAATGTTACAATCCACGACGAGGTGCATCTTGGCGGGCCGTTGCGCGTCGCTTTGATGGCCTTGCCCCAAGCGGCGACGCTTGATGTTGGTACTGGAACGGGCCGGGTTCCCTTATTGATTGCCCGCGAAACTTGGTTTGCTGGAGCGATTCATGGGCTTGATCTGACGGCGGCGATGTTGGCGCAAGCCAAACACAAAGCCCAGCAAGCAGGATTCGCCGAACGCATCCAATGGCACGAAGGCAGCGGCGATCAATTACAACGCTGGCCTGATCAAAGCTTTGGCGTGGTAACATGTTTAGAAGCGTTGGAATATTTTCCCCGTCCACGGCGGGCAATCGCTGAAATGTGGCGGGTTTTACAACCAGAAGGTACATTAATCATCAGCACTTGGACACCGCGGCATGCCCGTTGGTTGCCAGGCAAAGCTTGGACAGCTGAGCAATTGCAGCAATTATTACAACATTTTGGCTGCTGCGATTGTGAAATTCGGCCTTGGCAAGCTGATGCTTATGAGTTAGTTATTGCGGTCAAACCGTAGCCCTTGGCGTAGTGTCGAGATTTGCTCGGCGTTGCAAGGTGAATGTAATATATGACGCAACCTGCTGCTCCTTCAACACCATTACTCCACAACCGCTATCGCGTTCAAGCCCGTTTGGGCGAGAATCGCTTGGCATTGGTGTTTCGGGCAACCGACGAACGGCTGAGTCGTTCAGTTTTAGTCCATCTGCTGCGCCCCGACTTGTTAGAAAACGCTCAATTACGCAAGCGCTTTAATGATGAGGCTCAAGGCCTTGCCAAACGCACCCATCCTGGTTTGCTCGATGTCTATGATAATGGCGAGGTTGGTAATCGGCCCTACATGATTACCGAGGATGTCGATGGCGAATTATTGCGCGATCGCTTGCCGTTATCTGCCGAGCGAGCGCTGGAAGTGCTGCGCCAAGTGGTTGGGGCGGTTTCGATTACGATTACCACCCAAACGCCTACGCCGCCGATTGGCTCGCGCGCGATTTTGCTGACCAGCACCGATCGGGCGGTGTTAATTGAACCTTGGTGGCTGAGCAACGAAGAATTACGGGCTGATATGCAGGCCTATCGTGCGCCAGAACGCTTGAATGGCGGCGCACCTGATGAGCGTTCGGTGGTCTATAGCCTTGGCTTACTGGGCTACGAACTGCTGACCGGCATTACGCCTGACCAAACGAATAAAGATTTGCCATCGATCTATCAACAGGTCAATGGTTTTGTGCCATCATTGGTGGCGGCGCTGCATGTGGCAACTGCCAAAGATCCCAATCAACGCACGGCGACTGTGGCGGCCTTGGCACGTGATTTAGCGGCGGTTGATTCGGCTGCTGATGCACCGACCAAGCAATTGGTGCGGCCATTGCCTGCGCTGCGCGACACCATGCGCGATATGCGCCAAAATTTGACCCAACGCCGAACCCAACCAACGCCCACGCCACCGCCACGCCAAGCACCATCGGCCAGTGCTGCGCCCAATTGGAATGTTGCGCCTCCTAAGCCAATGATGCCACCGCGCCAAGCGCCGCCACCAATCCAGCAACAAGCGGTGCAACAGCCACCAGCTCAATATTATGCGCCGCAACCAGCTCCGCCAGTGCAACAAGGGATTAGCCGCGAAGAATTGCGCAGTGAATTGCGCAGCGAAATTCGGCGCGAAACCTATCGCCGTGGCTGCTTGAATTTCATCTGGCGGCGAGCATTTGGCCTCACATTAATCACCTTATTAGTGGTTGGCTGTGTTTGGGGCTTTACCTTTGGCCGCAATTGGCTGCTGAGCGGGGCCGCCAAAACTTGGGCTTGTGGCTATATTCCAGGCTGGGCCTGTAACTTGCTGCCTGGCACCCAAAGCGAAACCTATGTGATCATTCAAGATAATACGCCAGTGTATACCAACCAAGATCGCAATAGCGCCTTGGTAGTGACCTTGCCGCGTAACACCGAAGTGATCATTCGCGATCCTGCAACGAATATGACCAGCAATGGTTGGGCCAAAATCGAAATTAACGATTATCAAGGCCGTCGGATTACTGGCTGGATTGATAGCCTGAATATGGGCAAGCCGCAACCGACGGTGAAGCCAGACGAGTCAGATTTGCCAACGACAGCTGGCGAGTTGATTTTCAAGACCTCGCAAGAAAGCAACGTGCGTTCGACCGCCGAATATAAAAATGATGGTAGCAACATCATCATGTCAATTCCGGCCAATACCCGTGTCGTTGCGCCCGATCCAAATGCAATTGTGACCCAAGGTGGCATTGTCTGGATCAATATTGTGTTTGAAAAAGATGGTCAAGCGATGACCGGTTGGATTTCGCGTGATCTTTTGCAGCAGGAGGAAACCCCTTGAGCGTGTTCGATTTGCCAGACGTTTTGTTGCAACGCTTACGCAATGCCCAATCAATTACCGTGCTGACTGGTGGCGGCTTGGCTCAAGAATGTGGGATTCCCAGCTTTCGCGAGGCCCAGCAACGTGAAGAACGTTGGGCTGGTTATGAGCCGCAGGAATTGGCAACGGTTGAAGCATTCTTGCGCAATCCACGCTTAGTTTGGGAATGGTTCGCCTATCGTCGGGGCTTGGCCGAAGCTGCGGAACCAAGTGCAGCGCATTATGCCTTGGTTGATTTAGAGCAACTTGTGCCCAAATTTAAACTGATTACCCAAGCCACCGATGGCCTGCATTGGCGGGCTGGCAGCCGCGAGTTGATCGAATTGCATGGCAATTTGGCGCGCATGCGCTCCTACGAAGATGGCGGTATGGTCGATTCGTGGGATGAGAACGAAATTCCGCCGCGCTGCCCACGGACTGGTGGCTATTTACGCCCCGATGTGGTGTTGTATGGCGAGGGTGTGCCGCGCGAACGCTTGCGCGAAGCTGATCAAGCGACGGTTTGCGATGTGTTTCTGTGTATTGGCACTGAGTCGGTGGTGCAGCCAGCTGCATCATTACCATTGCATGCCAAACGCAATGGGGCAACGGTGATTGAAATTAACCGCCAGCCCTCAACCTTTGGCTTTTTTACCGATCACACCTTGCATGGCACGCTCTCTGAGCTGTTGCCCCAATTGGTTGCAGTTTTCGAATAAGCAGATTGAGAGAGGAGTTGGTTATGGCCAAATTTCCCGAAGAAATTTTGCAACGTCTACGTCAAGCAGAACGAATCGCAATTTTAACTGGCGCTGGAATCTCGGCAGAGAGCGGAATTCCAACCTTTCGTGATGCCCAAACTGGCTTTTGGGCGCGCATGAAGCCCGAAGATTTGGCCACGCCCGAAGCCTTTGAGCGTAATCCCAAGCTGGTTTGGGATTGGTATGGCTATCGGCGGGACTTGGTTGCGCAAGCTAGCCCAAATGCTGGTCATTATGCCCTAGTAAAAATGGCCGAGCATGTGCCACAGTTGACCTTGATAACCCAAAATGTTGATAGTTTGCATCAACGAGCTGGCTCGACCAATGTTTTGGAACTTCATGGCAACATTGGCCGCGTCAAATGCTCCAAAGAACATGTGGTCATCGAAGAATCGGCTTGGTTGCCAGCCGACGAAATTGGTGTGCCACGCTGTCCGCGCTGCCGTGCCTTATTGCGGCCTGATATTGTCTGGTTTGGCGAAGTTTTGCCGACCAAAACCTTTAATCATGCCAAAGCAGCCTGTATTCAAGCAGATGTTGTGTTTTCGATTGGCACATCGGGCTTAGTGCCGCCCGCAGCCACGTTGCCAGTTACCGCAATTGAGCATGGAGCCTATGGCATCGAAGTCAACACCGATCAGACCTATCTTTCCGATACCTTTGAATGTTGCTTGCGCGGTGCGAGCGGCATCATCCTTCCAGCCTTAGTCAAAGCAGCATGGCCAGAGTAGAGTAAGGATGAGGGATGAGGGATGAAGGATGAGGGATGAAGGATGAGGGATGAATCCGAAGTCAGAAGTCAAAAGGCAGAAACCTGAAGCCCACAGCCGATAGACAATAGCCCCATCTTCGTGTTCCTTCGCGCGCTTCGCGGTTCCGTGCTTCGTCGCATTTGACAAGGCTGCCGATCTGCGGTAGAATCCTCGGGCTGTCAACGCATGACTTGAAACGAGTCACGACACACCAACTGAGACCTTCACCCACGGACACGCGATTTGACAAGAACGCATGGCTGTGGTAGAATCCTCAGGCTGTTGACCGACAGCACGATGTTTGCTCAACATCACACATTTGATGATACTGCTCCGCTCCGATGCTCGTTTGGCATCAGCGGATTTTTTATCGCCAAAATTGCACCTTTCCAACTGATGGGTGCTGCGTCCGCAGCACATTCCATGCATCAATAGTTTTCTTTTTGTCACCGTCAATGCGTTGGTGGTTGATCTACCACCAAACAGAGTGACCGTGCTTCCGCTCTCAAAATCAGAAGCACACGCAGTGACTGCGGTCACTTGTCGGCGAGTTTGATCCTGGCTCAGGACGAACGCTGGCGGCGTGCCTAATGCATGCAAGTC
>NZ_JAFBCZ010000033.1 GCF_016907925.1 Herpetosiphon giganteus | reverse complement strand
CCGTGCTGCCATCGCTCCACCCACGAGACCCATCGCCAGCCACCACCTTGGCCGCGTTGGCTCAACTCTACACCGCTGGCGTTGACCTGCAATGGAACAGCAATCGCCCAACAACGCCTAATCTAAATCTACCAACCTATCCTTTTCAGCGTGAACGGCATTGGGTGCGCCCAGTCAAGCATTCGGTCATGCCAGTGCATAATCAGGCTTATCCATTTCTTGGGCAACGCCTGCCGTTACCAAATAGCCAAGAAATTCGCTACAGCACTACCTTTAGCCAAACATTCCCTAGCTATTTAAGCCATCATCGAATTTTTAATACGGTGGTTATTCCAGGCGCATCCCATATCGCCATGTTGATCGCAGCCGCAGAACAGGTAACCAATAGCGAAACGTGTCTGCTTGAGGATATTCTTTTCCCTCAGCCACTCACCCTCGCAGAAACTGAAATCCGCACTGTCCAAGTTATTTTGGTTCCCCGCCAAGCTGGTGGGTGGAATGCAACAATTATGAGCGCCTTGGCTGATACGCTTGACGATTGGGTCACCCATACCACAGCGGTCATCAAAGCTCATCATCAGACCAGTCCAGCAAGCCCAATTAATTATCGCGAAAGCCTTGAACGCTGTCAGCAACATCAGGATGGCGCAACCATTTATCGCGATATTCAAGCGATTGGCTTTGATTTAGGTAGTGCATTTCAATGGATGCGTGATCTTTGGCAGGGCGCTGGAGAGAGTGTTGGTAAGTTAGTTGAGCCAAATTTACCTGATGCACGTACGGCTTATCCAATCTATCCAGGTTTGATCGATAGTTGTTTTCAGGTTTTCAGTAACTGCTTAGATTTCAAGACCGATAGCGATCGTGAGCCATCGGTGGTTATTCCGTTTGCTATCGAGCGCATTATTGTGCATCGACGGCCTGCTGATCAACTTTGGTGCATTGCCCAAAAATATGATCATGGCCAGACCAGCGGCGCAATTTTGCTTGTTGATGACAATGGCTTGCCATTGGTTGAATTTCATGGAGCTAGCGGTCGGCGGGCAACCCAAACGGCGCTTGATGCTGCTGAAAACTGGTTCTATACACTCGATTGGCAAACCAGCACTATTCCTGTATCAACCAAACACGAATGTTCATGGCTGATTTATGCAGAGGATGCTCACAATCGTCAAGCCTTAACTCATATGCTCCAAGAACGTGGGCATGAGTGCCATCACGCTGAACTCAATCCCGCAGTAACACATCAGAGCATGCTTCAAGCAATCAGTCATTGGCAGCAGCATAGTCGCTTACCATGCGAGGGGATTATCTTTATCGCCTCTGATCAAGCGTCGAACCATGCGCCAACCCTGCAAACAATCGAGCAAGCCTATCAACGCCAGCAATTTGGCTTGTTACAACTAGCTCAAGTCCTGATTAGCAATCCAACAACCCAGTTATGGGTTATTAGCCACGCCAATCTGCAAGCAGCCGAAGGGTTAGCTCAAAGCGCCAGCCGCGGCTTGATTAAGACGCTCCACCTAGAGCAACCAGGCTTATTTGGCGCAAGGATTGAGCTTGAAACAACTACCGACAAGGATTGGGCAACGTGTTGTCGCTTGCTAGAAGCTCCAGCAACTGGCGAATTTTATCGGCTGCAAGCAGATCGGCTATTAACCGAAAGACTCTTACCAATCAAATTGGCCAGCGCACCGCTAAGCATTCGTCCAGATCACTCCTATTTAATTAGTGGCGGATTAAGCGGTTTGGGGTTGGCTAGTGCGCAGTGGTTATCACAGCAAGGTGCACGGTTTATCATCCTTTTAGGCCGGAGTGCACCAACCCAAGCAGCACAAGCGATCATCGCAGCGATGGAGCAACAAGGCACAGTTGTAACCACGGTTGCTGTCGATGTTGCCGATCGGGAAATGCTTAATCGGCTATGGGCTGAGGTCGTCGCCAAACTTCCAGCTATCGCCGGGGTAATTCATGCGGCGGGCATTATTGATGATGGAATTATCGCCCATCAACATGCTGAGCGTTTTCAACATGTTGCCCGCGCCAAAGTTCAAGGTAGTTGGAATCTCCACGAGTTAACAGGGAGCAATCAGCTTGATTTCTTTGTGCTGTACTCCTCGGTAGCGGCGGCGATTGGCTCACCAGGCCAGAGCAATTATGCAGCAGCCAATGCCTTTCTTGATGCGCTTGCAAGCTACCGCCGTAGCCATGGCCTAACAGGACTAAGTATCAATTGGGGACCTTGGGCTGAGATTGGTATGGCTGCTCACTTACAAACAGGCCAGTCCGATCAGTTCTTACGCCCGATCTACCCCGAGCAAGGCGTAGGCTTGCTTAACCGCTTACTAGGGCAGCAGCGCTCACAAATTGCCGTATTGGCAGCCGATTGGTCACGCTGGCCAGGTACAAATGTGCAGCCACTCTTGGAACGTGTGTTACAATCCACACCATATCGGCAGCATGCACCAGCATCCTCTAGCCAACTGCTCGATATTGACATTCGTCAGCGGTGGGAGCGGTTGTACACCCCCTTGCGTGAGCAGGTTGCGCATAGTTTACGCTTACCACTTGAGCAACTTGATGACAATGAGCCTTTGCCCAATCTGGGCTTAGATTCGTTGATGGCCGTTGAAATAAAACAATTTATTGCAACCAGCTATAGCATCAATGTGCCAATTATGAAGATTATTGAGGGTAGTAATCTCCAGCAACTTGTTTGGCTAACATACCACCAGTTTCATCTCGATCAGATTGATCGCTTGAGTGAAGATGATATTGATTACTTACTTGCCATCCTATTGCCATCGAGCATCAGCAAGGAATTAGCCTAATATGCCTAACTCATTTATGCACCTAGCTGAAAAGCGTGTGCTGCTAACCAAGTTGCTACGCGAGCGCTTAGGGCAGGCACTTGAATTGTTTGATCTCGCCGCAGAAGTTAATCTAGATCCAGCAATTTGCCCACCAACTCAGCCATGGATCTACCCTGAACATCCAGCGACGGTGTTATTGACGGGGGCAACTGGTTTTTTAGGCAGCCATTTGCTGATAAGCCTATTGCAACAAACAACTGCCAAGCTTATTTGTTTGGTTCGAGCCAGCGACCATCAGGCCGCTAAAAACCGCCTTGCCCAAAATATTCAATACTACCTGCCCGAAGCAGAAATTGATTGGAGCCGTATCGAGGTGGTTATCGGTGATCTCGCCAAACCACAGTTAGGGCTTACTCCCGACGAATGGAATCGGCTGGCCGAGCAGGTTGAGCTAATCTATCACAATGGGGCGAATGTTAATTGGAGCCATGCTTATGCTGCACTGTACCCGACCAATGTCGCTGGGGTTCGCAGCATCATCGCGTTGGCCTGTACCACCAAACTCAAGCCAATCCAATATGTTTCAAGCATTGTCGCCCAATTTTCAAGCCAAGCACAAACTCCACGGCTAAACGAGGATCTGGTGATTACTGGCAGCGAAGTTTTGGCGCTTGGCTATCCTCAGACCAAATGGGTGGCTGAGCGAATTTTACAACTGGCAGCAACCCGCGGCGTGCCGATAGCCATCTATCGGCCTGGCTTAATTGGCGGCGATAGCCGGACAGGTGTTGCAAATCTTGACGATTTCCTTGGCCGAATGCTCAAAGGTTGTATTGAGCTTGGGGCGTTTCCCCAAGGGCTATCTGCACATGGGATGGGGCTTGCTCCTGCGAACTATGTTGCTGCGGCAATCGTCGCTATTAGTCAAAAAGCAACAACTGTTAATCAGGTATTTCACCTTACCAATCCCAACCCACAAGATAATCGGCTGCTGTTTGAATATGCGCTTGAGTGTGGGTTTCAGCTAACGCCATTAGCCTTTGATGCGTGGCTGCAACGACTTCACAGCAGGGTGAGCACCCAACCAGAGCATGCATTTTATCCATTATTAGCCTTTTTTGAAGGTGCGAAAACGCCTGCTGAAATTGTACCCTTTCGGCTCATGGAGCAAGAAGTTGACTCCAGCAATACCGCAAGTGCATTACTTGGCACAGCAATTGTCTGTCCAGCAATGGATAAAACGTTAGTTGCAAGCTATTTTAAGTATTTCTTTCAAAGTGGTTTTTTAGCAAAACCCGCTGATTTAGCATAGGATGAGGAGCAACAATGGCATTGATCGAATTGCAAGCTGTTGAAAAAGCGTATACCCTGGGCGGCGAAACTGTTCGCGCTGCAAAGGGCATCAATCTAACGATAGAACAAGGCGAATTTGTGGTCATTTTGGGGCCAAGTGGCTCAGGTAAAACAACCCTGCTTAATTTGCTTGGCGGCCTAGAAAAACCTGATACTGGCAAGATTTTGGTCGATGGGCAGGATATTGCCGCACTGGGCGAAACCAAGTTATCCGACTATCGCCGCACCAATGTGGGCTTAATTTTCCAATTTTTCAACCTCTTTCCCACGCTTTCAGCGCTTGAAAATGTTAATTTTGCCGCCGAATTGGTGGGCAAACAAGCTCGCAAGCCGGTTGAAATGCTTGAGGCGGTTGGGCTTGGTAGCCGACTCAACCATTACCCAGGCCAACTTTCGGGCGGGCAGCAACAACGGGTGGCAATTGCGCGTGCATTAGTGAAAAATCCTAAGTTAATTTTGGCCGATGAGCCAACCGGTAGCCTTGACTATAAAACTGGCATCGATGTGCTTAAAACCATGCGCGATTTCAATACCAGCACTGGCCAAACCTGTATTATTGTTACCCATAATGCAACCATCGCTGGCATGGCCGATCGGGTGATTCACGTGGGCGACGGTCAAGTTCACAACTCGGTGATCAACCCAACCCCGAAACTGGTTGAAGAATTGGAGTGGTGATCATGCGAAGTCTCAACCGCAAAATTCTGGCGGATCTCCGTGCTCATCGTGGGATCTTTTTGGCTGTATGGCTGACGATTATCATTGGTGTCGCCTTCTACGAAGGAAATTATGCAGCGGTGCTATCGGGCGACGAAACCATGAACGCCAGCTACCGCAACCATAATTTTATGGATACCAGTATTAGCCTAGGTGGATTAACTGATCGCCAGATTGCTGATCAAGTTGCGGCGGTTGCTGGGGTAAAGCAGGTTGATGGGCGACTCATTGTTGATACAAGTTTACAACTTAACGATCAACAACTCGAATTACGCTTGCATAGCCTTTCCCAAGCAAGTAATGCCCCGGTTAACAGCCTGCGGATTCATCAAGGCCGCGAAATTCAAGCTGCCGATGAAGTGTTGCTGCTTGAAGCCTTTGCCACGATTAATAAAATTGCCCCAGGTGATACGATTAGCGTAAGCTTCCCCGGAGCACAGCCAATTAAGCTTAAAGTGGCTGGATTAGTTTACAGTAATGAATATTTAATTGGAGCTAAAGATCGCGCTCAACCGCTACCATTGCCATCATTAATTGGCTTTGGCTATATGCGCTACGATGATCTGATTGCTCAGAGTGGCATCCCTGCTGGTCAAATCAATAGTATTGTACTAACCCTCAACGATGGGATTACGACCGACGCAGTTCGCTCACAAATCCAAGCGATTGTTGGTGGTTTAGCCTTAATTCAAGATCGCTTAGAAACGCCCAGTGCTGCATGGTGGGATACCCAATCGAAGGCCAATAGTAAAGCCTCAATTCAATTTGCTCTGCTTTTCGAGTTGGTTTCAGCCCTAGCCACAGCCATCTTATTGGCGCGGATTGTTGAGGCCGAACAACGCCAAATTGGCACGATGCGAGCGTTGGGGCTATCGCGAATTCGGGTAGGCTTACATTATCTTAAGTATGGTGCCTTGTTGGGTGTTAGCGGGGCAATTGTTGGAGCAATTGTTGGCTATGGAATGTCCTATGGCATTGGCCTATTTTATATCAAAATGATTCTCCAAGGTAGCTTTCCACCATTCTTAAATTCGCCAAAGTGGGGAGTTATTGCCGTGGGGATGGGGATCGCCGCAGGCATTGCCACACTAGCCGGAGCGTGGGCTGCTTGGCGAGCCGCTAGCATCGAGCCTGGCATCGCTTTGCGGCCTGCTGTGCCGAAAACAGTTCGCGTCTCAGGGTTGCTAGCGCTTGGCAAGATGTTTCCGCTATCAATTCGCCAAGCCTTGCGCAATATCATCAGGGTGCCATTACGCAGTTTGGCAACCATTGTTGGGGTAGGTTTGGGCAGCGTAATTATGCTCTTAGCTTTAGGCATGGGCGTTACAATCAATGATAACGTTGATACCTATGTCAATACTCCTCAATATGATCTCAGTGCTCAGTTTGCCCAGCCAATGCCTGCCGAGCAACTGCGGAGCCTAAGCAGCAGCGTGCCAGCAACCAGCCAAGTTGGCCTCGTTTTACGCATCCCAATGCAACTAGTTGGCGCAGATAAAACCAGCGATGTGGTTGTTACCGGCATTGATCCCGATTATGCTTGGTATAAGCATACGATTATCGATGGGAGTAACCTGTTCAGCAACCCCGATCAGGCGTGGATCTCACAGGTGATGGCAACTGCCTGGAAGCTCAAACCGGGCGATCAAGTAACGCTTGAACTCCAAGACAAACACTTAAATGTGACAATCGGTGGCGTTTATAAATCGCTCATGGGCCAAACCATGATTGTTGAACGCAGCAAACTGGCCCAGGCAATCGCCGGCAGCGATCTGGCGAATGCCCTCTTTATCAACTCTAGTAATATTAATCAGACGCAAACTGCATTGAAACAACTGCCGGGCGTTGCAGGCATCGAGCCAGTCGCGGTAATCAACACCGATCTGCGCTCGTTTTTTGCGCTGACCCTGAATTTATCCTACATTTACCTGATGTCTGGGGGAACGCTGGTGCTGGCAGTGCTCTTTAATACCGTAACCATCAATCTGCGTGAACGGCAAGAAGAGTTGGCAATTATGCGGTCACTTGGCACTCAGCGCAAAGAAATTACCAGCATCATTATTTTAGAATTGCTGATAACCACAAGTTTAGGGTTGATCATTGGGTCATTTGGGGGCAAACAATATCTTGCATCACTCTTTGGTGTATATACCAATGATTATCAGCAATTTTCGCCCTCGCTATTGCCAATATCCTATGGTATCCTCGTAACACTTTGTTTTGGAATTGTGGTCGGAGCCTCACTGTTGGGCCTACGTGGCACATGGAAGCAGGATTTGGGCAGTGTTAGTAAATCAATTTCAATCTAATTCATCAACATCAACAAACAGAGGTTGAACTCGCGATGACAAATCCTTGGTTTCCATATCGGGCTGCTCGCCAGAACCCGCAACTA
Organism: Herpetosiphon giganteus; assembly: GCF_016907925.1. GTDB lineage: Bacteria > Chloroflexota > Chloroflexia > Chloroflexales > Herpetosiphonaceae > Herpetosiphon > Herpetosiphon giganteus. The sequence continues at coordinate 56,848 of NZ_JAFBCZ010000033.1, read as the reverse complement.
AAACTCTTTTGTTTCGCTTTTGCAGGCGGGGCTGCTTCGCTCTTTCGAACTTGGCCTTTAAAGCTGCCAGATTGGGTTGAGGTTGTCGCGGTTCAATTGCCTGGTCGCGAAAGTCGCCTGCGCGAACCACTTTATACCGATTTGATGAGCTTAGTCAACGATCTTGGCCAAGTGCTCGCGCCTGAGCTTAATCAGCCATTTGCGTTTTTTGGGCATAGTTTAGGGGCAATGATTAGTTTTGAATTGGCCCGCGAATTGCGCCGCCTGCAAGTGGCTCAGCCTTCGTGGTTATGGCTCTCAGCCCGCCGTGCCCCGCAACTACTCGATACTAGCCCTCGCATAGCCCACTTAAGCAAGCAGGCATTCACCGAACATATGATTCAACATTATCAAGGAATTCCGCCCGAAGTGGCACGAGAGCCTGAGTTGATGAACCTGTTTGTGCCAATTATGCATGCCGATATTCAGATGGTTGAAACCTATGCCTATGCTGATCAGCCAGCATTAGATTGCCCACTAACCGTTATTGGTGGTATCGATGACCCAACCATGACGATGGCACATTTGAGCCCTTGGCGACAACAGACAAGCAAGCGCTTTAATCTGCGTCAGGTTCCAGGCGATCATTTTTTTGTGCGCAACCAACCTGATCTGCTGCTCCAAATCATCAATGAGGAACTTAATCTCTTAACCACATTCAATCAATTAGAGTAACCAGCCAAACCACGTTTGTTAGCCTAGGCTGCGAAGCTAGGTTGGCAGCTAAACATACCCGAACAACTTTAGAATGTTCGGCTAAAGCAATTCGCTTTATGGTAGTGAGTGAGGGTCTCCTGTGACGAATTATGAATTATCGCTTGATGAACAAGCACTGTTACAAGCTGCGTGTGATCCTAAAACGCAGCCAGAGGAACTTGTCCGGATTGCGAACTATCTCGATCTGGTTTCTGACCCTGACTTTGAGCGCCCTGCTTCAGGAACCGACTTCCTGCGGTTTGTTGGTCGCCAAGGGCCATTATCAGTCGTTTTAGAGCGTAATTCGCGCTCACCAATCGTTGCAGCATTGGTGGCGAATCCCAATACGCCGCAAAAAACGCTCTTGCATTTCGCCGCCGACTTTCCCGAAGCCTTTCTCAACAATCCGGCGCTGCTGCTATTGTTGCTTGAGCATCCCGATTTATTTCGGCAGATGGATGAGTTACGCTTATTAGTGTTTCTGCGCCATGCATCGATCCCTGCTAATCTGCTAAATACGATTCGTGGCTATGCTTCGCCAAATGTTGCCCAGGCGATTGCCTATCATATTAATATTTATGGTGAGGCTGGCGCTGATTGGCAACAGCAGGCCGAAGCACTTTTGGCGCATATCCCGCTGCCACCAGTCGATGGCCAAGAGTTTTTGATTGAGCACCTAGCGCTGCAGACGCTGCCACCATGGCTTGAGCAACGCATTCGCGAATCAAACGAAGAACATATTCAACAAGCCTTGGTGCAAACGGTAACGGTCTTGGAAGAAGAAGTTTTTGCGGCGATGAGCTATACGGTCAACAATCAGAGCTTTGATCTCGCTAGCATTGCCACGGCAGATCGTGAACAACGCAAGCTTGCCGCTGAATCAAGCGACCCTGAACTCCTCAGATTGCTGGCTGATGATGATGATCCAAGTGTGCGTGCTCGTGTCGCCTTCAATATTAATACACCGCTTGATGTATTGCCCCGTTTAGAGCTTGACGACGTGCAGCCGGTGCGCAATGCCCTTGCACTAAACCCAAATGTTCCGGCTGAGTTGTTGGCGACAATGGCTCGCGATTATAGCTGGTCGGCGTTACGGATGCGCAAAGCAATTGCCCGTCATCCCAATGTGACCCCCGATATTTTAGTACGGTTGGCCACCGATGAATCGATTCAGGTTCGCAATGAAGTTGTGCGCAATCCTCAAACATCGGTTAGCGCCCGCCAACAATTGCTTGATCGGGCATTAACCGCTGCGCTCTATTCGGCGCATCCACTATTTCACTTTATCGCCATGGCCAATCAATACACCGATCCGCAACATTTGAGCAAAGGGGTACGCTCACCGTATTGGTATGCCCGCTATGGGTTGGCGCTCAATCCGGCAGTTCCGGTAGAAATTGTCAGTTTACTAACCACCGATAGTAATTGTTTTGTCCGCCGTGCAGCCCAAGCTGCCCTTGAGCAACGATTGAAGGAGCAGGCATGAATCCGTTAGAATTACAACACTACCTCGATACCCTGGTGCAAAAAAAGATTTATCTCAGCACCATGATTTGGGGGCCGCCAGGGATTGGTAAATCGAGTATCGTGGCGCAAATTGCCCAGCATAGTGGCATTGAGTTTATTGATGTGCGCTTATCGCAGCTTGCACCAACCGATCTGCGAGGCTTACCAGTGCCCGATAACGGCATTGCCCGCTGGTTCCCACCAGAATTCCTGCCCCAAACTGGGCAAGGCATCTTGTTTCTTGATGAATTAAACATGGCACCACCTGCCATGCAAGGGGTTGCCCAACAATTGATTCTTGATCGGCGGGTTGGCTCGTACACCCTGCCTGAGGGCTGGTTTGTCTGGGCGGCAGGCAATCGCAAAGAGGATCGCGCCTCGGTATTCGATATGCCAGCACCCTTGGCAAATCGCTTTGTTCACCTCGAAGTCGCACCTGATTTTGATAGTTTCAAAGCCTATGCCCTAAATGCCAATGTTGCCGAGCAGGTAATTGCCTTTCTCTCATTCCGGCCAACCCTGTTGCACAAACTTAATCCACAGCATCCAGCTTGGCCATCACCACGCTCGTGGGTTATGGCAAGTCAACTTTACCAAGCCGAGCTTGATCTTGCTCCAGTGGTGGGCATTGATGCAGCGGCTGAATTTTACTCCTATACTGAACTCTATCAAACGCTACCTGATTTTGATGCGATTCTCAGTGGTGAAGGCTCAAGCCTTGCCTTTCCAAGCGAGCCAGGCGCACGCTATGCCAATACAATCGGCTTGACCTTACGGGCTTCAACCGCCGATAGCGCCTATCAAGCCTTTTGTTGGATGGCTGCTCAAGCCCCAACTGAATGGGTACAGGTCTTTATTGCCGATATTATGCGTCAATTACGGCTCAAGGGCCAAATTGGAGCCTTTGCTGCCTATGTTCAAGGCGATGCACAATTACAAGCCTTCTTCCAGCAATATCAAAGGATGTTGGCATGAGTGCCAGCCAACTTGACAGCATGATTAGTGCGTCGGTGCTGCGGCTGCGCACCCGTTCGGCCTACTTTGCAACGCTGGTGTTGTTTGCGCCAGTGGTGGCTGCAACCAATGTGAATCAGACAGCAACCGATGGCGAACGGGTATACGTCAACCCAGACTATTTCGCCACCCTGCGCCAGCAAGATCAAGATCGCTTGATCTTGCATCAGGTGTTGCATGCAGCGCTGTTGCACATTCCACGCCGTGGCAGTCGCAACCCACGCATTTGGAACACTGCCTGCGATATTGTGCTGAATGGCATTGTCAGCACAATTGAGGGTATTGGCTGCGACCCTATGACACTGCGCGACCCTGAACTTGAAGCATTAAGTGTCGAAGAAGTCTACGAATTACTAGTGCGCGACCCCAGCCGCTACCCCCTGACCGACTCGCTCGATTTGCTCGAAGCAACCGAGGCTGATCGCTCAGGGCTGAGTGGCCAAGGCGGTTTTGAACAGGAAACCCGCGGTACAAAACGCAATGCAGTGCTTGAAGCTCACTGGCGAAATGCTCGCCACCAAGCTGATCTGATTGCGCTCATGGTGGCTCAAGGTAGTTTGCCAAGCAGCATGCGCCGTGAGTTGAGCAGCACCGACCCAGAGAAACTCGATTGGCGTACCTATTTATGGCGCTATTTAGTCCAAACCCCTACCGATTTTGTGGGCTTTGATCGGCGTTTTATTAGTCGGGGTCTCTACTTAGATGCCTTAGCTGGCGAGAGTCTCCAAGTCTTTGTGGCGGTGGATACCAGCGGCTCAATCGATGAGCGCCATTTACACTTATTTATGGATGAGGTGCAGGGGATTTTGCGCTCGTATCCGCATATCAACTGTGATCTTTTTTATGTTGATGCCGAGGCTCATGGGCCATTTCAACTAACCGCCCATAGCCCGATTCCTGAGCCAATCGGTGGTGGCGGCACCGATTTCCGACCCTTCTTTCAAGCACTTGAGGGCTTAATTCGCCCCCATATGCCAGTAGTTGCCGTCTATCTGACTGATGGCTATGGCAGCTTTCCGCAGATGCCCCCCGATTATCCTTTATTGTGGGTGGTGGTTGCTGGCGGCCTTGATAGCGAAGCATTTCCCTTCGGCGAAGCCATTCGGCTGGTTCTGGAATAATCAACAAGCAGCAGTAAATTTATATTAAATGCAGTGCCATGAATTACGCAGTGGGCTCAGTATTGTTTATGGTGAGACTTCATGATTTGGAGAGATACCGTGATGATTGGGTTAAACCCAAAATTGACTCTCCTAAGTAACTGGCGTGATCGTCGCAGGAACCAACTCCAAGCCCAAGGCTTTTGCGCGTTGGGTGAGGTTTCGGACAACGCGATCACGGTAGCGTTGTTCGTACGCATCGTGACCCGTATCCACATAGGCCGTCCCATGCTTGAGCATGGGGTTAAACGCAAAACCACTCAAATAAGGGTTATGGTAGCTGGTATCACTGCATCCGAGGGCATCGCGACGACACTGTGCCACCACGCTAAGCCACGACATGGTGGTTCTGGAACATTCTCGGTGCAACGGCGCTTGACGGCAGGCTATGGAGGTGATGCCGCTGGGGGCTGAGCGATCAGGCGGATGCGCAGCAGTGCGAGGCTAGCACGACCATAGGCCTGCCGTTTCAGCAGCTTCAACCGATGAATTTGCCCTTCGACTGGCCCATTGCTCCATGGCCCCGCAATCCCGGCGCGAACCGCTGCTTCATCGTGGCGCAACCGCTGCGCAAAGCGCTGGATATGCCCCGTTGTGGTGACCGCCGCCGTGATCCATGCTGTGAGCGCCGCCGCTTCATGGGCGCGAATCATGGCCAGAAACTGCTCGCTGAGCCTGATCAGCGTGGCACAGTCGGGATCTGCCGCCGCAACCGCATCCAAAAATGCCTGTTGGCTGGCCGTGCGGCGTGCGGGCGCGAGCAGCACCCATTGGGCGGTTTGTCCAGCTGAGGGAATCCGTCCATTACTCAAGGCGTGGGTTGGATGGATGATCGTCCGTGGTTTGGTTTTTTGACAGCCCATCAACGCCAGATACCGCCGCACCGCGACCTCAGCTCCGGTGAAGCCTTGGGCGCGAATCATGCGCCACAACTGGCGCGGACTCTCGCATCCCGCACTCCATTGCTGCAAGAGGAATTCCTTGTACGGGTCAAGGGTGGTCCGCCGTAGGGGCTGAACCCAATCAGGGGGCTGTCCATGGCCAAATAGCGATAGACGGTCGAGCGGTTGGTTGCGACCATCTTGGCAATCGTCACAATATCGGCCCCAGTGGCACGCAGCGCATGAATCTGCGCATGCAGGGCACACAGCACCGCATGGCGCTCGCGTCGCACCGCGATCGCGGCCTCCAGCATCGGGGCATCCGGCCCATGGCGACCCGTGCGGGTCAGTGCCCCCACGAAGGGATCGACCAAGGGCACAGCCGCAGGTGCTTCAGGCGGAGCACAAGCCGCCCGCAGTACCGCCCGTTTGCTCAGCAAGGCGGCTTCGAGGGCTTCGCCATAATTCTTGATGAGATGCCAGCGATCAACCACCTGGGTTGCGGTCGGCAGCGCAGCGGTAATGGCAGCAGCAAACCCACCACCGCGATCACGACTGACAATCTGAATGGATGGATACTGGCGGAGCCATGCGACAATCGTGCTTTGCGCTTGGTCTGGGAGGAGATCGAGGACGCGATTCGTCTGCAAATCGACGACAATGCAGCCATAGGCGGTGCGTTTGCGCCACGCCCATTCGTCAATGCCGATGGCGGTTGGGGTGGTGATGGGCGGGATGGGCAGGTGATGGATACGACGCAGCATGGTGGTGTGGCTGGTTGGGATGCCGAGTGACTGGGCAACCCGCGCTCCTGGCCGTCCGCCAAGGGCAAGGCCGATGGTTTGAACGGCGTGGGTGAGCCGAATGGTGCTGCGCTGGCGAGGAGCGGCGAGGGTTGGAAGGCGTTCGGTAAAAATCTGCTGGGGACAGCCGTGATGGCGACAGCGAAAGCGCCGCACCGTGAGCTGAAGGGTGATCGATGTCGTGCCGACGGTGCGATCGGCAAGGCGGCGGCGATAGCGACTATGCACCGACGACGATGGGGTGGCACAGGTCGGACACGCCGCGACGCTGGTCGTGCAATGCGCTGCGATCTGGCAGTGCTGCGCCTGCGTCGTGATCGTATCAATGGTTATCCCATCATCGCCGACGACGAGTGCTTGAAGCGTGGTTTGGAGTTCATGCATACCTCAAGCATAGCATAGCCGTTGCACCAAGAATGTTCCAGAGCCATCATGTCGTGGCTTAGCGTGACCTGTCCCATTCGCATTGTATGCCGCAGCATAAATACTATCTTCTACCACTCCCAACGTTTCAGGCGAGCCTAATCGTGCTTGAACAACTTGGGCAAGCAAGCGATGTAGCACCACGGCTTCGGTGTCATCGAGCAATCCCAATTGCTGCAAGCGCCGTACCGCATCAATCCTCGCAGTCTGGGTCGTCTCATTCGGCACGAATGTCCGCACCAAATCGTGTGGTATTGGCACGCCGGGCGCACACCACCCCGCCCCATCGAGTATGCGCAAGGCTAATCCATCAATCGCGTTGGCTGGATCAAGCTTATTAAAACTGAGCATAAACGTCGCTTCGACATTTTGTTCATGCGCGGTTGGCGAGTCAAACGCCCCATGCCCGTGCAACGATTCATGGGCAATACCCAAGGCAACACGATACACCGAGATGGCAGGACGATAGGTATGGAGATAGCTTCCTGCCAAATGCAAAGCGAGCGGCAAATGCCCAAGATCAGTGGCAATCAGATCAGCTTCAGCATCCGTGAGGTCAGCATAGAGCGCCTGCAAAAGTGATCGACTTTCGGCGGGTGAGAGCAGCCCAAGCTGGATCTGCGTCAGCATTGGCCACTGATTGGATCGTGACGTCACTAGCACCCGACACCCGCCGACGGTGGGCTTCCACCGTTTGAGAACCGCACGATCCTCGCAGTTATCAAAAATCAGCAAGCGCGGCATCGGGGATTTCCACGCGTTCAGCACCCGCTGTACCTGCTCATCGAGCGACAAACCCGTGGTATCAATCTTCAAGCCAAGCGCACAGGCCGCAACCTGACTCGCCACCTGATCAGGGTTGGCACAGTTCAGCCAAAACACCCCGCCATGAAAATAGACCCCATAGCGATAGGCAAATTCCGTCACGAGGCTCGTTTTGCCAATCCCACCAAGGCCCGTAGCCACTGCTGGCATGATGACCGTTGGCTGCGCCGTGCCAATCGCCGCCGCTAACTGTTTCAATTCATCCTCACGACCGACAAAGTGCGGACTCGATTCAAAGGGCAGGCGCGAGGCGTGAGGCAAATCCGCACGGGGTTGGGGCACATGGTCGAGCGGAAGTGAGGCGAGCGCAGCGAAGGCAGCAGGTAGCGGATCATGCGGCTGATGCTGGTGAATCGTCTGATGAATTGGCCCATAATTGTCGCGGACGGCAATCCCTGAAACACTACTCTCGTTGATCGTCATATCCCCATGGTGGATGGTGGCAGGTAACGAGGCACGGGCAATGAGCGCGGCGAGGGTCGGATCAAGCGGCTAATGAACGCGGCGAGGGTCGGATCAAGCGGCTGCGGGAGGTGGACGTTTATCGTGTGGCCTGCATGCACATCCCCAATCGTCACCGTGGCATTGGTAAAATCATTGTTCTGGCCAAACAGCATGGAGATCGTATTTCCACCAAGCAGCGCAGGATGGCCAGCAAACACCGATTTGAGTGCCACCATAACACTCGCACGATCATACTGCGGGCAGTGGGCAAGAATGGCATCAGCCACGATGGTCATGAACGCGGGGAAATCCATGGGCAAATCCTCACACAGCGCTTAAGTGGGACTTCTTCTTTAGAGAGAGCTTATTGTCGCACAGTTCTGGCATGGATGGCACAAACATCACCCCCATGGGGGACGACTCGCGTGCATGATGTCGTGATTGAATCGCGTTAGGATTTGCCAAGTGGAATAGCCCAAACCTTTTCGATACAGCAGATTAAACAATATATGTTGTATCGCGAAAAGGGTTCTGTTGTTTTAAGTTATTTCGTTGCTTCTAATAGTTCATTGCGTAATTTTTTGGCGGCATCTACGATAGTGAGGCCATATACATCGTCATAATAAGGCGACATCCTTTGTTCAACATCCCAAGGAATAACGGTGTTTCTGCTTTCTGTTTGGTTATTTCCCTTGTCGATTTCACCTATAAGGAAAATAACTATTGGTTTCTCGTATCCATCTAGGCCATGACCAATCCCATCCACGTTTTTGAGATCACTATAGCGGCCTGTCATCCAAATAACATCAGGATATAATTCGCGAAGTCTATCTTCTGTTTGGGTCATTAATGTATTGTACGCATTGACGGTTTCTGAATGTGGTCCCATTCCTAACCCCTATACTTTGTAACAATCAATAATTTATCATAGAGAAGCGACCGCGCCATGTCAACCAACATTCGTGCAGCGAGCCGCAGACTGAACATAAGCGTTTTTTTGCATAACAACGCTTTCAATTTTCATCACAAGCCCAAGATTCGTGCTACCGAACGCCACGCCATTAAGATTATTTAATGGTGGGGCCGTTTTCGCTGCATGGACATGCAATGTGCGCTCACCAACGCAGATTCCCCCCGTTTCTTATATCGAACGTTTGTGATGACGCGAAAGTTTTGGGTTGCGGAATCGCGCTCTGATACCAAGGTATGGGGCATCGGATAGAATAGGCATCATCCATAGCCACAAAACCGTCAGCAATCGCTTGCATCGTGACCATTGTTTTGCTAGGATAAGACACCACCGCTAACCACACAGTGCCAGCAGGCCGAGGGTTTGTCACGATGAGCAGCGCCTTTGAATCCTTCCATCTCACGATTGCCGCCCCCCACGGGGATCGCTATCCCGTGACTGCCCGTACCCAAGCAGGGCATGAGGTCAGCGAACCGCTGCTGCTGCCGCTTGATGATCCGACGCTGACCGTCTACCAGACAGCGCTGGATTATCACACACCGATTGATGAATCAGTGGTCATCGCGGTTGGCCAACTCCTGTACCAAACCCTGTTTCAAGGAACGATTGCCGAAGCCTTTGCCACGGCTCGCACCCACGCCGACCAGCACAACGCGGCGTTGCGCATCCAGCTGGCGATTGATACCGATACCCGCCTGAGCGCAGCCGCCGCCCTGCCTTGGGAATTGATGGCGACTGAGGCGGGCCGTCCCCTGATGCTGGAACATGCGCTCGTGCGTACCTTTCCGTGGAATGATCCGATTCCCACGTTGGGTATTTCCTCGGGTGAGCGTATCCGCCTCGCCGTGACCTCGGCCTTGCCTATGGAGTTGGCAAACCTCCCGATTGCGGCGGAAGCCGAAGTTGAAATCATCCGTGCTGCCATCACGCATAGCTCACGACCAATTGATCTGATCGAAATCCCCCATCTCACGCGCGACCGCTTGACCGATCTGCTCACCAACCAGCGACCCCATATCGTGCACCACATCGGCCATGGCAACATCCAACGGGGCATGGGCTACCTCGACATCGAACGCGCCGACCAGTCGCGTGATCGCCTCTCGGCCCGCGAGTTCAGCACCATGATCCATCAGTCAGGGGTGCAACTGGTGGTCTTCAGCGCTGGCGAGAACCTCCTCACCAGCTTTGCTCCTATTTTTATGACCGATCGCATTCCCGCCGTGATTGGCATGCAGGCCGTGATCCTGAATCGGACGGGACACTGCTTTGCCAACGCCTTCTATGCCACCTTGGGCACGAGCGGATCAATTGATCAGGCATTGATTGCGGCTCGCAAGGCGATTTTGGCCGATGGCCATAAGCATGGAGCATGGGGATTTCCAACTCTGTATAGTCGGGTTCCGCACGGCCAGCTGTGGGGAGATCAAACGCCACAGCCCGTTGATCCACTTGCCCAACGCGACCGCGAACGCATCACGAAAGCGGCGCAGCAAATCGAGAGTGATCGCCTCCTGACGCTGCGCCTTCAGGGCTTCGTTGGTCGGGTCAACGAACTGGCGGCGATTCGCGGGCTCATCGAAGCGATGCGCTCCACGGGTGGCTATGTGCTGATCAAGGCGGCGGCAGGCGAAGGCAAGAGCAGTATCATTGCAAAAATGGTTCAGGAAGCGGGAATTGCGCAAACACCCCACCACTTTATTGCCCTCACGACAGGCCGCGAGTATCAATTGGGCTTGTTGCGGGCCGTGGTGGCCCAATTGATTCTGAAACACAATCTCACCGTTTCCTACTTCCCCGAAGAAAGCTATCCGGCGATGAAGGGCGAATTTGTGCGGATTCTGGATGATCTTTCCAAGCAAGGAATTCACGAGACAATCTATCTGGATGACCTCGATCAATTACAGCCTGAGAGTGACGGCTCGCGCGATTTATCCTTTCTCCCACCGCAGCCGCCACCAGGCATCGTGATCGTGCTTGGCTCACGGCCCGATGAGACCTTGAAACCGCTGGAGATTCTGCATCGCGTCGATTATGATCTGCCACCACTCAGCGAGCCAGATGCCTTGGCACTGTGGCGATCCGTCCAGCCTGATGTGGAGAATGAACTGTTGCATGATCTCTATACCGCGCTGAAGGGCAATGCGTTGTTTGTCCATCTGGCGGCGGATACGATGCAGGGCGCGTTGGTGGTCAATGCGATCAGTTTGACTCGGCAGATTGATCACAATCCCAGCAATCTCTTTGGGATTACCTTAGAGCGGATGAAGAGTCGATCACAGACACAATGGGATACGGTCTGGAAACCGATGCTGGCGCTATTGCTCGTGGCCCAAGAACCACTCCGGCTGGCTGTGCTCGGTAATTTACTGGGACATGACTACGATACCATGCAGGATGCCGTGTGGGTCTTGGGGGGCTTGGTCAGTCAAGGGATCGATCAACGGGTTGCGCTGCATCACCTGCTCTTTCGCGATTATTTGACGGCATCGGTGTTCAATCCCCGCGAAGTCAAACGTTGGCACCAACGACTGGCTGACTGGTGTGCGAAGGATGGGGATGCGATTTGGACTGATGATCGTGACCCCATCGAGCAGGCACGGCGTGTCTATGCGAGGAATCACTATAGCACACATCTTGCGCTGGCAGCAGATCAAGCAACAATACTATTTGGTCATACATCGAGTCTAGAATCAGTTGCTGTAACACCAGATGGTCGCTTGATCATTACTGGTTCAATAGATACAACAATCAAAGTATGGGATGCAGAAAGCTGTGAGTTGGTACGAACATTCATAGGCCATACTGCGGCGGTATGGGGGGCAGTTATTAACGCTGATGGTAGTAGAGTTGCATCAGCATCCAGTGACCGAACGATAAGGGTTTGGGATATAGAAACTGGAACTACTGTGTCGATGTGTATTGGTCATAGTGCAGCCGTATTTGCAGTTGCAATGACTTCTGATAGGCGTATCGTTTCAGGATCAGACGATCAAACGGTACGAGTGTGGGATAGTGAATCGGGAGCGTTAATATTCTCATTCGCTGGACATACAGCAGGTGTATGGACTGTAGCGGTTACGCCCCGTGGAGACTTAGCAATATCTGGATCTGAAGATCGTACATTAAGAATCTGGGATTTGTACACAGGTCAAGCACAGCGTACATTAACTGGACATACTGGCGCAATCCGACATATTGTGGTTACACCCGATGGTCGATTGGTCATCTCTTCGTCGGAAGATGGCACATTAAGGCTATGGAATATTGTGACAGGTGTTCAGGAACGCACTATAGCTACTGATAGAGATGGATTCACGGGCGTTGCAATCACACCAGATGGCCAGATGATTTTAGCAGGGTCGCAGAATGGAAATGTGATTGTTTGGGATGCAACCACTGGTGCCGTCTTAGAAACATTTACTGGACACAGCGATGCTGTGTACCGCATCGCTGTAACACCTGACAGTCGCACAGCAATCTCTGCATCACGCGATACTACAGCACGCTTCTGGACGCTTCCAATCCCGCCTATTAAGGCAAATCTTCCTGAAGGTGTTTGGATGGGAGCCTACGACCGCAGCGAGGGTAAGGTCAGCTTCGCGCTGTACGCACCGGGGAAAAAAAGCATCCACCTGATCGGCTCATTCAACGGCTGGGATCGCACCGCCGACCCACTGGCCGTATCCAAGCAGGGCATCTGGTGGATTGTCAAGAATTTGCCGGCCGGCGAGCACGCGTATCAGTTTGTGATCGATGGCAAAACCATCATTGGCGACCCCTACGCCCGCGAGGTCCGCTGGATTGGCGGTTCCCAGCCGGCCACGATCATCCGTGTCGGTACCAGCACCTATCAGTGGAATGACGATGGATTTCTTATCAAGCCTCTTAATCAGCTGTTGATCTACGAAATTCACGTCGGTGACTTTAGTCCTGAAGGCACCTTCAAAGGCATTATTGAGCGACTTTCCTATCTACAAGACCTTGGGGTAACTGCTATTCAACTGATGCCGATCTTTGAATTTCCCGGTGATAATTCATGGGGATACAATCCATCCTATTACTTTGCGCCCAAGACCAGCTACGGTACACTCAATGATCTACGCGATCTAATCGATCTGGCTCATCAGCACGGCATTGGGATATTTCTTGATGTGGTATTTAGTCTTATTGATAGCTCAAGTCCAATTAATTATCTCTATCCTTACGATGAAAATCCCTACTTTAGCAGCGATGCTAGCCCATGGGGATTCCCCACGCTCAATCATCAGAGTGAGATAGTCAAGCAGTTGCTGAGCGATGTGCAGACCTACTGGCTGGTGGATATGCACGTCGATGGTTTGCGCTACTACTACGCGATCGGGATCGGGGATCACGGCGAGAACGGCATCTCGTTTTTAACCTGGCAGGCCCGCCAGGTTAAATCGCACGTGTATCTGATCGTCGAGAACACCGACGACTACACCTCAATGGTACGCAATACCGATGCCGATGCTTCGTGGAGTATCCCCTTCCGCAACCAAATGATTGCTAACTTACGAGAGAGCGAGTTTAATGGCAAACAATACGCCGACTTATATGAAACCATGCGTCATTTTCGAGCCATTGGTTATACTGGCGACCCCCAGATGATTAACTTCATCGAGATGCATGATGAGCAGCGACTATTCTATGAAGTTATGAATAACCCCAACATTCAGCCAGACATCATGTACCACAAATCCAAGTTGGGCGCGATTACCCTATTTACCGCTGTCGGTGTGCCAATGCTCTACCACGGCCAAGAGTTCGGCATGAAAACTGAGCGCATTGTTGAGCAAAACAAGCTGCAGTGGGAGTTGCTTCAGGATGCTCAGGGCAACGACCTGCATTCGTTCTATCGCAGGATGAGCCAGTTGCATGCCAAGTGCAGAGCACTGTTTGGCAACAATATTGCTCCACTCATAATGGATGATGATCGTAAGCTACTGGCCTACTATCGCTGGAGCGATGATCAGAGCAGCCACGTTGTGGTAGTGCTGAATTTTGGGATCAACACCGAGTACCTTGATGTGCCGTTCCCGCGTGGTGGTATATGGCACGAGTGGATTAACAACGACGACCACAATATGGTTGAGGGAGTCAGCAGTATTGAGATCACCGGATCGAGCGGCAAAGTGTTTGTATTAGATAGTTTGGTGTTATCCGTTCGCTCTGTTCCACTTACTTATGGCTTGAATCTTAATCTACCGTTACGCAGCACAGTTGGCCAAACTGTGCAGGTATCTGCAGTACTAATAGCGATGGAGGGTCCGATTACCCTACCAGTCAATCTTGATGAGGTATATTGCGCTATCAGCCCTACTGACACTCTAATGCACCTTTGCAGCCCCAATCTTGCCACCATGACTCGCCGCATCGATGGTACCTTTATAACGCAGAAGTTTGAGCTTCAAGCCAAACTTCCGGGAGAGCATACCTTTACGATCGATCTCTATATAGAGGACCCACAGACAGGTCAGCGTACCCGCTATCAGAGTAATGAATATACCATCAGTGTTGATGCACCAGCCTATACCGAGTTTCCAACACCTTTGCCAAGGCTTGATGTGCAGGTCGGTATGTTGCCACCTTTTCTCCTTCAGGTTGACACTCACCTACCTGATGGAGCGAATGGCTCTTGCATGTTGACCTATCGTCTTAGCAGTCGCCTGAGGGGCAAGTCACTTTGGCTTGCTGATGTCGGTACATGCCTGCTGCCATCAGGCGCGATTTCCCGCCTTCAATCCATGCTTGTTACTGCACGACATCATGCCTCTAGTGCTGCGCCAAAGGATGCACAGGCCATTCTACTGGGTTTTGGCACCTACCTCTACGATCTCCTCTTCCCACTGAATACAGCCGCCGCCTTTCGTGAGCACTTCTGGTTAAATGCGGAGTCCATTACCAATTGGCTGATTGTCGAGCAAGGAAATATTTGGCTACCTTGGGAATTGGTGGCACCCTACCAGGATGACCAAGCACCACGCTTTCTGGGCGAGCGCTACGAACTAAGCCGCTGGATTCATGGATTAGGCTCAATCATGTATCCCGAGATAGTCATTGGTGATCTAGCCCTTGCAACTTACCAAAATACTGCTACTGCCCACGCGAATCCGGCTCGCTGGGCACAGCTGCTGGGTGCGAAATTGACTAATGATATTGGTACTGTGGCCGACCCAGACCAGGGATTCTATGGATTACATGTGCTGCGTGCTATTGATACCACCACCGGGCGTGAGATTATGCCCCGAGGAGTATCGCTGGCACAGGAGGAATCTCAACTACACGAACAGACCTTTCGCGCACGACTGGATCTCCAACGGAAACGGCCATTAATTACCCTCAGCATGCTTCGTAGCACTACGATGACATCTGATGATGACGAATGGCTGTTACCGGAACGGGTACTACCTTTCCTTCGGGCAGGGGCAAGCGCAGTAGTAGGTCCTTGGTGGTCGACATGTGCTGCTGCAGACAGAATCTTCTGGTCCACATTCTACGATTTACTCGGTTTCCAAAATGTGACGTTAGGTGTAGCCTTACATAGGGCGCGGCATGCGGTAGTTCAAGCACTGCCAGGAAATCCCGATGCTCTCGCCTATACATCTTTTGGAAATCCCCAAGCGAGACCCTATCAGCCGGAAGTGAGTGATGGCTACACTGTCCTGGAATGCCTTGATGACGATGATCCCTTGCAGTCTCATAAAGCCTATACCTTCCGAGCTAGCGTTCGACTTGCACCACCAGAGTGGCATCATCAACGTCTAGTACGAGTCCAGAAACTGCCGGACAACATGACAGTCCTGTTTATGGCACCAAATTTGGAGCCAGCTTTTTCGGATCCAATAGCGATGGAGATGGTTAGCCAGCAGATGCTTGCAGCAACAATCAGGCTGATGGCACCCAAGCAAGGAATATATCGACTCAATGCTCAATTTTTTCAGGATAATGAGTATCTAAAGACTATGCAGATCTCTTTTACTGTTGCCGATAAAGATGCGGGGGACACCGCGTATGAGTAATCTCAAAGCATCTGATTCGTTTGGACCAAGAAAAGATCCCACCCGAGATCGCATGCGAATCGGCATGACTATCGAACCTGGTGCATCGCATGGACGAATTAATGGGCAGAGGTTTTCGCTTGGCTTTGCTGCTGGAGATATTTTAAACCTAAACAATGAAATCATTAATGTCTTGGATAAACTGCGTAAGGATGTCCAAAGAAAAGGGGTTGATTTAACAGGGCAGTCGAATTACCTTACCGAGCTGCGAAAAATTGGCCTCGCAGCCTATAATACAATCCTATCTGATGAGATAACGCAGACCCATTTCCTCAATGAAGATCATAAGAACCCTAATTTACCGCCCAGACTTACATTAGAAATACCAATGGAATTGAATTTAATATGGGAGGTTCTGTACAGCGGTGATCCTTCCGGAAAGGTTGATCCTGAATGTTTCTGGGGTTTTCGCTATCCACTGGGTCGCTATTTTTGGGATACTGTTATGATTCAGCTCATCAATCTTCGTGAAGGTATTCTAGCAGGCATTCATAGTGAACTAATTGCATCGTCTAAAGAGGTAGAGCATCTTCGTACCAATCTAACAGCTCTAGACATAGCATTAAAAATGACTCTGCTTGATCAGGCTTTATCTGCTGACACACTAACCTCAGATACATTGATGGAGCTATTTATCGACCAAAATTTCCCCTATGGAATCATTCATTTTGCATGCCACTGTAATAATCCAGCCTATGCTGGAGCAACAAAGGCTTCGCTTAATCTTACCGTGCATAACAAAGACTTGGAAATCTCGATCCTTGACCTCCTGAACTATAAAAAGAAGGGCTTTCGCCATAATCCTTTTATTTTTGTGAATGCGTGTGAGACTCAAAATCTGGGGCATCTGCTGCAGACAATTAGTTTACCAAGTGCCTTTCTTAACTTTCGAGCTGGCAGTGTGATTGCGACAGCATGTACGATGCCCGATGTATTCGCTAGTGAGTTCGCCCGTGTGTTTTATCAACTGCTTTTGGCTGGTCCAAATCCCTCGCGGGAAGTTCACGCGATCTTAGATGCCGCAGAGCTAAATGTAGAGATTTATCGTCTGGAGTATCTTGCTGAGGTCTTGTTAGCAACGCGCCTCTATTTCTTAAAACACTATAATAATCCCTTAGGATTGGCATATGGACTATATGCCGTCTCAGATCAAAAAATTCAACTGTGGTAAGTTCGGAGGAATGCAATGACAGTTCAGGATCAGATTAATGCAATGTTCGAAAACCTTAAGCACATTTTGGAAGAGATCATTGCTGTTCGAGAACGTGCCGTGCAAATTGAGGCCGGACTGTTTACAGTAAGTAGGGAGTATGCAACTCGCCTCCAGACTCTCAACAGCATAGCCGTTGAACTCAATCAACGGCTTGAAGATCTGCGAATACAACTCAAACCTATAGTTACTCCACCAAAGGCGCATAATCAGACCTCGACAACAGCATCAACTGTTGTCAATATCCCTATCGCCAGTACACAAGTCCCTGCTCAGAATCTAACGGCAGACCTGCGCGATAAACGTAAACGCGACTTGGCTGATTATCTGGAGGAGATTGTCTCGCTTGAGGATCACGAAATGATTATGCAACAGATCAATGCCTGTGTAGTTGACGATCAGCAGGATATAGGGAATATCTTAGAATTGTTAACTTGGGGTGCAATCTGGTTGCAACGCACTCCATATGAAACGTTGGATGATCAACTTAGCCGCCTTAATACCTGGCAACAAGCACTAAACGATCGATTGGGTTTCTGGAAGATCAAGGTACGGCGGCTTGAAAAAGATTCAACCTACGCTTTGTGGCAAGACCGTCAGCTCCTAACCACCGATCAATGGGAACAATTTCTCGATAATCTTGCCGTTGAGCAGCTAACTGCAAATCAAAGCTTACAAAAGAAGATCGACGTTCTACAAGAGCAACTGAAAGCCAAAATTGGCGGAGAGGTGACCCATGGCTGATCCAGAAGCCCGCGCAATAGAGCCCAGGCAACTACGAGAGATACAACCCATTGATGCCTCATATGTGCAAATCAATAGCCATTTCCAATTTGCTCCTTCAGTACCACCGTATCCCAACTGGACAACCTTCTCTAGTCAATCTCAAATGCGTGACCTTGTTTTGGATCATTCACAAACAAATCTTTGGATTGCCACGTGGGGGGGGATACTCTGCTGGTCACCCGCCTTGCGGCAAGTAATCCGGCACAACAGCGAACACGGATTGGTTGGTAATCCGATTCAAAGCATTGCGGTGGAGCAAGCGGGACATGTATGGGCCGTAACGCAAAGCGGTGCGATTTGTAAACTTACTCTTAATTCGAAAGATGGCTGGCAGTGTTATCAAACCGGGCTAGACTGGAGAGCACAGCACGTTATTGCGCGCCCTAGTGGTGGCATCGTTGCCGTATTACGGCATGTTAATGGGGGTATAGCGATAGCTGAAACCGACCCATTAGTCGATAAACTTGACTTACAGCCAGCAAGGATATTGGATGGTGTAGAAGGCGATGTATCAGCAATTTTGGCCGATGCTGATGGTTCTATATGGTTGGGAACAGACTGGGGTTTGTACTATAATACTGGTGTTAGTAAGCCCCGTTTTGTTGATCTCTCGATTGACAAGGAGGGTAATCGTGGACTGAGGATACAAATCCGAGCATTATCTTACGGTCCTGATATGATGTTATGGATCGGTACAAACTGGGGATTGTATCGCCTCGATCCCACCTGCTTTTCGTATGAGACTGCTGTTCAAGGTATGATATCCGAAGTTCTCAGCCTGACGCTCGATCGAAATAACCACACAATGTGGATATCAACGGTCAGTGGAGTAGGTCGAATTGTTAATGGTGTCTGGGAAAGCGGGCCATCTGCGACAGTCCTCCCACAACTACTTGGTAGCGGCATATTGAATGGAATGAACTCAATCTGGGCCATCGCATCTGAGGGAGTCTATCGGGTGGAAACGAATGGCCTCACTCCAGCCTTTAGACAAGATCCCGAAGATGAGCTGAGCAATAGTATCCAATGCCTCTATTCTGACGCAGATTCGGTCTGGGCTGGCACAGCCCGAGGATTATTCTATTTTAATGCAGGTCAATGGCATAAAGTCAATAGCAGCAATGGGAACGAGCCACTCCCCTGGAATATCCGGTCACTAGTTCCTGGTACCAACCCTGATGAGTTGTGGGTCGCTGCGGGACAGAGCGGGCTACGTTATATCAAGCAGTGTTTTGATCTCCCAATATTCTCACCCACTACCCATGTACTGGCAGTGGCGGCGGATAGGAGTGGAGGTTTATGGATGGGCACACCCGATGCACTGTATGGACGTAGCTACGGCAACTCCACGTGGAAGGGATATCTTGCCCCAAATCCAGCTATTCAGGTTATGTGCTACCAGCCTCCCACTACAAAAGGCACAAGCAACGCCATTATCTGGATCGGTACAGCCGCCGGATTATTCGCATATCGCCCAGATATTGATCAGCTTGAGTTGGTCCGGGGCGAACTCGAGCACCGTTCTATACAGGCATTGGCCTTTGATCCACACACCAATGAGTTGTGGGTTGGCACAGATGAAGGATTGTTTAGTAGCCCTGACTGGCATCGCTTTGGTACCTCATCAATTTACGCTCTAGCCTTCAATCCCGGATCTGAAGGCGGACTCTGGCTGGGCACCAAAAATGGCCTTGAGCGACATCCTCTGCTAGACAGTTCACTAACTACCAGCATTGAGCCATCGCACTTTACAAGCGAAAACTCGGGCCTGGCTGATGACTGGATTACCGCCCTCTCAGTGCGTGTCGTAGGAAGCACTTGTGAACTATGGGTTGGCACATCTGCTGGCGTAAGTTGCTACCGTTACCAACACTCCTAACTCGATCTGAATCCTTAATCCTCTCGGATCTAACGTAAAGGAGAGTTTATGACCATAATTGTTGGAATTGACCTCGGAACAACCAAGTCAGCTATCGCTATCTGGAAAGATGGCGAGCCTAGAATTATCCCCGACCCTGAGGGCAATCCTATTATTCCCTCCATAGTTGCCCTTAATACTGAAATCCAGCAACTTGAGGTTGGCTACAAGGCAGAATCTATTGCGGCAAGGGAACCGACCGCCGCAATTCGATCTATCAAACGGTTTATGGGTAGGCGATATGATGATGAAATTGTGCAAGAAGCTCTTCATAAGTCATATGTATCGTATGAGGTGCAAGCTGCAAAACGGCGGAGAGGCGGAATCGCGGCGGTAATTGGTAGCTACCACCTAACACCCCACCAAGTCTCAGCGGAGATCTTAAAACATTTGAAGCGTAACGCGGAGTATAAACTCGGCCACTCAATCAACCAAGCGGTAGTAACTGTGCCTGCCTACTTTCATGTCTCGCAGCGTCAAGCAACTCTTGATGCTGGGCAGATTGCTCACCTAAATATACCAAGGGTACTTAACGAACCAACAGCAGCCTGCCTAGCATATGGGTACAAAAAATCTTCTGAAGATCGTCGTGTTATCGCGGTCTATGATCTAGGCGGTGGTACCTTTGATATTTCACTTTTAGAGGCATTCGGACGCAGGCCATTTCGAGTACGGGCTATTAACGGGGACACGCTCCTTGGTGGTGATGATATTGATAGGGTAATTGTTCAGTGGGTGTTGGATCAGATAGACGGATCGCAGTCCACTGCCTTGCGTAACGATGTTCATGCCCTGTCCCTCTTGCGAGCAGCAGTAAAGCGTGCCAAGACAGAGCTTTCTACTGAACTTACAACCCGCATTCAGGTTGTCGGACCTCTTAGCTCTTCTATCAAGATGGACGATTTGGATGTGAAATTAACCCGCCAACAGCTAGAAATACTCGCCGAACCACTTATTCAGCGCACTCTGGAGCCTTGCCGCAAGGCATTGGCCGATGCCAAACTACAGCCATCAGATGTTGAAGAGGTTCTACTAGTAGGAGGGCAGACTCGTATGCCCCTGATCCGCAGTGCTGTGGAGAAGTTCTTTAACCGTGTTCCCAACACCGATCTTCCACCGGAGGAGGTGGTCGCATTAGGTGCAGCGGTGCAAGGGGCTATGCTGGCAGGTGAGGATACAGGGATAAAGTTGGCTGATGTTGTACCACTTACCCTAGGCGTACGCAAAAAAGGTGGGTTTATGCAACCATTGATTGCACGTAATACTCCTGTACCCGTGGAAGTTTCGATGGAATTCTCAACAGTTGCTGATGGTCAAGAAGAGGTCGAGGTTGAAATATTTCAAGGCGAAAAAGCTAAAGTTGCTGAGAACGAACCACTAGGGCAATTTGTGCTAAGAGGTATCGAGCCAGCACCTGCTGGTCAACCTATTATCGAGGTAGTCTTTCGGGTTGACTCCGATGGGATTATTCATGTATCAGGGCAGAATAGTCGCACTGGAAATTCTAAACAGCTTACCATTATTGGGACGCTTGGATTAAGTGAAAACGATATTAATGCAATGATTCGCGAAGC
Source organism: Herpetosiphon giganteus (assembly GCF_016907925.1). Taxonomy (GTDB): domain Bacteria; phylum Chloroflexota; class Chloroflexia; order Chloroflexales; family Herpetosiphonaceae; genus Herpetosiphon; species Herpetosiphon giganteus. The sequence continues at coordinate 35,517 of NZ_JAFBCZ010000033.1, read as the reverse complement.
CGAAGATTATGCGATTTAATCGGATAACCAGTTGCTGCAGATTGTCGTGTTGGAGAAGCTATACTGGACAGCTGAATAAGACGTGAAACATTAGAAGGAGCATACTGTATGAGTACTCCCACGATCTATGCGCTCTTAGTTGGTATTGATGAGTACGCTGCGCCTCAGATCCGATCACTCCATGGCTGTGTTAACGATATTAGTTCCTTTGAAAATTTTTTGTATGAACGCGTCGCTGGCACTAGCTATCACCTTGATGTACTTCCGCTCACTAATGAACAGGCAACATACAAAGGCATCATAAATGGTTTTCGTTCACATCTTAGTAAGGCTAATGCTACCGACGTAGCGCTTTTCTACTACTGTGGACACGGATCGCAAGAGCCAGCTCCAGAGATTTTCTGGCATCTTGAGCCGGACAGATTAAACGAGACGTTAGTATGCTACGACAGCCGCACTCCTAATCACTATGATCTGTCTGATAAAGAACTGGGTAAACTTATTGCTGAGGTTGCCGCCAAAGACCCACACATTGTGGTGATCCTCGATTCCTGCCATTCAGGTACGGCAACCCGTGATGACGTAACAAGTACTGTTAGTATTCGCCGTGCTATAACAGATCAACGCGAACGTCCATTAGACACCTATACTACCTTTACTGCCGCCGAACTCGACACCTTTACTGCCAGTACTGGTACTTCTGAACAGAATTGGGTAGCTCTGCCAGCTGGGAAACATATAGTGTTATCTGCTTGCTATGATTCCGAGACTGCCAAGGAACTGTCCATTGATGGACAATCCCGCGGCATCTTTTCTTACGCCCTACTGAAAACATTGCGTCAATCTGGACATAGCCTGACATATCGAGACCTATTCAAGAAAGTTGAGATGCTGGTTAAAAATCGGGTTCAGAATCAGACACCGCAAGTCGAGGCAACTGCTAGCAACGATCTCGATCGGCCATTCCTGGGTGGCGCAATCAACAGAAGTTCATATTTTACGCTTGCTTACAGCGGTGATAAAGGAAATTGGACAATTGACGGTGGCTCCGTACATGGTATTCCTCTTACCACAACACCTGAGACAACTCGATTGGCAATATTTCCTCTCACAAGCACTGCCGACGAACTGAGTAAGCTGGATAAGGCACTGGCAATGGCAGAGATCAGTATGGTTCTACCGCAGGCGAGTGTTGTTAGTATCAAGGCTGCCGATGAAGGTTCGCTTGTCAATGATGAAACATATAAGGCGATAGTCATTAGCATTCCTATCCAACGACTAGGTGTGGTTCTTGAGGGTGATCGAGCCGGTCTGGCATTGGTCGAAGATGCATTGGCGCAGTCGGGCGGCGGAGGTCAGCCATCGCTTTATCTTCAGCTTGTTACGGAGCCATCACTCGCCCAGTTGCGTGTTTTAGCCCGTACCAATAGCTACGCTATTACCCACCCCTATAGTTCACGACCACTGACTATAGATGTAAGCGGTTACGATAGTGAGCAGGCGCTAATCGTCGTTCGACGCTTAGAACACATAGCGCGCTGGTCCACTGTTGCCGAATTAGAGAATCCAGGGAGTTCATTGGATGGTGCAGTGCGTCTGGAGATCTATGGTGTTACTGGCGCTCCAGGGGTACGTTCGCAGTCTGATCAATCACAACAAACTGAGGTATTTCCAGATAATGCGAATATTCGGCTTGAGTATCGTTACAATCAAACCCGCCAGCGTTGGGAACCACCAGCATACAAAATCCGCCTGGTTAATACTACATCAAGAACCATGTTCTGCACGCTAGCATTCCTATCCGAAGAGTTTGGCATTGATACAAATTCCTACTTTCGTGGTGGTACTGTGCGGATTGAGCCAAAAACAACTGTTGAGAGCCAAGGAGAGGTATGGGCTAATGAAGGAATGCCAATCCCATCAGAAATCCCTGCTGACCTGCTGAAACAAGGTATGACTGAATATCAAGATCAGTACAAGCTGATTATTAGTACAGAGCCATTCGATGCCACGCTGTTAGAACAGGATGAGCTTGATATTCCGCTCGCGTTGCGTGATATAAGAACTAACTTTCCCACATCGCTCGACAAACTGCTCAGCAATGTGCGGGCTCGCAAGCCGATAAAGGCGGGCCTGTGCGATGAATATGTCGATTGGGCCACAAGTGAAGCATCAATAACTATTGTCCATCCGGGCATGAGCGTAGCTCTTCCCAAACCTGGTGATGAGCCTCGCGAGCTTCTAAACAATGGTGCGGTAATCGTTAGCTTAGCGTCACATCCAGCGTTGGAGGGCCGTGTTCGGCTTACAACCCTACCGCATATGAGCCGTGATTTAGGAACTCAAGCTCAACCAGCACTGCTACGAGATATGCCACAGGATACATTTTTATATCAGTTCACAACTAGCCGTAGTAACGATCCTGGTCTGAGCGTGATTGAACTACTAGATGTAGTTAATTATCAAGCAGTTACGCCAGAAGCACCATTACTGCTAAATATCATCACCATAGAATCTCGCGATACAGTATTGAGAAGCGATACAGCGTTGTTGCCCTATGCTTTTGATGGCGAGTTTTTCCTGCCCCTCGGTCATAGCGTCCGTACAGCAGACGGTTTCCAAGTCGTGCTTCGTCATCTGCCTCCACCCATTCTAGCTAATGACTCTAGCGATCTGGAGATCGGTGACCGTAGCCTAACAGGTTCTATCCGGATTCTCTTACAAACCGTCATTCGCCGGCGTTTGGGCAAGCCAGAGCGTTATCCGTTGCTGCGTTCCGCAACGGTCAGTGACGATGGTATCGTCAGCTATGAGGATAATACCAAGGTAATCGCAGAGCAAGTCGCTGCGGCACAAAGAATTGTGCTCTATATCCACGGCATTATTGGAGATACAACAGGTATGGTTGCGAGCAGCCGCCCTATTAATTTTCCAGAGACTGGTGCTCTGAAATCTGTTGTGGATCACTATGACCTTATCTTGGCCTTCGACTACGAGAATCTCCAAACCTCAATCGAAACTACCGCAACTAAACTTAGAGAACGACTCGCTGCAGTGGGCCTAAAACCTGGCCATCATACGCAATTTCATATCATCGCTCACTCAATGGGTGGCCTTGTCTCACGATGGTTTATTGAGCAATTGGGTGGCAAGGATGTTGTACAGCACCTTGTATTACTTGGCACACCCAACGGTGGATCTCCTTGGCCGGTATACCAGGATCTGGGCACAATATTACTTGGACTGGGATTAAATATGGCTCCAGAACTTGGATGGACGGCCCAAATTTTATCTGGTTTGGTGTCGTTGATCGAGCATGTTGATGTAACGCTTGATCAGATGCATCCTACCTCAACATTTCTATCTGGTATGGCAGAGAATGCTGATCCCAAAATCCCCTACACTGTTATTGCTGGTAACACCAGTTTGATTCCGCGACTGCAAAGCCCTGAGGCACACAAGAGGTTTCATCGGCTGATACAACGTCTTACACAAGCCTTTTCTCAAGAAACGCTGCATCGCTTGGCAAGTCTGGCTTTTGACGATCAACCCAACGATATCGCGGTGGCTGTAAGCAGTGTCCGGAACATTTCTCCCCGTTCTAAAGAGCCCATAAGATTTATCGAAGTTCCATGCGACCACCTAACATATTTTTCAACACAAGTTAGCCTAGAATCGATGATCCCAAATGGAGTCATATAGGGGATTAATCCAGCTAGCCCATAGGCATCAACCTTATCGCCATCTTTGATAAAAGACGCTCCTATGGCATCATTGAATTGCTACACACCATGAATGGGGTAAACCCAACGTTGATGCGGCGAGCGGCAACATAGGGGTTTTAGCGCATTTTGATGGGCTATTTTTTCATATGCTGATGATTATCAGATATTGAATAGCGGACGTATTTGCAGGATTATCAGACATCATCAGCGCTCAAATAGGCCATTTATGTCTGATAAATGGAGTTATCAGACATAAAAACGCTCCATTTGGTTCTGGCCCATGAATCTAAGGAGCGTCGCACGCTAAGCCACGACATGATCATGTCGTGGCTTAGCGTGCGTTGGGCTGCTCAATCCGCTCGCGCACCGCTGCGGGCAGCTGGGGATCGCCTGCCAAAAACCACAACAGCGTGTGCGTATCCAGCAGAAACCTCATGCCGCATCCTCCATCCCATTTTCAAGCGGATCATCAAAATCAGCGCTCAGGCGAATTTTGCCACGGGCGCTGCCAAACTGGGGCGTGCCCTTCGCCACGGGAATGAGTTGCACCGCGCTGCCATCGGGGCGGGTAATAATCACCTCGTTACCTTGGGTGGCGGCCTCGATCAAGGCAGCAAGATCGTGTTGCGCTTTGGTTATGTCAATAATCGTCATTCAATTCTCCTTGAGCATCGTTGGAATTGGCCATTATTCATGGTCATTCTGTCGTGTGCTGATAATATGCCTCCACAGCGCCACTTCAAGCGACCATGTCTAGACGAGTGAGAGCATTTGAACAGAAACCTAGGGTTTTAAATCATCCATTCGTTCATGCTCATGGATAGCGCATGTCCCATTCGGTACGCCATGCGTATACGACAATAGTGAACTATACAGGAGCGCCTCCGCATCAATCATCTCGCCATGCTGAGATGATTGATGCCATTACAATTCAGCGTAACGACTCAATGGCTCTTCTCTTGTTCTAGGGGGCACGAGGCACGGATCAGGCGCATCTGGTTGCAAAAATAGTATTAGAGACCAGAGCGATTGATTGCATCGCGGATCTCATCCTCATTGGGCATCAGATAGCGGGCGGTTGTTTCGAGACGGCTGTGGCCAAGAACTTTTTGTACTTCGACGATCGTGGCACCATTATGCAACATTCTCCGGGCGAGGCTGTGGCGTAAACTATGTGGTGAGGCCTCGGTCAAACTCTGTGCAGCCTGGATCAGGCTCTGTTTGCGCGTTGCGATGGATGTTCGATGGGCATCGGCCAAGAGTCGTTGTTGGGTTTGCTGGGCCACGCGTCGGAACAGCCGTTGAATAACCTGTGGACTAATGGGGTTTTCGATCGGCTGGCCAGGCTGGGTAATATCCATTCCCAGAAAGACGGCTCTTCGCTCTGCGGGATCACCAATCGGAGGAATACCGGGTGGACACCGGAGTACGAGATACGCAGCGAGCGTCTTAAGACACGATTGGTGGAGCGGGACGCGCCGCGCTTTTCCGCCCTTGCCTCGGCGAACCGTAATCGTTTCGCCGGCGAGATCAATATCGCGCAGTTGCAGGTCGCAAACTTCCTGTACCCGCAGACCAGCATAGGCAAGCAGGGCGATCAGTGCTTCATCACGCTGGCGAAATATATTCGTTGCATCTTTGCCAACTTCGCGGAGCAGCATATCGATGGCGAGAATCGGAAGCGAACGGGGTGCCAAGGGATCAGGCGGAAGAACCCGCATATCCGCCAGAGGGTTGGTTGGCATGCATCCATGCTTCACTGCCCAAGCACAATACCCCCGCAACGACGATAATTCGCGATTAATCGTCGTGGGCTTCGCGCCGCTTTCGACTTGGCGATAGATCTGCCACGCAGTCATATCACGATCACGCACGAGCTCTGGTGTAAAAGGCTGCTGCATCCGCTCTTCCCACCACGTTGCAAATCGCTGGAGATCCGATCGGATAGCTCGGAGCGTATGGATCGATTTTCCAACGCTGAAGGTTTCAATATAGCGACCAAACGATTCGTGCATAGAGCGCTCCGTATTATCAATCACGATATACTGGCATCAGTGTAGCAGAATATGATCGCATTATCAATCACGTTAATGGGGTAGGGAGGGATAACGTGATTGATAATGCGTCTTATCAATCATGTTGAGCGGGGTAGAGAAAAAAGTCGGGTGCATGCAACGCGATGGCGAACAGCAGCACACGGTGGTGCCGATCAGCCGACTGGTTGAGATTTCGAAGCCGAAGTACCCATAGCGGGAGCCGTTAGCCACTGAGACCGCTGCTCCCGAGTTTTTAGCGCTCTCCTATTAGCGGCGTTTTGCGCGGATGATCCATGGTATACGAGGGCGTAAGTCTCACCCATGGAGGTGATTTTTGCGCCATTCATGCTAGAAATTGCGATGAATTGTATCTATATAATATATGGGGTAAGCTTCGCTTGATAGACCATACGGATTATTTTATGCGTCTCCCAGTCATTATATCAGGCGTATCTATCGGTATGAGCGGATTGTAAAGGTCCTTTGACGCACTCGCTGTTTCGCTTAAGCCATCAAGCGTATCTAGGAATGATAGTAATTTTTCCATACAATCTCTCCTTCTCTATGTCGACTATCATATTGGTTTGGATGAAGCATAGCTCTATGTCACCGGATGTCACATTGTCTCCCTACACTAGGATATCTTTTGAATTATCTTGAGATGAGGTGTTATGTCATTCGTTCACCCATACTTTGACTATTACCATCCTATTATTACCGCCCATACTACTGGGATTAAACAGGTTCTTGGTGGAACGGGTCTGGGGAAAACAAGTGGGATTGCGGCAACCATTAAGCACACGCAAACCGATAGAAAATATATGTATTGCGCTAATCGCATTCAATTGCTGCAAGAGATGGCTGAACGACTGGACGCTGATGGGATTGGCTATGTCCATCTTCAAAATGACACGGATACCGTCTATAGCCTCCTCCATGATGACCATCGCGAGCGCTTCTACGAGTTTTTACGCCATCCCCTCGTCGTGAAGTATGCAGAAAGCACTACCCTTCGTGGTGGGATAGCAGGTATTGAGAAACTCTGTCATGACGTTGGCTCGCATCTCGCACACATACGCCAGTTTCCCTTTCTTGAAGATCATCTTGGCCGTCAAGTTCATCGCATCCTAAACTTTGTGAAACGCCTTCTGATTGATGCCGCTACGCGCAAACGAACTCACGATCATCAGACCCTCCTGAAACATCCCGTTATTCAGCAGCTTTTTCCGTATATTAAGTTTCGCCATGATGCGACGAAACGAATCCTGCTCCTCACGATTCAGAAGGCATTCTATGGATTCTTTGACGGAAAAACGCATGTCAATCTCAGTACCTTGATGGGTGACCATGGACAGCACATTATCTTTCTTGATGAGTTTGATTTTTTAGAGAACAACTTAATCGACTTGATTTGCAATGATGGACAAATTGATGCCCCACTTCACTTTGTTGAAGCCTTCTATCGGGCGATGAAACGGCATAAATTACCATCCACGCTGTATTTAAGCACTACTCCCGTCCGAACGGCCATTGAGGATATTGTTGAGCAAATTGACCAATTGCACCTGGCAGGATTAGACTATCCCCAAATTAATCAATTTACCTATTCGAACGAGATGCAACAACCAATCACAATTTTTGAAACGAGTCGAACACTCCTTACCAACGACCTCTATGTGCAGCCAACCACACGATCATTTGAGCTTGTTACTGCTGCTCGGCAAGGAACGACGATTGATGTTGATACACTATTTCGTGTCGTGCATCAGGTAACCACTGATATTCTTCGCGTATTAAAAGACCTTGAGTCTGCTGATCCAGCGTTGTATCGTGAATTAGTCCAGCAATGTTTTGACACAACCGTTTTTAAACGCCAATTAGAGCAGATTCGTCAACCACCGCACCTGCCGCTTGTCCAACGCACGCGCTTTAATACCTTACTTGATCGTGGGTATGGTGTGTATGAAGTGCATCGGCTCAAACATACGAGTGACCCGGATGTGGTTGATTTAGCCTATTATGGGATCTATACTACGCCTGAAAAGTTGCTCCTTAATCTCGCAACTCATAATCTCGTTTTTGGACTTTCGGCAACCGCTGATATTCCTCGCTATCTGCGCGGATTCAACGATACCTGGCTTCAACAGCAAGAAGGCTTACACTATCATCCTGTAACCGAGAACGATATTGCGATTGTGCAGCATTTGAATGCCGACAAGCAAATAAAACGAGGCAATAGGGTTACCGTGATCCCCACGACCGATCTTGATTCGACAAATCAAGTTCACAAGCAACTGATGCAGTTTACCAAGGGAATTGCCGATGATGACGGATTTGGCGGCAATGATCCGCAAGGATATCGGCGGAAGCGCGTAGAACGCTTCTTTGCGACCCTACTATGGATAGCGGATCAGCCCTCGGCTGAGCGCAGCGATACGCACTTGCTCTTTTTTAATTCGTATCGCCAAATTCAGCATATGTTTGTTACCCATCCGTATCCAGAAGATGATCTCTTTCGCGTTACGCTGCTTGACGACATCCCTAAGCCGCATGATCGTCTGCTCGCGAGTTATGAGTTGGCATTTGCAGGCCGAGACTATCTTGTCGTTTTCTATGATGCGAAACAAGGTCAACGGATCAATGCTGAACAGCAACTTAAGGCGTATTATCAAAGCCTCTTTTGGCGTGGAAAACCCGTCCTGATTATCACAACCTACCCGTCAGCAGGCAATGGAATTAATCTCCAATATTACCCTGATGACCACCAACAGGAAGAGAAAGATATTCAGCATGTCCATCTGCTCGAAAGTCCCTATTTCTATTTTGGCGTGCCAGACCCACAGCACTCACAACAAGAACGCAATGCAATTGTCAAACAGAATATCTGGTATCTCGCAAAATTATATGAGGGGAAAGTCATTAGCGAGCAAGAGTTCAAAATCCAACTGACAAATATTCATAATGCAAGTCTTAATAGTCGGTATCATACGGATATGACCATGCGTCATGATGCAACCCTAAACCAGCTTGCAACCTTTATTCAGGCCATCGGGCGTGTTGAACGCGTTTGGAGTGTGATGCCTGATCAAACCATCCACATGAGTCGTGATGTGTATGAAGTTTTTGAGCTCTTTAGTACGAGCGATGCATATGCATCGCTCCGTGAGCAGCGATTGCCAACGCTATCTAATAATCTTCGCCAGGTATTTGCCCAGATAACGAATCAAACGAAGCGCATGGTCAAAGAGATGCGCCGTAAAGCGGAAGAACGACTCCATGCCCAGAACAATGCCTGTGAGGCAGCGATTAATACACTTCTCGATGACCTCGGTGCTTTCCGACGCGGTCAGCGTAATGAGGATATACGGAATATATGGCTTCAGCTACGGCATGATGTGCTCCAACATACGATCCATAGCCCGCTTCTTGATCGCTATGGGTGTTGGTTCTCAACATCCTATATTGCCGATGGATATGTGTTTATTGATTGGGATACCCTCACCCTATATCCCCATAGAATATGGCATGCAACGGTCAGTCCATGGCCACTCAATAGTCCCTATGATTTAATTGTGAAACATCCCGTTATTCGGCAGCATTTTGAACGGAAGGGCTATGAATTAGCGTTTAGTCCAACACTGAACCGCATGTTAACACCCTTCTGTTATCAAGCAATCCTTTTAGGTGCCATTGGTGAAGAAGCCGTGGCGGCGATTTTCCAAGACGAGTTGATTCATCTTGATACTATGCCGAATAGCTTGTTTGAAATCGTTGATCTTAAATTGGCTGGACTACCGTGGTATATCGACTGTAAGAATTATAGCGAGCGCACACTCGAACAGTTTACCTTGTCTTCGGATGATCCCGCATGGCGACCAAATCTGAATAATGCCGATTTTACGCGCAAAGCCGTCCAAAAGTTGATGACACTGCGTGCTTTTCATCATAATCATCCCGAGAACTGCAAGCTTATCTATATTAATCTAAGCAGTCGGGAAGAGCGAGGAAATCAATACTTTGATGCCGCATTTAAACCTGTCCAAACGATGGACGCGGCATCGATCATTTTCGTTCCAAGTGTCATTAATGCGACACGTCCCGATACACTTAGTGTCGAGATGGATCATGTGATCAAAGAGATTCATGAAGCCCGTGGTAACTAAGGAGCTTAAGATGAACAAGAGTATGCCGATGCGAACGACAACGTTGTGCATTGATACACCGATCGATTTTCACATGCTTCAGCAAAAATTTCGGTTAGTTAAGTACGCTGTTCCGGCAGATTTTCGATTTATGAAAAATAAATATAAATTTGAGCGGTTTCATACCACATTGAAAGATCAATTACCGGAACCATATCACTTCTTTAGTTATGATAGGCCAACGCCCAGTATTTATGCGCTCTATCCATTGGAGAGTACACCCCATACGATAACCGTTCCGTTTCTGAGTAAAGATCCCCTCCCTTGGAGTGAAGGACAATGGAGTAATCTACCGATCCATCTTGTCATCAAACTCTTACAGGCATCCTACTTTAAAAGCGTCCGGAGCGCCGCCTTTGTAAGCCAGAATAAATATTATATCCAAGCCAAACCAGAAAAAAATGCCATCATCTGCCTAGAGATTGAAATCAAAGGGGATCGAAAAAATCCCGAACGCGTGGAAGGTGTATGTCAGGAATTTAAAATCATTGGCCACGCGACACGATTCCTTCCGATAAAAAAAGAGGATATTAAAGTAGATTGGCCATCACTGTTTCCCTACTTTTGTAAAATGTCCCCAAAAGATGGCCAATCCTTTTTTCGACGATTAACTCCTGCAGAAATCAGCAGTTTTGAAGGCGTCATCTATCGGATTTATCATAGTCGTTCAAGCCCAGCCAGTCTTAATTTTCATGAACAAGACCAACCAGAATATACGCGTGGCTATTTGTTATATACCTTTATTGATAGTTTTACTGCGTATTTAGCAACCTATGGGATTAGCGCAACCCCAAAGGTGCGCACGTTCAAAAAATATTCGGTAAAAAGCAAGCACACTGTGTTGCCGAAACACGCGTTTGGGACGATCCTCATCTTTGATAATCGCCTTAACCAAGAGACCATTCCTACAACAGCATATCAGACACTGTTACAGGATACCTATCCAGACTACACCTTTCATAGGACAACATCGATGCCCCAAGATGAGATACTTCCAGTGTTAATTCTACAAGACTACGAAGCAGAGGATTTCGAGCTTGCAGGTAGATTAGAAGCCTATGAAGATCCCTATAAGCACCTCTACCAGCACTATTCGCATATTCCGAAGCAATCGATCAATATCAACCCCCAAAATCCTGTCGATACGAATTCTGCAACAGACTACTTGAACTATGGCATGCTTAATCTTAAAGATAAGAAAAGACGTTATGATCTGCGCTTTGATGTGTGTCTCAATCAGTTGTATCTTAAAAACTTGGTTGTCCATCAAAAATCACCGAGTAGCCGTTTGCCGGGATTTCCAGAACCAATGCAACGCCAAATTACGATGTTTGATATGGACACCAATATGATGCCATCCGTCGCGTTTATCCGAAAAAAGACTTATGATGGTACCTCCTTTCATACCTTGTTATTCTTAAAGGGATCAACGCTTAATTTTGTTGATCTTCGTGACCCGGTGGCCCGACAACATCTCTATGCCCTGCTTGATGACTATGAGCTTGATTGGGATGAGGATATTATTGAGCCGTTTAATAAGAAACAGTGGAAACCAGACCGAGAGGAAGAGGATATTAAACGCTATGATTTTATTCTGGCACCACAGGTGATCATCGAATTAGAAGATATTGAAGAACAAGTGTTGTATGACTATCCCACAATCATCCAGCGCCAAGAAGCCTTTAATATGCCTATGGCGATTGAGAGCTTCAAGTTACCCATTGATCCACGCCCGCTCACGCAGTCCCAACAGGTTTTTGATGACGATATAGATGAGATCGAAGATACTGATAGTCTACCAACCGTGCAAGAGCAACATCAACAGTATAACCGTTTCCTAGATGAGCTGGCCCAGTCACGGATGTCAGTGTCACTCAATGAACTGACGTCGGAACCGTTGATGCACACTATTGCGCAGATTTTTAATATTCTCCCTGATGATCGTGGCAAGTATAACCGAAAGAAATTTATTGATCGGTATCGGCACCAAGGCCATTTTTTGAGTGCGAAAGGGGTTGATGTCCAATCCTCGCAAGGAATCTGGTTTGATGATGAACAGTGTTTCATGGTGGGAAGTCCAACAGGATTACAGGACGTGCAAGTACGCGCCCAACGCATTCGAAAATTTGACATCTATCAAAATGCACGCCACATAGAGATCAAGCAATTTCTGGAAATGATGGCAGTAAAATTTGTGCGGCATAAGCAATATACAGCCTATCCTTATTTCTTTCATCTGATTGATCTCTATGTTGAGGCTATTCTGAAGTATGGGCGTGTGGGCGAGGAATGATGAGGTTACGATTGAATAGATGGTTTATTCAATGATGGCTACATCATTTTGCAATGCTTCAGTCATCTCGGGTAATTGAGGAAATATGCAGGATAACACGTCACCGTTCATAGCGCATCCAAGCATCCGCCATGCGATCCTGATTGGGGTCAATGCGGGCCATCCCAGCTTGGTGTTGGACTCCTTGACCGCCCCCGAACACGGAGATGTCCCCCAACTCGCTGCCGTATTGCGGAGTCCAGCATGCCAGTTTACCGTTGAGGAATGGTGTGGGGTACAAGCGCAACGGGATGCACTCCGCGCCACGATTGAGCAATCCATGACCACATTAACCGCAGCGGATACGCTGCTGATCTATTTCAGTGGCCACGGCTATGTGATCACCACCCCCAGTGGTGATAATGATGTGGTGTTGGTGACTCCCGATGCTGATACGACCATCATTACGCAGCAGCCCGACACCTGTCTGAGTCTGCACTGGTTAAAGGGCATGTTGCGAAGCGGTCGCTATGCAGTGGGCCATGTGATTCTGATTGTGGATTGTTGTTATAGCGGCCTCTTGGGGACGACCCTGGGGAACCTTGAGGAACCGCGTGTCGAAGCACCTGCCCATCGGCAGATGCTGGTATCGACATCGGGCATAACGGTGGCACGGGAATGGAATCAGGTGAGCTTGTACACCTATCACCTGATCAATGGGCTGAAAGGTGCGCGGTATGATCGCGATGGCTATGTGACCCTCAGGTTGTTGCATAGCTATCTGACGGATCGGTTGAAGGATAGCCAACAATCGCCGCAATGGACGGGTGCACCGGAACCGCAGATCAGTGGCTGGGACATGACAAGTCGTTGGTTTTTGGCATGGTATGACCCGATACCGAATGCCCTTGCCGTGTTGGCTGACTTACCATTGAATCAGCTTCCCCCGCCGCGTGCGGATTTACCGGAAACATCCCGTGTGCCCTTCACCGCAAGTCCCTCGTTTGTGGGACGAGAACCGGAATTGAAGGCATTGGCGGCGGCGGTCGGGAATGCGCAGCCAGCGGTGGTAGTTCCGGCAGTGGCGACCGGATTGGGGGGGATTGGGAAAACGAGTCTGGTGACGGAATTTGTGTATCGGTACGGCTGGTATTTTCGGGGTGGGGTGTTTTGGCTAAACTGTGCTGATCCTAGTCAGATAGATAGTCAAATTGCTGGGTTTGCCTCGAGATTAGATATTAATACGACGGACATGCCACTCGATGAACAGGTGCAACGGGTGGTGATGGCATGGCAATCGGCCATCCCCCGCTTACTGATTTTCGACAACTGTGAAGACTATGCCATTCTGGATCAATGGAAACCCACGGTCGGCGGCTGTCGGGTGGTGGTGACAGCACGATCGGACCAGTGGCCAACCGTGACGCAGATTCGGTTAGGGTTGCTCTCTTCTGGTGAAAGCCGATCGTTATTGCAGCGCCTCTGTGGGCGGCTGACCGATGCCGAGGCTGATGCGATTGCCGAGGCTGTGGGACATTTGCCGCTGGCCTTGCATTTGGCGGGCAGTTATCTTGCGACTTATCCCCATCATACGGTCGAACAATACTGCACGGAGTTAACGATTACCCATCGCTCACTCAAGGGTCGGGGCGCGTTGCCCTCACCCACACGCCATGAACAAGATGTGGAAGCCACCTTCATGCTGAGTTTCAACCAGCTCGATCCAAACGATGCTCTTGATGCCTTGGCGTTGGGCATGCTCGATGGCGCGGCGTGGTGTGCGCCAGGCGTGCCAATTCCTCGTGATTTGGTATTAGCGTTTGTTCCCGATGAAACCGATAACGATGATAGGGTTGATGCGTTACGGCGCTTACAGCAGCTTGGGTTGCTTGATGGGACGGATGCGGTGGTGCTGCACCGATTGCTCGCCCAGGTTGTGCACGCGCGGCTTGGTTCGTCAGCAATATTGGCCGTGGTGGAGGAGCGGATTAATACTAGGGCATCGTATATCAATGATGGTGGAATACCAAGCCACATGCTGGCGCTTGAACCGCATTTGCGCCATGTGACTATACGAGCGCTCGATCGTGACGATGAACATGCTGCTATGCTAGCGACTAGTCTTGGGATTTGTGAACAATTACAAGGAGCCTATCATAAAGCCCAGGTATTATTTGAACGAACGCTGGCAATAAATGAACGCGTATTTGGGGTAGAACATCCAGAGACGGCAAACAGTCTCAATAATCTTGCAGAGATTTTTGTCTATCAAGGAAAATATGCCGAAGCACAACCATTACATGAACGCGCCTTGTTTATACGGGAGAAAGTGTTTGGATTCCTCCATGATTTAACCTCCCAAAGTTATAATAATTTGGCCATGATATCCTTAAAACGAGGCCAGTATACAGAGGCACAAGCGTTATTTGAACAGTCATTATCAATCAGTGAACAGGTATTAGGCGCAGAAGATTCAGAGACGGCAACCAGATTAAATAATTTAGGGCTTGCTCTGTTTCATCAAGGAGCATATAGCGAAGCTCAAGAATTGTATGAGCGTGCCTTGCGGATTAGAAAAACAAACTTTGGTAGTTTCCACCCTGTAATTGCGGAAAGCTTAAGCAATTTGGCATTGCTCTTAGATGAACAAGAATGCTACCCCCAGGCATATCAATTATTGGAACAAGCGAAAAATATCCATCAACAATCTCTTGGAGAGTCGCATCCAACAACGATCACTATTATGAGTAATTTAGCACTGGTTTTAAGCAGTCAAGAACGATATGCAGAGGCACAATCAATCTTGGAACGAGTTTTAGAAGTGACTGAAGCAACCTTAGGTCAGTTTCATCCTGATATGGCGGCGAGCATGCAAAATTTAGGAATGGCGTTGTATTATCAAGGGCAAGATATAGAAGCCGAACAATTATTAGAACGAGCCTTAGCAATTCAAGAACGTATGTTGGGGATACAGCATTCCGAAACAGCCAAAACCCTGAACAATTTGGGATTAGTAGTAGAATCCCAACAGCAATATGAAAAAGCTCAAGAATACTATGAGCGGGCGCTTGCCATATTTGAAGTAGTGCTGGGCATGAATCATCCTGATACACAAATTACTCGTAGTCATCGAGAAAGAGTGAAAGCCTTAAATCATTAAGCAGTATGAAGCATTAAGTTTGATTATAGTGATGAGTATAGATGCTTCCAGCGTATACCTACTACTCAGATCTCACTAGCCTTAAGATACATGAACGTGGAGGGATGATGACAGCACCGAATGATCCTCAATCATCGCTAACGACGCTAAAAAACCTGCTGCTTGGTGTGACTAGTACAACAGCATTCCTTGTTGCCCCGCTCTGGTTTCTTGGTCGTCAAGCTAGTTTTGGGTACTACGAAGCCTTGGCAATTCCACGCAGTGAATTAACATGGACCCTGTGGGAATATGGCGAATTTGGCTGGCCCGCTTTGGCCAAGGCATTTCTGTTACTGGCGCTCAGTTTGATCACGTGGTTAGGCATGATCGTATCACCACGATCCTGGACGATGGCCAGTATCATGGGTCTCGTTGCAGGGATAGGCATTGGGATAATTGCCTTTTTTATCGGCTTGAAGGATAGTTGGCCTCTGGTGATTGGCATAACAACGGGTATTCTTGGTATTAGTCGTACCACCTATGCGACAACACAACGTTTGCCGAACACGCTGCGCCTGCCCCTCTTTGACGAGATAAGTATCCTCATGGTAGCACTATTGATTCTCTTAGGAACGGCAGATATGGCTTTTCATAACGCTCAACAGCAAGCCTACAAAGATTTTCGAGATACACCGCTCGTGGCGGATATCATCCTAAACAAACCATTGTTTGGGAGTATCCCTGTGGTGCCGTTATCTCCCACCCTTGGTCTGTATGCCTATCCCCAAGTGGTCGTAGTGACTGTTAATAGCGACCAATATTTTGTTGCAACCGCACTCACTCGTGATTGCCTGCCGCAGACAGTGCGCATGGTCAAACTGGCAGATGTGCAAAGTATCGCATATCAGCAGGTATCGTTGGCAACTCTTCCTTGTGGTCAGGGTAATGCCCCACTCACATCCACCATCCCTCTCATGCCAACGAGTCCGCTGTCCATAACCGTTCCACTATCACGTAGTCCTTAACAACAATGTGCCCTAATGGTAGTTCTAGACGTGGAGGATAGAGTCTATGAGTCGAGTATATGTGCACGTGATGATGACCAAGGGTGGCGATGCAACCATCGCATCGGTGCGCTTGGAGCAAACTGTTGGCGCGGCGCTTAGAGAGTGTATTACTTCCCCGCTTTATCTAAGTGGGGCGGGAACCGGAATGAAAGGAGGATCGCAGTATGCAATCCAATCTCTTGGTGATGTACTTCCCTACCTCTCTCTCCCATTTTGTACGTACCTTATTACCAGAATCGTTGCGCTATTGAGTCGATTGGCTGAAACACATCCAGATACATCGTTAGAAGTCGGCTATGTGATTCCGGCAGATGCACCGACCGCAACCGGTACAATGACCATCGACCAAGCATCGCAGGACGCACTCTTAGCCACCTTATTGGCAGCGAATCCCGATGAACCGATCCTCCTAGAGCTTCGGCAGGCTGAGTAAATAGAGGAATAGCATGAACGTGATTCGTCCACATCCCTTGGATTCCCATCCGAGTACCCGCCACGCGATCCTGATTGGGGTCAATGTGGGACATCCAAGTTTGGCATTGGAATCCTTGACCGCTCCCGAACACGGAGATGTCCCCCAACTCGCTGCTGTACTCCACAGTCCCGCATGCCGGTTTACCGTTGAGGAATGGTGTGGGGCGCAAGCGCAACGGGAAATACTTCGCGCCACCATTGTGCAGGCCATGACCACATTAACCGTGGCGGATACGTTGCTCATCTATTTCAGTGGCCATGGCTATCTGGCAACGACCCCCAGTGGTGATAATGATGTGGTGTTAGTGACTCCCGATGCTGCTACGACCATCATTGCGCAGCAGCCCGACACCTGTCTGAGTCTGTACTGGTTAAAGGAGATCTTGCGGGATGGACGCTATGCGGTGGGGCATGTGATTCTGATTGTAGATTGTTGTTATAGCGGTCTGCTTGGAACGACGTTGGGTACGCTCAATCAACCCCGGGTTAATGCCCCTACCCATCGGCAGATGCTGGTATCGACCCATGGACTGACGGTTGCCCGAGAATCGGCTCGGATGAGTGTCTATACGTACCACCTGATCGATGGGTTGAAGGGTGCGCGGCATGATCGTGATGGCTATGTGACCCTGCGTTTGTTGCATGGCTATCTGACAGAGCGGCTGAAGGAAAGCCAACAATCGCCCCAATGGACGGGTGCACCGGAACCACAGTTCAGTGGCTGGGATGTGACAAGTCGTTGGTTTCTGGCGTGGTATGACCTAGTACCGCATGCGCTTGCCGTATTGGCCGAGTTGCCATTACATCAGATTCCCTTACCACGTGCAGATTTGCCGCAAACCTCCCGTGTGCCGTTCGAAGCGATTCGCTCATTTGTGGGACGGGAACCGGAATTAAAAGCATTGGCGGCAGCCGTCGGGAATGCCGAGCCAGCGGTGGTAATTCCGGCGGTGGCGAGTGGGCTAGGAGGGATTGGCAAAACGAGTCTGATGACGGAATTTGTGTATCGCTATGGCTGGTATTTTCGGGGTGGGGTATTTTGGCTGAACTGTGCAGATCCTAGTCAGATGGCCAGTCAAATTGCGGCATGCGCTTCGGTATTGGAGATCGATACGCGAGACATGCCGCTTGATGAACAGGTGCAACGGGTGGTGGTGGCATGGCAATCCCCGATGCCGCGCTTGCTGATTTTCGACAACTGCGAAGACTATATGATTCTGGAGCAATGGAAGCCCACGGTCGGCGGCTGTCGGGTGCTGGTGACGGCGCGGTCGGATCAGTGGCCAACCTTGACCCAGATTCGGCTTGGGGTGCTTTCACCAGCAGAAAGTCGAGCACTTTTGCAGCGACTGTGTGCACGGTTGACTGATAAGGAAGCGGATGCGATTGCGGAGGATCTGGGGCATTTGCCGCTCGCGTTACATCTCGCAGGAAGTTATCTCAACATCTATGATCATCACACGGGTGAACAATATCGCAAGGATTTGACGATTGCCCACCAGTCGCTTAAGGGCAAGGGAGCGTTGCCCTCACCCACACGGCATGAACAGGATGTGGAAGCCACGTTTCTGCTCAGTTTCAACCAGCTTGATGCAACCAATGCGCTTGATGCCTTGGCGTTGAGCATACTCGATGGGGCGGCGTGGTGTGCGCCCGGCGTGCCGCTGCCGCGTGATTTGGTGCTGGCGTTTGTACCCGATGATACCGATGCCGATGATGCCGTTGATGCGTTACGGCGCTTGCAGCATTTAGGCTTGCTGGATGGCATAGACACGGTGGTGTTACATCGCTTGCTCACGCAATTTGTCCAGTCGCGATTAGCATCAGTGGAAATGCTGGCCGTGGTCGAAGATCGGATTAAGGCAGGAGCAGTCCATATTAATAAGCATGGGATACCGAGCCACATGTTATCCCTTGAACCACACCTGCGCTATGCAACTATACGAGCGCTAGATCGTGAAGATGAAAGCGCCGCCCGTCTCACGAATAGCCTTGGTTTTTTTGAACAACTGCGGGGAGCGTATGGAGAGGCGCAACCTTTGTATGAACGGGCGTTGGCCATCCATGAATCGGTGTTGGGGGTCGAGCATTTGGAGACGGCGACGAGTGTCAATAATTTGGCTTCAGTCTTGGATAATCAAGGGCGGTATGGGGAGGCCCAGAGGTTGTATGAACGGGCGTTGGCCATCTATGAAGCGGTCTTGGGGGATGAGCATCCCAATACGGCGACAAGTGTGAACAATCTGGCGGGGGTCTTGGAGCGACAAGGACAGTATGCCGAGGCGCAGGCGTTGTGTGAACAGGCGTTGGCCATCAATGAAGCGGTGTTGGGGGATGATCATCCGGATACTGCTTCGAGTATGAACAATCTGGCGGGGGTCTTGGAGCAACAAGGACAGTATGCCGAGGCGCGAGGGTTGTATGAACGGGCCTTGGCAGTACGAGAAGCGGTGTTGGGGGATGATCATCCGGATACGGCTGCGAGTATAAATAATCTGGCGGGATTTTTAGCACAGCAAGGGCGGTATGCCGAGGCGCGGGGGTTGTATGAACGGGCCTTGGCCATCAATGAAGCAGTGTTGGGGGACGCACATCCGCATACGGCTGCGAGTCTGAACAATCTGGCGGGAGTCTTGGCGGAGCAAGGGCAGTATGCCGAGGCGCAGGTCTTGTTAGAACGAGCGTTGGCCATCAATAAAGCAATGTTGGGGGCTGAACATCCACATACGGCTGCGAGTATGAACGGACTGGCTTCGGTCTTGGAGCAGCAAGGGCGTTATGGGGAAGCACAGGGCTTGTATGAACGAGCGTTGGCAGTGCGGGAAACAGTGTTCGGCATGGAGCATCCGGATACAGCTTCAAGTATGAACAATCTGGCGGGAGTTTTGGCACAGCAAGGACAGTATGCCGAGGCACAGCGATTATATGAACAGGCATTGACGGTGACGAAAGCGGCGTTGGGGGAAGATCATCCGGATACGGCGCAGAGTGTGAACAATTTGGCTTCAGTCTTGGCGTGGCAAGGGCGGTATGCCGAGGCACAGAGATTATATGAACGAGCGTTGGTGGTGCGAGAATCGGTATTGGGTGCCGAACATCCGCATACGGCTTCGAGTATGAACAATCTGGCGGGGGTCTTGGCGCAACAAGGGCGGTATGCCGAGGCACTGTCGTTGTCCGAACGGGCCTTGGTCATCATTGAAGCGGTTTTGGGGGAAGATCATCAGTATACGGCTTCGAGCATGAACAATCTGGCGGGATTCTTGGCACAGCAAGGCCGGTATGGAGAGGCGCAGGGGTTATATGAACGAGCATTGATAATCGCCGAACGACGTGGCAATGTGTTGGCAGCGGTCACCACGCAATATTTGCTGGGGGAAATGCTCCTTGCGCAGAATGCTCATGTGGAGGGGTTTGCCCAATTTGCGCAGGCACAGGAACAGGCAATGACTGCCGGAATGAAGGCGGCGGCTCAAGGAATCGCTCATGTATCATTGGTTTGGCAGGCGATGTTGCCGTTGCGTGAGCAATTGCTGCTGTGGACGGAACATTCTCAGGATCACGATACGCTGGCAATCCTCATCCAAGCCTTGTGTCAACGGGTAGTGCAATCGATCCAGCTAGATAGTGCGGCGCTGCGTTCATGGCTCGCCGAGCAACTGGTGATCCTTCGTCGCCGACCCCCTCTGCCGCTTGATGGTGCGCATACATTTTTGGGATTTCTGCAAGCATGGTTGCGGAATGATGGGGAGCGGATGGTACGGCTGGCACCACAGTTGTCACCTCTGTTTGCCGATCTTCTACGTCAGATGCGTGCCGCGATTGAACCACCACGCAGCATGACCGACCTGATTGACCAGTGGCTCAGCAGTGCGCGTGAGACCGCCAGATGTGAGGCCGTGCTAGAACAGGTCTGTCAGGCAGTAGTTACAGCACTCAAAACGGATGACCTTGCTGCCCGCCAACAGGTTGCGACACAGCTTGAGCCACTCGCAACGAACGATGCGCTGCCGATGGAGGGCGCTGCACGCTTTATGCAGACGCTTCAAGCCTGGCTGCGTGACGATGAAACCCTATGGCAAATGTTACTCCCGCAACTGAGCGACCATTTCCAGTTTACTATTGCGCAGATGCGGATTGCCATCCATCCAATCTACCGCCACGTCATGCCCCTATTGCAGACCACTGCCGATGCGCTCCAACAGAATGATCCTGCCATCATCAGTCAGCTTGTCGTACGCCTGAGCACCATGAGTGACCAAACCGCTGCGGGTGGATCAGAGGACTCGCCCTGGATGGATGCTGCTCGCGCGTTACGAGCAGCACGGGCAATCCTTCAAGGGGAGACAGTTGATATGACGGGGTTGGGGGAGATCTATCAGCCTATGATTGGTCAGCTTCAGGCGATAGCCGCCAATCGGGCTGAATAGATTTGGCGTGGAATGAGCATGGTGGCGTGTCCATCCCGCGTGTGGAGATGATGGAAAAGGGGATTGAATTTTGTAGCATCATTTTAACTAGTTCCATCGTATATCCCTGTAAGATTAATGATCCTATTGTCAAGACCATATTTGTTTGCTAGGATACTTTTACTCCATTCTAGATGAGGTATACATTATGACTATTATTGAGACAACCGAGTATGTTGATGGAGAGCCAATTACATTTTTGATTGAGACAAGTGATGTAACAGCCGATGGAAGCGGGGTTCATGATGATTTCTCTGATCAGCATTTTCGAAGCCCCCAAAAAGTTATTCGTTCAACAGCGGATTTAATGGGAGAAGGCTTCACCTTAGTGCGAAATTGTGCCAAGGCTGCCATCACTCATATTAAGGCATTTGATCAGTCCATTCGTCCTAATGAATTTGAAATTCAATTGGCTATTAAATTAAGTACAGAAACGGGTGCAATTTTAGCTAAAGTTGGTGCAGAAGCACAATTACAGGTAAAGTTATTATGGAAACACCAGTAATGTCTATTCCTTCACCGTTTCATCCGGCCATCTTGCCCTATAGTGCCATTGTTGGACAAAATACCCTGAAGTTGGCTTTGGAACTAGCCTATGTAGAACCAGGGCTTTTAGGCGTCTTAATTAGTGGTCATCGAGGTTCGGGAAAATCCACGGCTGTACGAGCATTCTCTATGATGATGGACGGACATGTTCCCGTAACAATCCCTATTAATGCAACCACTGATCGGGTAATTGGAGGGTGGAATATTCCCTCCCTACTTCAAAGTCAGGCCCAAACAGAACAAGGATTATTAGAAGAGGCGAATAAAAAATTACTCTATATCGATGAAGTAAATTTATTAGATGATCATATTGTTAACATTATCCTTGATGTAACTGCCACCGGTTTATTAACGATTCAGCGTGAAGGACGAAATGAACA
Source organism: Herpetosiphon giganteus (assembly GCF_016907925.1). GTDB lineage: Bacteria > Chloroflexota > Chloroflexia > Chloroflexales > Herpetosiphonaceae > Herpetosiphon > Herpetosiphon giganteus. The sequence goes on along the minus strand of NZ_JAFBCZ010000033.1, from coordinate 13,207 downwards.
ATCGAAAAAGTTAAATTTCACCTTCGTTGGAACCATGAATCCTGAGGAAGGATTATTACGCCCTCAATTATTGGATCGGTTTGGCTTGATGGTTATGCCGTCTACCGAAGATGATATTGAAATACGTGTTGATATCCTTCGTACATTACTTAATTTTAATGCGGCAGTGGAGAGCTATAATCGCGACCATGACATCACTCCATGGCTCCAAGACATACTTGCCAATGATCATACCCGAAGAGACATCCTTAATCGTGCACGGATAGATGCGACTACTATAGTATTAAGTGATGATGATCTTCGTCGATGTGCGCGAATTGCGCAGGGCTTCAATCTTGAGGGTCATCGGGGCGATCAGATGATGGCACTAGCCCTCAAGGCATCGAAGGCTCTTCAATCACATATTGATGATCCAAGAGACCATCTTAAGCAGATAGCTCCACTTGCAATTTATCATCGGCGTATGGAAAGTATGCACTATGGATGGACAGAGGAGGAGGAAGAGCGTTTAGCAGAATTGATTTATCATGATTGAAGACGATATTCTTCATTTATTGGCCAGTGCGAGTTTAAGTTCTTATCTTCGGAATATTCTCATATTGGATGGGTCTGCACAGATTCTTGAAAGCATTGTATCGATACTTTCAGAAATGATTTGTTTGACCTCTTATACACCACGTCAAGGCGTTATTCTTCCTTATTCAACCGAAGATGAATTATGGGGGTTTCCAGAAATTCCTGGGTTCCCCTTTAACAGTGAGGGTATATTATACTCCGATAAGCTTAATCCTCGAATCATTAAAATACCCGATCTTGCACGTATCAATCTTATGGCAAAGCGTACATGTATAGTGTGCATTAATCAGTCACATATAGCAATTGAACGTTATGGGCAGAAAGATTTGTGGGAACCTAATATGTGGTGGATTGCACAGGCTATGGAGCAAGATATTACACTTGTATCACCCCATATTCTTGATCGATTTTCTGTTCGTATACGACCAAGAACACTTGAGCCTAAAAGGATACATGTGTTGTGGCAACAGTCTGGATTAAGACACCAATTAAAACGTGCTATCGCTATACATCCAACATTTGATAAATCGTTACTTGAGTATCTTTGTACCTATCCAATGTCGGGTTTGGGAATGAGACGAGATATTACATTGACTATGTTAAGTTATACATTGGCACGGTTACAAGGCGAACCGCATGTTCGGCTCCTCCATGTTCAGACCGCTGCTAGATTGCTTGGTCGGAATGTGAAAGAAAAACCGAAAATTGTAGGTACTTCATATCGCAATCAGATATCACAGGAGCCTACACAGGAAACTTCATTCATCGTACCACAAGATCGGACATTCCCTCAAAATGTACCAGATTTGACGAGTAACTTTTTGGCCGATTCTGCAAATTCGGAAGTCATGACAACATTGTCCGAAGATATTTCATTTACCGAAGAAATGATGTATCTAGAAGATAATTTTTCTTTTACTAACAATCAGCAAGCGGCACTAAAGTATTCTATACGACCCTCGCCTTTGTCCGGATTAAGTTTTGGGCATCCAATAGGCTATCGTCCTTTAAGGGATACAACTGATATTGCAATTATACCAACGCTTTTTACTGCTTTTCGGCATCGTCGTGAAGAACAGCAGAACGGACAAGCAATGGTGATCAACAGAGAACATATTCAATCCTATATCCGCCAACCGAATCCAGATTATTTACTTATTCTAGCTTTAGACTATACCTGCTTTTCCTATTGTCAATGGGAAGATGCCATAAATCCCTATTTACAGCAAGCGTATCATCACCGTGCGCGCATTCATATTATTCAGATTGGAATACACAATCCCATACCAGAAGAATCAATTAGAGCACAATCAGTTGAGTTAAAAAATGTCTTAGTTCCACAACTAGGGAGAATCCTAACAACCCCATCAGGACGTGCAACCCCCTTAGCGCATGGACTTGATGTCGCGTATACAACGATCGTTCGTGAACTATCTGATAATAGACGATACACGCAGCATATTACCTTGGTTGTATTAACTGATGGGAGAGGAAATATTCCCCTCCAAAATAGTAGGGAAGGAGTGATCCCGACCGAAGCAGTGCAACGCCAGGGAATTGATGATGCCTTTGTTAAGGCTGAGATGTTACGTCAAATAAAAGGCGTAACGATGATTGTACTTGATCCCCAACCTAAATATCTACGAACATTACCAAGGCTTCTTGCACGAACTCTTGGAGCGGATTTGATTACTGTTCTTCCCCGAATAGAAAGAGGACAGTAATATGGGTTTCTGGCCAAAATTGGTATCCTCTGTTCATTCTCGAAAAAAGCAACCCCTTGTATGGTTTAAACTAGAAATACGCGAGGAGAGCAGAGTTGTAACCCCATCTTCTATGAATCCAAATCAATGGATAATTGATCCTTCTAAAACCTATGCGATACATGTTTGTCCAGTTCGCGGTGATTCTCTTTCATCAGGAGTGATGGAATTTCAAATAGCAGAGATTAGAACCATAAGTCTACTATCATCTGTTCCTGATATGATTATTGAACAAAATAATCTTATTTGGAATGGTGTAAGCAGTGAATATAAATTTAGCATAAAAGTAAATAAAGGATATAAAATTCCTGCAGCCGAGATTTCAATTTTAGTAAAAACCACTAATGATGATGCAATAAAATTACTAGGAGGTGTCATAAATTTAATGGAAGATAACTCTAATACAGAATTAATAACACGAATAGAAGATGTTAATATGAAAGAATTAGAAAAAATTGTTGATGTTGATATGAATTATGAATTGCCATATGGATATGTAATTATTTATGTAAACCGCCAATCAGATAAAGAAATATCAATTCAAGGATTTAATGGGAAATTTAATATTAATATTGAGTCAATTGATATAGAAAATGATATATCAATTGAATATTTAATTAAGAATAAAAGAGGTATTAATGATATAATTAGTGCTTTATCAAAATTCTCAAGAGATTTTATTGAAATAGGAGGTTGGTTTATTGATTTATGTGAATATTTTAATGACGATCTTAATATTATTATTATTGATAATTCTAATAAGAATATTCCATGGGAATTTATAAAAATAAAATCAGGAAAGTATATTGGATATATTGCTAAGATAACACGTTGGATTAAGGTAAGTGATTTTGACAGATATATACGTTTAAGATTTGATGAGAAAGAAGTTATAGGATACATAATGCCATATATTGACCATGAAGATGAATATATAAGAAATATTGAAGTTCAAATGATAGAAAAATATAATAATCCTTATAGAGATATTATACTATTTATAAATGATGTTTATTCACAACTAGAATTAATAGGAATGGTTTATTTTGCTAGTCATGGTGAATTTAATATGGATGATGCGACGTTAAATCGTATTGGGCCAAGAATATCCAAGTCCCCTGAAGATTACTTGACAGTTCTTGATCTTGAACGACTCAAGCCAGATCATCTTAAACAAACAATTGTCTTTATTAATGCATGTTATTCAGGAAGAACGATGACAAAAAAAGGGATTTCTACAGGATTTGCTGAGGTTATATTATCACGAAAAGCAGATGGATACATCGGGGTAACGGGACAAGTACAGAGTGAATTTGCACAAAGGCTTGCACAGCAACTATTTGATACAGCATCAACGAATCCTACTGGGATTACCATTCCTGAATTTTTACGTTTTATGCGACGCAGAGCCATTGATGATTATGAGCATGCATCTGATAGCCCGAGGAATGTAGGACTTGCATTAATATATAGTCATATGTATATTTATTATGGAAATCCACTCTGTCGGCTTAAAATCAGACCACGATCAGGAGAGATCGTATGACTATAGATAGATTAGGATTTCAAATCCAATTGAAGGTAGTGTATCCGCAGCGGATGTATATCAATCAATCATACCTTATTACTGCTGATATTGTTAATACATCCCTTCAAGAAGATATATGGCATACTATAGGCGAAGAATATCCGTTTACTTGCATAATTAACGGAAATGAACTTTTTGATGTTGATACCATTGAACGTCAGATCGTAGTGCACCGATTCGGCGGAAGTTACGGCCCAGCACAATTTCTGGTCTCCCCACAAAGTAGTGAACATGATGCCTCGCTAGAGATAGCTTTAATCAATCAACATGGTATTCCTGTTAAGGTACAAGAACTTAACGGCATAGAGATCCTTAATATAACGGATCTTGATCGACCTATAAATCCTGCTATCCCGTATCTGGTAGATGCGTTTCTTACTAATTACCCTAATTATGATAATAAAAAGGTAACTACTGCTTTTGAATCAATACTTATGGGCAATCCAGCACTCATTAATGGTCATGCTGTTTCTCTGTTTTTTCCTGAATCTCCCAATTCTTCTCATGCTTTGATCTCGGTTGGTGATGTTTATGCAGATCATACGATTACCGTGCAACTTCCGCAGCCGATTGACCCGCTGCCCGCAGCGCTTGCTGCGATAGCCTCTATACCATTGAACGATGTTCCTGCTCCACGTTTGGATTTGCCTCACGCCTCACGCCTGCCCTTTGAAGCGAGTCCCCATTTTGTTGGGCGCGAGGCTGAGTTGAAAGCGCTCGCGCAGGCGATTGGCACGGCTCGGCCAGCGGTCGTCATGCCAGCGGTGGCCACCGGATTGGGTGGCATTGGTAAAACGAGCTTGGTGACGGAATTTGCCTATCGCTATGGTGTGTATTTTCATGGTGGGGTGTTTTGGCTGAACTGTACCGACCCCGATCAAGTAGCCACTCAGATTGCGTCCTGTGCGGTTGGACTTAACATTGATATTGCTGGAATGGCACTTAATGAGCAGGCACAACGGGTTATGATTGCGTGGCAATCCCCTATGCCGCGCTTGCTGATTTTTGATAATTGTGAAAATCAGGACATTCTAGACCAATGGAAGCCCACTATTGGCGGTTGCCGGGTGCTAGTAACCTCGCGATCCGATCACTGGACACGTGTGACCCAAATCCGCCTTGGTCTGCTCTCGTTAGTAGATAGTCGCACGTTATTGCAAAATCTCTGTGCGCGATTGAACGATATGGAAGCCGATGCGATTGTCACCGATCTTGGGCATTTGCCATTGGCCCTCCATCTTGCGGGCAGTTATCTCAACACCTATCCCCATCATACGGTTGACCAGTACCGCAAGGATTTAACAATTGCCCATCGTTCGCTCAAGGGCCATGGCGCATTGCCTTCGCCCACGCGGCATGAACTAGATGTCGAAGCGACCTTCAGCTTGAGCTTTAACCAGCTTGATCCGACCAATGCCATCGATGCCTTAGCATTGGAAATGCTCGATGGCGCAGCATGGTGTGCGCATGGTGTGCCATTGTCGCGTTATCTAGTGTTGGCATTTGTGCCTGATGGTACCGATAACGATGATGCGGTTGATGCACTGCGGCTCTTACAACGGCTTGGATTGCTAGATGGCACGGATACAGTGATCTTACATCCCTTAATGGCGCAAGTTGTCCACGCGCGATTAGGATCTCCAGAAGCACTGTTAATGGTCGAGGATCGGCTTGGCACTGCTGCATCTCGTGCGCATGCTACGGGTGTGCCAAGCAATATGCTGTCCCTTGAACCTCATCTGCGTCAAGCAACCATGCGGGCGTTGGAGCGCGGTGGTGTACGTGCGGCACGATTATCTAATAATCTTGGAGGTTTTGAAGAACAGCGGGGAGCATACAGGGAGGCGCAGGCATTATTTGAACGGGCGCTGATAATCAGTGAAGCGGTGTTGGGAGTAGATCATCCGGAGACGGCGATGATCATCAACAATCTGGCATTGGTATTGGAGCGGCAAGGGCAGTATGGCGCGGCGCAGGGGTTGTTCGAACGGGCATTGGCCATCAATGAAGCAGTGTTGGGGGCCGATAATCCGGCGACAGCTCAAAGTGTGAACAATCTGGCGTTGGTGTTGGAGCGGCAAGGGCAGTATACGAAGGCGAAAGAGTTATTCGAACGAGCATTGGCTGTACGGGAAGCGGTGTTGGGAGTAGACCATCCAGAGACGGCTCAGAGTGTAGACAATCTGGCGGTTGTGTTAGAGCGGCAAGGGCAGTATGGCGCGGCGCAGGAGTTGTTCGAACGGGCGTTGGCCATCAATGAAACGGTGCTGGGAACAGATCATCCGGCGACGGCTGCGATCTTAAACAATCTGGCACTGGTGTTGGAGCGGCAAGGGCGGTATGGCGAGGCGCAGGCGTTGTTCGAACGAACATTAGCGGTGCGGGAAGCAATGTTGGGAGCAGATCATCCCGATACAGCGACGAGTGTAAATAATCTGGCTTCGGTCTTGGCGCAGCAAGGGCAGTATGGCGAGGCGCAGGCGTTGTTCGAACGGGCGTTGGCCATCAATGAGGCTGTGCTGGGAGTAGATCATCCGGCGGCTGCTGCGATCTTAAACAATCTGGCATTTATCTTGGAGCGGCAAGAGCGATATGTTGAGGCGCAGGCGTTGTTCGAACGAGCATTAGCAGTGCGGGAAAGAATGTTGGGAGTAGATCATCCGGATACGGCGATAAGCATTAACAATTTGGCAATGGTCTTAGATGAGCAAGGGCGGTATGGCGAGGCGCAGGCGTTGTTCGAACAGGCGTTGGTGGTGAGGAAAGCAATGTTAGGAGTAGATCATCCCGATACCATGGCAACAATGAACAACTTGGCACGTGTGCTTGAAACGCAACGACAGTATGCGAAAGCACAATCCCTCTATGAACAAGCATTCTCCATCAGTAAACGCATCTTGGGATTCACCCACCCCGATACGCAATCTCTCCAACAGGATGTAGGGCGCGTGCAACGCCTGCATCAGGATACCAAAAAGAAAAGGCAAAAATGATCAACAAACCATACGAGAGATGAGTTGTGATAGTCTCGGCTGACAGCGAACGTATTTGTATCCTAAATCAGTACCATACCCCCTTATCCGTGCTGGGGAATGTACCGCCGAAACGCTGATGAGGAGGGTGATGCGCTCGCATATTGCCCCCGTTGTTGCATCACCTCCGCTTCAACGGGGTGGAGAACGCATAGGTGCACTGTTGAGTTGAAGCGGCGACCATGCGTTTTCCGCCGCACTCCGCTAGCCGCTGCCGGTCACCAAACACGCAGTCGCCCACCAATAGTCATACAACGGGCGTACCTCGACCGCTGTGAAGCCAGCCGCGCGCACCAGGTCTGCCCATGCCGCGATCGGCTGCTCGTAGGTCGTGCGGGCCGCCGTCTGATCGAAGTATCCGAGAAGGACGGGCATCAGAAAGCCTTGGGCAACGAGGCCGCCGTCGTCAGTGTACTCGGCCAGTCCGCGCTCGTAGCGGCCCAGAATATCGCGCACCCGCGCTGGGTCGTACATGGCAGTGAATTCTGGCACATCAAACTCGACAATCAGCAGGCGCTGGCCCAGGTCACGGAGCCGACGCAACAGCCCCGGTCGTTCGTCAGGCGGGATCGAGTGCAGGCTATAGGTGGCCTGCATGATTGTCCACCCACCGTTATCGTGATGCGCGAACTCCTGCGCGGTGCCAGCAAAGGCCTCACGGGATCGTCCGCTGGCATCCAGGCGCGCGTGGAGTTCGGCCAGCAGCGCCGCCGATGGCTCGACCACCCCCAAGCGATTGATGGTTGGGGTCAGTGCCGGGAGCAGGGCGTGGCCATTGCCAACGCCGATATCCAGCACATCCAGCCGTTCGTACTCGTCATAGGCGGCACGCAGGGCCGCGCTCGTTGCCGCGTATAGCGGAACGTTGCCACCGCCGCCGATGAAGGCCGCAAACGCGTCGCCGCTCACATAGACACTGTGCTTGCCCTGACCAGCCACGCGGTTCAGGTAGGCCGCCGCCTCGGTAAACACCCGGTCGTCTGGGTCACCTGCTGCCGCCTGACGCGCCAACTCGGCGGCACGGGCGAGGTCTTGGTGGCCGAACGCCAGCAGTGCGGCATAGAACTGATCCAGCGGATCTGCGCCAATTGGCTGATCGGCACGGTATCCATGCTCTTGGTACAGGTCCCAACGCTGCTCAAGACTCACTGGTGCCTCCTCTAAAACAGAGCATAGAAAAACCGTTCACGGCTCACACCGCAGATGTAGCGTACCGAGCGTGGTCAGAATTGCCGATTCCAAGCATCAAACGCGTATACAGTCGCGATTATCCGTTATTGGGGTTCTTCGCGCCAGTAACAATCTCCTGCGCGACAGCCATAGAAAATACGGCTGTCATAGTCATCGGCCTCAAGAACCGCATCAAAATCGGCGGGTGGCGTGGACTCGATCAGGGCGAGAAGTGCTTCTGCTCCGCGTATCGGTTCATCCGTCGTCGCGGGCATGAATCCACCAAATGCTGGCCCGGTCGGTCCTTCATAGGCCGTCATAACCCACGTCTCGCCGCGATCATTCTGGACGGAAAGGACATAGGAAAAGGCGCTTTCCGCATCGGTGGAACTGCTTAACGGCTCGCCAAACAGGGCCAAGAGCGATCCCCGAAAGCGGGCACGATAGGGTATCTGCAACGTTCGTTGGAGCATATCAATGGGCATGCGTGATGTTCCAGACCGCGCCATGTCATCCGTCAGCGGCGTAAATGTAAACCGATCATCGCGCTCAGGAATACCACCCGTGGCGGTGGGGCCACAGCTGCCAAGCAGCGCGAGCATACAGAGCATAATCCAGCATCGGTGTCGCAGTGTTTGTCGCATTCTTGTGTCTGATTCCTCACCCGGCTCGGCAGTCGATAGGGTCGCATCCAGCTGACCCCGGACCGCACTGAAGCTGGCATCGATGAGTGTCTTCATGGAGATTCCCGCTTAAGCCTGATCCCAGCGCACCGTGGGCAGGGAGACCACCGCCTGCATCCGCTGAAAATCGCTATCCATCGAGACCAGCGTGAGCTGATATTGGAGGGCAATCGCGGCAATCCAGAGATCATTTTCCGAAAAGCCCAGTTGGTGGAGCGCGGTATGCCGTTGTTTGGCTTTTTCCTTCGGGCCAAAGTGCTGCAAGACGGCGGCCTTGAGGCTGCCATAGGTGTGCGCCGTGATCTGGTCAATCGAAAAGATCGTGATTTCACGCAAGAAGGCATCGATGGTGCGGCGGTTTTCGGCACGCCGTGCTGACCGTTCGGCCATGAGAATTAATTCTCCTTGCACAATCACACAGGTCATGACGGGTGTTTGGCCAATGGTGGCCAAGTACTCCAGCACGATGGGATTGCCTTGGAGAATCAGGCTGCAATGATTGGTATCCAGCAGAAACATTAATCAAGGCCCGCCAGCCCACGCAGTTGGTACACTTCTGCCAGTCGCTCATGCTGATCATCTCCGGCCCAGCGACCGCGAAAGGCGGCAAGTGACTGTCCCGTGCTGGGTGCTGGTTTCAAAGGACGAGGTGTCGGTGCCGCTGCACGGCGCGCGGCTTTCTGATCCAAGACCCGCAGGCGCTGCGGTGACTTTTTTGAACTTTGGGTCATGGCGTTCCTCCGTTGGTAGCACGCTGGTCATGGTATTATTTTAGCATGATTCTGCTAGCATCAGCTCTATCATCCTCTCGATTTTTCACAGGAATGATACGGTTTTCTTCTGTCTGAGCAGCCTCACTGGGAATGATGGGTTCTGATACAAACGACAATATCAGTCCTCAATCGTCTCTTTCCAACCGATTCAGGCCTTGCGCAATGCGGGCGGGTGGGCAAATTTTGCCACGCCGGGACGCTATGTCGCCTAGCAGGCCATCGCGAATGATCGCATTCCCTTGGCTAATGATTTAGTGGCCGAGCGTGAATCGTGAGGGTGCATCAAGCTTTACACGGGCTAGCCCTCCCATTACAATGGATACTCCATTTGCCCCATGCCCGCCATGAAAAAAGCCCGCTAGCGGCTCGGTACGCGATCGGCCAGCGGTGGCGAATGGGTTCGTCGATGCTGTGCACCCACGGCAACACGGATGTTGAAGAAACCATTCGCTGATGCATATGAAAGGGAGAGCCATGGGAACAACATTCACGACACTCCACGTCCTCGGCGACCAGACGACATCCACTACCCTCCGTCATCGTCTGGTGGAGACACTGCGCGCGCGGGTACTGACGGAAGGGTTCGTCGATGCAGCAACCGACGCGCCGAGTGTTGATCGCATTATTTGCGTCAGTCCGACTGGCGACTCTGGATGGATTACTCTCGATGGGGGCGTTACCGCCGACTTTGGCGATGATGCGTTGCAAACATGCGCCCAGGAACTGTCCGCAACGTTGCGGACAACCGTCCTCATTGCAAGCGCCTTTGATAGCGATCTCCTCCAACTCTGGTTATATCAGCAGGGCATCCTCGTGGATCACTATGTCAGCGATCCGGATGCCCTCAGCCCACGCTTGCCCCGGCGGCGCTGGAAAGAAGTCGCTGGTCATGCGAAACGCTGGGAGGATCTGCTGATGCCAACGGCATCCTCTCCGATGCTTCAGGAACTCTTCGACAGTCGTCCGATCTTTGCGGAAACAACGTTCTATGCCATGGCCCCCCTCTTGGGCATCAATCCGCGTTGGTGTGGTGGTCTGGAGGCTGCTGCGGATGTCCTCCAGCTCCGCTTCCAATCCACGCAGGTTCCCCATCACCGAACACCGATTCAGGGCGAACCGCAATTACTGCGGGGGGGACATCCGATGTCCGTGGAGGGCATGGTTGGCCACCGCGTTGCGGTGACATGGATGGTGCGTTCCGCAGGTGGACCTGGGTATGGATTAGTGGTGGGTGTAGACGGAACCGCCGTGACGATGGGATTAATCAGGCTCGAATCGATCAGCACATGGGTGGCCGATCCCGAACGCCATCAACACTTTAACCACGTGCTGCAGGACGACGAGCGCGATCAGCGTGTCACCGTCGAGTTTCCCGATCTGCTGCTCCCGCCTGATCGCGTTGGCTCACACCTGCGGCCAGAGGCATGGAATTGGCGTGCTATTTTCCACGATCAAGCCCATGCAACCATGACGGTACGGGTAACAGGCATCGTGCTCGCTGCTGGCGCGGGGCGGCTCAGCCTAGAGACACGGTTGCTGACCACGGCAGCGGCAACGACCACGCTTGATCTGCCGTGCGTCACGCACCCTGCTGCACGCTCCCCGTTGCGGATGGCCGAACGATCGGCGATGGCGCAACGTCGCGTACCGGATGAGGCCCTGATGGGCTATTTGCTTCAGCTGAATACCCCCCAGATTTTGCAGGCCCATCTGGTGCTGCCGCCGACCGTGCATGCGAGCGCGGCCTTTTTGGATGGTCTTGAGCGTTGGCATACAGCCCTTGATCCCGATCAGCGGGCGCACTATCGCATTAATGCCCGCACCGCACTTGATCAACGGAGTACCACGACCAAGATGCGGTCACGCACGATGTCAGCGGGAAAACGATGGAAACGACTCCGATCAACCCTCCAAGGAACATCCATGATTCGGGTCACGCTTGAGGCTCCGCCCACACCACCACGGATGCTGGATCTGGACAATCTTGTGGATACCAACTATGGAATGGGACGTGCCGGTGGTATGGTTGAGCGGATGTCCATATTGTTGCAGCATACCCCCGACGATAGTGCACCACAACTAAACCTGTGGGTTGATCTGCGTAGGGCCACACCAGACCGCCAGGAGTTCCTGATCGCACACCTCACGGGCATTATTGACGCATTATTTGCCACATACAACGGGGTTCAGGCCTATCTGGCGCGCTGGAGGAATGTGCCATACAGTCTGGACAGCAACCCTTATGAACTCGTCTGTGGGGTTCATGGACAAATCACGATGCGTTATGCGTGGTGTGCGCGGTTTCTGCGGAGCGTTACAGAACGCATGTGGATCGGCCCAACGTTGCTGGATCAGCTTCCATCCCCGCAGATGCTCGCCGATTATGCCGTCGTAACGCCAGTCGGCGACGGGATTCGCGTCACTGTCGCATCGCCAACACAGCTTGATGCACTCGAACAGGTGCTCTTGCCCATCGTGCCAAGTGAGGGTGATTGGCAGCAGGCGGTTGAGGCACGCTATGCCAAGCGACGAGCCTGACCGTGCTCCACGATCCATGTTCATGTTCAACGATTGTGAAGTCTGCATGGGACAATAGATCAGGACGCTAGTCCGAAAATGAGACCCTGTTAGCGCAGCCAATTTTCCTGCTGGAGATTCGGAACCGCAACAAAATCACGATCGGTCGTCAAGAGGATTAATCCATAGCGGAGCGCCAGTGCGGCAATCAGCGCATCCACAGTCGCCAATTGACGGCCTTGCCGCCGTAAGGCAATCTGGAGATCGGCAGCATGCACAGCATCGGTTTCGTCAGGCAGGTAGCAGGGAAAGAGGGCTTGCAGCTGCGCCCACGCCGCCCGATTGGCCACCGCGCGTGGCAAGAGGCCAATGCCAAAAATGAGTTCCGTGACCATCGGGACACAGATCGCAAACGTTGCGCCGTCAGCAATGGCGTTCGTGACCCGCTGCCGCAGCGGATGCCCCGGCGTGATTAAGGGTGAGGCATGATTGGTATCGAGCAGATAGATGGGCATGTTAGCGTGGTTCCTCGCGGGCGGCATCATCCGCATTCAAGGTCTGGATCTGGGTTTCAACCGCCTGCCAGGCTGCATCCCACGCTTGCCCGACCGCAGGATCAGGGTGATCATCCGCGAGTGCGGCGGCGAGTGCGCCGTGGGCTGGACGAATATGGGCAGGATTGGCTGGCGTGGACTGGATCCGCTGGACGACGGCCAAGACGTGCGGATCAGCCACGGTATCTAAGGCCGTGGTCAATAACGTGACCGCCAGCGTTTCCACGGATTGGTGCTGGGCCAAGGCATGTTGTTGTAAGCGCAACGCCAGCGCTTCGGGAACCGTAATGGTTGGCATACCACGCCTCCTTGGTGATGGATGACCACGGTGCAGTCGTGTACGACTAGTGTAGCATTCTTGCCCAACCGTCGCAAGAAGATCACCGTTTCAACCGAATTGCACGTGCTCCCTGAGCGGTATCAAGCCTCTTTATCGGTTCTGATACAAAAGACAATATCAGCCCCTATCGCTAATCAATTTTTGCCATCTTCTATGTGAAGTACTAAATGAACGGATTAATTGCTCACCGAATTAATCCGTTCATCCTCGC
>NZ_JAFBCZ010000032.1 GCF_016907925.1 Herpetosiphon giganteus | reverse complement strand
TGCTGGGCAACGACGGTGATGCGGGGCAGACGACTGGGCTTGGAAATGGCCTAACATCTATTGATAGCTATTCCTCAACCTGTCCGCCCTTAAACCCTTGTAAGGAGGGGGCTGGGGGGTGAGGGGACACGATTGCCAATCCAATGAACCAGTACATATAGCCCATAGCCATGATACCTCTGCGCCTCTGCGTTAAATGCCGATTCATGCAAGAACAGCAACTCCCCGATAGCCATCAGCCCAGAGCCTATAGCCTGACTTTTGCCTTCCTCCCTCATCCTTTCCTGTGTTGTATACTCTTTTTTGACTTCTGACTTCTGACTTCTGCCTTCTGCCTTTTGATTTCATCCCTCATCCTTCATCCCTAATTTAAGCTACTATTAGCGCCTAAGCTGATTTGCGAGGTTGTATGCGAAATCTGATTCTCAAGCTCATTGCCCAATTCTATTTCATTCGGCCAGCCAAAAACCGTACCTATGGTGATTATGAGAAACTCTTGACCGAAAGCGGTGCAGCGATTGAACAGCGCACGAATAACGCCAGCGATCTGCCTGAAAATCGCCAACAGCTGCGGCATATCATCGGCATCGAACGCTGGGGCGCGCAGCGGCTCAAGGTCTGTTTTGGCGAGCCATTTAATCGCGATGAATACGAGGCCTATGCGCCAGCAGAAGATCGCTCATGGCCGCAATTGCTGGCCGATTTCAAGGCCACCCGCCAAGAAACGATTGCCTTGGCCAAACGTTTTGCGCTTGAGCAACCAAGCAGCGATGTGGTTGAACACAACGATTTTGGCCCGCTTAATGCCCGTACATGGCTGCAATATCTCTATTCGCACGCCGATAAAGAGGCCAAACGCTTGCGCTAAACCGCCAGCCTGAAGCTGCTCGCCAAAAACATGCAGATTGCTAAAATCTGCTACCATAAAGCGCCATTGCCTGCGATGGCGTTTTGTTGTGCCAACCAACCCTCATCGCTATGCCGCGTGCGTTTGGCATGGCTCAAGGAGTAGCGTGTGAAATTATTTAAAGCGAAAGCACCAATGCGGATTGGTTTTTTTGGTGGGGGTACTGATGTTAGCCCCTATGCAGAAGAACATGGCGGCAAGGTGCTCAATTGTACGATTGATAAATATGTGCGCTGTATGCTCAAGCCCACCGATCAGCCTGGCATCACGATTCGCTCACTCGATTTGAGCGCGGTCAGTCGGGCGATGACTGGTCGCGAATGGTCTGGCAAGCTCTCGTTGCCCCAAGCGGTCATCGATGCCCACCCTGAGATCAGCGGCGTTGAAATTACCATGTTCAGCGACGTACCACCAGGCTCAGGCTTGGGTTCATCATCGGCTTTGGTGGTAAGCATGCTCAAATTGCTCGACACCGCCTATAACCTCAAGCTTGATGCCTATGAAATGGCCGAATTGGCCTATCGGATCGAACGGGTCGATTTGGGGATTCCAGGCGGTCGCCAAGACCAATATACGGCGGTGTTTGGTGGCATGGCGGTGCAGCACTTTGGCGGGCCACAGGTTATTATCGAGCGCGTTGCAACCAACGAAGATGCCTTGTTGGAATTAGAATCGTGCTTGATTATTGGCTATGTGCGCGATCGCAAGTTGCTGACCCATAATTTGGTGCAAGACCAAGTGCGACGCGTGACCGAAGGCGAAACCTTACGGCTACACGATGAAACCAAAGCCATGGTCGACGAAGGCGCGAAGCTTTTGCGCCGTGGCCAAATCAAAGAATTTGGCAAATTGCTGCACCACGCTTGGGAAATTAAAAAAGCCTTTTCACCGCATATTGCGCCGCCGATTGTCAACGAAATTTACGATCTTGCGCTGCGCCAAGGTGCGTGGGGCGGCAAATTGTCGGGTGCTGGTGGTGGTGGCTTTATGTGCTTCTGCGTGCCATTCAGCAAGCGGCTGCAACTTGAGGCGGCCTTGATTGAAGCTGGTGTGACCGTGCGCCCGTTCTCGTTTACCAAGCAAGGCGTGCATGCGTGGAGCGTCGAAGAAGACGATTAATACTTATAGCCCAAGCGCCGATGAATGCGTGTTGCTTGGGCTTTAATCAAATAAAAGCCTGATCCTCTGTATTTTTTGAACTTCGCTTTGTTCAGTAGGAGGAATGTATGCAGCATGTACGACGTTGGTGTTCGGCGGTTGGCCTTTTGGCCTTGGTGCTCCTCCCGATCAGTATCCACGCTCAAGAACCACAAGCGATTTCCGCGAAGAATCAATTCAACCCGCCCGCCCATGATCCATTCGGCGTAACGACGATCAACCAAACAAATCCCAAGAGTTCTAACGAGCCAGATATTTATGGCGCTTTAGCCAGCGGCAGCGCTGCTCAATGTGGCAGTGGCATTGCCAACTGGACGACAACCTCCGCTGCGTTGATTCCAATCGTTAGTTGTAGCCTGACCTTCTCTGAGCCTGGTTTTGTCTATCTGGCTGCTTCGGCCTCGCTGGGCATTGCGAGCGAGAGCAGCAGTTATGAAGCATACTTTCGGCTGGGTGCCGATAGCACCAGCGGCGATCCTGGCACTGAGCGCTGGGTCAATATTTATACTGATAGCAGCGATGGCACCGACAAAAACATGGCGGTCTCCAAGATTGTTGGGGTTACCGCAGGCACCCACACCTTCTATTTTCTTGGCTCGCGCTTCTCAGCCAGCGGTATGGTCAATCTGTATAACCCAATTCTGAGTGTGCTCTATTTTCCAAATTCAAGCTCGATCAAAGCCTGTAACGCCAATCTTAATGGCAACTGGACAACCAGCAGCGAGACCTTGACCGAAATTAACAGTTGTAGCTTGAATTTACCCCAAGCTGGCCATGTTTACATGAACGCCAATGCCTCTGCTTCATTTGTCAATCAAGCCTACGAAGTTGAAACCCGACTCGCGATTGACACAACCAATGTCGCTGGCAGCTATCGCTGGACAAATATTGAGGCCGATACTGGCGATGGGACTGATGAATCGGTGGCTACCAGCCAGCTCATGCCCGTTACCAGTGGTACGCATACGTTTAAGTACTTGGCAGGGCGCAGCAGTGGTACTGGCACGGTCAATTTGTTTGATCCTTCGTTGAGTATCATTTACTTTCCAGCAGGAGCGGTTAATGCAGTGCGCTGTGGTCAAGGCGGGGCTGGTAGCTGGAGCAGTGCGGTAAGCACATTTTCGCCTTTGGCTTCGTGCAGTATGCAAACTGGCAATGGGGTAGTGTTTATGGATGGCAACGCCTCAGCAGGATTAAACGCTCCAACCGATACTGCATGGGAAGGCTTGTTCCGCTTTAGTATTGATGGGATTGGCCTCGCAAATACCGATCGCTGGCTTAATGTCTATCCTGATAGTGGCGATGGCACTGATCGCGTGATTAATAGCCAAGGCTTAGCCTTGCTTCCCCAGGGTGTGCATAGTTTCGCCTTTACTGGCCGCCGCTATGCAGGCACTGGTACCGTCCATGTATTTCGGCCAGCGCTGATTGTGCTAGCCTCACCAACCAAGATTTTCATTCCAGCGGCGATTAAATAACAAGCGACTAAAAGTAAAACGGCTGAGGTGGTTGCCTCAGCCGTTTTTGTGTGTTTATTCGTCGTCAGCGTCGAAGTTGTTACTATCGCTGCTGGTTTCGTCTTCTGGTGGCGGGAAGTAAATCACTGCCGCTTCCTCGACGAGGAAATCTTGCTCCTCGGCCAATTCGCCCAGCAAATAGCTGCGGGTTGCTGGCCGTTGGACGTTGACCCCCAAGAACAGATCATCGATGCTCAGCTCGAAGCCAGCGCGATCACCTGGGCGTGGTTGGCCAACTTGCTCCAACACATAGCCAGCGGTTGTGGCTAAGCGGCGGCGTTCGCCCGAAGTCAAGACCTTCATGTTCTTGAGCCGTGGCAAGCGCTCTTGGCTGGCAATCAAATCGTTATCAGCATCGCAGTAGAAATTGTGCTTAACGAAGGCGTAGCGGCCTTTTTTATCGTCTTGTTGCAACAACTTCACTTCAGCGCCGCTGGTTTCTTCGTATTGCAGCGTCCAAACACTTGGGTCATCGGTTGCCGAAAGCGTAATCAACGCGCCAGGCACCAAGTGTTCCTTGAAGAAATCTTCGAGGCCGTGCAGCCAGCCACCGCGGTTGGCGGTTGGGTAGCGCAATTCAGCCAAGTAGAAACTATAGTGCTGTGGCGATTCGATCCGCAAAATTGCCGTGCGTTGTTCTGGCAACAATGGTTGTGGCAACAACGCCTTCAAGGCTGCATCGTAGGGCAATACGCCGTATTCCCATTCGAAGAAGCTCAAGAAGCGACTAAGTTGGCGATTTTGCTTAATATCATCGGCGCTGGTTTGGCTCAAGCTATCATCGAATTGCGGAGTTTCTTCGAGGAAGCTATAGAACTGACCAAGCTCGCTGGTTTTCAAGCGTTTGGTGCCAACTGCTGGCAAGCCTTTGGCGCTCCACAAGCGTGCGCCTTGGACTCCAACAAACTCAAAATCTTTTTCGCGATTCAAGCGATAGTTCAAAGCAAAGCGGAAGGTCACATAATCGTTATCGCGGGGATTTCGATAGTAGACATCGCTCAAAATTGAAGTATCGGGCATTGGCTCGCCTTGCTCCACGATATACTCGCGGATGCGGCGCAAATCGCCTTTGCTGAGGGTTGGGATATTTTCTTCAGCAAAATATTCATCACCAAAGGCCACAATCCGGCGCAATGGGTCATTATCGATTGCTTGCGACAAGGCTGCTTGAATCGTATTGCCATGATCGGCCAAAATTGCTTCGACTGATTGGGCAAAATCAAGGGCCTCGCCGTTTGGCAGAACCAACGAAGTTGCGTTGGCAACCACAGCGGGAGCTGGCTTTTCGACCACGATTGTTGGGGCAACCGCAACTGGAGCCGCTTCGACTGGCGCAACCGCTTCTTCGAAGGCTTCATCTTCATCAGCGTCAGCATTGGTGCTAGCCAAGGCTGGGGCGACGGGATTGATAATTTCGCCTTCTTCGCCAGTGGTTGGTGAGCGTTGCTGCCAATAATCCGAGATAAAGACTGGCTCAATCGTAGTTAACGCAGGGCGAGTACGGGTAATCACCACGCTCAAATCATCGATTGGCAAGGGATTTTCTGGCTCGTGCAGCCGTTTGGCAAAGCTATGGCGTGTATCGATTTGAGGCTCGGTGTAGTAGCCGAGGCGGGTCGTGGCATAGACCACGTGCTCGCCCTCGTCAATGCGCCGAAAAATTTGGCTATTGGCTTCAAGGGCGGCGCTAATGCTCGCTTCTAAGGCACTCGCATCAACCCCATCTTGGCTCGCGATAAACGCGGCAAGATTGGCTACCGTTTGGCGAACCGGAACATTTTCGGGAAAAAAGGCACTTTGCAGCATCATCACATTGAAGGCACGCTCAGCCAGCGTTTGCTGCTCGCTGCTACCATTCCATGTTGGTTGAGCCGGTGCATTGGTTGGACTACTCATCGCCCTTCCTCCTCAACCACCAGCGAGCGCAAAATTTCGACATATTTCGCGGTGATCGCTTCTAACGTTTGAGGCTGGTTGGATGTCCGCAACCATTGGATCAGACGTTCCAAGCCAGTTTCACCGAGTCGAATTGATTTAACATCAATTGGCATATCGGTCTGTGTTCTCCACCAAGCCCCAAATTGCTAGGGCATGGTTCTAATAAAGAGTCATTACAGTAGGCGCAAATGGTTATGACCCCATCTTGGCGATGCGGTAACGGCTATTATACCATACAACTGCTGATTACATGCGCAATCAAGCCAATACGACACTAACTCTGTTCGATGCTCTATGGGTACTGGTTCATCCCTTAACCATTGCAGGGAAGGTTTTCCATCGATTCACCACCCTTCCGTCCCGCCTCAAGGCGGGAAACGCAGGGGGCTTTAATCCCCCTGCACCCCCTCAATGACAATCCGCGATCAAACGGCATCCATTGATGAATCTGCGGATAGGTGGGGGACAGCAAAAACCGACCCTTGGAATACTGCTGTTGTTAATCCAATAAACCAGTACATCTACGCTCTATGTTCTTTGCTCTATGTTCTCATCCTAGCGTATACATTGTGCGTACAATGAAACTGAATTGCATTCAGGAGTTCGCGCTATGAGAATTATTAAACGGATTGCCTTTGGTTTGCTGGCGATTATTGTGCTGTTTGGGCTTGGATTTGTGTTTTGGGCAAGCATGGCCGCAGAACCAATGTCTACCGCAACTGCGGCATTGGTGTCTGATCAACAGGTTACGGTTACCCAGGGCGATTGGCTGATTTTTGAGCCAACCACTGCGCCCACAACCGGCTTTGTTTTTTACCCTGGGGCGCGGGTTGCAGCAGCCGCCTATGCGCCCATGGCCCACGAATTGGCGCAAAATGGCTATTTGGTGGTGATTGTGCCAATGCCGCTGAATATGGCGATTTTTGGCTCCAATCGTGCCGATGCGGTGCTTGCAGCTTATCCGAATATTGAACATTGGGCGATTGGCGGCCATTCGTTGGGTGGGGCGATGGCTGCCAAATATAGCTATGAGCATGCCGAGTCCATCGATGGCTTGATTCTCTTGGCTGCTTACCCCACAGCCTCGAACAATCTGGCTGATCGCCAGCTTGTGAGTGCCATGATTTACGCCAGCAATGATGGCTTGGCAACCTTGGCTGACATTGACGCAGCCCGCCCCTTGATGCCTGCCACGACCAAGTGGGTCGAAATTCAGGGCGGCAATCATGCTCAATTTGGCTGGTATGGCGAGCAAGCAGGCGATCGGCCAGCCACAATCGACCATGCAGAGCAGCACAAACAAACGGTGCAAGCGGCGCTAGACGTACTCCAACAACTTGATCAATAATGCTGCACGATCTTGGAATAGGTTGGCTGATTGCATGGATAAACGTTTTCGTTGGTGGCCGACAACCAGTCGCTATCGACTCATATTAATTCTTTTGCTGGTTGGGGCGGCGGCGGTGCGTTTGGCGTTATGGCTCTTGCCAAGCCATCAACCAGCCAATGACGAAGTTGAATATCTTGCGGTAGCACGCGATTTGTTGGCTGGCAATGGCTGGCGTTTTTACGATTCGTATCCATGGTTGCGTGCGCCGCTCTATCCATTGTATTTGGCTGCAACCCTCTGGTTGAGCAATAACGATCCCCAAATTGCGCTCTTGTTTAATCTTGGGCTGAGCGTATTGCACGTGTGGTTGCTGTGGTTGCTTGGGCGCGAATGGGCTGGCGATCAGGCCCACGCCGAAAAAGTTGGCCTTTGGACAGCTGGCTTGGCGAGTGGTTTGCTGACTTTCGCCACCTTCGCCAATTTATGGATGAGCGAAACGCTGTGGAATGTGCTATGGGCCAGCAGTTTGTTGCTGATTTTGCGTTGGCAGCGCAGCAAGCAATTACGCTTTGCCTTGTTCGCAGGCTTAACAATTGGCCTAACAATTTTGACCCGCTCGTTGCCACTGGCCTTTTTGCCAGTACTGATTGGCTGGATGTGGTGGAATTGGCGGGGTTGGCGCAGTGTGCAGCATGGCTTGGCCTTGGGCTTGGTCGCCTGCGCGGTCATTGCGCCATGGTCGCTGCGCAATTGGCTGGCCTACGGTCGCCTCATCACGGTTGAAACTGGCTTTGCCTATAATCTTTGGGCCTTCAGCGAGCCGCCACTTGAGCTAAGCGAAATCAACACAATCCTTGCTGCCATTCCGAATCCTGCTGAACGCGCCGATTATGCTTCGGCCCGTGGTCGCGAATTGTTGGCGGCTAACCCGAGCATTTTGGCCCGCAAGCCATGGACAAACACCGTCTATCTGTGGCGTATCAAGCCAATTGAAGATCGCTTTCTGCAAGCCAATTATTATAGCGACGTGGCCTTGCCCTACCTCCTTGTGGCTTTGATTTTCGATGATTTTTGGTATATCGCTTGCGTAATTTTGGCGCTGTGGGGCTTTGCACGTGCGCCGCGTGATGATCGTTGGTGGTTGGGGCTGCTGTGGGTTGGCTATATCGTTGGTAGCACAATGTTTACCCATGGCGAGGCCCGTTATCGCCAGTTTTTCTGGCCAATTATGCTGATTTATGCAGCATTTTGCTTGGCAAAATTACGTATGAATACGCCACTTTGGCAGCGCTTGGCGGCAACTGCGCTGGGGTTAATTATTGGTTGTGTGATTATCGATCATTCGCCGTGGCAATTGCTGCAACAACAAGTTCAGCGTGGTTGGTGGGATTGGCGCGCCGATCAAGCGCTCGCTGCTGGCAATTTGCCGCAAGCAGAGGCTGCTAGTTTAAAGGCGCTCAGCATTTTGCCCTCAGCAGATAGTTGGTTGGCTTTTGCCGAAATCAAAGCGCAATTTGGCCAACCAGATGCAGCCCTCGAAGCCTATCTTGCCGCAACCAATCATAATCACGATTATCCCTTGGCCCATTATCGCCTAGGCCAATATTTGCTTGAACAGGGCGATCAGACTGCTGCCAGCGAAGCATGGGCCAATCAGTATGTTGATAGCAGCAGCTTGTTGGCGACGGCATGGCAGGCAGCCGATCGGCCAGCTGAGCATTGGATCGACGTGGGTGCTGGCTTGGATATTGGCTTAATTGACGGCTTTTATCCCGCTGAAAGCTTGGCAGATAGTAGCGCGCGCTGGTCGCTGGCCAAGGCTAAGCTTCGTTTGCCAGCTGGTAAAGCAACAATGTTACGCTTACGCTTGTCTAATCCACGGCCTGTTGAGGCCCCAGCGGCAAAGCTGCAAATTTGTGTTGCGGCGGCCCAATGTGTGCAGGTCGCTGAGCTTGAAGCTGATTGGCGAGTGCTACAGATACCGCTCGCTGCCAGCGAGCATGAACGGCACATTGAAATTTTGGCCCAACCATGGCAACCAGCGAGCGACCAACGTCAGCTTGGAATTGTGCTCGATTGGGTCGAAGTAGTGAGGTAGCGATGCGGCGCTTTTGGTTAATTGGGCTTGGCTTGGGGTTGGTATTGGTAACGGTGCTTTTCGCGCGGCCACTGAGCCAACGGGCATTTGTGCCAATTGCTCAGCACAATGCGTGGTGGCAACCAGCGGTTAATTCGACCATGCAATTGCAATTTAATGGCATGCCGCTTGATCTTTCCCATGCTGTAACTGTGTATGATTTGGATTTGTTTGATACGAGCAGCGCAACCGTGAGCCAATTGCATAGCCAAGGCCGCAAGGTTGTGTGCTATATCAATGTTGGCGCATGGGAAGATTGGCGATCTGATGCCAATGCGTTTCCAAGCAGCGTGTTGGGCAACGATTATGAGGGTTGGCCTGGTGAAAAATGGCTTGATATTCGCCAAATCGAGCTGCTTGCGCCGATTATGCGGGCGCGCATGGACGAATGCAAAAGCAAAGGTTTTGATGGCATCGAGCCAGATAATATCAATGGCTACCAAAACCCAACTGGCTTTCCCCTGAACGCCAATGATCAATTGGCCTACAATCGCTGGCTGGCCAACGAAGCCCATAGCCGAGGCTTATCGATTGGCCTCAAAAATGATTCCGAGCAAGTTGGCGAGTTGCTGGCATACTACGATTGGGCCTTAACCGAGGATTGTTTTGATCAAGGCTGGTGTGACGAATTAAGCCCATTTATTGCTGCTGGCAAGCCAGTTTTTGCCATTGAATACACTGATACTGGGGCGCAAACCAGCCAATTTTGCCCGCAAGCCCGCCAATTGGGAATTAATGCCATGCTCAAGAATCGTGAGCTAGATGCCTATCGCGTTGGCTGTGAGCAATAACAACAATGCGGGATGAATATACATATTCATCCCGCATTGTTCATTCTTTATTTTAGCCGCGTTCGTCTTTGCCAGTTTCAAGGTCGCCAGTTGCGACCATCAGGCCCAGCCACAGGCCACGCGCAAAGCGATAGAAGATAATATGAAAAATCGACATGACAACCAGCAAGGCCAATAAGCCCATCATCAGCTGGTCGCTGGCATAAATTACCAAGAAAATGCCGCCAATAAAGCCCAAAAAGATGGTGAGCACAATATTAATGCCCATTGCCCCAGTGCTTTGATTGCCCGTGGCCTCGTAGCCAACGCCGCAAACGCTACAATTTGGGTGAATATCGTAATAACTGCGAAACAGCTTACCCTTGCCGCACAACGGGCAACGCCCAATAAAGCCACGCAGCATTGCTAAAAGAAAGTTTCCCATGATGTTCCTTACTGATGTGACAACGCTGGCACATCGTCCACTACAAAACTCCAGTTAAGCGCATTATACGCCCCAAACTGTGAGCAAAAACCTAAAAACAGACCCTAAATTGGCTGATCTGCTTTAGCATACGCGATTCTTGGGCTTTGTCTATCGAGTTTAGAGCTGAGTTGTTATGAGGCTATAGGCTATCGGCTTTTGGCTAAAGGGTAAGTTTTTTAGCCACAGATTACTTTTGATTATTTGCCGATAGCCCATAGCCAACCCCAACCCCCAATTACCGATCCTCAGCGCCTATGTTCTATGCTCTATGCTCTATGTTCTGTAAACCGCTGCATCAGCCCAGTAATGCGTTGGATGCTGCGGCGCTGGGCGATGGCAAACTCGACCGCTTGCCAATCGCCAGTCAAAATTACTAATTGGCGGGCGCGGGTAATTGCCGTATACAGCAATGGTCGATTGAGCAGCACATTGTAATAGCGCAACATTGGCACAATCACCACGGGGTATTCCGAGCCTTGGGCTTTATGCACGCTAATCGCATAGGCCAAGGCCACTTCATCAAATTCATTCCATTGATAGACCACCGTGCGCGTATCATCAAAATAGACGCTGACGGTGCGTTGATCGTGGTCGATTGTTTGAATTAGCCCCAAATCGCCGTTGCTCACATCGAGATCATAATTGTTGCGGGTCTGAATCACCCGATCGCCTTCGCGAAAGAGGGTTCCTGCAAGGGTTGCTTCTTGCAGATTTGGCATGGCTGGATTGAGTGCAGCCTGCAGTTGGCTATTGAGTTCGAGCACACCCGCAGCGCCGCGATGGGTTGCCGCCAAAACTTGAATATCGCGCAAGGGATCGAATTGGGGAAATTGGCGCGGAATGCGGGTTGTCAACAACTCAACAATCATCGCGCTACATTCGGCAGGGTTGCTGCGCGGAAACCAATAAAAATCGCCGCGATTGACGCTCGGCAGTTCGCCTTGATTGATCGCATGGGCATTGGTGATAATTTGGCTATCGGCTGCTTGGCGAAAAATCGTATCCAAATGCACGGTGGTGATGCTGTTGCTCGCTAATAAATCGCGCAATACCGCACCAGCCCCAACCGCTGGCAATTGATCGGGGTCGCCAACCAAAAGCAAATGTGTGGTTGGAGCCAAGGCCTTAACCACATGATGCGCCAACAAAATATCAAGCATTGAAGTTTCGTCAATAACCACCAAATCGGCGGCTAAGGGATTGTGCTCGTTGCGGCCCCAGCGGTCGTTGCCAACGCCGCCAGCATATTCCAAGGTGCGATGCAGCGTGGCAGCTGGATGATTGGTCGTTTCGCCAAGGCGGCGAGCGGCACGGCCAGTTGGTGCGGCCAAAATTGTGCGCAACCCAACCTGTTGCAACAAAGCCAAAATCGCCTGCACGGTCGTTGTTTTGCCAGTGCCAGGCCCGCCAGTCAGCAACACCACTTTTGAGCGCAACACGGCGAGCACTGCTTCTGCTTGGCGTTGGCTCAAATCGAAATTGGCATTATGCAATTGGCGTAGAATAATTGCATCGCTTTGCTGCTTGAAACGCAATTGAATTGCGCTGGGCAATTGTTGCAAGCGTTGCAAGTTGGCGGCCAATTCAGTTTCGGCATGATAATAGGCTGGCAAATAAACCAAATCGCCATCAAGCACCAACAAGACCGCTTCAGTTGCAAGCGTCAATTGTTCAGCAATCAAGCTCCGCGGCAATTCCAAAATCGCTTGAGTTTGCTCGATTAATGCTGCTTGGGGCAGGGCACAATGGCCTTCGCTGTTGGCAACTGTACCGAGTGTATAGCGCAAGCCTGCAATCACCCGACTTGGCGCATCGCGAGCTACGCCCAAGGCTTGGGCAATTTGGTCGGCGGTTGGAAACCCAATGCCCTCAATTTCCAAGGCTAGGCGATAGGGGTCGTGCTGCACGACTTGGCTGGCTTGCTCGCCGTAATGGCGAAAAATGCGCAACGCCAAACCTGTGGTCAGCCCAACTGCTTGGCCTAATTCCAACAAGGCCTTGATTGAGCGTTGCTCCTGCCACGCGGCGATAATTGCGGCGATTTTCTTGGTGCCCAAGCCTTTGACTTCGCGCAAGCGTTCGGGCGTTTGGTCGAGCACATCGAGAGTTGCCTCGCCAAAGGTATCGGCGATGCGTTGGGCATTAACTGGGCCGATGCCAGGCAATAATCCAGAGGCCAAATAGCGCACAATACTTTCGTTGCCAGTTGGGCGGGTGGTCTGATAGCTACTGACCTCAAATTGCCGCCCATGGGTGCGATGCTCTGTCCATTCGCCTTCGAGTTGCAAACTTTCGCCCACTTGCACATCGGGCAAGCGCCCAACAATCGTAATCACGCTGCGCTGACCTTGGGCTTTTAACCGCGCCACGGTATATCCCGTTTCTTCCGAGCGATAGGTGATGCGTTCTAAGTTGCCAGTTAGTTGTGCCATAGTAAAGTCAAAAGCAAAGGTCAAAAGTCAGAAGTCAGAAGTCAAAAAGTTGAAACCGCGAAGAGCGCGAAGGCTAGTGTGGCTATAGGCTGTAGGCTATTGAATTCAGCAATCATTTATCATCATATGTTCCGATTGCCAATAGCCATCGGTTCTCTGCGCCTCTGCGTTAAATAATCCGACTCCTAAGTCAAAGGTCAACAGTTGAAACCGCGAAGAGCACGAAGGTTAAGTTTTTTCGCCTCAGATTGATTTCCCAATAGCCCAAAGCCATTATTTCTCTGCGCCTCTGCGTTAACTAATCCGACTCTAGCCCAAAGCCAATAGCCAATAGCCTAATCGCTGACCCCTCGCTCCCAATCCCCAACTCCTATGCTCTATGCTCTATGCTCTATGTTCTCATTTTTTGGGTACTTGCACCGTCCATAATTGGCCGCCAAATGGCTCGCTGAGCAATTCGATGGTCAAGGTGTTGGCGTTTGAATTGACCGAGCGTGGAATCGTTGCCGTGCCGGTGCTCATTTTGCCGTTGCGCACGCGGATGGTTTGGCGTTCTTCGCGCAAACGATAGACAATGCCGCTGGTATCGCTGACCGCAATATTATTATTCGTCAGGCCCAATTGCACGATGCCAGGGGTGGTATTGCGCACACTCCAATGCAGCACAATCTGATCGGCGCAAAATTGCACCCGATCAAGGGTTACTGCCACATAGGCCTCTTCGCTGGCGCGACTATCGATCGTATACCATTGATAGGAAACCGGATCGCGGGCTTTGCGAATGGTCTGGCCAAAGGTCGTAATACAGCCGCTTGGGGTTGGCGAAGCCGCCGGAACCGGAATTGTGCCATAGATCTCAGGTGTTGGCGCATTTGAGATAATCGTAATATTGCGGCCCTGCACCAGCACCAAAATCAACAAGAGCGAGATAACCGCCCAACCCAACACATTGAATCGAGTGCGCAGCGAACTATCGCGCACTCGTTGTTGCCATGTTTTGGGTAACGCTGGCGCGACGACTGGCTCTGGCACAACAATTGGCTCAGGCACGACGACTGGCGGCGGCGGATCAGAGGGCGTATCATCCCACGCTGGCATAACCCCAGCCACCAATTGATTCACTTCTTCCCAAATCGAGCAATTCAGCAAACGCGGAATTTTGAGCATTTCCTCATCGGTGAAGCTAATTTCGTCGGTGCGTTCGGTGACCAAGTGAGTTGGTAATTCATCCAAGCCTTTGACGTTCACCCGCCAATCGAGATGAATTTCCGAGCCGCGCTCCAAAATAGGCGAGATCACGATTAGGCGCTTGCAGGCGCGAAAATCGGTTTGGCTAGCCTTTTGCTCCGACATAATCTCGTGCTGATGGTCGTGCAAGAAATTCCGCACCGCATAGTAATAGGCAATCACTTGATTATAGGGATTTTTGCGGCCTTGATTGAGCCATTTGACCGAACCTGAGCTGCTGACAACCTTCCAGCGGCCATTGACCGAACCATAAACCTTGCCATCGCAGTGCTTCATTTCGACAATAAAGACTGCATCGTTCTTCAACACCACAAGGTCAATGGTATGGCCACCGACGCTAAAATTCGCCAGCATGACATATAGGCCTTCCAATCGGTCGAGACCGTTGGCTAAGGCAATAATTGCTTTGCGCTCATTAGGGTGTTCGGGCTTTTCGCCAATCCAAACTTGAACGGCCACGGGTACGCTCCCTAGCCAAAAAAGAGCTAATTCTGTGCTTATATTATCATTGTTTCGTTGCTGCGTGCATTGATGAATTGTTAAAAATAGTTGAAAAAGCAAAAGTATGCAATAATGGATTGGATTTTTGATTCACGCTGATGTGGAAAAAGCAACATGTTAATTACGATTGATATTGGCAATACGAATAGCAAAATCGCCGCATGGGATGGCGATCAGATGGTGGCGCATTGGCGGTTATCAACCCAGCGCCAAAAATTAACCGATGAATATGCGGTTTTGGTGCGCAGTTTGTTTGAACTGCGGGGCATATCGATCAATCAGATTGAGGGTTGCGCAATTTCCTGCGTTGTGCCGCCATTAACCAGTGTTTTTAGCGAATTAAGCCGCACCTATTTGAATGTTGAGCCAGTGGTCATTGGCCCAGGCATCAAAACTGGCATGCGTTTATTGATTGACACGCCGCGCGAACTTGGCGCTGATCGGGTTGCCAACTCGGTAGCAGCCTTTCGCCGCTACGGCGGGCCAGTGATTGCGATTGCCTTTGGCACGGCAACAGCCTTTGATGTGATTTCTGCTGAGGGCGATTATATTGGCGGAGCGATTGCCCCAGGCATTGGGATTTCGGCTGATGCGCTGTTTCGGGCTGCTGCCAAACTTTACCATGTGGAATTAGCCCGCCCGCCGCGCGTCATTGGCAAAAACACCTCGCACTATATGCAATCAGGGATTGTTTTGGGCTATGCTGGGTTGGTTGAAGGCTTGATCACCCGCATGTGGCAGGAGTTGGGTGCGC
This sequence comes from Herpetosiphon giganteus, assembly GCF_016907925.1. Taxonomy (GTDB): domain Bacteria; phylum Chloroflexota; class Chloroflexia; order Chloroflexales; family Herpetosiphonaceae; genus Herpetosiphon; species Herpetosiphon giganteus. The sequence goes on along the minus strand of NZ_JAFBCZ010000032.1, from coordinate 50,751 downwards.
GTGGCACGGTGGTGGCAACTGGTGGCCAAGCAGAAGTAATTGCTGATATTATCGCGAGCGAAACCCATGTGATCGACCACGTTGACCCATGGCTCACGCACGAAGGCCTGAAGATGATTCACGCCATGAATCGCCAATAATTGAGGTTCCCTCACCCCCTCTCCCACTGGACGCGGGCGAGGGGGAGCACCAATTTTTACCACAGATCATGCAAAAACCACGGGATGAAAGCCCCTCGCCCGCTCTGTGGGAGAGGGGTTGGGGTGAGGGAATCTTAAGCTCTAGCTATGGCGTTCGGCGTAGGCAATGCCTGCTTGCAAGGTTGCCTCAACCACCAAACTATTGAAATTCATGCCGGTGGAAACGAGCGCTTGGGCAACTTCTGGCCGAATGCCAACCAGCATTGGCTCGCTACCCAACAGCCGCACGCTATCGATCAGCTCTGAGAAGGCTTGGCTGACCAGATTATCGATCACTGGCACGCCCGTAACATCGATAATAATCCAGCGTGGGCGATCGGTCGAGATGCGGCCCAGCACATTGGTTTGCAAGGTTTTTAGCCGTTGTGGGCCGAGTTCGCCAATCAATGGCACAACCAACATGCGCTTGCCAACAGGCAAAATCGGTACACTCATCGAGCGAATAATTGCCCGTTGATTTTGGATGGTTTCGAGTTGTGCAGCTGCATCGCTGCGAGCAGTTTCGGCCTCATTGCGGGCTTGATCGACACGTTCAACCTGATCGCGTAATGCTTGCTGCTCGTTGTTGATACTATCGAGCAAATGGTTGAAGGCCACCACCACATCGCCAATTTCATCGAGGCGCTTGACCTCAGCTCGCTGCTGATAATTGCCAGCAGCGACGGTTTGGGCGGTTTGTTGTAAGGCGCGAATTGGCTTGAACACCATATATTGGAATAAAGCCATCAGCCCAATCAGCGCTAAAACGGCAATCACCCCCAGCACATTCATATAACGCAAGGGGTTGTTGGAGATATTGGCGCGGCGTTGAACGCCATCATCGGTCACTAAATCGCGGTAGGCTTTGAAGCGGGTATCGAAGGATAAATTCAAATCGCGCACTTGGTCGAATCGACGTTCGATCACGCGGGGGTCGTCTGTCGCAGCTTTGTCGATAAAGAGTTGGGTATCTTCAATAATCGATTGCACCGAGCGGCGTAGCGCAACATACGAATCTTGGGTTGGCTGGTTGGTATCGCCCGTTAAGCCATCCATCACGCCAATCAGGCGTTCAGTTTCACGCACCCAACCAGTGCGCGAGAGCAAGTATTGATCGTCGTTGGTTTGTAAAAAGGCCAGCGTATTTTGGGTAACGCCTTGGGCGCTGGTTTGCAAACGCAATAATGAATCGAGCTGCGGAATCGTTTGATCGATCAGCGACTCGACATCAGTTCGGTACTTGCCCAGTGACCAGCGAGCAATAACATTGGCACTGCCCACCACAATTACAAGGATGATTAGGCCCAAGCCAAAACGTTGACGAATCGATGAACGCATAATGCCTCAGTGTAAATAGTGTTGATACGATCAATGCGATTATGCTGTTGTTGATTCGTTGAGCGTTGCAATAAATGGCTTATAACACCATTTGGGCAGCCCGCCCCGCAACCAGGAAGCAAAACAGCGCAACGGCGACTGTCCAACCGACCCCACCCAAAACTGCTCCTACGCGCGCGCCGACGCTTGGTCGGGCTTCAATTAAGCGTGGAATAATTTCTTTGGTTAGGGTGCGATAGCCTGTCGCTAATAAAACGGCTCCAAGCACAAGATGCGCGAAGCCAAAGCCTAAAATGCCCAGATTGCCAATCAGCTGCATATTGTGTCGTCTCCTTTGTCGATCAAGGATGCTGCCTCTCTATTCTACGGGAGAACTGCCCGACCTGCAACTAATTGAGCAGCAAAAACACGATAAATCCAGCAACTAGGGTCGGTATTACTTGACGGCTATACCAAGCTATAATGATCGCCACTGCCCCAGCAGCCATTTTGGGATTAATCAGATCAATTTGTTTATTGCTGATCGCTAAATCACTAGCAATAATCGCCGCCAACACTGCTGCCGGCACAAAGCGCAGGCCGCGCTGAACGATCGCTGGAAAGTCGGCGTTATTCACCAGCCCAATGAACGAATAGCGAATAGCAAAGGTGATCACGCCAATCACCACAATCGTGAGCCACAGACTCATGCTTGCTTCCCTTCAATCGCTAAGCCAACCCCAATACCCACGACTGCCGCTGCCATTAAATCGAGTTTATAGGGCAAGCCGGATGCAAGCACCGCTACACTCGCTCCAGTTATCGCCGCTGCAATCAGTGCTTTATCACGCAGAATCGGAATCAAAATGCCAATAAATGTCAGCGCTGCGGCAATATCCAAGACTGGCATGGGCGGAAGTTGGCTGCCAACCAAAATACCAATTGCGGTGCTGATTTGCCATGAGATCCAGAGCATAAAGCCAGCCCCAAAAAAGAACCAATGGCCATGCTCAGGGTCGTTACGTTCTTGATAGTTGGTAATCGCTACGGCATAGGCCTCGTCAGTTAGCAAATAGGCCAACAGCACCTTCCACCAACGGCTGAGCGGTTGCACATACGGCGCAAGCGAGGCGCTATACAGGGCATGGCGTAAATTGACCACCGTCGATGTGAGAATAATCGCCAGATTCGGTGCGAATGAGCCAAACATTTGAGCAATGATCATCTGCGAGGAGCCGCCAAATACGATCGTCGACATGGCTTGAATAAACCATGGCGATAAGCCAAGTTTTAATGCAGTTACCCCATAAATAATTCCAAACGGAATTCCGCCCATAATAATTGGTAGCTCGGCTTTGGCTCCGGCCAACCAAGCTCGGTACTTTGGCTGCATGCAGGGTTCCTCAGCTAAAAAAAGAAGCAGGCTGTGCGACCAGCCTGCTCATCAATTGCCCAAACGCTTAGAGACTTTGCAAAAACGCTTTGACTCCTTGGCTGGCTAGCTCTGGCTGCTCGATGAAATAGCAATGACCACTCCCAGGAATTAACTGGAATTCTGCATGAGGCAGCAAATATGCCAGCAATCGCCCGTTGCCAATCGGTACCAAAGCATCGGCATCGCCATGTTGCACCAGCGTCGGGTGCTGAAGCTTGGGCAGGCGCTCGATTGTGCTGTGATTCATAATTGCGCTCCATTGACCCATAAAGCCATGCGCTGGGCCATGATTGCGCATCCCAACCTCGATATATTCTTCGATGACATCGGGATGGGCGGCAACAAAGGCAGGAGCAAAATTAAAGCGCACGCTATCTTGCATCACTTGCTCGGCACTTTTTTGGGTTCCACTGAGCATCAATTCCAACACCCAAGCCTCTGGGGCAAGGTTGCTCGCTTCGGCGTGAAACTCGGCGGGCAGCGTTGGAATGTTGCTTGGGTCGTTGGTGTAATGTGAGAGCGTGCAACCCAATACCAAGCCTTGCACCCGTTCAGGGTAATTCAGCGCCACATGTTGGGCAATCATGCCTCCCATTGAAACGCCCCAAACGTGGGCGCGCTCGATGCCAAGATGATCAAGCAAGCCAATTGCATCGGCAGCGAAATGCTCCATGCTGTAGGCGGTGAAATCGGTTGGGGCAGTGGTTTGACCGACCCCACGATTATCATAATAAATTACTTGAAAATGGTCAGTTAAGAATGGCAACTCTTTGCGCCAGCCATCGAGCGTGCCGCCCAACCCCATAATTAACAGTAAGGGTGCGCCGGTTCCTGCGACTTCATAATTGAGCGTAATGCCATTAATTGCAGCCTGTGGCATGCCAAGATACCTCCAAAAATTCACTAAGCCATTGAGCGTTCCATGATGATCCGTAGCCAAGCCAATAAGCCAAATTCAATTGCCGTCATGACGCAGGCAACCATGGCTGGGCGAGCCAGTTGAGTCAAACGCACAACCGTATTTTCGCTGCGGGTAATCATCGCAATAATCATAATATTGACGATAAACATCACGCTGAGAATGCCCACCGTGCTGAAGATTGCCAAGGGATAGGCGATAAACGGCGAGGCCAGTTGGGTCAGCACAAACAGACAAACCGCCACCGCCACCAAAATCGCGTAATCGCGCCAACCGCCAATAATGCGTTGGTCGGTGCGGGCGTTGGCACGCACGCTAATGTTGAAGGCAAATAAAATCATCGTGCCCATGCTAATGCCCATCGCCAAGCCAGAAAGAATCCGCAAGATTGGCTGCGGCGTGTAGAGATTGTAGTTGCCAATATCAAGCAGCAGCGAGTTAAAGCCATCGCTGCCCATCCAGCCGACGCTCAAAATCAGCACGATCCCAATCGCCAAGGGTGGCAATTTGGCGGCGCGGCCACGGCCCATGGCAACCAGCGTGATGATTGTCGCCAAGAAACCGCTATATAAGCCAGTGTTGCGCTGACAGAGCGGCATCATCGTGCCGCCGAGGCTGAGCGTATGTTCCTTGGAGCAAACGCCATGCACCACCCAGCTGAGTTTTTCGGTGAAACCGCCTGGAATCAAAAACAGGCCAGCGATGGTCAAGGTCAACAATACGCCGAGCAAGCCCCACAAAGCTGGGCGTTCGTCGCGCTCTGGCAGCGGTTTGGGCTTCCGCGCCTCTTGCACAATGACTTCGCGCTCGGCTTTGTGGGCTTCAACTTGTTGCTTGGCCTTTTCAAGCACTAAACGATTGAGATCACGTTCATTCATGATCGGGCTTACTCCTGCTACTTGGGGGTTGGTTTCAGCGCTTAGGGTTGCCCAAAATCGCTGATCAGCTTATTGGCTTGCGAGCGGCTGATGGCTCCGACATGGATTTTTTGCACCAGCCCATCGCGATCGATAAAATAGGTTGTGGGCAGATAATTGACATTAAAGGCTTTGCTAATGCTGCCATCGCGATCGAGTGGCAATACATAGCTTACCCCAACTTCGCTGGCAAAACGCTGCACAACCTCGGCATTTTCATCTTTGTTCACACCAATAAAGACCACATCTTGGCGTTCGCGGGCAATTGCTTCGAAATCGGGCATTTCGGTGCGACATGGCACGCAGGTCGTTTGCCAAAAATTGAGCACCACGACTTTGCCGCGAAAATCGCTGAGCGTGACTTTTTTGCCTGCTTGCTCATAGCTCAGCTCGGGAATTTGCTCGCCAATTTGCACTGTGCCTTCGGCCAAACTTAAATTTTGGGCGAGGCTTACGGCTGAGGCTGGCAGGCTTTGTGCTGTGGAGTTGGTTTGACTGGCACATGCAGCCAGCAAGCATAGAATTAATCCAAATGAGGCTAATCGGCCTAGCATGGTTAAACTCCTTGATTTGGGCTAGGTTGGGAGTGAAGTGACGCACGTATTTGGGTCTCATTAAACGGATAGTACCAAAATTGGGCTGCAATTTGCAGCACAGGTATCTTATACTTATAGCGCTCATACACCGTTATCTCATCGAGAATATTGATACAGACCAGCCGAGCCTGAAACTCGTGAGCTAGTGGTTCTAGCCAATGCTCGGCTTCGTCGCATAAATGACACCCTGGACGCATATAAAGCTGCCAATCCATAATAACCCTCCTAGCATGCTATTGTACCGCGTCCACGATCAACGAGTGTATTATTTTGGAAGGAGCTTGCTCATGCCCCCGATTGACGTTCGTGGTCGTAGTTTGATGTACGATGATACTGGTGATGGCGAGGTCGTGCTGTGTATTCATGGCTTCCCGTTCAACCGCTCGATGTGGGATGAAGCCCGCATGGCTTTAGCCAGCCGCTATCGAGTGCTTAGCCCCGACCTGCGTGGCTTTGGCGAATCAAGTGGCAGCGATAGTTGGACGCTCGACGATCAGGCCAACGATTTGATCGAATTGTTGGATCGCTTGGGCATCGATCGCGCTGCGGTGCTGGGCTTATCGATGGGTGGCTATATTGCGTTGAATTTGGCGCGGCGCTATCCCGAACATTTGTGGGCAATGGTGTTGATTGATACCAAAGCCACATCCGATAACTACGAAGCCAAGCAAAATCGGCTTAAAACTGCTGAGACCGCTCTCCGCGAAGGCGCTGCACCGATTGCCGCCCAAATGTTGCCTAAATTGCTCAGCCCAGCCAACGCCGAAGATCAGCGTTTGGTTGAACGCCTCAACAGTATGATGCTGACGACCAATCCAAAAACGATTGCCAACGCCGCCCATGCGATGGCTAGTCGCCCCGACTCAACCCAATATCTTTCGACGATGGCGATGCCAAGCTTGGTGATTGTTGGCAATGACGACCAAATTACCACGCCCCACGATGCCCATGCGATGGTCAATGCCTTGCCTCACGCCAGTTTGGTCACAATTCCCAATGCTGGGCATATGAGCGTGCTGGAGCAACCAGAAATTGCCTATGGCGCGATTCGGGCCTTTTTGGAGCAAGCCCAAAATGCTTGATTGGCAATTTGCTTAGAGCTATAATCAACAAATTGGATTATAGCTATCTAAGGAGTTGTGCTCATGGATTTGGGCAAGCTATCGCGCCGCCAATTTTTAGGGGCCTCTGGCATTCTGACGGTAGGGTTGTTAGCTGGTTGCGGGGCCGAAGAAACGCTTCTGCCTGCGGCAACGACTGAGCCAGTTGAATTTAACGCCGATAGTGCATTCCAACTGCTCAAAGATGGCAATGCCCGTTTTGTCGCCAATCGCACGATTGATCCCAACCAAGATGCCAAGCGCCGCAGCACCACGGCCAAAGGCCAAAAACCGTTTGCCACCATTGTTGGCTGCGTCGATTCACGGGTTGGGCCAGAAGTGGTGTTCGATCGCGGCATTGGCGATTTGTTGGTGGTGCGTACGGCGGGCCATGTGATTGATGCAGTTGAAATTGGCAGCATCGAGTTTGGGGTTGCCGAGTTGGGCACGCCGCTGGTGCTGGTGTTGGGCCATGAAAAATGTGGCGCAGTCAATGCCACGATCGAATCGATCGAAAGCAACACTCCAGCCCCCGACCAAATTGTTTCGATTGTGGAGCATATTCGGCCAGCGTATGATGCAGTTACAGCCACAGAGCAAGAACCAAGTGATTTGCTGGATGCGGTTGTGCGCGAAAATACCAAATTGACTGTTGCTGCCCTGAAAGCAGCGCCGTTGTTGGCAGAGCTTGAAGCAGCTGGCAAAGTACGCATTATCGGCGGCTACTATAGCCTTGATAGCGGCACAGTCGAGTTTTTCTAGGAATTAAGATTCCCTCACCCTAACTTCTCTCCCACGCGGCGGGCGAGGGGCTTTAATCCTCTGGTTTTGTCGCAATTTGTTGGTAAAAACCACGGTGCTCCCCGTTTCCAATAGGCTTTCGGTGGTAGGAGTCAAGATTCCCTCACCCCAACCCCTCTCCCATCTGATGGGCGAGGGGCTTTAATATTGTGGTTCTGCCTCAAATTGTTGGTAAAAACGGTGCTCCCCCTCGCCCGCGTTCAGTGGGAGAGGGGTTGGGGTGAGGGGGTTTGACCACCGCGCTTTACTAAAAATCTACTCTTGGAAGGAGATGTGGTTGCGGGCTGAGGGAACGCCTCAATCAACCCATAGTCTTTAGATATACATCTTGGGTAGCGGAACCATAACGGTGTTGGAGCCACCGCTTGCTATGCTGGTAGCAATGCTGCTTTGCATACAAGGAAGGGTTTTCCCATGGCTCCACCAGTTGTTTTACCTGATCTGCAAACATTAACCGTTGATGCGGCGGCGGCGCTGGCCTTTTTGCTTGCTGGCAACGCCCGCTTTGTCGCCAACCATCCCCTCGATCCCCATCACGATAGCCTCTACCGCCAACAATTAACCCAAGCCCAACATCCGTTTGCCATGATCCTCGGCTGCGTCGATTCGCGGGTGATTCCTGAATTGTTGTTTGATTGTGGCTTTGGCGATTTGTTGGTGATTCGCACCGCGGGCCATGCGATCGATGAAGTGACGGTTGGCAGCATCGAATTTGGTGCTGATGTGTTGGAGATTCCGTTGCTGGTGGTGCTTGGTCATGAGCATTGTGGTGCGGTCAAAGCAACAATATCGATGCTTGATAAGCAGCAGACTGCGCCTGATCGGATTGCCGTCTTAGTTGATCATCTGCGGCCAGCAGTTGCTGAAATTGATAGTCATGATCCGAATCGTTTGGATGCGGCGATTCGGGCAAATGTGCTGCATACAGTGCTGGAGTTGCAGCAGATTCCATTATTGGCCCAACGTGAGCACGCTGGGTTGCTGCGAATTGTGGGAGCCTACTACAGTTTGGTCAGTGGCGTAGTCGAATTACTGACTACGCCACATGATTACGTTAAGCGAAATTAATTTAGAAGAGGCATTATAAAAAGCTTAATACAAAAATCAACTGTGCTTGAACTAAGGATTTCCCTACAGCCAGCACAGTTGAGTTTTTCTTGATTTTAAATTAAGATCGAATTTTCAATATTTGATCCATCTTAGGGGATTGCTTTAATCCCAACTTTATTACCCCAAATACTGACTTCTGTGGTGGTAATACTTTGAAAATACGACCCTGTATAGGTTCTTTTGTCATATTTAAGAGTAGTATGACCTGGGCCATTACCTGGACTTTGGCATTCTGCATAGATTTGTGATGGGTTGATTTGAGTGGTTACCACAAAATCAGTAAGGATGCACTCATGATAGACAATGCCGTTCCAGGGCACGACTACATTTGTAGTCGCTGAAGCAGGTTGTACAATAACCAACATCAAAGAAAACATAAACCCAACGGCAAGAACCTTCCGCCATAATTTACTCATTCTTTGAATCCTTTCCTATATTACTCAAGTACAATCATTTGTAAATATACATTAATAGTAAAAAACCTGCAAATTTTTGTTGGAAGGCTCCTTGATTCGAAGAATCAAGGAGCCTTTGAATTAGTGATTAAATGATTTAAGAATGCTAGATTTTATATAAATGATTCATTATTTTTCTTCGATCGTGACGGTCAAAATTGCATCGCCAGGTGCGCCGCCCATATCTGGATCGCGAGGGCTGATTTGATCAACCACATCTTGGCCAGCGGTAACTTGGCCGAAGATCGTATAGGCATCGGGGGTTAAATGCATTGCTGGAGCCAAGGTGATGAAAAATTGTGAGCCATTGCTATTTGGTTGACCAGTATTAGCCATTGCCAAAACCCCAGGTTTATCGAAGAGCAAATTACTAGTGGTATCATTATACTCATTGCCAAAATTGTAGCCTGGGCCACCCATACCCGTGCCGGTTGGATCGCCACCTTGCGCCATAAAGCCAGGAATCACGCGGTGGAAGGTCACGTTATCGTAGAAACCTTCGCGGGCCAAAAACACAAAGTTATTGACTGTGCGTGGCGCATTTTTGGTATTGAGTTCAATCACAATATCGCCTTTTTGGGTTTTGAGCGTGGCGATATATTGCTTATTGACATCAATCGTCATGGCTGGCTCGCTGGCATATTGCTTGGACGAACCTGGATTTGGATTGCTGCCAGTGTCGTTTGGAGCCGAAGTTGGTCGGCCAGTGCTGGCCTCGGTTGGGGCAACTTCGGCAGTTGGTGCGCTGGTCGGGCGTGGTTCGAGCGTTGGCATTGCGGTTGATTCAGCAGAACCACAGGCGGCTAATACAAGCGCTAAAAGCGCAATCGTGGTTGTTCGGCGCATTGGTTTGATACTCCTCACAGGACATAAAAAATTCACCGTGGGATTATAGCACGGGAGCGAGAACAAAGAACAAAGAGCACAGAACATAGAGCATAGAGCATAGAGCATAGAGCATAGGGTTGAAACCGCGAAGAGCGCGAATTAGGCTATAGGCTTTTGGCTATGGGCTATTGTTTGAAACTCCACAAAACGTTCCGATAGCCTAGAGCCTTCAGCCTCGCACCCTCTGCGCCTCTGCGTTAAATTCCCACCCCCTCGCCCCTGAATCCTGATCCCTCGCCCCTTCATCCTTTCTGAGTTTTGCCTTCTGATTTCAGCCTTTTCCCTTCATCCCTCATAATTCATCCTTCATAATTCGCTACTCCCCCTTGGCAAACACCCCGTCGAGGTGAGCGGCATCGTTGACCCGCAAAACGCGCCATTCATCGCCGTGGGCCACAATTTCGACGAACGCGCCGTTATCGAGCCATAAACGGCCAAAATGGCGGAGTGGTGCTGCCAACAGATGGCAAACCAAGGCTCGAATCGCCCCGCCATGCGAAACTGCGACCACGGTTTGGCCACGATGATTGGCAACAAAATGATCGAAGGCGTTGGCCATGCGCTGTTGCAATTCAGCATACGATTCGCCATTGAGCCGTTGGGTGCTGTCAGGGTTGAGTTTGATTAATTGCATATGATCGGGAAAGAGATTGTGCAATTCTTCTGGCGTGTGGCCAGCCCAATCACCATCGTTAATCTCGCGTAAATCGCTCAAGGCTTGCGGAGCCAGCCCAATGTGTGCGCCAATGATGCTGGCAGTTTCCCAAGCCCGGGCAATATCGCTGGCATAAAGCTGATCAATTGTTAATGTGGCGAGCCGTTGAGCGGCGCGTAACGCTTGTTCGCGTCCACGTGCATTCAAGGGAATGGGCAAATGGCCTTGATAACGACGTTCAGCATTCCAGGCTGTTTCACCATGACGAACCACGATCAACCGCATAAGACGACCTCGCTTGACACTAATGCTAGGCTATTGTATCAAAGCCAAAACTTGGCTTCGTTGTCAAATCAATCTCTCCTCGCTATAATACGCCCTAAAGCGATAACTTTGCATTTTTTAGTAACCCACACTTCGTGGGGGAGGCGAGCCGAATGTCTCAAGTTGCCTTAACACCACGTTCTCAGCCAACGACTGTTTGGCAGTTACGGCGCAAAAAAGTCCCCGATCAACTTTCGTTGCCTGCTGACTACGTTCCAACTGACTACACCTCCTTGCCAACCCCCGAAGAACCAAAAAAAGGTGGCGGGCTTGGGATGATTTTGGTCGGCCTTGTGCTGATCTTGGTGCTTGGCGCTGTGGCCTATGGCGTGATTAGCCAAGGTGGTGACGAAGAAATTGTGCCTACCCCCGTGGCCGAAACCACCCTCGACATTGAGCGCGCCAGCATGATTGTAAGCGATGGCAAATTAACGGCTCAAATCAACATTGCCACAGATGCCCCTGACAATAGCCAAGTGGGAGCGATCTTATTGGAAGATGGCCGGCCATTTGAGTTTTTTGATACCTCTGCCATGACCACGACCGTGGCCGCTGGCAAAGCTCGGTTAACCATTCCCGAAATCGAAGACCACGAAGATGGCCGCAAATCATCGGAATATACTGTCCAAGTGACGGTTGCCAACGCTGAGGGTGCAGTTTTGGCCACCGCCAACGAACCAATTGAAATTAAGGGCGATGCCCTCGATCGCTTCTTGGGCGATGCTGCGGTAACTCCCGTCGATGTTACGCCAACAGTTGAGTCAACTGAACCAGTTTCCGGAACCGTCGTGCCAACCCCTGCTGATGGTGCTACGCCAGTAACCCAAGTTACCCCACCAGTCGAACCAACTGCTGTTGCTGGTGGCGTGCCAGTGCCATTGGATAATGTTGTAATTAGCCGCCCAGGCATTATTTACACCACCCCATATGGCCCAGCCAACCAACGTGGCAACGTGACCGCTGGCGAAATTGCGCGGATCGTGGTCAAAATGCCAGTCAACGGCGAAGTTTGGTACTTGGTGGCAATTAGCCAAAGTGGCCAATCGGGCTGGCTCAATAGCAGCACGATCGATTTGCCAGCTAGCGAAGTCAACAAAATTACTCCAGTCAGTGGCGATGCACCATTTGCCGTGACCTTCAATGGTGGCAATGTGCGCTCAGCACCTGGTGCCGCGGTTGTCACGACGGTCGATGCAGGTGTGAACCTGACTTTGACTGGTCGCAGCAGCGATAGTGCTTGGTTCAAAATCAAGCTTCCCGATGGCAGCGAAGGATGGGTCGTTGGTCAGATCTTGACTATCAACCCTGCGGTACTAAATACCATCCCTGTAGCGCCATAAAAAACAGGACTAAGCATCCTTGACTCAGCAAAAACCCGTGGGATACAATAGTCTCACGGGTTTTGCCATGGTTGCCGTATCTGTCTTGGAGGTTAAAAGTATGGATGAACAGCAAAAAACACCGATCAGCGGTTCCATGCAACGAGCGGTGCGCGGTGATAAAAACCCACTCGATGCGGTTGAACAAGAATTACGCAGCAGTGTCTTTGGCCAAAATCGGGCGATCGAAAGCTTAATTCGGGCCTTAAATCGCGCCCGCTTTGGCTTTAGCGCTGGTAGCCAGCAACGCCCACGGGCAACTTTGCTTTTTCTGGGGCCAACTGGCGTTGGTAAAAGTGAATGCGCCAAGCGTTTAGCTGCATTTTTGCATCCGCAAGGCGGTGGTTTCCTCAAGCTCGATTGTTCGCTGTTTAGCCAAGGCCACGAAGTTTCAGCCTTGCTTGGTGCTCCTCCCTCCTACGTCGGACGCGATCAGAAGCCATTGCTCGACCCCGATTTAATCGAGCAAGAAAATGCTGTGATCTTGTTTGACGAAATTGAAAAAGCAACGTCTGAGCTGTGGAATTTGTTGTTGCAAATTATGGAAGATGGCGAGATTACTTTGCTCAACGGTGGGCGCAAAGTTTCGTTCCAACGCGCTATTGTTATTATGACTACGAATGTTGGCGCTCAGGAAATGGCAAATTATGTCTCGCAACGCACGATTGGCTTCCGCACGCCTAATCGGGTCGTCGAATCAACCGGCCAACAAATTTACCAAATCGGTTTCGAATCGCTGCAAAAGGTGTTTAGCCCTGAATGGATCAACCGGATCGATGAAATTATCGCCTTCCGCCCATTGAGCAGCGATACCTTGCGCCAAGTGCTCGATCGCATGGTTGCTGAATCGAATGATCAATATCGCCGCCATGGGGTTGAAATTAGCCTCAACGAAGAAGCACGCGATTATATTTTGCGCCGTGGTTTCGACCCACGCTTTGGGGCACGCCCATTGCGCTCGCGCTTGATGAAGGATATTGATGCCCCATTGGCCGACTTGTTGGCTTCGGGCGGGATTCCAAATGGCGCGAAAGTGCAAATCGTGGTCTCCGAAGAAGAAGCCAAAGATGGCAACAACCTCGATTTCTTCTATGAGCCTGATGCCACTTTGGCCGCATTTGCCGCCGATTATGCAGCCCAACAGCAGCAAGCACCACCATCGGTACGCGAAGTCGCTGGGCCACCATCTCACACTCCAGGCCCTTCGATTGCCCGCTCAACCGAAAATAACAATCGGCGCTAAGGTTCCCTTACCCCAACCCCTCTCCCGCCTAGCGAGAGAGGGGCTTTTGTTTTATGGTTTTTACATGATTTGTGGTGAAAACGAAGCTCCCCCTCGCCCGCATTCAGTGAGCGAGGGGGCTGGGGGTGAGGGATCTTAAAAGCGTTGGCTGGCGCTTTGCTCAGCAGTTTGGTCACGCAATTTGACATAACTTTGATGGCGAGCGGCGCTAATTTGACTACCCTCAACCGCTGTCAAGACTGCGCAGTCTGGCTCGTGGGTATGAGTGCAATCGCTAAATTCACACTGGTCGATAAAGGGTCGGAATTCGCGGAAGCACCATTCGAGTTCGTCTGGCTCCATTTGATATAAGCCAAGCTCACGAATCCCAGGTGTATCGGCCACGAAACCGCCAGCATGCAAGGGCACCAATTCGCCAGCAACGGTGGTGTGCTGGCCTTTATTGACCGCATCGCTCACATCGCCAGTGCGCAAATTCAGGCCTGGCTGAATGGCATTGAGCAAACTCGATTTACCAACGCCTGAGGGGCCAGTAAAGGCCGAAATTTTATTATGAATTGCTTCTTGAACTTGCTCGATGCCTTGGCCAGTAGCGACGCTGGTATAAAACACTGGGTAGCCAATTTGCTCGTAGATGTTGAAAACCTCTTGTTTGCTCTCGCTGGCTAAATCGCATTTATTGGCAATAATCGCCACATCGAGATTGTTGGCCTCGGCAATGACCAAAAAGCGATCGATCATGCGCACATGTGGCTCAGGGTGAGCAACAGCAAAGGTAATTAACACAATATCGAGGTTGGCGACAATCACTTGTTCAAAGCGGGCACCTTTGATTGCGGTTCGCGCGAGCTTGCTGCGCCGTGGATAAATCTCTTCGACAGCGCCCTCGCCTGGCATGGTTTGGGTGATGCGCACATAATCGCCGAGCGTTGCGAGATCGCTATATTGTTTGGTTTTTTTGAGCCGCCCGCGCAGGGTGCAGCGCAAGGTCTCACCGGTTTCGTCGAGTTTTACCCAGAAAAAGCCACTTTGGGCCCGCATGATTGTTCCGTTCATTCACGCTCCTTCAATGCTTTGTTCAGTAGTTTGGTCATGGTTGTGCTCCATATAATCGGTGTCTTCGTCCATAAAATCTTCGTCGGCCAACGAGCGGCCTGTGAGGGTCATAAAAACGTCTTCCATGGTGGCGTTGGGCTTGCCGATTTGCTGGCCGATGCTGGTTTTAAGTCCTTGCGGCGTATCCAAGGCCACAATTTTGCCAGCATCGATAATCGCAATGCGGTCGCAAAGCCGATCGGCTTCGTCCATATCGTGGGTCGTCAAAAAGACGGTTGTGTTTGATTCGTCGCGTAAACGACGCACAAAGCGTTGCACATCCGAGCGCGAACGGGGATCAAGCCCTGTGGTTGGCTCATCGAGCAGCAAAAGCCGTGGTTTGGTGAGCAAGCCACGGGCGATGGCAACTTTTTGCTGCATGCCGCGTGACATATTTTCTAGCGGCTCATATAAGCGTTTTTCTTTCAAGCCGAGCGCTGCCAAAATGCGCACCGATTCAGTGCGGGCATAGGCTGGCTTGAGATCGTACAAACGGGCGGCGTACATTAAGTTTTCTAAGGCGCTCAACTTCTTAAAAAACGCAGCCTCGACACTAACCCGATTGATTAAGCGTTTGACTGCTTTCTCATCGGTGCGTACATCGAGGCCAAACACCTGAATCTGGCCAGCATCGGGAATCAGCAAGGTTGAGATCAAGCGAATCAAGGTTGATTTGCCTGAACCATTGGCCCCGAGCAAGCCAAAAATTTCGCCTTCGGCCACAGCGAGGCTGATATGGTCAACCGCAACGACCGGAGGCTTAGGGTTGGGACGAGGGCGACGAGTGAGCCAATGTTTGACCTCACTCGTGCCGAATTGTTTATAGATATTTGCCACCACTAAAGCAGATGCTTGCTGCATTGTTGTACTCCATCCAATGGTTGCACGAACCGGTCAACTGCTAGGGCTGCTAGCAATTCCATGATATGCGATAGATGGGATCGATCAACACTCGCTCGTCGTTGAGGAGAATTATCGACGTTTGCTGGCGTGGTCGTCGCTGACATGCAATTCCAAGCGCCGGAAGCCAAGTTGATCGAAGGCCAAGTCGACCAAACGGCCAATGCGGCTGGTTTGGTCTTGATCTGGCTCGTGGGGCAACTCAGCATACGCCCGTTTCATGGCGTTGGTTTTGGGCTTGGGCTTTTCTACACACAGGACGGTTCCATCGCGGTCGAGCATTAACACTAGGAGCCTCCTAAACAAACGTAATAGACCATGAGTATCTTGCTTGAAAGAATGCTCACGGCCCATCATAGAAAGGCAGGTCCACAGCCGCAGAAAACAAGAGCCGTGAGCGTTGTTAGAATCACGCCCACGGCCCTCGGTGCTTATTAGCGTATCGCTTTAGGAGAGAAGCACGAGGTAGATGGGCGCATGGGTACCTGCATCACTTGCAGTGCGCAGTTGGTTGTTGATCAAGTTGATCATCATGCAGCCTCCATCTAAGAAAATAGCAGAATTGATTTCGAACAGGCCTAGAATAGCATAGCCGCTTGCAGGCCGTCAAGTAGCGATCTCTCAGTCTTTAGGCGGATTATCAAACTAGGACTCTTGGGGGAGCTAGCAATCGTTCGGATTACCCAAAAATATGGTAGCATAGCCTTAATCGCGATCTCAAAGGATACCCCATGGATCACTGGCAAACCTTACACTCGGCAACTCGGCTTGGCGTGCTTGATGCCCCGTACCCTTTACGCTATTTAAGCACCGACGATGGGGTTGATTTGGGTCGGCTTGTGCATGCCGCTGGCCTACCGCTCCCCAACGAGCCTACGCCAACCCTCTCGGCCTGCATCGATTGGGCCTTTGCTGCTTTACAAGGCGAGTATGGCCGCTTACTCGATGCCTGCTCATTTGTGATCGAAACTCGCAGCGGTTTGCTGGGCGCAATTGTCGTGGTCAAACAGGCCAATACCGTCGAAATTCTCCAGTTGGCGGTTGATCAGGCCTTTCAGCAGCAACAATTTGAGCAAGCCTTGCTCAGCACAGCCCTCAATGGCTTAGCCCAAGCGCGCTATCCACGGGTCCAAGTTCGCGTGCTCGCCAATAGTTCACAGGCCCACTTTTTTACCAATCACGGTTTCATGCTAGCAGAGGACGTGAACGATGCATCCACTTCAAACCACGATTGATCAGTATGCAGCCCAATTTGATCGTCGGCGCATGACGATTTTAGCTGCCCACGTCGAAGAAGACAATGGCACGGTGCTCCGTGGTCGGGTGTTGGATCGGAGCCAGCATACGGCGCTTTTGGCCTTGTTGCCGAATGTGCGCGATGAGTTGATTGTGCTGCGCGAGCAGCCCGAACACGGCTTTGCAACGGTTGGGTTTGGGGTGTTGGATGTGCGCTGGCAGGCCACCCGCGATTCAGAATTGGTCACCGAGGCCAGTTTTGGCGAAGGCTTAGAGGTGATCGCCCATGATCAACAATGGTTAAACGTCATCACCAGCGATGGTTATCTTGGTTGGGTACATCGCAACGGCGTTGTGCTCCACGAGCAGCCAAGCGATTATCGCAACGCTGCCACTCACGTTATTACCAGCCGCTGGCTGCCATTGTTTGGCTTAGAAGGCGAGCAAATTGGCTTGTTGCCATGGGGCATTCGGCTTAAAATTGATGAATTTCGCGATGGCAAAGCCTTTATAAGCACCCCTGCTGGCGTGCCTGGCTGGCTCGAAGCCGATTCATTAACGCCAGTCGATGATTTTTCTGCTGATCAATCGGGAATCGACGATATGCTGCGGGCAGTTCGCCAATTGATCGGCGTGCCCTATCTTTGGGGAGGCACAACCAGCTTTGGCTTCGATTGCTCTGGCTTGGCGCAGGCGGCTTACCGTTGGCTGGGCGTGCAATTGCCCCGTGATGCCGATCAGCAATCGCAAATTGGCCATTTGATCAGCCGTGAAGAGGTTGGTGCTGGCGATTTGCTGTTTTGGGGCGTGCTGCGCAACATCGAAGATTATCGCCACGAACGGATTAACCACGTCTCGATTGCGCTTGACAACGAGTGGATGATCCATGCCAATCAACGCAATTGGAGCATTTCGCTTGATCGAATTGATGAAGTGCATCAGCAGGTCTATCAGGCTCAAGGCAACCCTGGTTTGGTCGTTATTCGGCGGATTCGCGAGGAGCAATAGCCATGGAATGGGCGCTTTATCCGGTTGAACTTCGTTTACGCAACACCTTTCGGATTGCCCACGGTGCTAGTACCACCCGTCATAATGTGCTGTTGAATTTGGATGATGGCTGGGGCGAAGCCGCTGCGGTGGCCTACCACGGCGAGACTGCCGCCAAAATTCAGGCTTGGCTCGAACGCTATCGCGCCACAATCACCAGCAGCTATGATCCAGCAGCAATTAGCTGGCTGTTGGGCAAGCTTGATTTTGAAAGTCGGGCTGCCCGCGCTGCCGTGGATTTGGCCTTACATGATCGTTTGGGCCAGCAACTTGGCGTGCCCTTGCGCCACCTCTTGGGCTTGAATGGCTTGGAATTACCCCAAACCTCAGTCACCTTGCCAATAGAAGAGGCCGAAGCCTTGCGTCAACAAGCCTTGGCCGTGGCCCACTATCCCATTCTCAAGGTAAAGTTGGGCGGGCCTGCCGATTTGGCCAGCGTGGCGATTATTCGCGAAGCTGCGCCCAATAGCCGCTTGCGGGTTGATGCCAATGCTGGTTGGAGCCGCGAAACTGCTGCCACGTTGATTCCAGCTTTGGCCGATTTAGGCGTTGAGTTAATTGAGCAACCATTGGCAGTTGATGATTTTGATGGCTATGCTCAGCTCAAAGCTGCCAACTATGGCGTGCCAATTTTTGCCGACGAGCCAATTAAAACTGCTGCTGATGTGGCGCGTTGGGCCAGCCTGGTTGATGGCGTGAACCTCAAGCTCATGAAAACTGGCGGCATTGTCGGCGCACAAGCAGCGATTGCTACCGCCCGCGCCCATGGCTTGCAGCTGATGCTTGGCTGTATGATTGAAAGCAGCATCGGGGTTTCTGCGGCATGTGCCTTGGCTGGGTTGGTCGATTTCGTTGACCTTGATGGGCCATTGTTGATTGCCAATGATCTGGCAACTGGCTTAAGCTTTGAAACTGCCAGCATTCAACCCTCAGCAGCGCCAGGCTTAGGCGTGCAAATCGATTGGCCAGCGCTCAACGCTGCTCGGCTTGAAACACGCTAGCATACAGCCTACACCGCCTAGAGAAGCGCTTTTAGGCTCGTACTGCTGGCGAGTTGGCAATAGTACAGGGTATGCGTTGCTAGACTTGTGTACCTACTGTACAATACGCATCGTAGTAGCTTCGGAAGGAGACCACGCATGGCGTTTATCGGGCGTGCGTTACGCATTAACCTCGACACAGCCAGTACTTCCACGTTTGACATCCCATCGCCAATTCGCGAGCTATATTTGGGTGGACGTGGGCTGACAGCGGGCTTGATGTATCATTTTGTTCCCCCCGATACAGCAGTTCGCTCTCCTGATAATCCTTTGTTACTGGCTCCTGGGGTGTTGGCTGGCACTCCGGCCTACGCTACTGGCGGCTTTGTCGCGACCACTCGTTCTCCCATCACTGGCAATTTGATTCATAGTTGGGCGGTTGGCGATTGGGGCGCGGCGCTCAAACGGGCTGGCTTCGATGCAATTTGGGTGGTTGGTCAAGCAACTGCTTGGCTTTACGCCGTGATTGATAATGGCCAAGCAGAACTCTACCCCGCCAATCACCTCAATGGCCTTGACACCCAACAAATCAACGATGCCCTGATGGCCGAACATGGCGCTGATGCGCGAGTTTTGACCCTTGGTCAGGCTGGCGAAAAGATGTTGCCCTATGCTGCTTTGGTGGCCGAAGGTCGCTACATGGCCGAGCCTGCTGGCACGGGTATGGTGATGGCGCTCAAACGGCTCAAGGCGATTGTGGTGCGTGGCACGCGCATGGTCAAGCCTGCCGATACCGCGACTTTCCTCTCAGCGTTTAAGCCAATTACCGAACGGATTGGCCGCGACCCGCTGGCAGCAGCAATTCGCGATTATGGTTCGAGCTACTACGTTGATTTGGCTGCGCATCATGGCGCAATTACTGGGCGCAATGGCCAAGATCCCGAGCCAAGCGTGATGCCAACAACTGGCGATTATGCTGGCGAGATTTATGATCGCGGTTGTCCGCGCTGCCCGCTGCCGTGTTACCACGATTTTGCCACCACCAACCAACCACGGCCTGAGCTAGAAGCAATTGTGAGCTTTGGTGCGCGCTGTGGCTTGCAAACTCCCGCCGCAATTATTGAAGCCAACCAGCGCTGTTTGCGCTATGGGCTTGATCCGAATGCAACCGCCAATGCGATTGGCTTTTTGATGGAATGTCGCCAGCGCGAATTGACCCGCCAATACGATTTGCAATGGGGCGATGAAGCGGCGATTTTGGCGGCAATTGATGCGATTGCCACCAAACAAGGCATCGGGGGCTTGCTCTCGTTGGGCGTGTACGAGATGAGCCAAGTCTTTTATGGTAGCGAGCAATTTGCCCCGCTGGCCAATAATTTGCCGCTTAGCCCGCTCGACCCACGTGCGGCTCAAGGCTGGGCCTTGCATTTGGCAACCAGCCCAATTGGCGGCGATGCCCGTGGCGCGATGCCTTGGTACGAGTGGCTGGATACGATTCCCCAATGGCTCAAGGGCAGCGACGACCATCAACCAAGCGTGGTCAATGGCAAACCTGAGCGCCTGATTTGGCACGAACGCTTTGTGGCTGGCCTCGATAGCGCCGGAGTTTGTCGGCGTTTGGCCAGCTTAGCCTACCAAATGACCCCCAAAGAACTAGCGACGATTCTGAGCGCCGATATTGGCAAGCAGGTTTCAGCAACCGATTTGGCCAAAGTTGGCGAGCGCATTATTACGGTTGAGCGTTTGTTGGCCTTGCAATGGGGCCATCACGATGAACTTAGCGCGCGCTGGCAACAACAACCATTAACCAGCGGAATCGCCGCCAATCAAATTCCCACTCTTGACACACTGCTAACGAAATATTATGCTCTTCATGGATGGGACAGTGATGGGATTCCCACAAATGCCCGTCTCGCTGAGCTAAGTATTCCCGAACCCGATACCCGACCATGGGTGACGGAATAGGTCATACCGTATTGATGGCCAAGCAAAGCGCCGCAATCAATCAACGAGAAAATCAATGTGGCTTGCAATTATTCTGACGGTATTGCCAACGCTGCTGTACGTGACCTTTTTATGGTGGCTTGATCGCTATGAAAAAGAGCCATGGCCGCTGTTGTTAGCAGTGTTTGTCTGGGGTGCGGTGCCTGCCGTGGCCCTCGCGCTGTTGGCAGAATTGCCCAATACTGCTTCTACCTTGGGCTTTGACCGTGGGAGCCAACCGGTTTGGTATGCACCCTTGGTCGAAGAACCACTCAAAGCCTTGGCATTGTTTGGCATTTATATGTTCTTTCGCTATGAGTTCGATGGTGTGCTCGATGGCATTATTTATGGCGCATTAATTGGCTTTGGCTTTGCCATGACCGAAAATGCAATTTATTTTGCCAGCCGTGGCGGCTCGATTACCTCGTTGCTTTGGCTGCGGGTGGTGCTTTTTGGCTTTAATCATGCCTTCTACACCAGCATTATTGGCGTGGCCTTGGGCATGATTCGCTATGAGCGGCGGCGTTGGGTAGTGATTGTGATGCAGCCGCTGAGCCTGGTTTTGGCGGTGGTGTTTCACGCGCTGCACAACATGACAATTAGTTATCGCTTTCCTGGCGTATTGATTGCGTGGTTGATTAGTAGCGGTGGCGTGCTGATTGTGGTCTTGGTCGCAGTTATTGCTTGGCGCAAAGAACGCTATTGGATCGATCTGGAGCTGATCGAGGAAATTCATTGTGGATTTATCGATCAAGCAACCTACCAAACTGTGCGTTCAAGCAGGCGGCGGGTGCAAAGCCAATGGCATGCCTTGTTTCGCGGTGGCTGGCGAGCACTGCAAATTGTGCGTACTCGCCATCATTTATTAACCGAATTGGCGTTTTTGAAATATCAATTGCGAATTGGCGATGTGCATTGCCGACCCGCCGATTTGTACCCCTTGCGCCGCCGTATTTTAGAGGTTCAGGAAGATTATTAGGCGCTAATCAAGGTTAATAAGCCAACTTCAGGCGTTGCGCCAAAGCGAATTGGCAAGCCCGCCAACCCGCGACTAACATACAGCCCACACTGGTCGATCATAAATCGACCGTGTGGGTATTTTTCACCCCAACGTGGCACAACCAGCGGCCCTAACCATGGTGCATTGATATGCCCAGCGTGAGCATGCCCGGAAAGTTGCAAAGCAACCTTGTGTTGGGCGGCAGTGTCGGCAAAATCGGGGCCATGCGCCAGCAAGATAATCGGGGCCGCAGGTGCATTGTGCAATGCTAGCTCCAAATCTGCGTCAGCTTGCCATGGGTC
Source organism: Herpetosiphon giganteus (assembly GCF_016907925.1). Taxonomy (GTDB): domain Bacteria; phylum Chloroflexota; class Chloroflexia; order Chloroflexales; family Herpetosiphonaceae; genus Herpetosiphon; species Herpetosiphon giganteus. The sequence goes on along the minus strand of NZ_JAFBCZ010000032.1, from coordinate 28,890 downwards.
GGTTACGCCAGCAATCACGATTGCTTGCTCGCGCCAATGCACCACCCGATGTTGATTGAGCAGCACATCGACTCCAACCTTGCTGAGGGTGCGCGCAATCAGCTGCGGATCGTCCCAGTAATCGTGATTGCCAAGGCAGGCGTATACGCCTAGTGGCGCGTTGATGCCAGTCAGCATACGTTCTAACGTGCCAACATCGCTTGGCCGATTCACAAAATCACCAGTTAGTAAGATTATATCTGGCTGCCAGCGTTTGATGTTGGCTAAGGCTTGGCGTAGCACATGCTGGCTATAATTCGGCCCAAGGTGCAAATCGCTGAGCTGAGCAACTTTGAAGCCATTGAGCGCACTTGGCCAATGCGGCAAGCGCAAGGTATGGCGTTCGACTGCCAAGCGCCAAATATTGGCCACGCCTAGGCCCGCTGCTGTTGTACCTGCCGCCAACAAGCCGCCAAGCATTGGTTTGGCCCAACGTGGAGGTTGGCTGGTGAGCAAGGTTGTGGCGCTGCCCAAACCAAGCAGGCCCAAAACCCCAGCAAAATATTGCCAGCGGCGGGAATAGACCAGATGCGAAACATTGGCAATATCTTTGCTGCCGCGTGGCACTGCTTCTAAAGCGGCAAAACGATCATCAATCATCAATCATCTTTCCTTGTATGTGCGTGGGTTACGATGCACTTGCTTAAACACACTGCGGCCTGTTATACCACAGCGAGCTTAATCTGCGATGAAAAGCTACTACACGGCTTGGCGATCTCACCCTCGCGGTAGGACTAACCTAGGACTAATGGCCATGCGTTAATCCAGTTAGTGGCATAACCTATGATATACCAGCAGTGACCGCTCGAAACACCACATTCATGCCAAATTTGGAGGCGCTATGGATAGAGAACATCGTAGAGGATTATTGCCAGGTCGGCTCGTGCTAGCCCTAATCCTCGTTGTCAGTTTGCTGGGTATCGCCCAGCCTGCGCCAGCGACCCAACAAGTGTTAGTGCAGGGTGGCTCGCTCAGCCAACAAACTAGTGCAATTCAGGCAGTTGGTGGCACAATCCAACGCCAATTCAGCCGTTTTGAAACCAGTGTGGCGCATTTAACCACGCCACAAATCGAACAACTTCAAGCCCAAGGTTTGCGCGTGTTTGCCGACCAAACGGTCGAGGCCTCGGCCCAAACAACGGTTGAGCAAGCACCTGCTAGCATGGCTGGCCGTGGGCCAAAAGGCAAAACACCGCCAGCATTGCAATACCCCTCAATTGTGACTGGTGCCGATGCCTTGCAACGGCGTGGCATCGATGGCCGAGGGGTAACGGTGGCAGTAATCGATTCGGGCTTGCCTGGCATCGAACGGCCTGAACGTTGGCAACGGATCAATAACACGACCGCCCGCTACAGCCAAGGCAGCCGTTTTTTAGTCTATAAAGATATGTTGGCGACTAGCCAAATTTTCAATAGCAGCGACCCCTATGGCCATGGAACTCACGTCTTTTCCACGTTGGGCGATAATCGTGCTTTGCCACCAGAGTATGGCACTGCTAAGGTGGGGATTGCCCCAGGCGCGAATTATGTGGTTGTCCGCGCCTTAGATTCGCAAGGGAAAGCCTCGTATAGCACAATTATTGCAGCGATTGATTGGGTTATTGATAACGCCGATCAATACAACATTCGGGTGCTGAATCTTTCGTTGCAAGCAGAGGTTGTTTCGCCCTACTGGTACGACCCGATGAATCAAGCAGTGATGTATGCTTGGAACGAAGGCATTACGGTGGTTGCAGCAGCAGGCAACACCGGTTCAAATCCAGCTACGATTATGGCTCCTGCCAATGTGCCGTATATCGTCAGCGTCGGAGCAATTCGGCCAGCGATTTATAACGATAACGGCAGCGATACGATTGCAGCCTATTCATCTGCTGGTCCAACCGAAAGCCGCTTTGTTAAGCCCGATGTGGTGATTGCTGGCTCACGGGTGATTGCTCCATTACCAGCAGATAGTGTGCTTGCTAATTCTGGCGCAGCTGGTTTAGTGAGCGAACGTGCCCAACTCCAATGGGCCGACGTTAAAACGTCGCAACAACTCAATTATTATGCCTTGAGCGGTACATCGATGGCAGCCGCCGAGGTCAGCGGCATTGTCGCGCTCTTGTTGCAAGATGAACCAACCCTAACCAATAATCAAATCAAAGCGCGCTTGACTGGCACTGCACAAATCGCTACCTTGGCTGATGGCCAAGCAGCCTATAGCATGTGGCAACAAGGCGCTGGCAAGGTTATTCCAACCGCTGTGGTCGATGGCAGCAATACTGGCAGCGCCAACGCAGGCATGGATCTTACGACCGACTTGATTGTCAGCAGCAATCCTGACGATACCAGCAACCACTATCAAGGGACGACCGAATACGATTCAACCAGCAATACATTTAGCGATAGCACAGCGACCTATAGCTCAACCCTTGCCACGAGCTATAGCACGTGGGCTGGCAGTTACAGCACGTGGGCTGGCAGTTATCTGACCTGGGCAGGCAGCTACAGCACATGGGCTGGGAGTTACAGCACCTGGGCAGGCAGCTACAACACGTGGGCTGGCAGCTACAGCACATGGGCTGGCAGCTACAGCACATGGGCTGGTAGCTATAGCACCTGGGCTGGCAATAACGCCGATGCAGGAAGCCTGAACAGCACCATCAATGCAGGGAGTCTCATTAGCGACTAAATTTCAACCATTTCGAGCGGGAAGCGTGGGAGTAGCAATACTTCCACGTTTTGGCATAGCGCAATCAGCAGCGCTGACTTGTAATCACAAGTCAGCGCTGCTTTCGATTAAGGGCAGGTTTTTGCAAGAGACTTAGTAGTGTATTGGATGAGCAAAGATGGGCATGCCCTCACCCCCAGCCCCTCGCCCACTGAACGCGGGCGAGGGGAGCCGACCATTTTTCGCCAAGGAATTGCGGGAGAAGCATAAAGTTAAAGCCCCTCGCCCGCTCCCGTGGCGCGGGCGAGGGGGATTCGGTCGAGGTTAACGTGATGTACCAATACCCTTAGGGCTTAAACATACTCGCGGAGCATAGTTGGGGTATTCATTTGCTCAAATAAAATTTCGGCTCGTTCTTGATGAGCGAGTGCCACTGTGTAATCGCCGTTGAGCCGTTTGATGGTTGCGCCAATCGTCAAGCCCAGCGCCAACAAATAATTATTGTTGAGCGAGAGTTGCAGCAATTGATCAATTGCCTCGCTGGCTTGGCGGCGTTGGCCGTTGTAGGCTTGCAAATAGATTTGCAACACTTGGCTACGGAAGAGCGATTGCGGCTCATCAAGCTGGTTGGCCAGCCGAATCGCACGCTTGGCCATCCGGTTGGCGCAGGCGCGTCGGCCTTCAACAAAGGCAATTCGTCCAAGCATTTCGGCAATAATCACCCGCTTGGGATCGTAATGATGGATTTCGCAATACAATTTTTCTGCTTGCAAATAGTAGCCGCGTGCCCGTTGATAATCTTGCACATAAAACGAAATCGTGCCTTGTTGAATGAGGGCTGTCGCCATATGCAGCTTTGCGCCAATTTGGCGGGCCAGACGATAGGCCATCTGCGAGAAGCGCAAGGCATCGTTGAGCGAGCCAAGCATCATCATACAATGCGAACGGTTGTTAATGGCCAGAATCTGGCCATTCAAATCGCCAATTGCTTGGGTTGTTTCGAGGCTTTGTTCGTAGTAACTCGCGGCTGCATGCCAATCGGCAAGCTCCATCGCAATTACCCCAAGGTTGTTGAGCGCCCGACTCATGGCTGGTAAATCGCCAAGATAGCGGCTCACCGCCAAACTTTGGTTGACCAAGGCTTGTGCGCCTTTGAGATTGCCACGCTGCCAAAAGATGCCCGCTAGCCGATTGGCCGCCAAAGCTTGCAAGCCGTGGTGGTTATTCAGCTCGCTGATGGTGAGGGCGTTGTTGAGCAAACGCTCTGCTTGGTCTAAATGGCCACGGTGGAAGGCAATCCAGCCTGCATCACAATCGATGCGGGCGTGATCGAGCAATGCGCCATCGGCCAAAACCAAGCGTGCTTGCTCCAAATGCTGCATAGCTTCGTCGTAGTTGCCTTGCTTTTCGTAGGTGGCGGCAAGTTGACGTAAAATCGTGGCATGGGTGGCTTCGTTTTCTGGCGTAGGCTGAATCATGCCAAGCGCTTGTTGATAGGCGACGCGTGCTTCATCGTAGCGCCCAACAAAGCTCAAAATATCGCCGCGCCCGTGAAATAGGCTTGTGCCATGCTCGGGAACTGGTGGCTCAAGTGCGCTGAGCAATGGCAACGCTTGATCATACAAACGCAGCGCATCATCATTGGCAAAGCGGCTGGCAGCGCGTTGGGCCGCCAACAGCAAATATTCCAAGGCTTTGTGAGTCAATTGCGAATGGCTAAAGTGATAGGCCAAAGCATCGATATAGAGTTCTGGATGCTCACCAGCTTGGGCTTCGAGCGCTTGTGCCACCTCGCCGTGCAAGGTATGGCGTTGCTGTTGCAGCAGGCTTGCATAAATCGTTTCTTGTAAGAGCAAATGGCTAAATGACCAATCGTCGTGATGATTGGCGATTGGCTGCACAAACCCACGTTGTTGCAATTGCTGAAGATGCTCGCTGATTGGCTGTTCTGGCCGCAGTTGGCTGAGCAATTGCTGGCTAAAGCGGCGGCCAATCACCGAGGCAATCGCCAAGCTCAACGCCAAATCGGTTGGTAAACGATCATAGCGCGAGCGCATCAACGCTTGCAGCGAAAGCGGCATTGTGGGCATTTGCAGGCTATCGCTGCTTTGGGCTTGAATATCGAGGCCAGCATGCAAGGCATGGCGGGCTAATTCTTCCAAATAAAAGGGCACCCCATCTGCTTGGCGCACCAAATGCTCAATCATCACTGCTGAGGCTTGGGGCAGAATTTGCTTAATCAAAGCTTCGGCTGCTTCTGTGCTGAGCGAATTGAGTTCAAGCACGAGGCCGCGTTGTCGAGCCTGCGCCAAAATTCGGTTGAAGGTTTGGCGAATTTGTGGGGTTTCGTCGTCGCGGGCCACCAAATAGAGCAAGAGCGATGATGCATCGAAGGTTTCGGCAATAAACTCCAACAGCTCCAGCGACAAATCATCGGCCCATTGCACATCGTCGATCACAATCGCCATTGATTGTTGGCGCGTGCAAGCAACCAGCAATTCGCGAATTGCCAAGAACACATGGCGCTTCAATTGGGCTGCATCAAGGTGCTGCACCCGTTCAGCCAAACTTTGATCAATAAAATCGAGCGAGAGCAAATATTCGATGTAAGGCATTAAATCGAGCGGCATATTGCCCAATTCATGAATCAGCAATTGAATTTTATGATGCATGGTGGCGGCAGAATCGGCATGATCAATTTGAAATAATTGGCGAATCAAACCCAAAAAGGCGCTGTAGGGTACAATGCGCGTGGCGCTACTACAATCATTGACCAGCACTTTCACATCGCGGCTGTGCAAATGTTGAATAATCTCGCCAGTCAGGCGTGTTTTGCCAACGCCAGCCCTGCCAGTCAGGCCAATCACCCCGCCCATGCCGTTGTGCAAGAGTTCGGTCGCGCCGATCAAATTGTGTAATTCGGCATCGCGTCCAATCAAGGGTAAAGCAAAACTTCCGTCAATCACCGTTTGCGATAACTGCTTGCCTGCAAGCATCGCCGCCGTGATCGGTTGCTCAAAGCCTTTGAGTGAAACCGTATGTTGCTCACTAAAGACAAAATTCTGCTGCAAATTTTGGGCTAAATCATCATCGACCATAATCGTGCCAGCATCGGTCACTTGTTGGAGCCGTGCTGCCAAATTTACTGGCCCGCCAATAACGGTTAAATCGCTGTAGCGGTCGGAGCCAAGCAAGCCAGCAATCACCTCGCCGCTGGCCAAGCCAACCCGAATTTGAAATTGAACGCCTGCATGAGCAATTGTTTCGTTGTAGGCTGCCAATTCTTCAAACATTGCCAAAGCTGCGTAGGCAGCTTGGGCGGCGTGCGCTTCGAGTGCGACGGGCATGCCAAAAACCGCCATCAAGCCATCACCGGTAAATTTATCGATCGTTCCTTCAAAGCGGCGCACCGTTTCGCCCAAGCGACGCAAGCATGGGTCGAGCAAACTATACATATGCTCAGCGCCCAGCCGATTGGTAAGGTTGGTGTAGTTGCACACATCGGCAAATAAAATTGTTACTACGCGGCGAGTTGTGGCAGCAGGAATATACTCGATTAACGCAGTAGCACAGGTGCCGCAAAAGCGAAAACCTGGTGGATTAGCCGCGCCACAACTAAAACAGTGCAGCGGCAATGGGCTGGCACAATTGCCACAAAAGCGCGCGCTAGGCGGGTTTTCGGCAAAATTGCAGGTTGAGCAGCACGTAGTTGTTTGAACTGTCATAAACCGATTGGTGCTCCATGCGAAACGATAATTTAGCCTATAGCAAAAATTCGGCCAGCAGAATGGAGATGAAGGATGAATTATAAAGGATGAAGGGGAAGTCAAAAGTCAAAAGTCAGAAGTCAAAAGTCAAAAAGAACATAGAAATCAGGGTTAAGGGGTCAGGGATCGATGACGAAGCTATAGGCTATCTGTAAATGGTTCATTGGCTTGACAACCAAGTGCATGCCCTCACCCCCAGCCCCTCTCCCACTGAACGCGGGCGAGGGGAGCACTAATTCAGCGGTTCCTCCTCGCTCGCGTGCGGGAGAGGGGGAATCGTCGTTAACGCAATGTACCAATACAGCTATCGGCTATCGGAATATTGTTCGTGCAATTCGTGCAATTCGTGGCTAAAAAGTTGGGAATCGGGGATTGGAACCGCGAAGAGCGCGAAGGACGCGAAGAATAATGCTGGGGGAATAGGAAACATAGCAACAATCCAACGCGTGAATATTAGGGGGTGTCGGGGGATGAAAACCCCTGACGTTTCCCGCTGGGACGGAAGGGTGGCGAAACGATTGTTTGTGTATCGGGGATCGATGGTTGGGGATTGGAACCGCGAAGAGCGCGAAGGACGCGAAGGAGGCTTAATCGAGAGAGGATAACGGCTGGAGGTGAATAGTGATCTGAGTACAACGGGTTGGTAGGGCACGGATACCAATCCCCGATCCCTAGCCCCCGACCCCTACTCCCAAACCAGCAAATGTTAAGCAATATGCTATAGTTACTGGCGATCAACGGCGATCGTGCGACAACAACTTTACCAATGGACAAGGAACTAAGGCTATGGCGAATCCATTTCTTGAACAACTAGGGCAACGAGCCTTGCTTTGTGATGGCGCGATGGGCACTCAATTGTACAATCGCGGCAACGATTTTGACGAGTGCTTCGATGCCTTGAATCTGACCCAGCCAGATGTCGTGCGTGAAATTCATCAGAGCTATATTGAGGCTGGGGCCGATATTATTGAAACTAATACCTACGGCGCAAATCGCTTTAAATTAGAGCCGTTTGGCCTTGCTGATAAAGTCCGCCAAATTAACCATCGCGGCATGAAATTGGCCCGCGAAGCCCGCGAAATTGCTGGCACCAACACCTTGATTGCTGGCGCAGTTGGCCCGCTGGGCGTGTTGTTACAACCCTACGGCCCGCTAACCGAACAAGCAGCCCAAGAAGCCTTTGCCGAGCAAATTGGCACCTTGTTGGAGCAAGGCGCTGATCTGTTGATGTTTGAGACATTTAGCGATTTGCGCGAGATGGTGATTGCGGTCAAGGCGGCCAAGCAAGTTGGCGATTTGCCAATTGTGGCCCAAATGACTTTTGCCGAAGATGGCCGCACCGTGCTTGGCAACACGCCTGAGGAAGTTGTACGCAAACTTAGCGAACTAGGCGTGGCTGTGGTTGGAGTCAATTGTTCGGTTGGCCCGCAACGGGTGTTTCGGGTGGTGCAGAGCATGCGCGCCGTCAACGCCACGATTCCAATTTCGGCTCAACCAAATGCTGGTTGGCCAACCGAGCGCCATAACCGCGTGTTTTATCCTTCGTCGCCAGAATATATGGCCGATTATGCGCGACGCATGATCGAAGAATTGAATGTGCAGATTGTTGGGGGCTGTTGTGGCACTACGCCGCAGCATATCAGCAGTATGCATGCGGCTTTGCAGGATCTGAATCCAGCCAGCACGCTCAATATTACGATTGTTGATGAAGAAGCGCCAAGCGTGCAATTGCCCAGCAAAAGCGCCGAAACCACCCAACTTGGCCGCATGTTGGCCGATGGCGCGTTTGTTACCAGCGTTGAAATCGACCCGCCCAAAGGCCACAATCCTCGGCGCTGCCTCGAAGGTGCACGCCAAATGCAGGCCGCAGGCGTGAATTTTATTAATGTTGCTGATAGCCCGATGGCGCGCGTGCGGATGAGCGCCTTGCCAATGTGCAACTTGATTCAGCAACAAGTTGGTATGGAAACGATTTTGCACTTCACCACTCGCGACCGCTCATTAATGGGCTTGCAAAGCGATTTGCTTGGCGCGCATGCCTTGGGTGTGCGCAATATCTTGGCCTTGAAAGGCGATCCGCCGTCGTTTGGCGCGTATCCTGGTACCTCTGGCGTGTTCGATGTCGATACGATTGGCTTGGTCAAGGTGATTGCTGGTATGAATAGCGGCGTTGATACCGCTGGTAATGATATTGGCACGCCAACCAACTTCTTAATTGGCGTGGCGCTGAATATCAATGCCGAAGACCCAGATTGGGAAATTGATCGTTTGCATCAAAAAGTGGCTGCTGGTGCGCATTACGCCATGACCCAAATTTCATACGATGCCGCCGAGCTTGATCGTTTTCTCGATAAACTTGGCCCGCTACCAATTCCCATTTTGTTGGGTTTGATGCCAGTTCAGAGCTATCGCCATGCCTCATTTTTACATAACGAAGTGCCAGGCATTACCCTGCCCAACGAAGTACTGGAGCGCATGAAAGAAGCTGGCTCGAATGGGCGGGCGATTGGGGTGCAAGTTTCGCAAGAAATTCTGACCGCTGCCTATGATCGCATCCAAGGGGTCTATATCATGCCATCGTTTGGCCGCTACGAAATGGCAGCCGAAGTGCTGGAAGTGCTGAAGGCAACCAACGCCTAGCTTTATCCGTAGTGCATGGCGAATGCTAGTTTTGTGGAGATTCGCCATGCATTGCCCACGTTGTCAGCAAAACGTCGCTTTGAACGTCAATCGCTGCCCCAACTGCCAACAAGCGCTTAAACCGCTGCTGTTGAACCAACAAATCCCTTTATCATCACAACAACGCCAATCGCTGATTAATAAAATCTTGCTGCCAAGCGCTGGCTTGCTGTTTGTTGCAATCGTGCTGGCTAGTTTGAGGTTTGCGATTAATCCTGTGTCAAGCTGGGCTTGGCTGGGCGTTACGGTGATGATTGCCGCAACAAGCATCTATTTGCTTAACCTCGTGCGCGATTTGCTGAGTGGTTTTGTGACGGTTCAAATTGATCAATTGGAGTTGCTGCGGGAATATAGCAATCGCTCGGGCACACGTTTTTATGGCGATTTTGGCGTACTCGGCAAACTTCAATTGAGCAAAGAGCACTTTGATTTGGCGATTGAAGGCAATTATTACAGCGTAACCTATAGCCCAAAAAGTAAAACCGTGTGGGGATTAGCGCCGCTTAGCCGCTCAAGGGAGCTAGCCTAAGCATGCTTGAAGGTAACGAAACACTCGGTTTGTGCGTCTTGCATGGTAAATTCTAGTTTTGTGGAGATCGTCATGCACTGCCCGCGTTGCCAGCAAAAAGTTGATCTGCACATCAACCAATGCCCTAAATGTGATCGTAAACTCAAGCCACTGATTTTGAGCCAACAAATCCCGTTAACTCCACAGCTGCGCCAAGCTTTGCGCCGTGAAATTGTTGTGTTTAGCATTTGGCTTGGATTGCTAGCTTGTACCGGCATAATCCTCTATTTTGCGCTTAGGCATGAGAGCAGAGGTTGGCTGCTGATTTGGCCCATCTTTGGCCTGATAGTTGTGCTTGTAGGCTGCGCTTTGCTTAGCCGAGTGCGCGATCTGCTTGCTGGCTATGCTCACGTGCAGATTGATCAATTGCTCAAACTGCACTATGTGCGGTCCTCCAGACAAAGGGGCTATTTGCACGGCGATTTTAAGCTCATTGGTAGCCAAAACTTAAAATTGGAGCATAGTGGTGTTGCCCGCGAAGGCAATTATTATGTTATAACCCACAGCCCGCGTGATAAAAATGTGTGGGAATTAGCCAAGCTGCGGCGTGAAGTTTCCACATGATTGCTTAATCCTATGATTCAAGAATACTCAATAAATCGCCGCGACGGAAGGTGGCTGACAACTGTTGTAACGAAATAGCATTATTGGTGTATAGTTGATTTAAAGCCTGTTGAATTCTGGTAACTGCTTTTTCTAAATAAAATGGTGCTTGATGTTGTAGCGATGCCTGTAGATCTGGAAGTTTTGTATGTGTAATTGCTTTGATATCTTTTAGGTTATGCTGAACTAATAGCTCTTCACCAATAACCATGGCGATATAATGAGCTGCGTAGGGCAAGAATTCTGGGACTGGATTCAATAATTCTGGACGTTTGCGTTCGTTTTCCACCATGCGAAAAATTAATACAGCCAAAATAGCCTGAGCAGGAGTCAAGTTATTGAAAATTTCATTATATAGTTTTCCAAAATGTTCACGACGCAAAAACTTAGCCTGATGCGGTTTCTTACGCCATATTGCTAAGACTGCTTCTGCTAAAATGGTGCTTTGAATTGATGTTGAACCTGAACCAGTATCTTCACGTAAGCGTCGGTAGATATACCCAAGATCCTTGATTCCAATCTCTAGATCCTGTTGTACTTCATCATTGGAATGAAGATCTCGCAGGTCAACAGGATTTTGACTATTTGTCGCATGAGTTATTTTTTGTACAAAATCATGATTTTGATCATCGATTGCATAAAGCCGTATAAGAATACACACTGATTCATATTCTCCCCGATCATCAATATCCTTAAGCGTTTCATAAATAGTGCGACATGTTTGACCACCATTTATAATTTGTAAATCTTGAACTCTAACAATATAATCATCTTTTTGAAGTGCGTTATAGCTAAAGCTTTTACAAATAGCTGTAATACCATTATTGAGAAAATAGAAATTCTGACGTTGCTTTTCATCAAGCAATGTATGATGAATTGATGAATTAACTCGATTATTATTTAGACCAAGGTATCGTCTGATATTACGTTCTAATAATAGATCACCGTGATTCTCAAAAATTTGTACAATCTCATTGACACTAACTTTACCGATTAAAACACGTTTAAAATTGAAATCTTCAGTAACAATTCCACCTTGAAGTTGTAATTGAGTATTGATCTGTTGTTTTTTACGTAAAATACTGATAATATCATTATGGTTGAAATAGCAAAATTCAACCTGATCAGCACTAAAATTTTGATTATCGATATTTTGTTGTGCTATACTGTTCCATTTTATTCCATTATTACAACAAATAACTCGAATTTTTGGTAAATAACCATCAAGAATAAGAGATCGAATTTCTTCGACTTTTACTAGTAAGCGTCGATTTAAGGTTACCTTACGTTTAGGATCAAATAGAGCTCTTAATGTATGGATAACTTTTTTTATTTCGTTTTCTGGAAACCCTGAAGTCCCCTCTAATTTGTGGTGATATTTTGCTTGAAAGATGTTGATTGCAAACTCACCATCGATTACATCTTCCCAATAGATTGCATCAATACTTGAATCATTCCCACCATCTGTAAGACTTTAAACTGCCACATCAAGTGGTAGTTCAAGCATTGTGCTCACACATAATAGTACAAAGGCTATCGACTTGATTTTCGTAGAATCTTCTAGAGAAATGTTTGTGCTGTTTGAATCTACATTTAGCGTATTAGCAATTAATGTCCCATAATTTTGTACTATTCCATCTAATCGTTGATCAACGATACTTAAATTAATGTCCATTCTCATATCCTTCTAAATGCTAGTTTCGCTTGTATTAAGGAGTATAGCATGGACGTTGATTGAATTAATCAGGCAAATTATTGATTACCGTGCTCTCGCGCACAATCAACTGGGTTGGCAGGGTTGTGATGACGGCTGGCATGTGCTCAGCGCTGGGACTGATTAATTGCAACAATGTTTGTACCGCCAAGCGGCCTAATTCGCGCAATGGTTGGCGAATGGTGGTCAGCGCTGGCGAGAAGTAGGCCGATTCAGCTAAATCATCAAAGCCGACGATTGCCAAATCTTCGGGCACGCGCAGGCCATGTTTGCTGGCATAATGCAACGCGCCCAAAGCCATTTGATCGTTGCAGGCAAACACTGCATCGATCTCAGGATAGCGATTGAACAATTCGGTGCAAGCTTGCTCGCCGCTGGCTGCCGACCAATTGCCAATGCCAATTTGTTGTTGCTGTGGCGTGATGCCTGCTGCCAGTAAGCCATCGTACCAGCCGCTGCGGCGTTGGCGGGTTTCGAGCCATTCGATTGGCCCGCAGATAATGCCGATTTCGCGCTTGCCGATGCTTAGCAAATGCTCGACTGCTTGGCGCGCACCGCCATAATTATCGATGCCAATTGTGGTGAAGCGGGGGTTGGGCTGGCTTTTGACAAAGACAATCGGCGGGCAAGTTGCAGGCAATTGGGCTTGCACAACCTCAACATTCTCGTTGAGTTCCGCCGCCGCAAAAATAATCCCATCGACATGACGTGCCATCAGCGCTTCGATAATTGGCACAATATTGGTCGCATCAAAACGCGGCAATTCCTTGAGCAACAAGGCATAATTCGAGGCTTCGCTTTCCTCGGCGATGCCATTCAACGTCAGCGACACGCCCATATATTGCAAGCCTGCGGTAATCACGCCCAAGGTAAAGCTTTGTTGCTGCACCAAGCTGCGGGCCAAAGCGCTTGGCTGGTAGCCCATATCGGCAATGGCTTTTTCAACTGCCTCGCGAGTTTGCGGCGACACATCGGGCCGATTGTTGAGCACCCGCGAAACGGTTTGGGTCGAAACATTACATAGTTTTGCAATATCTTTGATCGTGACTTTTTGTGGACGATGAATGGTCATGGCGAACTCCCAATAGCACGCTGCATTTCAAATCGCTGGGATGCAAGGCTGCTAGTATAGCCGATCTTGCCCCGGCGTTGCTTTGGCCAAGCCGCAACGCTGCTAAAAGGCCATTCAGTGCCATTGGTGTGCAGCGTTGCGACGTTGGTTGCTGAGCGTTGGTTTACAATCCTTTAGCCAAGTGATAATAGAGATCGTTCCAGCGTAGCTCTTGCTTGAATTGGCTGACGTTGGTGTTGCGATCAATTTGCAAATATTCCATGCCTGCAATTTCAGCAAAATCGGCGAGATGTTCGCTGGTCAGATCAAAGCTAAAGCCGGTGTGATGCGCGCCGCCAGCGTAGATCCAGGCTGCCGCAGCCGTTTTGAGATCTGGCTGAGGAACCCACAAGGCGCGAGCAACTGGCAAGTTTGGCAATGGCTCGTCGGTTTCAACCGCATCAACGACGCTATTGATCAGGCGTAAACGATTGCCCATTTCAACAATTGAGGCGTTGACTGCTGGCCCAGTTTTGGCATCGAACACCATGCGCACTGGGTCGGCCTTGCCGCCAATGCCCAAGGGATGGACTTCGAGTCGTGGTTTGGTTGCTGCAATTGAGGGGCAGATTTCGAGCATATGCGCGCCCAGCACTTTCATGCCGTTGCTGCCAAAGTGATAGGTGTAATCTTCCATAAACGAGGTGCCGCCGCTTAGCCCAGCGCTCATCACTTTCATCGCCCGCACCAGCGCAGCGGTTTTCCAATCGCCCTCGCCAGCAAAGCCATAGCCGCGATCCATCAGCCGTTGCGGGCCTAAACCTGGCAATTGCACCAAGCCATGCAAATCTTCGAAAGTGGTGGTAAAGCCTTTGAAGTTGCCATGTTCAAGGAAATAGCGCAAACCAAGCTCGATGCGGGCAGCTTCGCGCAGGGCTTGATGCTGTTCGCCGCCAGCCTTCAGGCCTGCTGCCAAGTCGTAGTGTTCAGCATATTCTTGCAAGGTGCTGTCGATGTCGGCATCGCTGACTTCGTTGACAAAGCGCACCAAATCGCCAACGCCATAGCCACTGACGCTATAGCCAAGCCGCATTTGAGCATTAACTTTATCGCCTTCGGTTACGGCAACTTCGCGCATGTTGTCGCCGAAACGGGCGAAGCGTGCGCCTTGGGCATCGTGCCAAGCAGCGGCGGCCCGCGTCCAAGCTGCAATTCGATCATGCACTTCGCTATCTTGCCAGTGGCCAACAATCACTTTGCGCTCTAAGCGCATGCGGCTGACAATAAAGCCAAATTCGCGGTCGCCGTGGGCTGCTTGGTTGAGGTTCATAAAATCCATGTCGATTTGCGCCCATGGAATTTCGCTGTTGAATTGAGTGTGCAAGTGAGCGAGTGGTTTTTGCAAGCTGCGCAGGCCGGCAATCCACATTTTGGCTGGCGAGAAGGTATGCATCCAAGCAACTAAGCCAATACAGTTTTTGGCGGCGTTGGCTTCCAGCACCAAATTGTAAATTTCGTCGGGCGTTTTGAGCACAGGCTTGAACACCACGCGCACCGGAATCGCGCTGCTTTGATCAAATCCTGCGGCGATAATTTGTGAGTGTTTGGCAACTTGTTCTAAAGTTTCGGGGCCATACAGATGTTGGCTGCCCGTAATAAACCACACTTCATATTGTTTCAAATCAAGCATTGATTGGCCTTTCTATAATTGAGGGATTTGGGCATCGGTTCATTCCCTCACCCCAACCCCTCTCCCGTGGCGCGGGCGAGGGGCTTTAACACCGTGGTTCTTGCGCAATGCGTCGGTAAAAAAGGCTGCTCCCCCTCGCCCGCGTTCAGTGGGAGAGGGGGCTAGGGGGTGAGGGAACCAAGGTTATCTATAACCCGATTCCCAATAACCGATCCCCAACTTTACTGCCCATACACATTGGTATAGCGATAGTGCAATTTGGCAACATCGTCGCTGGCGATTTCCTGCGGCTGGCCGATTTGCAAGGCATACCAAGTGGTGCGAGCCACATCTTCGGTCATCACAGCGGCTTTTACGGCAGCTTTGGCCGATTTGCCAATCGTGAAAACGCCATGATTTTGCAGCAACACCGCTGGCGATGTGCCAATATGCTCAACCACTTGCTGGCCAATTTCTTCGCCGCCAATTAATGCAAAGCCAGCGCAAGGAATCGGCCCGCCAAATTCATCGGCCATCGCAGTCAAATAGACTGGAATTGATTTGCCGTTTGCGGCAAACGCCGTAGCAAATGGCGAATGCGTATGCACAATCCCATTCACATCAGGACGATGGCGATAGATATACAAATGGCTGGCGGTATCCGATGAAGGCTTGAGTTCGCCTTCAATCACATTGCCGTCTAAATCGAGCACTACATGGTCGGCGGGCCGCAAATCTTCAAACATCACGCCGCTGGGCTTGATCACCACCAAATTGGTTTCAGGATCGCGGGCGCTGACGTTGCCCGAAGTCCAGGTTACCAAGCCATTTTTGGGCAATTCAAGGTGCAATTTCCAAAGTTCGTGTTTTAGCGTTTCTAACATCGTTGGTTTCCAATCTGGCTGCAACTAGGCAGTGAGCGCGGCGTGACGGAGCATGCGCAAGCGCTTCATCACATCGTTTTCGCCACGGCCAAAGTAGTTGTACAGCACTTTATATTCAGCATAAAGCTGATCGTAAATTTCAACATTGGCGGGAATTGGCTTGAAGGTTTCGGCTTTCAAGCGGCCCATCTGGTTGGCGGCGCTGGCAATATCGGCGTAGCCACCTGCTTCAAGGCCTGCGGCAACCGCGCCATGCATAGCTGCGCCCAAGGCGGGAGCCTGTTTGCTGGCAATCACGCTAATTTCATAGTTGGTGACATCGGCGTAAATTTGCATCAACAAATGGTTTTTTTCGGGCAAGCCACCAGCTGCAATCAATTTGCGAATTGGCACACCCGATTGATTGAAGGTTTCGATAATTTCGCGTTTGCCAAAGGCCGTTGCTTCGAGCAAAGCGCGATAGATTTCGGGCGCTGTGGTGGCCAAGGTCATGCCCAACACCAAGCCGTTGAGTTCAACATCGACCAAGGTTGAGCGATTGCCATTGAACCAATCGAGGGCTAAGAGACCGCTCTCAGCAGGCTTAAGTTTGGCGGCTTCGCGTTCGAGCAAGCTGTGAATATTGAGGCCTTCAGCCTCTGCTTGGGCGAAATATTCGCCAGGCACGCCATGCTCAATAAACCAAGCAAAAATATCGCCAACGCCGCTTTGACCTGCTTCGTAGCCAAGCATACCTGGCACGATGCCGCCATCGACTACGCCGCACATGCCTTCGACAATTGGCAATTGGTCGCGCTGTTCGCCGTTCATCACGTCACAGGTGCTAGTTCCCATAATCATCACCATCGTGCCGATTTCGGTATTGCCGGTAACTGGCAGGGTGACGTGGGCATCAACATTGGCGACGGCAACCGCTGTGCCTGCTAGTAAGCCCGTCCATGCTGCGGCTTGTTGGCTGAGGCCGCCAGCTTTTGCGCCAAGCGGCAAGAGCGTGCGCGACATTTTCTGATCGACGATCTGTTCCATTCGTTCGTCGAGCGCCTTGAAAAACTCGTCGGGTGGAAAGCCCTCCGATTTTGACCACATGGCTTTGTAGCCTGCGGTACATTCGTTGCGGGTTTCGACCCCAGTCAACTGCCAAACTACCCAGTCGGTCGCTTCGATCAAGCGATCGGCGGCGGCATAGACTTCGGGTGCTTCGTTGAGAATTTGCCAAGCCTTGGGGAAAAACCATTCTGAGCTAATTTTGCCGCCGTAGCGATCAAGGAAGCTATAGCCAAGCTCGCGAGCAATCTGGTTGAGCTGGTTGGCTTCGGGCTGGGCAGCATGATGTTTCCACAATTTGACCCATGCATGCGGCGTGTTGCGCCACTCTGGCAGCATACACAACGGCGTGCCGTCGGCTTTGGTTGGCAACATCGTACAGGCAGTAAAATCAACCCCAATCCCAATTACATCAGCTGGATCAACGCCACTTTCTTTGAGAATGGCGGGGATGGTGATTTTGAAGACATCAAGATAATCGTTGGGGTCTTGGAGTGCCCAATCTGGCTCTAGCCGAATGTTGGTATTGGGCAGTTTTTCGTCGATAACCCCGTTGGCGTAGGCATAGATCGCGGTTGCGATTTCTTGGCCATTGCGCACATCAACGAGCACAGCACGGCCCGACTCGGTGCCAAAATCGACCCCGATCGCGTAAGTTTGCCGACTCATGGCAACTCCTTGTATGCATTTGCAAGGCACGAACCAAGGGTGGCTCATGCCTTGCGTTGCTTCAACTAGGCTTTATTTTTGCTCGATACATCGAAGTAGACGGCGATCAAGAGCACTGCGCCTTTGACCACTTGTTGCCAATCGACGCTTACGCCAGCGATTGACATGCCATTATTGAGCACGCCCATCACCAAGGCCCCGATGACCACGCCAAAAATTGTGCCGATGCCACCTGAGGCCGATGCGCCGCCGATAAAGACCGCCGCGATTGCATCGAGTTCAAAGCCATCGCCAGCTTTGGGAGTGGCCGAGTTCAAGCGGCCTGTGAAGATCATGCCGCCGATAGCTGCCAAAACCCCCATATTGACGAAGGTATAGAACGTCAGACGGTCAGTTGGCACGCCAGAGAGTTTGGCGGCTTTTTCGTTGCCACCCAAGGCATAAATCCGCCGCCCAATCACCGTCTTTTTGGTGACAAAGATATACAAGACGATCAATGGAATTAAGACCAACAAGACGTTGGGCAAGCCTTTGTAGGAAGCCAAGATATAGCAGAACGCCATAATAATGGCGACAACTGCTGTATTTTTGACAATAAACAAGGGAGTTGAAAGCACTGGAAAGTTGAATGCGCGACTATTTTTGCGCCCGACAATATCCAAGTAGACGATGATTGCTGCAAAGGCTAAGCCAATGATAAGCGTCATCACGTGCAGTTTTGCGTCAGCGCCGCCAAGAGGGTTGCTCATAAAGCCTGTCGTGGCTTCGTTGCCGCTAATGAAACCTCGGCTAATATTGCTGAAGCTCTCAGGGAACGGGCCAAGTGAGCTACCGCCGAGTAGCACTAAGGTCAATCCACGAAAGATCAACATGCCTGCAAGGGTTACAATAAAGGCCGGAATTTTGCGGAAGGCCACCCAATAGCCTTGAAACGCGCCAATTACAGCGCCAATTGCAATACAGGCAGCAATCGAAATGATGACTGGATAATCATTTTTGACCATCATATAGCCAGCAACTGCCCCGACAAAGGCCGCCACCGAGCCAATCGAAAGATCGATATGGCCTGCCACAATCACCAGCAGCATGCCCAGCGCCATCACCACGATATAGCTATTTTGCAAAATCACGTTGGTGATGTTGGTTGGTTGGAGCAACACGCCGCTGGTTTCAAATTGGAAATACAGCACAATCACCACAAGGGCAACCAGCATGCCATATTCGCGCATATGATTTTTCAAGAAATCGAAAACGTTGGCGAGTTTGAACCCAGCCGCTTTGCTGGATTCGTTGGTTTGCAGTTCAGCGCTCATTGCTGGTTAACCTCCTGCTGCATAATGCACTTCATGATCTTTTCCTGAGAGGCATCGGCGGCAGGCATTTCGCCCACTATCTGACCTTCATTCATCACATAAATGCGATCACACATGCCGAGAATTTCGGGTAATTCCGAAGAGATGATGATCACGGCTTTGCCTGCTTGCGCCAATTTGTTGATAATCGTGTAGATTTCATACTTAGCGCCCACGTCAATCCCACGGGTTGGCTCATCGAGAATCAGAATATCGGGGTTGGCAAACAACCACTTGCTCAGCACAACTTTTTGTTGGTTGCCGCCAGAGAGATTGACGGTTTTTTGCAGCACGCTGGAGCTGCGAATGCCTAAATCATCGCGATATTGATTGGTAATGCGCAATTCTTTTGGCTCGTTAAGCACCGATTTATTGGCAATCGCTGGCAAATTGGCAAGCGAAATATTATTTTTAATCCCATCAATCAGTACTAAGCCATAGTTTTTGCGATCTTCGGTAACGTAGGCAATTCCGTTGCGAATGGCCTTTTGAATCGTGCGCACATCGATCTCTTGGCCATTTTTATAGACATGGCCACTGATATGTTTGCCATATGCGTGACCAAAAATACTCATTGCTAATTCGGTGCGGCCCGAACCCATCAGACCTGCAATCCCGACAATTTCGCCTTTGCGCACGTTGAAGTTGACGTTATCGACAACTTTGCGCTCAGCGTGAAGTGGGTGATAGACATTCCAGTTGCGAACTTCAAACATAGTTTCGCCAATCGTGGCCTCGCGAGGCGGAAAACGATGGCTCAAATCGCGGCCAACCATGCCGCGGATAATTCGGTCTTCGCTAATGGTTTCTTTGTGACAATCAAGGGTTTCGATGGTTGCGCCATCACGGAGCACCGTAATCGCATCAGCAACTTTCGAAACTTCATTCAATTTATGTGAGATGAGAATTGATGAGATGCCCTGTTGTTTGAATTGCAGCAGCAATTCAAGCAAGGCTTCACTATCGCTTTCGTTTAAGCTGGCGGTTGGTTCATCGAGAATTAATAGTTTGACTTCTTTGGCGAGGGCTTTGGCAATTTCAACCAATTGTTGCTTGCCTACGCCAATATCGGTAATTAATGTGTTGGGCGATTCGCTCAGGCCCACTTTTTTGAGCAAGGCTTGGGTTTTGGCAATCGCCGCATTCCAATTGATAACGCCGCGTGAGGCAGTTTCGTGGCCGAGAAAGATATTTTCGGCAATCGAGAGGAACGGAATCAAAGCCAGTTCTTGGTGGATAATCACGATGCCGAGTTTTTCGCTGGCGCTAATATCGTTGAAACGACACTCTTGACCCTCGAAAATAATCTCGCCGCTGTAGCTGCCATGCGGGTACACGCCGCTGAGCACCTTCATCAAGGTCGATTTGCCTGCGCCATTTTCGCCGACTAGCGCGTGGATTTCTGCTTGGCGCACTTGCAAATTAACATCATTCAGCGCTTTAACCCCAGGAAACGTTTTGGTAATTCCGCGCATTTCAAGTAGTAGATCAGACATAACCTGTGCCTCGTTTGCTGAGAAGATGGCCAAGTTTCCTATGCAAAGCAGGCCTGAGCATGAGCCTTGCCCACACCCAGACCTGCTGCCAGAACTATTTGGTTATGTCTTCTTTTTTGTAGTAACCACTTTCGACCAACACTTTTTCCCAGTTGGTTACATCGACAACGACCGGAACCAGCAATTGTGAAGGCACAACTTTGACCCCGTTGTTGTAGGTGGTGGTGTCGTTGACTGCCACTTCTTTGCCTGACAATGAGGCTTCGACCATACCAACGACTGATTTTGCCAATTCGCGGGTATCTTTGAAGATGGTTGAGCTTTGTTCGCCAGCGATGATTGATTTGACCGAAGGCACTTCAGCATCTTGGCCCGAGACGACTGGCATTGGTTGGTCGGCGCTGCCGTAGCCAACACCCTTGAGCGATGAGATGATCCCAATGCTGATGCCGTCGTATGGCGAAAGCACTGCATCAACTCGTTTGTCGCCATAGAAAGCGCTCAAAATGTTGTCCATGCGTGATTGAGCGGTTGCCCCGTCCCAGCGCAAGGTTGCAACTTTATCCATGCCAGTTTGGCCGCTGACGACCACCAACTTGCCGCTATCGATGTAGGGTTGCAAGACCGACATCGCGCCATCGTAGAAGAAGAAGGCGTTGTTATCATCCGATGAGCCACCGAACAACTCGATATTGAATGGGCCTTTGCCATCTTTCAAACCAAGTTTGGTTTCGATCGATTGCGCTTGCAAGACCCCAACCTTGAAGTTATCGAAGGTTGCGTAGAAGTCGACGTTAGGAGTCTTTTTGATCAAGCGGTCGTAGGCGATAACCAGAATTTTCTTGTCTTTAGCACTTTGCAGAACATCTGAGAGGGTTTCGCCGTCGATTGCCGCAATCACCAAAACATTGACCCCTTTGGTGACCATGTTTTCAATTTGCGAAAGTTGGGTTGGAATATCGTCTTCAGCGTATTGAAGATCGGTTTTGAAGCCTTTTTCTTGGAAATACTTCACCATATTGTCGCCGTCAGCGATCCAACGAGCAGATGATTTGGTGGGCATTGAGATCCCAATGGTGTATTTGCTGTTATCAGCATTGGCGGTTGTACCACCGGTGCTGGTTGTGCCGCCATCGGTTGGCGCAGGCGTTGGAGTTGCGGCTTCGCCACAGCTTGCCAAAACCATCGTCATGAGCACCATCAAAACCAGCATGAACTTCGCGCGAGGAGACTTCATCGTCATGTCCTTCCTTGGAGTAAGTTTTCGTGGGCGGTGGCTTAAGTTGTGCCACAGCTAGGGTTGCTGCGCTTAAATGGCGCACCCAACGAAGACAGGTTGCGAACACTGAAGCAGTTAAGTTTGGAACGGCAATTAAGGGAGGGTTTTGGAGGTGGTACCGACCTCGTTATCGATCCCGTTATCGATCCCGTTATCGATAACGGTCGCATTATAGCAATCCAGATAGTTGCTGTCAAGCACGCAGCTGACGCTCTAGTACTAGCCTGATCTAGCCCTTGTGTGGGCGATCGGGTAAGCTTGAGCGACGAACGCAACCCATGCTGAGTTTCGACGTACATTATCAATGGAGGACTACCCCGATGAAATGCCCAAATTGTTATAGTACTGTTTCAAATAGTAGTGCTACCTGCCCACGCTGCGATTGGCCGTTACGCACGCCCCCAACTTCGACCTCCTCAGCAGCGTTTGGTCAATCGCCAACCGCCAATGCTTGGAGCCGCGATCAACAAAATGATGCTGATATTTGGGAGCCAAGTAGGCCAGCGGCAGCAGCTTGGGAGCCAAGCGCGCCTGCTGATGCTGCTTGGAACCCAGCAACCCAAGCATTAAATACATGGGAGCAACCAGCAGCCGAGCCAGCCTCAACCTGGGATCAAACCCCAATGCAAAGCGTTGCTGCGCCACCAAACGCCACCATGATAGGCAATGCCATGCCCACCAGCGTGCCCTTGACTGGCGGCCAAAAATCCAAATTGCTGTTCGGTGCTTTGATTCCCTTGGCAATTATTGGGATTATTGTGTGGTCTTTTAGCCGCTCATTAGCCAATAAAGATGCAGGCTTTGCCTGGATTTTCATTATCGCGATGAGTTTGATTTTTGTCTGGCAATCAATGACCAAGTTGATCGATTTTTTCAGTGGCGTTGCTCAAGTTCAAGTTGATCGCTTAACCAAAACCCAAATTGTCAAAAATAAAAATAGTCGGACGTACTATGGCCATTTTGAACGCATTGGTCGGCTGACTATTGGTCGCCAAAATTACGATACTGCCTTGCAAGGTGCAATTTATCAAGTGACTTACAGCCCGCGCAGCAAAAGCTTGTGGGAGATGCAACAAGTTGGCTAACTAATAACAAACGATTGAAAGAAGTAGAGAGGAATGGTTATGAAATGCCCGAAGTGTCAAAAGCTTGTTCCCGACCGTAGTCGCTGTGCCGAATGTGGCTTTCAGTTTTATGCCCAGCTTGATGACGCTGCAGTTGCCCATGTAGCTGCCGATCCTGATGGTAAGAATATTCAATTGCCAAGCGGTCGCATGATCAGAATTCCCGAGGAGCACAAGCTTGTGCCAACGATCATGCCATTGACGCGCGCCCAAAAGAACAAAAACCTTTTGATGGCATTTTTGTTTCTGGTGCTGATTGTAATCACGCTGATGGTGATTGGCTACTTAAGTTTGGCTGTTGATATTGGCTTTATCTGGATATTTGTGCTGATGTTTGGCCTAGCATTGAGCTGGAATATGATTGCCCACGTGATCGATTTCTTTAACGGCGAGGCTGAAGTCTATACTGATCGCTTAATCGAAACTGAACGTTATCGGGTAGGGACTGGATACCGATCAATCTATTACCGTGCCTATTTCGAACAGCTTGGCCAGATCTCGATTAGTGCCAATGATCATTATGAAGCGATTCCAGGTGCGCTCTATAGATTGAGTTATGCTAAAAAATCTCACCTTTTATTGGATATAGTGCAGGTCGGTAGCTCAGCAGAATAGGAACATCAATGTAATGCTCAGAATCTAACGTGAGGATCACGAGCGCTGCTGGCAATTGTGATCCGTGTGGCGCGGCCATTAATTGCCAAACAAGCGTGGCGATTCTTTTTGGTTGGGCTTGTGCCACGGTCGATTATGGTCGTTGCCTATTGAAAGCAGCAGAGAGGAAGTGTTATGAAATGTCCGAAGTGTCAGAAGCTTGTTCCCGACCGTAGTCGCTGTGTCGAATGTGGCTTTCCGTTTTATGTTCAGCTTGATGAGGCTGCGGTTGCCCATTTAGCAATCCATCCAGGTGGCGAAAGCGTTCGATTGCCCAGTGGGCGCTACATTAGTCTTCCCGATGGCCATAATCTTGTGCCAACGATTAAGCCATTGACCCACGCCCAAAAGAAAAAACACCTTCTGATTGCCTTGGCGAGTTTGGCGGCGCTATTTGTGGCAACGCTGATTGTTGGCTATTTAATTCAGGTTGGCGATTTTGGCTTTATTTTGGCGTTTGTGGGCATCTTTGGATTAATTATGGGTGCGCAGATGGTCGCGCATCTGAACGATTTCTTTAATGGCGTGGCTGAAGTTTATGTTGATCGCTTAATCGACACTCAAAGCTTCCATAGACGATCGCAAAATATTACCGTCTTCTATGGCTATTTTGAGCAACTTGGGCGTGTAATTATTCGTCGCCAAGATTTCCATGCTGCGGTTGCTGGCGCTGTTTATAAACTTACTTATGCCCAAACCAATAACCATTTATTGGATATGGTGCAGGTTGATGGACCATTGGATACAGCTCACGTTGCTAGCGCAACAGAATAGGAATCACGATGCAATGCCCAGAATGTAACGCGACCATCACGAGCGCTGCTGGTAATTGTGATACTTGTGGGGCAGTAATCGACAAACAATTATTACAGCTTGTGGTTGCGCCGCCTGGTTCGCGGCCATTAACTGCCAAACAAGCGTGGCAATTCTTTTTGGTTGGGCTTGTGCCATGGTCACTCATGGTACTGTTCTGTTGGTGGTTTTTCGAGCAAGATGGCTGGCCATTTTGGCTCGTAATGGGAATTTTTGGCGTGTATCTCGTGGCCAAAATAGGCCGCTTAATCTTTCATCTTTGGCGGAGTCGATCATTCAAATAATGGATGGGAGCTATGCGATGCAATGCCCAAATTGTGATACGCCGCTGGCGAATGCTGCCCAGCCATGCCCAATTTGCAATCAGCAAACTCGGCGTTCGATTGCTACTCCACTCTTTGGCGAATTTCCCATGGCCAATGCCTATCGACGCACTGAACCGATGGCTGAACCACTCTGGGAGCCAGAAACCGAGCCAGAGCTTATGGTTAGTAAGGCTGATCAAGCATGGTTGGAAAGCTTCGTGCCAACCACAATTAAGCTAACCAGCGATCAAAAAAGCATGCTCTTGGATAGGATCGTATTTTATTTGACCATGCTGATCGCGGTTGCGTGGTTCGTGCTGCGCATCGAGCTAGCTGAGATGATTCCTGGCTTTTTCAAACTTGTGTTCTTTGGTTGGGTTGGCTGGTATTTAATGGGCTATTTGCTTGATTTGCTGAGTGGCGTTGCTGAAGTCGCCGTCGCTCGACTAGGCTCAAAATCGTACAACAGCAGAAATAGCTTGAACAAATATAATGCTCGGTTTGAGCAAGTCGGCAGTTTCAATATAGGCCCGAAAAGGTATGAATTGGCAGTCAAAGGAGCGATATATCAGATCAGTTATAGCCGCTTCTCCAAACATTTATGGACTATCCATCAAGCGATCCCTAAGCAGTCATTAGATGCTCAACGTGCGCCCGAACGCGAAAATTGGTCTGCGATGCTCTATCTTATTCTTTTTGTGGCCTTTTGGTATCTCTTTCGTTCGCCTACGCTGAATATTTTTAATCCCACGTTTGAGGCTATTGACCCCACTTTCTTTTGGGCGCTAGGCGAGACGCTTGGCATAATCGTGTTGGGGCGACTGTTAAGTGCGCTCGTAGGCCGCTTGTTGCATCCAACTACAAAATAAACTGAGCCATGAGAGAAATGGATGAATGCCATGTATTGCCCAAAATGTTCTATCAAATTCCCATCAGGCGAGACTCGTTGTCCCAAATGTGGTGGGCCAGGTTTGCCCCGCAACACTCCAGTAAAGGCTGCAACAGCTGATCCAAAGCCAGTTCCAAGCATGGCCATGACCAGCAAACAAAGCAGGTATCATCTGATCAAAGCTTTGTTTCCATTCTTAGTGATAACAGTACCAATTATTGTCATATTCGCATTTGTTTTATCCAGAAATTTTACGTTGATTCCATTGTTGATCATAATTGGCTTGATTGTTGCAGCTATAGCTTTAAATAAACATTTATATGATTTTGTTAACGATGTTGTGTATGTTGAAACAGATCAGCTGCTTAAAGTAGAGAAATTTAAAGAACCTAAGATGAAAATCTATTATGTTACGCTTTTTAATCGTCTTGGTGATTTTCAGGTTGATGAAGAAATATATAATACCGTTGAACCGTACTTGGTTTATCGAATAATGTATAGCCCAAGCACTAAAAAGCTTTGGAAAATTAAACTTGAACCAAATCAAGCAGTTATTGATCAACTATTAAATACACAAGAAGCAGAAGAATTGAAAAACACTGAATATTTGGCAGAGCAATCTCGATTATCATCGGGGCAACGCAAAGAGATTATTAAAATGATGTTGACGAATTTAGGATTTGGGGTGATTGTTGCATTTTTTGCAAGAGACTCGATCAAACAATTAATTTCGGGTTCTTTTGAATTTAGTAATGTACTTCAAGTGCTTTTTCTGTTTATGCTTTGGATGTTGATTATTCAAACTGCATTTCTGCTCATCGATTTAATCACAGGCAAGCTGGAATCTACTGTTGATCTATGTATTGGTTTTGATCGTACAAGTCGCCCACTGGGGAGTCGCTATACGGCTAAGTTTCAACAACTAGGCAAAACATTTGTTACTCAACAGCATTATATGCACATGCGCAAAGCTGAACGCTATCGAATCGTTTACAGCCGTTGGAGTAAGCTGGTGTGGGATGTGCAGAAAATTCCTTAAACGCGCGCTAAAACGTAAAACCGCCACTCAGTTGAGCGGCGGCTTAGCCAAATTAACGCCCGGGTAAGGGATCGTCCATAGGCACAAGGCGTTGGCGCAGGGCATAAATCGCCGCTTGGGTGCGATCTGCCAAGTGCAGTTTCGACAAAATATTACTGACGTGGGTTTTGACAGTTTTTTCGCTGATGATCAGCGAATCGGCAATTTCACGGTTGGAATGGCCCCGGGCGATCAAGCGCAGTACATCCATTTCGCGCTCGGTCAGCGCTTCTGCATCGGGATCATTGTTGCGGGGCGTTGAGAATTCTTGCATCAATTTGGCAGCGACCTCGGGGTGCAAGACGGCCTCGCCACGTTTGGCTGAACGCACGGCGCGGGCTAATTCCAGCGGGCTAACATCTTTCAACAAATACGAAATTGCGCCGGCTTTGATTGCTGGGAAAACTTTTTCATCGTCGGAGAACGAGGTTAAAACGATAACTTGAGTGCTTGGGCTAACCGCCTTGACGCGGCGGGTCGCTTCCACGCCATCAATTTCGGGCATCACCAAATCCATAATCACCACATCTGGTAACAGTTGCTTAATTTGGCCAACTGCTTCGACGGGCATGCCCGAATCGCCAACAACCTCAATATCGTCTTGGAGTTCGAGAAAATCACGCAAGCCTTGGCGGACAACCAGATGATCATCGACTAAAAAAACGCTAATACTTTCCATAAGAACCTCATTGTGAGTGAATCGCGCTGTATTGATTGTACACGCAATAGGCAAATCAGCCGCAACTGCTCACCACTTTTTCACTTCCAAGCGGCCAAAGCTGTGATATGCTCTGTACACGTTTGAGAGATCTCGGCCTAGTTTTGAAGGAATATCCATGAATCGAACACGTGTTGCAATAATTGGGCTAGTGGCGTTGCTGCTGGTGGCACTCGGCGCTAGCGGTTGGCTATGGGTTGAGCGGGGCACAATTATCTCGCGCGATGCCACCACCCAAGCCGAATTTGGCAAATTGAAAGATCAAGTTACTGCTGCTGATGAGGTGCAAGATAAAAACCGTCAGCTGCAAGATCAAGTTAACGATTTACAAGAGCGGCTCAATAATCCGCCAACCAGTGTGGCCGAGCCAACCAGCCCAGCGCTGGAGCCAACCGCCATCCCTGAGGCTGGCCCGACCCCAACCGTTGACCCAGCTGCGCCAACTCCAGCCGGCCCAGGTGGGGTTGAGCCACCAGCCGAAATTGTCGCAGTGATGAAGCAAATTGAGCAAGAAGTAATTGCCTTGCGCGGCTTGCCTGAAGAACGGCCTGTAACCCGCCGCATGCTAACCCGCGATGAATTGCGCGATTACATTGTCAAAGAAATGGAAACCGAAAATACACCCGAAGACTTTCGCCATGAAACCAACCAAATGTGGATGCTTGGTTTAGCCGAAAAAGATATTGATTTGCAGCAATTGTATATCGATTTGCAAACTGAACAAATTGGCGGCTTCTACGACCCAGAAACCGATACATTTTATATTATTGCTGAAAATAACGATTTTCCTGCCGCAGATCAAATTACCTACGCCCATGAATTTAATCACAACTTACAAGATCAATTGATCAATTTGCAAGATGGCTTGAAAGTTGGCGAATTTGATGCAGACCGATCATTGGCATTTCGTTCGTTGGTTGAAGGCGATGCAACCAAATTAATGAGCGATTGGCTGCAAACCGATTTAGTACCGCGCATGTCGCCTGATCAATTGCAAGAATTGTTGCGCACGTTGCAAGAACAACAAGATAGCAGCGACATTTTGGAAAAAGTACCAGGTGTGTTGCGTGATGGCTTAGTGTTTCCCTATGAAGATGGCTTGACCTTTGTTGAGGAAGTCTATGCAGCAGGCGGTTGGGAAGCAGTGACCAAGGCCTTGCAAGACCCACCAACCTCGACTGAGCAGATTTTGCACCCTGAAAAATATTTGAGCGCGACCCGCGACAACCCAAGCTTGCCCAATCAATTTGATCTGTTGCCAGTGCTTGGCGCAGATTGGACGACCGCGATGACCAACACGATTGGGGAGTTTGACGTTAAATCGTTGCTCAACTATACCGCGACTGCTGGAGATATAGACGCTGCAGCAGCAGGAATTGGCGGCGGTCGTATGACCCTGTATGAACATACCAGCGATTTCACGCCAGTATTGCAATGGACATTACGCTGGGATACCGCCGCTGATGGCGATGAATTTTTGAGTTTATTTAACGGTACGCTTAACCCAAACGGCGATTTGTTGCTGCGCGAAAACGATCTGAACCGTACTGACGACGATGTGCATGTTGGCATCAAAGGTAGTGGCCAAGAATTTGTGGTTATTTTTAGCTCGAATCAAGATAATGTACGTAATGCATTAAACGCCTTGCCCTAAATGGTGATTAAATGAAGCTCGCGAGACCCCTGTGCAACTTCGATTGGACAGGGGTTTTAAGATCCCCTCACCCCAACCCCTCTCCCGCCCGCGAGGCTTTAAGGGCGGACAGGTTGGGAAATGGGTATTAATGGATGTTAGGGCATGGCCGTCCCGAGCCGGCCACCCCGCGTCACGGTCGTTGCCCATCG
>NZ_JAFBCZ010000031.1 GCF_016907925.1 Herpetosiphon giganteus | reverse complement strand
ACTGGCTGCTGACACGTCCAGTATACGCGGATTCTCTGCCGTTTGTACATCGCATCGATTAACTACCTACCCTTGTAAGGAGGGGGCTGGGGGGTGAGGGCATACTTTTGGTTGTCAATCCAATGAATCAGTACATATAGCCAAAAGCCAAAAGCCCATATCCATACTTCCTCTGCGCCTCTGCGTTTAAATCCTGACACCCGATCCCCGACCCCTAACACCCGATCCCCGACCCCTATGTTCTATGTTCTATGTTCTATGTTCTATGCTCATTCTGCATACTTAATTTTTCGCTCTCGGCCAGCAAATACTCGACGCGGGCAATCACCATATCGATGGCGATGGCGTTGAGGCCGCCACGCGGAATAATAATATCAGCATAGCGCTTGGTTGGCTCGACAAACTCAAGGTGCATTGGGCGCACGGTTTTGGTATATTGCTCAATCACCGATTCGATCGAGCGGCCCCGTTCGGCAATATCACGTTTCAGCCGCCGGATAAAGCGCAGGTCTGCATCAGCATCAACATAGATTTTCACATCCATGCATTGGCGCAACACAGCTTCAGCAAAAATCAAAATGCCTTCGACCAAAATCACCGGACGCGGCTGCACATGCATTACCTCAGGCCGCCGAGCATAACGGGTAAAATCGTAAATCGGCACTTCGATGGTTTGGCCGTTGCACAAAGCTTCAACATGCTCTGCCAATAAATTGCTATCCAGTGAATCAGGATGATCGAAATTAACCAGCAAGCGTTCTTCAAACGAAAGCTCAGCAAAATCACGGTAGTAGGAATCATGTTGTAAAAATGCAATTCGTGATGGCCCGACGCGACTAAGAATCGCCTGCGAAACCGTGGTCTTGCCCGATCCAGTTCCACCAGCGACCCCAATCACAATTGGTCGTTGCTCTGCGCTCACGCCGTTTGTCCTCCATTGTTCGCAAAAGGGGAGCAAAGAACAGCTAGGTTCTTTGCTCCCGTCTGCGCCTATTGTACCTGATTATGCTGCTTTTGCATGTCGCACGTTTGGTTTATGATCAATCGCTCTTCGGCAGTATGCGAAATGTGGTTTAATCGGTGCGATCATCTCTAAGGCTGAATTATCGAGGAGCAAACCCATGGCAATCTCACCTCAAGCAGTGGCAATTCAAGCCTATCAGCCGGCGAATCAAGCAGCCATCGACCAGCTGATGCAGCAGTGTTGGCCCGCCGATCCCGATACAATCGGCTATTATCGAATTGGCGAGCAGAGCGAATTAACGCTTTGTGCTTGGCAGCAGGAGCAGCTGGTTGGCATCGGCAGTCTCTGGAATAATCGCTTTCATCCACAGCATTGTTATGTTGGCATTCACGTTCATCCTGCCTATCAACAAGCCAACATCGATCAACAACTCTACGATCGCTTAATTGCCGAAAAACACCTGATTAATGGCCGTGTGCTGCAAACCGCAACTTGGAGCCATGCCCAATCAACGCTCGATTTTTTGCATGCGCAAGGCTTTCAGATCATTAAAAACACCTATCTCGGTGAGTTTTCACTGGCAGCCCTTGAAATTCCCCAGCTTGAGCTAGGGCAGGAGTTAACAATCGCTTCGTTTGAAACCTATTTAAGCAGCAACCAACCCGAACCATTGCTCAATTTAATCACTAGCTGCTATCAGGCCACCCATAGCTATAACCCAGCCAGCCAAACAACCAGCGAAGCCCAAACCGCGTTCTTGAGCGATATTCATCAAGCAGCGTCATTTGTCGTTTATGCTGCTGCTCAGCTTGTTGGCTTCAATTGCATCTATCATTCAACAGCTGCCCACACCCTCGAACAAGGCTTACTCGGCGTAGCGCCTAGCTATAGCGATCAGCAAGCAGCGATCATTCGCGCATTGTTGCAAAAAACCGTGCAATTCGCCCAGCACAATGGCTATCAAAGCCTACGCTACGAAATCGATAGTATTGATCCATGGGCCAGCGAATTGCTGACATTTTTGCCCATTATCACCCAGCCATGTTGGCAAACCCTGTGTTTGCTTTGATTAGGCTTGACATGGCACGATCAGGCAACTACTGTAATAGCCAAATAACTATCTGAGGAGCGTGCAGCAATGGGTATGCGTGGCTTATTTGTGGGAATCAATACGTATAGCGAGCGACCACTCAAGGGATGTGTCAACGATGTAACTGCCGTGCGCGAACTGCTCAAAACCCAGCATGGTGCTGCCGCTGATCAACTACGGCTCATCAGCGATGGAGATGCCACCCGCCAAGCAATTATCGACAATCTGCGCTGGCTCGCCGAACCACTCAACGATGGTCAGCCAGAAGTGCGCATCTTTCACTATGCTGGCCATGGCCTGCCCCAGCCAGATCAAAATGGCGACGAACCAGATGGCGCTGATGAATGCCTCGCCCCAATCGATTATCTCAGTGCTGGCGTGCTGACCGACGATCATTTGGCCGAGCTGTATCAAGGTTTTTTGGGCACAACACGGCTCATTTTGCTGATGGATTGTTGCCATTCGGGCACGATTAGCAAAGACCCGTTTGCCGATATTCGCTATCGCACATTAACCCCAGCCAACGAGGTCTACGCCGAAATTAAAGCCAAAAAAGCTGCCTACCAACAAAACCAAGTTGCTGCCGTCAGCCAGCAGATTCTTGATCTTCAGCAACGCAATAGCGACCCCGCTGAAATTGCCAAGTTTGCTGGCGAATTGCTTGGTTCGTTGCAAAAACAGCGCTTTGGCCAACGCCCGCAGCACGAAAATCTGGTGCTCCTTGCTGCCTGCAAAGCAGAGCAAGTTGCCGCCGATGCCAACTTTGGCGGAACCTACCACGGCGCAATGAGCTTCTTTTTGAACACTATTTTGAGTGCGCAGCCCCAAATCAGCTATGCCGAACTTGGCGAACAACTGCGCACCAGCCTCTATGCAAATAAATTCCACCAAATACCCCAACTTGAGTGTCCAAATGACCTACTCAACCAAGCCTTTCTAGCCTAGAAAAAAACCGTACAAAACACATTATGTATGCTACTATGCAGCAATCAAAATTTTGGTTGCTGCATGAAATTATTACTTTTGCATCACAAGATTGCACCAACGCTCCCGACCTTCAGCAGCGAACCCACCACCAATGTCACACCAGCGACAATACGATCAACAACCAATAACCAAGGAGTTCTACAATGCTGCAAGATCACGCGATTGTTATTGGATCGAGCATCAGCGGATTAGTTACGGCTCATATTTTGTCGCACCATTATGGCCGTGTGAGCGTGCTTGAACGTGATAGTTTGCCTGAGGGCGGCGATTTTCGGGCGGGCGTGCCCCAAGGTCGTCACGTTCATCTGCTCTTGATTCGTGGCGCGCGCGAGCTGGAAAGTATGTTTCCCGGCATTAATCAAGAACTCCAAGATCTCGGTGCGCAATTGTTTGATATTGTCAACGATTGCCACTACTATCTCAAAAATGGCTGGACAACGCCGCATCCAACCGAATTAAAAACCCTCTCGGCTACCCGCCCGTTATTCGATTGGGCAATTCGCCGCCGCTTGCTGCAAAACCCGAACATTCAATTTTTTGCCCAACACGATGCAATCAATTTAATCGGCAATCGGCGGCATATCCAAGGCGTGCAAGCGCGCAATCGCCAAGATGGCAGCGAAACCAGCTTATACGCCGATTTAGTAGTTGATGCCAGCGGGCGCAGCTCCAAATTGGCCACATGGCTGGCCGAGCTTGGGTGTGGCACGGTCAGCGAAACTGTGCTCGATGCCAAACTTGGCTATACCTCGCGCATCTACGCCAAACCCGAAGGCTGGAACGAATGGAAAGGCCTGTTTGTGATGCAACAGCCGCCAAGCGCTCCCAAAGGCGCGATTTTGCTCGAAGTTGAGGGCAATCGTTGGATTGTGACTGGCGGCGGAGTTAATCAGGCTAAGCCACCAACCGATGAAGCAGGCTTTATGCAATGGCTGCGCGAATTGCCCTCGCCAATTTTGGCCGATTTGCTCAGCAACGCCCAGCCTCTCAGCCCAACCAGTGGCTATGCCCGCACCGAAAATCGTCAACGCCATTACGAGCGCATGCAATTGCCAGCAGGCGTAGTAGCGTTGGGCGATGCGGTTTGCGCCTTCAATCCCATTTATGGCCAAGGCATTAGCACCGCCACGCTGGGCGCAATTTTGCTTGGCCAAAAGCTCAAAGAGCAAGATCGTGGCTCGGCAGCCTGGGGCCAGCGCTTTCAGCACGATTTGGCCAAAAGCAATCAGTTTGCTTGGGAAATGGCCAGCGGCGAAGATGCCCGTTATGATCCAAATTTCAAGCGCCCCTTAGCCAGCAAATTTTTGGCTCCCTACTTTGAGCAAATCAACCAAGCTAGCGTGTATAGCAACGTCGTATTTAGCGAATTCATCAAAACGATTCATATGATCGGCAATCCAACGGCGCTGTTTCATCCCCGGGTCTTTATTCCTGTTTTGATGAGCAAAATTCGCCCGAGAGTATCCACGTTGGTGCCAAATTTGCCCTTGCAGCGCAACATTTAAGCATAGGCAAGCAGGCTTAGCTTTGCTATACTCCTAGAATAGAAGTCGAGCATCCTAGCCCGTGGGAGGTGTGTTGTGAGACGTGACCATGCGATTGTAATTGGAGCCAGCATCGGCGGCTTGCTCAGCGCGCGGGTGTTGAGCGAGGTGTATAGCAAAGTAACCATTTTGGAGCGCGATAGTTTGCCAGATGGCGTGCAATTTCGGGCTGGTGTTCCCCAAGGCCGTCAATTGCACTTGTTGCTCATGCGCGGGCTGCTGGAGCTAGAAAAACTGTTCCCCAATCTGCGCGACGATATGAAGGCACTTGGCGGCAACGAGCTTGATCTCATGAACGATTGCCGCTATTTATTTGCCGCTGGCTGGGCCGAACCACAGCCATCAAACTATCGCAGCATTATCGCCACCCGCCCATTGTTCGATGCGGCAATTTTGGGCCGCATTCGCCAAATTGCCAATATCGAAATTCAGACTCGCCACGATGTGACCGATTTGCTGTTTCATGGGCGGCAAGTTGTTGGCGTGCAGGTGCGCAATCGCGATACTGGCGAGCAGCGCGAGGTTGCAGCTAATTTGGTGGTCGATGCGGCTGGGCGGCCATCGAAACTGCCCGAATGGCTCGAACAACATCAATTTGGCCGTGTCAAAGAGACAATTTATAAATCGGATGTTGGCTATGCCACGCGCATGTACACCGCTCCCGCCGATTGGCAAGGCTGGCCAGCCCTGTTTGTCATGCCCATGCCGCCGCATATTCGCCATGGCGCAACCTTTCTCAAAGTTGAAAACGACCAATGGTTGCTGACGATTGGCGGCGTTGGCAGCCAACGCCCACCAACCGATAACGCCGAGTTTGAGGCTTGGCTGGCGCGTATGCGCACTCCGCTCGTGGCCGAAATAACCCAAAAATTCACGCCCGCCAGCCAAGTCTATGGCTATGCCAAAACCGAAAATCGTTGGCTGCATTACGAACAACTGCCAGTGATGCCCGCCGGATTAATTGCCATTGCCGATAGCGTGTGTGCTTTGAATCCAATTTATGGTCAAGGCATTACCAACACGACGCTCAGCGCCCAACTCTTGGCCGCATGGCTCCTACGGGAAGGCGTTGGCAGCGCACCATGGGCCTTGGGCTTTCAAAAAGCCTTGGCGCGCCGCAACAAATCAGGCTGGATCACCACAATTAGCGAAGATTCACGTTTAGCTGACACGCCGACCTACAAGCCACTTTTGCCAATTCGCGTGCTGCAATGGTATAGCGACAAGGTGAACATGGCAGCAGCAGGCAATCGCGCCGCCACCAACGCCATGGTTGGCGCAATTCATATGATTGGCTCGGCAGCAAGTTTATTTGCGCCAAAAGTATTCTTGGCAGCTGCCAAATTTTTCCGTAAGCAACCACCAAGCAGCGTGCCCGCAGCCCCCAACAAATAACCACAATCGGCCTCGATCAATGCTGATCGAGGCCGACTTAGCCACCTGTGGCCTGAATCTTGCCTTCTGTGATTGCATAAAACAAAGGTGTAACAGGAGGTATGCATAATGAGTCATCACTTAAAAGGCAAACGTGTAGCAATTATTGCAACAAATGGTTTTGAGCAAAGTGAGCTTGAAGAACCAAAAGCAGCGCTTGAACAAGCTGGCGCTGAAACCCATGTGATTTCGCTCAAGGCTGGCGCGATTCGCGGCTGGAAAGACCAAGATTGGGGCAGCGAAGTCACTGTCGATCATACGCTTGAGCAAGTGAACCCCGCCGATTATGATGGGCTTTTGTTGCCTGGCGGAGTGATGAACCCCGATAAACTGCGCCGTGAAGAGAGTGTTTTGAATTTTGTGCGGGCGATAGCTGAGGCAGGCAAGCCAATTGCCGCAATTTGCCATGGCCCATGGCCGCTGATTGATGCAGGAATTGTCAAAGGCCGCTTGATGACTTCGTACCCAACCTTGCAAAGCGACCTCAAAAATGCTGGGGCCGAATGGGTTGATCGCGAAGTCGTGGTCGATAATGGCTTGGTCACAAGCCGCAATCCACAGGATATTCCAGCCTTCAATCGCAAATTTATCGAAGAATTAGGCGAAGGTATTCATAAGCAAGTTGGGCAATAAGCTATTTTGCTCGCCTCAACCCCTCGTCCAAGCTTGGGCGAGGGGCTTTTTTGCATATATTAGGCAATTGTAATACCTGGCTCGTTGGCCCAAATTGTTGCCAGCCGCTCAACGTGAGGATCAATTATATCCATCGTAGCAATTTCAGCCTCGCTGAAGTAGCCAACTTCGGTGGTTTCGTTGCTGAGGCCAAGCTCGCCGCCAACCAACGCTACCTCAAAATTAAGGCTAACAACGTGATATTGATTGCCATCGGCGTAGCGAACCATACGATGCGGATTGCTATACACGCCCAACAAGCGCACAACTTCGACAATCAGGCCAGTTTCCTCAAAAACCTCGCGCACACAGGCTTCGCTGACCGACTCGCCGGGATCAAACGCGCCACCAGGCAAGCACCAGCGGCCATTATCGGTGCGGCGCGTCAGCAAAAGCTTGCTGCGGGTTGCATCAAATAAGGTTGCTGAGCAACCAAGAATCAAACGCCCTTGGGCTGCAATGCGATCCCCATAAAGATATTGGGCCATGGTTTACTCCTCTAAAATTCACTAGCGAGCCTAGCAAAACCTAGCGAGTATAGATCGTAGCCCATTAAAAAACAATAGCCCTGCAATGCAGCAGAGCCATTGTTTAATATCGCAGATTTTATTGATTAATGCTTATATGAATGTTTCATGCCGCAACCTTTTGATTTATCGTTGCTGAACATGATCAGAAATACAATTCCCCACCACCAACCAGTCATAAACAGAATTGGAATCCCAATCATCCAAACTGCCGTCTGGCGTGAATTGCGCAGTGAAAACACACCAATCGCCATCATAATCACTGCCCATGTTGGAATAGCAATCTTGCTAAAGAAGACCAGCGCAAGCAGGATAATCCCAATCAGCATCAAGCCATCGTTTGCTTGCTTACGCGGGCGGGAGACTGGGGCAATAGGCTGGGCAGCGGCCACTGGTGGCACGACCGGCTCAAGCTTGGGCAGAACAGGGATCGATTGCACAGCAGGCGCAGACTCACGGCGTAAATCTATTGTCTTGCCAATGGCAGCCTGAACTGGCTTGGCCTGATTGACGGTTTCAAGCCGAAAACCACAATAGATACAAAATACCGCTGCTGTTTCGTTGTGACGACCACATGCTGAACAATCCATGACCTTTTGTTCCTTTCGCCTTGCCAAAAGAACTAGCCAAGGCAATGCTGATGCTCGAACCTCAATCCTTCTAGCCCATAGTACGCAGGCGATGGGGCGAAGGTTTCAGCACTTAAACAAACTCGTATTCAAGCGCAAATGGATAGCCTTCTGCATGGCCGCTAAGCGCAAGTTTGCCACCGCCGCGCAAGCCAGCCAATTCGCCAGTTGCTGAGCCAGCCACAACTTCGATGCTATCGAAAACATCAACCGCATTGGCAGTACCATTATGCTTCAAGACAAAACTACCAGTTTTGCCAGCCAACGTGCCAACAAAACGCTGTAAGCCAACATAGGTTGCATCGCCAGCTTCTGGGTAGTGCATCAGATATTCGACCGTGCTTTCGCCGACTAAATCGCCTTCATAGCGATAGATGACGTGCGAGCGCGTGGTTTTGCCCTCGCCTGCTTGCTCGTGATACGGCTTTTCGTCCCATTGCACCACACTAAACGTAGCGTTGGCAGTTGTACTCATTCCATCCTCCAAATACAAACATTTGTGCTAGTACTATATACGAGCGGAGCTTAAATGTAAAGCATGGAAAGAGCATAGCGCATAGAACAAAGAACATAGAGTTTGGGGTCGGGGAATAGGGGCTAGGGGGCTATTGGCTATTGGCTATTGGCTTTGGTTCATTAGGTTGGCAACATGTTTCATCCCCTCACCCCCAGCCCCTCTCCCACTGGACGCGGGCGAGGGGAGCACTTGTCTCGTGGTTCCCCCTCTCCTCGCGGGCGGGAGCGGGGGCTAGGGGGTGAGGGGAAATCGGTCGTTAACGTGATGAACCATTACAGTTATTGGCTATTGGCTTTGGTTTTTGGGGAATATTAATCAAATCAATCTGTGGAATCTGTGGCAAAAAATCGTGCTTCGCGCTCTTCGTGATCTTCGCGGTTTCATTCTTCGTGATCTTCGTGCGCTTCGTGGATCAACATGTCCGATCCCCAATCCCCAGCCCCCAGCTAAAACAACAACACGCCATGAAACTTCATAGCGTGTAAGGTGGCGGGTGGAGAGGGATTCGAACCCTCGAGAGCTTTGACACCCTACGGCATTTCCAGTGCCGCGCACTCGACCAACTATGCGACCCACCCGTGCGCCGCGCATTATACCAAAGAATGAGCTAGCAGGCAACGCCGATAATTTGGCGAATCAGCCCTTGAATTTGATTTAAGGTAAAGGGTTTGGCGAGAAAATAGGGTTGTTGATGCACGGGGAATTGCGCACGCACGTCATCTTCGCTATGGCCACTCATCAACACAACTGGCACATTGCTCGAACGCTGCATCTCCTGACACAATGCTACACCTGGCTCATCGGGCAACTCAAAATCAACCACAACTGCATCAAGGGGCAGATTATGACAGATTGCCCGCGCCGCCCTCACACTCTCAGCTTCGCAGGTTGCCACATCGATCCGTGCTAGGGCTGCTGCCACAAACGCACGAATAAACGGCGAATCATCGACAACTAAGACCATACACAGGTTCTCCTACATGGAGTAGTATTCTCTGGCTATAGTATACCGTAGTTTTGCGCGGCCCAAACAGAATCGGGCTTAGGCCACGACAATCGCCTTGAGCAACAATTGTAAGGCGGCGTTTAACTGCTTGGCTAGATGCTGCGGCGTTGGCTCAAGCAACCACAAGATAGTTGAGCCTTCGTAAAGCGCTGCCAAATGCCACGCAACCTGCTCGGGGTCGATTGAACTGAATTCGCCACGCTCCAGCCCTTGCTGGATTAACGTGGCCAAACTGGCCCGATAGCGCTGAAAATAGCCCTTCAAAAAGCTTTGCACACTGCTATTGCGCGCCGATAAGGCATATAATTCTTGGGCCAATGGCACAAGGCTCTGCAAGGCTTCCAAGTTGGCGGCGAGGTTCGTGGTTAATTGGGTTAGGCGCGCAACCGTTGATGCTGGGGCTTGGAGGAGGGCTTGCACATCGAGTAATGGCTGGTTAAACATCTGCTCAAGCAAGGCGAGGATAATTGCTTCCTTGCTTTCGAAATACCAATACAAGACCCCTTTGCTCATGCCAACGGCCTTGGCCAGCATATCCATGCTGGTTTGATCAATGCCATGTTGGGCAAACAAGCTGGTTGCTGCCTCGATAATCTGAGCTGTGCGTTCAACCCGCACATCGCGCCGTGGAGACATGCCAATTCCTCATCAACAAAAAAAGCCAATCGTAGCAGCCTCAGCATACCACGATTGGCCTTGGGTTCATTCAATTAGATTTCGATGCTCAAGCCTTCGTAAGCGGCGGTTGTGTTGGCAAAAATTGCCTGCGCCGCCTGTTCCAGCTCGTGAATCATGGCATCGCTATAACGTGGCTCGTGGTGAAACAGCACTAATTGTTTGGCTTGCGCCGCTTTGGCAACTGCACAAGCCATTTGGGGCGTGGAATGGCCCCAACCTTGGGTAGCGTTATAGCCGCTATGGCCGAGATAATGCGCTTCACTATATTGAGCGTCGTGGATCAACAAATCGGTTTGGTTGGCAAACGCGGCCAAGCGCTGATCGGTATTGACATAGCCTTCGGTGTCGGTGGCATAGACCACACTTTTGCCCTGCCATTGCACCCGATAGATAAAAACACCTTCGGGGTGGGCATACGATCGCATGGCCCGAATTTGCACCACATCAGGGTCATCGTCAATCTGATCGTGGTAAAAATTCTTGACTGTCACCGTATCTTGGTTCGGATCGAAGAGCAAGATATCGGTTTCGGTCATGTTGCGCATAAACTTCAACGAGTTCATTTCGCCCAATGAGATTGGGAAGCTTGGCGGCAACATCGAGTGCGCCAAGGTTTCCTCAAGATCACGCTCGAATACCCGTGGCCCGAAAATATTCAGGATACTGGTGCCAACATAGGCCGGAGTAAAGAATGGAAAGCCTTGGGTATGATCGTGGTGCATATGGCTAAACAGCAAGGTAGCCCGCACAGGGCCGCCGCGCTCTTTGGCTCGCCGCAACAAATCATTGCCTAGGCGCACAATTCCCGTCCCCGCATCGAGAATAATCGTATGCCCATTGACCTCAACTTCGACACACGGTGTATTACCGCCAAACTGCACAGTATCCGGACCGGGAACCGGATAGCTACCGCGCACACCCCAAAATGTGACCCGCATTGTCCCAGCCATAGACCACACTCCCGCTATAACGAAACGCCACTCCACTCACGCAGCAATTCCGTCAAGAGGCGCACCCCATAGCCGGTTGCTCCTTTAGGGTTATATTCCTTTGGTTGATCTTCCGTCCAAGCCACGCCAGCAATATCCAAGTGTACCCATGGATAATCGCCAACGAAGTGGCTCAAGAAGGCTCCTGCCGTAATTGCCCCGCCGTTGCGGCCACCAGTGTTCTTGATGTCGGCAACATCCGAGCGCACTTGGCGACGATATTCATCCCACAATGGCAATTCCCAAACGCGGTCGCCTGAGCCTTCGGCAGCTTGCTGTACCCGTTGCAACAAGGCTTGGTTGTTGGTCATTGCGCCAGCTGCATACGAGCCGAGCGCCACCACACAAGCACCGGTCAAGGTTGCAAGGTCAATAATCGCCGCAGGATTGTATTTTTGGGCATAGGAAAGCGCATCGGCCAACACCAAGCGGCCTTCTGCATCGGTGTTGAGCACTTCGATGGTTACGCCATTCATCGCCTTGAGAATATCGCCTGGTTTATAGGCATTGCTACCTGGCATATTTTCGGTTGCAGCAACCAAGGCCACCACGTGAATTGGCAATTTCAAACGGCCAACCGCTTCCATGGTGCCAATCACTGCGCCAGCGCCTTGCATGTCCATTTTCATTTTGTCCATGTTATCAGCTGGCTTAATTGAAATCCCGCCGGTATCGAAGGTAATGCCTTTGCCAACCAAACAAATGGTTGGTTTGCCTGGCTCGGCTTGGCCGTGTTCCAACACAATAAACTTAGCTGGCTCGGCAGCACCTTTGGCAACGCCAATCAACGCGCCCATGCCCAACTCTTGTTGTTGCTCGTGGTCGAGCACCAAACAGGTCATGCCATAGTCGCGGGCGATCGTTTTCGAGGCTTCGGCCAAGTAGGTTGGGGTGGCAACGATTGGCGGGTTGTTGCCCAAATCGCGAGCAAGGTTGACCCCGTGGGCCA
This sequence comes from Herpetosiphon giganteus, assembly GCF_016907925.1. GTDB lineage: Bacteria > Chloroflexota > Chloroflexia > Chloroflexales > Herpetosiphonaceae > Herpetosiphon > Herpetosiphon giganteus. The sequence goes on along the minus strand of NZ_JAFBCZ010000031.1, from coordinate 54,072 downwards.
ACGCAATGCCCCATTGTGCGCCAAATTCGGCGGCTTCAAGCTCGGCTTCAGCAACCAAGCTTACCTGTTCTAAGGCAACTGAGGGCACGAAATCGTCGGGCAAGGTTTTAAAGCCATCAAAGCGATATGCGCCCAATAAGGCACCTTCGCTCAAGGCCTCAGCCGTGCGGCTTACGCCCAATACTTCACTGCCAAGCAACGGCAGGCTATAGCTTGTCAGGCCCAAATCGCGGATGCGTTGGGCCAGAATTGCCCCAATCACGCGCGCCCGTTCTGCGTTCCACAATTCGCGCTTGCCCAAACCAACCAACAGCACCCGGCGGCTGGCGAAGGTGGGATTGCCTGTCGCTTGTGCGCCAAGGTATAGCACAGTAGTTTTTTTGTACTTTCCTGACCAATCACTCGCTTCAATTAAACCAGCAACGCTGGCAGGCAGTTCCTCATTCGCCCACGTACCAACAACAACAATGGCATCGGCTTGTTGAGCAACAGCGCCTTGTACTACACGAATCTGCATTGGAGTCCTTCCGGTTTCTAGAGGTTGACAAGAGCTTGCACACTTAGTCGTTATTGTAACGGTTTCAATTTACCGCTGTCAATGATTGATATTAATGGGGATCGGGAGTTTTGATCCACGAAGGACACGAAGGGCCACGAAGAATGGCAACCGCGAAGGGCGCGAAGAACGCGAAGGTAAGTTTTAATGTTGATATTGCTCCCCAATAGCCTAACGCCCATAGCCCATAGCCATATTTCCTGTGCGCCGCTGCGTTAAATGTCCCTTCTTCATCCTTCATCTCTCATCCTTCATACTTTCCCTATGTTCTTCTTTTCAACAAAATCAACTATCATAGAGCGCAACTGATCATCCTGTGTACAAGGAGTACCATCTCATGACTTCATCGCGCATTGTGCGTGCACCACGCGGCTCGGAATTATCGTGCAAAGGGTGGGCGCAAGAAGCAGCGTTGCGAATGCTGATGAATAATCTTGATCCTGATGTGGCCGAAGATCCAGCTAATTTAATTGTTTATGGCGGCACTGGCAAGGCGGCCCGCAATTGGCAATGCTATGATGCAATTGTGCGTTCGTTGCAAGAGCTGAATGATGATGAAACCTTGCTGGTGCAATCGGGCAAACCAGTTGCGGTATTTCGCAGCCATCGCGATGCGCCACGGGTGCTGATCGCCAATTCAATGCTCGTGCCACATTGGGCAACATGGGAAAATTTCCGCGAGTTGGAGCAAGCTGGGCTGACGATGTATGGCCAAATGACCGCTGGCTCGTGGATTTACATCGGTACACAAGGAATTTTGCAAGGCACCTACGAAACCTTGGCCGCGATTGCGCGCCAGCATTTTGGCGGCTCGTTGCGCGGGCGCTGGACGCTGACCGCTGGCCTTGGCGGCATGGGCGGCGCACAACCGCTCGCCGTCACCATGAACGATGGCGTGGCCTTGGTCGTCGAAGTCGATCGCCAACGCATGCAACGCCGCTTGGATACGCGCTATCTCGATGTCGCGGTCGATACGCTCGAAGAAGCAATGACCTTGGTCGACGAAGCGGTGCGCGAAGGCAAAGCCCTGTCGGTTGGTTTATTGGGCAATGCAGCCGAAGTCTTTGGCGAATTGTATACTCGTGGAGTGCGCCCCGATATTGTGACCGACCAAACCAGCGCCCACGATCCGCTTGAAGGCTATGTGCCAGCAGGCATGAGCCTTGAACAAGCGCTCGAATTGCGCCAACGCGATCCCCAAGAATATGTCAAGTTATCGACGGCTTCGATGGTTGAGCATGTCAAAGCCATGGTTGCTTTTGCCGATGCTGGCTCGATTGTGTTCGATTATGGCAATAATTTGCGCGGCGTGGCCAAAGCTGCTGGCTACGAACGAGCCTTTGCCTATCCTGGCTTTGTACCAGCCTACATTCGCCCCTTGTTCTGCGAAGGCAAAGGGCCGTTTCGCTGGGCCGCGCTCTCCGGCGATCCCGCCGATATTGCCAAAACCGACGAAGCCTTGCTTGAGCTGTTCCCAGAGGATCAAGCTTTGCACCGCTGGATTCGCGCTGCCCAAGAACGGGTGCAATTCCAAGGCTTGCCAGCTCGGATTTGTTGGTTGGGCTATGGCGAGCGGGCCAAAGCTGGCGCTTTATTCAACAAACTCGTGCGCGATGGGGTAGTTAGTGCGCCGATTGTGATTGGCCGCGATCACCTTGATTGTGGCTCGGTGGCTTCGCCCAACCGCGAAACCGAAGCCATGCGCGATGGCTCCGATGCTATTGGCGATTGGCCAATTCTGAATGCGATGATCAACGCGGTTAATGGCGCAACCTGGGTCAGTGTGCATCATGGCGGCGGCGTTGGGATTGGCTATTCGCTGCACGCAGGCATGGTAATTGTGGCCGATGGCACTGCTGAAGCCGATCAACGCCTCGAACGGGTATTGACCAGCGACCCGGGCATGGGCGTGGTACGCCACGTTGATGCTGGCTATGATGAAGCAATTGCGGTTGCCCAAGAACGCAACGTGCATATTCCCATGCTCAAAGCCTAAATCGGCACGTGGTAGTGTTGACATCAACACTACCACTTAAATCATCATTCCACCAAACAACTACCGCGCTTATATCATTAGCCCTAGCCACAACCGCGCGATCGCTGCAAAAACAGATTCGCGATTATCAATTGAAAGCAAAATACATCGGCTATGGCAGCACGACGCTAATCGCAACTGCTAGATAGCTCTTTTTTGTGCATCACGAAGTCGCTCAATATCGCGGAGTGGCGGTAGCCCAAACATACGGCGGTATTCACGACTGAACTGTGAGGCACTTTCATAGCCCACGCTGAGGCTGACTGTCGCCACATCAGTCGTTTCGGCTAGCAGCATCTGACGAGCTTTCTGGAGGCGTAACTGTTTTTGAAACTGTAATGGACTCATAGCAGTCACTGCCTTGAACCACGCATGCATCGTGGACAATCCCATATTAACCTCACGTGCCAGCTCGTCCATGCGCACAGGGCGGGTCGCATTTTCCTTTAACCACTCGAGGCCAGCAGCAATCCGGCTAACTTGACTATTCTTAGCCACCATCCGTCGCAATAGGCCGCTTTGCTCACTAAGCAGCAATTTGTAAAAAATTTCGCGCCGAATCAATGGCGCGAGAACGCCAATTTGATTGGGTTTCTTGAGCAGGCTCAGCATTCGAATTAAGCCATCAAGCAGATCGTCATCTAACGGGCTAACAAAAAGGCTGCGCTGTTGGCGAGAATCGGCCAATAATGATAGATTGGCTTCCATAATCAGCTGACTAATTTCATTAAAATCCAGTTCAATCGTAACCCCAAGCATTGGTGTTTCAGGAGTCGCTTCGACAATCTGACCAAGCAATGGCAGGTCTAGAGCAATCATCAGATATTTACTGGAATCATAACGATAGCATTCATCGTTGAGCATAATACTTTTGACACCCTGAGCAACAACACAGAAAACAGCCTGATCAACAATGTGTGGTGGCGCATCGGTGGTCGAAATCTTTGACAGATAGAGGCCAGGAATAGCGGTAGCATGCGTGCCCTCGCCCTCGCTCACTTGCCCAATCAGCGTTGCTAACTCGTGAATCCGTTCCATCGATATATTGCTCCTTCTTCAGCAGATGATCGAAGTATAGCACTCTGCCCACTCAAGCAATCTACCAAGCAATCGCATCTAGCAAAATCAGAGGATTAGGCAAGAACTACATAGGATCGCTCAGTGCAATCTGCCAATTAGCGGCCTATACTTTATCTCGATGGCAACATTGCCATGAATCACCTTGGAGGATCAAGCTATGCGCTATAACAAACTTGGCTCAACTGGACTTTTTGTATCTGAACTCTGTTTTGGCACCATGACCTTTGGCGGCAGCGGGGCCTATGGCGCTATCGGTCAGGTTCAACAGGCCGAGGCCGATCGCCTCATGGCCCAGGCCTTCGCTGCTGGAATCAATTTTATTGATACCGCCGACACCTACTCGCAAGGTCAATCCGAGCGCATCACAGGTCAAGCATTAAAGAACTTAGGTATTCGACGCGATGATGTGATCGTGGCCACCAAAGTTTTTGGTGAAACAGGAGCAGGCCCAAATCAACGTGGTTCGTCGCGGCAGCATATTTTAGCCAGTGCAAAAGCCAGTTTGCAACGACTTGAACTCGATTATATCGACCTCTATCAGCTTCATGGCTTCGATCCAGCTACGCCAATTCAGGAAAGCTTGGCGGCCTTGGATGATCTGGTTCGGCAAGGGCTTGTTCGCTATATTGGTGTTTCGAACTGGGCGGCATGGCAAATAAGTAAGGCCTTAGGCATCGCCGAACGCTATGGAATGCATAGCCTAGCAAGCATCCAAGCGTACTATAGTTTGGCAGGTCGCGACATCGAACGCGAAATCGGGCCAATGCTCGCTAGCGAAGGCCTTGGCTTGCTCGTATGGAGCCCGCTCAGTGGAGGGCTACTAAGCGGCAAGTATCGCCGCGATCAGCAGGAGGTTGTCGATAGTCGTCGCACAGCAGTGGCCTTTCCACCAGTCGATCTCGAGCGAGCCTATACGATTATCGATCTGCTTGGTGAACTAGCAGAACGCAAACAGGCGAGCGTTGCCCAATTGGCAATCGCATGGCTGCTGCATCAGCCGCAGGTAACCAGCGTTATTCTAGGCGCAAAGCGGCTTGAGCAACTGAATGACAATCTTGGGGCAACCGAGATTGAGCTTGATTCCGCCGACCTTGATCTGCTTGATCAAGCCAGCCGACTTCCTGCTGAATACCCTGGCTGGATGTTGCAGATGTGGAGCCAAAACCGTGCCGATCAACTCGCAGCCATGCGCAATAGCGCCAAGCAGGGGCTACATCAATGAACCAAACAGCCTTTCGTACATTAGGTCGCTCAGGCTTGGTTGTCAGTCCGTTAGCGCTGGGCACAATGACCTTTGGTAGCCAGCGCTGGGGAGCAAACGCTCAAACATCGGCAGATATTTTCAATACCTACATTGATACTGGCGGCAACGTTATTGATACTGCTGATGTGTATGCAGATGGGCTGAGCGAGCAACTCGTCGGCAAGTTCATCGCCGAGCGAGGTCTACGTGATCAGGTAGTGCTGGCGACGAAATTTGCTTTTTACGGCGGCCAATCCCAGAATGTTAACGCAGGAGGCAACGGACGCAAAAACATTCAGCGCGCGCTTGAGGGATCATTGCGCCGATTAGGCACCGATTATATCGATCTCTATTGGCTCCACATCTGGGATCAGGTTACGCCCGTTGAAGAAGTGCTCCAAACCCTTGGCGATCTCGTTCGCGCTGGCACTATTCGCTATTTTGGCTTCTCAAATCAACCAGCTTGGTATGCTGTTCGCGCAGCGACCTTGGCCGCAGCACACGCCATTCCCGGCCCGATTGCCATGCAACTTGAGTATTCGCTGGTTGAGCGAAATATCGAGCGCGAATACATCCCAGCAGCCCGTGAATGTGGGCTTGGAATCGCTGCTTGGAGTCCACTAGCAGCAGGATTTTTGGCCGGAAAGTATCAGCGCCAAAGCAGCGGAGTTCGTGGTCAGGGTCGGCTCAGCGGCCCCAATCCATTCGGCGACCAGAAATTCACCGAACGCAACTGGAATATCCTCCAAGCATTGCAAAATGTAGCAGCAATGCTGGAGCAACCAGTATCCCAAGTCGCTTTGGCATGGGCAGCAGCACAACCTGGAATTAGTATGCTCATTATAGGTGCACGACAACCTGAGCAGCTGTCTGCCAACCTCGCTGCCCAAGCGATTAAGCTAACTGCCGAACAGTTGCAATTGCTCAATCAAGCGAGTATGCCTGAGCTTTCCTATCCCGATAGCCTGTTTAATACTGAGTTGCGCCGCGCCATCTTCGGCGGCATGAATGTCCAAGGATGGGCTGAATCTCGCTAAACGGTTTCCGGCTAAACCAAGGTGATCGAAACATACACTCAAAATCATTGTCGATTGGCTCCTCAATCCAACCCCAATTGCTGAAATGTGACTTTCGGCCCACAGCATACTCCTTCGCAGTACAATCATTAAAGCTATAAAAGTGGTAGTCCTAGCAACACTACCACTTAAATCCCCCCAAATTTTGGCACAGCCTATGCTAAGATGATCAAACCCTAGATTTGCGGCTGAACCACGCAGTTCACGTCAAAGCTGACGCATCCACATTTAGGCCCACGCTTGGCTGCTAGTAGTCTCTTAATCTCGATCCAAATCGGCGCTAATTTCTCGATGGTTGAGGCTCTATAGCCAAGTAATGCTCATTTCCTCGCCAAATTCCTATGGAATGGTGGCTCAATCCTCTAGAGAATAGGTGTTGATGCGGTGGCATGGTATTGCGACAGATTCGATCCGAACGCTGCTTGGGCTGAGCACCCACATGCGTAGTGATTTCTATTGGAGTGCAGCCCATGAATAATCCACGAATCTTAATGCTCGATCATTCAGCACCAAACACGCACGATCTGAGCGGGCAATTAACCACTGCTGGTTGTAGCGTGGCCCAAGCTGGCTCGTGGGAGGCGGCAAGTCAGATTCTCAGCAACAGCAGCATCGATCTAATCTTAGCCAACCTGGCATTTCTGCCCCACATTAATCAGCAAGAATGCTCGGTTCCGGTGTTGTATTTGAGTCAGGCGAATGAGCAACCCAACTCACACCCATCCAATCAACCAACCTCAATTGATATTTTGACCTTGCCAATTAGCACCGAAAGCCTTGTGCTAACGCTCAAAACCATCATCGAACGCAGCAACTTGAGCCGCCGTCTCAGCCGCGTTGAAGTTTGGATGCAAACTATGTTGGCGAATGTCAGCGATGGAGTTGTGGCGGTTGATCGCGCTGGCACCATTCAGTGGATCAATCCAGTTGCCGAGCGCATGACTGGTTGGGATTATCAGGCAGCAATCAAGCAAGATTTTAATCAGGTGGTCGTGATTCGCAGTAGCCTCAATGATCAACCGATTCAGGTAATTGAAGCAGCTTTGCGCAACGAACCAGTGCTAGCCTTGCCATTCGAGCGCTATTTGCGGGCGCGTGATGGCCATTCAACCTCGATTACCGAGCATGTTACGCCCTTGCTCAACGCGGAAGGCCACAATAACGGCGCAATTGTGATTTTACGCGACCACACCGCCCAATTACAAATGGAAGAAGCACTCTATCATCAATCGCTGCACGATTCGCTGACGGGCTTGCCCAATCGGCGTTCGTTTCAATTGCATTTATCGCGTGCCCTAGAATATCAGCGCCATCACCACGATTATAGTTTTGCAATTATTTTGCTTGATATTGATGAATTTAAAATGGTCAATGATGGCTTAGGCTATCACATTGGCGATACGATGCTGACTGACATCGCCCAGCGTTTACGCCGCGGCTTAGAGTTGCCCAGTGATGTGGTGGCGCGCTTCGATGGCGATGAATTTGCCATCTTTTTTGATCGCCTGCCCGATTTGCCAGCAGCCTTCAATGCAGCTCAACGCATTCGCCAATTGTTCGAAGAGCCATTTGTGGTCGAAAATGGCCAAGAGATTTTCTGCAATGTAAGCATTGGCTTGGAATTAATTACCAGCGAAATGCCAATTGAAACCGTGATGCGCAACGTCGATCTAGCCCTGTATCGCGCCAAACACACTGGGCGCGGCGGCATCGAAATTTTTGATCAAACCTTATACGCTAACTTCAGCACGCGCCTGCACAACGAAAGTGCCTTGCGCCTAGCCTTGCAACGCCAAGAATTTCGGCTTTTTGCTCAGCCAATTATCGATTTTGAGCAACAGCATTGCACCGGCTTTGAGATTCTGATTCGCTGGGCGCATCCCGATGGGCGATTGCGCTCGCCTGGCCAATTTTTGGATATTGCCGAGGAAACTGGCCTGATTATTCCGTTGGGTTGGTGGATGTTGGAAGTTGCCGCCGAACAGCTGGCTCAGTGGCAAACCGACCCATTGATGCAGCACATGACGTTGGCGATCAACCTATCGCCACGCCAATTATTGCACAGCCAATTGTTGCCAACAATTAAAGCGCTGGTTGAACGCTATCAGTTTCCGCGACACTTGCTGCATTTGGAAATTACCGAAGGCGCGTTATTGCATGCCGAGCGGGCTGAGCCAATTTTGAATGCGCTGCGCAATTTGGGCCTGCCGCTGCACATTGACGATTTTGGCACTGGCTATTCGTCGCTGACCTATTTACATCGTTTTCCACTCAATACCATCAAAATCGATCGTTCGTTTATTCAGGCGGCGCTCGAAGATCAACGTAGCTTGGCGATTGTGCGAACAATTATCAATTTGGCCCAAACTATGCATCTCGCGACGATTGCCGAGGGCATCGAAACCGCCGAACATATTCAGGTTTTGCGCGAACTTGGCTGCCAAGCGGGCCAAGGCTACTTTTTCTCGCCGCCCGTTCCGCTTGAACAGGCGGCAGATTTTTCGCTTTCGCTGAATTAGGCTTGGCTGGCTTCAATCATCACAGTGGCGACCAAAGTATAGGCCGCAACCCAAGCATCCTGCACTTCGGCATTCCATTGCGGGCCAAGTTGTTGCGCCAGCGCCCAAACCAAGGCCGCGCCAACCGTATCGTAATGTTCTGGCTTAACTCCATAATCAATATGCCGTCGCCCAAGTTCCTGCACCGCAGGCACAACCGCTTCGGGCTTTTTAAGATTATTGACCACCAAAGTCAACGATTGCAATAATTTCTTTTGTTGCTCGCGCATATCCTCAGGAAACAACGGGCGAAAATCGGGAGCCAAGCTAAACAAGCGCCCGTAGAATGCTTCAACCAATTGTTGGGGATTGCGCCCAACCTCGGCAAAGGTTTGTTGCACAAGCTCAATCGCCGCCGGAGATAATGTGGACATGGCCATCCTTTCAAATTAATAGAGCTACTCCAAGTGACATGGCCTAGCCTACCAATCCCAAGCTATGGCTGGCAATCGGGTCGTGAGTGGAGCCGAAATCAGGCTCGCACCCGATTGGCTTTTGTTACCGAATCCTTATCCACATGGCTTTTCCAGCCAGCCAAAATAGCGCTATAATTGGCCCATTATGAATAACTTTACTTACACCCTTGAACATAACGATGGTGAGGCGCGGGCGGGCCAATTGAGCACACCGCATGGCACCATTCAAACGCCTGTCTTTATGCCGGTTGGCACGCAAGCCACGGTGAAAACGCTCGACCCTATGGAAGTCGAAGCGATTGGCTCGCAAATTATCTTATCGAATACCTATCATCTGTATTTGCGCCCCAGCGCCGATTTGGTGGCTGAAATGGGCGGCTTACACCGTTTTATGCAATGGCCCAAGCCAATTCTGACCGATTCTGGCGGGTTTCAGGTGTTTAGCTTGGGGCCGCACAGCAAAATCGACGAAGATGGCGTAACTTTCAAATCGCATATCGATGGCTCAAAACATCGCTTTACGCCTGAAAGCGCGATTGGTATTCAGGAAAAATTGGGCGCTGATATTATTATGGCCTTCGATGAATGTGCGCCGCAGCCAACCACCCATGCCTATACCAAAGCCGCCATGGAACGCACCCATCGCTGGTTGCTGCGCTGTATCGCCGCCAAAACCCGCGAAGATCAAGCCCTGTTTGGGATTGTGCAAGGTGGCGTTGAGGCCGATTTGCGGCGTGAAAGCGCGCGCTTTATCGCCCAACAAGATATTCCTGGAGTTGGCATTGGCGGCCTAAGCGTTGGCGAACCCAAAGAGCAGATGTATGGCATGCTCGAAGAAACCACGCCATTGCTGCCGCGCAACAAACCACGCTACCTGATGGGCGTTGGCTCGCCAGAAGATTTGCTCGAAGGCGTGGCGCGTGGGGTTGATATGTTTGATTGTGTGTTGCCAACCCGCTTGGGGCGCAACGGAGCTTTATTCATTCCCGAAGGGCGCTTGAATATTGGCAATGCTAAATATGCTCGCGAGGATGCACCAATCGATGCAACCTGCGATTGCTCGACCTGCCAACGGTTTAGCCGTGCCTATCTGCGCCACTTGTTCCGTACCGAGGAAGTGCTGGGGCTGCGTTTGGCCACGCTGCACAATCTGCGCTTCTTAATTCGCTTGATGGAGCAAGCGCGTGAGGCGATTCTGCAAGATCGCTATCAAAGCTTTATGGACGATTGGCTCAGCCGCTTTCAAACGATTCCGCATGCAGTGCGCGAAGCCAGCCGAGCTGCCCGCTTAAACTCATTACGCACCCAAGGGGACAAGGCATGAGCGGAGTGACCGTGCGGTCAACCGAAGAATATACGCGCATCGCTTGGCGTTTGATTATTCTGGGCTTTCTGGCGTTTTGCCTTGTGATTGCTGGCAGTTGCTATTTGGCATGGCGGGTCAAGGCCTTTGCCCGCACCCAGCCAGCAGAGCCAGGCACGCTCGATACCTATATCAGTGGCATCGAAATTATTCGGGCTGGCTTGGTCCAGCCTGAGCTACCCACGCCGCCCAAAACCGTTATTTACGAAGGTGATCGAATTAATGTCAGCAGCACAGCGCCCGCTGGCATCGCCGCCACCGTTACCTTGTTTGATGGCAGCAAGTTAGATATTTGGCCAGGTACAAGCCTGATCTTTGAAAAAGTGCAAACCACCAGATTCAGCTCGCGCAACCAAGAAGTGGCGTTGCGGCTTGAATCGGGCTTGGTGCGCTTGCGTTTAGCGTCCGAAGCCTCGCAGCAATATCAAGATGTGCATTACAGTGTGTTTGTGCAGCAAGCAGGCTATAGTGTGGAGCAAGCATTGCTCAAGCCCGGCGGCAGCTATCGGGTGCGCTTGTTGGATGCCAACGCACCAACGACCAGCGCCAGCGAGCAAGAACGGCTGAAACAAACCACAATCAGCGAATATGTGGTGGAACAAGGCGGCATCACGTTGGCCTATAACAGCCAAAGCCGTAGTATCAGCAACCAGCAGAAGCTCGAAATTGCCCAAGGCAGCTTATCGCAACCAAAACCAGCAGAATGGCAATTGGCCCGCGATAGCAATTTTACCGACTTCACCGCCCAAGAATATAACAATAATGCCACCGTGCCAGTTTCGGTCACCGATATTGTGCGTGCCGATACATGGCGCGTGTTTGGCTCGTTGTATTCGCCAGAAGCCGAGGAAGATGGCTATTTCTATATTGTTGGCGGTTGCGCCCAACGTAGCACCGAGCAACCAAACAACTGCTTGCGCCCGTTGATCAATGTGGCCCAATTCCATCGCGATATTACCGAGGGCATTGATCATACCAAGAGCTTTCGCACTGGCATTACCCAAACGATTGATCTTGATACAACGGCCTACAGCGACCTTGAATTGAGCTTTACTGGGCGAATTTATGAGCAATCGCTCAATCGGGCTGGCGATATTGGCGAAGAATGTGCCTTAGCAATCGCCATCTTCTACTATAATCCCGCTGATCAGCTTGGTTCAACGACCTATTGCTTCTATGCCCGCGACGATCAAGGCCCAGGCAGCATTTCCAACAAAGAATATATTCGCTCGATCAAGCTGCCATTTCGCCAATGGACCGATCAAACTATCGATCTCAAGGGCGATTTGAGCAATATGCGCCGCATCTCGCATTTGGAAATTTATGCCAACGGCCACGATTATATTTCCGAAATTACGAATATTCGGCTGGTAGCAAAATAACTAACCCAGCTTGGTGGAGCGTTCCCTCACCCCTCTCTCACTGGACGCGGGCGAGGGGGAGCACCTGTTTTTACCGACACATTGCGATAGAACCACGGCATGAAAGCCCCTCTCTCACTGGACGCGGGCGAGGGGGAGCAATACGTTTTTACCGACACATTGCGATAGAACCAAATCAAAAGCCCCTCGCCCGTTCGACGGGCGAGGGGTTGGGGTGATGAGGGGCCTAAACTTTACTTAGCAATACCAAACTCTCAACATGGCTCGTTTGGGGAAAGAAATCATAGGGCTGAGCATGTTGAATGCTATAGCCACCAGCCTGCAAAATTTTAATATCCCTCGCTAACGTGCCAGGATGACACGAAACATAGGCGATCATGGTTGGTTCGGCAGCAATTAACGCATTTAACGCCACTGGCTCAACTCCACGGCGCGGCGGATCAACAATCGCCAAATCAAATTGTTGCTTGAGCTGGGGCAAAATTGCCTCGACCTTACCAGTTTTCAGGGTCAAATTGTTAAGTTGATTGGCTTTGGCGCTGGCCTGAGCATCGCGAATTGCCGCCGGATGTTCTTCGATGCCCCAGCCATGGCCAATTTTATGCGCCAAGGGCAACAAAAACGTGCCAACTCCACAAAACCCATCAAGCAGGCGCGTCGTATTATTCAAGGGCAAAAATTGCTCGATCTGCTGCAAAACTGCGCGCGCTCGCTCAACATTGGCTTGAAAAAAGCTGGTCGGCGTAATCCGCAAGCGCACATTGCCTAGTTGTTCATACAAATATTCAGCGCCCGCCAAGGCCATCCAGCCTTCGCGCGTCTCCGCTGAAACGCCAGCAATAGTTTTGTCGGCGGCCAGCCAGCGACGTGCCCAACTGCGCCAGCCACTCTGGCCTTGGCCCAGCAAATGGCCATGAATCGTGCCATCGGTGGTGCTCAAACGCAGGCTAACTTCGCGCAAGCCGACCAAGGGCAACAGCGGTTTCAAGCGCTCAATCGCCGCATTCAAACGCGGATCGATAATCAAGCATTGATCAAATTCAACGATTTGGCGACCACCAGCAGCATAAAAGCCAACCTGGCGGCCATCGATATGCACCCGTGCCACCGAGCGATAGTGCCATGGCTCTGCGGCGGCGGTTGCAGCAACTTCAGCTTGGTCGGTTTGAGCCACAAAGCGCAATTGCTCGGCCAAAATCGTTTGTTTGGCTTGGCGCTGGCTCTCAATCGTTTGGTGCTGCCAATCGCAGCCGCCACAGCGCTGATAAACTGGACATGGCGGAGTAACCCGTTCGGCAGCCGGATTGCTTGGTGCTTCGAGCAACACGCCGCGCGCCCAACCATTGCGCCGTTCGGTCAGCCGCACCCGCACCTGTTCGCCAGGCAAGGCCGCCGCCACAAAGACTGGTCGGCCCGCGTAACGGCCAACCCCATCGCCACCTTGAGCCAAGCCATCAATTGTGGTTTGCAGCTCACGCGGCCATTCAAAATCACTCATTTGATTTCCCATCGCATTAGGTTTTAACTTTGAGCGCACTCTGCACGAAGGCCACAACATCGCGATGGCGCACAATCCCCACCACCGCGTCGCCATCGGTCACAGGCAGGCTATCGTAGCGTTGGCCAAGCATAGTGTAGTAGGCAGTTTGCATACTATCGCCCACGTTGAGCCGCGGCAAATCGGCTTTGGGAGTCATCGCATCGCCGACCGAGACGCTGCGCCACTCGCCCATGGCATAGCGATACAAATGCTGGACACTGATCATGCCAATCAGGCGTTCGGAGTGAACAACCGGAAACGCAGGCTCTGCTTGACCCAGCAAATATTGGCCAGCAAACAAATCGAGGGTCAGATGCGGCGAAACAGTGCGAAAACTACGGGTCATAACCTCGCCAACCAAGGCTCGGCTGAGCGTATAATTCAGCGTCGTTTGCACAAAGTTGCTCACCGCAGCGCGATTGGTCATCCAGCCCATCAGCAAAAGCAGGCTGCCAGTCAGGGCATTGCTCAAGAGCGTTACAACCCCAACAACCATCAAGCCATTACCGAGGTAGCGCCCAATCGTGCTCGCCAGCAGCGTCCCGCGCAGCAAATCGTCGTTCAAAAACCAAAAGATCGAACGCAAGACGCGCCCGCCATCGAGCGGGTGGCAGGGCAGCAAATTAAAGACCGCCAGCAAACCGTTAATAATCGCGATCGTTGCCCAAAAATTGGCCCAAACACCGTGCGAAAACCATGAGCCAAGAAACGTCAGCACGGCCAAGGCCACGTTGACCAACGGACCAATCAAGGCAATCTTAAATTCGCTTTGGGGCAAATCGACATCATCGGCCAGCTCGGTTAGGCCGCCAGTTAAAAACAAGGTAATTGCTGTAACTCGCAAGCCCAACCGGCGCGCCATCAGCGCATGGCCAACTTCGTGCAGCACAATCGAGCACAACAACAGTAATGTGCCAAACAAGGCCAGCGGTAAGCCCGATTGCCCATTAAGCGCAAACATTTGCTGGAAGCTATAGATGCTTAGGCCTGCTAAAACCAGCCAGCTCAGATGCAGTTTAATCGGGATACCGCTTACATTACCGATGCGCATGCTCCACACTAGGCTGCCTCCGTTTCCTCGTTGCCACGCAATTGATCAACCAATTCGTTGATTTCGGCGCTATAATCTTGTTCGCACTCTGGCCGATCACGCTTCCAAATCATGCTATTCGTTGCTTTGAAGCCATAGCGGCCATACAAACGCATTGCGCCTTTATTGGCCTGCCGCACATCAAGCTGGACGTTTTGACAGCCTTTGCCCTCGGCCCGTTGGCACGCATAATCAAGCAATTTGGTGCCAATCCCTTGGGCGCGGGCTTCTGGCACAAGGTAAAAATCTTCTAAATAGGCATACGGGGCAGCAGCCCAAGTCGAAAGCCGATAATTAATCTGAATACAACCCACAACTTCATCCTCGTTGGGGCCACGTTCAGCAATCACAAAATCGCTAAATCCCGTGGTCAGCATCGCCCGAATCACGTCTTCGATCGCTGCCAAATCGGGCGGCGTTGCGCCTTCTTCAGTAGCCAAAGCCGAAACGAGGGGAGCGAGCAAAGCAGCATCTTCAGGGTGACACAAACGCACACTAAAGATCGATTCAAAATGCGCCATAAACGCTGGTCCTTACTTTAAGAATAATTGGTATTATACCGCAGTCGCGTTGGCCGCTTCGAGCGGTTCTGCATTGGTTGCACGCCGAGCTTGCCACCAATCAAAGCTGGCTAAAGCCCAAAAGAGTAGCGATACCACTGCCGAGATAATGCACCATTGACACCATTCGTGCAGCACCCAAGCCTCAATCGCCGTAAAATAGGCCGAAAAAGCTAGCGCCACGCTGGCCAAACCGAGGTTGATCGTTGGCAGGCTAAAGCGCCCAAGTTGGTTGCGTTGCAGGCTCAGCACGCTCAGCACAACCAAAATTAAAAAACCAACCAAGCCAATATAAGCCACTGGAATGCCAGTGCTTGGCGGAAAAACGCTATATTTGCTGGCTTGCACCGCTTCACAATTGCCAACCACGCCACATACCAATGGCCCACTTTGGGTTGGGCGCAAACGGTGAATCGATAAGTAGCTCGCATTAATCAAGCCGCCAAGCGCCAAAAAAGCCATGGCCATGCGCGGCCAATATGGACGCTCGTCCATCTTAAGCCTCCAAGATTTAGGGTGTAACCCCTAATTTCGCATCAATTGCCGTTTTGATGTCGAAGTAATAATTACCGACGAAATTAATCCGATCATCATTGATAAAGACGGTGGGAGTCTGATCAAGGCCGAGGCTTTTGGCTGAATCATACGAGGCATTAATAGCGTCCTTGTGGGTTTCAGCATCCATACAATCTTCCAAGGCATCGAGGTTGGCTCCAGCCTGAACCGCAGCATCAAGAATCAGTGGATTGGGATTATCAAGGTTTGTCCATTGGATTTGGCTATCGTAAAGTGCCATATGCACTGGCCAGTAGACATTTTGGTCT
The DNA here is from genome assembly GCF_016907925.1 of Herpetosiphon giganteus. GTDB lineage: Bacteria > Chloroflexota > Chloroflexia > Chloroflexales > Herpetosiphonaceae > Herpetosiphon > Herpetosiphon giganteus. The sequence continues at coordinate 38,349 of NZ_JAFBCZ010000031.1, read as the reverse complement.
CCAGCACAGCGGCTTAGTTCAGCAGTATATTGAGCCGATTTATGGATGCTGCGCAATGGCAGCTCGCGATAAATCCATTGGACTTTGCCAGTTTCGATGTATTCTGCATCAAAATTGGCAGTCGCCAAATCAAGTTCAAGCTGACGACAACCTGGGCATTCGAAATCAGCAAATTCAATAATTTTTACTGGCGCATTTGGATCGCCTTTATACCAATAGCCTTCTGAGGTTTGGCCCACCGCAGCATTAATCAAAGGCCGCACTGGAATACTGGCACTTGGCGGCGCAACTGGCGCTCTTAGTGATTGAAACAAGACAAACGTCAAGCCAACAATCCCAGCCAAGCCAAGCAGCAAGTAAAATGGCAACAACGAGCGTTTCTCTTGCACGCGCTGTCGGCCTTGGCGAGATTTGGGTGTATTGCTCATGCAATCGATCCTTTCATTACAAACAGCGAACTTCTGGCAACCAAGCTGCTGCCACTTTGCATCGTAGCGAGCTTTAAGCACGCTGGCTATCAGAAAATAGTCCCATGTTTGGGCTTCTCAGCAAGCCCTAATCTTTGCATTGCCCAACGCGCCCCAGCCTTGCCCGAAAGCAACACCAGCGGAATGCCACCGCCAGGATGGGTCGCACCACCAACCAAGGCCACGTTATCGAAGCCTGCTGGTTGGTTGGCTGGGCGCAAAAAGGCCGCTTGCAAGCCATGCGAAGCCGGCCCATACAACGAGCCACGCCGCGCATTGGTCATGCTCGCCAAATCGGCGGGCGTGAGCATGGTTTCACTGATAATTGCCTCATTCAGCCTAACCAAGCCATGCTGCTCCAAACGGCGCACCACCAAATCGCGATAGGCCGCAGCCTCGCGTTGCCAATTGACGCGTCCGGTAACTGGCGCATTAACCAAGACAAAGAGATTCATCATCCCAGCTGGCGCATGCTCAGGGTTGGCGCGACAGGTGGCGGCAATATAGATGGTGGGATCAACTGCTGGCACGCCATGCTCAAAAATTGCCCGAAATTCGGCAGCGTAATCGCCACTGAAGAAAATATTATGATGCTGCAACAGCGCATAATCGCGATTGACCCCCAACATTAACACAAAGCCCGAACAGGCTAGTTCATGGTTGGGCGCTTTGGTGGTTGGAATCAGCTGATCGAGCGCATACAAGGCATCTGCATTGACAATCACATAATCGGCGTTGATCGTACGGCCATCAGCCAAACGCACGCCAGTCGCAGTTTTGCCCGTCAGCAAGACCTCAGTCACGGTGCTATTCAACTGAATATCAACGCCGATCTCGCCAGCAATTCTGCCAAGCGTGGCCGCTAGTTGATACATGCCACCATCGATATACCAGCCGCCTTGGGCAATTTCAACATAGGGAATAATGCAAAAGGTTGCAGGCGAACGATAGGGCGACGAGCCATTGTAGGTTGCATAACGATTGAACAATTGGCGCAAATAGGGGTGTTTGAAATACTTGCGCACTGCTTGATCAACAGTTTTCAAGGGCGCAATTTTCCACACATCGCGCAGCAAACGCGGCTGCAACATCGTGCGCAAGCCCTTAAATGGCTCAAGCAAAAATGGCTCAGCCGCCGCTTGATAAATTTGGGCGCTAAATGCCATAAAGCCCAAAAATCCCGCCACATCGCTTGGCTCCAAGCGTTCAATCTCGCTCAGCAGTTTGGGCAAATCGCTCCATGCATCGAGGCGCGTGCCATCGGGCCATTGATAACGGCAGGTTGGATCAACAGGCTTGATGGTTAATTCGTTGGCAAGCTCGCGCCCAACGCTGGCGAGCAATTCTTCGACTACCCACGGCATGGTAAACAGCGACGGGCCTGTATCGAAGCGAAAGCCATTGTGTACAACTTGGGCCATTTTGCCACCAAGAGCGTTGTTTTTTTCGCAGAGCGTCACGGCAACACCCGCCGCGCGCAGGCGTAACGCTGCCGCCAAACCACCCAAACCACCGCCAACAATCACCACATGCTGCATGCAATCATCCTTGAATTAACGCCCAATACCTTGCAATCATCTGCTATTGTACCGCGGGTTGCTGCGCGTGTGCGAACAAAACACTTAACCATGGGTGAGGAATTTTCGACCCGTGGCAGCGAAACTCAAAAATCAAAAACCCCTCACCGCATCGGGCAAGGGGTTGCAATCAGGCCATGCACAAACTTATTATTGGTATTGTTGCACCATACGTTGGGCATGCTCGGCAACTTCGGCGCGCAGATCGGCGGGAGCCAGCACTTCAACATCAGCGCCCCAACCAAGCACCCACGAACGCATTTCGCGCGTGCCAGCCAGCTTCATCGAAAGCTCACAACCGCCATCGGGCAAGTCGATAACTTCTTGCGAACGATGCCAGGTGCTTTCTTTGACCCGCCGCGCAACAAGCGTACTGAAGCGTAAGCGCACCGTAACCGTATTGCCCTCGTCCATAATGCCCCAGCTATCAGCGAGCATCGAATAAGGGTCAAAATCGGTTGGAATCACATATTCAGTATCGAGAATTTCGGCGCGTTGCACCCGTTCGAGCTTGAATGTGCGTAAAGCATTACGCAACGGATCATGGCCAATCACATAGGAGGCTGGCTCAAAGCGCGATACTTCGAGCACATATGGCGCAACAGTGCGCTCCTCTGGCTCATCGCGGTTCGAGGCCCAATACGAAAATTTAACCATGCGCCGATCGGCCCAAGCTCTGGTAAAAGTCTCAAGCACCAAAATATATTCGCGCCGCGTTGGCCGCAGCTGAATTTGGGCTGCAACATTACTCAGGTGTTTGGCAATCGTTTCGTCGGGCAGCGAGGCTGCAATTTTCTCAAGCGCTGCCACCACATGCGGATTTTGCTCATCGCTATGGTGGGCCAGCAAACGCGCCGCAAAAAATAACGAAATCGTTTGATTTAAATTCAAGCGCACCGTCGAAAGATAATCTTCGCGATTAATGCCAAACTTGCCCTCAAATTGCCACATGGGCACGCCCATGTCTTCAAGCGCCCCCAAATCGCGGTAGATGGTGCGCCGATCCATGCCGGTAGCCTCGGCCAAATCCATCACCCGCAAGCCTTGGGGATTATTATAGAGTTTGCGTTCGATCCAGCGTAAACGTGCTGCTTTACTGGCTAAACGTTCATCGCTCATAGCACCCTCAAGCATAAGCGCTGCTCAAAAAAGAAGCACGGCAAAGGCCGTGCCAGCAGCAAGCTCCGAATGTGTTGGCTAGAACACATTTAATACAGCTAGCACGACCATAATTGCCAACAACCCACCGCCCATCAAAATGATCCGTACCAGATCATGGCGAATGAAGATGTATTCCAAATCAGGGTTGATGCCAGTTGAGGTTGATTGTTTGATGTTGCGAATTGGTGCTCGGCGGCGCGCCCGCGTCGAACGACGTTGGATTGTCATGACCGTGTATCCTCCTTGTTTGTCCAACTATTATAGCAGATAAGCCGCTACGTTCAGCTGCCCGCAATGCGCTTGCATTGACCAAAATGTATAGGATGCTGTGCACAATCAAGCATCAATAATCCGCATTCACTTAACTCTTGCAAGCGAAAACTCAGCAGAGCAAGCGCTATGGTAGGATACAGCAAGTATCATTGTTAACTCAAGGAGGAGTTATGCCCCACGCTGATCAATTAATTATCAATATAGGTCGCTTGGCGACAGGCCAACAAGCGCCGTTGCGCGGCCCCAACTTAGCCCAATTAACCTGCATCGATCAGGCAGCGATTGCCGTCCAAGCAGGCACAATCGTCGCGCTTGGCAGCCAAACCGAACTCAGCAATTGGACTGCCGATCAGGTGATCGATGCTCAGGGCTATTTGGCAATTCCTGGCTTTGTCGATCCGCACACCCATGCCTGCTATGCTGGCGACCGCGCGCACGAGTTCGAGTTGCGGATCAAAGGTGCAAGCTATAGCGAACTAATGGCAGCTGGCGGCGGCATTATGTCAACGGTTCGCGCAACACGAGCTGCCAGCAAAGCCGAATTAGTTGCCCAAACGCGGCCACGGCTCGATCAATTATTGGCGCATGGCACAACCACAGTCGAAATCAAAACTGGCTATGGGCTGGATACTGCTACTGAATTAACCATGCTCGAAGCCATCGCTGAGCTGGCCCAAACCCATCCAATTGGCATCGTGCCAACCTTTTTGGGTGCACACGCGATTCCCGCCGAGTATCGCGATGATCCTGAAGGCTTTGTCGATTTGGTCGTTGAGGAAATGTTGCCTGCGGTAGCGGCGTGGTGGCAGCAGCAAACGATCTGGCAAGAAGCATTGGCCTGCGATATTTTCTGCGAAAACGGCGCGTTTTCAGTGGCCCAAAGCCAACGAATTTTGCTCAAGGCCAAAGCGCTAGGCTTGCGCTTGAAACTGCACGTCGATGAGTTTGAGCCATTGGGTGGTACGCCGCTAGCCGTCGAACTTGGCGCACTCTCGGTTGATCACTTGGTCGCCACGCCGCCAGAGCATATCGCAATTTTGGCCCAATCGGAGACCGTTGGCGTTTCGTTGCCTGGCACGCCGTTTGGCTTGGGCAAAAGCCAATTCAGCCCAGCCCGCAGCCTCATCGAAGCCAACGGCATTTTGGCCTTGGCCACCGATTGCAATCCAGGCACCAGCCCCTGCGAATCGATGCCGATGGCAATTGCAATTGGCTGCCGCTACTTGCGGCTCACGCCAGCAGAAGCCTTGAACGCGGCAACCGTCAATTCAGCCTTTGCAATTCGCCAACACGAGCGGGTCGGCAGCTTAGCAGTGGGCATGCAGGCCGATATTGCCTTACTCAATTTGCCCGACGAACGCCATATTGGCTATAAATTCGGCACGAATCCAGTTGCGCTGGTGATTAAAGCAGGTACGGTGGTGCATCAAAACCAACTTCGCGCTGATCGCTAAGCGGTTGCTCAATCCAAGGCAGCTTGACGGTAAAGGTCGAGCCATGGCCTAGCTCGCTGCTCACCTCAATATCGCCGCCCATTAATTTGCATAGATTACGACTAATCGCCAAGCCAAGCCCAGTGCCGCCATATTTGCGCGTCGTTGAGGCATCGGCTTGGCTAAAGTTTTGAAAAAGATTGGCCACTTGATCAGCGGTCATTCCAATGCCTGTGTCACAAACCCGAATTTGCAAACAGGCTGGATCATCGGTTTCATCCAAAAAGAGTGAGAGCGAAATTGTGCCATGCTCGGTGAACTTCGCTGCATTGCCCAGCAAATTAATCAATACCCGCCGCAGCTTCGAAAGATCAGTCCAAAACATCAAATTATGGTAGGTTTGGTCGATCAACAGGCTATTTTTATTGCGATCAATCAAGGGGCGGATGGTCGTTACCACATCATTCAACAAAATGCTGACCCGCGTTTGCTCCCAATAAACTGGCATTTTGCCAGCCTCAATTTTCGAGAGATCAAGCACATCGTTGATCAAACCCAACAAATGCGATCCCGCCGAGCGAATCCGATCCAAATCTTCGAGATACACCTGATGGTTGGAATCGATCAAATCTTCGCGCATCACATCGGCATAGCCAATAATCGCGGTCAGCGGCGTGCGCAACTCGTGGCTCATATTGGCCAAAAACTGGCTCTTAGTTTGGCTGGCGGCTTCAGCTGCATCTTTGGCGCGGCTCAATTCGTGGTTCAGCTGTTGTTGGGTTTGGTAGACATGGGCATTGCCAATCGCATACGAAATTTGGGCCGTCGCAGCTTCCATCAATTCGGCGTGCTCTTGGCCAAAATGATCAACCTGCGAGTGTAAGAGCATCAAGATGCCCAAAATTCCGCTGGTGCCAAAAATGGGCAAGGCTAAGACCGAACGGGCATCGTAGGGCGCGTTTGGCAAATGCAGCCAGCGCTCATCAGTGTGGGTATCTTTGATGAGCGCCAGTTGATTGTGGGCCACAATCCAGCCCGCCAACCCTTGGCGCATCACGCGGCCAACCAAATTTTGCTGCTCAATTAAGGTGGCTTTTTCGCGGGCCAAAATGCTATGCGTCACCATTTGATATTGGTCGAGCAAAAAGATGCTGCCTTGCTCCGCCGTGGTTAGGTGCAAGGCCACGTCCAAGGTGCTTTGCAAGGTTTGATCAAGGTCAATTTGGGCGCTGGTGGCCCGTGCAACCTCGACCAAGCCAGCAAACAGATTGCGCTGTGAGCGCAGCAAATCTTCATATTGGTGGCGCTCGGTTATATCGCGCAGCAACAATAAATGACCAAGATAGCGATTACGATCACTCAACGGCGACAGTTGTACATCGAGAATCAGCTTTTTGTCGGCGTGGGTTAACGACTGTTCCCAGCGCAAATGCTGATCAGGATCGGCAGCAGGTGGCGCAGCAAGCAAGCCTAAAATAGCAATTTCCGCCGATTGACCAATCTGATCCTGAGGGCGCAGCTGCAATAAATGACCAGCAGTGGCGTTCATATCCATCACGCGGCGCTTGGCATCAAGAAAAATCACGCCTTCGCTGAGATTTTCCATCAAAATATGGCGTGCAATCGGAATCGTATCGAACAAACGATATCGCAACGCGCCCCATGCCAGAGCAACAGTGCTAATCACAAAGCCAAACGGCGTTAAATCAAGATACGGAAAAGGCCGATAGCCCAAAATATGAAACGCATTAGTAACCCATGGAGCGATTGCACTTAAAATCAAGGCAATAATTTGATTTTGATATAACGATGAAGAAAGCACGAGTGCTTGCAGCAAAATTAATGTTCCTGCTGCCATCAAGACATACGAATAAGCAGTATGCACCCAAAACCATGGCCCATAATAGGTTTGGAGCATCGTATAATTGTGATACATCACAATTTCAGTCTTCGTCCAAATCAAATGATGCCATTCATTCGTCCAAACCAAAATAATCGTAATAAATGGAATAATCAGCGCATATAAAAAACTACGCTTAGTAACAAACCGTTCTTGGCCAGTATAATACAAGGCATACGCAACCCAAGCCACTGGTGGCGTAGCAATACCTAAATATTGAGTTTTCGCAAAAATAACTTTGGTAGCTAAATCAACACTGACTAATTCCCATCCATAACCCAATGTCCAGAAGGCAACAGTAAAAGCTAAAAGAGCAAACGGCCACATTTGGGCAACAAAGCGGCGGCGCGAGACAATAATAGCAATTGCAAACGAAATGCTGCTTGCAATTAATGTGGGAAATGTATACGATGGAATTTGCCAGTGCATAACAATACCTAGCCTAGTGATGACGGTGGCGGTTCAGAATGTAGGTAGTGCGCGTGCCAAGATGCTTCATTTCAACCCCATGGCGCGGCTGCAAGCTGAAGTATTCATGGTCGTGCAACAGCGCATAGGTTTCGGCGCTTACTTGAATGGTATTGGGCTGAGCACTACTTTCCATGCGGCTAGCAATATTAACTGTATCGCCCCACAAATCGTAGCTAAATTTGATTGTACCAATGACCCCAGCGACCACCGGCCCGCTATGAATGCCGATCCGCATTTGCAATGGCTCGCCGTTGGGCATGCGAATTTGCTCAATCGCCGCCAGCATCGCGGTAGCAAACAAGGCCAAGCGTTCGGCATGGTCGGGCTGGGCAATTGGCAAGCCAGCCGCAACCATATAGGCATCGCCAATGGTTTTGATTTTCTCCAAGCCGGCATCAAGCGTCATCTGATCGAACAGTGAGAACAAATGATTGAGCCAAGCAACCAATTCTTTGGCATTAACATGGCCCGATAGCTCGGTAAAGCCTACAATATCAGCAAAAAGTACGCTGACACTGCTAAAATATTCGGCAATATTCGCTTGTTGATCTTTGAGTTGGTCGGCGATGGTTTGCGGCAGAATGTTGCGCAACAAGCGCGTCGATTGGGCTTGTTCTAAAGCAATTGCTTGGAGATACGCTTGCTCTTGGTCGTGGAGACGCTTTTTTTCCAACGAGGCTTCAATACGGGCGCGCAGCAAGGTTGTATTAAATGGCTTGGCCAAATAATCTTCGGCTCCCAGCTGAATGCCTTTGACGACATTTTCCATATCATCGGCGGCGGAAACAATAATGACGGGAATGTGGCGCAGCTGATCATTCTGTTTTAAGGTTTGCAAAACCTCAAAACCATTCATTACCGGCATCATAATATCAAGCAACATCAGATCGATCACATGGCTTTGAACATAATCAAGTGCTTGCTGACCATTCTCAGCAAGCACTACTCCATAATTGCGACGCACTAATTGGCGTTGTAAAAGAAAGCGGTTATCTTCGCTATCATCAACAACCAGAATACGGGGTTGGGTTGCGGTCATAGTGGCGTATCCTTGACTAAGGCTTGAATTTTACTAACAAGGCTAGTAAAGTCAACTGGCTTAATCTCATATTCGTTGCAACCTGCTTCCAAACAACGCTCGCGATCGCCGGCCATGGCATGAGCCGTCAAGCCAATAATTGGAATCTGGCTGACCGCAGAATTGGCCTTAATCGTGCGGGTTGCTGTCCAACCATCAACATTCGGCAAGCTCATGTCCATCAGAATAATATCGGGCATTAAGCTTTCAACCATATCGATCGCCTCTTGACCATCGACGGCGATTGAAACCGTAAAATCGCGGCGTTCAAGCCGGCGCTTCAGCATATCGCGATTCATTTCATGGTCTTCGACAAGTAGAATATGCATACAAACACTCCAAATGCTCGTTGCTCCATGCCGAATCGCGAGGCTTCTCTGCTGTTGCTAGTGTCGCGATTGGGCATTACGAGTCAGTTTACGATCGGCTAATCGGGCTGGGCTAGGCCATAGACTTCGCGGGCTTCGGCAGCCACAAAGAGCGATCCGGTTACACAAATGAGGCCATCGACAGTGGTAAGTTGTTGAGCCAGCGTTAAGGCCTCGGCAACGCTGGTGGTCTGATGGACAGGGCGAGCATCCGTTGACTGAATCATTTCAGCCAAGCGTTCGGGCGCTAAAGCCCGCGGATGGCGTGAACAGGTGGTGATGATCTGGGTTGCGGCGGTGCTGAGTTGCTGAATAATTGCCTGAATATCTTTGTCGCTTGATGTTCCTAAGACTAAGGTGAGTGGGCGTTTTGGGTAATATTGCTTGAGCGCTTGCAACAAGACGCGGGCCGAATCGCCGTTATGTGCGCCATCGACAATCGTCAGCGGATTGTTGGCAATTTGCTCAAAGCGGGCAGGCCATTGGGTTGTAGCCAAGCCCTGGCGAATCGCATCGTCGCTGATGGGGAAACCAAGCTCACGCAAGAGCATTGCGGCGCTAGCAGCAAGTTGGGCATTTTGCATCTGAAAATCACCCTTCAAGCCAAGTTGATCGGGCACGATAACCAAGGGATATTCGGCAATCACGCCTGATGCTTGCTCCTGCAAGCCCGCCATACCAGCGATAAACAAGGGAGCCGCTTGCTCAGTGGCAATTCGGCCAATCACCTCAGCCGCTTCGGCCTGCTGCACGCTGCTAATCACTGGCACATGCTGCTTAATAATACCAGCCTTTTCGTAGGCAATTTTAGCCAGCGTATCGCCGAGAATCGCCGTGTGATCATAACTAATCGAGGCAATCACACTCAACACCGGATCAACGCTATTGATCGCATCATAGCGTCCACCCAAACCAATTTCAAGTACCGCTAATTCAATCGCCTGCGCAGCAAAGTAGTACAAGCCAAGCACCACGCCAATTTCATAGGTGGTAGCTGAGCCAAGCTCAGGGTCAAGCTGCTCCAATAGCGGTTGCACGTGGTTAATCAGCTCGACCAGCTCAGTTTGGCTAATTGGCTCACGATTGATTTGGATGCGTTCGCGATACGAGTGTAAATGCGGCGAGCTAAAAAAGCCAACCTTGAGGCCACTATGGCGCGCAATCGACTCCAAGAACGCGCAGGTCGAGCCTTTGCCCTTGGTGCCAGCCACAATCACAGCGGGATAGCGCAACTGTGGATTATCTAAAAGTGCCAGCATCGCCTTGACTCGCGGCAAATTAAACTCGGTTGGGTTTTTGGGTAATTTCTTCTCGCTATCGAGGAAACTATAAATCCAATCCAAAGCATCTTGATAGGTTTGCAACATTGAGGTGCGCTCCGTCTAAACCAAATGATGCTTAGTGTACAACCAATAGCATAGAACAAGGATGAAAGATGAATAGCGAAAGTCAAAAATCAGAAGGCAACAATCAGAATAAGGATGAAGGATGAATTATGAGGGATGAATAGCGAAAGTCAAAAATCAGAAGTCAAGAGCCAAACGCCAATAGCTGTATTGGTTCATTGGGTTGGAAACCATGGTTCATTCCCTCACCCCCAGCCCCTCTCCCACTGAACGCGGGCGAGGGGAGCACCAGTTTTTACCAACGCATTGCGCAAGAACCACGGCATTAAAGCCCCTCGCCCGCCACGTGGGTGAGGGGCAAACCGTCGTTAATGAAATGAACTAAGAGCCAAACGCCTATAGCCTATAGCCCTTCGTGCTCTTCGTGCTCTTCGCGGTTCCAATCCCCACACTTATTAAAATACAAAACCCCTCGATCATTGATGATCGAGAGGCTAGGATTACAACAATTTAGATACTGCTGGCATCGAGCGGCACGATGACACGGACGGTTGTGCCCGCGCCAACGGCAGAGGTCATTTCGGCGCTGCCGCCAACCATGCGCGCTCGTTCATCGATGTTGAGCAAGCCAAACGAGCCACGTTTGCTATAGTTAGCGCGCACTGCTTGCAAATCGAAGCCTTTGCCATCATCCTGAACCGTCGCCATCAACTCATCGCCTTGGCGAGTCAGGCGAATCCAAATATGCTTGGCTTCGGCATGCTTCATGGCGTTGTTGCTGGCCTCTTGAATGATATTAAACAACGTACCTTCGCGCTTGGCATCAAGCCGCAAATCACCAACAGTTTCTTCGAGCAAAACTTGAGTTGGGCCATCTTTGAAGCGGGTAACATACTCGCGCAAGGTTGCGACAAGCCCTTGGCTATCGAGGGTCAATGGGCGCAACTCAAACAAGAGCGTGCGAATATCGTAGGTGGTACGTCGCGCCAATTCGCCCATTTTGGTCAATTCTTGCATCACGCGGCTTGGTTCGCGCTCCAACAAACGCTTTACAAACTCGATGTTCATGGTGATGGCAGCGACCGATTGGGCGGGGCCGTCGTGCAAATCGCGGGCCAATTGTTGGCGTACTTCTTCTTCTTTGCTAATCAATTTAGTGCGTTCATCGCGCAACTCACCAACCAACTGGGCGTTGAGCATCGCAATAATTGCATAATTAGCCAAGGCCGAAACCATGCCAAGTTCATCTTCGTTGATTTCGGTGCGATCAACCCCAACCACGACAATGCCATAATTGCGGCGGCCAGCGCTCAGCGGTACACAGCACACACAAGCACAATTTTGCATCGAAGGCACGCTGCTAAGTGCATGCGATTGACTCAGATCGGTCAAAATGCGCGGCGTGCCAGAGGCCAAAATCGAAGCCATAATGCCAGTTGGCTCAATCCCAATTCGCAAATTGAGATCGCCAGAACCAACGCCGACCCCAGCCGCTACATACAACTCATCAGGCTCGCCAGTTGGCAAGAGCACGACGCTGCTGCGGCCATTGATCAAGCGAATCGATTCGGTGACAGTTGCATCGAGCACGGTTTGAAAATTCATGGTCGTGCTGAGTTTATAGGCCACTTCGTACAACGAACGCATGCGGTCGCGATACGATTCTGCATCACGTTGGGCAGTATCAACATCGCGGCGAGCAGCAATCACATGTTCGCGATTGATTTCGCTGGATTGGCCCGAAAGCGTGCTGACCAACCACGATACCAAAATCAAGGCTGTGCAATTGACCGCAATGCTCACAAACATCTCTTCGCTGCCAACATTGCTGGTATCGCCAAAGCGCCGCCGCAAGGTGATTGCTGCAAACACAACCGCGGCAATCACGCCTGTGCCAACCGCTTGGGCTGGCGAGCGATTGGTCGAAGCCCAAACCGTGGGCAACATAATTAGTGCCACCATCAAGGTTAATGGCAAGCCACTAAATAAGGCAAAAAGCCCAATAAAGCCAAAATCGATAATGAAAATCCACGAGGGAAGGTTGCGAAAACGTGGCACAAAGGCCAAGCCAGCCATCGCCAAGCCGTAGAGCGCATAGACCCACCAGGTGAGGGCAAAAGTCGTGGTTGGTGGAACCACGGTATGTTGGTCGATGCGAGCGCCAACGACCAAAATCAAGCCAAGGCTAATCAACCGCACCAAGCTAAAAAGTGGATCACCGGACATTAATAGTCGTGGTGTAATGCGTGGGACGGAGATAGACATCGTTGAATCTTCCTCGGCACTAACTACTATCTAGAAGGAAATTCCGTCAATCAGTGGTTCGCCCTCGATTGCAGCTTGATACAGCTGCTCTTTGAGAATTTTACGGGCGTAAAATAGCCGCGATTTAATCGTTCCCTCGGGGCATTCGAGAATTTCGGCAATCTCCGTCAGTGAATAATCATGAAAATAGTGTAAAACTAAAACTGCGCGATGCTGCGGCGAAAGGCGCTCTAAGGTTTGGCGCACAACGTCTTGCATCTCGCGGCGTTCGGCCACCACATCGGGCGCAGAACGCGAACTGGCCTTCAAACGCTCGGCCAATTGGTGAAATGGCTCGTACCATGGGCGTTGGCGCTTAATGCGGCTATAGCATAAATTAACTGTCACCCGATAGAGCCATGGTGCAAGTGGCATGCTGCCATCGAGCTTGGTGGCATGGCGATACAACCGATAGAAACAATCTTGCAAAACTTCTTCGGCGAGTTGCTGATCGCGAGTAATGCCCAACGCTGTCTGGAACAATTGTTGGCGATAGCGATCAAACAATTGTTGCAGCGCAAGCATATCGTTGTTGGCGGTAATTGCCTCCAACAAAACAGCATCACTTCGCTCTGATTGTGGTTGATCGTCAGCGATTGCCATTTGGGTATTCTTTCTAAATGGTTGTGGTTAAATGTGGGCGCTTGTGGCCCATTATACCACAGCCATTTTGGCTTTCTAGCCTTGATTTTGGCCAATTGGGCGCGAATGTTGGGCCAACCAACTACTTGCGGTCTCATAATCTTGACGGTGCATCGCCAAAGCTGTGGTAAATTTGTCGGCTTCGGCGGCATCAACCTGCAATTCATAGCCATTCAAGGCCAAAAATCGCGCGGTTATCGCCAGGGCGATGCGTTTGTTGCCATCCCAAAATGGGTGGTTGCGCACCAAGCCAGCCAGCAACATGCCAGCTTTGGCGCACAAACTTGGAAAAAGCTCCTCGCCAAACATCGATTGAAACGGCGTGGCCAAAGCCGAAAGCAATTGTTGAAAGCGCAAAACGTCGAAGCTCTCGCCGTGTTCTTCAGCAATCGCATCGCGAATGCGCAAGGCCTCTTCTAAAGTAATATATTGAACATTGACTTCTTCGCTCATAACTGCTCACAACGTTGCTCAATCCACTGGGCCTGCTGTTCGCGATCCATGCCGCGTTCAGCAGCTACCAATAAAATCCAATCGTACAGGCTATCGTCGTCGGGCGTGTTGAAGGCATAGCCATTGCGGGCCAAAAATTCAATCATCGCCAGCAAGGCTGTGCGTTTGTTGCCATCGCTAAAACAGTGGCCATGCGCCAGCGCATCGAAAAGCGCAGCAGCTTTGCTAAATGTATCAGGATAGAGATCTTCGCCAAACATGGTTTGTTGCGGCACAGCCAAGGCTGTCGCTAACTTTTCAAAGCCTTGTTCGGTAATGCCATGAATACCGCCGATATGTTGAATAACCATGGCTTGCAGCATAAAAGCATCAGTCAGGCCAAGATACTGGGTCACAGCAGCCTCCGCAAGGTCTCGGCATATTGGGCCATGGCTTTGCGCACCCGAGGCACAAGCTGCGGATCAACTTCTGGCAAGGCTTGCAGCGAAAGGTAGCCCTCTGCATCAAGCTCAACAGCAACTAAGATGGTGGTTTGTTGGCTGGCTTGCAGCCATTCAGCTAAATTGGCGGGCACTTCTTCTGGTTTTAATGTTAATTGTTGCATAGGGCAAAACTCAATTCAATTTATGATTAATGGCTTTTGGCTTTTGGCTTTTGGCTTTTGGTCTTATTCCCAATAGCCCAGAGCCTGAAGCCTATAGCTTGGAACCGCGAAGGACGCGAAGATCGCGAAGCTGTTTTTAGCCACAAATTCACGGAATTTATTCCTGACCTCTGACCCCTGACCCCCAAATGCTATGTTCTATGCTCTATGTTCTATGCTCTTGCTTTCGGCCAATTCTGGCTTGGGAATGCTCAGGAAGTTGGCCAGCAAGGCTTTGCCATGCTCAGTCATAATCGATTCGGGGTGGAATTGCACGCCCTCGATTGGCAAGCTACGGTGGCGCAAGCCCATAATCAAGCCATCATCGCTCCACGCGGTTGCCTCAAGATCGCTGGGTAAGCTGGCTTCTTCGACAATCAACGAGTGATAGCGGGTGGCGGTGAATGGCGATGGCACGCCAGCGAAAATCCCAACATTCAAATGGGTAATTGGTGAAGTTTTGCCGTGGCGTAATTGGGGAGCGCGAATCACTCGCCCGCCAAAGGCTGCGCCAATCGATTGATGGCCCAAGCACACGCCCAAAATTGGATATTCCATGCACAATTCGCGAATCAGCGGCACGCTAATGCCCGCTTCTGCTGGCGTGCACGGCCCAGGCGAGATCACAATCCGATCGATTGTTTCCATCGTGCGAATGTCATCGACCTCGATTTCATCGTTGCGTTTAACCACAACCTCGGCCCCAAGTTCGCAGAAATATTGATACAAATTATAGGTAAAGGAATCGTAGTTATCGAGTAGCAAGACGGCCATGGCACACTCCTTGATCGCGGTTTAGAAATCGCTGGTATTTTGTACAAGTAAAACAGGAATTGGGCTATTAAACAAGATCTCCGCGCTAACATCTTCAAGCAACACCCGATCCAGCGGCGTGCGCGCGCGATGGGCACCAATCACCAAGAGATCGTAGCCGCCAGTTTTAAGCTCTGCTTGAATTTCTTCGAGCACCATGCCTGCGCGAATGCGCACGCTGGTCGCCACCCCACGCTCGGTCAAAATCGTTTTGGCGGCAGCAATGTTGCGTGCAACTTCGCCCTGTTTTTCCATCACCAAATCAGCCAAGCGCTCAGGGTCGCGCTCTTCGGGCTTGTAGGTCAGCGACAATTGCGAAACAATGTGCAAAATCGTGACCTGGCCGCCGAGTGGCCCGATAATTGAGGCCGTCATTTGGGCATCGTGCAAGGTTGCTGGCCCTCCTGCTGCGCAGACCAATGCGCGACGCAATTCGTTAGGTCGACCTTGCATCAACAACATCGAGCAAGTTAAACGGCGTGCCAACGAGCCGATTGCCGATTGGCCAAGCCAACGCCGCCAACCTTCCTTGCGCAATGGACCAAAGGCGACCAAATCGGGCTGACTGGCGCGGGTTTCGAGCACAATCGCCCGTTCTGGGGTTGCGCCGCGCATAGTTCTGGTTGGTGCATGGTCGCTTTGCAACAATTGCTCAGCATTGAAAAAATACATGTCGGCTTCATCTTGATGCGCTTCATCAACCAAAAAGGTGGTGTTGACATGGGCTTGGCGGGCCAGTGGCGCAAGATAGGCCACCATGCGTCGCGCCGCCGAAGAGCCATCAAGGTAAATCATTAAATTAAAAGGCTTCATAGTTGATCCTAGATAAATAACAGCAGAATCGGAGTCACGACCATCACCACCATAAATGTCACCAACATCGGTGTGTCGTTGACCACCCGATCAAGCAAGCGCAGAATTAACCGCTCATACGGGCGATAGAGGAACAGCAAAATAATTAATGAAATCACACTAATGCTGATAATTTCGGCCAGCACCACTGTAAAAGCAAATGGATCTTTGATCAACAATGAGGCCACCAGCGTATCGATAAAGGTGGTGATGTTGGCTCCCATAATGTAGGGCAGGGTATTTTCGCGCCGAATAAAGCCGCGCGCCGAAAGTGGCACCAAAATCGAAAGCGAAACCGAAACCGATAAGGTTAATGAGGTGACGAACGCACCCAGCAAAAACATTGCCCAAGGCCGATAAATCAAGCCGCCGATGCGACCAAAAGCATTATGTTCAGCATCAACTTGCGGTAGTGCTTTATCCAAAAGGCTAAATGCAAAGAGCAGCGTGCCCACTCCAATAATAAACACCAACACGCTGGTTGCTGGCAGCACGCCGCTGGTTGCAGGAGTTGCGCCAAAAATATTCACAATTCCGCCATCAATTGTGCGCAGCAGCCAAGCCACAATTGGGTCAAACACCTGCTCGACAAAATCGAAAATCGCCGATGGCAAGGCAATTCGCACTTGGTCGAGGCCGCTATCGGTCAGCAGCCAATAGCCAATCGCCAAGGCCGGAATGTAGGTAGTGGCCGTTACGCTCAGCGCCAGCACGCCAATCGAGAGCGAGGCGGCTTTTTCTCGGCCCCGCAAAAAGTAGATGAAGCCAATCACCAACACAATAAATGATGCGCCAAGCCGCGAACCAGTAATCATGGTAAAGGCTTGCAGCGGATCGATGACTTTGCTATCGAGAAACGAAAGCGCAATCCCCGCCACTGGCGAGCCACTCAACACGCCATAGGCAAACAGCCAGCCAAAGCCCAGCGTATTGAGCGCATTTTCAATTCCCAACGTTTTGGTAAGAAACGGCCCCAACCCGCCTGCGCCTTTACTTAACAGCCGCAACGCCAAAATAAAGAAGAACAGGCCAACTACCACAAATCCCAATTTCATCAAGCGCCGCAACCAACGATTGCGTTGCAATAATGAGCGCGTGGCCGGACTATCCACGCCAAGCGCTTGCTCCGACTGGTGTTCGCTCATGCAATGCCTCCCAAAGCACCAGAGAATCAGATCAAAGTATACAAGCAAAAATCACATAGAGCATAGCGAAAGGATGAAGGATGAGGGATGAAGGATGAAAGCCAATAGCCGAAGGGTCGGGTATCGGGGGTCAGGTGCTGGGGATCGGGAAGCGGGGTCAAGGGTCAGGCTCTAGGCTGTTGGCTATTGAAAAATAATTATTCGTGCAATTCGTGCAATTCGTGGCTAAAAAACTTAATCTTCGCGATCTTCGCGATCTTCGTGGTTTTCGTTCTTCGTGCTCTTCGTGTCCTTCGTGGATCAAAAAACATCCATCCACCAATCAAGCATTTTATGCTACACTAGAGGCCACCAAAAATACCTACAGATCTGACTCTGCTTCCAGCAATACACGGGGCGTTGGCCTATGACATCACAACCACGAAATGTTCGTTTTGGGGTTCAAGCACGGGTTTTGTTGCTGGCATTAGGAGTTTCGCTGCCAGCGCTGATTATTGTTGGCTGGTTGAGCCTGAATGGCATCTCCCAAGCCCGCTCGGCAGCAGTTAAGCAAAGCGAAAACACCCTCTTACTCCAAGCAGAAAATATGCTCATGAGTCGGGCAATCGATAAAGCCGAGTTGTATGACCAGGCTTTATTGAGTGTGCAGCGCCAAGTCCAAACCATGGTCAACATCACCCAACAGGCCTTTAGCCGCCCACTTGATCGGCTGGCCGATACACGGCCCGACCCGTTTTGGCTGGCTGGCAGCGGCCCGACCCTGATCCCACCCGATCAACTACGGCTGACCGTAGCCCGTGCGCGCCAAATCACTGGCGCACTCCAAAGTAACGTCAACCTGAACCCATTAATTTCCTTTGGCTATTTGGCCACGAAGGAAGGTGTGATGGTGCTCGATGATGTGCGGGTGGTCAGCGTGTTGCCCGATGGCTTCGATGCCCGCAAACGCCCGTGGTATCAGGCCGCCGAAGCTGCCAACGGCCCAACCTGGATCGGCACCTACGTCGATGCAGTGACCAAGCAGCTCAACATTACGGTTTCTGCCCCAGTCAAAGTCAACGATCAATTAATCGGGGTCATTGGCATGGATTTGCTGCTGACCACGATTCAATCTGATGTGCTGCGAATCGATGCTGGCACCTCGGGCTATGCCTTTGTGATGGATCACGATGGCAATATTTTGATTCGGCCTGAGCTTGAGGCTGGCAATACGCGCTGGGATGAAACCTTTCAAAAGCAAAATCTGTTTGAGAGCGACGATCCGAATTTTGCTTCATTGCGCGAAAATATTCGCAATAATCTGCCGGGCGTAACCCGCTTGCAACTCGATGGCGGCGACCGCTATCTGGCCTACTCGCCAATGCGCACGGTTGGCTGGGTGGTGGCCTTGGTGCTGCCGATCGACGACGTGATTAGCCCTGCCCGCGATGCAAGTTTGGCCATCGAACGCGAGCAACAGCAATTACGCCGCAATTTTCTGGCTGTGTTGCTGATCGCCTCAGGGTTGATCATCATTCTGGCAACTGGCTTGGCGCGCACGATCATTCGACCGTTGCGCGAGCTTGAGGTTGGCGCACAACGCATCGCCTCAGGCCAGCTTGATCAACAATTGGTCGTCCATGGCAACGATGAAATTGGCCGCCTCAGCCTTTCGTTTAATCAAATGAGCACCGCCTTGCGCGAAAAAGTCGATGCCTTGGAAGTTAATGCCCAGCAAATGGCGGCGATCAACGAAACCAGCAACGAATTGAAACGCTTGCGCTCGTTGAATACGGTGCTTGATCATATTCCTCAATTATTATGTCAACGCTTGGGTTTTGACCGCGCTGTGCTCTATTTGCTGCGCGACGATTTGATTGAAGTTGTGGCGGCCTCGTTTGGCCCGAATAACTACGAGCTTGAATCCGATTTTATGCGTTCGGCGCTCTCTGACCCAATCACGATTGAAAGCGACACCATCGAAGCTAGCGTGATCAAATCGCGCCAAGCGGTGATTGTCGATAATCCATGGCAACACCCGCAAGTGATTCAGTCCAAGCAATTTATTTCTGGCGGCGATTCGTATGTCCAAGCGCCGATTCTGGGCCGTGAAAAAGTGTTGGGCCTGATTTCCGCCGATTACTACGAGCAAGGCCGCTTGGTAACCGTGCAAGATGCAGCCTTGTTGCTCAACTTTGCCGACATGGTTGGCCTGACGATTGAAAACGCCTTCTCATTCCAAAACTTGGAAGATTTGGTGGCTCAACGCACTGGTGAGTTGCGCGAAGCCCTCGACCGTGCCCAAGCAGCTGATCGCCTGAAATCGCAGTTTTTAGCCAGCATTTCGCACGAATTACGCACGCCATTGAATGCAATTATTGGCTTCTCGACCGTGCTGATCGATGAACTTTCGCCAGTCATCGTCGAAGAACAGCGCGAAGACCTAGAAACAATCAACAAAAATGGGCGCTATTTGCTCGATCTGATCAACGATATTTTGGATATGGCGCGGATCGAAGCTGGCAAATTTGCCTTACACCGCGAAGCAACCGCCGTGCTGCCAGTTGTGCAATCGGCAGTCGATATTATGCACGGGCTGAATTCCAAGCCTGTGACCATGCGCATCGACATTGCGCCCGACTTACCGCCCATGGACGTTGATCCAACGCGGCTGCGCCAGATTGTGATTAACTTGATCTCAAATGCGGTAAAATTTACCGATCGCGGCCAAATTGTGGTGCGCGCAACGCGGCGGATTGTGCACGAAGCCACACCAATTGGCTCGCACTATCTTTTGCCCGGCGATTGGATTGTGATTAGCGTTCAAGATACGGGCATTGGCATGGATGCAGAAGCCTTGGGCAAACTCTTCCAAGAGTTTCAGCAAGTGCATGCAAGCGCCAGAGGTATTTTGGGGTCAGGCTTGGGGCTGTCAATTACACGCCGTCTGGTCGATTTGCACGATGGAGATTTGTGGGTTGATAGCAAAGTTGGGGTTGGCAGCACCTTCTCATTTGCGATTGCCACCGCCAACGCCCAAGCTCCAATTGAGCAGCAATAACCTAGTTAGAAGGAAATAACCGTCATGGCAGGTTCGACGCGGGTTCTCTACATTGAAGATAATCACGATAATCAACGCTTGGTTCGGCGGGTACTTGCAACCCGTGGCTATCAGATTATCATCGCCAATGACGGCAACGAAGGTTGGAAATCGGCCCAAACTGATCGCCCAGATTTGATTCTGATGGATATTAATTTGCCAGGCTTGAATGGCTACGAATTAACCACCAAATTCAAAGCCACGCCGCAACTTGCAGATGTGCCAATCGTGGCCTTGACCGCCAACACCACACCTGGCGATCGCGAACGGGCCTTGGCTGCTGGCTGCGATGGCTACATCTCCAAGCCAATCGACCCGCGCGCCTTGCCCGATTTGGTGGCCAGCTACATTGGCGGCACGCGTGAGCTGTTGGAAACCGCCGAAGCACCGAGCGTCATGCGCGAATATAGCCAACAACTGGTCGGGCGCTTGGAATCGCATGTGCGCGAGTTGGAGCATGCCAATACGCGGCTGACACGGCTTGATCAGGCCAAAAACGATTTCTTGGCGACGATCTCACACGAGCTGCGCACGCCATTAACCGTCATTCACGGCTACCTGGATTTGCTGAACATGCAAGCGCTTGGCCCCGTTAACGATGGCCAACGCGAAGCCTTGGAATTGATGAAACGCAACAGCACGCGGCTGTTACGTCATATCAACGACCTGATTTACCTGCAACAAGTGCGCTCCAACCAAATGGATTTTGCCCAAGCAGATTTGCGCGGCGTGGTGCAATCGATTTGCAACGATATGCAACCAACCTTTGGCGAGAAAAACCAAACCTTGGTGCGCAATATCTATGTTGGCGGCATCCAAACGCCTTTGATGATCAATATGGATGTACATGGCGTTGATAATGCAGTGCGCCACTTACTGGAGAATGCCAGCCAATACACCAATGCTGGCGGCGTGATTCAAGTTTCGGTCTATCAAGATGATCAATTGGTGCGGGTTTCGATTCGCGATAATGGCGTGGGCATTCCCGAAGCCGATTTCGAACGCATTTTCGAGCCATTTGTGCGCTTGGATGATACCTTGGCCAGCGTTGGCGGAGCGGGCTTGGGCCTAGTAATTGCCAAACACGTTGCTGAGGCCCACAACGGCACGGTTGCCCTCGAAAGCACCGTCGGCGTTGGCAGCACATTCACCCTACAACTGCCAGTCAATCATCAATAAATGCTGCAAGCTCTCGGGCCAAATAAGCCTGAGAGCTTGGCTATTTAAGCAGCAATTAACGAGCGCTGCTAGCAGATTATGGGGATTGGGCTAAAATTAAAAAAGCGTGGTTATACCCAAAATAGGGGTAGATTGCTGTTGACAGCAGCTAGGCGCTGGCCTATCATACCCATAGAGAACGGGTGAAATAGCAAACTGAATGAATCAGCAATCAACGTATCGCATCTATCTTTGTCATGGGTTGCACTGTGGAAGCCAACTGGCCGAGGTGCAACGCAGTTTTGAGCACGCACTTGCTGCTGCCGATTTATACGCAACCGTTGAAATACGTCTGAGCAACTGCCTTGGTCGCTGTGAACGTGGCCCAAATGCAATCATTCAGCCCGGACGGGTCGTCTATTGCCAACTCAATGGCACAGCGATTAACCGAATTGTGCATGAACATCTCTTAACCAATACCCCTATCGTAGAATTACGTGACGAGTAAGCATTGCAACATCGAGGGCACTCATGACGCAGGAATTTGTAACCCAATTTTGGGGAGTGCGCGGCAGTCATCCTAGCACTGGCGCTGAGTTTAGCAAAACAGGTGGCAATACTTCGTGTGTTGAAATGCGCGTAGCAGGCCAGCAATTGATTTTTGATGCTGGCACTGGCATTGTGGAGCTTGGGCATCAATTATTAAACCAAGTCAATCCCCGCCCAATTTTGATTTTGCTTTCCCATTATCACCATGATCATATTCAAGGCCTGCCGCATTTCCCCCCGCTCTACCGCGAAGATCAGATGATCTATATCGTGGCTCCGTGGAATCTTTACCAAGATCGGGTTTGGGAATTGTTGGCCAGCGCTTCATCGCACTCAATGCTGGCTGAACGCCCAGGCTTGTTGGCCCGCCGTCGCACCTTGTTAATTGAAGGTGGCGAGCGTTTGTGGTGGAATGCAGACGCGCCTACGCCGCTGCGGATTGCCAACGATGAGCATGAGCAATGTCCTGTTGGCGCGGTGGAAATTCGCGCCTATCATTCGTTAGGCCACCCTCGTGGCGGCTCGATGTGCTATCGGGTTGAGCAAAATGGAGTCAGCGCGGTCTACGCCACCGATATTGAATCGTATATTGGCACCGATCAACGCTTGGCGAATTTTGCCCGTGATAGCGAATTAATTATCCACGATGCCCACTATACGCCAACCGAATATGCCAACCCCAAGGCCAGCCGCCAAGGCTGGGGCCATAGCACATGGGAAATGGCAATCGAATTGGCGCATGTGGCGAATATTAAGCAAATTGCCTTATTTCATCACGAGCCAGCCCACACCGATAGCCAAATCGACCAGATCGAGGCCGATGCCCAAGCGGTCTATCCCTTGGCATTTGTGGCCCGCGAAGGCATGCAGGTCGATTTATTGGCCAAAATCAACGAACGCTCGCAAGGCCAATCGTTCTCACCAGTTGAGCCAGCGATCCAGCCACTCGCCTAGCGCTTGGCTGCTGCTTTGCTCCATGGCAGCTTGGAAATCGCTGCGGCTGATAATCTGATAGCGTTGCTGGGTGTGGAGTTGAGTAAGGCCTTGGAAGAAGGCTTGATCGCCAAGCTTGATGCGCAGTTGATGCAGCATCGCCGCGCCTTTGCCATAGACTGCGCGATAATAGCTGTTGAATGAGGGATATTCGTTAATCGCTAAGCCTGCTGGCCAGTTGCCATTGGCTTGATTCTTGCGCTCTAGGCGCTCGATTTCGCCGCTGTAATAGCTGTTGGCGGCGGCTTGACCAAGCACATCTTGGGTTGCAACGTAGGTCAGATAATTGGCCAAAGCCTCATCGAGCCAAGCCTCGCGATAAATATCATTGCCCAACATGGCATACCACCACTGATGCGCAACCTCGTGGAACACCACATAATCAATCTCGCGATTAACCACCGAATCAACCAGAATAATCGTATAGGCAGGATATTCGATGCCGCCCCGACTATCCCACGGCATCACATGCAAATCGAGTTTGCGATAGGGGTACGCGCCAAATTTGGCTTGATAGCTGCGCAAAGCACCCACCGCCATCTCGCGCACTCGCTCAAGGTCAAGATACTCGGGGCCATAGGCGGTCACTTCAATGTCATCAAGCAGCGTGCTGCTACTTGAAAACTTGCCAATTGCGGCAGCCCATTCGCGAACTGGCCCGCTCACGTAGGTGCGAACGCTGCGATCGGCATTTTGACGCAGTAAACTGCCAGCGCCAATCACCTTAAGCTCGGCGGGCAAGCTCAGTTCGACCCAATACAGCGCCGTTTCCGCCAAGACCCGATCAGGGAAGCGGGTCACATCCATGCGCCAATCGTTGGCCGCAGCATCCCAAACCGCCAGCATTGGGTAGGCCGAAAGCAAGGGATACGAGCCATCGGGCCAAGCCTTGATTGTGCCAGCAAAGCTTGTGTTGATCACAACTTGTTGATTGGGCGCAAGCGTGCTGGCGAGCTTAATTCGAAAGGCCGTATTTTCGGCTTCGCGATTAATCGTGAGTTCGCCAGCGTTACTCCAGGCCTTGGTTACATTCAGGGTTGTGTCGCCGCCATCACCTTGCACATCGGGCGGAAAGTTAGGGTACGAGCGCAAAACCAAACTATCGATGCTCGCGCCAGTTGTATTGGTATAGGTAATAACTTGGCTACCGCTGTAGCTGCCTCCCGCCGGATCGAGCGTGATCTGCATGGCATAACGTGGCATGCTTTGGTTGGTGGCATCGCTGGTAAATGCTGGGCGCAGTGCACTTGCTTGCTCAGCTGGCCACGCATCAGCAATTGGCGTTGGTTGAACTGGAATTGGCAGCGAGGTTGGGGTTGGCACTGGCGGCGTATAGGCTGGCACTGGCTCCCACGTGATTAATGCATTGAGATTAATCAGCGTTGGCTCGGCGGTTGGGTTGGCAAGCGCTGCTTGATTGCTGTTTGTGGCAGGTGCTTGGCCACAGCCAACGACCATCAATACAAACCCCAGATAAAGCCAACGGCGCATGAGCTACTCCTCGGTTGCTGCCAAATGGGTGGCAATTTGTTGAAAGCCAATTTTGGCATAGGTTGCTTGGGCAATTGCATCGGCGGCAAACAAAAATGCCAATTTGCCAGCCTTAGCGTAATGGTCGGCAACCAAAAAACTGGTCAAACTCGCCGCCGCCCCGCGTCGTCGCCAAACAGGCAGCGTCGCAATCGCCACCAATTCGACCACGCCGGAACTGGTGGGTTTATAGCCACCAACCGCTGCTAATTCGCCCTCAATCAGTGCCATAGCATAACACCAACCATCGTCCAAAGCAGTGTGCAAACTATCAACATCAGCTTGGCCAATTGCTGCATAATCGCCAAAACCAAACCTTGTCACTTGGCGATAGAGCGCCAAATCATCGGCGGTTGTCAGCCAACGCAACTCAATATCGGGGTTATGGTAGGGCTTAAACTGCTCAGGCGGGCAAATCATCTGCGGATTGATATAGTCGACCTTGATGCCAGCTGCTTGCAACAGTGGTTCTAATTCTGGCCATAGCTCGCGCGTCCATTCAAAGCGCAATTGGCGTTGATGTTGCTCAAACACTTGGCGCAGGGCGGGCAAATTGGCCGCAGCAGTTGCAAGCGACGCAACTGGCATAGCATAATTAAACCATGGCGCTGGATCATCAGGGTGAATCAAGGCCACAAACGGCGGCATCTGAATTGGGGTACAAACTTCGCTAGCGACCTGCTGCACACTTGCTTCAATTGACTGCAATAGCTCAATCATGCAACGCCTTAAAAAAAAGCGAGCAGGTTAAGCCTGCTCGCTTAGAACTATTAACCAACCACCAGCAGCAAAATAGCTGCAACGATCAAGGTTGCTCCAAAGCCAATCAACAGATAAATTCCATACTTTTGGAAGAAATTCTCGTTGTTGAGCGGCGCTGGGGGTGCTGTAAAGCCGCCTTGGGCTGGCGGATTATAGCTTTGCTGCACGGTTTGATAATTCTGGCCTTGGCCATAGCCTTGTTGGCTTGGTGGCGCATATTGATTTTGGGCTGGTGGCGCGTATTGATTTTGGGCTGGCGCTGCATATTGATTTTGGGCTGGCGGCGCATATTGATTTTGGGCTGGTGGCGCGTATTGGTTTTGCGCTGGTGGTGCGTATTGGTTTTGCGCTTGAGCTGGATACGATTGATCAACTGGCACATTGCCATATTGGGCGCGGGCCTGACCTGGGCTCATAATCACCGTTTGATCAGGGAACGATTGAGGCGTGGTAGGAGCTGCCGGAGTGTTCGCCACCGCGCCACCGCGCATTGAGCTAACATTATCTGGCGCAGCTTGAACCGCTTGGGCTGCCTGAGCTGCTTGGGCTTCGGCTTTAACTCGCAATGCTTCAGCGCGTAAAGCTGCCATCTCCTCAGGATTGAGTTGGACAGTCGCATATGGATTTTCCAACTTCTTGTTGGTTGACGGCGCAGCATCGGCCTCATTCAAACGCGTGGTGGCAAATTGATTAGCTTTATCTTTTTCTTGTTGCAATTCGGCTCGCATGGCGGCCAAATCGTCAGCGGTTAACTGCACTGTTGCTTTTGGATCGTGCAATTTCTTATCTTCATTTGGGCGATCACTCATCGCAAAGCCTCCATAGGGCGAGTGTTTGTTCGTCGCTTGCTACGCTATCATATTCAGGGGCAAAAATCAAAAGAATTTTGGATGAGAAATTGGGCAATTTTCCCAATTGGCCAATTTTGGGCAACAAAAGCCCCTTGGGTTTGCTTAACCGCAAGGGGTATCGTCGTAAAAATAGGCGAATTACACTAGAGAATGAGACCATCGCGACGAACATGGTCGCACTGGTCGGCACAAAAAGAACACTAATCACTCACCATGGTGTTGATTAAGTCGATGAATGTATCGACCTCGAACGGCTTTTGTAAAATAACAGCGCCCTCTTCTTCAAGGTCGCTGAACCATGGCTTACGATTAAGCGCCGTGACGATCACCATAGGAATGCCTTCATCCTGTATCCGCTCGCGAATTTGATTGAATGCCTCAACCCCATCCATCTCTGGCATCATAATGTCTGAAATAATCAGATCAGGTTTTAAGGTTTCAAGTTGGGCAATGCCCTCGACTCCGTTATTCGCCAGCACGACTTCATAGCCGACCTCGCGCAAGGCGATCTCCATCACCATTTGGAGTGCGAGATCATCATCCATGATGAAGATTGTTTTTGCCATATCTTCGATCCTTCTTTCAGCGCCATGGTTTGGCTATTATACCATGGCGCAGGCTGGCTCCCGTCATGCTGCTTCAACGCCACGTTCGAGTTGCTGGCGCGCCCAAATTGGCCAATGCGGGGTGGCCGAAATCGCTGCTTCAAGGCCCACCAAATCGGCACAGCCTTCGCGCAACATATCTTCGGCAATCCACGGGTCGCCAAGCATGCCATGGGCAATTAATGGCACATCAACAATGCTACGAATGCCCGCCACCAACGGAATTTGCCAGCCAGGAAATTGGGCAATTGGTGCAACCGAGCGCCCAACTACAATATCTAAGAGATCAACGCCCGCCGCCACCAATTCGTGGGCCAGCACCCGACTTTCCTGCAAACTCACGCCATCGGGCACGAGATCATCGACGACCAAGCGCACGCCAACCACAAAGCGTCGTCCGAGCCAGCCACGAATCGCCTCGATGCTTTCGAGCAACAGCTGGCTACGCGAGGTTGGCGGCACTTGTTTACTGACCCGCATTTGATGAAAGAACGAGCCAGCATTGGCATCAATTACCACACCTGGGCAGCCCGCTGCATAGGCGCGCCATGCAGCAAACAGCAATTGTTCGCGCAAGCTGGGCCAATGGGTTGGCTGAAGCATTGGTTCTGGTTGACTGGCAAGCTGCAAGAGTGGCAAGCACTGGCTTTGATATTCGTGCAAGCATTGGTTCAAATTACGAAAGGCCTGAATATGCGCATCGGCGCTCAAGGCAGGTTTGGCTAGATTTGGGTTTGGTTGCACCAAGACTGGCTCGCTGATGATCAAGCCAATGCCATAACTGCTCCAGCGCCCATATTCCAAAATCAGGCTCCGATTGAGAAAGCCTCCGCCATGGCTAAATCGGCTTGGGCCAGGCGTAGCGACCAAGCGATTGGTTAGGCCGAGTGTTCCTAGTTGAATCGCTGAAAAAAGACGTAGCATGGTCAAAACCTCCGCTGCTATTGTGCGCCGAAGCGAGCGGCTTTGACAAGCTGTTTAGGCCCAAAAAACGGCTAAAATAGCCGAGTGTCACCGAACTGTAATTTATTTTAATTGAGCCAGCCGCTCCAAACGAGTACCCTAGAACTATCCAAGCAAGGAGTGGCAGATTATGGCGATTGCACCATTTGATCGATTGTTGTTACCTCGGCTCCGGCGTGCCCAACGCCAGCGTAGCTATGCTCGCTATGTGCAGGCACGTTGGGCCGAGCGTTTTCCCGCCCGCGTGCTGCCAACAATCGGCAGTTTGGTGTTGCAACTAAGCCCAATCCCCGCCAGTGGCCAACACGCCAATCTTTGGCAAGCGCTCGAACTCGACCATAGAATTCGCTTGGTTGGCAGCTTGGGCAGCGGGCGTTCGTTGGTATTAATCAATATGCTCTTGCACTGGTGCGCTACCCAAGAACGCTTACCAGGCTTGTTTCCAATTTTGCTGCATGTGCCCAGCGCCACCGAATCGCCTGATGCGACGCTGGCCCGCACCTTGGCCGAAGCTGGCTTTGCCAACGATCGTTTGGGCATTGAGCGTGGCTTGGCTTCTGGCAAATGGATGTTGCTACTCGATGATCTTGAGGAAGCGCAGCCCCACATCGCTGAGCATTGGCGCAACTGGTTGTTTGATTTGACTGAGCGCTATCCCGCGCTCTCGGTGGTTGCGACCGATCATAGTAGCAACCCAAACTGGAATGGTTGGCAAACATGGCAGGTGCAAGCGCCTGATGCGCCAATTTTGGAGCAATGGTTGCGCCATTTATTGCCCAACGAGGAACCTGCCCTGCTGCTGCCGCCATTATTAAATGATGGTCGCGGGCGGTTGGTGGCCGAGCGCTTCGCCGATGTGGCCATTTTGGCCGCGACCTACCCAACCCATGGCTTTTCGGCCAATCGCGTGCGCATGTATGCTGCCGCCGTTGATCGCGCCCTGCGGCCAGTGGCTGGTGGCGATTTGCCCAAAGTGCGCACGGCATTGGCAGGTTTGGGCTATGCCTGGCTCCAAGGCGAACAGATTAAATCAGTCTATTGGTTGCAACCAAGTTTGGTGGCACTCAATGGCTTGGTACAGGTTGATCAGCGCGGGCTGGTGCGTTTTCGCTCGCCGTTGTTTGCCTTGTTTTGTGCAGCCTTGCACTTAGCAGCCCATCACGCATGGCACGATTTCGATTTGGAAAACCCATTGTGGCATGAATTATTGCCCTTGACCGCTGGCCTTTTGGCCGACCCAGCTCCGCTCTACAACGCAATTCGTGGCACAAGCCCGCTAACCAGCGAACGGGTGGTGTTACTTGGGCGCTGCTTACGCGAACATCATGTGCCGATTGCAGGCTGGAGCGCGGCAATTATTCGGGCCTTAGTCCATGTGGCGCGCCATGAGCCAGCCTATAGCGAGCAAATTTGGCAGTTGCTAGAAAGTATGGAAAGTGTGGTCAGCGCCACGCTGGCCGAGCAACTCAGCAACGGCTCCGAAGGCGAGGCTTGGGCGCTGAACGTCGTGCGCACGATGCCCAGCCATCTGGCGCTCAATTATTTATTGGATATGTTGGGTGATAGTCGGCTGAGCTATAGCACCCGCCAAAGTGCTGCCCAACAGCTATTTGCCATGCATGATCCTCAATTAACGCCACGCTTGATTAGCCTAGCCCAACGTCAGCACGATGATTGGGGCCAGTTGTTGGTCAATTATCTGCTCGCCCACAACAGCCATACAGGCCGAACCTACTTACAAGATCAATTGCACGCTGGGCGGATTATTTTCTATTTACACTGCGAGCCAAACGGCGCACGCTTTGTTGTAGCCACCGCCAGCGCCTTGCTCGATGACCATGATTTGGATCAGCAGGTGCATTTGCATGCCTCGCTGGCCTTGCAGGGCTGCGCGACCGAACGCACTGCGCCAGCCTTGTTGAATGCTTGTACTGCTGCCAGCGCGCCGTTGCGGGCCGCAGCACGGCAAGCCTTGTTGCAGGCAACGCCAAGTTTGGCAGTACGCGCTTTGGGGCGCTTGGTGCTCGGCGACGATGTGCATTGGACAGCCCGCTACGAGGCTTTGCACGAACTGATGCGCTTCGAGCGCAGTGGCGCGAATCCGTTATTGCTGCGGGTTGTGACCTCGCAATTGCCTTTGGCAGCCCGCTTGGAAGCAGCCCAAACGATTTTGCAACGCCAAAATGAAACCAGCGAGCGCTTGATTCGGCTACTCGAACAGCCACAGCTGGGCAATGCGCTACGCAGCGGAATTATCTATCGCAGCGATCCGCAAACCCAGCCATTATTACTGCCACGCTTGCTGAGCCTCGCCTGCGATCAAACGGCGTTTATGGTGCGGGCTGCGGCAATCAGCACGCTGGCAAATCTAAAAAATGACGAAGCTCAAGCAGTGTTGGCGGGCATTGTCGAGCACGAACGCCACGATTTGCAAGCCTTGCTCGCGGCAATTGTCGGGCTTGGCACGCGCCACGACGAAAGTGGCATTTGGGCCTTGCGCACGATTATCATTGGCGAATTGCCCCAGCAATTAGAGCTTGCTTGGCAACAAGAATTGCCCATGGGCTATTTGCACGAAGCGCCACAGCAATGGCCAGTTGCGAGTTTTTCGCCCGCCTTGCAATGGCGTTGGGCCGAAGCGTTGGCGGTTGGCAATACCAGCGCCGACCCGCCAACCAGCCTCGCCGAATTAGTTGGCTGCGAAGTGCATAATGTGAGGTCAGCAGCCGCTCAAGCGCTGAGCAGCATTGGTGGGTCGGCTGCACGCTCGGTCTTGTATGAGGCCTTGACTGGCAATCCAGATCGCTATAGTCTCACCGTCGCGCCCGTGGTGGCGGCGCAATTGGCCAATTGCGATGCGGAGTATGAATTGGCCCAAACCGTTGGCACAGGTCAGCCATTGTTGCGCTGGGTTGCCGCCAATACCTTGAGCCAACAAGCCCAACCAAAGCCAAGTTTGCACCAAATGTTGATCAATAATCAGCTTGATCCGCAAACCCGTAGCGCGATGCTCACCGCGCTGAGTGGCGATAATCATCTTGCGCCCTTGCTCGAAACCATGATTGTTGATGATCATACGCCGCTCAGTTTGCGGGTTGATGCAGTGCATAGTTTCCACAAATTGCACATGGCCCATAGCGAAGGCTTGATGTTGGCCTTGTTGACTTCCAATAATGCCGAGCCAGCTTTGCATGTCGCCGCCTTGGATTGCTTGGTGGCCCCAGTTTCTGAGGCCAGCTTGAACACGGTGCGCCAGATTTTGCGCGACCCACGGCCAATCGTCGAGGTCGCGGCGGCAGCGTTGCGCTGCTTAGGCCGCGTGGCTGATCGCGAATCGATTGCCTTGTTTTTGCGCTACGCCCAGCACGATAGCCCAAGCTTGGCGATTCCAGCGATGGATGGCTTGCGCTTCTTACAGGAACCAACCGCAATTGCCTTGCTCAATCGCTTGGCCCAAGCTGGCGGCAAAAGCACGCGGATTCGGCTGCATGCGCTGCGAGTATTGTTGGAGCTTGAAGGCGCGATTCATCTTGGCTTGGTGCGCGAACTCGCTAAAAGTGGCTCGATTGGCACCCGTTTGTTGGCGCTGGAAATTCTGTTGGTAGCAGCCAAAACGCCGCTCGATACGTTGGAATTTTTGCGGCCCCACAACCCGTTGCCATTGCGCTTGCGGGTGGCTCAAGCCTTGGCCGAGGCCGACGACGAAGCAACCTTGCAGCACTTAGCCGAATTGCTGCACAACGATCGCGAAGCGCTGGCAATTCGCAGTCTCGCCCTGAGTAGTTTATGTCAAGCTCGTTATACACCAGTGTTAGGCGATGTCGAGGCCTTAGCCGCCGATCAAACGACACCGCTGATGTTGAGGCGGCGGGCGATTGCAGGCTTGCGGGCTTGGCGCAACGAGCCAACCACGATGCTCAGTTTAAGTCAGCTGGCCGAAAGCGCTGATCCTGCGAGCAGTGCCTGGGCCTTGGCAGTCCTGCTCGATCTGCCGCTCTTGCAGGAGGCAGCGTGAATGGCTCGGCCCACATTTTAGTTGTCGAAGATGATCCAGCGATTGGGCGTTTGTTGCTGATGCACTTGCGTGAGGCTGGCTGGCAGGCCATGCTGGCAAACACGGGCATGGCAGCGCTGCGGCTATGGGCCAGCGATTGCTTCCAGATCATTTTATTGGACGTGATGTTGCCCGATTTGAGTGGCTGGGAATTGTGCCAACAGTTTCGGGCTGAAAGCAATGTGCCAATTTTAATGCTCACCGCCAAGGCCAGCGATGATGATGTGGTGCGAGGGCTGAATTTGGGCGCTGATGATTATTTGACCAAGCCATTCAGCCAAGCCCAATTAATTGCCCGCGTGCAACGCTTAATGCAGCGCCAAGCCTTGCTTGAACCAGCCCAAGCAACGCCAAATGTGCAGATTGAGCAACCAGAAGCAGCGCCAATTCGCAGCCCAAGCGGCGCAGCACTGCTCCGCGAGGCACGCCAAAAAGCTGGCCTCAGCTTATACGCTGCCGAGCGTCGCACCGGCATTCGCTGGGATTATTTGCAAGCAATCGAACAAGGTTCGTTTATGCAAATTCCCTTGAAGCAAATTAAACCCTTGCTGCTGCAATATTGTGAATTATTGCAGGTCGATGCCCGACCAATCTTTGCCCATGCTCAGCAAGTCTATTTAGCCTCGCCAGAATATCATCCGCGCCGCAATTGGCCATGGCTGGTTGCTGTCAGTTGCATCATTGTGATTGTGCTGGTGATGTTGTGGTAAGCACGCCAAGCATCGCATTCCAACCTCAAAGCATTGACAAGCTGCGCTCCAAGCTGCATAGTAAGCACAAAGCGCTTGTAGCATTGAGGGATGATGGATGCTTGAATTTTATCAACGGGCTTTTGAAAAGCTGAGGCTCTCGCCAGCCCAATCGTGGCCAGAAAGCACTTATTTTCGTGCGCCCTATAAGCCATTCATGCTGCTTGCCGTCAGCGATTTGATTGCAACGGGCACAATCACGCATAATTTTATCGAATATTCCGATGCGTTGCTTGAAACCTTCGATCGCTATTGGCAGATTTTGTTTGATTCGACGAAATTTACTAATCCAATTCAGCCATTTTTCTACCTTAAAAGTGAGGGCTTTTGGCATTTGCAAGCCCAGCCAGGGATGGAGCAACGCCTAGCAGCGACAACCGACATCAAAACGATCAGCCAATTAAACCAGCTTGTGCTTGGCGCAAGGCTTGATCAAGCCTTATTTGAATTGCTTCAACAGAATGCTACCCGCGAACAATTACGCCAAAGCCTAATTCAAACCTATTTTGCAGCCGAATTACGGCCAGCGCTCACCACAATTGCCCAAATGAATACCGCCATATTCAGCTACGCAGATCTTCTAGTTGCGCACAGCCAACGCACATTTCGCGAAATTCCAGCAATCGATACGCCTTATCTGGTCGAAGTTCGCTCAAGCGCTTTTCGGCGGGTCGTTGTGCCAAATTATGATTATTGTTGTGCAATTTGTGGCATTCGGATTGTAACTCCAGAAGGTCGCAGTGCCGTTGAGGCCGCGCATATTATTCCATGGAGCCAGAGCTACAACGATGATCCGCGCAATGGAGTTTCGTTATGTGGCTTACATCATTGGCTGTTTGATCAAGGCTTGTTGACCATCACGCCAAATTATCAGATCCAAATTTCACGCCTCGTTGATGAGCAACCAGCAGCCAATCAATCGGTATTGATGTTTGCTCACCAGCCAATCCAATTGCCTCAGCAAAAGCAGCTTTACCCAAATGAACATGCGCTGGTTTGGCATAATCAAAATATCTATCGCAAATAAGCTTGATAATCCACATTTGTGCCTTAGAGCGTTGCTAAAGTGGCTCCAACAATAAGTGAAAGTATTGAAGGAGTTCATCGATGCAACGTTTTCTTGGTTTTATGGTGATCAGTTTGCTATTGCTGGCTTGTGGTCAAACAACTGGCCAGCAAATCGAATCGGCGGCGAGTGTGGCCCAAGTAGCCCAGGCAGAGCCAACCGATGAGCCAACCGCCAAACCAACGCGCACACCGCGTCCGACCAACACACCCCGCCCGACCGCTAAGCCCAAGCCAACTCGCACGCCGCGACCAACCGCGACCGCCACGCCAATTCCTGAGCCAGTTGTGCTGAGCGGCGTTGGTCAAACTGTCACTGATCCGTTTATGCCGCCTAGTCCAGTTAGTATCATTAAATTAACCCACACTGGGCGACGCAACTTTATTGTCAAAGCCTACACTGGCAACGACGAAAGCTATTTGGTCAACGAAATTGGCCGCTACACTGGGTCGCGCGTGCTGTATGGCGATAGCAGCAGCTTCTTGGAAATCAATGCCGATGGCGAATGGACAGTCGAAATTGTGCCCATCGCCCTTGATCAAGCGGCAGCGAATGGCTTCAGCGGCACAGGCGATCTGGTCAGCGGCCTGTTTATGCCAACCAAAGAAGGGCCAATTCCATTCCAATTTAGCCATAATGGCGATAGCAATTTTATCGTTCAAGTCACATGTCAAGGCGGCATGGATTATGCCCAAAACGAAATTGGCACAGTTGATGGCTCAGCAATTGTCAAATTCAGCGAAGGTCCATGTTTATGGGATGTGCAGGCCGATGGCGATTGGACGATTAGCCCCAAATAAATCGTTAGCCCGCAGATCACGATTGATCTGCGGGCTTTGAACGTTAATCAAGCTCTGTAGCCAAATGGGTTGGCAAACCATCGATGCTCGCCATATTTTTCGCGGCGCGATAATCGACTAGGCCTTGTTCGCCTTTAGCTTCAGCCCAGCGCAAGGCCGTATCGCGTTGGCCAACCAAATCCATCAAGGGCACGCCAAAACCACACGATGTTTGCACCCGCTCAACCTCAACCACGACGATTTGGCGAATGCCTGGATAGACTGGAAACTGCGCAAACTCAGTTTCCCATTCAGCCATCGTCGGCAGAATCACCCGCCCCCGGCCATATAAGCGCAGAATGCGCGGCGCGCCAGTAAAGGCACAAAACATCAAGGTAATCCGGCCATTTTCCAACACATGGGCCGACGTTTCATTGCCACTGCCACTTAAATCGAGGTAGGCCACCTGCTGCGGCGAACGAATCCGCAGGCAATCGAGGCCTTTGGGCGAGAGGTTGACATGACCATCAGCGGCAAGCGGAGCGCTAGCCACAAAAAACAAGGGTTGCTGGGCAATAAATGCTTGCAATTCAGCAGTTATATCAGGGTGCAATTTTGCCATTTTGGCCTCCATCAACAAGCGAATCAACAATCAGCAACATCATACGTTATCGGGCAATTGGCAGCACATGCTGGTATGGCGAATGCTGCTAGCCAAGCTTAATTCTGCTTGCTCTCCATGCAGCAAAATCTCTGGCTTTTTACAGGAGGCACACGATGGATAACATTTGGAAAACCAGCCTTTGGCAGCAATATGGGGCCGCGATTGATATGCTTGCAGACCCGATAACCCGTTGCCCCGCCCAGCTTTGGACGATCAATCTATGGCCCGACAATGACGATCAACGCTATGGCCAATTTTGGTTTGTCGCCTATCACTGTCTTTTCTGGACTGATCTGCTGTTGACTGGCACGATGGAAGGTTTTGCACCGCCAGCGCCATTTATTCGTGGCAAGCTGCCTGATCAGCCTTATAGCAAAGCCGATGTGCTGCGCTATCTCGCACTCTGTCGGCAGCGCTGCCAAACCACGATTGAAGGCTTGACTGAAGCCAAAGCCCAACAAATCTGTGTTTTTGAATGGATGGAGCCTAGCTTTCTTGAACTGCTGCTGTATAGCATGCGCCACGTTCAGGAGCATGCCGCGCAGCTCAGCTTGGTACTTGGCCAGCAGAATATCCCTGGCGCTGATTGGATACCCCGTGCAAGCGCCAACCAGTCGTAATCTAACCGCATACCATTAGCAGCGGCCCCAGCCTTGCGGACCGTTGTACGGTTTAGCACCGCCCAAGCAATTTCGCACAAAAGTTTCAATTTGGTCTAAAAAACGCTTGACATGTGACCATTTAGTCACATATAATACAGCTATGGAACAAGAACTTGTCTTTCGGGCCCTCGCCGACCCAACCCGTCGGCAGCTGCTCGACCTACTGTTTGAGCGCGATGGCCGCACGCTCAAAGAGTTGGAGTCGGCAATGCCGATGACGAGATTTGGGGTAATGAAACACCTGCGCGTCCTTGAAGAAGCTGGACTGATTGTGACGCGGAAGGTGGGTCGCGAGCGCTTGCACTACCTCAATCCCGTCCCAATCCAGCTCATTTCCGACCGTTGGATGAACAAATATGCCGCAAACCGAGCGATGGCACTAATCGATTTGAAAATGGCACTTGAAGGAGGAAGTAGCAACATGACCAGTGAAGCAAAACCAAAATTAGTCTATCAAACAATTATCAAAGCTTCGCAACAACAAGTATGGGATGCGATTACCAAGCCTGAGTTTACCAGCCGCTATTACTATGGCACAACGCTGCAAACCGATTTAAGCATTGGTTCGCCCTTTACCTACAATATGTATGATGGTTCGGCGATTGTTGAAGGCGAAGTGCTGGTTGCTGATGCGCCGAACCGTTTGGTGCATAGCTACCATTCACTATTTCCACCAATGAACGCTGATGCCCCAACCAAAGTAACGTGGGAACTTGAAGCAATGCCCAACGGCATTACCAAAGTTACCGTTGTGCACGAAGATTTCGACGGCGAAACCGCAACCTATAAAGGTCTGAACAGCGGTGGCTGGACTTGGATTCTCAGCAACCTCAAGACCTTGCTGGAAACCGGCGAGTCGTTACCAGAACAGTACTAGGAATTAGCTTCGGCACGACTGACGAGCGTTCATGTTTCACGCCTCAGCGGCTCTCGCTTTGCGAGCCGTTGTTGGCGTTTTAGCACGTAGTTGGAGGATTGATAGCAATGTGGATTATTGACCAAAGCATGCTCTGGCGGCAGTTTGATCTTGCAATCACCAACCTTGAACAGGCTATTCGTGCTTGCCCTGAGCACTTGTGGGAAAGCCAACTCTGGCCAGACGAGCCAGATCAATGGGTTGCTGCTGGATTTTCCAACTTTTGGTATCTGGCCTATCACACGCTCTTTTGGATCGATCTCTATTTAACTGGCGCTGAAGAAGGTTTTATGCCGCCAGCGCCATTTGCCTTGGTAGAAATGCGCGACAATGAAACCTTACCCCAGACTTATACGCCCAGTGAGTTGCTCGGCTATTTGGAGCATTGCCGTCAGGCCACCCAAAACACAATTATGCATCTCAGCACCGAACAAGCCCAACGGTTGTGTTCATTTAGTTGGGG
Organism: Herpetosiphon giganteus; assembly: GCF_016907925.1. Taxonomy (GTDB): domain Bacteria; phylum Chloroflexota; class Chloroflexia; order Chloroflexales; family Herpetosiphonaceae; genus Herpetosiphon; species Herpetosiphon giganteus. The sequence goes on along the minus strand of NZ_JAFBCZ010000031.1, from coordinate 1,580 downwards.
CGAAGTGCCATTTGGCGAGCTGATGATCTATAGCCTGCGCCATGTCCAAGAACATGGAGCGCATCTGCACATGTTTCTTGGCCAGCAAGCTCGGCGCGAAGCCTAATTTGGGCATAACAAAAGGGCCGTTGCTTTTCAGCAACAGCCCTGGTTGGTGAGCCGGGTGGGCAGCCAACCACCAACTCGTAACTTCACCATGCCCCAAATATGGACTGCGTATCGAACCCCACTGGTCAGAAACGTAGCATATTAGGGGCATTCTATGTTAGAGCAACATAACCGGCAATCCATTAAATCGTTAATCATCTTTGGCAGCGGCGCGGCTTACGTCCTATCCATTGTCATGATGGAAGTGCTTGTAGGCTTTGCCTTAGGCGATATTAGTGAATCACTCATGATGCGTGGCTTAGTAGGCATTGGCATTTTGGGAACCTTCATTAGTGCCTGCTTGATTCCACTCGCATTGCACTATTGGCTAGCGCCTGGAACCCAATTCATTGTGGGCATCCTCTTTTGGCTGGTTGATATTGCGGTGCTGGCAATCAATGCTACCACCAGCTATCAGCTGATTAAGAACCTTGAGTTGTCTAGCTTCTTCACGATGTGGCAATTAGCAATTCCCTTTATTGGCCCAGCTATCACTATTCTTGGCTGGGGCTTGGTCTATCTGGCCGATGATGGACAAAAGGATCGGCAATCGGATCGGTTGCTTGAAACCTCAAAACGGGCTTTGATGCGTGAAGCTGAATATGCGCGAGTCAGTGCCGAGCATGAATTTGCCATGCGGCAAATTGCTCAAGTAAAGCAATCGCTGATGATGGCATTACAAGCCAGCGATATTGCGAAGGTTGCCGAGCAGGGCGCGTATAACTCAGCGCTGCAAATCACCCGCCAAATTGTTGGGCTACCATTGAATACCCCAAACCACGATCAAACCGAGCCAATTCATAGCCAAACCCATGATCAAATCGACCAACCACAGGAATTACATTTTGATACCACGCCCATCATTTATACCAACAACGAAGGATTTGCTGATCAACCAAAAAACGATTAGCGCCAACGATTGATACCGATGTGGTGCAGCCTGACACCAGCTGCACCATACCCCAATCGTTGGCCGATCTCCCACTGACACTAGCCAATGAACCAACTGACACTACCGTTTTTGCAACTGACACTAGTGATTTTGAACAATTACCGCTGCTCTTCGATGAATTCAACATTCTCGAATGGCGCAGAGAAATCAAAGAACGAGGCAAGTATTGGCAGTGGCGCAAAGGCAGCGGGGATTATCGACCATCGCGGTATGGTGGCACCTTTGACCAGCTTGATGATGAACGGAAGGCCCAATATGCCGTCAACAAACACATCTACGGAAGAAACCGAGCAGCCCACGCCCAAGCCCAAGAAAAAGAAAGTGACACCAACGAACCAAACCAATCAACGGTACAAACCAGTGACACCAGCCGAAGCACTGGAGATGGGTGGTATAACGAAAGTGGTGCAAAATTAACGAGAGCCAGGTGGACTATACTTGGAAATGCAACAGACCAAGGAAAGGACCACCATGACTCCCA
>NZ_JAFBCZ010000030.1 GCF_016907925.1 Herpetosiphon giganteus | reverse complement strand
TGCTAGGATTAAGGTTTAAGCATCCATATCATAGCGGATAGCGTTGATGGAGTCAGCTTTTTAGTTCCAAGGAGCAATCGATGTCATGCAGTAAGCCCCCAGCCCCTCTCCCACTGGACGCGGGCGAGGGGAGCACTTGTCTCGTGGTTCCCCCTCGCCTCGCGGGCGGGAGAGGGGGGAATCGTTGTTAACGCAATGAATCAGTACAAATAGCCTATCGCCACCCATCCTCTGCGCCGCTGCGTTAAGTATTTGATCCACGAAGGACACAAAGAGCACGAAGGTTAAGTTTTTTACTACAGATTGAGCCTAGTTATGTTCTATGCTCTATGTTCTATGTTCTTCATCCCTCATAATTCATCCTTCATCCTTTTCTATAAATCCGTCTTGCGCCCGACCAATTTAGGACTTACGAATTGCTGACATTATGTTAGGATATAGAGTCGATACGACCAAAATTTGCTAGCCTGATTTGGAGCCTGAGATGGACACTTTTGCTCGTTTTGAGCAAGCCATTCGTGATGCATTGCTTGACACCACATTAATAACTGCCGATTTGATCGATTTAGTCGCTCCCAAAGCCACGGGCGTGCAGGCTGATTTGGCCTTGCCATGTTTTCGGGCTGCCAAAATGCGCGGAAGTAATCCAGCCCAATTTGCTCAGACCCTAGCAAATGCGCTTAAGTTTACCCATGAGAGCCTTGTATTAAAAGCCACGGCCTTGGGCGCGTATGTCAACTTTTCGCTCAACCCAATAACCTTTGCTCAATCGGTACTGAACGATATTGGCCAAGGGAAAGCCGCCTATGGCCGTAGCAATCGCGGCCAACAACAAGCAGTAGTGGTCGATTATTCGTCGCCAAACATTGCCAAACGTATGCGCGTCGACCATATGCGTTCGACCATGATTGGCCAAGCGATTGTAAATATCTATCGTTCGCTGGGCTACCAAGTGATTCGGATGAACCACTGGGGCGATTATGACCCGCAATTGGGCATTTCGCTGGCCGCAATGCAGCATTTTCAGCATCGCAATGGCAATGGCGAAAGCATGTTGGCCTCGTTGGAGCAACAAGCTCAGCAATATCAAGCCGATGATCAAGTGCACGATTTGGCCCAAGCATGGGCGAGCAAACTGGCCAGCGGCGAGCCACAAGCAATCAGCTTATTGCAACAATTGGTCGATTTGAGCTTGAACGCCAACCAAGCCAATTATCGGCGCTTAGGCGTGGCCTTCGATGTGCAACATTGCGAAAGTTTCTATGCCCGCGAAGCCCAAGTTGTGATCAAAGAAGCCTTGCACTACCAGATTGCCCAGCTCGATAGCCATGTGGCAATCGTCAAAGATTTGCTCGATGAACAGGGCAAGGCTTTGCCAACCTTGTTGCTCAATCGCTCCGATGGTAGCACGCTCTACATTACCCGCGATATTGCCGCGATCAAATATCGCGAAGCACTCTATCAACCAAGCAAAATTATTTATGTGGTCAAGCAAGCCCAAGAATTGCATTTTCGCCAAGCCTTTACCATCAGCAAAACTTTGGGCTACACCAAAGCCGATTTGGCCCACGTGGCATGTGGCATGATTTTGGGGCCGGAAGGGCGCGCGAATCCGCACCCACGCTTTAGCACCACAATCTACTTGGAGCCATTGTTGGATGAAGCTTGTGCGCGGGCCAAAACCCTGCTCAAACAAAAAGCGATCGAAGCCAAAACTGCCTTTACCAGCGAATGGCTTAACGAGGTTGCTGAACAAGTTGGGGTTGGCGCGGTCATCTATCACAATTTGCAGCACGACCCTGCGCACGATGTGGTCGTCGATTGGGATCGTATGCTGGCCTTCGATGGCAACAGCGCTGCCTATATTCAATATATGCATGCCCGCTGCTGTTCGATTTTGCGCGATTTCGGGCGCTTGCCACAAAATTACAATGGCCGCGAGCTAACCCACCCAGCCGAGCAAGCTTTGTTGAAAGAGCTAGCGCGGTTGCCGCAAGTAGTTGTTGATGCTGCTGAGCGTTATGCGCCATCTGTGGTGGCCGATTGGCTGTATGCCACCGCCAAAGCCTTTGCAATTTTCTATGATGCTTGCCCAGTTTTAAAGGCCGAAACCTTGGCGCTGCGGGCTGCCCGTGGCCAATTGGTTGCTGCCACAGCTCAAGCCTTGCGCAACGGTTTGGGTTTGCTCTCAATTGCCGCTCCTGAACGGATGTAATTTCCCCATAGTTGGCAATGGCTCATTAATTGCAATAATTGGCCATTGCCGCTGCCTCAACCACTTCAACGTAGCGTTCGCGCCCCGTTTGCAACGTTTATGCCAAACCCGCGTACATATCCACGAGAGCCACACCAATAAAGGAGTGTGATTCATGATTAAAGTTCTGCTACTTGGATTGGTACTTTGTGCCGTTGTGCTGATCGTTGGCTTGGTCATTGTGGCCTTGGTTGCCAAAAAATTCGTCCATACGCGCAATCTCAAAGGCTTATATAACCAATTCGCCTATCGCTTCAAAGGCTCGAAGCATTCCTATCGCTCAAACGATCACTATTATCAATCCCACGATTACAACCACTACCGACCAAAATATAAGAAAAAGCACTACTATGGCCGCCGCCACGATCACGATGATGATTATGATGACGATGACGACGATTAGAACCTAGCCAATGATATTGAAAACTTCATGAGAGGGGCACGCGATGAATTTTTCGTTTCGCATGGATGGTATTTGTTGCTGTATTCCGTTTTTGGTGCTGATCGTATTCTGGATTTTCTATGCCAGCAAAAAGCGTTCTCGCTATGGTGCTGACATAAATTCACATGGCACTAGCTATGGCAGCACTGGCTATATCTATGGCTCTAGCAACGATTCGGATAACTCTAGCTATTGGGGTTCTAGCTCCAGCAGCGATTCCAACTGGAGTTCCGATAGTTATAGCGGCGATTCTGGTAGCTCATGGTCGAGCGATTCGAGCAGCAGTTCATCCGATAGCAGCAGCGGCGATTCAAGCGGCTCGTGGTAACAATTAGGTTAGCAAGGGAGAGGTTCAATGGATACAGGATTAGTCGATCTCCTATTCATTATTGTGCCAATCTTTATGTTCGTCATCATGTTTCTGATGTTTATTGGATTTATATTCGTGGTGCGACATATTATTCGAGCTGCCAAAAATCCTAATTACTATCAATCGAATATCAATCCGAATCAGTATCGTGGCCGTCGATATAATTCTTCGTTTCATCAGCAACATATACACCCATCGTTGCATCAACATCCAACGATGCAGCAGTCTGGGCACAATCACTTTGCTACTGATGATCGCGCTGCAAGCATGGGCTTTGCCGCTGGCATGCATGCCGCCCAATCGTGGGATTCGAACTGGTCGAACGATAGTAGCTCAAGCTTTGATAGCGGTTCATGGTCGCATAACGATTCGGGCAGTTCGTGGTCAAGTGGCGATTCGGGCGGCTCGTGGTCAAGTGGCGATTCGGGCAGTTCGTGGTCAAGTGGCGATTCGGGCGGCTCGTGGTCGAGCGATTCGAGCAGCAGTTCATCCGATAGCAGTAGCGGCGATTCAAGCGGCTCGTGGTAACAATTAGGTTAGCAAGGGAGAAGTTATGGAGCTTTCAGCTATCGGCGCGTTTATCCCCATATTCATCATTGGATTTGCGATTTTGGCTCTTCTATCGACCATTATCAAGATCGTAAAAGGCGATACTTCACACTATCGCTCAAATGGGCAACGCCGCCATCAGCATCACAATAATCCAACGTTTCATCACAATCACCATCATTCTGATCATCATTCGCATACAGGCGCTGATATAGCAACAGGGATGTATATCGGCCAGTCGATGGATTCCAACCAGAATTCTGGTTGGTCGAACGATAGTAGCTCAAGCTTTGATAGTGGTTCGTGGTCGAATAACGATTCGGGCAGTTCATCGAGCTTTGATAGCGGTTCATGGTCGAGCGGTGATTCTGGTGGCTCGTGGTCAAGTGGCGATTCTGGTGGCTCGTGGTCGAGCGATTCGAGCAGCAGTTCATCCGATAGCAGCAGCGGCGATTCAAGCGGCTCGTGGTAAAAGGAATGATTGTGATGGTGCAAAAACTTGCTCCGCATAAACCAACCGTGATCGTATGGCTTGGCTCGTTAAGCTTGATCATTGTGCAATTGCTGTTGCCTTGGAGCTTGCTGAATCTGCTTTTGGCAATTGTGACGGTTCCAACGTTGCTCTTGTCGAGTTATGCGCTCTGGATCATCTTTTTTCGCCCGCGCTCGTTACAAGCGCGCTTAGAGCCGCGGCGCGCGCACGACCCAACAATTGCGCGCAAAAAGCCGCGTTGGCGCTACAACACCTATCAAGATCCAGCTGTTCATTTGCCAAACGTCTTGCACACTCCGATTGATCCAGATTTTTTTGAGCTTGAGTCATTGACTTCAAGTGGTGCTGATTCAGGCGGTTCGTGGGCAAGCAAGAGCGGCGATTCAATCGGTTCGTGGTAATGCTAAGTTGAGCCATGGTACAATTGGCGCATAGGAAAGGGATCTACCAATGCGCCGATTGTTGTGTTTACTCTTAATCCTGCTGGTTTGGCCGCGGCCTGCGCTTGCCCAAGCCGAACTTCCCCAATGGCTTGAACGCAAAACTACCTATATTTCAATTTTGTATCCTCAAGGTAGCGAAGCCGAGGCCGAGCGCTACGCTGGCTATAGCGACCCAATTTACGAGGAAGTGACGGCGATCATTGGCTATCGGCCTGCGCCACCACTGACCCTGCGAATCTACCCCACTAAAGAACTATATCAACAGGTCAATCCGGCGGCGCGCTACCTCGAAGGCATTGTGGCTCACGCCCACACTGGGCGGCGCGAAATTAGCATTGCAGTGCAACAAACCATTGGCATGAGCGACGAGGAATTGCGCAACAATGTGCGCCATGAATTGATGCATATTATTGCTGCTGAGCTTTCCGATGGCCGTTTAAGCACGATGTGGCAAGAAGGCATTGCTCAATATGTGGAAGTGCCGACCAGCCAAAGTGGCTACAAAATTGCTTTGCTCAAACAAGCACTCGAAAATAACCAACTAGCGCCATGGCGAACTTTAGATAGTGCTGGTGCGGTCTACGATAATCCGGCCTTGGGCTATCCCCAAAGTTGGTCGATGGTTTCGTTTTTGATTCAGCGCTATGGCATGGCGCGCTTTTTGGCTTTTTTAGAGGCCTTGCGCACCGCCAGCGGCTATCGTTCAGCGCTTAGCCAAGCCTATAGCCTCAGTGCCGAAAGCCTCGAAAGCGAATGGCTCGCTCAGCTGCCAACCTGGATCGATGGTGGCTGGAAACAGGCTCCGAGTGTGGCTTTTGATCAAGCAAGCATTGAAACGGCGATCGCCGCTGGCCAATATAGCGAAGCCTTGGCTGCTGCCGAAACTGCCCTGACAATCAAGGATGATCCAGCGATTGCGGCCTTGCGCGAACAGGCACGCAAAGGTGTGCAAGCTGAAGATGCAGCTGCCGCCGCGCGGGTAGCGCTGTTGGAAGGCCGCTATGCCGAAGCCAAAACTTCGATTGAGCAAGCCTTGCCGCTGTTTGCCGATTTGGCCCAAATTGAGCGCCAAAAAGTGCTCAACGATTATTTGCAACGCGCCGAACAAGGCTTAAAAGCTCAGCAATTGCTCGAAACCGCCCGCCGCGATTTGAACGGCATTCGGATTGTTGCAGCGCGCAAAAATATTGAGCAGGCCGCCAATTTATTTAGCCAACTTGGCGATAGCAATGGCCGCAACCAAGCAGCAGAATTGCTCAAATCACTCAATCTGCGGCTAAAAATTGTTGGAATTGGGCTGATTATTTTGGTGGGGCTGGGTTTGGCGTGGAATATTGATCGGCGGCGGGCAATGCGCAAACGTATGTTGCCGTTGTAGCAATAATAAATACCATGATTCGCCTCCTTTTTGTCCCTCCGCCGTAGGGAAACACAGAGGCTTTAATTCCCTTACAAAGGTAGGTTGATTAACCATGATGTGTTATCACCACCCTTCCGTCCCGCCTCTAGGCGGGAGACGCAGGGGGTTTTCATCCCCCTGCACCCCCTAAATTTTACATTGTGGAGTGTTGGATCTTTCTCTGTTTCCTCAATATGGAAGCACTCCCTACCTTCGCGTTCTTGGCGGTTCCACCTACCTGCTCCCTCATCGTTGTTCTGTGGATTAATTTGAGGCTTGTGGGCGTAATTTTTTGAGCATACGTGCGGCTAGCTCGCGTTCGGTTTGGCCAATGCTGCCACTGAACCATAAGCCAGCAGCATAGATTAATCCGGTTACCAAGCCAGCTAAATAGACATTGATTGCTAGCAACAACCAGCCAACGCCACCAGCAATCAGGGCCGAGAGCGCAGGCCGCCACAGCAGCCCAGCCAAATTAAGCGTAATTTTCTCGCGGCGCAATACCAACCATAGCGGCACGAACAACACAAGCTCGGAAATAATGGTGATTGTGGCAGCAGCAAAATAGCTATAACGTGGAATGAGCCAAATATTCAAACCCAAATTGACCAGCGCCGTCAAGCCAAAGGCCTTGGTAATTGCCTGTTTCTTGCCCAAAGCGATGATCACATACTGCGTCAGCCCATTCAGGTAGCTGCCTGGCAAATACCAAATCGTAATCATCAAGGCATAGACGCTGCCTGGCAAATATTCAGGTTTATCGGCGAGCCATGTGGTAAGCGGCACGGCCACAATTGTTGCAATGATGGCGATGCCGAAGGCCAAATTGAGCAACATGCGCAAGGTTCCAGCATAGGCGCGGCTCATGCCAGCTCGATCATCGCCAGAACGCCGAATTAAGGTGGGGAAAATTGCATTAACCACGATTGGCGGCACAATTTGGGTAAAATTAATCAGTTTGTAGGCCACGCCATAGGTTGCCGTAACGACAAAACCATGAAAGGCGCTCAATAAAATCGTATCAAAACGAAAGAAGATCGTCATCAACAAACTGTTGAGCAACAGCGGATAGCCTTCTTTGAGCAGCGGTTTGGCTGGCAAGGTTGGGCCACGCCAAGCCACATCGGGGAAGAAACGGCGCATCGCCAGCCAAAATAACAGGGCGCTGAGAACTGCCCCAGCCAAGGCTCCGCTGGCAATCCCAATAATGCCAAAACCTAAAACCAAGGCAATTAAGCGAAAAGCAGCGCTGCCAATATTGGTCAGCAAATTAACAACCGCCGCAGCGACCAAGCGCTCGTGGCCTTGCAGCCATGCCGTAACACTCGCCGAAATTGCCGCTGGAAACAAGGTCAGCATCAAAATTGCCACAACCGTAATTTGCTCGCGCGTCAGACCAACCGCCGTGATTTTGGCTTCGGCTAAGCCGTTATAGATCAGCACAAAGATGATGGCGATGGGCAGCGCTAAAACTGCAAAGCGCAGGCGTAGCCAGAGCGTTGTGCGAAAAGTTTGGGGTGCTTGGCTTGGTTGGCGCACGATTTCGTGGGTTGCGAGGACAGTTAAGCCCCAATCGGCAATCGTGCCAAAATAACTGACCACGATTATCGCCGCAAAGTCGTAGGCTCCGACGGTTTCGATCGCCAAAAAGCGATACAGAATCATCGCAAAGACCAAATCGATCATGCGGCTGGTCAGTTGCAGGGCAAAGGGAATGCTGGCATTACGGCCAATGGTGCTTAAATGATCATCAGTCGCCTGGCGCGGCTTGCTCCAACGGCGAATTGCTGCCAAGGTTAAGCCCAATAAGCCAATCAGACCCACGCTAAATAAGCCTACTCCAATCCAACCGTTAACTGAAACTGTTGGCTGGCTTAGCAATCGTATTGCCACAGACAACTCCCTTGGAAGAACTTAGACAAGCCGTTTTTGGCCCCAGATGAGCACATGCATTTGAGGCAGCACGCGCACGTTGAAGGCGCGCCATTCGGGCAATTGGGCGCGTTCGGCCAGCCATTCGAGGGCATGGCTATAATCGCGCTCGGCCCAGCGGCCTTCTGGCTGCCAAATAATTGGCAATTGGGCTTCAGCAAACGCTTGATGTTCGCTGACAAATTGATGCAATTGGGCTAAATCGCTCTCGCCAGTGATGACAAATTTCCATTGTTGGCGTTCGGCTGGTAGTTGCATAAATTGGCGCAACGGTTCGAGCCGCAGCATGCCAGTGTTGGCCCCAGCCAATTTTGGCGATAAGCTCCAAAGATTGATCTGCTCGATCAGTTCGGGGCGAAAAATGGTGCTATTGGTTTCGACGGTTAGGTGATGGCCTGCTGCACGCAAGGTTTGGGCGAGCGCTGGTAATTCGCGTTGCAACATTGGCTCGCCGCCAGTTAGCACAACATGGCGTGCGCCCTGTTCGGCGATGCGTTGGGCCAGCGTAGCAATTGGCAAATTCTCCCATTTGCCACCCTCTTTGACGCTCCACGAATATTTGGTATCGCACCAGCTACAGCGCAAATTGCAGGCAAAAAAGCGCACAAACGTGGTTGGCACGCCCATCAAGGTGCCTTCGCCTTGAACCGAGCGATAGACTTCCATCACATTCATGGCTGGGCCTCGCGTTCGGCGCGGCTAATTTCGACGTAGCCGCTGGCGGTTTCCCACAGTCGCATGCGCCACAGCAGCGCGCCAAATTCTGGCGCTTGTTGTTCAAGCTCATCCCACATCCAATGAATGATATTTTCGGCGGTGCTTGGCAAACTCAAAAGATCGTTGAGATTATAGTGATCAACGCGGGCAATCAGAATTTCGTTGACCACCTCTTTAATTTGTTCTAAATCGATCACCATGCCATCGTCGCTTTGGCCACGGGCAGGCTGAATCGGCCCACGCACGCTGACCTCAAGCAAATAGGAATGGCCATGGAGCCGCGCACATTTGCCGCGATGGTTGGGAAGTTGATGGGCTGCTTCAAAGCGAAATTGTTTGGTAAGAATGGCGTGCATAAAAGATCTACTAGGTGTTTAAATGGCAAAAAAAGCGCCAACGATTGACGCACATGGCTATTGTACCATGGGGATGGGGCAAGTAGAACATAGAGCATAGAACAGAGGTGGTAGGAATCAGGATTCAGGGGCTAGGTTTTTAACGCAGATGCGCAGAGGGACCGAAGGATGAAGTATGAATTATGAGGGATGAAAACGAAAGTCAGAAGTCAGAAGGAAAATAATGATGGCTGGGGCTATTGGCAAGTACAAACATCATCACAATAATCTGTGCAATCTGTGGCTAAACCATTCTTCGTGCAATTCGTGGCTAAACCATTCTTCGTGTCTCTTCGCGATCTTCGCGGTTTCAAGCTTCGTGCCCTTCGTGCCCTTCGTGGATCAAAAGTGTATTCTTTTAGCCCCCAATCCTCCAATTTGACAAGGATCAGCTTTCGTGGTAATCTAATGCGGCTGTCGTGACTGAGAGCCAAAGAACTTGACGGGGCGTGGCGCAGCCCGGTAGCGCACTTGAATGGGGTTCAAGAGGTCCCGCGTTCGAATCGCGGCGCCCCGACCAGTTAACAACATCAAGAAGCCGAAGTGGCGGAATGGCAGACGCGATGGTCTCAAAAACCATTGAGGGCGACCTCATGTGGGTTCGACTCCCACCTTCGGCACCAACTCGATCAACTGTGTATAATGTACACAGTTGATTTTTTTTGTGCACGAGGTTGTTAATTTGCGTAAATTAGGTTTATTGCTTGTATTTTTGTTTGGGTTTGTTACCCCTGCGCCTGCTACTCCCGATGCTCCGACCGCGCAGCCAAGCGCGATCACGCCGTGGGGCATTAATGGCTACCTCACTAAAAACGAGCGCATCACTACTGGCGATAATGTGCCGCTACTGTCCCAGAAAATGGCCCAAGCGGGCGCTCATTGGTCGCTCGAAGAATTGCCATGGGCCGAAATCGAGCCAAGCAATGGCAATTTTCGAACTAGCTACGATAGCCGCATCAAAACTGTCGCCGATGCCAATCTTGGGATTATCGGCATGCTTCTGACAACCCCAGCTTGGGCGCGTGAGCCTTCGTGCGCTGGCAACAATAACTATTGGTGTCCACCAAGCGATCCCGCCCAGTATGCCGAGTTTGCAGCCTGGATGGTCGAGCGCTACGATGGCGATGGATTTAACGATGCTCCTGGCTCGCCGCGCATCGCTGCATGGCAAATTTGGAACGAGCCGAATTTTCACGAAACATGGAGTTCAATCAATAATAACGAAGCGTTGCGCCGCCGCCGCTATGGCGAAATTTTGGTCGCTTCGTATAACGCAATTAAGCAAGCCGACCCAACGGCGATTGTGGTGGCTGGCGGGGTCTATGTGTTCGATGGTTTTAGCGATGGGCTTGAGTTTCTGAATGGCAATAATGGCGCGTTTCGCCAAGTGCCTGCGGCCAAAAATAGCTTTGATGTGCTGGGGATTCACCCCTACATGCCAACCATCGCCCCCGATTCGATTGGCACGTTTGCAACCGTCACTCTAGAAGGCCGTTTGCTCAACTCGCGCAATTGGCTAAGTAACGACATTGGCCGTCCCAAAGCTCCAATTTGGATTACTGAGATTGGCTGGTGCACTAGCCCAGGCTCGGCAAGTTGTCCCGTGGTGAGTGCCGAAAATCAAGCCCGCTACTTGATTCGCAGCTTTGTGATTGCCCAACAAATGGGCGTGCAACATATTAATTGGTTGCAGCTTGAAGATGCTTTCAATGGCGGCCATCCCTTCAGCGGCTCAGAAATGCTTGGCAATTTAGCGAATAATGATTACACGCCAAAATCTGCCTATGCAGCCTTTCAAACGATGGCTGGCTTGTTGAATAACGCCACGCCACTGGGACCACGCGCTGGCGTGCATACTCACACCTATGTTGGCAATGGCAATAACACTGGCGGCGTATATGCCTATCGCTATAGCCGTGGCAGCACCGAGATTGATGTGCTGTGGACTCCTGGCGCGAATACCACAATTCAGTTTCCGCTGACTGCGGGCAAACAGTGGATTTTCCGCACCCGCAATAACCAAACATTTACGCCAACGATCAATGGCACAACTGCCAGCATTGTGCTTACCAACGATCCGATTTTTATTGTGCAAAAAACGCCTGCCAGTATCAACATTCAGACTTCGGTGAATTTATTGGCTGAAGTTGGTGGCGGCGAGGCAGCGGCCATTATTCCGCTCAGCAACGGTGATAGCGAAACCGCGCTCAATTGGACAATTAGCAACGTCTCTGCTGGCCTGAGCGTTACGCCAAGTAGCGGCAGTTTGGTTGGCACAACCAATTTGACGATCAGGGCACAAGTTGGTAGCCTAAGCAGCGGAACCTATACCTATCAGTTTCGGGTTAATGGCAATGGTTTGGCTCCCCGCACGGTTCAAGTAACGTTGCGGGTCGTGAATCAACTTGATCCAGTCTATTTGCCGCTCGTTAGAAAATAGCAGCTATGGCGATCGATTACCTTATTCAAACCACCACTTTTGGGCGTTTGCTGCTTGCAGCAGCGCCCGAAGGCTTGTTGTTGGCTAGTTTTGCCGACGACGATAGTGAGTTGTTGGCTGAATTAACCGAAACTCACCCCGATCGTTTGCTGATCTATCGCACAAATCCCATGCTTGAACAGGCCATTGAGCAATATCAAGCTTATTGTGCTGGCCAACGCAGCCAATTTAGCGTGCCGATTGCATGGCAAGGTTCGGCGCAACAGCACGCAATTTGGCACCAGTTAATCCAAATTCCCTATGGCCAACAATGGTCGTATCAACAATTGGCTGAGCTATTGCCACGGCCCTACCATGCTGCCTATGCGATCAATCAAGCGTTGCGCAGCAATCCTTTGGCCTTAATAATTCCCTGTCATCGGCTAAAAAGTTCACCGCATGGGCTTGGCTACTATCGCTGGGGCCGCAGCCGCCAACAACAACTGCTTGCGCGTGAAGCAATTCCGGTTACTGCCAAATATTCTATGGAGATGATGTCATGATTGTTGGACGCTTGCCTGATGTGCCGCTCGATGCCGATTTGCCAATAAGCGCGAGCCTAATCTCCCAAGGATTAGAACATTATCAAGCAGTTGCCCGCTGGATTGCGACCCTGCCCTTTGGCCGCAACACCAACCCGCTCGATTGGCGCTTGGTTGTCAGCGAAAAACGGGGCACGAGCAGCACCAAACATGCCTTCTTGGCCGAGTTGGCCCGCGAATTGGCGCTGCCAATTAATTTGTATTTTGGCATTTATTTGATGGATGGCAAGAATACGCCAGGGGTTGGCCACACCTTGGAATCAAATAGTTTAACTGCGATTCCCGAAGCTCATTGTTTTTTGCGCTATGGCCGCTGGAATATCGATGTAACCCGTTCTGCGAATGCCGAGCCAATTTTGCAATTTTTTGAAGAGCAACAAATTACACCCGATCAAATTGGCGATTACAAACGCACGGTGCATCGCAATTTCCTCTTGAAATGGGCCACTAGCCAAGGCCTGAGCCTCACCAAAGCATGGGCAATTCGCGAGGCATGTATGGCTGCATTAACCAATGAGCGTTGAATTGCCAACGTGGTGTTTACCGCCAGCGCTGGCTTGGCCCCAAACCAGCCAGCAATTTGGCTCGTTGCGTTTGCCAATCCTTGCGCCAAGCCCCGTCCACATGCTGCAACTTGCCGAGCGTTTGCGCGCTAGTGCCACAACCCTGCAGGGCCTGCCAATCGCCAAAATTGTCGCGGCGATTGATCGGGCGGCAGCGCAATGGCTTGCGCCAGATTATGCGCCACGGGTGCAATTACTCAATCAACTGCCCCAGATTAATGGCTACAACCAAGCCATGCTGAGCACTGTGCTTGACCGGATGCTGGCCGATTGGCGTGCGCCGCGGCTTTGGCAACGGCTCAATGAGCAATTCGGCGATCCGTTGCTGCTCGATGGCTGGCGGCCAAGCGTGGTCGGCGAAAGTCGCGTGCTTGGGCCACGCCTAACCTGGCATATTTGCGCTGGCAACGTGCCTGGAGTCGCGATTCAAAGCTTAATTGATGCGCTTTTGGTTAAGTCGCCAAGCTTGCTGAAAGTTGCGCGCGGCGAGCCATTATGGGCCGCGGCATTTGCCAGCAGCCTAATCGAACAACTCCCAGAGCTTGCTGAGAGTATCGCGGTGCTTTGGTGGAGCGGCGGCGATCAGGCGCTCGAAGATCCACTTTTGGCCACAACTGAGGCAATTATTGCCAACGCCAGCGATCAAGCGATTGCGGCAGTGCGGCAGCGTAGCCCAGCGCACATTCGTTGGCTTGATTATGGCTCGCGCTACTCATTTGGCTATCTTAGCCAAAGCATGTTTGCTGCGCCAAATTTGGCTGAAATTGCCGCTCATTTGGCTGCTGATTGTGTGATGCTTGAGCAACAAGGCTGTGTCTCGCCGCAAGCATTGTTTGTCGAAGCACCGAATGCTGCCCAATTAAGCCAGCTTGCAGCGCTATTGAACCAAAGTTTGGCTGCTGTGAGCCAGCGTTATCCGGCGAGTGATTCAATCATTGCTGCGACGCGTCGGAGTGCTGATGAGTATGAGTGGCAAGCGTTGAGCGGCCAACCAATTCAGCTTTTGAGCGCGCCCGATCAGCTGTGGCTGGTAGTGGTTGATCAAGGCGAAAGCGTGCCAACCACAACAGGGCGGCTGATTAAACTTGTGCCAGTGACCAATCTTGATGCGCTTGAGCAGCGATTAAGCCCATTGCGTCAGCATCTGCAAAGTGCTACGCTGGTATGTAGTTCTGAGCAGCGGGCCGAATTGGCTGACGCGCTGGCGACAATCGGCGTAGTGCGAATTTGCCATGCTGGGCAACAGGCGTTTCCGCAGGCAGCGTGGCATCACGATGGGCGCGACCCATTACGCAGTTTAGTCCGCTGGGTCGATGCAGAACGATCGAGCGATCTTCACCTATAATTAAGCAGTAATTCGACACATTTGGAGGAATCAACGTGGATTTCAAGCTCTCGGACGATCAGGAATTTATGCGCAAGGCAGCTCGCGAATTTGCCGAAGGTGAAATTCGGCCAACAGTTGCCGAGCGTGATGAGCATAAAATTTGGCCGACCGACATTGTGCAAAAAATGGGGAAATTGGGCTTTATGGGCGTTGCAATCGATGAAGCCTATGGTGGGGCTGGCCTCGATTACATCTCCTATGCAATTATGATCGAGGAGCTTTCGCGGGTCGATGCCTCAGTTGGGGTCATTGCCTCGGTCAACAATTCCTTGGTGTGTGCTGGGATTGAAAAATTTGGCACGGAAGAACAAAAACGCGACATTCTGACTCCATTGGCAAGCGGCCAGCAGCTTGGTGCGTTCTCGCTCTCGGAGCCTGGCGCTGGCTCGGATGCAGCAGCCCAGAAAACCCGCGCGGTTGAAGATGGCGATCATTATGTGATTACCGGCACCAAAAACTGGGTTACCAATGGTTCGAAAGCCAACACCATTTTGTTGATGGCCATGACTGCGCCAGAAAAAGGTGTAAAAGGCATCAGCGCCTTTTTAGTCGATACCAGCGAGCCTGGGGTTTCGGTGCTCAAGGTTGAAGATAAATTGGGCATTCGTTCGGCGCAATCGGCCCAAATGTCCTATGATGAGCTGCGAGTGCATAAAAGCCGCATGCTTGGTCAACCAGGCGAAGGCTTCAAAATCGCTATGACCATCTTGAATGGTGGGCGGATTGGGATTGCCTCGCAGGCTTTGGGAATTGCCCAAGGAGCCTATGAAGCAGCCTTGGATTATGCCAAAGTCCGCGAGCAATTTGGCCAATCGATTATCAACTTCCAAGCAGTGGGCTTTACCTTGGCCGATATGGCGACGCGAATCAAAGCAGCGCGCATGTTGACCTATCATGCTGCGTGGCTCAAAGATCAGGGTGAAAACTACATTGCGGCGGCGGCGATGGCCAAAGTCAATGCCTCGGAAACGGCCATGTGGACAGCCACCAAAGCCGTGCAAATCTTCGGCTCGAATGGCTACTCGAAAGAATATCCCGTTGAGCGCTACTTCCGCGATGCCAAGATTACCGAAATCTACGAAGGCACGAGCGAAATTCAGCGCTTGGTCATTTCGCGTGAGATTGCCAAATAAGCTTCTAATGATGAACCAGCATTGCCAATGCTGGTTCATTATTTAACCGATCTTTAACAAGTTGGCTAGGTGATCTGATTGCAAAGCTGTGATGAACAGTTGATCGATCGTGTATAATAGCCGCGAACCTCACCATAAAACGGGGGCACGCTTGCCTCACGAGCTCCCAATATTGTTTCGGAGGACGTATTTTTATGCGCCAAAACTCAGCTCTGGGCATGATTATTGCCGTCGTTGTTTTGATAGCAGTGCTTGCTGGTGGTTATGTGTATTTCAGCAAGGAGCGGGCCAACCAACCAAATGATCCTTCATTAATTGAGCCAACTGCTTTGCCAATTCCCA
Source organism: Herpetosiphon giganteus (assembly GCF_016907925.1). Classification (GTDB taxonomy): domain Bacteria; phylum Chloroflexota; class Chloroflexia; order Chloroflexales; family Herpetosiphonaceae; genus Herpetosiphon; species Herpetosiphon giganteus. The sequence continues at coordinate 51,703 of NZ_JAFBCZ010000030.1, read as the reverse complement.
ATGTTCGGGTCTTAGAAGCGGCGACGGATATTGACGCTAACAAGCTAATTGGCAGCGATCTTGAGCAATATTTTAATGTTGTTGAAGTTCAACCCACCGAAGTTACCCCCGATGATGTGCTTGAAGCAGAATTTTTCAGTGCAGTGCAAGGCAAGGTAACGACCAGCAGTATTCTTGGTGGCGAGCGGATCAAAAAATCGGCCTTCCGTAACGCTGGGATTGCCGAAAAATTGCCAACCCCAGAACCAGGTGCCGAATCGCCCAAAGCTTATAACTTATTTGTCAGCGATATTGGTGGGATTGTTGCTGAAGGCAACAGCATTGATATTGTTGGCAGCTATAGCCTTGAGCAACCCTACTTGCGCTTTGGGTCAGCCGCCGATGGGGTTGTCAGCCTCGTTGATGAAAAATACTTGGACATTAGCACTCATGTGCTTGCTCAAAACGTCCGGGTATTAAAAGTTGTTGCCCCGCCACTGGTTTCGCCTGATGGTCAACCAACTGGTGCGGCCCCAGCTGCGGCCCAACCAACGATTGAGGTTGTGGTTGATGGCGCTCCGGTTCAGCAACAACCAACCCCAGAACCAGTCTTCAACCAAGGCTCACAATGGCAAATTGTGGTTGCCTTAACGTCGCAACAAGTTGAGATTTTGGAATATACAAAAGCCAAAACTGGTAGTACACTAAATGTAGTCGTGCGGCGCGCTGATGATCAAGATGATCAAATTGTAACAACTGGAGTAACGATGGACTTGTTGATGCGCTTATATGGTGTAGCACAAGTCTATGCCCAACCAAACATGATTGTGAAACTGTTGGATGCTCCTGCACCACCACAGCCACCACAACAACCACCAGTTGTCATTCCATTCCCATTGCCCAACGCACCACAACAACAACCATTGCCAACAGCAGTGCCAACTCAAACGCCTTAATACAACCAAGGAGAATTGCATGGCTGAGTCCGATAAAATTCGCGTACTAATTGTTGACGATATTGCAGATACTCGTGATAACCTCGAAAAATTATTGTTTTTTGAGAAGGATATGCAAGTTGTTGGCAAAGCGGCAACAGGGCGCGAGGCCGTGACGCAGGCCAAGCAAATTCAACCCGATGTTGTCTTGATGGACATTAACATGCCCGATATGGATGGCATTGCAGCAACTGAGGCCATCATGGCGCAGGTGCCCAACACGCAAGTTATTATGATGAGCGTGCAAGGCGAAACCGATTACCTGCGCCGTGCAATGTTGGCTGGGGCACGTCAGTTTCTTACCAAGCCTGTTGGCGGCGATGAACTTGCCGGTAGCATCCGTGAAGTGTATCGTTTACAACAAACCCAACGTCGCTTTGTGGTTGCGGCGCAACAGGTCGAGGAATCTGATCAATCAACCGGCCAAATTATTGCTGTCTATAGCCCCAAAGGTGGCACCGGCAAGAGTGCAATCGCTGCCAACTTAGCAGTTGCGCTCAAGCTGTTGCCTGGTAACCGTAAAATTTGTTTGGTTGACGCAAGTTTGCTGTTTGGCGATATTGCGGTGATGTTCAACATCAATAGCAACAAAACGATCAACGATCTCACCTCACGGATTGATGATCTTGATAAAGATTTGATGAATGATGTTATGACCACTCACGCTTCGCAAATTAAGATTCTGCTGGCTCCTGCCAACCCACAAATGGGCGAGTTGGTGACCGCTGATCATGTGCGAACCGTGCTTGAGGCCTTGCGCCGCGAATACGATTATGTGGTCGTCGACACTCAATCCTCATTTCAAGACCAAACTATGGCGGTGCTTGATGCAGCCCATCGGATTGTCTTGCTGATGACGATGGAACTCTCGTCGATTAAGAATATTCGCCAGTTTCTAGAAGTTGCCGAGTTGCTTGGCTACAACGACGAAAAACTGGTTTTGGTCTTGAACAAAGCCGACGCTAAATTTGGCATTCGGGTTGATCAAGTCGAGGCCAATATTCAACATAAGGTTGCGGCCCAAATTGGCAACGCACCTTTTGAAATGGTTAACGCGATTAACCGCGGCGTACCATTAATTATCGATCAGCCACGCCATCAGATTTCAATTGATGTTGCTAACCTAGCCTATCTCATCTCAGGCACAACCCGCACAAGTCGCGAAGGTGCCCGTCCACAGCAACCGAAAAAAGAAGAACCCAAGGGTCTCTTCGCTCGATTAACCAAACGTTAGACGCATGGAGGGTGGCTTATGTCGCTCCTAAAGCGTATTGCAGGAAATACGTCCCCATCCTCGGCTTCCGAACCTACAGCAGCAGCACAACCAAGTGCTGCTGCCACACGCCCTGATGGAGCTATTCCGCGCTCTGCTGCAGTTTCTTCTCAAGATCGTCTGCTTGACGTTCGCCATCGGGTCCAGCGCCGCTTGACCGAAGAAGTTCGTGATGTCAACAGCACGAATGAAACCAAAATCCGCCAAACAGTCGAAGATCTCTTAAGTGCCGTTCTCGATAGTGAAAATATCGTGCTCAGTCGGGTTGAACGCCTCCAATTAGTCGAATCGCTGATGTCAGACATCGTTGGGTTGGGGCCGCTCGATTCACTGCTCAAAGACGATAGTATTTCGGAAATTATGGTCAACGGGCCAAATAAGATTTACATCGAACAACGGGGCAAGCTGACGCTTTCGGGCACAACCTTCATCGATGATGAACATGCGATGCGGGTGTTGTATCGGATTGTTGCGCCGCTTGGTCGGCGGGTCGACGAAAGCTCGCCCATGGTCGATGCTCGGCTCAAAGATGGCTCGCGGGTTAACGCAGTTATTCGGCCAATTTCCTTGATTGGGCCGGTTATTACCATTCGTAAATTCTCCAAAAAACCGCTTGGGCCTGACGACCTTGTGCGGTTTGGCGCGATTAGCCGCGAGATGATGGACTTTCTTTCGGCAAGTGTCCGCGCTCGGATTAACGTCGTAGTCTCTGGCGGTACTGGTTCGGGCAAAACAACCTTGTTAAATGTGCTTTCTTCGTTTATCCCTGAAGATGAGCGCTTGATTACGGTTGAAAACGCTGCCGAATTGCAACTACAACAAGATCACGTTATTTCGCTCGAATCGCGCACTGCCAATATTGAAGGCAAGGGCGAAATCTCAATCAACGATTTGATTATCAACTGCTTGCGGATGCGGCCTGAGCGGATTATCGTCGGCGAATGTCGCGGTGGTGAGACCTTGGCAATGTTGCAAGCCATGAACACTGGCCACGAAGGTTCCATGACCACCTTGCACGCCAATACGCCCCGTGACGCGATTGCGCGGATCGAAACCATGTGTTTGATGTCGGGGATGGACTTGCCGCTGAAAGCTATTCGCGAACAGGTTGCTTCGGCGATTGAGTTGATTGTGCAACAAGCGCGGCTTAAAGATGGCTCGCGGCGGGTTATGGCCATTTCGGAAGTAACCGGCATGGAAGGCGATCTGGTGGTGTTGCAAGATATTTTTGTCTTTGAGCAAACTGGTCTCGATGAACGTGGTAAGATTGTAGGGTCGTTGCGGCCAACTGGCGTTCGACCACGCTTCCTTGATCGCTTTGAAGCCTTGAATATTTACCTACCACCCAACGTCTTTGGCAATAGTTCAGAGCGCTTTTACTAACCGGCATTACTCGCTAGAAAGGAACTAGGGCCATGGAAAATTTACCACCATGGAGCATTCCCGCCCTAATTGCGATCGTCCTCTTTGTGGCTGGGGCCGTTATCTATCGCAAACTCAGGGAAACCAAAGCCAATTCAGTTGATGGTCGGCTCGCAACCTTTGCCGAGCGCAGCCGCAACCAAAACGATACGAACGAACGCGGCATGAGTGCCTTGGCAAGCAGGGTTGATTCGATGGTCAACCGCGGCCAAAAAGGCTCCGATTTGGCCCGCGATTTAGCTCAAGCCGACCTAAAACTAACCGTGACCGAATTCATTATGATGAAATTCGCCTCGGTAATTTTGTTTGCCTTGTTTGGGGTGTTCCTTGGCCGCGCCAACTTCTTGGCAGTTGTGGCCTGTGGGGTGGTTGGGGCAATTATCGGCTTTATCGTCCCCGATAAAGTTGTGAGCTTTAAACAAGATTCACGGCTCAAAGCCTTTAATAATCAATTAGGCGATACGGTTGGTTTGTTGGCCAACTCGCTGCGCTCTGGCTATAGTCTGCTCCAGTCAATGGATTTGGTCTCGCGCGAAGCACCACCACCAATCTCAGTTGAGTTTCGACGGGTGGTTCAAGAGGTCGGTTTAGGCCTTTCGCTTGAGGATGGCATGAATAACCTCTTGCGGCGGGTTCCCAGCGAAGACCTTGATTTGATGGTTTCGGCCATTAATATTCAAGCGGAAGTTGGGGGCAACTTGGCCGAGATCCTCGATACGATTGCTCACACCATTCGTGAACGGGTGCGGATCAAAGGCCAAATTCGGGTGCTTACCTCGCAGGCTCGCTATTCAGGCTATGTGGTTACGTTGTTGCCAATTTCGATTGCAATTATTATTACCATGCTCAACCCTGATTATATGGCCCCATTGATGACAATTGGGATGCCACCCGATGCATGGTGCTGTATGCCCGTCTGTAGTGCAATGATGATGATTGCAGGCTTCTTTGCAATCAAAAGCATTGTTAATATTGAAGTCTAAAGCGGGAGCTTGCTATGGCCTTACTTATTGGCTTAGTTATTCTGGTAATTATCTGTGCAGTTGGATTTATGGTGCTCAACCAGCGCCGCCAAACTGATACTGTCTCAAACCGCCTTGCTCAATTTACCGAGCGCTCCATGAATCTTGAAGATCTGGAGTTGCAGTTGCCCTTTATGCAACGGATTGTCACGCCAATGCTGAACAGTGTTTTTGTGAAGCTTGGCCAATCTGGCAAGGGTAACGATAAACTGCGGACGAACTTAATGCTCGCAGGCAACCCTGGCAATCTGACCCCAGCAATGTTTACCGGGATGCGGATTTTTCTGGCCCTGGCCTTGTTTGGGATTATCTTTTTGGTCTGTATGTTGGCCGATGCTGAAACGCTCAGCACGCTTCAATGGTCGGGTATCGGTGGCGCATTAGGCTTTTTGCTGCCAGCCATGTGGCTTGGTCGCCAAATTAAAAAGCGTCAAAAAACCATCCTTAAAGCGTTGCCCGATGCGCTCGATTTGCTTTCAATTAGCGTTACCGCTGGTTTGGGCTTCGATGCTGCACTCCAACGGGTGGCTGAAAAATGGGATAACGAGTTGTGCCGCGAGTTCCGCCGTGCACTTTCCGACATTCGCTTAGGCACCCAACGCCACGAAGCCTTCCGTGCTATGACGGTTCGGACTGGGGTTGATGACCTGACCTCGTTTGTTTCGGCGGTCATTCAAGCAGACCAACTTGGGGTCAGCATGGGTAAAATGCTCAAAATTCAATCTGACCAATTGCGTTTGCGCCGTCGCCAACGCGCCGAAGAAGAAGCCCAAAAAGCACCAATCAAAATGCTCTTTCCGTTGGTGTTCTTGATCTTCCCTTCAATGTTTGTGGTTATCTTGGGGCCAGCAATACCACGCTTGCTTGGTGGCGGTCTCTAGTGTCGCAACACGCCATTCGCAATCTAACCCGCAATAGCAACTTGGTGGAATACGCTGAGTTTGCGAATAGCTTTTTGAGCCGTGGCATGGGCTTGATGGGTCGCAAGAATTTGCCAGCTAACACTGGCTTAATTCTGTATCCCAACAACAATATTCATATGTTCTTTATGCGTTTTGCCATCGATGTGATTTTTGTCGATCGTCAACATCAGGTGGTTGGGCTGCGCGAGAACTTCAAGCCTTGGCGACCATTTGCTGGCGCTGCCAAAGCTCGCTATACCCTCGAATTGCCAGTTGGGGTTATTCAACAATCGCAGACCCAACTTGGCGATCAATTAGCAGTTATTCCTGCTATTTTCTAGCGCATAGCCCTAGCATGCTGTTGCTAGGGCTATTCAATTACGACCTCAACCCCATAGGCTTTGCGAAATAAATTGGTCTTGCGGTTTGCATCCCAAATTTCAATCGAGGCATCGCCAACCGCTTGTACGCTAATTCGCACCTGCTGCTTCTCGATTTTGCAAACCACGCCCTGCACGACCTGGCTCTTGGAGCGCTCAAGATATTCGGCAATTCGTAAGAGCGCACTTAATTTGCCCAGTCGCTCAAGATCGCCCTCAGCCAACACGCCAGCCAAGCCAGCATCGGTCACTCCACCTTTGCGATGGTGCCTAGTTAAGAGGCCAATCAGCGCCATTTCGCGATGGGTATAGCCATTCAACATCGAGTTCAAAATCAAATACAGGCCATGTTTATGATGATCGTAAAAATTGACTGCCACGCCAATATCATGAACCATGGTTGTTGCTTCGAGCAATTCGCGCTCCCACGCGCCATAGCCATGCAAACTTTGCAGCTGGTCGAACAACGATAGGCTTAATTCGCGCACTTTGGCCACATGTAGCACGTTATAGCCATAGATCCGGGCTAAATTTGCCACCGAAAATTGGCGCACATCGCTCAGCAGGGGTGGCTGTGAGCCACGCAAAAAATGCTCGTAGAAAATGCCATCACGCAGGCCATGGCCGCAAATCCAGAGGCTATCAGCGCCACAACGCTGCATCAAAGCCCGAATGAGCAGCACGCCAGCGGTAATTACATCGGCGCGATCATTATTTAAGCCTTCGAGTTGTTCGCGCTCGTTGCGATTGAGTTTGCTCAAACGGCTGGCCCATTCATCGACCCGTTGCAGCGACATTGTGTAGCCATGAACAATATCAAGTGGATAACGTTGCGCCCGTTGTTCAAGCTTGGCGAGGTTGCGCACCGTGCCGCCTACGCCGATTAATGGCAATTTGCTGCCTTGCGGGCGAAACCAATCCAGCCCTGCTAAGGCTTCGTCGACGTGGCGATCGAGGGCTTTGAGTTCTGCTTTGCTGGGAGTATCGCTGCGTAAAATTTGCTCGGTGAGGCGCACCGTGCCAAGTGGCAACGATGTGGTGTTGGCTAGCCCACGCCCGCGCACTAAGGCCAATTCGACGCTGCCACCGCCGATGTCAAACATAAAGCCATTGCTCACGCCAAGCGTATTGATCATGCCAAGGTAGCTGTAGTAGGCTTCTTCATCGCCGCTGAGCACGCGTAAATCAAGGCCGGTTTCTTCTTTAACTTGGGCTAAAAAGCTGGTTTGATTAGCGGCATCGCGGACGGCACTAGTTGCCACCGCCACAACGTCACTCACGCCCATGGCGCGGCAGAAATTGCCAAACATGCGCAAAGTTTCAAGCGCCTTGGCAATTGGTTGGGCTTGCAATTGATTATCGGGGCCAACATTATGCGCCAACCGCACATTTTCCTTCACTTCTTCAACCAATTTGAAGGAATGATGCGGCTGATATTGCACCACAATCATGCGAGCGGTGTTGGAGCCAAGGTCAATAATCCCGACGTGTTGGGTCATTACAATTCTCCTCGACAACGCCTAGCATGCTATTTTAGGTTTTGCTAGTAATAAACTTGGACCGTTGTGCCCACGCTTGCCCAATCGTAGAGCCAAGCGGCGGCATCGAGCGGTAAGTTGACACAGCCATGGCTAATCCGAGTGCCACTGCCAAACAAATTGTGCCAATACGTCCCGTGCAGGGCAACGCTGCCATTGAAATACATGGCGTGCGGCACATTCGGCACGACCCAAGTTTCGCCGCCAAGCGAGCCACGCATGGTTTGCAACGGCACTTTGGCATAAATTTCGTAGCTGCCAGTTGGCGTGTTGAAGCCATCTTTTCCGGTTGCGACTGGCGCATCAAACACGACGGTGCCATTTTCGTAGGCATACAGCCATTGCTTGCTAATATCGACTTCGATGCGCTTACCAAGGTTGGGATTGGCGGGCTTGGGCGTGGCGGTTGGCACTGGTTGATTCGTTGGTTGCGCTGGAGCCGCAGTTGGTGGCACTTGGGTTGGCTCAGCAACTGGTTGCGGGGCAGCAGTTTGCACTGGGGCTGGCGCAACGGGATCAAATTCGAACAAATACGGCAGCTCGTAGCTCATGCCTTCGATCAAGCCTCGGGCGGCAGCAACTTCTTGGCCAAGCGGCGCTAGCTCAATTTCATCGGGCGTGCCTGCCAACAACGGATGCTCGATCAGCAAAGCGCGTTCGAAATATTGAACCTTGAAGCGGCCCGTTGGGCGGGCTTCGAATTGGGCTGGACTAATTGGGAGGCCAAAAATTTCGACCCCGCCGTTGGTTTCCCAAAACGTGCGGAAACTGCCAGCGAGATCGTAGTTGGAGCCTTCTGGGCGCAAGCTTGCACCAGCGAGCCGTGGTTGCGGGCCGAAATCGCGCCATTGGGTGCGTTCGCGGCCAACCAAGCCCAAGCCAACGCTATCAGTTTGCGGATTGTACTCAAAGCGCGCGTTTTCAAAATACTGCACAACCAGCGTATCTTGCTCGATGGGATCAGTAATTGGTTGGCCAAAAATCTGCTCGCCGCCGTTAATTTGCCAAAACGAAGCAAACCCATAGGTATCGGTGAGGGCAGGGGTCACTGCTTGGGAAGTGCGAAAGGCCCAAAAACATAAACCAAGAACGAGGCTCAACCAAATGATCCGCCGCATAGCTATATTCTCCGCGTGCTGCCTGAGGCTTAAAAGTACGTTGCGGCTTCATCGTAGCAGTGCAATGAGCCGCTGTCAATTCAGATTGGTGGAATCTTTGGGGTAGTTATTCGGGCACAATATCGGCCAGCGATGTTACGGTAATCGTGCCGCCAGCAATATCAATTGAGCGCACGACCGCACGCACCATTGGCACCAAAATATCTGCTTGGCCCAATTTGCGCACCACTAAAACATCATTTGCGCCAGTTTCAATAATTTCGGCTGCTTGGCCAATGACCTCGCCAGCTTCGGTTTGCACTTGCAAGCCAACCAAATCGTGCAAGAAATATTCATCATTAGCCAACGGCGCTGCATCGCTGCGATGAATATAGACTTCGAGGCCTTGCATTGCTTCGGCAGCCTCGCGGGTATCAACTTCGGTGAGCCGCAACAAATAGAGGCTGCCTTTGTGTTGGTGCAAGCGGCCAATTGTGAACGGCTTTGATAAGTCGCCAACAAACAAGTGTTTAAGCTTTTGAATATGTTCTGGGTGCGATGAGATCATCGAGATTTTTAACTCGCCGCGCACACCAAACGCCGCAGAAATGCGGCCAACTAACAAGAAATCATCAATATTTGGAGCTGTCACGAATTAACCTCTAGGTGGACCCGTTTGTTTTGGCGAGCGCCAACGATGCCCAATACGTCGCGAATGGCTTTGACCACGCGCCCATTGCGCCCGATGACCTTCCCTGCTTCGCTTTGGGGAATGCGCAGATCGAGGGTAATGCTGTGGTGACCAGTGCGTTTGCTAATTTTAATGTCGTCGGTATCGATCAAGCCTTCGACGATATAGTTCAATAAATCTTCCATAGCTGCATCCTTGCGCATAGAAATGGGTGTGAAGCCAGTGCCTCACACCCGATTTGCGAGCTTACTCAGCGCTTTTTTGACCAGGAGCGCGGAAGCCAGCTGCTTCGGCACTTTCCACGGTGTCGAACCACAATTCAGCCACGGTTGAATTGTAGTAGCGGCTACCAGGAACGTGGTACAACATTGAGTTTTGGTTGCCTTTGATGGCGTAGCCTTCTGGGGCGCTACCATTGGCCAATGGGCGCACGCTGCCAGCAAATTCGCCAGCTTCGGCTGCGGCCTTGACTGGAGCAGCAACGGCGGCGGCTGGAGCAGCAGCGGCGGCTTTGGTCACGGCTTTTTTAGCTTTCTTGACTGGAGCTTCAACCTTAGCTGGAGCTTCGCCGATCAATTTGCCTTCAGCATCAACCACACCCAAGTTTTTCAACAAGCGCACTACGGTATCTGATGGTTGGGCACCAACGCTCAGCCAGTAGCGAGCGCGATCTTCCTTGATAAACACAACTTTTGGTTGTGCTTGGGGATTGTAGTGGCCAATCGTTTCAATAAACTTGCCATCGCGTGGCGCATGCGAATCTGCAATAACAACACGATATGCGGGCTTGTGCTTCATGCCCATCCGGCGAAGACGAATACGAACCATTCGAGTGTTTCCTCCAAAAGTGGCGAGTGGCTATAGGCTCAAGGCTATAGGCTAGCCACTAAGTAATAATTAATTAGGTGCTATAGCCTACAAACTGTAGCCTATAGCCTCGGTTTTATTTGAACATGCGCATCAGGTCGCGCGGATTTTGGCCGCCCTTGCCGAAGCGTTTCATCATGCGTTGCATTTCACGGAACTGTTTGACCAAGGCGTTGACATCTTCGATCCGCGTACCGCTACCCGCTGAGATCCGGCGTTTGCGGCTAGGATCTTTCAGCAAGTCGGGGTTGCGGCGCTCTTTGATGGTCATTGATTGAATAATCGCTTCGATGCGTTTCATCTCGCGATCATCAAGCGCTTCGTCAAGGTCTTTCATTTGGCGCAGTTGTTTGCCAATCCCAGGAATCATCCCCAAGATTTGTTGTAATGGGCCAAGTTTACGCATCGAGTTCATTGCGCCAAGGAAATCTTCAAAGTCGAAGGTGCCTTTGCGCATCTTCTTTTGCATTTTCTTGGCTTCGTCTTTGTCGTACACTTGCTCGGCGCGCTCGATCAAGGTCATCACGTCGCCCATGCCCAAAATCCGTTGGGCTAAGCGATCGGGGTGGAATGGTTCGATGGCATCGGTTTTTTCGCCCGTCCCAAGGAACTTAATTGGCACTCCCGTGACTTCGCGCATCGAGAGCGCAGCCCCACCACGGGCATCGCCATCGATTTTGGTCATAATCAAACCAGTCAATGGCACTTTGGCATGGAAGGCCTCAGCAACTTTGACCGATTCTTGCCCAATCATGGCATCGACGACCAACATAATTTCGGTTGGCCCAATCCGCTCGACGACTTGTTGTAACTCGCCCATCAAGCGTTCGTCGATTTGCAAGCGTCCGGCGGTATCGACGATCACAAAGTTGTTGCCATTGATCCGAGCTTGGCGCAAAGCGTGCTCAGCAATATCAGGTGGCGAAACATCGGTGCCTTCGCTAAAGACCGGAATATTCAATTGCTTGCCGAGCGTTTCCAACTGCTTAATTGCGGCTGGTCGGTAGATGTCGGCGGCAACCAACAATGGCGTTTTGCCTTTTTTGCGCATATACAGCGCCAACTTGGCGGCCATGGTTGTTTTACCAGCACCTTGTAACCCGACCAACATCACAATCGTCGGCTGCTCGCGGTTTTTCGATTCATTGATTGGCACATTGGCATCACCAAGCAAGTGCACCAATTCGTCGTGAACGATTTTGATCACTTGTTGACCAGGAGTCAAACTCTTGGTGACTTCTTCGCCAATCGCTTGTTCGCGCACCCGCGCCACAAAATCTTTGACGACTTTGAAGTTAACGTCTGCTTCCAACAAGGCCAAGCGCACTTCGCGCAAGCCCGCATCAACATCAGATTCAGTTAGGCGGCCTTTGCTGCCCAACCGGTTGAAAACATCGGTTAAGCGGTCGGATAGATTCTCAAACATCATACACCTCACCGCAACAGAAAAAACTGGCAGAAACTCGGCACGCCCTAGCGCGGAAAGTTTCCTGTCAGCATTTTGTCGCATTGTAGTTGATTACACACGGCCTGTCAAACTGCTTTCTTTGGGGAGATTTTTGTACTCGCTGCCTCTAGTGTAGCACACAAAAAGCCTATTAGCGTGTATCATAGCGGCATTTACTACGATTTGTCGCAAGGAGTTCGCGATGAAAAGCGCACAGCTGAGTGCTATCGCTTGGACGCTATTACGAGTCGTTGTCGGTGTTGTGTTCGTGGTTCATGGCTGGTCGAAGGTAACAATGATTGGTGATATTGCTGCAACCTTTGGCAACCAATATCAGTTACCAATTCCAGCGGTGCTGGCATGGTTGGTGGCAACAGTTGAATTTTTGGGTGGCTTGGCATTAACTGTCGGGGTGTATAGTCGTTGGGCAGCATTATTGCTTGGTTGTGTCATGCTTGGGGCAATTAAAGTCCATTGGGGCAAATTTTTTTATTATGCAGAAGGCATGGAATACGATTTAGTCTTGCTCACGATTTGTATCGTCATTGGCTTAAATGGTGGCGGCCCGTATTCAGTTGATGAAATGGTTTTGAACAAGCCCCCAGCCAAAAAACCAGCCTAAACTGCTTGCAATGCAACCAACGATCAAAGATAATAGCACATCTGAACTATCCATTCTGCTATTTCTAGGAGCGTTGCCCAATGCCTGATGGTAAAACCCACGATATGCTCACCGTCTTTACAGGCATTGTTGGGATTCCAGTTATTTGGCGGTTGGTGCCAAACAGTGATTTATTGGCGGCGTTTGTTTGGGCCGGAACCCATATGGTTTCCGGTATGGCCTTCTCGCCCGACCTCGATTTGGCCTCCGAACCCTATAATCGCTGGGGGCCACTACGCTTTATTTGGTGGCCCTATCGCGAGTTAGTGCCGCATCGCGCCGGAATTTCGCATAGCCTCGTGTTTGGCCCGCTCTTTCGGCTGGCCTATTTCTTGGTGATGGTCTGGCTCTCGTTTTATCTGGGCATGACATTAATCAATAGCTTCACGCCCGTCGATACTGCCACCATCAGCGCCGCTTTTATTGCCGATCTCAAACAGCTTTGGTATAGCGATCGTCAATTAATTATCTATGGCTTGATTGGCTTTATCACTGGCGGCGCGGTGCATTCAATTGCCGATTGGCTGATTGAGGGCCGCGAGCCATACCACCGATCGTTGTTAATGCCGTGGCGCAAGCGGCGACGCAAACGCCGCCGCGATGATTGGGGCTGGTAATTTAGCCCAACCATGTGCCAATTTTGCCATCGCCGCGACTGCCAAGCAGCAGTTCTGGTGGCGTTGGGCGTTGCTGCCAAAAACGGTTCCAATTGGCGATTGCATTCATTTTATAGGCCCCAATGATCGCAAAGATAATGATCGATGGGATGATAATAAATTGGCTGCTCAAAACCGCCCTTATACCATATTGAAACGCGATAATAAAAGAAAGCGATTGGACTGAGCTAAGGTCAATGTCGCCGATAAGCACCGAAAAAATCACACTAATCGATATTAAAAAGCCAAAGCCACCCACGAGAATTGTCAAAAAGCGGCCTAGGGTATAGCTTGCTCGTAGCCATGCATCAAGCATTGGTACTTGCTGGCCTGCTTTCGGTGGCGTTGGCAAGAGGCCAATTTTGCTGCGCTCAATCGAAAAAAGCGTATTTGTGCCGCGCGGAACGACTGGAACCCAAGCCATCGTTGGTGGCGAATCGGTCAAGGCGAGCAACATGGGCGACCCCATGATATTCAGCCCAACACTATTAACTGGTTGGGTAAAATTATGCGGCAGCACAGGCCAGCCAACGAATGGCACCGCTAACAGCAATTGTTCTGGCACTTCAACCGTTTGAAAATCTTTTTCGCGAATTGCCTTGAGCGCGCCACTAACTGGGCGGCGTAATTGAGGCTGGCCAGTTGGTCCCCAAGCAATCATCCATGGCCCCAAGGTGCGATAGCCATGGACTTTGAGCCACTGTTCTGCTGCGGCCATAACTGGCCCAACATAGCCTGTCGGCAACGGGGCAATCAGCTCTTGGTGGGCTGGCAAAACATGCAATTGGAGCGCCATCGCCTCAGGCAGATGTTGGGCAATTATTTGTTCGATGGGAAAGTCATTGCTCACGCTGTTTCTCCGACTCTAGCTCAATGATCAAAAGGGGTGGTGTTGGGGTCGTTGCCCAAAAACGGTTCCATGCCTGAATTGCACTGCGGCGCTGGCTCCAAATTACCACTCCCAATAGCATGCTTCCAATGATACCAAACCAACGCAGCGCTGTGAAGATCGCAAAGCTTTGCAAAAACAGCACCTGTGGCTCAGCCCCTAGCCACCATTGAAGCAAGGCCCATGGCATGCTCAACAGCAAAATGCTGATGATTGCAGCTAGTTGCAAGCGTAAAAATGGCGGCCATGTGTGCTGCCATTGATCGCGCCATGTCAATTGTTGCCCAAGCTCAGGCACAGGCCTTTGCCAGCCAAGTTTGCGCACCCACCAGCTATGACGTGGCCACAACGCCCGCGTTCCCAGCGGCACCACCGGAATATAGGCCTGCACTCGTGGCTCAACGCCAACCAGCGGCAAGACTGGAATCAACGGTGCACTCAATGGCTCTAAGCCTTGCTCAGCCAATTGATCGTAGATGCCAGCCAGGTTGTAGCGCTGCTGAGCATCAAGCGTCAACCAGATTTCGGCTACCAAGCGGGCCTCGATTTGTTGCACGCTATATTCGGCGCTTAACTTCGGGTCAAACACATGAGCAATCGGTTGATAGAGCATACGCTGGGCTGCTGGATTCCAGGTTTGCAAGGCTGGGCCGAGCGCCGTATAGCCTTGTAAGCGCAAGGCTTGGCGCATGTGGTCTGCTTGTTCCAGCACTTGCGCAAGCTCAGCCCGCCGCAAAACGCTATCGTGTTGTTCGAATAAAAACAGTGCTAGCATTGCGCTCAATTTCTTGGCCTCAACCATTGTTTGCTTGTTCAGCGTAGTATAGCAACGATCTGCTGATCGCTGAGCAGATTAATGAAATATAGCATATTTGTGCTAAAAATATTCGACATTATGGCTATTTCACGGTATAATACAAGCAGATTAAATTTAGGGATTTAGCGCTTACGTAAGGGATAAAATTCATGGAAATAGGGATTGTCAAGCCAGTTGCAATTGTCGATGAGATGCGCACTGCCTATCTCGATTATGCAATGAGTGTGATTGTCTCGCGGGCGTTACCTGATGCTCGCGATGGCCTCAAACCAGTGCAACGGCGGATTTTATATGCAATGTTCCGCGAAGGGCTGTTGCACAACGTTCGCTATTCCAAATGTGCAGGTGTTGTCGGCGAAGTGCTCAAGAAGTATCACCCGCACGGCGATTCTTCGGTGTACGATGCGCTCGTGCGGCTGGCCCAACCATGGAATATGCGTTATCCGCTGGTCGATGGCCAAGGCAACTTCGGTTGTTTTACTGGCGATACCAAAATCAAGCTCCTTGATGGCACTGAAAAAAGCTTTGAAGAACTCGCGCAACTACCATACGACGAGATCTTCTATGTTTATTCAGTTGATCAACAAGGCAAGATTGTCGTTGGTGAAGGCCGCTCATCACGGATTACCCGCCGCCAAGCTCAGTTGATTGAATTGACCTTTGATGATGGTTCAGTAGTTCGCTGTACGCCTGATCATAAGTTTATGCTGCGTGATCAGACATGGAAAGAAGCCCAGCACTTAACAATCGATGATAGTTTAATGGCTGGCTATTTTGATAGCAAGAATCCATCAATGGTTTTACAACCTCAAACTGGCGCATTTGAAACCCTAAATCTCACGGCTATCAGTAATGCTAAACCTTTAGCAACTATCTGGAATAGTGAGAATCAATCAATAGTGCAATACACCTCACGGTTACTTGCCCAATTTGGGTCAACAGATTTGAGTGCTGCACTTTATGATGCTCAACGGACTGAGAAAATTCCTAGCAGTCTAAAGGCAATTCAAACATTTGGTTCATTTGAGCAGTTAGTTCAAGTTGCCTCAACGTACAATCATCGCGTAGTTGGCTTGCGCTGGTTAGATGAAACTGCTGATGTTTATGATATTACGGTTAATGAATATCATAACTTTATGCTAGCAAACGGCTGTGTTGTGCATAACTCTGTCGACGGCGACGCAGCTGCCGCCTACCGATATACTGAGGCGCGGCTCAAGGAAATTGCCGAAGAATTGTTGCGCGACATCGACCGCGACACGGTGAATTTTGGCCCCAACTTTGATGGCGGCTATCAAGAACCACTGGTGTTGCCAGCGCGCTTGCCCAATTTGCTGCTCAATGGCTCCTCGGGGATTGCCGTTGGTATGGCCACGAATATTCCGCCACATAACCTTGGCGAGATTTGCGATGGCATTAGCTACTTAGTCGATAATCCCGATGCGACGGTTGAAGATTTGATTAAGTTCATTCCTGGCCCCGACTTTCCAACCGGCGGCTCGATTTTGGGCACTGAAGGGATTGTTAGTGCCTATACCAGTGGCCGTGGCCGAATTTTGATTCGCGCCAAAGCCCATATCGAAGAAGCAGCTCGCGGTGCGTATCATATCGTCGTGACCGAATTGCCCTATCAGGTCAATAAATCACGTTTGATCGAACGGATTGCCGAGTTGGTCAAGGATAAACGCATCGAAGGCATTCGCGACGTGCGCGACGAATCCGACCGCTCGGGGATTCGCATGGTGATTATTTTGAAACAAGATGCCCAGCCCAAAAAGGTGCTCAATCATCTTTTCAAATACACCAGCATGCAAACGACCTTTGGGGCCAATATGTTGGCCTTGGTCGAAGATGGCAAGCAGCCACGCACGCTTTCGCTCAAAAAAGCCTTGCAAGAATACATCGAGCATCGCCAAATTGTTATTCGCCGGCGCACTGAGTTTGATTTGGCCAAAGCCAAAGCGCGGGCGCACATTCTCGAAGGCTTAAAGATTGCGCTTGATCAGCTTGATGAAGTGATTGCGACGATTCGGGCCAGCCGCACTGCTGAAACCGCACGCAGCAACTTGATGAAAAACTTCAAACTCAGCGAATTGCAATCGCAAGCAATTTTGGAAATGCAATTGCGCCGTTTGGCTGGCCTCGAACGCAAAAAGATCGAGGACGAATACAAAGAAGTGCTGCGCTCAATCGCCGACTTCGAAGATATTTTGTCCAAGCCAGAACGGGTTTTCAGCATTATCAAAGATGATGTGGCTGAGCTGAAGGAAAAATATGGCGATGTGCGTCGCTCGCGGATTATTGCCGATGCAACTGGCGACATCAGCACCGAAGACCTGATTCCCGACATGAATGTGTTGGTAACGGTGACCGATCGCGGCTACATCAAGAAACTGCCTGGCGATACCTATCGGGTGCAAAATCGCGGTGGGCGGGGCATTAAAGGCATGACCACCAAAGAAGACGATGTGGTGGCACACCTTTTGATGTGTAACACCTTGAACGACTTACTGTTCTTTACCAACCGTGGTAAAGTCTATCAGCTCAAAGTACACGAAGTTCCCGATGCCAGCCGCACGGCCAAAGGCCTGCCGTTGGTCAACTTGATCTCGCTCGAGCCAGGCGAATTGGTCACATCATTGATTGCCGTTCCCGATTTCGACGATGGCGAATATTTGGTGATGACCACCGTCAAAGGCCGAATCAAGCGCACAAAACTGAGCGAATATAGCTCGGTGCGTTCGAATGGGCTAATTGCAATTGGGCTTGATGCTGGCGACGAACTGCGCTGGGTCAAAACCAGCAATGGCGATGAAGATATTTTGATGACAACCCAACATGGTCAAACCATCCGCTTCGGCCAAGACGAAGTACGCCCGATGGGTCGACCAGCAAGTGGGGTAATTGGCATCAAAATGTCGGCCAAAGATCAAGTGGTTGGGATGGATTTGGTTCGGCCAAATTCACAACTGCTGGTGATTACCTCACATGGTATGGGCAAGCGTACCGACCTTGAAGAATATCCAGTCAAGGGGCGGGCAACCCAAGGGGTGATTACCATGCGGCTTAAGCCAGGCGATATTATTGCCGCCGCATTAGTGCTGACTGATAGCGACATTGTTACCACAATTACGCGCAATGGCGTAGTGATGCGTACGCGTGCTGATAAGATCTCCAAGTATGGGCGAACAACCCAAGGCGTTAATGTAATCAATCTTGATAAGAAAGATTTAGTTGCCGCTGTCTCGGCTGAACCACCAGTCGACGACAAGAGCGACGATTCGGATGCCAACGATAGCCCCGGCACAGTAACCCTCACTGCTTAAGCTTTTTAAGCAATTCACTTGCGAAAAACCCGTTGCATACCTGATGTGCAACGGGTTTTTGTGGGTTAAACTCAAATTCAGCTATATATCTAGATCACACTTTTTTTACCCTGTTTTAATCTAGCTATTCATGGAAACTGTGATATAATCGGGGAGACATAACATAATACCAGCAATTTTCCACCTCTATATCCCATCTACTTACCACCACCACTGTCCGCTGTCGGCTGACCTATTGACCCAGAAAGCGAAGGAACGGAAGATACACCAACAGGCCGAGGAGCCTGTGAACCGCCATGATAGCGGGGTCTCTTTTCCGCGCAGTCAAAGAGGATTGCAAGGAGGCGAGCATGATCTCTTCAAGCGTTTATATGTTGCTTGAGCAAGCGATCGATACTCCCGAAAAGCTGCATTGTGTCATACTATTTGCACAACGAACAGTCAATCAAGGCACGGCTGCTCACATCGCCCGCCAGCTCGGGCGTGATATATGGAGCATTGAGCGCGCGCTCAAAGAGCTCAGTGAAGCAGGGATTCTTTCCATCGCCGGTGAAGGCAAGTCATCGTGTTATCACTATCAACCGAAAGCATATGTGGTTAATGCCTTAGAGTTGTTAATTCAGACCTATAACGACCCGATTTTGCGCAGCGAAGTATGCGATTATGTGCGTGAGCTAGCCAGCTATGCACCCTATCGCGCCCAATTTTATACCATGCTGACAATCTAAATCTGCGCTGGCTCGTAGCTCCTGAGAAGAGAGAGCGACGCAGGTTTTGATTTATTTCTCCTAGGCTTATTTATTTAATGAGTTAAGATTTACTGATTATACCAATTCAAGCAGATCTGCGACCTCTGTGCTGCTTGACAGGTATAGTTTTTTTTGCTATGCTCGTTTTCGAGAAAGATCATCGATTACCACACTTCACTCCCACCATACTCCATTCCGCATCCTCTTTCTTAGTTCTGCAAAGCACATACTGTTTGGCAATCAACTATTTAATTTCTAGAAGTATGCTATGCAGTATTTATATCTACAATTGAGTTAGATTATTATTTCAGCGAGCTATAAATAAGGAGAAGTGATGAAAAAGCTATGGTTTCTTGCCATCGTTAGCTTAATCTGTGTATTTACTCTACTGAATTCAAGCAATAACGCTTTTTCAGCTGAGCTAGATCTCGAATCAGCGACAAAAATTATTCGTCAATTTACGAATAATCCCACCCTTGAACTAAAAGATGTACCAAATGCAGAACATGCGTTAGGAGTGCATGAACGTACATTTGTTACGCCTGATGGTTCGGCAATATTTACGCTTGATGAAGTGAACAAAATTGTTACAACCGCGATTGTGCAGCCTGATGCGCATGCTCGTTTAGCAACTCCGTTGAGCCTTGACCAAGGCCAAGCATTAGCTGAAACCGTGGTGCAACAACAGCTTGGCTCAACCAATGGATTGAACTTGCACTATCAAGCAAGCAAAGATCATGCTGCTGCAGGAACCCTTCAGCGCTTTGAATGGGTTGAAACACGTGGCTCAGCCAACGCTATTACACCGAATCGGGTGATGCTGACGATCGATCCTGCCACCGGAACGGTCGTAAGTTATTCACGAATTGTTGCTCGCGCGATTGATATTGATCCCGAGCCAAAGATTAACTATCAACAAGCCTTGGAAATTGTTGCAAAACAAAATTCTTTTGCTTTTGTTGAGCGCTCACATCGCTTAGATATTTGGTGGGAGCACAATGATCGCAGCAAGAATTATATCTTGCGCTGGGTCATTAATATTGAAGCCAAGAATTCAGCAAAACATGGCATAACTGAAGTAGCTCAATATGTTATTAATGCCCATAACGGCGATATTATCGAGGTACTACGCTAGATTTTGGGAGATGGAGGTATTGCTTGCTCGCAATACCTCCTTTTTTAATAAGGATGCTGTATGTTTCGTTTGTTCTATCAACGCGGATTGGTATGCTTGTTATTCATTTTGCTCTTTTTTGGCTGTGATTCAACCCAGCTACCTACCAGCACACCCGAAGCAAGCCCATTTGCGTCAGGCGAAGTTGTTGAGCCAGCAACTTTAGAAGAATTTCTGCGCGTGAGCAACTTGCGCGAAGCGCTCGAAATTGAATGGCATAACCCTACCACTAAAAGTTGTATTACGATTCGTGATCAAGCCTTTATTCAGCAGTTTGTCGATATGATGCTTATGCCCCAAAGCACAACTCCGATCAGTGCCAACGAAGCAACCTTGCTTATATTCGAAACCAACAGCCTTGATCAGCCAGCAGATACCCGTCTGATTGCTCTTAATCTTGACCCTGCCCAAGCCACCGCTGCGTTTAACAATCTATCAACGCCCAATTGGCCAATCGATTTGCAGGGTCAATATCAGCTTGGCGATCCACAGGCGTTGCTTGATTTATTGGCAACCATCGAACCGAAATCAACAACCAATGGCCCTGTGTGTGAGTAGCAGATAAACCTAACCCCAAGCTGAATATGCCATAGCATCTCGCACCTACACTCGATTCGCAAGCAGGAACCATTGCTGGCGACTGGTATACTAACGCCGAAAGCGAATTAAGCTAGCGAGGTAGCATTGTGGAACGTTTAGTGCTCAATGGCGAGCAGTTAACTGTCGATGGTTTGGTGGCTGCCGCTCGGAATCCAGCAATTAAGGTTGAATTAGCTCCCGAAGCAATTGAACGAATGCACTATTCGCGCGCCGCTGTCGAGCGTTTTGTGGCCGAAGGTCGGGTGGTCTATGGCATCACCACGGGCTTTGGCCATTTTCAGAATCGCACGATTGATAGCGACCATGTGCGCGAATTGCAACGTAATATTATTATGAGCCACGCTACTGGCACGGGCACGCCGTTGCGCCGCGACCAAGTGCGGGCAATGTTGATTGTGCGGGTCAATACCTTGGCCAAGGGCTTTTCGGGCATTCGGCCATTGGTTGCTCAAGCCCTACTCGATTTGCTCAACGCCGATATTTTGCCAATTATTCCCTGCCAAGGCTCGCTTGGGGCCAGCGGTGATCTTGCGCCACTTGCGCATGCCAGCTTGATTTTGCTTGGTTTGGGCGAGGCGGTTGAGCCTGGCCAATCGCCAGTCCATGGTCAACGCATGAGCGGAGCCGAAGTTTTGGCCCGCTTGAACCAAAAACCTTTGGTTTTAGAGGCCAAAGAAGGCTTGGCGCTTACCAATGGCACAGCCTTGTTGAGCGGGCTTGCAGCCTTGGCAATTTACGATGCCGAGCAATTGTGTCGCACTGCAGAAACTATCGCCGCCTTGTCGATGGAAGCCTTGGCGGCCTTACCCTCGGCCTTTGATCAACGGCTGCATGCGATTCGTCCGCATCCGCGCCAAATCGATAGCGCGCGCAGTATTCGCCACCTGTTGCAGGGCAGCAGCTTTGTCTACCCCAACGGCGAAGCTGATCCGGCGCTGTATGGGCCACATAAAGTGCAAGATGCCTACTCGTTGCGTTGCGTGCCGCAAGTGCATGGCGCAATTCGCGATGCTGCCTGTTATGGGCGCTGGGCAACCGAAATTGAACTCAACAGCGCCACCGATAATCCCTTGATTGTTCCCGTTGATCCTGAGCAGCTTGCTGGCGAATACGAGGCGATTTCGGGTGGTAATTTCCATGGCGAGCCATTGGCCTTGGCGATGGATTTTCTTAAAGTGGCCTTGAGCGAGCTGGGCAACATTAGCGAACGCCGCACGGCGCGCTTGGTTGATGCTGGCTTAAATGGCAATTTGCTGCCGCCATTCTTAACCGAGCAAGGCGGCTTGCACTCGGGAATGATGTTGATTCAATATACGGCTGTGGCGTTGGCGAGTGAAAATAAAGTGCTGGTGCATCCCGCTGCTGCCGATACGATTCCCACCTCGGGCAATCAAGAAGATCACGTCAGCATGGGGCCGACCGCCGCCCGCCAAGCGGTTGAGATGCACGATAACGTGGTGGGCATTTTGGCTTGCGAAGCGTTGTGTGCTGCCCAAGCGATTGATTTACGCTGGCAAAAGCATCAACGCTTGCAGCTTGGCCAAGGCACGGCTGTGGCCCAGCAGGCAATTCGGCAGGTTGTGCCATTTTTGGCCGAGGATACTGTGATGTATCCGCATATTGAGCGCTTGAAGCAATTGATTTTCGCTGGCAACTTGGCCTTGGTGGAGTAAGCTCAAATATTGGTTGAGAAGTATCCCCTCACCCCAACCCCTCTCCCATCCACTGGGCGAGGGGCTTTAACTTCGTGGCTCTTGCGCAATTCGTTGGTGAACCACGGAAGCTCCCCCTCGCCCACTCAACGTGGGCGAGGGGGCTGGGGGTGAGGGAACGCTACCAGCCCTAATCTTCAAGTATTACAAGCGCTCTAGGTCTTTGGCTCCGCGTCGCCAATCGCTGGCAGCCATTGGGCGTTTGCCTGCTGGCTGAACTTCGAGCAATTCGAGCGCGCCGCTGCCAGTGGCGACCAAAATTTGGCCTTGTTGCTCGATTAGCGTGCCTGGCTGAGCGTTGCCGCTCCAACTGCTATGCGCTTTGGATCGCAGAATTTTAAACGGCTGATCGTTGAGTTTTACCGCAGTTCCAGGCCATGGATCGTAGGCGCGAGTCATACGTTCGAGCACAATTGCTGGCAAACTCCAATCGATCAAGCCATCGTTTTTGCTGATCATTTGGGAGTAAGTCGCTTGGCTATCATCCTGAATTTGGGCTTGAATTTGACCCGCAGCATAGGCTGGCAAGAGCTGTGCTAGCAACTCGCCGCCTTGGCGCATCAATTGGGCCGTCCATTCCCCAGCCCGCGCATCTTTGGCCAAAGGCATGACCACTTGACCCAAGATTGGCCCAGCATCCATTTTGGCTGTCAGCTTGATGATCGACACGCCGACTAAATCATCGCCTGCCAAAATTGCCCCCGTAATTGGCGCTGGACCACGGTAGAGCGGCAAAATCGATGGGTGAATATTCAAATAGCCCAAGGCTGGAATTTGCAAAACATTTTTACGCAAAATCTCGCCATAGGCTGCGACAACCCCAACTTCTGGTGCAAAAGCCCGCAAGCGTTCGACCGCAGCGGGATCTTTGAGGGTTTCTGGCTGAAACACCGGAATGCCAAGCCGTTCGGCGGCAAGTTTGACTGGCGGCGCGGTGAGCACATTTTTGCGGCCAGCAGGCCGATCTGGTTGGGTCACGACACCGACAATCTCATGGCCGCTGGCGTGCAATAACTCAAGCGGCGCAACCGCAATTTCAGGCGTGCCTAAATATAAAATTCGCATTTGATGATACCTCCGACTGGGAGCGTTTTCCAGCACGCATGATACCGTGCTTGCTGGAAAATCGAAAGCAGCTAGACGCGCTCTAAACGGGCACAGGTGCAAGGATAGCCAGCATTATCGCTCTCAAAGGTTTTGCTAATCGCGAAGCCAGCCCGCTGATAGAGTTCAACGGCTCGGCGGTTTTCGGCGAGGGCAATCGTCCAAGCGCCAGCCCCAATTTGTTCTAGGGCAAAATTGAGTAATTGGCGGCCTAAGCCACGGCCATAATGGCTTGGCGCGATATACAACCAGCCAAGATATTTGCCATTAATCCCAACAAAGCCCACCACCTGATCATCAATGCTGATGACAAATTTTTGTGATTGCTCAAAATCGCTGAGCGAGGCTTGATCGTCTGCAAGCGGGATAAATGCTCGTGGGTCGCACGCGCCGCGCAGTTCGTCGGGGCGGGCTGCATCGTGAATTTGGCTGACCACAGCCCAATCGGCTGCGGTATAAGGGCGAATCTGCCCAAGGGTTGTATCGTGCATGATTGAAACTCCTGCAATGGTAAAGATGCCGAGCATACCAACTTGTGGCTCAGCCCACATCCGCCCTGAGAGGGAATATAATCGAGTTAATGCCTGATCGCAGCAAACTGAAACTGTGTTAAGATAACGCGCAGTTCAGCGGCAACAGCAGGTGGAAACAGCACGTTATGCTTGGATGGTTCCAGCAACAATCCAAAATGCTTACATGGCGCACACTTTTTGGTTGGGCAATGGTTGTTCAGCTGGCTTTGGTGTGTCCATTGGGCTGTGTGATTCACTGTTTGCTGCAACACCAACCAATGCTGATGCAAGCAGAAACGCAGCCAGCCAGCATGTTTGTCTGTTCCCTGATGAGCCAAACCGATTCAATGCCAAATGGCTCGTCCAGCGGCATAACTTCAACCAGCATGGGCAGTGGTTTGGTGGCAATGTTTGCGCTGCTTGGTTTTTGGCCCAGTTTTGGGTTTGGTTTGCGCAGCCTGCGCCGTGTGAATTGGCTTATTCAACACCCCTTAGTTTCGTTTCAACAGCGATTAACGACTCCCCCTCCTCGTTAAACCCAACTCAATCCACAATCAATGGTTTGTGATCTTAGCGTGGCTGCACGCTGAGAATGTTTGAGTTTGGGAGTTTTCTCCAATGCCAATCGTTTTACGTTTGCGCTCTGCCGTTGCTGGCCTAGCGCTTGTGGGCTTGGCCGCCTGTGGTTCTGCCTCAACCGATAGCAATGTCGGGCGCTTTACTGGGGTTTCAACAACCGTTCCTAGAGCTGGCAATACTGCTGCGAGCACTGGCGACGCTGCTGCTGGCAAGGCAATTTTCGATGGCACGACCGCGCTTGCTGGTGCGCCGCCCTGCCTGAGTTGCCATGTGGTCGATGCCGCTAAACCGCAAACCGTCGGGCCAAATCTGGCCGGAATTGGTGCGCATGCCGCGACGCGGGTTGCAGGCCAAAGCGCCAACGCCTATTTACACAGCTCAATTGTCGATCCCAATAGTTATGTGGTCGATGGCTTTGCCCAAGGCTTGATGTTTGCGGGCTATGGCGATGCACTCACTCCCCAGCAGATCGATGATGTTGTGGCCTATTTATTAAGTTTGCAGTAAATCCGAGCTGGTTGCTGCGGTTATCTCACGTTGCTCGCCACGGCTTTGGCCCAGCAGGAACGTGGGCGAGCGCAGCAGCCAAATTCTTCTACCAAAACGAGGTTTTTTAAAATGATGACGACAACCACCAACGCTGGCGCAACCAGCGACGACCAGCGGGCGCAATCGGTTTTTTATCGCGCAATTTGGCGCTGGCACTTTTACGCAGGCCTGTTTGTTGTGCCCTTGATGATTGTGTTGGCCGTAACTGGCAGCATTTATCTGTTCAAGCCGCAACTTGATCGTTTGATGTATGGCGATTTGATGAACGTGGTGCATACCAGCGGCTCGGCCCAAAGCTACACTAGCCAAGTTGCTGCCGCCCAAACTGTCTATCCGGCGGCCAGTGTTGGCAAAATTCGCCCAAGCGATGCCCATGATCGCAGCACTGAAATTAGCATGAGCACCAGCGATGGACGCAATCTGACGGTTTTTGTCAATCCCTATACCAACCAAGTGCTTGGTGAGCGCGACGAAGATTGGAACTTACAAACAGTTGCTTTGAAATTGCACGGCGAGTTGCTCATTGGCACAGTTGGCGATCGAATTATTGAATTGGCTGCCTGCTGGGCGATTTTGCTCACGCTTTCGGGCATTTATCTGTGGTGGCCACGCTCGAAAAGCGGCATCTGGGGCACATGGTTGCCGCGTTTGCGCAGCAAAAACAAACGTATTTTCTGGCGCGATTTGCACGCTGTGCCAGGCATGTATGCTTCGTTGATTGTGCTGTTTTTGCTAATTACGGGCTTGCCTTGGACGGGCTATTGGGGCGAAAACTTTGCCAATATTTCAAGCAAATATCCCAATCAGCTGTGGAGCAATATTCCCGAATCGACGGCCTTAACTGGCAGCCTCAACACCACCACCGATAAAGTTGTGCCTTGGGCGGTTGAGCAAGCGCCATTGCCGCAATCGGATCCTGATCATGCTGAGCATCGTGGCAACGGAGCCAGTGCGCCAGTGCCAAGCAGCGCCACCGAAGGCCCGCAAGCTGCCACGCCAGTTACGCTCGATTCAGTGATTGCGGTGGCCAAAGCGCGCGGCGTGATTGCCAGCTTTACGGTTACGCCACCAAGCAGCGCAAAAGGCGTGTACACAATCGCAGCGGTTGCCAACGATCCTGCTGATGAAGCCACGATTCACGTCGATCAATACAGCGGCGCAATTTTGGCCGATATTCGTTGGCGCGATTATGCCTTGGTTCCTAAGGCTGTCAGTATGGGGATTTCGCTGCACGAAGGCAAATATTTTGGCTTGCCCAATCAACTTTTGGCCTTATTTGGCGCAATGACGGTGTTGCTGCTTTCGGTTTCGGGCGTGGTGTTGTGGTGGAAACGCCGCCCTGCTGGGCGCTTGGGTGCGCCAAATTTACCAGCCAACTTCCCACATTGGAAGCCTGTGCTGTTGCTGGTGGCGTTGGCGAGTTTGGCCTTCCCGTTGGTTGGCGCATCGCTATTGTTTATGCTAGTGTTGGATCTGACGCTGTTTCGCTTTGCGCCACGCTTGAAGCAGCGCTTTGCCTAATTGCACGCATGGTTAGGGCAGTTGTGGCTCGTTGCTTTGGTTGCGGGCAAAGCGATCGAGTACGCGCCGCAACACGCGCAAAGCCAATTCCATTTGCGGCACAGAAAGCAAGCGGGTTTCGTCATCTGGCTGGCGGAAGCCCGCTGCCGTGCCATCAGATTTAAGCCCAACGACGCTGATTGCGTGATAGCCCAAGGCCAAAAGTCGGGCGCTATCAAGCCGTTCGCCACGATAGGCCGAGCGAATCAGTGGTGCGCTAGCAGATTGCAGTTCGTGGAACATTTTGGCCAGTTGCTGATCGGGCTTACGTTCGTGCCACAAGCCTTCGCCAGCCACAATCGTCAAATTGCCGCGCCCAAGCCATGGCAAATTGATAAACCACGTTTCGTCTTTGGGGAAGGGATAGCTGTTGAGCAAGGCTTGAATACCTGAGCCTGCGGCGGCTCCTGCACCGAGGGCCACGACCCACAACTCAACATCATCACGTTGTGGCCAATCGGCGGCGAGGGCAATTGCGGTTCCAACAGCGGCGGCATCAACCGCGCCAACTGTCCATTCGGCTCGTGATTCACGGCGTAGCACAACCAGCAAACATACCAAGAGCAACAAAGCGGGAATTAATAGCACACTATGCCAAGCAGGCAGAAAAATAGCAATCCCAAGCGCGACTAAGCCCAAACTAAAGCCAAAAGGAATGCTGAGCAGCCAGACGCGCAGCCAACTAGCTCGGCGTGGCGTGAGCATGCGTGGCGAATCAAGATGACATAACAGCACAATTCGCGCGCGTGGAGTGCGGGTAGCGGCCCGAGTGCCAATTACATTTT
Source organism: Herpetosiphon giganteus (assembly GCF_016907925.1). Lineage (GTDB taxonomy): Bacteria > Chloroflexota > Chloroflexia > Chloroflexales > Herpetosiphonaceae > Herpetosiphon > Herpetosiphon giganteus. The sequence continues at coordinate 24,417 of NZ_JAFBCZ010000030.1, read as the reverse complement.
GGCTAGGGCGTTGGCGCAATAAACTCGCCAAAATTGGCGGCCCATGCAATTCGCGCACAGCCAGTAATAGCAACAGCACCAGCAAGGCGATTGAAGGATAGGGCAACCACCAGCCCAAGCCAAGCGCCAGCAAACCAATGCCAGCCAGCAAGCCTAAGCCTGCGCTGGGCGCAGCCGCAGCCGAGAAAGTTTGGACCCCAACTTCGAGGCCAACTTGGCGCATTTGGGCCGCAATCACCGCAGCGGCGCGCGCCTCGGCAGTTGAAGTTGCAGGCCGCTCGCCAATTTCGTCGGCAAGCGTGCCGGTAATTCGTTGTTGCACAGATTGTTCGCTCATTTTAACTAAGGCTATTTGAGCCCGTGAAGCGAGCAATTTTTTCTGAGTTGCCATCGCAACCCCCACAGGCAAAATCGTCAATGATTGATCGCAGCCTTCGCTTCTCTGGTCAACCCACAGGCTGGGGGCCATGCTCTATTCTACACATAATCGTACTATTCGTGAAATTTAGCAAGCGCCAATGCTCCTATCTTTGAGGATTTGGCTAACGGAAAGGATGAAGGATGAGGGATGAGGGATGAAGGGCTAAAATCAAAAGGCAGAAGGCAGAAGGCAAAAGGCAAAAGGCAAAAGGCAAAAGGCAAAATGGGGTCGCGGTCTAGGGGCCAGGGGTCGGAGGTTCAGTGGCTAAACATTAACTACATCGCAGCAGAGGATGGGTGGCTATGGACTGATGGCTATGGGAACAATCATCTGAGTCAATCTGAGTCAATCTGTGGCCAACACGAAACCTTCGCGTTCTTCGTGCTCTTCGCGGTTTCCGTCCTTCGTGCCCTTCGTGTCCTTCGTGGATCAAATTAACAAGCGCGTTGGTACGCCAACTGCCTTAGCATGGCTTGGCAGATCGCGAATAACCACGGCTCCTGCTCCTATCACCGTCCACGCGCCAATGCTGCGGCCTTGGATGACATTTGCACCCATGCCGAGCGCCACACCTTCGCCAAGCTGACAATTGCCAGCGACATGCGAGCCTGGGTTGAGGTTGGAAAATGCGCCAACAGTGCTATCGTGGCTGATGCTGGCCCCAACATTCACAATGCTATGTGGGCCAATGCTGGCTAAAGGGCCAACAACCGCGTTGGGAAAAAGCATTGCACCTGCGCCAATTGTGGCGTGGGGCGAGATGATGGCATGGGGGGAGATTGCGTTGGCTGCGTGTAGCTCTGAGCCAAATTGGTGGGCAATTCGCTGGCGGGTGGTATTATCGCCAATCGCGATAATCACGCTAAATTGGGCCAAACGGGTTGCTAGCCAAGCGATTGGGCCTAAAATTTGAATGCCGAGGCTGGTTGTTCCATGTTGGCTTTGATCATCGGTGAGCATGCCATGCAGTGGGCCGCCTTGACCCGCCGCATGTTGGGACTGCACAATTTCGCCAACTTCGCGGGCATGGCCACCAGTGCCCACAATAATCACTGGGCGCACTATTTGCCTCGCAAATCTTTGGCCACGCCATCGCGTCCATAAATGCCAACGGGCCGCACGATTGCGCCGATTGTGCGCCAAAGAATCAGCAAATCGAGCCGCCAACTCCAATGCGCAATATACCAACAATCAAGCTGAATTCTGGCTTCCCAATCGATGTCGTTGCGGCCATTGACTTGCGCCCAACCAGTGATCCCAGGCCGAACCGCTAAACGTTGGCGCTGTGCGGGTGTATAGCGCGCTACTTGTTCGGGCAAGCTGGGGCGGGGGCCGATTAAGCTCATCTCACCACGCAGCACATTCAATAATTGCGGCAATTCGTCGCAGCTCCAACGCCGCAGCCATTGGCCAACGCGGGTAATGCGCTGATCGTTGTAGGCGATTTCGAGGCCTAAGCCTTGGCGTTCTGCATTAACGACCATGGTGCGAAATTTATAGAAGGGAAATTCTCGGCCAGCCAGCCCGACCCGTGGGCGATTGTAGAAAATCGGGCCACGCGAGGTTAATTTAATTGCGACAGCAATCAGCAGCAACAATGGGCTAAGCAGTACGAGTGCCAATCCAGCCACAATCAAATCAAAGCAGCGTTTACTTGAAGCGAGCGGCGATGGTTGCATAGCTATCCTTTAGCTTAATGCCAAGCGTTCGATGCGGCGCAAGGCTTGCTCTAGCTCGCGAGTAATTTCGCTTTTGACCATGCTGAGCGGCACAACTTTGGCGGCTGGGCCTAATATTGGCTTGAGATCGAAGCTTAGGCTGGCATGAACTTTGGTGCTATTGGCTTGGGGTTGGAGTTGCCAATGGGCCACAATCGGCAAGGGTTGTTCGGCTTCAAAGCGAATCGATTGTTGCTCGATCGTGCTAAATGTGCCTTGGGCCGCCTGCGTGCCAAGGTGTGCGCCAAAATCGAAATAGGCGGTTAGTGGCTGCGCAGCGCTGGTTGGTTCGCTGACTTCAACTCGGGCAATCTGCGGCAAAATGCGCGGCAAATTGTGCGGATTGGCCAAGAGTTGCCATAATTCGCTGATTGGGCGGCGTAGCTGGCGTTCACGGGTCACGGTGATCATCGGCGCTCCTTAGCTTTTATGGCGGCCTTGGATCGCCGCTAGCTCTAATGAAAAGGCTTGAATTGGGGCGTTTGGTCGCCATTGCGGCCAATTGCGGCCATAGCGTTCGGCCAAGGCTACTAGCGCAATGCTGCTATCGGTTAAGGGCTGGGCGCTGGCTTCGGCCACGACTGAGCGAAACGTCCAATCGGGGTTGATTTGATCAGCTTCTATGCACCAACCAGTGGGTTGCTGCTGTAACAGTTGCGCCAAGCGGCCTGCTGCCCGCAAGGCAATCAACAAAGTTTGATCGCGGCGCACAAAGGCCAAAGGCACTGCATAACTAGCCTCGCGTGCTTGATCAAAGCCAGCGATGCGTAGCACTTGCAGCTCATCGAGCAAGGCCAAAGCTTCTGCTGGCGCTAAAATACGCATCATAGGCCATGCTCCCAGTGCCGCCCACCGATGCGTTCGATCTGGATGCAGCCAGTGGTTGCTTGGCTAATCGTGTTGATGATAGCGCGTGGCCCAGCTTTCAAGGCTTTGCTTGCTTGATCGAGAATTTGTTGCCAAAAGCCAGTGCCATATTTGAAGGCCAGCAAGCGGGTGGCATGGGCGTATTCTGCGCCAAGCGGCACATCGCGGTAACGGCCCCACACAAAAACGCTGGTTGAGCCAGTTGGCTCAAAGGCATCTGCTTGCAAACCAACGCCTTGCGGATAGCGGCGCAACAAACTAAGCTTATGGCCTGGTTGGGTTGCAAAATAAATATGCGGCGCTTCGCAGACAAAAAACAGCGGCGCAAGGTTGCTTTGATTGCGGGCATGATCGTGTGTCGCCAAGCGCCCAACCGAGGCTTTGGCTAAAAATGCCCAAATCTGGGCCGCATTGAGGCGTTGCCCATCGCTTAATTGTTCGGTTTGGTGTTGCATAATGTCAATTATACGAGCAATTTGATTAAATGAGTATCTATGAAGCCTGCAACCATAGTTCGAACCTCACTGATGTTGATCGCCGCCACAGCTGCTTATAAAGTGCTGGGTTTTGCTGAAAAGCTTGCTTTAGCCCACTTTTTTGGCACCAGCACCACCGCTGATGCCTATTTGGCGGGGGCGGCGGTTGTTTTGCTGATGGGCTTTTTATTGGGCGATATTGCTGGCCCAAGCTTAGTGCCGATGATTTTGCATGATCGTGCTGCTAGCCCACGCACGCTGCGCGCCAGTTTGGGCTTGGTTGGTTTGGCGGCAGTGCCATTAACCTGCTTGGGCTGGCTTTACGCCGTGCAATTAGCGCGTTTATTTGGGCCTGGCTTCGACCAACCAACCTTGCTGATGACTGCCAAAATTATTCGCATTGGCTTGTTGGCCTTTCCGGTAATGTGTTTTTCGGCGGTGCTCGGCGCTTGGTATCAAGCCTTTGAGCAATTTACGCGCCCAGCTTTGGCCGATTTGATGTTGAAATTGGTGCCAGTAATTGCCTTGTTGTCAACAGGCAGCGTCTATGGCTTGGCCTGGGGCTTGGTGGTTGGCGCGGTGTTGCGATTAATTCCCTTGTTGCAAGCCGATGTGCCGTGGTTGCCAAGCTGGCGCTGGCGGGGAGCGCAACTGCCCACGGTGTTGCGCCATGCTTATCCATTATTATTAACCTCGCTAGTTTCGGTGCATTTGATTAGCGTGATTGAGAATGCCATTGCTTCGACGGTTGGCGCTGGCTCAGTTGCGGCCCAAACGTATGCGCGGCGAATTGTCGAAGTACCGATTATTTTGTTGCCGCAAGTGCTTGGGCGGGTGCTGTTTCCTATTTTGACGGGCTTGGTATTGGAGCGCAATTATCAGGCTTTGCAAGCTTGGTTGGCCCGTTGTTGGCGTTGGTCGCTGTTATTAACCTTGCCGCTGATGGTCTTGGGCATGGTCTTGTGTCAACAGATTGTGGCCTTGTTGCTGCAACGTGGCGCATTCGATCAACAATCAGTGCAGATGACCAGCACAGCGCTTTGGGCAGCATTGCCCGGCTTGCCAGCCTTGGCCCTCAGCACCTTGTTAATTCGCTTCAGCTATGCGATGGGCGATACGCGCTGGCCCAGCGTGATGCGGGTGCTGGGCGCGTTGCTGCAAATTGGCTTGGCCTTGTGGTGGCGGCGTTGGGGCTTGGCTGGGCTTGGTTGGGCCACGACCGTTTCGTTATGGGCTGAAACTTTGGCCTTGGCATGGCTAGCCCAAAAAACTGTGCAGCAACCAATGCAGCTGAATTGGCGTTTTACTTGGCAGGTTGGTTTTGCCAGTAGCGTAGCTGGCGTGGCGGCGTGGCTGATGATGCGGGCATGGCAACCAATCAGCACTGCTAGCTTATTACTGAGTTTATCGAGTGCCTCGCTGGTCGGTTTGCTTGGCTATATGCTGATTTTGGCGCTAGGCCGCAATGCGGAAATTGGCTTGCTCTGGCAGCGGTGGCAACAAGGAAAAATACAATGATTTGGCTCTATTTAAGTTTATTTGGGGTTAGTTTTTTGGCGGCAACAGTCTTGCCTCTTGGTTCAGAGGCGGCGTTGGCCGCAATGGTCGTGCATGCTGAATCGTTGTGGTTGCCGTTGTTGGTTGCCACACTGGGCAATGTGCTTGGCTCGGCTACGACGTTTTGGCTTGGGCAACGAGCACGGACAGTCATCGATCAGCGCAATCACAAAATGGCTGAACGAATGCAACGAGCTGAGCGTTGGCTTGGGCGTTGGGGCACGCCAGCCTTAATTTTGGCATGGTTGCCAATCATTGGCGATGTGCTGGTGGCCGTGGCTGGAGCCTTGGAACTACCGTGGGTTCCAAGTTTGGCCTGGATTACGCTTGGCAAGGCGTTGCGGTATGGAGTAATTGGCGCGGCGGTGCTGGCGGTTTAATCAAAAAAACCTCGGCAAGCCGATTTGCGTAGCAACGATATGCGATAATAAATACAGGCTGCAACTACCCAGTTGACCATAACGTCCAATGTAGCAGTGCAGCGAGCGATTCATGTATTCTCGCAATGCAGCGAAAGGAACATACAATGCGTTTGATTTTATATCTTGGCAAGGGTGGCGTTGGTAAAACCACAACCGCAGCGGCAACCGCCGTGCGGGCAGCGCGCATGGGCTACCGAACGTTGGTCGTCAGCACCGATGTGGCCCACTCCTTGGCCGATGCACTTGATTGCCAAGTTGGTGCTAGCCCAACCCAACTGAGCGATAACCTCTGGGCGCAAGAAATTAATGTGCTCGAAGAAGTGCGTCAACACTGGGGCGAGTTGCAAGGCTTTGTTTCCAATTTGCTCAAGCGCAAGGGCGTAAACGAAGTTGCCGCCGAAGAATTAGCCGTGATTCCAGGCATGGAAGAAGTTGTCAGCTTGTTGCATATTCGCAAGCAGGCCAAAGAAGGCAACTACGATGCGGTGATTGTTGATGCAGCGCCAACTGGCGAAACCGTGCGCTTGTTGACTATGCCCGAAACCTTCACCTGGTATGCTTCGCGGGTGATGCAATGGGAAACCAGCACCATGAAAGTGGCCAAGCCCTTGATTCGGGCCTTGGTGCCAGCCTCGGATATGTTCGATACCTTGCCACGCTTTGTTGAGCAGGTCGAAGCCCTCCGCGCAACGTTGGCCGATCCCAAGATCAGCTCCTATCGCTTGGTGGTCAACCCTGAACGCATGGTTATCAAAGAGGCGCAGCGGGCAGCTACCTACTTGGCCTTGTATGGCTATCCGGTCGATGGTGTGGTGCTCAATCGGGTGATGCCAAGCGATGTGCGCGGCCATAGCTTTATTGAGCAAATGCAAGAAGTGCAGGCCAGCTATCGCGCTCAAGTGCACGATATTTTCACGCCGCTGCCAATTTGGGAAGCGCCAATGTACTCGCGTGAAATCAAAGGCCTTGATGATTTGGCCGATGTGGGCGCGGCGTTGTTTGGCGATCGCAATCCGCTTGATGTGTTTTACGTCGGCAAAACCATGGACATTACCAAGCAAGGCGATCAATATGAATTACGCTTGCCCTTGCCGCATGTTGAAGTTAACAAAGTCAATATGACCAAACGTGGCGATCAGCTGTTTATTGAAATTGGCAATTTCCGCCGCGAAATGATTTTGCCGACAATGTTGGCTGATCGGCCAGCCTTGCGCGCGGTGTTTCGCAATGGCGAGTTGGTGGTGCAATTTGGTGCGCCAGCGCCACTTGAAACTGCTTAGCGGTAAGTGATTGCTTAAAATTTAAAAGGGTGGTTTTTTCACATAATTGGGTGTGATCACCACCCTTCCGTCCCGCCTCAAGGCGGGAGACGCAGGGGTTTTCAGCCCCTGCACCCCAAATATTTATGCGGTGGAATGTTCCTATGTTTCTATTCCCCCTTCGTGCGCTTCGTGGATCAAACCTTCGTGTTCTTCGCGGTTCCCGAATCCCTGAACCCTAACTACTAGCCCCTCATTCACCACCCTTCCGTCCCGCCTCAAGGCGGGAGACGCAGGGGTTTTCAGCCCCTGCACCCCAATATTTATGCGGTGGAATGTTAGGCTTGATTCTGTAGCCCCAATTGCGACGCGAGGGGTCGGAAGTCAGCAGGATTCCACCTGTGCCAACCGCCTCTTGCCTGCCCACGTATGCTTCTGTATAGCCCAAAGCCAATAGCCCAAAGCCAATAGCCTCATCTTCTAACTACTGACCTCTGATCCCTCGTGTGCTATTCAGCTTGCAACAAAATTCGCGTAATTTGCTCCAAGTGAATCAAATCGTGGCCAGTTACCTGCATCAAGGCATCGGCCAACGAAAATGCTCCGAGCTTGGCGTGGGTTCCTTGGCGTTGCCATTGATCAGGGTTGAGGCTTTGGAAAAACTCCACATAACGGGTGCGCGAAACACATAATTCAGCATAGACAGCATGTAAATCGCTGGAGTTATAGTTGCGCTCGCGAGCCAATTCATCGGGGCTATAGCTTTGAAACAGCGGATTATCTTGCTCAATGATACTCGTCGCGCGCTCTTGGAAAATCTGGTCGTAATCGCGCAAGTGGCAAACAACTTCGAGCACCGTCCAGCCATCAGCGCCATCGCGCAGGGTTGTGGCTTGTTGCTGGCTGACGCGGGCTAAAATATGGCCCAAAGTTTCGAGCGTGCGGCTCATCAGTGGCACATGCCAGCGCAACATCGAATTAATTAAACTGGAATCAGACATGGCTATTGCCCCTTTGCTTGCAATAAAATCCGGCTGATTTGCTCAAGGTGAATCACATCGTGAATGCCGACTTGCATGGCTGCATCGGTCAGCGAAAAGTAGCCGCGTTCGGGGTGCGTGCCAGCTTTTTCCCATTGTTCAGAGGTGAGCGCTTGGAAAAAGGCAATAAAGCGGGGGCGTGATTCCTGCAAGGCTGCGTAGACGGTACCGAGATCGTTGCTGTTGTAGTTGCGCTCGATCGCCATGGCTTCGTGGTCGTAGCTTGGCAGCAACGGAAAATCCTGGTCGCGCATCATCAGCGCTCGTTCGAGAAAAATCTGGTCGTAATCGCGTAAATGGCACAGCACTTCGACAACAGTCCAGCCGTCGGGGCCATCGCGCAAGCTGGTGGCTTGATCTTGGCTGACGTTGCTGAGCACATGGCCCAGCGTATCGAGGGTCAATCGCATCAGTTCGATATGCTTTTGGCGCACTAATGCTAATTGATCGTGATTGCTCATAGGGGTTTCCTCGTAACACACCAATCAATACCTCTAAGCATAGCAAACTCTGCCAGTTTTGGGGCTAGATAATTTGGCTGAAATAGACTGGAAGTGTTTGGCGTGAGCACGGGCGAAATTGAGTATAATGGTGCGCGAATCCCCGGTACCAAAGGAGGTTCTATGCGCGTAGTCGCGATGATTATGGCTGGCGGTGAGGGGACACGCTTAAGCGTGCTATCCGAAAAACGCGCCAAGCCCTCGGTTCCATTTGCTGGCAAGTATCGCATTATCGACTTTACGCTTTCCAACTGTGTTAACTCCAATATTTTCGATGTTGCGGTGCTCACTCAATATCGGCCTCATTCGCTCAACGACCATATCGGCATTGGCAAGCCCTGGGATCTCGACCGCAATCGCGGCGGGGTGCGCTTGCTGCAACCCTATCAAGGTCGCGATGATCAGAGTTGGTATAGCGGCACTGCCGATGCCATTCTGCAAAATATCAATTACATCCGTGAACAACGTGCCGATCTGGTGCTGATTCTCTCCGGTGACCATATTTATAAGATGGATTACCGTGAGTTGATCGCCACCCACTTGGCCAAAAACGCCGATCTGACGGTGGCGGTGATGCACGTTTCGCTCGACGAAACCGATCGTTTTGGGATTATGACGGTTAACGATAGCGATCAGGTTGTCGAGTTTACCGAAAAGCCCAAAGCCCGCGATAAGGGCACGTTGGCTTCGATGGGCATTTATGTGTTTGATGCCAAACGCTTGGTCGAACGGTTGCGCGAAACCAGCAGCCAATATCCAAATCTTGATTTTGGCAAGCACGTCATCCCGACCATGATCGCCAACGACAATGTGTATGCTCACCCCTTCTCAGGCTATTGGGTCGATGTGGGCACGGTGCAATCGTATTGGGAAACCAGCATGGAATTGCTCGATCCCGATTGCACACTCGATTTGTTTGATGCAGAGTGGCGGATTCACACTCGCTCCGAGGAACGCCCGCCAGCCAAATTTGGCCCCCAAAGCAAAGTCGAAGGCTCGATGATTTGTAATGGCTGCGTGGTACGCGGCACGGTTGAGCATTCGGTGCTTTCGCCTGGGGTGTACGTTTCGCCCGGGGCGGTGGTGCGCGATTCAATCGTCATGACCGACACCTGGATTGGCCCCGGCGCGGTGCTTGATCGGGTGATTGTTGATAAAGATGTGGTGATTGGTGCGAATGTGCAACTTGGGGTTGGCACTGAGAACGTTCCCAACCGTTTACAGCCCGATAAACTGACCACGGGCATTAGCATTGTTGGCAAGGGTGCGCATATTCCCGCAGGCATTAGCATTGGCCGCAATGTTGTGATTCCATCCGATTGCGATGAAGACCGCTTCAACGGCGATGTCGCCAGCGGCGAATCGATCTAGTGCTTGGGAGTATAGTATGCGTGTTTTAGCTTTGATTATGGCTGGTGGTGCAAGCCCTTCGTTAAGTGTGCTCACCGCTGGCCGAGCAGCAGCAGCAACGCCGTTTGCTGGCAAATATCGAATTATCGATTTTACGCTTTCGAATTGTGTTAATTCGGGCATTTACGATGTTGGCGTGCTTTCGCAGCATCAGCCGCGTTCGTTGCACGAGCATATTGGCGTGGGCAAGCCATGGGATCTCGACCGCTTACAAGGTGGCGTGCGGGTTTTGCACCCCTTTCCAACGCCTGATGGCGGCGGTTGGCAACGTGGTACCGCCGATGCAATTCGCTATCATCTCGATGTGATCGAAGAACGGCCAGTTGATTATGTCATGGTTTTGGCTGGCGATCACGTCTATAAGATGGATTATCGGCCTTTGCTCGATTTGCATATGCAGCGCGGCGCTGATGTTACCTTGGCGGTGCATAGCGTGCCGCCGCACGAAGCCTATCGTTATGGCATGGTCACGGTTGATGGCGAAGGTCGGGTGACGAACTTCGAAGAAAAGCCGCGCCGTACTAGTAGCGCCTTGGCCTCGATGGGCGTATACGCCTTCCGCAAAGAATATCTGGTCGATCTGCTGTATCGCGATCAATCGGTTGATTTTGGTAGCGAAATGTTGCCGCGGATCGTCAGCGAAGCCAATGTTAGCGCCTATACCTTCAATGGCTATTGGGCTGATGTTGGCACGGTGCAAGCCTATTACGAATCGAACATTGCCTTGCTGGCCGAAACGCCAGCGCTCGATTTGTATGACCCAGAGTGGGTGGTGCGCACGCGCTCGTTTGAACGCCCAGCCGCCCAGCTTGGCGCTTCAGCGCGGATCGAACGCAGCTTGCTTTGCGATGGTTGTCGGGTCGATGGTCATGTTTCAGGCTCGGTGATTGGCACCGGAGTTGTAGTTGGCGCTGGTGCAATTATCCGCGATTCGGTGATTATGCCCGATAGCGTGATTGAGCCAGGCGTGGTGCTCGATAACTGTGTCGTTGACAAGCAGGTAGTGATTGGCCGCGATTGTAAAGTGGGCGAAGGCCCAATTGGCACGCCCAATGCTGCCCAACCGCAATTGTTGAATACCGGCTTAACCGTAATTGGCAAGGCAGCGCGAGTTAGCGCCGGCCATACGATTGGCCGCAATGTTGTGGTAAACGCCCGCAGCTTCGTTGATCAAGATCTAGCCAGCGGCGAAACCTTCTAAGCCTACACTACGCTGAAACCACGAAGGACGCGAAGGCGATGAAGGGGAACGGAACCGCGAAGAACACGAAGAACACGAAGATGATAATGGGCGATAGGCTGTTGGCCCAGAACGAGCACCCGATCCCCAGACCCTGACCCCCGATCCCTCGTCCAAAACCCCCTGCGTCTCCCGCCGGTGGCGGGACGGAAGGGTGGCGAACGAGGGGCCAGCGGTCAGGGACGAGGGATCAAGACCCAAACAAATCAATATTGACCAGTAGCTTAACCACCAAGAGCACAAAGTTGTGAATGTGGGGAAATCGATACATCAAAACAATCCACCAAACAAATATTAGGGGGTGCAGGGGGATGAAAACCCCCTGCGTCTCCCGCCGGTGGCGGGACGGAAGGGTGGCGAACGAGGGGCCAGCGGTCAGTAATTAGGGATCAGTACAACCAAACCACGAATAACGCGAAGATCGCGAAATAAGAAATTTACGCTTGTAAATATTTTTGCAAAAAAGCCACCATGTTGGCTAGCGCAGCGCTGGTATCAGCTGAAGCTTTGTAGGTAAACCCATGGGGAGCCTCAGGGTAGCTGTAACATTCGGTGGCAACCCCCGCTTGTTTGAGCAGCGCCTCGTAGCGCAAACCCTCATCGTGTAGCGAATCGCGCCCTGCCAGAATAAACAAGGCTGGCGGCAAACCCACCAAATCAGCAAGCTCCGCATACACTGGCGAAACATAGGGATCTTTGGCTTGATGCTCCTCGCGATAGCTCGCATCAAACATCGCCGCCATCTGCGGTGGAATTGCCCCTTTTGGATTCGGCTTGGCAAACGGACTGGTCGCAAGATCCAGCGGTGGGTAATCGAGCACTTGGCAGACAAATTGAAATTGGCCTGCATGCTTGGCTTTGAGGCAAGTTACGGCGCTTAAATTGCCGCCAGCGCTATGCCCACCAATCGCCATTTTAGTGCGATCAATTGCATAACGCTCTGCATTGGCATAGAAATACTTGACCACTGCATAAACCTGATTAACCGCCATGGGATAGGGATATTTGGGCGCTTTGGCATAATCGATGCTGATAACTTTGCAGCCAAGTTGCTGTTGAAACTGCACATTCATGGCTTCGTCCATATCGGCGCTGCCCAGAATAAACCCACCACCATGCAAATCGAACAGAATTGGCGTAGTTTTGGGATTATCCAAGCCATAGCCCAACACCCGCACTGTGCCAAATTCCGTCTCGATCATCAACTCTTGGCGGCCAACTGAGCGCTTAAATCGATAGAAAAAGCCTTGGATGTTGCTTGCAAAGCGTTGAATAGTGGCAAGGCGTTGCGCTTTTTTGATCTGTTGTTCGCGGCTTGGTTCAGTTGCCATTGCAGGCCCACCTTCCAGCTAAATTGCTTGGTTTGGCGCTATTTTAGCATTGGAAGATGAGTTTTGTTGTTCCCTCACCCCCAACCCCTCTCCCACGAAAACGCGGGCGAGGGGGTGCACCTGTTTTCACTACAAATCATGCAAAACCACGCCATTAAAGCCCCTCGCGCGCGCCACGGGAGAGAGGATCTTAACAACCTGCTCTTGGAAGCCGTTCAACTTGACAATTAGCTAGCTTGGCCGTATTCTACACAGCGATAGATTCGACTCCGTAGCTCAGTGGATAGAGCGTTTGCCTCCGGAGCAAAAGGTCGCGCGTTCGAGTCGCGCCGGAGTCGCCAAAAAAAGCCGTGATCAGCATTCCTGATCACGGCTTCTACTTTTTAGAATTTAGGGCTGTTTGCGGCTGATATTCCAGCGGCTGGGTTTGACTGGCTTGGGTTGCGGGTTGGCTGCTTGTTCTGTGCGCCACACGTGATAAATGCGCTGAATGGCGGTGACATTGGTGAAGATTGCCAGAATCCACAAAGCTGCCATCAACCAGCCAAAAATCAAACATGTACTGAGAATGGTAATGCGTTCTGGCCGACCAAGCCAACCAGTTTCGCACGGAATCCCCAAGCCTTCGGCGCGGGCACGCGCATAACTGACCATGATCGAGCCGATAATTGAGGCGTAGACCAAGCCGAGGGCCAAGGTTGTGTTGCCGATCATGGTGGTGTGAATAAACATCAATAAGCCGAAGAAAACAACCGCCTCGCTATAGCGATCCATAATTGAATCGAAGAACGCGCCAAAGCGGCTACTCTGATTGGTGGCTCGCGCTAAGGCACCATCAAAGAGATCAAAAATACTGGCCAAAATCAGCAACACGCCGCCGACCTGCAAATTGCCATTGGCCAACACAGCCGCGACTCCTGCGGTCAGCAAAACGCCAATTAAGGTCACCATATTGGGCGTGATGCCCAATCGACCAAGCACTGGAGCTACAAAGTCTTCCATCAAGCGACGGGCCCAGCGTTTAATGCCGGTGCTGTACATAGAGCCTCCTGAACATCCTAACCAGAGAGAATGCCACGGTAGAAGGCAATCACACGTTGGGCAACTCGCTCCCAAGCATAGAGTTGCGCTTTGATTGTACCCGCTTCTGCCATTGCAGCCCGTAAGGATTGATCCTCGATCAGTTGCAAGATCGCAACCGCCAATGCTTGGGCATTGCGCGCTGGCACCAGCAACCCTTGTACGCGATGATCTAAAACATCACGATAGCCCGGGTTATCAGCAGCTACCACTGCTGCCCCAGCGGCCATGGCTTCAAGCAAGACGATGCCAAAGCTTTCACCACCAGTCGAAGGTGCACAAAAGAGGGTGGTTTGTTGGTAAAGAGCAGCAAGTTGAGCCTTGCTCACATAGCCCAGCCATTCAACATTGCGAATTTGCCATTGGCGAATGGCGGCCAGAAATGGCGTGGGATCGCCGCTGCCAGCAACAATTAAACGAGCATCAGGCCTTGTTCGTTGCACATAGCTCATGGCTTCAAGCAAATAGCGAAAGCCTTTGCGCTCTTCATTGAAGCGCCCAACAAACAAAATTGTTGGGCTGGTGGTGCTCAGGCCATAGCTTGGTTGCTGCGTGCCATAAGTGGCAACATCAACCCCATTGGGAATAATTGTATACTCTGCTGGAAAATAGCGATGGGCAAATTCTTGGGCCGCTGCCGAAACTGCAATCCGTCCATGCAATTTTGGTTCCAAGCGTCGTAGCAGGGCTTGAATGGTGGTGTAGCCAAGCGAGCGCGTGCCCGCAGCGTGAAACGTGCCCACGTTTGGCACGCTCGAACGGCTGAGGAAGGTCGTTGGGAGGGTTGGCGAAAATGGCTCGTGAATATGCGCCAGATCAAAATGCTGCTTTTGCAGAATCTGGCGAATTTTGGGGCCAAGCGTCAGCGAGAGGCTAACCCGCGCCACCGAGCCATTAACCGCGACTGGCGTGACATGGCCCAGCGGAATAAAATCGGGATCAGCGGGCTTGCCCTTGGAATAGGGGGCGATCAGACTGACCCGATGGCCCCAAGCCCGAAAATAGTGGGTTAGTTGATTGACATGCTCGGTAACGCCGCCAGCGTAGGCAGCATCATATGGCCACACGAGGGCAATATGCAATGAATCGCTGGCCATAGGTCGCTCCTCACAAGCTTTCTCCATTGAGCAATGAGTCAACCAAGGCAATGAGTTGCTCGTCGGAGTAGAATTCGATGCGCACATAGCCGCCGTCGCCTTGGCGTTTAACCTCAACTTTGGTCCCAAGCTGCCGCCTCAGTTGCTCAACCGCATCATTATCGTCAACACTGGGCACAACTGGCTCGGCTGGCGCAACATTGCGCGTGCTCGGGGTTGGCGTTGGCACACCATTGCGCCGCGATGCTCGGGGAGCCGCCCCACGTTGCTGAATCGCGATTCGTGCTTGAGCTGGCGTTTGATCTTCGTGCTTGATCAACTGGGCCATTTTTTCGGCTTCACGCACCGAAAGCCGAAACTCCAAAATTTGCTCCATCGCCAAAATTTGGGTACGCTCATCGTCAATTGTGATCAGCTGCTTGAGATGGCCCGCAGTCAGTTGCTGCTCCATCACTGCTTGTTGCAAGGCCGAAGGCATTTTGAGCAAACGCAAAGCATTGGTAATCGCAGGCCGACTTTTGCCCACTCGTTCGGCAATCGCTTGCTGGGTCAGGCCAAACTCATCGTGCAAGAGTTGGTAGGCTTGAGCTTCTTCCAAGGGGTTCAAATCGGCGCGTTGGATATTTTCGACCAAGGCCAATTCAAGCCGCTCTTGGGGTGTAACCTCTTTGATAATAACCGGAACTTCGCTTAGCCCAGCTTGTTGCGCTGCTCGCCAGCGGCGTTCGCCAGCGATCAGCTCGTAGCCAGTGGCGGTGCGGGTCACGACCAACGGCTGCAAAATGCCATGGGTCGCAATAGAAGCGCTCAATTCCTCAAGCGCTTCGGGAGTGAAAATTTGGCGGGGCTGATGCGGATTGGCTTCGATTGATTCAATCGGCACGGTCTGCAATGCGCCCACAATTGGAGCCTGTGTGCTTGGATCAGGGCGAATTAACGCACCTAAGCCTTGACCCAAACCGCGTTTTTTGGGGTTCATGCTGCCTCCAGCCTGCGACTTAGTTCATCGACCAACATGCTATAGGCCAGCGCGCCTTTGCTTGCTGGGTCGTACTCGCGAATCGTTTGGCCATGGCTGGGGGCTTCGCTCAAGCGAATCGAACGCGGAACTAAGGTATTAAAAATGCGTTGCGGGAAATATTGGCGCACTTCGGCCACGACCTGTTGCGCCAAATTCGTCCGCCCATCGTACATCGTCATCACCACCCCTAAAATATTCAAATCGGGATTGAGCGATGTGCGCACCAAATCGATGGTGTTTTTGAGCTGCGCCAAGCCTTCCAAGGCCAAATATTCGCATTGCAATGGGATAATAACTCCATGCGCTGCACATAAGGCGTTCAAGGTCAGCAAGCCCAACGAGGGCGGGCAATCGATTATAATCGTGTCGAAGGATGATCCAATCGGAGCCAAGGCATCACGCAAACGATGCTCACGCCGATGCTCATCGACTAATTCAACTTCTGCGCCAGCCAGTTCAACCGTTGCTGGTAACATCTGCAATTGCTCACGCCCAGTTGCGGTGACAACAATTTCGGTTGGTGCATTGCCCAAAAGCACATCGTAGACCGTGGCTTTAAGCGCTTTTTTATTAATTCCCAAACTGGTCGTGGCATTGCCCTGGGGATCAAGATCGATCACCAACACCCGTTGGCCGCGGGCTACAAGCTCCGCAGCGATATTCACGGTCGAGGTGGTTTTGCCAACGCCGCCTTTTTGATTTGCTACTGCAATAATTCGTGGTTTCATACACTTATTTCACAACATATATCTCGCGCCGAATTGTACCATACCATCAGCGTTTGGTCTTGTTTATCACAAGCGGATTTTGGCTAAATTGGGGTTAATTGGAAGCCAGCAACCGCTTTTTGGTTGCTGGCACTACGATTTGGCTTAGCAAAGCCAATATTCTATTATTGCCGAAATTGCTCGATTTGCTGCATTGTTGGTAGCCCGGGAATCGCGCCGCGCACCAAGGTGGCTAAGGCTCCGGCAATCGATGACCGCTGTAACGCATGTTCAAAATCTGCTTGATCATGGGCCAAGGCTGGTTGCTGAATCAATTGCGCTAGCAAACAGGCCACAAAACTATCGCCCGCGCCAGTTGCATCAATCGCCTGCACCGTGGGCGCGGCAATCCGTCCTGATCCAGTTGCTGTCTGATACCAACAGCCTGCGCTGCCATCGGTTACCACAATCACTTGGCTACGTTCATGCCACAAACTTTGCGCCGCCGCCAACGGGTCGGCCAACGCGGTCAAAAATTCGGCTTCTTCGCGGCTAAGTTTGATGATGTGAGCATACGGCAGCAGTTTCAGCATGATGCTGCGCGCTGCTTCCAACGAGGGCCAGAGCGCTGCCCGCAAATTGGGATCAAACGAAAGCAGCATGTCATTGGCTTGCGCCAACTCAATTGCCCGCAACGTTGTTTGATAGCCCAACTCGTTGCTGGCGCTCAGCGAGCCAAAGTGCAGCAACTTGGCCGTAGCAAATTGGCGTGGATCAAGATCGCTTGGCGCAAAAAACATATCGGCGCTTGGATGGCGATAGAACATAAAATCACGCTCGCCATCTGCTTGTAAAGCCACAAACGCCAAAGCAGTGCGGGCCTGCTCGATGCGCCGCAACCCTTGGATGTCAACTTGGTGGGCAGTCAAGGTCTCAGCCAGAAAATCGCCAAAGCTATCGGCTCCGATCATACCCAAAAAACCACTGCTCACGCCCAAGCGAGCCAAGCCTACCGCAACATTGGCCGGTGCACCACCAGCTGCTCGTTGCCATAATCGTGTATTTGCCACGCCCAAGCCAGCTTCAGTTGGCACAAAATCAACCAATAATTCACCAAGACATAACGCCTGTGTCATACGATCTCCTCTTAGGCCTTGCTTGGCTTGACGCTGCTGGCGCGTTCAATTAAGTTGACCGGCAAGGTGTGCAAGGTTGGGCGGCGCGTGCCTTCGTTGAGCGCTGCGAGCAGCACCTCTGCTCCTTTGCGCCCCATCTGCTCCATTGGCTGATGAATCGTGGTCAAACCAATTAGCTGAGCCATTTCAAGATCATCATAGCCAACCACTGCTAGATCGTCGCCAGCTTTCAAGCCACGTTCGCGCAGGGCATCAATGATCCCAAACGCCAGATCGTCGTTGGCAGCAAAGATTGCGCTTGGCGGTTCGGCCAAATCGAGCAATTCAAGCGCTGCCTGATGGCCCCAATCGCGGCGGTCAAAGCCAGCTCGCAGATATTTGGCCTGCACTGGCAGATGATGGGCGGTTAAGGCAGCCTCGTAGCCACGCTGTCGATCACGGTTGACCGTAAAGCCCAAATCTGGCTCCAACTGCCCTGAGACAAAGCCAATTCGTTGATGGCCTTTGCTAATCAGATGTTCGACCGCCTTGAATGCGCCGCCTACGTTATCGACGACCACCGAAGGCAAATTGCCAGCTTGGGTATCGATCATCACGGCGGGTAAGTTGGCAGCTTGCAGGCGTTTAATTTCGGGCGGTGCTAAGGGTAGCGAAACAATCAACAAGCCATCGGTGCGGCCCAAAAATGGCAGCGTATTGAAGTAGCGCGTGCGTTGCTCAGGCGAATCAACATTGAAAATAATCAGCTGATATTCGGAATTGGCTACAACCGATTCAATGCCGCGCAGAACTTCAATAAAAAATGGCCGCGTGAGGAAGGGCAGAATAATTGCAATTGCGTTGGTTTTGGCAGTTACTAATTGCCGCGCAGCATGATTTGGCCGATAGCCAAGCTCGTCAATGACCGCCAAAACTCTGGCCCGAGTTTCCGGCAGGACGTTCGGCGATTCGTTGAGCACCCGCGAAACTGTCGCGATGCCAACCCCCGCCCGTTTTGCCACATCTTTAATCGTATATGCCATGGGGGTGTCCTCTCGAATGAGCCATGGAAACGTTTTCAGAGCATCTTAGCCTGAATGTAGTAGGCTTGTCAAGCGATCATACCATGGGCATGCAAAAGGGCAATGATTTAGGGTTGGCTATAGACAACGACCCAATAATGGCCGTAGGTTGCTTGGGCATTTTGGGCATGACCAATGCCAAATTCGCTAATGTTGGGGCTGAGCAAATCGGCCTGCAAGCCTGGGTCGTTGATCAGCGCATCGAAGGCGGCTTGGGCGTTGCTATGGCCAGCGCTAATATGCACATTCCAGAAGCTGCTAATGTGATTGGCTTGGCGCAGCAAATCGCCAATTGTTTGGCCAGCAGGGGTACTGTTGCTAAAATAGTTGTTGTTGGCCATATCGTCGCTATGGGCTTGGGCCACGCTTTGCACTTGCGGTTGCAGCAGTAAGGGTGGTAGCCCATTTTGGCTGCGAAATTGATTGATCAAATCTGCCAATTGGCTAATTTCTGGGGCTAAGACTTGGGTTGGCTCGATCGTTGGTTCAGCGGTTGGTGGCACTTGGCTTGGCTCGATCGTCGGTTCAATGGTTGGCGGCACTTGACTTGGCTCGACAGTTGGTTCAATGGTTGGCTCACTCGTAGTGGGAACCATGTTGGCAGTTGGTTCAGTCGATGGCAAATTAATAATTGCAATAACCTGAGCCGTGGCGGTCGAATCGGCTGCACCAGCCGAGCGCATGCTCAACATAACTTGGGTGCCAATTAAGCCAACCACAACCAACAAGCCAAGAATGCCGATATACCAACGGGCTTTGCTTTTGGCTGCTGGCGCTTCGGCGAGGCTTGGTGTGTTGAGCGCAATCGTCGCTTTGCCTGCACTCGAAACCAGTTGTGGCCCGCGAATTGTATTGTTTTCGTTGATAGTTTGGCTGGTTTTGCTCGGGTTTTTGAGCAATTGCAAGGCTTTTTCGGCTGTATCAGGCCGTTTATTCGGATCAAGCTCCAGCAATTGCAACATAAGTGCATCTAACCCTGCTGGCACATTATCGGCCAACTCGCTCGGGCGACGCAGCCGAATATGGCCGGAAATGCGTGATTCTGCTGGAACTGGCGAATGGCCGGTTAGCATGTGGTAGGCGGTTGCGCCAAGGCTATACAAGTCGGAGCGGGCATCGGTGGCACGTCCGCGCGATTGCTCAGGTGAGGCATAAAAAAGCGAAAACGCTTTGGCGGCGGTTTCAGTGCTTTGGCTGCGTTTGGCAATGCCAAAATCGAGCAACACAAGGCGATCATCGGCGGTGCGCTTAATATTTTCGGGCTTAATATCGCGATGAATAATATTGAGCGCATGCAATTGCGCTAATTGGCTCAGCATCACGGTTAAAAAATGCTCGACCATGGTTGCCGCCAAGCGCTCGTGAGTCTCGATTAATGAACCAACCGTTGTGCCGCTGACAAACTCCATCACCAAGGCAATGACGTTGCCCTCGCTCCAAATATCATAAACTTCGGGAATGAAGGGCAAATGGCGGGCATGTTGGGCCAGAATTTGGGCCTCGACTGTGACCTGTTCGCGCATGGCTGGCGAATTGGCGGTAATCAGTTTAATCGCATAATGGCGGGCTAAATCGACATCGAATGCTTCGTAAACCACGCCAAAACCGCCTTGGCCGAGCAGGCTTTTGACCCGATAGCGATTGCGCAGCAGCAAGGGTTGATGGCATTGTGGGCAACGAACATCCGTTGCAGCCACAACGGTTTGACATGCATAGCAGTTGATCGACATAGAGCCACCTGTCGTAAACCAAGTGAACCAATAGCCCTAGCCTACACCAAGCAACTGGCGCAATCAATGGATAATCAGGCCTATATTGCGACCCACGACCCTCGGCCATTTGGCTGTTAAAGCAGGTCTAAATGCTGCCGCTGGGTGTGAATTCTGCTACAATAGAACTATGATAAAACTACTGATGAGTTGGAATATAGCAGAAGGGCGCGAGCAAGCTCATCTTGAGTATGTTACGAGTGAGTTTGTTCCTGCTCTGATGAAGCATGGCGCAATTAGCGATGCTTGGCTTTCGCTGGGCGGAACGCCTGAGGCTCCAGAGATGATTTTGGGGATTACCTCGGATGAAGAGATTGAACTACGCTCATTTTTACAAAGCAACGAATGGCAAGAATTGAGCGCCAAGCTCAGCCGCCATGTTGCTGATTTTCGCTACTGGTTTACCAACAAAATTCAGAACCCTGGTGGGTTTCAGATGTAGCCTAAAATGCATCAAGGCGATCGAGCATCAGCCCAATCGCCTTGATTAATGGTGCCAACAGCAATTGCTCGGCATGCAACCGCCTCAACCTGCTTTAGCCTTTTTTGATCAACAAGCGAATTGCCGTGCGTTCCTCTTCATCGATGGCAACATCAATAAACGAGGGGACGCAAACAATATCGATGCCTTCTTCTTGAAGGTATGAACGTGCGATTGCAACCGCTTTAATCGCTTGATTGGTTGCGCCAGCGCCAATTGATTGAACTTCGGCATGGCCAGCTTCGCGAATAACTCCGGCAATGGCCCCGGCTACTGCCGATGGGCGTGAACGGGTTGAGACCTTTAAAACTTCTGCATCGTTGTGTACTGCGCCAGCATTGCTGGGCGCATCGGCTGAAGTGGTCCGTTGGTCGTCGTTGCTAAAGCGATCAAGTTGATACGCCATTGCTGCCTCCTTGAAAAGGAACGGTAGAGATTGCTGTCATGCACGCATCGCGCCTTCTCAGGTTGAGGGGAAGGGCGCTGGTTTTGGGCCAGCGTTGCCCGCTCCCTCAGACACAGAGCTTCGCCTACTTACCGTGCATAATCAACCGCACGGGTTTCGCGGATGACGGTAACTTTGATTTGACCTGGATATTGCAGGGTACTCTCGATCTTTTTGGCCACTTCGCGGGCCAAATGGATACTTTCGAGATCGTCAAGCGCATCGGGTTGCACCATCACCCGAACTTCCCGACCTGCTTGAATTGCGAATGCCCGTTGAACACCAGGAAACGATGTGGCGACATGTTCAAGAGCTTCGAGCCGCTTGATGTAGAGATCGATGGTCTCGCGGCGGGCACCTGGGCGACCACCAGAGATGGCATCGGCGGCTTGAACAAGAAAGGCCTCAACAGTTTGAGGTTCCTCATCGTTATGATGGGCAGCAATTGCATGAACTACCGCCGCGTTGCGGCCAAGCCGTCGGGCAATATCAGCGCCGATTAACGCGTGCGGCCCTTGTACATCGTGGTCAATGGCTTTTCCAATATCATGGAGCAGGGCTGCGGTCTTGGCAACCTGCACATTCGCGCCCAGTTCTGCTGCCATCGCTCCTGCCAAAAAGGCACATTCTAACGAATGTTGCAACACATTTTGGCCGTAGCTGGTACGATATTTCAACCGCCCCAGAATCTTCATAAGATCTGGATGAAGGCCTTGGACGTTGGCTTCGTAGGCCACGCGTTCGCCTTCTTCGCGGATTATTTGCTCAAGGTCTTGGCGGGTTTTATCAGCGACTTCCTCAATGCGGGCGGGGTGAATCCGACCGTCTTTCAACAGGCGGTTCAGGGTTAGGCGAGCCACTTCACGACGTACTGGGTCGTGACATGAGAGCGTGACCGCTTCGGGCGTATCGTCGACGATAATATCGACACCGGTAATTTGTTCGAAGGCCCGAATATTGCGGCCTTCGCGCCCGATAATCCGTCCTTTGAGTTCCTCGCTGGGCAGTTGTACCGTGCTTACAGTAATTTCGGCGACATAATCCGATGCACAGCGTTGGATCGCCAACCCAACGATTTTGCGTGCAATGCGGTCACCATCGAGCTTTGCTGCCGCTTCGATTTCGTGGATGCGGCGAGCAGCCTCGGCACGGGTTTCTTGTTCAACACGAGTCAGAATGATTTCACGTGCTTGTTCGTTAGTGAGACCTGCGACCCGCTCCAGCTCAGCTTGTTGGGCTGTGCGGAGGCGTTCGGCTTCGCTGTGTAAGTTTTCGACCGCTCGCTCGCGCTGGCCTAACTGCCGATCGCGCTTTTCGGTTTGGTCGAGCTTACGTTCGAGGGTTTCTTCTTTGCGATTGACCCGTTCTTCTTGTTTTTGCAAGCGTAAACGGGCTTCGCGGAGTTCGTTTTCACCAACTTCCCGCAGTTGTTGTTGTTCTTCGCGGGCTTTTAATTGCAATTGTTTGTACTCAGTCTTGGCTTGTTCTAATTGTAGTTGTGCTGCTGCTTCAGCTTGGGCGAGTGCTACACCAGATTTTTTTGTTAACCAAACATAGGCACCGCCTGCGCCTGCAGCTAGGCCAATGAGTAAAGCCAGAGCTGGAAGGATAAAGTCCACAGGGTTTCCTCCTGGCTCAATTGTTAAGGTTCACCGACGAAATGGCACGATGATAAGCTGTGTTAAGAGATTGCTAAGAATTCCGTTTCCTGCCGTATCATAGACGTTTTGCTAGGTAGTGTCAAGCTGATACGTGATACAGATTAATCCCTTGGTGTTATCCCTCTGATCCTACACCATAAGCAGTTTCGTATCCCCTTTATGTGGGATGATTAATGGGGGATATTTTCTCCAAGTTTCTCTATATTCTCTCCATTTAGGCGCATTTTTCTCTAAACTTGGCTCAGTTGTGAGGAGAATTATGATCATTATGCTAAATTGAACATAGCCTTACAAGTAAAATATTTCCTAACATTCCTATACACTCATCAGGATGAATGCTCGTTGCTGGGCATTGGTTGGTCCTAGTTTGGCATAGCAAACCGCAGCATGATCGCCCGCCAGCACCACATTTGTTCGTAGCGCTGGCAGTTTTAATCTAAAATTGTTACAAAAGCTTAATAAAAGCTGGATTGGATGCCGAATACTGGGGATTTCGAAGCCAAGCGTATCCAAACTATCTGGCCGATGCGCCCGCAGCGGGAGCCACCAACCCTTGAGGATGCTGCCCTCGACTTTTTTGTGCTTTTCCCGCAGGATGCATATTTTCGAGGGAATGCTTCCCATATCTCAAACAAGCTTTTCCAACTCCAGGAGCATCGCTTTGTTGACATAGCTCTGCACCCTCAAATGCCTACAATACTCATCCAGCCAATCAACAAAGCTCTGCCAGAGCAGCGCCCGCTTCACGGGGTCGCCAACGAGCGCGTCAAACCGCTGCTTTTTGGTTCGCTTGGCGTGCGAGAGACCCCCATAGATCCACAGATCAAACACCTGCCGCTGGGTTAGCGGCTTGTCGATACTGCCGATCACGTTCCCATCGGTATCAACGGCCTTCTCTCGATCAACCAGTTCCGTAACTCCATCCAATGCAATAGCGAATATGTATCGATTCGAGAGATAGCGGCTGGCATGCTCGGTACCAATTGTTGCACTGGTGTAGAGTTGCGCGAGGTTTTCCAGCGAATATTCTTCGCTATCGTCGAGGAAGCAGCGCATGCTCAGCACAAAGGCAGCGGTTGCTTCGGAGCTTGGTCCTTTCGCTATCGCAGTGGACAGATACTGGTCGTTGGCTGCCCGCGCTGCCCGTATTTTGGCTTTGTTCCGACGGTTTACTAGAAAATGGACAAAGGTTAATTTCCATTGAGATCGCTTCCGGAGGTGGTAGGCGCGATCTTCACATAGTTTGGCTTCGTTCTCGTGCTCCCTGATGTGTTGGACAAAGGATAAGCCCAACAGTGTATCCACCTTCTCATTAAAGAGTCGCAGGACAGCTATAAAGTGCTCAATGTTCGATGGCATAGCGCGCCGTAACACCGCACCGTAGGTCACGAACCGCTCTCCAACCGCCGTGATACGCTGAAACTGAAGATCCTCGTCATGGGCTTCCAGCGATTGCTTGAACGCGAGAACTTCCTTTCGTACGTCGCCCTCAATCCGAATCCTCACCATGGCTTCTATGACTCTCCGATACTGTTCGTCGTCCGGAGATGATTCTGTGGTGGCGCGCACGAGCATCGCCCCCTTGGTGAGGAGATCGCCGTAATTATCTTGAAGGGTTAACATGGTGGTATAACGAAAGTGGTGCAAAATTAACGAGAGCCAGGTGGACTATACTTGGAAATGCAACAGACCAAGGAAAGGACCACCATGACTCCCAG